>AMYZ01000005.1 GCA_000335715.1 beta proteobacterium L13
GGAGGCGAACTATACCCAGACAGCCAAAGGGCGTCAACACTTTGCTAGCAATAAACTGCGAGCATTTGCTTAAGGTGTTGATTTGCAACGGCACTGAAAAGCAAAAAAGTTGGCCGCAGGCGGCCAACTTGGTGCAAAGCGCTACACGATATGGTGTATCAGGGCAGCGGAATAAACTCGCTTTCGCCATTTACCATGGCAAAACTGCCATTTGCCCAGTCGTCACGCGCCTGCTGCAGCCTGTTGCGATCGCTGGCCACGAAGTTCCAGTCCAGATAACGCGGGCCGTCCAGCGCTGCGCCACCGAACAGTACACCACTAGCACCGGCCGAAGTACTGACTTCGCTGGCCTGTTCGCCCAACACCACCAGCTCTCCAGCCTGGATGGTTTCATCCCCTATCTGCACGCTGCCATCAAACAGGTATAAGCCACGCTCAGCCACATGCGCCGGCAGGGTGAGGCTGGCACCTGCGGCCAACTGCCAGGACAGATACAGCGTGGGGACAAAGGTACGTACCGGCGACTGATGGTTGGCCGCATCGCCTATCAGCAGCTGCAAGCGGGCACCACCGTCTTGCCAGGCTGGCAGTGTGCTGGCCGCGTAGTGGTGGAACGCTGGTTCGCAGGCTTCATCGGCTTGCGGCAGCGCCAGCCACATTTGCAGGCCTTCTATCGCCTGGCCGGCCTGGCGTATGTCTGCGGGTACACGCTCGGAGTGCACGATACCGCGCCCGGCCACCATGAGGTTAATGTCGCCGGGGGTGATGCGCTGTACGGTACCCAGGCTGTCGCGATGCATCATCTCGCCCTGACGCAGGTAGGTCACCGTGGCCAGACCGATATGCGGATGCTGGCGCACATCGCCAGCCGTACCTTCGGCGGCAAACTGCGCTGGCCCCATGTGATCCAGAAACACGAAGGGGCCGATGCTGCGGGTACCCATTACGGGCAACAGGCGGCGCACGACAAAGCCGATGTCTTTGCTGACCGGCTGGATACGGCGAACGATGTCGGACATGGTGTACTCCTCAGGCCAGACGCCCTTGCTGGTAGTCGGCAAAGGCCTGCTCCAGCTCGGAGCGGGTATTCATCACGAAGGGGCCATACTGGGCGATGCTTTCATTCAGCGGCTGGCCGGATAGCACCAGCACGCGCGCGCCCTCGGCCGTGGCTAATGACACGCCCTCCCCCTGTGCCGACAGAATGGCCATATGACCGGTAGGCACCGTGCGGCCAACTACATCCAGCTTGCCCTGGTAGACATAGATAAAGGCATTGTGGCCAGGCTCGATGGCGACATCCAGCTGCTGCCCGGCTGGCAGGCTGACATCCAGATACAGCGGCTGGGTATCGGGCTGCTGGATGCTACCGGCTTGCTGGCCATAGTGGCCGGCGATGACCTTGACGCTAATATCATTGTCGAGCTGCAACAGCGGAATGTTGGCCGCAGGGATATCCTGATAAGCGGCCGGGATCATCTTGCGTGCGCCAGGCAGGTTGATCCACAGCTGAAAGCCGTGCATCAGACCTTCTTCCTGCTCCGGCATTTCGGAATGGATCACCCCGCGCCCGGCTGTCATCCATTGCACGCCACCAGGCCCGAGCAGGCCTTCATTGCCGCCGCTGTCACGGTGACGCATACGACCAGCCAGCATATAGGTAACGGTTTCGAAGCCGCGATGCGGATGCGGCGGGAACCCGGCAATGTAGTCGCCCGGGTTGTCGGAGCGGAATTCGTCCAGCATCAGGAAAGGATCCAGCCGACGCTGAAGGTCTTGCGTGAGCACGCGCTTGAGCTTTACACCTGCGCCATCGGACGTATCGCTGCCCTGTACCAGACGCTCTACCTGGCGGGATTGGAATGCCTTGCTCATCACTGACTCCTTGCTTGATTGCTGATAGCGACAATATACAAACATGGCCATGCTGATAAAAGATTAAAAAACTGCCGAGGCCTTTCAAATATTCCGAGCAAAGCCGCCGCCTGCGGCCAATATGAAAAAACACCGCACATGGCGGTGTTTGCTGTCACGGGATGACGCGGCAGACTCAGTCTGCGTTTTGCCCCAGGATTTCCTGCGCCCAGACCATGGCATCCAGGTGGATACGGTTTACATCTTCGGCGTCCAGCTTGAGCATGCGCGCCAGCGTGGTCATGCGCTCGTGGTTGTCCTGCTCGGCAGAAATCGCCAGGGCCAGGTACGGGGCAAACAGGCCATGCTGATTGAGCAGCGCATCAATCACGGTAGGCGGCAGCTCCAGCGGCGACAGCGCATCGGTGAGCTCGACCTGCATCAGCGAATCCAGCAGCGAGAACATGCCGGTCAGGAACAGGTGCTCGCACTCCAGCTTGTGGTTGCCGCCCTTTTGCCCCAACGCTTCCATAAAGCGCGCGCGGAACAGCGAGCGCTCCAGCAGTGCGAGCGAGCGGCCATCCTCGCTCTTGCGCGAGGTAAACAGCAGCATGGTCAGCCATTTGAACAGCGACTCGCGCCCCAGCAGCATCAGCGACTCTTCGATCGTCATGACCTTGCGCGACAGGCCATTCATCGGCGAGTTAATAAAGCGCAGCAGCTTGAACAGCAGCACCGAGTCCAGCTTGAACTGGGCGTCGATGTCGCGGCTTTCGGCACCGGCGCGCAAGAGACGCATGATTTCCAGCACGCGCATCTGGCTGGCATCGGCCTTGGCGTTGGGCACCGGGTGGAAGTTGGTCAGGAAGCTACCCTGGTACAGCGCAAAGCGCTTGGCTGCACCCGGCGTTTTCACGCACACGTCAAACTCTTCTGCCGAGCCGATATTGCGCGCGTACCAGCGCGCCGCCGGGTACTTGCCCGGCAGCTGGTCCATAAAAGGCGCCAGCACTTCGTCGGCGGGGGCGGCAAAGTCCATGATCATCATGTCCATGCGCGACAGCATCTCGTCCTGCAGCGGTGGCGGCAGCACGCTATGGCCGAACAGCGCCGGCTCGATGGCAAAACGGCGGCCAGCCGCGCGATGCGCGTCGATCTTGCTGATGGTGTCAGCAGTTACCGGTTCGTCCATGGCCGGGTTCAGCACAAAAATCACCCGCTCGGCAGGAAAGCCTTCCAGCGCCGGGTCGCCCAGGGAAATGGTAGAGATATGCACCAGCGCACGGCGGAAAGCCAGCAGGCGGAACACGTCCATATTGATGAGCGTGCTGATCATCAGCCGGTCGAACTGCGACCACTGGCTGGCGCTGGATTCGCGGCGCTTCACCGCATCACGCACCATGAACTCGTAGGCCACCACGCGCAGCTGCATATCGTGCAGCGGCTGGTGCGTGACAAAGCCCAGGGTATGCGGCAGCACCGGTGCCGGGCCAGTATCAGCCTGGCTGGCTGGCTGCGCCTTGCCTGCCCCCGGCACCGCGCCGGGCTCGTTGGCCGCGGGCGCTGTGTCTTCTTTGCGGGACAGCTTGTCAAACAGGTTTTTGAACATGGTCAGGCGTCCATCATGGTGCGATAGGTTAATGTCAATTTAGCCGATGCTGCCGGGGATGCGCGGCGTATCCACGCGCACGTCACCGCACTGAGCACGGTGGCGCAGCGCATGGTCGATCAGCACCAGTGCCAGCATGGCCTCGGCAATAGGGGTAGCGCGAATGCCCACGCACGGGTCGTGGCGGCCATGGGTTTCTACCATGATGGCTTCACCGGCCTTGTTGATGCTGCGGCGCGGCTGGGCAATGGACGAGGTCGGCTTGATGGCCATGGAGACTTCGATCTGCTGGCCGGTAGAGATGCCACCCAGAATGCCGCCCGCGTGGTTGCTGGCAAAGCCTTCGGGGGTGAGCTCGTCGCCGTGCTCGCTGCCGCGCTGGGTAACGCAGCCAAAACCGGCGCCGATTTCCACGCCTTTCACCGCGTTGATGTTCATCATGGCGTAGGCGATATCGGCATCGAGGCGGTCGTATACCGGCTCGCCCCAGCCTACCGGCACATTATCGGCCACCACGCGCAGTCGGGCGCCGACCGAGTCCAGACTCTTGCGGATGCTGTCCATATAGCTTTCCAGCTGTGGCACCACGCTGTCGTCGGCAGCAAAGAAGGGGTTGGTGTCTACCAGATCCCAGCTCTTGAACGGGATGGCGACATCGCCGATCTGCGTCATGTGGCCGCGGATAACGATGCCAAACTGCTCGCTCAGCCATTTCTTGGCGATGGCACCAGCGGCCACGCGCACGGCGGTTTCACGGGCCGAGGAGCGGCCACCGCCACGCGGGTCGCGGATGCCGTACTTGTGCCAGTAGGTGTAGTCGGCGTGGCCGGGGCGGAAGGTGTCGGCGATATTGCCGTAGTCTTTGCTGCGCTGGTCGGTGTTGCGGATAAGCAAGGCGATGGGCGTGCCGGTGGTTTTGCCCTCGTACACGCCGGACAGGATCTCGACAGCGTCCGGCTCGCGGCGCTGGGTCACGTGGCGGCTGGTACCCGGTTTGCGGCGGTCCAGTTCCAGCTGGATATCGGCTTCGGTCAGCGCCAGCCCCGGCGGGCAACCATCCACAATGCAGCCGATTCCCGGGCCGTGGCTCTCGCCAAAAGAGGTAACAGTAAACAGCAAACCCATGCTATTGCCAGACATCGCTTTATCCCTGAATTCTTGTGTGATCTCACGCGATTCTAGCATGGCTGGCAGGCGTTCGAGCGCCCGCCCTGCCGCTGGCGGGCAGAAGGTTGGCCGCAGCATGCCGGCAAAACAAAACCCGGCCGCAGCCGGGTTTGACAAGGCATGCACGACACGTCGTGCCAAGGCTTACTGCCAGTCCAGAATCACCTTGCCGCTCTGGCCGGACAGCATGGCGGCAAAGCCGGCCTCGAAGTCGTCCACCTTGAAATGGTGGGTCACAATCGGGGTGATATCCAGCCCGGACTGGATCAGCGCCACCATCTTGTACCAGGTTTCGAACATCTCGCGGCCGTAGATGCCCTTGATTTCCAGGCCCTTGAAGATGACCTGGTTCCAGTCGATGGCGGTGTTGGCCGGCGGGATACCCAGCAGCGCCACCTTGCCGCCGTGGTTCATCACGTCCAGCATCTGGCGGAAAGCGTGCGGGTTGCCGGACATTTCCAGACCCACGTCGAAGCCTTCGGTCATGTGCAGCTCCTGCATCACGGCTTTCAGGTCTTCGCGGCCAACGTTCACAGCGCGGGTGGCGCCCATTTTGCGCGCCAACTCCAGACGGTAGTCGTTCACGTCGGTAATCACCACATGGCGTGCACCGACGTGCTTGGCGATGGCCACCGCCATAATGCCGATGGGGCCGGCGCCGGTAATCAGCACGTCCTCGCCCACCAGATTGAAGCTCAATGCGGTGTGCACGGCGTTGCCGAACGGGTCGAAGATGGACGCCAGGTCGTCGGAAATGTCGTCCGGAATCGGGAAGGCGTTGAACGCCGGAATCACCAGGTATTCGGCAAACGCGCCTTCGCGGTTCACGCCCACACCGGTGGTATTGCGGCACAGATGACGGCGGCCGGCGCGGCAGTTACGGCAGTAGCCGCAGGTGATGTGGCCTTCGCCGGATACGCGCTGGCCAATGGTGAAGCCCTGCACCTCCGAGCCCATGCCGGCCACCACGCCCACGTACTCGTGGCCTACGTGCATCGGCACCGGGATGGTTTTTTGTGCCCAGTCGTCCCAGTTCCAGATATGGATGTCGGTACCGCAAATGGCGGTTTTGGTGATCTTGATCAGCAGGTCGTTATGGCCCACTGCCGGCATTGGTACGTCGGTCATGCTCAGGCCGGGGGCGGCCTGCAGTTTGGCAAGTGCTTTCATGTCAGTATCTCTTCAGGTCGCCACAAGCTCCGGCAAACCCCTGGCCACGAACCCCACGAAAAACACTTACTGCCGCTTTGTCATACGCTTTGCGCAGAATGGCAGGCTTTGTTTGTGCTTGCAGGGGGGCAGTAGCTAGGCGTTCGTGTCCTTTCGTGGAGTTTGTGGCCAATCAATAATCAAATCACGCCCAGTGTGCGGCCAACCTTGATGAAGGCGGCGACGGTGTGCTGCACCTGCTCCAGCGTGTGGCCGGCAGACATCTGGGTACGGATGCGCGCCTTGCCCTTGGGCACCACCGGGTAGGAGAAACCGGTGACAAACACGCCTTCGTCCAGCAGGGCCGCGGCCATATCGCCCGCCAGCTTGGCATCGCCCAGCATCACCGGAATGATAGGGTGCTGGCCCGGCACCAGGGTAAAGCCAGCCTCGCTCATGGCGCGGCGGAAGTAATCGGCATTGCGTTTGAGCTGGGCGCGCAGCGTGTCGCCTTCTTCGGTTTGCAGAATCTGCAGCACTTTCAGGCTGGCAGCGGTAATGGCCGGCGCCAGGGTGTTGGAAAACAGATAAGGGCGCGAGCGCTGGCGCAGCAGGTCTACGATAGGCTGGCGGGCCGACACATAACCGCCCGATGCGCCGCCCAGGGCCTTGCCCAGCGTACCGGTGTAGATATCCACACGGTCGGCCACGCCGCACAGCTCGGGGGTGCCGGCACCGCTGTCACCGATAAAACCTACCGCGTGCGAGTCGTCCACCATCACGATGGCACCGTAGCGCTCGGCCACGTCGCACAGGGTTTTCAGGTCGGCGATGATGCCGTCCATGGAGAACACGCCGTCGGTCACCACCAGCTTGAAGCGCGCGCCAGCGGCGTCGGCGGCTTGCAGCTGGGCTTCCAGGTCGGCCATGTCGTTATTCTTGTAACGGAAGCGCTTGGCCTTGCACAGACGCACGCCGTCGATGATAGAGGCGTGGTTCAGCTCGTCCGAGATCACCGCGTCTTCTTCGGTGAGCAGGGTTTCGAATACGCCGCCGTTAGCGTCGAAGCAGCTGGAATACAAAATGGTATCGTCGGTGCCCAGAAAGCCGGAAATCGCCGCTTCCAGGTCTTTGTGTACCTGCTGGGTACCGCAGATGAAGCGTACCGAGGCACAGCCGTAACCGTAGTCGTCCAGGCCCTGCTTGGCCGCTGCGATCAGGCGCGCGTCGTCGGCCAGGCCCAGGTAGTTGTTGGCGCAGAAGTTCAGCACGTCGCGGCCACCGCTCAGGGTGATGCCGGCGCGTTGCGGGGTGGCAATCACGCGCTCGGGTTTTTCAAAACCGTCAGCACGGATGTGCGCCAGCGTGGCTTGCAGATGGGCGAGGTAGGTATGGTTCATGGGCTATCCCTGTGGTGTGGCAGCTGCCTTACAACGGCACGGCTGCAATGTTTCTGTCACCATTCTAGACCCCTGCCCGCCACATTATCAGGGACAGTTTCGCGTGATTTTCCGGGGGTGAGTGTTACCGTGCCGTGCGACAATAGCCGGCCATCGACAGCCCCGCCCGTTCCACCGTGAGCCAGCCCGCCACCACCCCGCAGTGCCGCCACTGCCAGCACTACTACATTACCCACGATGCGCGCTTTCCCTACGGCTGTCGCGCCATGCAGATCAAGAGCAAACGCTCGCCCGTGCTGGATGTACAGGAAGCGACCGGCCGCCCGTGCGTGATGTTTGTGGCCAAGCCGGCACGTCAGCCATAAAAAAATGCGGCCAGGGTTGGCCGCATTGCAGGCAGATCAGGGCGTGGGTCTAGCCGCGGCGGATTACCCGTGCCGCGTCCAGTGCGTAATAGGTCAGGATGCCGTCAGCGCCGGCGCGCTTGAACGCCAGCAGGCTTTCCATCATGCACTTTTCCTCATTCAGCCAGCCGTTTTGCACTGCCGCCTTCAGCATGGCGTACTCGCCGGACACCTGATAGGCGTAGGTAGGTACCTTGAAGGTGTCCTTGATGCGGCGGATCACGTCCAGGTAAGGCATGCCCGGCTTGATCATCACCATGTCGGCGCCTTCTTCCAGATCCATCGCCACTTCGTACAGCGCCTCGTCCAGGTTGGCCGGGTCCATCTGATAGGTGTACTTGTCGGCATTACCCAGGTTGGCCGCAGAGCCGACTGCGTCGCGGAACGGACCATAGAAGGCAGACGCGTACTTGGCGCTGTAAGCCAGAATCTTGGTGTGGATAAAGCCTTCGTCTTCCAGCGCGCTGCGGATGGCACCGATGCGGCCGTCCATCATGTCGGACGGGCCCAGCACGTCGGCACCGGCGGCGGCGTGGCACAAGGCCTGCTGCACCAGGATTTCGGTGGTTTCGTCGTTCAGCACGTAGCCGCTATCGTCCAGCAAACCATCCTGGCCGTGTACGGTGTACGGGTCCAGCGCCAGGTCGGTCATGATGCCCAGCTGCGGGAAGCGGGCTTTCAGCGCACGCACCACGGTGGGTACCAGGCCGTCGGGGTTGTAGGCTTCCTCGCCGGAGTTGTCCTTGCCGGTTTCGATCACCGGGAAGATGGACAGCATCGGAATACCCAGCGC
Source organism: beta proteobacterium L13 (assembly GCA_000335715.1). Lineage (GTDB taxonomy): Bacteria > Pseudomonadota > Gammaproteobacteria > Burkholderiales > Chromobacteriaceae > Vogesella. Next base: position 8,377 of record AMYZ01000005.1, read on the forward strand.
CACCGCTTCGGCCGCCGTGTCCAGCAGTTTGTCTAGGCTCTGGCGCTTGACCCCGGGCATGGAGGCCACTTCTTCCTCACGCCCCTCGCCTTCCAGCACGAATACCGGGTAGATCAGGTCGTTGGTGGTCAGCACGTTTTCACGCATCAGGCGGCGGGAAAAGTCATCGCGGCGCATGCGGCGCAGGCGGGTAGCAGGAAAGTAACGGTTGGCAAACATGGGTATCTCTCGGCAGGTGTAGTGAGAACGGGCATGAAGATAGCAAAGCTCAGACCGCGCAGACAGCACTAGTTCAATAAGATTTGCGGCAAAACAAGTTGGCCGCCATGCGGCCAACCCTGTGCCTAGCGCTGTTCGGGGGGCGTGTCTTCTGCGTTGGGGGCCGTGTCACCAGGGCGGCGATAGGCGCTGCCATCCTTGCTGGAAGGCGCGTAGGTACCGGGGATGACGCCAGGCGGCAGCTTGCCGTCGCCACTTTTTTTCGACATGCGCGCCAGCGTGGCGATAACGGTGCCCACCGGGGCAACGATGATCAGTACCCAGAACCAGGTTTCGTGCAGCAGATTCATGGTGTGTCCACAATGAAAAACGCCGGGGTAGCCCCAGCGTGTCAAGTTTGATTGGTAAGTCGAAGGATATCAGACCTTGTCGTATACCGGTTGGCCGCCATGCTGGCGCTCGGCTTCCAGGTTGTCTTCCGCGCGGTGGCCGGTCCAGTAGTCGGCGTTCTTGATGCCCAACTTCTCTGGATGGAACACCGGGTCCAGACCTTGTGCTTTTTGTGCTTCGTAATCGCGCAGCGCAATGAAGGCCGGCTTCTGCAGCAACAGGATGGCGGCAATGTTCATCCACGCCATCATGCCCACACCAATATCACCCAGGCCCCAGGCCAGGTCAGCCGTTTTCACGGTGCCGTACACCACGGTAGCCATGATGCCGATCTTCAGCACCAGGGTCAGCCAAGGGCGGTTTACCTTGCGGTTCAGGTAGGCGATGTTGGTTTCAGCGATGTAGTAGTAAGCAATGATGGTGGTAAAGGCAAAGAAGAACAGGGCCACCGCCACAAACACGCTACCAAAACCCGGCATGATGTTTTCCATCGCGGTCTGCACATAGCCCGGGCCTGCTGCCACACCGGCAATACCGGTAAACATGGCTTGGCCATCCGGGCCCTGTACATTGTACTGGCCGGTGATCAGCAGCATGAAGGCGGTGGCAGAACATACGAACAGGGTGTCAACGTACACCGAGAAGGCCTGTACCAGACCCTGCTTGGCCGGGTGCGATACCGCGGCGGCAGACGAAGCGTGCGGGCCGGTACCCTGGCCAGCTTCGTTAGAGTACACACCGCGCTTCACGCCCCACTGGATCGCCAGACCCAGGATGGCACCAAAGCCGGCATCCATGCCGAAGGCGCTCTTGAAAATCAGGCTCAGCACATGTGGCAGCTGGTCGATGTGCAGCGCCACGATCACGCAAGCCACAATGATGTAGGCCAGCGCCATGAACGGCACCACGATCTCGGCAAACTTGGCGATACGCTTCACGCCGCCAAAGATGATGAAGCCCAGCATCAGCGCCAGGATGGCAGCGGTCACGTTAGGGTCAATACCCAAGGCCTTTTCCAGGCCGGCACCGATGGAGTTGGACTGGGTACCCGGCAGCAGCACGCCGCAGGCAAAGATGGTTGCAATCGCAAACACGATGGCAAACGGCTTCATACCCAGGCCTTTTTCAATGTAGAAAGCCGGGCCGCCACGGTACTCGCCGTTGATCTTCTCTTTGTAGATCTGGCCGAGGGTGGATTCGACAAACGCCGAGCTGGCACCCAGGAAGGCTACCATCCACATCCAGAAAATGGCGCCGGGGCCACCAAAGGTGATGGCCGTGGCCACACCGGCGATGTTGCCGGTACCCACACGGCCAGCCAGCGTCATCGCCAGCGCCTGGAACGACGATACGCCACTGCTGTCGCTCTTGCCGTCAAACATCAGGCGAATCATTTCGCCAAAGTGGCGTACTTGCGCGAAACGGCTACGGATAGAGAAATACAGGCCAACGCCGAGGCAAAGGAAAATCAGGCCTTTGCTCCAGATCCAGCCGTTCAGAAAATCGACTAACTCCTGCATGTTTGCTCCTTTATGTCAGGTATTTGCTTTCCCACAAAGCCGGTAGCCTGGTCGGGGCCACCGCATCGCGCAGGTCGTTGTTGCCTGCTTTGCGAAGCCGCAACCATACTGAAACAAAACCTGTAGAGCTAGACGCCTGGATACATTAACCATTATTTGTCAGACAATCGCCGCTACGCGCACGATGATTGCCGGAAAATAAAAAAACGCACCGCGGGTAAACCCTGGCGGTGCGTCCTGGCTACAACAATATTTCGATAAGCTTAACCGAAGAAATCCTTCAGTTTGTCCACAAAGGACTTGGCGCGCGGGGTGTGGGTCGCCACATCGCCCTGGCTGATCGCCTCGAATTCACGCAACAGCTCGCGCTGGCGCTCGGTCAGGTTCACCGGCGTTTCTACCACTACGTGGCACATCAAGTCGCCAACGTCGGCGCCACGCACCGACTTCACGCCCTTGCCACGCACGCGGTAAACGCGGCCGCTTTGCGTTTCGGCGGCAATCTTCACTTTCACCATGCCGTCCAGCGTCGGGATTTCCACCTCGCCACCCAATGCCGCCACGGTAAAGCTGATCGGCATTTCGCAGTGCAGGTCTTTGCCGTCGCGCTCGAATACGCTGTGCTTCTTGACGTGCACCACTACGAACAAGTCGCCGGACGGGCCGCCGTTCTGCCCCGGTTCGCCTTCACCGGACAGGCGGATGCGGTCACCCTCATCCACACCAGCAGGGATCTTCACGTTCAGCGTCTTGTGGGTCTTCACCTGGCCGGCGCCGTGGCACTTGTGGCACGGGTCGGTAATCTGCTTGCCGCTGCCGTGGCAGGTAGGGCAGGTTTGCTGGATGGAGAAGAAACCCTGGCTCATGCGCACCTGACCGTGGCCACCACAGGTGGTGCAGGTCTTGGGCTGGGTACCCGGTTTGGCACCGCTGCCGTGGCACACGTCGCAGCTTTCATGCGACGGAATGCGGATCTGCTTCTCGCAACCACGCGCGGCTTCTTCCAGCGTGATTTCCATGTTGTAGCGCAGGTCGGAGCCACGGTACACATTGCTGCGCCCGCCACGGCCACCACCGCCGCCACCAAAGATATCGCTGAAAATATCGCCGAAATCAAAGCCGCCAAAGCCCTGGCCGCCGCCACCCATGCCGGCTTGCGGGTCGACCCCGGCGTGGCCGTACTGGTCGTAGGCGGCGCGCTTTTGCGGGTCGGACAAGATCTCGTAGGCTTCTTTGCCTTCCTTGAACTTGTCTTCTGCTTCTTTGCTGTCCGGGTTACGGTCCGGGTGGTACTTCATCGCCAGCTTGCGATAGGCCTTCTTGATGTCGTCGTCCGACGCATCGCGATTGACGCCCAGTACCTCGTAGAAATCCTTCTTCGCCATGCTGTCTCACCTCGCGCCAACCTTCAGGGTTGGCCGCATATCATGGAAAAGGCACAGCGCCCCCGAAAGGGCCTGTGCCTTGCCGTTATCGCAGAAGCTTACTTCTTCACTTCTTCGAATTCGGCGTCAACCACGTTGCCGTCGTCTTTCTTGCCGTCAGCCTGTGGCTCGGCAGTGGCGCCTTCGGCACCTTTGTCGGCGTACATGTGCTCGGCCAGTTTGTGCGAGGCAGTCATCAGCGCCTGAACCTTGGCGTCGATGGCTTCCTTGTCGTCGCCGCCAATCACTTCTTCGGCTTCTTTCAGCGCAGCTTCGATAGCGGCTTTTTCGTCAGCAGAGATCTTGTCGCCGTACTCGGTCAGCGATTTTTTCACGCTGTGGATCAGGCCTTCACCTTGGTTGCGAGCCTGTACCAGTTCGGACAGTTTCTTGTCTTCTTCGGCGTTCAGCTCGGCGTCACGCACCATTTGCTGGATTTCGTCTTCGGACAGGCCGGACGAAGCCTGGATGGTGATGTTGGCTTGCTTGCCGGTTGCCTTGTCTTTGGCAGACACGTGCAGGATGCCGTTGGCGTCGATGTTGAATTCCACTTCGATCTGCGGTACGCCACGCGGTGCCGGCGGAATGTCACCCAGGTTGAACTGGCCCAGCGACTTGTTGGCCGCGGCTTTTTCACGCTCGCCTTGCAGCACGTGGATGGTTACCGCGGTCTGGTTGTCGGCAGCAGTGGAGAACACTTGCGACGCTTTGGTCGGGATGGTGGTGTTCTTCTGGATCAGCTTGGTCAGGATGCCGCCCATGGTTTCGATACCCAGCGACAGCGGGGTCACGTCCAGCAGCAGTACGTCTTTACGGTCGCCCGACAGTACGGAGCCCTGGATGGCGGCGCCTACGGCTACGGCTTCGTCCGGGTTCACGTCGCGGCGTGGTTCTTTACCGAAGAACGCTTTTACGGCTTCCTGTACTTTCGGCATACGGGTCTGACCACCCACCAGAATCACGTCGGTGATGTCAGCCAGCGATACGCCAGCGTCTTTCAGCGCTACCTTGCACGGCTCGATGGAGCGCTGTACCAGGTCTTCTACCAGGCTTTCGAACTTGGCGCGGGTGATTTTCATCGCCAGGTGTTTCGGGCCGGTGGCGTCCATGGTGATGTACGGCAGGTTCACTTCGGTCTGGGTCGCGGACGACAGCTCGATCTTGGCTTTTTCAGCGGCTTCTTTCAGGCGCTGCAGGGCCATTACGTCGTTCTTCAGGTCAACGCCTTGCTCTTTCTTGAACTCGGTAACGATGTAGTCGATCACGCGCTGGTCGAAGTCTTCGCCGCCCAGGAAGGTGTCACCGTTGGTGGCCAGTACTTCGAACTGGTGCTCGCCGTCTACGTCGGCGATTTCAATGATGGAGATATCGAAGGTACCGCCGCCCAGATCGTATACGGCAATCTTGCGGTCACCTTCTTGCTTGGCCAGGCCAAAAGCCAGGGCTGCAGCGGTCGGTTCGTTGATGATGCGTTTTACGTCCAGGCCGGCAATACGGCCTGCATCTTTGGTGGCCTGACGCTGGCTGTCGTTGAAGTAAGCCGGTACGGTAATCACGGCTTCGGTCACTTCTTCGCCCAGGTAGTCTTCGGCGGCCTTTTTCATCTTGCGCAGTACTTCTGCGGAGATCTGCGGCGGGGCCAGTTCCTGATCGCGTACTTTCACCCAGGCATCGCCGTTTTTGGCGCGCATGATCTCGAAAGGCATCATGTCGATGTCTTTTTGTACTTCTTTGTCTTCAAAACGATGGCCAATCAGGCGCTTCACCGCGTACAGGGTGTTTTTCGGGTTGGTCACGGCCTGACGCTTGGCCGGTGCACCTACCAGAATCTCGCCGTCTTCCATGTAAGCAATGATGGAAGGGGTAGTACGTGCGCCTTCGGCGTTCTCGATTACTTTCGGGTTGCCGCCTTCGATTACGGCCACGCAGGAGTTGGTTGTACCCAGGTCAATACCGATAATTTTGCCCATGACTGGCTATTCCTTTCGTCAAACTTTGTCTCTTAAACCGCCGCAGTGTTGGCCGCAGCGGCCTGTTGTTCTGTCAGATATTGGCTATCGCCACAATTTCAAGAGGGACTCAAACCACGCTGGCCTTCAGGCTTTGGGCTTGGCCACTACCACCATGGCCGGGCGCAGTACGCGGTCGGCAATCAGGTAGCCTTTTTGCATGACACGCACCACGGTATTGGCCTCGGCTTCCGATTCTTCGGTGCTGATGGCCTGGTGTTTGTGCGGGTCCAGCTTCTCACCCAGCGGGCTGATCTCGGTGATCTGGCCTTTTTCGAAAGCGGCGCTCAGCTGCTTCAGGGTCAGGTCTACGCCAAACTTGAGTGTTTCAAACTGGCCGGACTGATCCAAAAGTGCCATTTCCAGGCTGTCTTTTACCGCCAACAGTTCGGAGGCGAACTTCTGCGCGGCAAACTTCTGGGCGTTCACGACATCATCCGCAGCACGGCGGCGAACGTTTTCGGTTTCGGCCCGTGCACGCAGATACTGCTCTTTCAGTTCTGCAACTTCGGCTTCCAGTGCAGCGACGCGGGTTTCTGCGGTATCCGCCGCGTTTTCATTCGGGGTCTGACCCTGATCAAGCACTTCTTCTGCTTGGCTATTCTGATTTTCCTGCATGACGCTTCCATTTGGCTGAAGTCAAAAAGACCTTTTCCAGATAGGGGCATCGTATGGAATTTCAAGCCCCCGGAAACAGGCTTTTATATGTGCGCTTGTTTGCCATTCTTTTCGCAAGCGCACCAAAACAAGCGTTCGAATCGGTTCGTTTGTGTGCACGTTTGTTACCAATTGAAAACAAAGGATTTTTTTTTGCTGCACTGCACACTTTCCGTTTTTTTTATGCTTAAATGTTTCCACAACAGCGCTACGGCACGGCCCGCCAGCCCCTTATCCGGGGCGGTTTCCGGCAGCCAACGCCACCCCCAAACGCAGGTGGCGACAAGACGCAGAAAGGCCGGAACACCGGCCCGCATCAACAGAAACTGGGAGTGCCGGTTTACCGGCAAAACGAAACTATCAAAGTGAAGGGTTTACCATGACTACTCGCGAACAACGCATCGCCGCCATTCAACACGACTGGGATACCAATCCGCGCTGGAAAGGCATCAAACGCGGTTACACCGCTGCTGATGTAGAGCGTCTGCGCGGCTCGCTGCAAGTGGAGCACACCATTGCCCGTGCCGGCGCCGAGAAGCTGTGGAATCTGGTGAACAACGAGCCGTACATCAACTGTCTGGGCGCGCTCACCGGCGGCCAGGCCATGCAACAAGTCAAAGCTGGCATCAAGGCCATCTACCTGTCCGGCTGGCAAGTCGCCGCCGACAACAACGAATACGCCGCCATGTACCCGGACCAGTCGCTGTATCCGGTTGACTCGGTACCGAAAGTGGTAGAGCGCATCAACAACGCCTTCACCCGCGCTGACGAAATCCAGCATTCCAAAGGCCTGGAAAAAGGCGATGCCGGTTTCGTAGACTACTACGCCCCGATCGTAGCCGATGCCGAAGCCGGTTTCGGTGGCGTCCTGAACGCCTACGAACTGATGAAAGCCATGATCCGTGCTGGCGCTTCCGGCGTGCACTTTGAAGACCAGCTGGCTTCCGTGAAAAAATGCGGCCACATGGGCGGCAAGGTACTGGTGCCGACCCAGGAAGCCGTACAGAAACTGATCGCCGCCCGTATGGCTGCCGACGTCTACGGTGTGCCTACCCTGGTGATCGCCCGTACCGACGCTGAAGCTGCCGACCTGCTGACCAGCGACTACGACGAAAACGACAAGCCATTCCTGACCGGCGAACGCACTGCCGAAGGCTTCTACAAGACCAAGAAAGGTCTGGAGCAAGCCATCAGCCGCGCCGTAGCCTACGCCGAATACGCTGACCTGGTATGGTGCGAAACCGGCACCCCGGATCTGGAATTCGCCCGCCGCTTCGCCGAAGCCGTGCACGCCAAACACCCGGGCAAAATGCTGGCCTACAACTGCTCGCCTTCCTTCAACTGGAAGAAAAACCTGGACGATGCCACCATCGCCAAGTTCCAGCGCGAGCTGGGCGCCATGGGCTACAAGTACCAGTTCATCACCCTGGCTGGTATCCACAACATGTGGTACAACATGTTCGACCTGGCACAAGACTACGTGGCACGCGGCATGTCCGCCTACGTGGAGAAGGTACAGGAGCCAGAATTCGCTGCACGCGACCGTGGCTACACCTTCGTATCACACCAGCAGGAAGTGGGCACCGGCTACTTCGATGACATCACCACCGTGATCCAGGGTGGCAAGTCTTCGGTTACCGCGCTGACCGGCTCTACCGAAGAAGAGCAGTTCCACTAAGCTTTACGACATCAAACGGCGACTCGACCCCGCCGTCTGCGTCAAAAACCCCCGTCCTGTGACGGGGGTTTTTCTTTTCTGCCCTGCGGCCAACTATCGCCATTGGCAATAGCAAGCCAGCGCAAGGCCAAAACAAACAACCCCCCCGTACGTGGACGGGGGGGTTTGCGTGGGTCAGCTTACTGTCTTGCCGTCAGCATCAGGCTTTGTGCAACAGCGAACGCTGGCGCGAGTAGCCAAAGTACACCACCAGGCCAATCAGCAGCCACACCGCAAAGCATACCCAGGTCAGCCAGGACAGCTGGCTCATCAGGAAGACGCAGAACACGATAGCCAGCGCCGGCACGTAAGGCACGCCAGGGCAATGAAATTTGCGCGGCAGGTTCGGCTCACGCTTGCGCAGCACGATAATGGCCGCAGCAATCAGCGAGAACGCCGCCAGCGTGCCGATATTCACCAGCTCGGCCAGCGTACCCAGCGGCACAAAGCCAGCGATCAGCGCGATAACGGTACCAATCAGCCAGGTCGCCTTGTAAGGGGTGCCGTATTTTGGATGCACATCGCTGAAGATTTTCGGCAGCAGGCCGTCGCGAGACATGGCAAACAGGATGCGGGTCTGGCCGTAGGTCATCACCAGAATCACGGTCAGCATGCCCAGGATGGCGCCCAGGTCGACAAAGCCGGCAAACCAGTCCAGCTTGGCCACTTGCAGCGCCAGCGACACCGGGTGGTCGATACCCTTGAACTGCATGTACGGCACGATACCGGTCATGATGGCCGATACCACCACGTACAACAGCGAGCAGATACCCAGCGACCACAGCACGCCACGCGGGATATCCTTGTCCGGGTTCTTGACTTCTTCGGCAGCGCAGGTCACCGCATCAAAACCCAGAAAGCTGAAAAACACGATCGCCGCGCCATGAAACACGCCATCCATGCCGTAGGGTAGCGCCGGGCTCCAGTTGGCCGGTTTCACGTGCCACACCGCCACACCGATAAACACTAGTACTACCGCCACCTTGATCAGCACCACCACGTTGTTCACGCGTTTGGATTCCTTGATGCCAAACGCCAACAGCGCCGTCACCAGCATGGCAATCACAAAAGCCGGCAGGTTAAATACGGTGTCCACACCCGGGCGCGCGCCCGCTGCTGCAGTCAGCGCATCGGGCAGATGCACACCAAAACCGGCCAGCAGGCTCTGGAAATAGCCAGACCAGCCTACCGATACCGCCGAGGACGCCAGCAGGTACTCCAGCATCAAATCCCAGCCGATAATCCACGCTACCAGCTCGCCCAGCGTGGCGTAAGCATAGGTATAGGTAGAGCCCGACACCGGCAGCATGGCGGCAAACTCGGCGTAGCACAGCGCGGCAAAGCCGCAGGCGATGGCACCAATGATGAAAGACAGCACCAGCCCGGGGCCGGCTACTGTCGCACCGGTGCCGGTCAGCACGAAAATACCCGTGCCAATGATGGCGCCAATACCCAGCATGGTCAGGTCGAAAGCGGACAGCTCCTTGCGCAGCGCCCCCGCGCCTTGCGCTGCGGCCATCATCTGATGGACGTCTTTCTTGCGTAACAAACTCATTCTCTTGTCCCTGCCCGGCCCAATGAAAACGCGCCCTCGTGGGGCGCGCAAACCGCCGGCTTTGTCAGTGTTGTTGTAGTGAACATGGCACCCGCCTGCGTTCAGGCCAGCGCGCAAGGGCGGGACTATGCCGCAGGGCTTACAGCGCCTTCAAGCGGGCTGGGGAGTACGCCATATTGGATACAGACTCCAATGCACAGCAAGAAACAACATCCATGCCAAGCCATCGGCAAGGCAGGCAGGATTTCACCCTGAAACAGCATGAATGCAGCACAACCCTGTCTCTTTGGACAGGCTTGGCTATTTTGTTTCAATAAGTAGGCCAGTATGCTGGCAAGCCCCGTTACAAATCAGGACAATACAATAAAAATGGTAGAAAAACACTTGGCAGCAGCACGCTAACGTGAGCCATTTATCACTATTAAAGTAAAAAATGTTATGGGTTTTTGCGCCTGTTTCCTGACATAACTTGGCGGTACACTGGCGAAAAAATGCAGAGCCCGCATACCAAGCGGCCATGACAATATCAATACGGAGAGAGTGCATGGCGTTGCAACTGCCGCAAGGCGTAGAGATACTGGCCCCGGTCAAACCGGCTCATGAAGCGCTGTTCAGCACCACTGCGCTGGGCTTTATAGCCAGCCTGCACCGGCAGTTCGATACCCGGAGGCGCAGCCTCTTGCGTGATCGCCAGCAGCGCCAGGCTTTGCTTGACGCCGGCCACCTGCCCGACTTTCTGCCCGATACACGCGCCATCCGCGAGGGCGACTGGCAAATTGCCCCGCTCCCCGCCGAGCTGCAAGACCGCCGGGTAGAAATCACCGGCCCGGTAGAGCGCCGCGCCATGATCAATGCCATGAATGCCGGCGCCAGCTGTTTCATGGCGGATTTCGAAGACGCCACCAGCCCCGGCTGGGACAATATCGTGAGCGGGCACCAGAACGTGAGCGACGCCTGGCGCGGCGCCCTGAGCTACCACAGCCCGGAAGGCAAGCACTACCAGCTGCACCCCGCCCACGCCACACTGATGGTGCGCCCACGCGGCTGGCACCTGGCCGAAAAGCACCTGCGGGTGGATGGCCAGCCCGTCAGTGCCGCCCTGTTCGACTTTGGCCTGAGTTTCTTTCACCACGCCAGCACCCTGCACGCCGCCGGAAAAGGTATCTACTACTACCTGCCCAAGCTGGAAAACCACCACGAAGCCGTGCTATGGAATGACGTGTTTGTGGCGGCTCAGGCTGCGCAAAACCTGCCCACCGGTACCATACGCGCCACCGTGATGATCGAACACATCCTGGCGGCGTTCGAGATGCACGAAATCCTGTACGCCCTGCGCGAGCACAGTGCAGGCCTGAACGCCGGGCGCTGGGACTACCTGTTCAGCTGCATCCGCGCATTTTGCCAGGCCAAACATTTCTGCCTGGCAGACCGCGAACGCATCAGCATGACCGTGCCATTCATGCGCTCCTACGCCCTGCTATTGCTGAAAACCTGCCACCAACGCGGCGCACCGGCCATAGGCGGCATGTCGTCACTGGCACCCAACAAGCACGACCCGGCGGCCAACGACCTGGCTATGGCGGCGATCTATCAGGAAAAGCAGCGCGAAGCGCGCGACGGCTACGATGGCAGCTGGGTAGCCCACCCCGCACTGGTACCGCTGGCGCTGGACGCCTACCGCAGCGTGCTGGGCGATGCGGCCAACCAGCTGGAACGGCAGCGCGACGACGTGCACATCAGCGCGGCTGACCTGCTGAACTTCCAGCCCGAAGCGCCGATTACCGAGCAAGGCATCCGCAACAATATCAGCGTGGGCATACAGTACCTGGGCGCCTGGATGAGCGGGCGCGGCTGCGTACTGATTCACCAGCAGCTGGAAGAAGCCTCCACCGCCGAAATTGCCCGTGCACAGCTATGGCAGTGGGTACACAGCCCCAAGGGCTATCTGGACGATGGCCGCAAGATCAGCCTGGCCTTGGTGCGCAGCATGGCAGCAGACGAAATCAACCGCCTGCACGCCGAGTACGGCAGCCGCTGGAGCCGGCACTTTGATGATGCTGCGCTGCTGTTCGACCTGCTGGTGAGCAGCGAAGAATTTATCGATTTCTTTACCCTGCCCGGGGCCGAGTACCTGGACTAGGCCTGCCATGAAATAAGGGCACTACACAATTCGCCAGCATTCACCCCCTGCGGCCAACCTTGTTGGCCGCATTCTTTTTACAGCCGCACCAAATTGGCACATTTCATCTTCTGAATACAATATTTGAAATATTATTGCTTTGCACAATCTGAAAGCCCTGAAGCTTTGACATATCATTGCGCAAATATCGCATTGCACAACAACCTGTCACGCCCCGGAGCTAGCAAGATGAGCACGATTGCCCGCCGTACCCTCCTGGCTGCAGCACTGGCTGCCAGCCTGCCCCTGTTTGCCCACGCCGCCGAACAAAAATCGGTCGCCGTTACCGCCATCGTGGACCACCCGGCACTGGACGCCGCACGCAAAGGCATCGAGGACGAACTGAAAGCCGCCGGTTTCGAGCCAGGCAAGCAGATCAAGTACCAGTACCAGAGCGCACAGGGCAACCCGGCCACTGCCGCGCAGATTGCCAAGAAATTTGTCGGAGACGCGCCGGACGTGATCGTGGCCATCGCCACCCCTAGCGCCCAGGCTGCTGTGGCCGCCACCCGCAGTATTCCGGTGGTATTTACCGCCGTAACCGACCCGGTAGCCGCCAAGCTGGTACCGAGCTGGCAGCCGTCCAAGACCAACGTGACCGGCGTATCTGACAAGCTGGCACTGGCCCCGCAGCTGGACCTGATCGCCAAAATCAAGCCGGGCGCCAAGCGCGTGGGCATGGTGTACAGCCCGGGTGAAGTGAACTCGGTGGTGGTAGCCAAAGAGCTGAAAGCCGAGCTGGCCAAACGTGGCATGAGCCTGGTAGAAGCCCCGGCGCCACGCACCGTGGACGTGGCACCGGCCGCCAAGAACCTGATCGGCAAAGTGGACGTGCTGTACACCAGCACCGACAACAACGTGGTGTCCACTTACGAATCGCTGGCCGCCGTCGCCCAGCAAGGCAAGCTGCCGCTGGTGGCGTCTGATACCGACTCGGTGAAGCGTGGCGCCATCGCCGCCCTGGGCCAGAACTACTACGACATCGGCCGCCAGACCGGCAAGCTGGTGGTGCGCATCCTTAAAGGCGAGAAAGCCGGCGCCATCGCCCCGCAGGTGGGCGACAAGCTGTCGCTGACGCTGAACCCGGCTGCCGCCCAGAAGCAGGGTGTCACCCTGAGCCCGGCGCTGCTGAAAGAAGCCAGCGACACCGTGAAGTAAAGCCGCAGGTTGGCCACACACCTTGCGGCCAACCTGTCACCCCACCGCGCAGCCACGAGCTGCGCGTTGCCATTGAAAGACCCGCATCATGACCCTGATCGCCCTGATGGGTGCCATGGAAATCGGCCTGATCTTCGCCCTGGTGGCGCTGGGTGTGCTGATTTCCTTCCGCATCCTCGACTTCCCCGACCTCACCGCCGACGGTAGCTTCCCGCTGGGCGGCGCCGTGGCCGCCACGCTGATTGCCGGCGGGCACGACCCGTGGCTGGCCTGCGGCGTGGCCGCACTGGCCGGCGCCGCCTCCGGCTGGCTGACCGCCTGGCTTAATGTGCGCCTGGGCATCCTGCAGCTGCTGGCGTCCATTCTGGTGATGATCGCGCTGTATTCGATCAACCTGCGCATCATGGGCGCGCCCAATATGCCGCTGATCGGCAGCCCCACCATCTTCAGCCCGCTGATCGGCGACAACTTCGACATCGCCTGGCAAGTGCAGCCGGCCATGTTGGCCGCACTGATCGTGGTAGCCAAGCTGGGGCTGGACGTGTTCTTTGCCTCGCAAGCCGGCCTGGCCATGCGCGCCACCGGTGCCAACGCCCGCATGGCGCGCGCGCAAGGCATTGCGACCGAACGCATGGTGCTGGCCGGCATGGCGCTGTCCAACGCGCTGATCGCCACAGCCGGTGCGCTGTACGTGCAAACCCAGGGCGGCGCGGATGTATCGATGGGCGTGGGCACCATTGTGGTGGGCCTTGCTGCGGTCATCATCGGCGAAACCCTGCTGCCGTCGCGCACGCTGTGGGTGATTACGCTGGCCACGGTACTGGGCGCCTTGCTGTACCGCCTGCTGATCGCGCTGGCGCTGAACGCCGACTTCATCGGCCTGCAGGCGCAAGACCTCAACCTGATCACTGCACTGCTGGTGGGCTTTGCCCTGGTGCTGCCCAAGCTAAAGGCCAAGCTGGCCCGCAAACCCGGAGGAGCCCGCTGATGCTGCGCGCCGATAAGCTGTTCAAGACCTTCAACCCCGGCACGCCGATCGAAAACCCGGTGCTGCGCGGCCTGTCGCTGCAAATCGACAGCGGCCAGTTCGTTACCGTGATCGGCAGCAACGGCGCCGGCAAATCCACCTTCCTGAACGCGCTGGCCGGCGACGTGATCGTGGATAGCGGCAGCCTGCACATCGACGGCAAGGACGTCACCCGCACGCCGGGCTGGCAGCGTGCCGCTCTGGTGGCGCGCGTGTTCCAGGACCCGATGGCCGGCACCTGCGAAAACCTCAGCATCGAAGAGAACATGGCGCTGGCCTACTACCGCGGCCGCAAGCGCGGCTTTGGCCCGGCGCTGAACCGTGGCCTGCGCGAGCTGTTCCGCGACAAGCTGGCCACGTTGAAGCTGGGGCTGGAAAACCGCCTGCCAGACCGCATGGGCCTGCTGTCCGGCGGCCAACGTCAGGCGGTAAGCCTGCTGATGGCCAGCCTGCAACCGTCGCGCATCCTGCTGCTGGACGAACACACCGCGGCGCTGGACCCGAAAACCGCCGCCTTCGTGCTGGAGCTGACCGACCGCATCGTGCACGAGAACCAGCTCACCGCGCTGATGGTGACGCACTCCATGCGCCAGGCGCTGGACCACGGCCACCGCACCGTGATGCTGCACCAGGGCCGCGTGGTACTGGATGTAGCAGGCGAGGAGCGCAGCCGCATGCAGGTCACCGACCTGCTGGCCATGTTCGAGAAGACCCGCGGCGAAGCCATCGACGACGACGCGCTGCTACTGGGCTGATCGCCACCCGCACCAGACAGACCCGACACCGCGTCTGTCTGGTGTAACAGCAAGCACATGAAATAACACGATTATTTGCAATTTTATGCACGGCAGATAGCAGAATGCGTTAGGGTAGAGAACCGGCCGCGTGCCACACAGTCTGATGTTTTTTGACAAGGAAACTCACCATGCGCCTGACTCTTCCCGCCCTGACCCTGTTGTGCACCCTGCCCGCTGCCGCCATGGCCGCCGATGCTGGCGTCACTGTGCTGAACCTGTCCGCCAACGCCAGCCAGGAGCTGGCCAACGACGAAATCAATGCCAGCCTGTACGTACAAGACCGGCAGCCGCAGGCAAACACGCTGGCCGACCGCATCAACAAGGCGCTGAACCGCGCGCGCCAGGACGCAGAAGCCTACCGCAAGGTCACCTTCAGCAGTGGCAGCTACAACACCTGGCCAGACTACGACAAGAACGGCAAGATCATCGGCTGGCAAGCGCGGGCCGAGGTAAAACTGCGCAGCAGCGAGTTTGCCGACACCGCCGAGCTGATTGCCCGCCTGCAAAAATACATGGCACTGGAAGGCGTACAGTTTGGCGTCTCCGACCGTAGCCGCAGCCAGGCCGAAGCCCAGCTGATCCCGCAAGCCATTGCCGCCCTGCAAGCGCAAGCCACCGCCGCCGGCAAAGCGCTGGGCAAACACCAGCAGCAGGTAACCGAGCTGAGTATCGGCAGTGCGCAGCCGCACTACCCGGTGATGATGCGCGCCAAAGCCGAAATGGCCGCGGCACCTGCCGCCGATATTGCACCGGTAAACTTTCAGCCGGGCCAGAGCATGATTCAACTGAACATTAATGGCAAAGTGGAAATTCGATAACACTTTACACAGTATGCATAAATTTTGTGCTATGTTGCTGCCTAGGCTATGCGCTATAACGCACTCATTCCACTCACCCTTTTGATGGCTACCCATGAAACTGATCGCCTCGCTAACCAGCCCCTACGCCCGTAAGGTGCGCATCGTCCTGGCAGAGAAAAAGATCGACTGTCCGCTACAGCTGGATATTCCCTGGGAAAGCACGTCCACCGTGGCCGACTTCAACCCGCTGGGCAAAGTACCCGTGTTGCTGATGGACGATGGCAGCAGCCTGTACGATTCGCGCGTGATTGTGGAATACCTGGACACCATCTCGCCGGTGTCGCGCCTGCTACCGCAAGACAAGCGCCAGCTCATCGAAACACGGCGTTTCGAAGCGCTGGCCGACGGCATTTGCGACGCCGCCGCCAATATCGTGATGGAAAGCCGCCGCCCGGCTGCCCAGCAAAGCCAGGAATGGGTAGATCGCCAGCACGGCAAAGTCACCCGTGGCCTGGCTGCGCTGTCGGCCATGCTGGGCGAGCGCAACTGGTGCAATGGCGAAGGCTACAGCCTGGCCGATATCGCCACCGGCTGCATGCTGGGCTATCTGGACTTCCGCTTTCCGCAGCTGGCATGGCGCGACAGCTACCCCAATCTGGAACGCCTGGCCGACAAGCTGGCGGTGCTGCCAAGCTTTGCCGACACCTTGCCACCTGCAAGCTAAGCAGCGCCCCCCCCACTCAACGCCGCGCCTGTCGCGGCGTTTTGTTTATCGATGCTGCCCCGCAACACAGCAACACAACGGCGCTTGACGCCGAGCTGACTGCCGTGTTTTTATAAACCCCATGAATACCAAACCCGCATCCGCATTCGTGTTTTTTTCCTGGTGGCGCCTCTAACGGCGGCACCGCGGTTGCGTACGTAAAGCAAACCCGGGAGCAGCTGACAAGGCGCCCGGGTTTTTCACACCAAGCAGCACCCTCCCCAGCGCCCACTCAGCCTCCCCGATATCACGGAGATCGGCATGAGCTTACTGGACACAGTTTCCCCGCAAGACATCATTCTTACCGGTGACCGCACCACCGGCCCGCTGCACCTTGGTCACTACGTGGGCTCGCTGCGCAACCGCGTCATCCTGCAGGATCGCTGCCCGCAGTTCCTGCTGCTGGCCGACGCCCAGGCGCTGACCGACAACATGGGCAACTACCTGAAGGTGCGTGAAAACGTACTGGAAGTGGCGCTGGACTACCTGGCTGTGGGCATCGACCCGGCCAAGAGCACCATCTTCATCCAGAGCCTGGTGCCGGAGCTGACCGAGCTGGCGTCGTACTACCTGAACCTGGTCACCGTGTCGCGGCTGGAACGCAACCCCACCATCAAGGACGAGATCAAGCTGCGCGGTTACGAGCGCGACATCCCGGCCGGCTTCCTCACCTACCCAGCCGCCCAGGCCGCCGACATCACCGCCTTCAAGGCCACCATCGTGCCGGTGGGCGCCGACCAGATCCCGATGATCGAGCAGACCAACGAGATCGTGCGCCGCTTCAATGGCAGCGTGGCCGAGCCGGTGTTGGTAGAAGCTCGCGCCGTGGTACCGGACGCCGGCGCCCGCCTGCCGGGCGTGGATGGCAAGGCCAAGATGTCCAAATCGCTGGGCAATGCGCTCACGCTGGGCGCCAGCGCCGACGACATCAGCCAGGCGGTAAAAATGATGTACACCGACCCCAACCACCTGCGCGTCACCGACCCCGGCCAGGTAGACGGCAATGTGGTGTTCACCTACCTGGACGTATTCCACCCCGACGCCAACCGTGTGGCCGAGCTGAAAGCGCATTACCAGCGCGGCGGCCTGGGCGACGCCGTGATCAAGCGCGAGCTGGAAGACATCCTGCAAGCGCTGCTGGCCCCCATCCGCGCCCGCCGCCAAGAATACGCACAAGACCCCGGCGCCGTGCTGGCCATGCTGAAAGAAGGCACGCTGAAAGCCCGCGCCGTCGCCGCGCAAACACTGGCCGAGGTCAAGGCAGCCATGGGCTTGAACTACTACTGAGCCACCCATGCGGCCAACCACAGGGTTGGCCGCAGCCACCACCACATCACTGCATCAAGGAGCAGAAAATGGAATGGGTTTACCAATGCCGCAACCTGGAAGAAGTACGTACCCAGATCGATAGCCTGGATCGCGCCATCGTCAGCATGATCGCCCACCGCGGCCTGTACGTGCAGCAAGCCGCCGCCTTCAAACACAGCGACGCCGAAGTAGAAGACGGCAAGCGCGTGGACCAGGTGATGCGCCGCGTCACCCGCCTGGCCGGCGAGCTGGGCGCCGACGCCGCCCTTACCGCCAAGATCTACCGCACCATGATCGCCCACTTCATCGAAAGCGAACGCGAAGAACGGCTGCGCTTGGTCGGCACGGCGGAGGAGCGCGCATGAACGACGACGGCTCCGGTTTTTCCACGGTGCGGTGGCATACCACCGCACCAAAACAAAAAAGGCGACACCCACACGGTGCCGCCTTTTTTCATGCCCGCTACCAGCGGCCTGTTAACACTATTTATTGCTGCAGCGCAGGCTCGAGAAGTTTTCCAATGCCAGGCGGAGGGCGATGCGCTGGGTGGTTCCCAGCGCAAGCCTGACAACGCCGCAGTGGGAAGCTTATCGGGCCTGCCCTTCGGGGCGCGCGCCATGCGGGGCACTGCTTTGTTAAACCGTGCTGGCAGGGATCGCCCTGCTGCGCCCGGTTTTTCGCGCATTACCACCGCCTGACAAGCGCCGCCGCATCAAAAATAGCGTTAACAGGCCCTAGTTCACGACAGCGCCAGCGCGCCGGCCAGCGTCCACATCACCGTGCCCACCACGCCATCCAGCACCCGCCACGACAGCGGCCGCGCAAACAACGGCGCCAGCAGCCGGGCGCCGTAACCCAGCGCGGTAAACCACAGCACCGACGCCGTGCACGCCCCCAGCGCGAACCACAGCTTGCCGTCGCCCGCCTCCTGCCCGCCGATACTGCCCAGCAGCACCACGGTATCCAGGTACACGTGCGGGTTCAGCAGCGTCAGCGCCAGTACCGTCATCAGTGCCACTTTCAGCGATACCGCATTGGCGCCGGCGGCAATCTGCAGGCTGTCGTTGGCCAGCACCGCGCGCCACGCCCGCAGCCCGTACCAGAACAGGAACGCCGCCCCGCCCCAGCGCGCCGCCTCCAGCAGCAGCGGGCTGTGCTGGATCAGGCTGCCCATGCCGGCCACACCGGCCACAATCAGCACCGCATCGCACAGCATGCACACCAGCACCGTGGGGCCGATGTGCTGGCGCAACAGACCCATTTTCAGTACGTGCGCGTTTTGCGAACCGATGGCCATGATCAGGCTGGCGCCCAGGCCCAGGCCCTTGAAGTAGCTGGCTGTCAGCATGGTGCTCTCCGTGGTGTCAGGTTGGCCGCCAGTATCGGGCAGCCCCGCGCGCCAGAACAGCAAGATTAAATTATCTTGGCTATCATTAATCTGGCTTCACTTACACCACCAGGCCCGCGATGAAACTCGACCCCAAACACTGCGAAGCTTTTCTGGCCGCGCTGGACAGCGGCAGCTTCGAGCAAGCCGCACAAGACCTGCACCTGACGCCATCGGCCATCTCGCAGCGCATCCGCGCGCTAGAAGAAGTGCTGGGCAAGCCGCTGCTGGTCCGCAGCCGCCCCTGCCGTGCCACCCGCGAAGGCCAGCTGCTGCGCCAGCACTTGCAACGCGCCGCGCTGCTGGAAGCCGACCTGGCCGCCACCTTTGCCGGCGACGACAGCGCCATGCTCAGCGTGTCGCTGGCGGTAAACGCCGACAGCGTGGCCAGCTGGTTCCTACCGGCGCTGACGCCGTTCCTGATCCGCGAGCGCGTGCTGCTGGACGTGATCGTCGACGACCAGGACCACACCTACACCCTGCTGCAAGCCGGCATGGCGCTGGGCTGCATCTCCACCGAGCCGCAAGCCATGCGCGGCTGCAGCGCCAGCCCGCTGGGCGTGATGCGCTATCAGGCGCTAGCCAGTGCCGACTACCACGCCCGCTGGTTTGGCGGCGGCGTCAGCCGCGACGCACTGCGCCGGGCGCCGGTGATGATCTACAACCACAAAGACCGGCTGCAAGCCGACTGGCTGCTGCAGCACTTCGGCCTGCCGGACGATAGCTACCCCAGCCACTTCCTGCCCGCCTCCGACCCCTATCTGCAGGCGGTCAAGCTGGGGCTGGGCTGGGGCATGCTGCCCGACGTACAGTTGGCCGCATGCGGCCTGGCCGGCACCCTGCTACCGCTGCAGCCCGACAAGCCGGTAGACGTAGCGCTGTACTGGCACCACTGGCAGGTACAATCGCCCCGACTGGCGCGCCTGAGCGAGGTACTGGTAGAAGCGGCGCGGGCGGTGTTGCGGTCTAATGAAATGTAGCAACATACAACAGCCTACAACTGCGCGAACTTCAAACACCGCACAGGTAACTCATCAACCTGATCCATGAAAGAGCCATCAGATGTACGAGAACTTTCATCTATGTAACTCGCTTAACCCAACTGAAAAGTGCTTTTGTCTGATTCAGTACAATGATGGCCTCATGATAGAAGTCTTGCATCAGCATGTGCCTGCTCATCGTATGTCTTCAGACGCAGAACTAGAGGCCCTCAAGGCCCTGATAAATCAGTATTCCGAATGGGACTCGACGCAACTGCTTCATTCATTCCTAAACAATAGGAAGGGTGGACCTATCAAACCTGTTGCCCACAGATTGCATGTCACTTACCCTGAAGCAGGAGTAATCCGGCGTTACGTTACTTTGGATAGTTTCACGGCTTGGGTTGACCACGTAATAAACCGGACGGCGTTCAGGAGTGGAAATCGTGGATGTATAGCTGAAAGCCGAGGCACATTTTAGCCAAATCACAGCCCGAAATGCGCCAAAGCCTGGCCGGCTGCTACCATCGCCCTCTACCGATCCGAAAGCCCCACCATGTCCCAGCTACGCCACCTCGCCCTCGCCGCCACCCTGGCTGCCCTCGCCCTGCCCGTTTACGCCGTGCTACCACCGAAATACCTGTCGGTACCCGACTTCAAGCAATGCCTGAGCGAACAAAACGAAGGCAGCTACCGCAGTTGGTGCCAGCCAGCCAAGAAACCGAAAGCCTGCCCGCGTGCCAGCTGGCGGCAGCTGCGCGCGCTGCAAGGCGATGACGCCGTACCGGCTTGCCGGGCTAAATAGCTCCCATCACAGCAGACAATGAAAAAGCCGCCCGTTTTCACGGGCGGCTTTTTCATATGGAGAACAGCAGCAAGCTTACTGCTGCACGGGCCCTGCCTGCGCCGGGGCGCTGGCCTGGTCGGCCGGTTTGGGCAACAGGCGTTCCATCAGCTGGCCGGTGTTGTGCTGCGGCATCGGCAGCAGGTGCAGGCTGGCCCAGCCCAGGCCCAGCAGCAGCGCGGTCATAGCGCCGCCCTTGATGATAAAACCGTAAGCCCAGCCCACCAGCTGGCGGTTTTTCAGCGCAAACAGCAAGGACAGCGGCGGGATGAAAAAGGTGAGGCTGCCCCACACGATGCGGCCGTTGTTGAGCGCGGCCATGGTCACGCCCAGGCAGCCCAGGTAGAACACGGCTACGCTGCCGGCAAACAACAGGCCAACAAAGGCGACAAAGAGGGTAATCAGGGTTTCCATTTTTGCTTTCGGTTCGGGTTAAGGTTGGCCGCGGCGGCGGTACTAGCCGGCTAGCTGCAGGCCGTCCCAGGCCACGGCCACGCCAGGCGGGCACTGCGCTTGCAGCGCATGGTATTCCAGCTGGTGCGTCATGTGGATAAGCCAGGTCTGTTTTGCGGCCAAGCTTTGCGCCCAGTCAAGCGCGGCGGCCACGTGCAGGTGCGACGGGTAGGGTTCCGGCCGCAGGCAGTCCAGAAACAGGGTATCCAGGCCAGCCAGCAGCGGCAGGCTGCTGTCGGGGATGGCCGACAGGTCGGTGAGCCACGCGGTGTTGCCGATGCGCCAGCCTAGGCACGGCCAGCTGGGGCCGTGCTGCAGCGGGATCGGCGTGATGGTAACGCCGGCCAGCTCGAATGGCGCGTTGACGCGCTCGGTGCGCAGCACGGGTTTGTCCCACACCGGCGACGGCGGCGCCAGCGCATAGTCGAAACGGCGACTGATGTTGTCCAGCGTGAAGTCGTTGCCGTACAGCGTAATCGGCCCCTTTTTCACGTAGCAGAAGGCGCGCAGGTCGTCGATGCCGTTGAGGTGATCGGCGTGCGGGTGGGTGTACAGCACGGCGTCCACGCGGGTAATGCCCTCGCGCAGCGCCTGCTGGCGCAGGTCGGGCCCGGTGTCGATCAGCACGCCGGTGTCGCCGATGCGCACGTAGGCGCTGCAGCGGGTGCGGGTGTTGCGCGGGTCGGTAGACGTACACGTGGCGCAGCTGCAGCCGATGGCGGGGGCGCCGCCGCTGGAGCCGCAGCCCAGCACTGTCCACGTCAGCTGCGTCATGCGGCCCCCTTATGCGCCGGTGCGCTGCGCCTTGGCAAACAGGCGGAAGTAATTATCGGTGGTAGCCTCGGCCACCTGCTCGAAGCGCAGGCCGCGCAGCTCGGCAATGTGCTCGGCCACGTGTTTGACGTAGGCCGGCTCGTTGGTCTTGCCGCGGTACGGCACCGGCGCCAGGTAGGGCGAGTCGGTTTCTACCAGCAGGCGCTCCAGCGGTACCTTTTGTGCCACCTCTTTCACGATGGCGGCGTTCTTGAAGGTGACGATGCCGGACAGCGAAATATAAAAGCCCAAGTCCAGCGCGGCACGGGCGATGTCCCAGGTTTCGGTAAAGCAGTGCATCACGCCGCCCACGGCATCGGCGCCGTGTTCGCGCATCATGCGCACAGTATCGTCAGCCGAGCTGCGGGTGTGCACCACCAGCGGCAGGTTCACACGGCGCGCGGCGCGGATGTGGGTGGCAAAGCGTTCGTGCTGCCAGGCCAGATCCCCTTCGCACCAGTGGTAGTCCAGCCCGGTTTCGCCGATGCCGACGACTTTGGGGTGGGCCGCATGGGCCACCAGTTCGTCTTCGCTGAATTCTTCGGCATCGGGGTCATCCGGGTGGATGCCCACGGTGGCAAACAGGTTGGCGTGCGCTTCGGCCAGGCCGATCACCTCGGGGTACTTGGGCCGGCTCACGCCGATGACCATGGCGTGGCCCACGCCGTGGGCGGCCATATTGGCCAGCACCTCGGGCATGCGCGCCGCCAGGTCGGGGAAATTGATGTGACAGTGTGAATCAACCAGCATGGTGTTCCAATCTTGTGGCCGCCTGCGTTGGCCGCATAACGCGGCGCAGGCGGCCCGGTGTTACATGGTGTGGGTGGGGCGGGTGGAGTTCAGCGCGCCGCCGAGCAGGGTTTCGATGCGGTCGCGCGCCTGTTTGCCGGCATCGCCGCTGGCAAACTCGATGCCCACGCCCTGGTTGCGGTTGTTGTTGGCACCGGCCGGGGTAATCCACGCCACCTTGCCCTGCACTGCCACCTTTTGCGGGTCATCCAGCAGGGTCAGCAGCAGGAATACCTCGTCACCCAGATTGTAGTCGCGGGCGGTGGGCACAAAGATGCCGCCGTTACGCAAAAACGGCATATAGGCGGCGTACAGGGCGCTACGCTCCTTGATGGACAGCGATAGCACGCCCGGGCGGCCGGCGTCGTGCTTGTCTTGCTTGTTGGCTGCGTTATCCATATGCAGGTATCCGGTGAGGGTTGGGTCAGGCGGCCTTGTTACTGAAGGCCTTGATATAGTGCATCAGCAGGGCTTCCAGCTGCAGCCGCGTTACCAGCGTGTGCTGGCCAAAAGGCACCAGCGCATTGAGCTCGCGCTGGCAGGCCATCAGCTTGTGTACGTCCAGCCGTGGCAGAAGGCGCTGCTGCGCGTCGTGCATGGCTGGATAATAGCGAAGGCTGCCTGCCAGTTTCAAACTGGCCAGATCGTGCAGCCATTTGCCCAGCCATTGCAGTGGCAGCGCCAGCGGCAGCTTGTGGCGGTCAAGCTTTTCTACCGCCGCCAGCAGGCTGGCCAGCGCCGGCTGCGTCAGCGCCTGCACAAAGTCGCGGCGTAGTGTGGCCAGCTCGGCGTCGTGTTCGAATATGGGCATGCCACCGTGAAACGCAAGCTCGGCCTCGGCGCCGTCCACGCCCTGCTGCTGCAGCCAGGCCAGCGCCACGGCAGGCTGCGGCGCGGTAAGCGGAAACTGGCGGCAGCGGCTCTTGATGGTGGGCAGCAGGCGCTGCGGCGCGCCGCTTACCAGCAAAAACACCACGTCGGCCGGCGGCTCTTCCAACACTTTCAGCAAGGCATTGGCCGCAGCCGGGTTCAGGCTTTCGGCGGGCTCGACCACTACCACGCGGCGGCCGCCGCGGTGCGAGCTGAGGTGGGCAAACTCGATGACGGCGCGCACGCCGTCGATCTTGATCACCGGCAGCTTGCGCTTGGTAGCCTTGCCTTCTTTGCCGTCGTCGTCGTCTTCGTCTTGCGCCGGGGCCAGCAGGCGGTAATCCGGGTGGTTGCCCGCGGCAAACCAGTGGCAGGCCTGGCACTGGCCGCAGGCGTGGTGGCCAGTGCCGGGCGCCTCGCACAGCAATGCCTGCGCCACCTGGTGGGCAAACTCGCTCTTGCCGATGCCGGCCGGGCCGGTAAACAGCCAGGCGTTGGGCAGGCGGGCGAATTCTGCGGCCAACCTTTGCCAGTCATCGTGCTGCCACGGGTAATGCATCAGGCCTCCTGCAGGCGTGCCAGCGCAGCGGCAATCTGTTGCTGGATGGTGTCGATGTCGCCACGCGCGTCGATCACCACAAAGCGGCCCGGGTTGGCCTGGGCCCGGGCCAGGTACATCTGGCGCACACGCTGGTGGAAGTCTTCGCGCTCGCGCTCGAAACGGTCCGGCAGGCGGCTTTGCGCCAGCCGCGCTTGTGATACTTCCAGCGGCACGTCCAGCAGGATGGTGAGGTCGGGCTGCAGGCCTTGCTGTACCCACTGCTCCAGAATGGCAATGCGCTCGGCCGGTACGCCACGGCCGCCGCCCTGGTAGGCGAAGGTGGCGTCGGTAAAGCGGTCGCTCACTACCCAGCGGCCGGCGGCCAGGCTGGGGCGGATCAGCGACGACACCAGCTCCTGGCGGCTGGCGAACATCAGCAGGGTTTCGGTATCCAGCGTGGCTTCGGTGTCGATATCCAGCAGGATTTCGCGCAGCTTTTCGCCCAGCGGGGTGCCACCTGGCTCGCGGGTGAATACTGTATCGATACCGGCTTGTTCCAGGTAGCGTCGGATAAAGGCCAGATGGGTGCTCTTGCCGGCACCATCCAGGCCTTCCAGCGTAATGAAGCGCGCCTTGGACATTACTTGCCTTTCTTCAGGATGTAGTCGCGGACGGCGGCATTGTGCTCGTCCAGCGTCTCGGAAAACTGGGAGGTACCGCTGCTATCGCCTTTGGCCACGAAGTACAGCGCGCGGCTCTGGGCAGGGTTGGCCGCGGCGTCCAGCGCAGCGCGGCCCGGCAGGGCGATGGGCGTCGGCGTGAGGCCGGCGCGGGTATAGGTGTTGTACGGCGTATCGCGGCGCAGGTCGGCCTTGGCGATATTGCCGTTGTAGCGTGCGCCCATGCCGTAGATCACGGATGGGTCGGTTTGCAGGCGCATGCCGATCTTCAGGCGGTTCACAAACACGCTGGCCACCATGGGGCGGTCGGCCTCGTGCGCGGTTTCTTTTTCGATCAGGCTGGCCATGGTCAGCAGCTCGTAAGGTGTGGTGTACGGCAGGTCGGCCGCACGGGCTTCCCACACCGTTTGCAGCTGCTGCTGCATGCTCTGGTAGGCACGGCGGTACACGTCCAGGTCGCTGCTGCCGGGCGTGTAGAAATAGGTGCTGGGGAAGAACAGCCCTTCGGCACTGTCGCCAGCCACACCCAGCTCGGCCAGCAGGCGGCTGTCGCTCCAGCCGGCCGTATCCTGGCGCAGGTCGTCTTCCTTGCGCAGCGCATTGCGGAACTGGGCAAAGCGCCAGCCTTCGATAATGGTGACGCTGGACTGGTCCGGGTGACCATCGGCAAAGCGGTTCAGGTACTGCCACATCGCAGTGGCACCGCCAAACTGGTACAGGCCGGGCTTGAGCTTGCGATCCACGCCCATCACGCGCGACAGCGCCACCATCACGTAGCGGTTACGCACCGCGCCGTCGTCTTCCAGCGTGCGCGCCAGCTGGGTCATGGTGCGGTTAAGGCCAACGGTCACGGTGTAGGGCTGGCGGTCGGGGGTGACGGGCACCACAATCACCCAGGCCAGCCACAGCGCACACAGTGCGGCCAACAGGGAAAACAGCCTAAGGGCAGGTCGTATCATCGGTAGGAAACAGGCTATCAGCTGGCATCTGCCAAAACCGCCAGATCATACCATGCGGCCATCAGGGCTGTGGCACCCGTACCAGATGGTAAGCCGCTTCCAGCTCGGCAAATACACTGAGGCGCAACGGTATGCTGCCCTCGGGCAACATCAGCTGTAGCGGCAGCGCACCCTGCTCCCAGGCTTGCCAGTCGGCATCGCCGGGCTGGCGGCCATCCGGGCGGCAGATCAGCTCGCACAAGGCCAGCAGGTCGCGGTCATCCACAATGGCCAGCTCGCCGCCCAGCTCCACGAACAGGCGGCCTTCTTCGTCCAGCCACGCCATGCGGGCGCGGTCGGCGGCCATGTCCGGCATCAGCGCCCAGGCGTCGCCGTGGCGGCGCGCCACATACGGTGCCGCCTCCAGCGCCACGAACACCTTCTGCGGCCCGTTCTGCACGTAGTAGCGGCCCTCGCCGTCGCGGGCGTAGTTGCGGCGGAAAAACTCCACCATCGCCGCTTGCTTCAGCAGGCTGTCGCGCAGCCACCATTGCCCGCGGGCATCCAGCCGCAGCCAGCCGTACACGGCGGGCACATTCGGCCATTTATCCATGGCCGCCAGTACCAGTGCATCCATATCGCTTTCCTAGTTTGCGCGCAGCACTTCGCTGGGTGGCGTGTGCGTCACGCGGCGCAACAGCGGCCACGCTGCCAGCGCCACCACGCTGCCGCCGGCCAGCATGCCCAGCGGTAGCAGCCACAGGTTCAGCGCCAGCGGCAGGTTGAACAGCTGTACCGCCACCAGCGCGCCCAGCGCCATGGCGCCGCCACCGGCCATCAACCCGGCCACGCCGCCCAGCCACGCCAGCTCGGCCAGCAGCACACTGCGTACCTGGCGGCGCGAGGCGCCCAGCGCACGCAGCAGCGCCACGTCGTACAGGCGCTCGTCGCGGGTGGCCGCCATGGCCGCCCACAGCACCAGTACCCCTGCGGCCAACGTTAACGCGAACATGGCTTCGATGGCCAGCGCCAGGCGGTCGATGACGGCGCGTACCTCGCGCACGATGGCGCTGATGTCCACCACCGTCACATTGGGCAGCGCCGCCACCAGCCGGTTATTGAAGCCGGCGTCCGGTGCGCGGTAGCTGGCAATGTAGCTGGCGGCCTGGCCACCCATCCAGCCGGATGGCGCAATCACGAAGAAATTGGGCTGGAAGCTATCCCACGCCACCTTGCGCAGGCTGGTGACCGGCGCCTGCCAGCGGGTACCGGCGATGTCGAAGGTCAGCGTATCGCCCTGCTTCAGGCGCAGGGTGTTGGCCAGGCCCTCCTCCAGCGAAAACTGCGGCGTGCGGCTGCCAGGCTGCCACCACTGCCCGGCCACGATCTGATTACGCGGGTTGGCCGCATCGCGCCACGACAGGTTGAATTCGTGCGTAACCAGCCGCTGCGCGCGCTCGTCGGTGTAATCGGCGGCTTTGACCGGCTTGCCGTTAATCTCGGTGAGCCGTGCACGCGTCATGGGCAAGGCCTCGGGCGCGCTGCGGCCAACCTTGGCAAAGGTTTGCGTCAGCTCGGCGCGCTGCGGCGGCTGCAGATTGATCAGAAAGCTGTCCGGTGCGTCCGGCGGCAGCGAGCGCTGCCAGGCGCCGATCAGGTCGTCGCGCACCACGGTCAGCGTCAACAGTGCCAGCAGGCTTACCGACAAGGCGGCGATCTGGATCACCGCCAGCCACGGCCGCCGCGCCAGGTTGGCCGCACCGTGGCGCCAGCCCACCGCGCCAGATAGCGGCACGCGGTGCAGCAGCAGCACAATGCCCCACGCCAGCAAGCCCACTGCGGCCAGGAAACCACCCAGGCCGGACAACAGCCACAGCGCCAGCGGGCCGTCGCCAATCTGCCAGGCGGTGAGGCCCAGCAAGGCCACCAGCGCCAATAGCGGCGCCAGCAGCGAGCGGCTGCCGGCCGGCACATCGGCGCGCAGCACCGCCATGGCCGGCACGCGGCGCAGCGCCAGCAGCGGTGGCAAAGCAAAGCCGGCCAGCAGGATCAAGGCCGACAGCGGCCCGGTGAGCCACGCCAGCCAGCCCGGTGGCGGCAAGCCGTCACCCAGCCATTGCCGCGCCAGATACACCAGCAGCGCCTGCACGCCGTAACCGGCCAGCGCGCCCAGCACGCCGGCCAGCAGGCCCAGCCACAGGAACAGGCTGCCCCACACCGTGGCCACCTCGGGCGCGGTTTGCCCCAGCGCGCGCAGTACCGCCACGCTCTGCCAATGGCGCGACAGGTAGCGGCGCACCGCCAGCGCCACCGCCGCTGCCGACAGCGTCACCGACAGGATGGCCGTCAGGCCGAGAAAGCGCCGCGCCCGCTCCAGCGCGCTGCGCACTTCGGGGCGGGCTTCTTCGATGTCTTCCAGCCGCGTGCCGGGCTTCAGCTGCGGCGCCAGCCAGTCGCGGTAGCTTTTGACCTGTGCCGCATCGCCAGCCACTAGCAGGCGGTAGCGGATGCGGCTGCCGTCCTGCACCAGGCCGGTGGCGGCTAGGTCGGCATGGTTCAGCAGCACGCGGGGGATAAAGTTGAACACGTCTACCGCGCCATCCGGCTCGCGCAGCACTTCGGCGGCCAACACAAAGTTGCGGCTGCCCAGGCGCACGCTGTCACCCAGCTGCAGGCCCATCTTTTGCAGCAGGCGCGCGTCGGCCCACACTTCGCCCGGCGCCGGGCTGTACGTGCCCTGCTTCACGCCCTGACGGGTGCGGATCTGCACCTCGCCGCGCAGCGGGTAGCCGCTGGCTACCGCTTTCAGGTTGGCCAGCACCGCTTGCTCGCGGGCAAACACCATCGACGGAAAGGTAGCCGTAGGCACCTGGCGCAGCCCCTGCGCTTGCGCTCGCTGCTGCCAGGCAGCCTCGGCAGGCGCACGGCTGTTCACCACCAGGTCGGCCGCCAGCAGCTGGCTGGCCTGCCGGGTGAGTGCGCTATCGATACGGTCGGCAAAGAAGGCCACGCTGCTCATGGCCGCTACCGCCACCAGCAGCGCCAGCGCCAGCACGGTGAGCTCGCCGGATTTCAGCTCGCGCCGCAGCAGGCGCCAGCCCATCAGCCACGATAAGCGCCTCATGCCTCACCCCGTGCCAGCACACCGGCGGTAAGGCGATACACGGCGGCGCAGCGTGCGGCCAAGGTGGTGTCGTGCGTTACCAGCACCAGCGCGGTGCCGGCCTCGGCGTTCAGCTCGAATAGCAGCTCGATGATCTGCTGGCCGGTGGCCGGGTCCAGGTTGCCGGTGGGCTCGTCGGCAAACAGCAGCGCCGGGCGCAGCACAAAGGCGCGCGCCAGCGCCACGCGCTGCTGCTCGCCGCCAGAGAGGTGGCGCGGGTAGTGGTCCAGCCGGTGGCCCAAGCCCACGCGCTGCAACATGGCGGCGGCAGCATTACGCGCATCGGCACGGCCAGCCAGCTCTAGCGGCAGCATCACGTTTTCCAGCGCGGTGAACTGCGGCATCAGCTGGAAGTTCTGAAACACAAAGCCCACCTGCTCGCGGCGCAGCAGGGCGCGGCCGTCTTCGTCCAGCGCAGAGAGCGGCTGGCCGGCCAGCCAGACTTCACCGGAACTTGCCGCGTCCAGCCCTGCCAGAATCGCCAGCAGGGTAGATTTGCCGCTGCCGCTGGCGCCCACAATGGCGACACTCTCGCCGGCGGCCACCGCCAGGCTGGCATCGTGCAGGATGGCCAGCTGCTGGCCGTGGTAGCTTACTTGCCGGGTCACTGCCTGGGCGCGCAGAATCGCGCTGTTTACCGAAGAGGATGTCATGTTGATGATCAAGCGCTATGTGTTGTTGGCCTGCCTGTTGGCCGCACCGCTGGCTCAGGCCGGCAAGATTGTGGTGTTCGGCGACAGTATTTCCGCCGCCTACGGGCTGAACCCGGCACAGGGCTGGGTGAGCTTGCTACAAAAGAAACTGGGGCCACAGCACCAGGTTGTCAATGCCAGCCTGAGCGGTGAAACCACCGCTGGCGGGCTATCGCGCCTGCCGGGTGTGCTGCAGCAACACAAACCGGACGTACTGGTACTGGAGCTGGGCGGTAACGACGGCCTGCGCGGCCTGCCGCTAGGCGAGATGCAGACTAATCTGAACCAGATGGTACGCCTGGCGCAAGCGCAAAAAACCCGCGTGCTGCTGGTGGGCATGGCGCTGCCACCGAACTATGGCCCCGAGTACGGCAACAAGTTCCAGACCGTATTCCGCGACGTGGCGGCCGCGCGCAAGACCGCGCTGGTACCGCTGCTGGTAAAAGGTTTCGAGCGCGACCTGGGCAAATTCCAGCCCGACGGCATCCACCCGGCCGCCAGCGCCCAGGGCCAGATGCTGGACAACGTACTGCCAACGCTGTTGCCTTTACTGCCCAAATCCTGACACGGGCAACTGTTTTCTAGCCGGAACGCTGCGTTTGCGGCCAAGCTTTGCCAGCTTCATGACATTGCGGTTACGCTGGGGTGGGCGCTACTGTCCACCCGGCTTTCGTGCCGGCACACCTCCCCTCCCACAAGGAAACCGTCATGTTGGCCGCACTCGCCCCTACCCTCGGGCGCAAACTGCTTTCCCCTTTTCGCGGCTTGCCCGCGTCTGTCTACATCCAGATCGCCGCCACCCTGATCAACACCATGGGCGGCATTGCCAAGCTGTTCCTGCCGCTGTTCTTCCTGGAGCGCTACCAGCTGCCCTATACCCAGATCGGCCTGCTGATGAGCTGCTACGGCCTGGGCATGTTTGCCGGCTCCTACCTGGGCGGCGTGCTCACCGACCGTTTCGACAGCCGCCATCTGGCCACCGCGCTGCTGCTGGCCAGCGGCGTACTCACCCTGAGCCTGGCGCTGTCGCTGCCGGTATGGGTCTACGTGCCGCTGCTGGTGGTGTGCGGGCTGGCCGACGGCAGCTTCCGC
The DNA here is from genome assembly GCA_000335715.1 of beta proteobacterium L13. GTDB lineage: Bacteria > Pseudomonadota > Gammaproteobacteria > Burkholderiales > Chromobacteriaceae > Vogesella. The sequence continues at coordinate 39,142 of AMYZ01000005.1, forward strand.
CCCTGCAATATGCGCCTGGTGCTGGAGCCGTGCTCGCCGGCGCAGCGCCCCACCGCGCAGGGGCTGTACCGCATGTCGTTCAACCTGGGCACCTCGCTGGCCGGCATTACCGGCGGCTTGCTGGCGGCCTACGGCTACCAGTGGGTATTCGTAGCGCAGGGGTGCGCCAGCTTGCTGGCCGGGCTATGGGTGTGGGCCGCCTACCGCCGCCCGGGCGGCGCGGCGCCGCTGCATATCGCCAGCCAGCAGGCCGATGAAGGCCAGGCTTCGCCGTGGCGCGATGCCGACTTTTTGCGCTTCATGCTGGGCCTGCTGCTGATCGTGGCGGTATTCGACCAGATGTATGGCACCATGGGCTTGTACCTGCGAGAACACTACCAGCTGGGCCCGCAGTGGATCGGCTATCTGTTCACCCTCAACGGCCTGATGGTGGTGGGTCTGCAGGTGTGGGTGGCGCGGCGCATTAGCCGCTGGGGCATTGTGCGCTGTTCGCATGTGGCGGTGCTGTTGCTGGGCGGCAGCTACCTGTTGCTGAACCTGGGCACCCACATCGTGTGGCCGATCCTGGCCATGGTGGTGCTGACGCTGGGCGAAGTGTTGCTGTCGCCCACCTGGTCCACCGTGGCGATGCAGTGCTCGGAAGGCCGCCAGCGCGGCCGCTACCTGGGCATCTACAGCGCCGGCTGGGGTGGGCGCACGCTGTACGCACCCGCCGCAGGCACCTGGTTTTACGGCCAATACGGTGGCGCCTGGCTGTGGTGGGCCTGTGCCGCCATCGCCATCCTTACTGTACTGATCCAGCACCGGCCACTGCAGCGCTTGCTGGCACGTTGATACCCACCCGACAAAACAAAAGCCCCGCTTGCGCGGGGCTTTTGGCATCCTGCGGCCAACCTTACGGCTGGCGGGGCGGGATTACAGGTCTTTGGCGTTTTCAGCCAGGTAGGACGCTACGCCTTCGGCGCTGGCGGTCATGCCTTTTTTGCCTTTGTTCCAGCCAGCCGGGCACACTTCGCCGTGCTCTTCGGTGAACTGCAGGGCGTCAACCATGCGGATCATCTCGTCCACATTGCGGCCCAGCGGCAGGTTGTTCACTACCTGGTGCTGTACCACACCGGCTTTGTCGATCAGGAAGGAGCCACGGAAGGCCACGCCGCCGTCAGCTTCCACATCGAAGGCTTTGCACAGTTCGTGCTGGATATCGGCAACCAGGGTGTAACCCACTTGGCCGATACCGCCTTTTTCTACCGGGGTATTGCGCCATGCAGCGTGGCTGAACTGGCTGTCGATGGACACGCCAATCACTTCTACGTTGCGGGCTTTGAATTCGGCCAGACGGTGGTCAAAGGCGATCAGCTCGGACGGGCACACGAAGGTGAAGTCCAGCGGGTAGAAGAACACCACGGCGTATTTGCCGGCGGTAGCTTCCTGGAAGGAGTAGTTGTCTACGATCTGACCATCGCCCAGTACGGCGGAGAAGGTTTTTTCACCAGCAAAAAACGGGGCTTGTTTGCCTACGAGTACGGCCATGAAGATCTCCTTGGGAAAACATTTATCGTGATAAGGCCGGTTTGCCCGGCTGCTGCGGCGGTTATAAAGCAGGCCTTGGCCAGGCTCAAATTGAAATTGCCAATTCCAGCCATAGCAGATGGCAATCACCGCTACGCTACTGCAGTCAAATGACGCTAGCGTGACCCTTTATCAAGCCCTTGGCGCATAAAAAACGGGCCCCATCCAGGGGCCCGTTGCGGTGCGCAGACAGTGTGCGGCCAACCTTAGGCGGCAGGCTCGGCTTTCTGGCGCAGGCGCAGGTTCAGTTCGCGCAGCTGCTTCTCGTCTACCGCATTCGGTGCATTGGTCAGCAGACACTGCGCACGCTGGGTTTTCGGGAAGGCAATCACGTCGCGGATGGACTCGGCGCCGGCCATCAGGGTTACCAGACGGTCCAGACCGAAGGCCAGGCCACCATGCGGCGGGGCACCGAACTTCAGGTTGTCCAGCAGGAAGCCGAACTTGTTCTGCTGCTCTTCCGGGCTGATCTTCAGCGCGGCGAACACTTTTTCCTGTACCTCAGCGCGGTGGATACGTACCGAGCCGCCACCGATTTCCCAACCGTTCAGCACCATGTCGTAGGCACGTGCCAGGCAAGCGCCCGGGTCGGTGTCCATCAGGTCTTCGTGGCCTGGTTTCGGGCTGGTGAACGGGTGGTGGCAGGCGGTCCAGCGGTCGGCGTCTTCGTCGTGTTCGAACATCGGGAAATCGACAACCCACAGCGGGCGCCATTCGCGCACGAAGTAGCCGTCTTTTTCGCCACGCTCGTGGCCGATCTTGATACGCAGTGCGCCGATGGCTTCGTTCACCACTTTGGCTTTATCAGCGCCGAAGAAGATGATGTCGCCGTTCTGGGCACCGGTGCGCTCGATGATGGCTTGCAGGCCGGCAGCGGACAGGAACTTCACGATAGGCGATTGCAGGCCTTCTTCGTTCAGCTTAGTCACGTCGTTGACCTTGATGTAGGCCAGGCCCTTGGCGCCGTAGATGCCGACGAACTGGGTGTAGTCGTCGATCTCTTTACGCGACAGGGTGGCGCCGTTCGGTACGCGCAGGGCGACGACACGGCCATTGGCCATGTCGGCCGCGCCACGGAATACCTTGAACTCTTCCGACTTCATTACGTCGGTCAGTTCGGTGAATTTCAGGCTTACGCGCAGGTCCGGCTTGTCGGAGCCGTAGTAGAACATGGCGTCGCCGTAGGTCATGCGCGGGAACTTGCCCAGCTCCACGTTCATCACATCGCGGAAGATTTCCTGCGCCATGTTTTCGGTGATGTCCATGATCTGGTCTTCGTTCAGGAACGAAGTCTCGATATCGATCTGGGTGAATTCCGGCTGGCGGTCGGCACGCAGGTCTTCGTCACGGAAGCACTTGGTGATCTGGTAGTAGCGGTCGAAGCCTGCCACCATCAGCAGCTGTTTGAACAGCTGTGGCGATTGCGGCAGCGCGAAGAATTCGCCCGGATGCACGCGGGACGGTACTAGGTAGTCGCGGGCGCCTTCCGGGGTGGAGCGGGTCAGCATCGGGGTTTCGATGTCGATGAAGCCCTGCTTGTCCAGGTGGTTACGCACACCCATGGCCACGCGGTAGCGCAGGCGCAGGTTTTTCTGCATGGCCGGGCGACGCAGGTCGATGACACGGTTGGTCAGACGCACGTTTTCCGACAGGTTTTCGTCGTCGATCTGGAACGGCGGGGTAGCCGCGGTGTTCAGGATCTCGATGTCCTTGGCCAGGATTTCGATCTCGCCGGAGATCATTTTGCTATTGGCGGTGCCAGCCGGGCGCTCGCGCACGATACCGGTAATGGACAGCACAAATTCGTTACGCGCGCTATCGGCGGTCTTGAACGCTTCCGGGGTGTCCGGATCGATCACCACCTGCACCAGGCCTTCACGGTCGCGCAGGTCAATGAAGATCACACCGCCGTGGTCACGGCGACGATGGGCCCAGCCTTTTACGGTAACGGTCTGGCCGAGAAATTTCTTGTCGATAAGTCCGCAATAATCGGTACGCATTGCAATGCCTTTGTGTTGAATTCGTTGATGGATTTCCAGACAGGGAGCGAAGCCGGGTTGGCCGCATGCGGCCAACCCTGTCAATTTCGTTCGTCGCTTTCCTGTTTGCGCACGTCGGCGGGCGCAGGCGGGGCAACCACGCCCATGGAAATCACGTATTTCAGGGCTTCATCCACGCTCATATCGAGTTCGCGCGTGTCGCGCTTGTGCACGATGATGAAGTAGCCCGAGGTGGGGTTCGGGGTTGTCGGCACGTATACGCTGACAAAATCCTCTTCGCCCAGCTGCTGTTTGACCTGGCCGGCCGGGGTGCCGGTCTGGAACGCTACCGTCCAGGCGTCCTGGTGCGGAAAACGTACCAGCAGCGCCTTGCGAAACGCCTGGCCAGAGTCGGACAACAGCGTGTCTGACACTTGTTTTACGCTGTTGTAGATGGTGCTGACCACCGGAGTACGGGTGAGAATCAGGTTCCACAAGTCCAGCAGCTTCTGGCCCAGCACGTTGGCCGCCATGAAACCGGTACCCAGCAGAATGGCAAAAGCCAGCACCACACCCAGCCCCGGGATATCAAAGCCGAACAGGCTTTCCGGACGCCACATGCGTGGCAGCAGGTTGATGGTCTGATCCAGCGTACCGATGATCAGGTTCAGCACCCATAGCGTTATCGCTACCGGCAGCCAGATCAGCAAGCCGGCAGCCAGGTAGCCGCGCAGGGTCATCTTGATATGTTTCATAGGGCCTCAGGCGCAACCGCCGCTGCCGCAACCGCCGCCACCACAGGACGGGCCGCTGCCATTTTTGAAATCGGTGACATACCAGCCATTGCCTTTGAGCTGGAACCCCGCTGCAGACAGCTGTTTGCTGTACTGGCTGCTGCCGCAGGCCGGGCATTGGGCAATCGGATCATCGCTCATTTTTTGCAGATGTTCCTTTTGTGCACCACAGGCTTCACAACGGTATTCATAAATCGGCATGTTTTACCACTCCAACCGCAACTACGATGACATAATCAGGTAAATATTGCAGTGCATCAAACCGCATCGCAATAAACAGGCTCATGATAATGGGGCCAGATGCACACAACGGCAAGCCTGAACCCGCACAAACGGGTGATTATATCCGACTGATACGCCAATACAAAAATCGGATTCATGGCAGCGCAACATACGCACTGCAGCATGGGGCTGGCCACCTTCCATCGTCACCCGAACTGGAGTTTGTAATGACTACATCCCACCTGCCGCTCGCCGGCAAACGCGGCCTGATTGTTGGCGTGGCCAACGAGCACAGCATTGCCTACGGCTGCGCCAAGGTCATGCGCGACCTGGGCGCCGACATTGCCATTACCTACCTGAACGATAAAGCAGAACGTTTCGTGCGTCCGCTGGCAGAAGGTCTGGGCGCCTCGCTGATCCTGCCGCTGGACGTTCAGGAAGATGGCCAGCTGGACACCGTATTCGATGCCATCCGCGACAGCTGGGGCAGCCTGGACTTCGTGGTGCATTCCATTGCCTTCTGCCCGATGGACGACCTACACGGCCGCGTGACTGACTGCAGCAAGGATGGTTTCCTGCAAGCCATGCGCGTGTCGTGCTACTCGTTCATCGAGATGGCGCGCCTGGCCGAGCCGCTGATGGTAAACGGTGGCGCACTGCTGACCATGAGCTACTACGGCGCCGACAAGGTAGTAGAAAACTACAACATCATGGGTCCGGTGAAAGCCGCGCTGGAAAGCACCACCCGCTACATGGCACACGAGCTGGGCAGCAAGGGCATCCGCGTGCACACCATCTCGCCCGGCCCGCTGAAAACCCGCGCCGCCAGCGGCATTGCCCACTTCGACAAGCTGATCGACGACGCCATCGAGCGCGCGCCGCAAAACCGCCTGGTAAGCATTGAGGACATCGGCCAGACCGCCGCCTTCCTGGTATCCGACGCCGCCCGGGCCCTGACCGGCGAGGTTACCTACGTGGACGGCGGCTTCAACATCATGGCGTAAGCCCTGCCCCGGCGTGGCAGGCCGCCTGCTGCGCCGGGGGTTGGCAATGGCGGCACCGACCCATAGCCCAAGGAACCCAGCCATGACCCGCGACGACCACGCCTTTACCGACATCATCGAACAAGCCCAGAGCAACGGCCCCCGCCCCATGGCCGTAGCCCACCCGTGCAGCCCTGAAGCCCTGCTGGGCGCCATAGAAGCCGCCGAGCACGGTATTGCCACCCCCATCCTGATTGCCCCGCGCGGCAAACTGGCCAAGCTGGCCAGCAGCATGGACATCGACCTGGGCCGCTTTGAAACCATCGACGCCGAACACAGCCACGCCGCCGCCGAGCGTGCGGTAGAGCTGGTGCGCGAAGGCTTTGCCGACAGCCTGATGAAAGGCAGCCTGCACACCGACGAATTCATGAGCGCCGTACTGGACCGCACCAAAGGCATCCGCACCGACCGCCGCATCAGCCATGTCTTCGTGATGAAAGTAGAAAGCTACCCGCGCTACCTGTTCATTACCGACGCCGCCGTCAATATCGAGCCAGACCTCACCACCAAACGCGACATCTGCCAGAACGCCATCAACCTGTGCCACGCCCTGGGTATTGCCCGGCCTAAAGTGGCGATTTTGTCTGCGGTGGAAACCATCAACCCCAAGATCCGCTCTACGCTGGACGCCGCCGCGCTATGCAAGATGGCCGACCGCGGCCAGATAAAAGGCGCCATCCTGGACGGCCCGCTGGCATTTGATAATGCCATTTCGCACGCGGCAGCAGATACTAAGGGTATCGAGTCGGATGTCGCGGGCGAGCCGGACATCCTGCTGGTGCCAGACCTGGAATCCGGCAATATGCTGGCCAAGCAGCTGACCTATCTGGCTGCGGCCGCCAGCGCCGGTATCGTGATGGGCGCCCGCGTCCCCATCGTGCTGACCAGCCGCGCCGACGATGCCGCCGGGCGCCTGGCCTCGGCCGCCGTGGCCAACCTGTACGCCGCCCACAAGCGTGCAGCAGGCCATAAAAACACGCCATAAAACAAAAAGGGGAAAGCATGGGCAAAGCACTGATCGCCATTAACGCGGGCTCGGCCACGCTGAAGTTCCGCGCCTACAGCAGCGACGGCAAGACGCTGCTGGCGCGCGGTATGGTGGACCACTTTGGCCGCGACCATGCCTGCCTGGAGCTGGAAAAAGGCGGCAAGCGCTACCAGCAGCCGCTAGGCAGCGGCAACCGCGACGAGAACGTGGCCGCGGTACTGAACACCCTGGCAGACCACGACCTGACGCCGCTGGCCGTAGCCCATCGCGTGGTGCACGGCGGCCAACATTACCGTAGCCCGGTGGTGATGACACCGGAGGTGGTAGACGACCTGTCGTCGCTGATCCCGCTGGCCCCGCTACACCAGCCGGTGAGCCTGTCGGTGATGCATGCATTTGCCAAGCTCGACCCGCACCTGACCCAGATCGCCTGTTTCGACACCGCCTTTCACTGCAGCCAACCTGTGGTAGCCACCCGTTTCGGTATTGCACGCCACTGGCACGAGCAGGGCCTGCGCCGTTACGGCTTTCACGGCCTGTCCTACGCCGCCATTGCACGTCGCCTGCCCGAGCTGGGTCTGGGCGATGGCAAAGTGGTGGTACTGCACCTGGGCAGCGGGGCGAGCGCCTGCGCCATCCAGGCCGGGCAAAGCGTGGCCTCCAGCATGGGGTTTTCGGCGCTGGACGGGCTGATGATGTCCACCCGCCCCGGCACGCTGGACCCGGAGGTGGTGCTGTACTGGATGGAACACGAAGGCATGGATATTGCGGCAGTACGGCAGGAGCTATACAAGCAGTGCGGCCTGTTCGGCGTGTCCGGTGGCCTGTCCAGCGATATGCGCGAGCTGCTGCAGGCCAAAACCGATGAGGCACGCGAGGCGGTGGAGCTGTTCTGCTACCGCGCCGCGCGCGAGGTCGCCTCGCTGGCCACCGCCATGAAGGGGCTGGACGCCATTGTGTTTACCGCCGGCATTGGCGAGCGCTCGCCGGAAATCCGCAGCCGCATTCTGAAACAGCTGGCCTGGCTGGGGTTCGAGGCCGACCTGGCGGCCAACCTGGCGCAGTCCTACCGCATTACCAGCCCGGCCAGCCGCCTGCACGCCTACGTGATGGCCACCGATGAAGAAGGCGAAATGGCGCGCGAAGCGGCGGCCCTGCTGTGTGGCGATATCGAGCTATAGCCTGCGGTAGCCCATGCGACACAGCCCCTGCGGCCACGTTGGCCGCAGGGGCTGTCGTTTTTGTGGCTAGTGTTCAGTTACTGAGCCAGTCGGTCATCATCAGGCCAAAGCCGACGCCGCGCGAATGGTGGTTGTAATCCAGCAGCGATTCACCATAGCCATCAAAGGCCTGCACATAGCCCCGCAAACGGCCTGCCACCGGAAAGGTCCAGTCCAGCTGCAGCGCGCCTTTGCCGCTTTGCGGGTTATAGCGTGCGGTAGCGCCCACGGTGTGGTGGTTCCAGCGGTACACCGCCTGCACATCACCGTGCCCCATATAGCGCACCAGGTCGGGGTTATCGTCATCCTGTTTGTTCTCCGGCAGGCGATACCACCAGCGCCCGGTCAGCGACAAATTGCCGTTTTCCGCCCCGGCCATGGCATACAGGCGGTTCCAGCTACGCGATAGCGGGTCGGTCTGGCCATTGGACTGGTGCAGTATCCCTACGCCGGCCATACGCATCTGCCAGTAGCCCAGCCTGAAGTGCTTGGGCAAGGGGGTAGTCAGCATCAGCTCCGGCTCGTAGTCGGTTTCGCGAAACGGCGACGACTGCTTTTTGTTATACATCTGCCAGTGCGACTGCTGGGTGTAGCCAAACCACAGGTCGGCCGGCGTACCCAGCACGTTTTCCCACATCTTGCTCTTGAACGATATCTGGTACTTGACCTCGACATTGTTCATTTTCTGGCCAAACAAGGTCACCGGCTCCTGCGTGGGTGAGCCCGGGCGGGCATTGGGCGACGCCTGATACCAGGCTGGCAGCATATAGGTCGGCTTGTGCGCGCGCAGTACAAAGGTGCCCAGCTTGTTGTCTTCGTCCAGGTCCCACTGGCTGGCCAGCGTACTATGGCGGCTGGCCAGCACCGTCTCGGCAGGTGCAGCGGCCACGGGTGGTGGCGTCGGCACCGGGGCAGACGCCGGCAGCACAGGGTTGGCCGCAGCGGCCAGCGCGTCGTAACAAGCCAGCCGTGCGCCGGGCTCGCTCAGCGCTGCACACTGCTGCAGAGAAGCACCGCTATCGGCCCAAGCGAAGGGCGATAGCAACAGGGGGAGCAGTTTTCGCATCATATGATTGGCACGCCTTTAAAAAAGTAGCAGACCGCCTGGCGGTAGCAAAGTGCCAGCCCAGAAACACAAAAGGCCCCGCGAATGCGGGGCCCTTGCGTATTCTTTGCCATTACAACAGATTAGGCAGCCATTGCCTTGATCTGTGCGGACAGACGGCTCTTGTGACGAGCTGCCTTGTTCTTGTGGAACACGCCTTTGTCAGCCAGACGGTCGATTACCTTGGTCGAAGCCTGGTATACAACCTGAGCAGCGGCTTTATCGCCAGCTTCTACGGCTTTGATAACTTTCTTAACTGCAGTGCGGAATGCAGTACGCAGGCTGGCGTTGTGCGCGCGCTGCTTGAGAGCCTGGCGTGCACGCTTGCGAGCTTGTGCGCTGTTAGCCATGTGTTTCTCCTGATGAGCGGAATCTGAAACCGGCGATTCTAAGCCTTAACATCTGGTTTTGCAACAACAATCCCCCCCGCGTAAACTGTGGGCCTGAATACTCCAATTTACTGTCTGATTTTACCCAAGAATGAACCTACTTAACGCGCTGGCAAAAGTCAGCAGCATGACCATGGTTTCGCGTGTTCTGGGCTTTGTACGCGACGCCATTATTGCCCGCGTATTTGGTGCGGGGCTCGCTACCGACGCCTTCTTCGTGGCCTTCAAATTGCCCAACCTGCTGCGCCGCATCTTTGCCGAGGGCGCGTTCTCGCAGGCCTTCGTGCCGGTGCTGGCCGAGTTCAAAGAGCAACGCGGCGAGGCCGAAACGCGGGTGTTCCTGTCGCACATCACCGGCACGCTTACCGTGGTGCTGATGGCCGTTACCGCGCTGGGCATGTTGGCCACACCATGGATTATCTGGCTCACCGCCCCCGGTTTTGCCAGCAACCCGGACAAAGTGGCGCTCACCAGCGACCTGCTGCGCATCACCTTCCCCTATATATTGTTCATTTCGCTGTCGTCGCTGGCCAGCAGCGTGCTCAATACCTGGAACCGCTTTTCGGTGCCGGCATTCACCCCCACGCTGCTGAACGTATCGTTCATCCTGTTTTCGCTGCTGCTGGCAGACTATTTCAACCCGCCGGTGCTCACCCTGGCGTGGGCGGTATTCTTTGGCGGCATCGCGCAGCTGGCCTACCAGCTGCCGCACCTGAAAAAACTGGACATGCTGCCCATGCCGCGGCTAAGGCTGCGCGATGCAGCGGTATGGCGCGTGATACGCCAGATGGGCCCGGCCATTTTCGGGGTGTCCATTGCGCAGATCTCGCTGGTGATAAACACCATCTTCGCGTCCTTCCTGGTATCCGGCAGCGTGTCGTGGATGTATTACGCCGACCGCTTGATGGAGTTCCCCACCGGCGTGCTGGGTGTGGCGCTGGGCACCATCCTGCTGCCATCGCTATCCAAGCACGCTGCACGTGGCGCGGCCAGCGCCGGCGAGTTCAGCCAGCTGCTGGACTGGGGCATGCGCCTGTCGCTGCTGCTGGCTATTCCGTCCAGCGTGGGGCTGGCCGTGCTGTCACAGCCACTGATCGCTACCCTGTTCATGTACGGCAAGTTCAGCGCCCACGACGCCGCCATGACGCAGCAGGCGCTGATTGCCTATTCGGTAGGCCTGCTGGGGCTGATTCTGGTGAAGGTGCTGGCACCGGGCTTTTACGCGCGCCAGAACATCAAGACCCCGGTAAAAATTGCCCTGGTCACCCTAGCCGCTACCCAGCTGATGAACCTGGCCTTTATCGGCACGCTCAAACACGCCGGGCTGTCGCTCTCCATTGGCCTGGGCGCCTGCCTGAATGCCACCCTGCTGTACTACCAGCTGCGCAAGCACGCCATTTATCAGCCCGCCGCGGGTTGGCCGGCCTTCCTGCTCAAGCTGCTGCTAGCAGTAGCCGTGATGGCAGGCACCCTGCTGGCGCTACAGCAGGTGCTACCTATCGACTGGCACGGCCACAGCTGGCAGCGCGTGATGTGGCTGACCCTGCTGGTAACCGCAGGCGCGGTAGCCTATTTTGCCGCCCTGCTGGCCATGGGCATACGCCCGCGCCAGTTCATGCGCCGTACCACCTGATGCCCCGGCAAGCCTAGCCGGCTTGCCTACAATAAAGCTGGCGGCGGCCCCACCGGGTACGCCGCAGCACGAGGACCCATCATGACCCCGACTTACACCCCGGAATTTTCGCCACTTGGCAAAAAAGTGGACTACCAGGACCAGTACGATAACAGCCTGCTATTCCCCATCGCCCGCCAGCAAAAGCGTGATGAAATCGGCGTGGCGGCCAACGCGCTGCCCTTTGCCGGCGTAGACCTGTGGACTGGCTTTGAGCTGTCGTGGCTGAACGCGCGCGGCAAGCCGCAGGTGGCCATTGCCACCTTCCGTATCCCGGCCGACAGCCCCAACCTGATCGAATCCAAATCGTTCAAGCTGTACCTGAACAGCTACAACCAGACGCGCATCGCCAGCTGGGAACAAGTACAAGCACAGCTGGCCATGGATTTGAGCAATGCCGCCGGCGGCAAGGTGGAGGTCAGCCTGCTGTCACCCGCCGACTTTGGCCACGAGCAGATCAGCGAGCTCTCTGGCGAGAGCATCGACGAGCTGGATATCGACATCGACAGCTACGCGCCCTGCCCGCAGGCGCTGCGCGCCGATGCGGCCAACGTGGTCAGCGAAACCCTGTGCTCGCAGCTGCTGAAATCCAACTGCCTGGTTACCGGCCAGCCGGACTGGGGCAGCGTGCAGATCAGCTACACCGGCCCGCGCATCGACCGCGAAGCGCTGCTGCGCTACCTGATCGGCTTCCGCCAGCACAACGAATTCCACGAACAGTGCGTGGAACGCATCTTTACTGACGTACTGAAAGCCTGCGCCCCGCAGCGCCTGACCGTGTACGCGCGCTATACGCGCCGCGGCGGCCTGGATATCAACCCGTGGCGCACAAACGATACCGCCGCCGTACCGCCGGCCAATACCCGCACCGCGCGCCAGTAACAAGGTTGGCCGCAAGCGGATTTTGTTAGAATCACCCCGTTGGTTTTGGCCACGCCCCCACCCGTCTGACCAGGTAGGTTTTCTGCCCGGTTCGTGCTTTTCGTGGGGTTCGTGGCAAATGTCTCTTCCCCTACAGAACTCTAGGTAAACCATGGCTCAATACGTGATGTCCATGCTCCGCGTGAGCAAGATCGTCCCCCCCAAGCGCCAGATCATCAAGGACATTTCCCTGTCCTTCTTCCCCGGCGCCAAAATCGGCCTGCTGGGCCTGAACGGCGCCGGTAAATCCACCGTGCTGCGCATCATGGCCAATGTCGACAAAGAATACGACGGCGAAGTACAGCACCTGGCCGGCGTGAAAATCGGCTACCTGCCACAAGAGCCGCAGCTGGACGCCGACAAGACCGTGCGCGAAGAAGTAGAAAGCGGCATGGGCGACGTGATGGGCGCACAAAAGCGCCTGGAAGAAGTCTACGCAGCGTATGCCGAGCCGGACGCCGACTTTGACGCCCTGGCTGAAGAACAAGCCCGCCTGGAAGCCATCATTTCCGCCGGCGCCGGCGACAACATCGAGCTGCAGCTGGAGCTGGCGGCCGACGCACTGCGCCTGCCGCCGTGGGACGCCAAGATCGGCCCGCTGTCCGGTGGTGAAAAACGCCGCGTGGCGCTGTGCAAGCTGCTGCTGTCGCAGCCGGACATGCTGCTGCTGGACGAACCGACCAACCACCTGGACGCCGAGTCGGTAGAGTGGCTGGAACAGTTCCTGGTGCGCTTCCCGGGCACCGTGGTGGCCGTCACCCACGACCGCTACTTCCTGGACAACGCCGCCGAATGGATTCTGGAGCTGGACCGCGGCGAAGGCATTCCGTGGAAGGGCAACTACTCCAGCTGGCTGGAGCAGAAGGAAGCCCGCCTGCAGCTGGAAAGCAAGCAGGAAGGCGCCCGCATGAAGGCCATGAAGCAGGAACTGGAATGGGTGCGCCAGAACCCGAAAGGCCGCCAGGCCAAATCCAAGGCCCGTCTGGCCAAGTTCGAAGAGCTGTCCAGCCACGAGTACCAGAAGCGCAACGAAACCCAGGAAATCTTCATCCCGGTCGCCGAGCGCCTGGGTAATGAAGTGATCGAGTTCGAAAACGTCAGCAAGGGCTTTGGCGACCGCCTGCTCATCGACAACCTGAGCTTCAAGGCCCCTGCCGGTGCCATCGTCGGCATCATCGGCCCCAACGGCGCGGGTAAATCCACGCTGTTCAAGATGATTGCCGGCAAAGAGCAGCCGGATACCGGTACCGTGAAAATCGGCCAGACCGTGCAAATGGCCTTTGTCGAGCAGCACCGCGACAGCCTGGAAGCCGACAAAACCGTGTTCGACGACGTATCCGGCGGCCTGGACATGATCAACGTTGGCCGCTTCGAGATGTCCAGCCGTGCCTACCTGGGCCGCTTCAACTTCAAGGGCGCCGACCAGCAGAAAAAAGTGGGCATGCTGTCCGGTGGCGAACGCGGCCGCCTGCACCTGGCCAAGACGCTACTGAAAGGCGGCAACGTGCTGCTGCTGGATGAACCGTCCAACGACCTGGACGTGGAAACCCTGCGCGCCCTGGAAGACGCCCTGCTGGAATTCGCCGGCACCGTGTTCGTGATCAGCCACGACCGCTGGTTCCTGGACCGTATCGCCACCCATATCCTGGCGGCAGAAGGCGAATCGCAATGGACGTTCTTCGACGGTAACTATCAGGAATACGAAGCCGACAAGAAACGCCGCCTGGGCGAAGAAGGTGCCAAGCCCAAGCGTATCCGTTACAAGCCGGTTATCCGCTAAGCAAACTTTGCGGCCAAGGTTGGCCGCAAAACAAAAAAGCCCGCAGATGCGGGCTTTTTTCTTGGCTAGACCAACGATCAGGCAAAGATGGTTGGCTCTTGCAGATCGCCGATCTTGGCGAAGTTGGTCGGCTGCTCCAGGTCACCGATCTTGGCGAAATTGGTCGGCTGTTCCAGATCGCCGATCTTGGCGAAGTTGGTTGGCTGCTCCAGGTCGCCGATCTTGGCGAAGTTGGTTGGCTGCTCCAGGTCGCCGATCTTGGCGAAGTTGGTTGGCTGCTCCAGGTCGCCGATCTTGGCGAAGTTGGTTGGCTGCTCCAAGTCACCGATCTTGGCGAAGTTGGTTGGCTGCTCCAGGTCACCGATCTTGGCGAAGTTGGTTGGCTGCTCCAGGTCGCCGATCTTGGCGAAGTTGGTTGGCTGCTCCAGGTCGCCGATCTTGGCGAAGTTGGTTGGCTGCTCCAGGTCGCCGATCTTGGCGAAGACGGTCGGCTCTTGCAGATCGCCAATCTTGGCAACGTCTTGGGCTTGGGCAGCGCCGGCAAACAGGGCAATGGCAGTAGCGATCAGGGTCAGTTTTTTCATGGTAATCATTCCTTTAAAAGTGTAATGGGTGGGGCGTGCCACCTGAACAAGACAAGGACTCAAACCATTCATACTCCAGCAGACCTTGTGTCTTGTTTGTACGTCCTTGCGATGTGGTCACTATAGTGATTATCTTCATTAGTAGATAGAAGAAGGTTTCGAACAAAGCATTTTAATTTTTTGAACTACTAATTTCTGATGAATATCATTGACTTACTGACCACACAAAAAGTTCAACTGCTTAACATTTATTAACACCCACACCAACAAGCAGTAATTCTGATTGATAAAAAAAGGAAAAATGGCATGAAAAGTGCCAGATATCCCAAAATCAACTCAAAAAGCAACACCATCATCATAAATATTTCACCAATCCGGGCACAAAAAACCCCGTCAGAGACCGGGACCGCTGACGGGGTTAGGTGGGGTGATGGTCGGATGGGCTACTCAAATACCCAGGCATCCATGGTGACCGCAGCATATTCAATGCCACGATGCAGGCTGCGCCCAGGCCGGCCCTGCGCGGCCCCCATGGCAAAGAACAGCGGCAGCAAGTGCTCGTCGGTGGGGTGGTTCTCGCGCGCAAAGGGCGCCTGCACCTGCCAGGCCAGCAGTGCTTCGCTGTCGCCCTGCTCCAGCCTGGCCGCTACCCAGTCGGCAAAAGCCTGCGCCCAGGGCTGTGCCGGCGCGTCCGGTGCGCCCAGCGCATACAGATTATGGGTAACGCTGCCCGAGCCAATAATCTGCACGCCATCTGCGGCCAGATCAGCCAACGCTTTACCCAGCAAATAGTGCGTGCGGGCATCTTGGTGCGGCAGGGTTGCCAGGGTAATCACCGGAATATCTGCTTGCGGATACATCATCAGCAGCGGTACCCAGGCACCATGATCCAGACCATTCGCCTGCTGCAGGTGTGCCGCCACGCCGGCTGCGGCCAACTTGGCTTGCACTTGCCGGGCGAGGAGCTCGTCTGATACCGCCGGATAGCTCAGCGCATATAGCTCGCGCGGGAAGCCGCCAAAATCGTGCACCGCCTGCCAGCGTGGCGACCACCCCACCAGCGGCGCGCGCGCCAGATGATGCGCAGACATGATGAGAATCGCCCGCGGGCGGGGCTGGGTGGCGGCGTACTGTTGCCAGATGTGGCGGGCCGGTGAGGCATTGATCAGTACATCCGGGCCACCGTGCGAAATGAAAAGGGGGGCGAGAGGGCTCATGGCAGGCTCCATTGATTCAGTCATGGTGACATTACAATTCACTGCGATGAATTGATAAAGCTACAATCAGGAAGTTGATTCATCACCATAAAGAAACAATCAATGGACAGACTCGCCGCACTACAGGTCTTCCAGGCCATTGTGGAGGCCGGCAGCTTTGTCGGTGCCGCGCAGCGGCTGGACATGTCTAGCGCCATGGTCAGCAAACAGTTGGCCGCACTGGAAAAGCACCTGGGCTGCCGCCTGATCCAGCGCACCACACGCCGCATGACGCTCACCGAGGCTGGCCAGGATTACAGCCGGCGCATCGGCCCCATCCTGGCACAGCTGGAAGAAGCCGATGCACTGGCGCAGCAGCAAAGCGTCAGCGTACACGGCAAACTGCGCATGTCTGCGCCGCTATCCTTTGGCATGCGCTTTCTGGGGGGCTGGATGGCCAGGCTGCACGCCAGCCACCCACAGCTGGAGATCGAGCTGATGCTGTCCGACGAGCAGGTAGACCTGGTGGAAGCCGGCTTCGACCTGGCACTGCGCATCAGCACACAGCCGCTGCCCGGCCAGCTGGTGGCGCGGCCACTAGGTGAAATTGCCATGGTGCTGTGCGCGGCCCCGGCCTACCTGGCCCGTCACGGTACCCCGCGCACGCTGGATGAGCTGGCTAACCATGCCTGCCTGCGCTACAGCCTGCAGCAGACGCAACAGTTCTGGCAGTTCGGCCACGGCCAGACACTGCGCCAACAGGCGGTAGATGGCCCCTTGCTGGCCAATAACGGTGATGTACTGGTCAGTGCCGCCATCGCCGGTATGGGTATTGCTTATCAACCTGAATTCCTGCTGGCGGACGCTCTGCAAGATGGCCGCCTGCAGCGCATTACGCTGGATGTCAGCCCACTCGCGGCACAGGTGTACGCGGTATACCCGGCGCGGCGCTACCTGCCGCAAAAAGTGCAACTGACCCTGTCGCTACTGCAGACCATGCTGCAATCGCCACCGTGATGCTGTACAACCTGCGGCCTTACTAGCCCAAAGGTCAGTATGGCTGGATATTCCATCCGGCTGCACAGTGGTTTACTCTGCAGCCACAGTAAAAAACTGGCATGGACTGCCCTGCAAGCGCCATTCCAAGATATAAAAGGAGAAACAATGATGAAGAAACGCATTCTCGTCGCCACAATCGCCGCGCTCGCTGCCGTTGGCGCCCAGGCAGCCGACATGAACAAGGTACTGCACGTTGCCTTCAACGTGCCGGAGACCGGTTTCGACCCGGCCAAGGTATCGGATACCTACTCTGGCTCTATCCTGGAAAACGTGTTCGACCCGCTGGTTACCTATGACTACCTGGCGCGCCCAGCCAAGGTCATTCCCAACACCACCGTTGCCCTGCCTACCGTCTCGGCCGATGGCAAGGTGTATACCTTCAAACTGAAACCCGGCATTTACTTTGCCCCGGACGCCGCCTTCAAAGGCCAAAAACGCGAGCTGACCGCCGCCGACTACGCCTACTCCATCAAGCGTCACCTCGACCCGACCATCAATTCGCCATGGAGCTTTCTGGTAGATGGCCGCTTTGTCGGCGCCGACGCGCTGGTGAAAGCAGCTGGCAAAGGTGCCCTGAACTACGACACCCCGGTAGAAGGCATCAAGGTTCTGGACAAATACACGCTGCAGCTCACGCTGAACGAAGGCAACTACAACTTCCTGCAGATTCTGGCCATGCCCGCCTTTGGCGCTGTCGCGCGAGAAGCCATCGAAGCCTACGCCAGCAACACCAATGCCAAGCCGGTAGGTACCGGCCCGTACACCCTGAAAGAATGGAAGCCGGGCAACAAAATCATCCTGGAAGCCAACCCGAACTTCCGCAAGCTGGTGATCAATGGCCAGACGCTGCCCAAGGTTGGCCGCGTAGAAGTATCCATCATCGAAGAAGAGCAGCCGCTGTGGCTGGCCTTCGTCAACAAGCAGCTGGACATCTCCGGCATTCCGCAAGCTGCCCTGCAAGAAGCCCTGGTCATCGACCCGAAAAACCCGCTGAATGTGAAGCTGCAGGATAAATACGCCAAGCAGGGCATCCAGCTGGAGCGCAAGAAAGACCTGGAAATCACCTACCAGTTCTTCAATATGCAAGACCCGGTAGTCGGCGGGGACGCCAAGGAAAAAATCGCACTGCGCCGCGCCATTGCCATGGCGTTTCCGCGCAGTGAAACCATCGCCACCATTCGCCGCGGCCAGGCCGTACCGGTGAACTATGTCATTCCGGAAGGCGTGGCTGGCTACAACCCGGCATTCAAGGGCGCAGTGAAGTACGACCCGGCTGCGGCCAACGCGCTGCTGGACCGTTTTGGCTACAAAGTGGGCGCCGACGGCCTGCGCACCCTGCCGGATGGCAAACCGCTATCCATTGAAATGGCCACCGGTACCAGCGGCATCGACAAGCAGTGGAACGAATACTGGCAGAAAGCCTTCGACAGCCTGAAGATCAAGCTCACCTTCAAGTACGGCAAATGGAACGAGCTGAACAAGGCCAACCGCCAGAACAAGCTGCAAATGTGGGGCCTGGCCTGGGGTGCCGACTACCCGGACGGCGAGAACTTCATGCAGCTGCTGTACGGCAAGAACGCTGGCGACGCCAATAGTGCCAACTTCAAGAATGCCGAATACGACCGCCTGTTCGAAGCCTCGCTGAAGCTGCCGGATGGTGCCGAGCGCAACAAGCTGTACGACGCCATGAACAAGATCGTGGCCGCGCAGCAGCCATGGATCTTTGGCGATACCCGCGTGCGTAGCCAGCTGGCACACCGCTACGTGAAAAACTTCAAGCTGCACCCGCTGCTGAACACCACCTGGCGTTATATCGACCTCCAGAAATAAACCCTGCTTTTTGTACCCGCAGCCGGCCCCGCAGGGGGCTGGCTGCCCGCGTTTGTCTGGAGACTTGAATCATGCTTGCTTATATCCTGCGCCGCCTGTGGCAGATGGTCCCGACCTTGTTCGGGGTGATGCTGCTGCTGTTCATCCTGTTCAACTGGGTGGGGGGCGACCCATCTTACATCCTGGCCGGCAAGAGCTTTTCTGCCGAAACGCTGGCCAATATCCGCCACCAGCTGGGGCTGGATAAATCCTTGCCCGAACAGTTCCTGATCTTTGTACAGCAGGTACTGACACTGGACTTCGGCACTTCGTGGTCTACCCAGCAGCCGGTAGCCGACATCCTGGGCAGCCGCATTGGCCCCTCCTTGACCCTGGCACTGCCCATGCTGCTGGTCAGCCTGCTGCTATCGGTCATCATTGCCGCCATCGTGGCCTATGTACGTGGCAGCCTCACCGACCGCATCGTTACCCTGATCTGCACGCTGGCCATGTCGGTCAGCGCCCTGGTGTACATCATTGCCGGCCAGTACTGGCTGGCGCACAAGCTGGGCTGGTTCCCCATTCTGGGCTGGAGCGACAGCCTGGCCACCAACCTGTGGCTGTATGTACCGCTGCCACTGCTGCTAGGCCTGGTGGTCAGCCTGGCACCGGATATCCGTTTTTACCGTAGCTGCTTTGTCGAAGAGATGAACCACGACTACGTGCGTACCGCCCGCGCCAAAGGGCTGTCCGAGCAAGTCATCATGCTCAAGCACGTGATGCGCAACGCGCTGATTCCGGTCGTCACTTCGCTGATGATGTCGCTGCCCTACCTGTTTCTGGGTGCGCTGCTGCTGGAGCGCTTCTTCGGCATCCCTGGCATGGGTAACGAGGTGCTCAATGCGGTAGACCGCAGCGACTTCCCGGTGATCAAAGCCATCACCATTTATGTTGCACTGGCCACCATGCTGTTCAACCTGCTGGCCGACATTGTTTACAAGCTGATCGACCCGCGCGTCCAGCTGAAATAAGGACTCCCCATGACAAGCCAAACTACCCTGCTAGCCGACGATGCCAGCTGCCCGGCGTCCCGCAGCCTGTGGCAGCTGGGCTGGCAGCGCCTGCGCCGCGACCGTATCGGCCTCACCGCCCTGTGGGTGGTGCTTGCTTTCGTCCTGCTGGCGCTGGCCGGCTGGCTAGGCCTGGCCGGCAGCCACTGGCGCGATGAGGTTGCCAAACCGAATATGCCGCCAGCCCTGTTCAAGGACTATGGCCCCGCAACCGTAGAGCTGACCGCAGCCGACATCGATGCCGCACAGCAACACAACACCAGCGCCGCGGATGCCAGCGCCGCCACCGGCATGAGCGCCGAAGACGACCCGCTAGCCGCCGACATGGCCGCAGCCCAGACCCAGGCCGCCAAAGCAGCACCGCTGGCGGTGACGCCGGCTAACGACAGCCTGCTCATACTGGGCAGCGACAGCCGTGGCCGTGATGTATTGCAAAAGGTGATACAAGGCACCGCCACCTCGCTGCTGGTGGGCTTGTCTGGCGCACTGCTGGCTATTCTGATCGGCACCCTGCTGGGCGCGCTGTCCGGCTATTTCGGCCGCCGTGTCGATGACCTGCTGATGTGGTTCTACAGCGTGTTTACCTCGGTACCCGACATGCTGCTGTTGCTGGCCTTTTCTGCGGTGATGAGCCGCGGTATCGACACCGTGATCATGGTGATGGCACTCACCAGCTGGACGGGCACCTACCGGCTGATGCGGGCCGAGTTCATGAAACACAAAGGCCGCGAGTACGTACAGGCCGCCGATGCCATCGGTGCCAGCCACCGCAGCCGCATGTTCCGCCACATTCTGCCGAACGTAACCCACCTGCTACTGGTGCAGTTCTCCATCCTGACCGTGGCGCTGATCAAGTACGAAGCCATCCTGTCTTTCCTGGGCTTCGGGGTAGGCGTCAGCCAGACCAGCTGGGGTGCCATGCTGGCGGAAGCACCGGCCGAGCTGCTGCAAGGCTACTGGTGGCAAATGGCAGCCGTCACCCTGTTCATGTCGCTGCTGGTCACCGCCTTCAGCATGCTCACCGACAGCCTGCGCGACGCGCTGGACCCGAAAGTGAAATAAGGATTACCGATGACCCAAGCATCCCCCCTGCTGAGCGTACGCAACCTGGGCGTGAGCTTCCGCATGGAAAGCGGCGAACACTTCCAGGCGCTCAAAGGCATCAGCTTCGATATTGCGGCCAACCGTACCGTGGCCCTGGTGGGCGAATCCGGCTCCGGCAAATCGGTCACCTCCATGGCCATCATGCGGCTGCTACCGGAGAACAACACCGAGATCACCGCCGGCAGCGAAATCCTGTTTGAAGGCCGCAACCTGCTGCAAGCCGACCGCCGCGCCCTGCGGGCGCTACGCGGCCGCGATATCGCCATGATCTTCCAGGACCCGATGAGCTCGCTGAACCCGGTATTCACCGTGGGCGACCAGATTATCGAAACCCTGATGCTGCATACCGGCATGCGGCGCAAGGCGGCCCGCCAGCGCGCAGTCGCCCTGCTGAAGGAAGTCGGCCTGCCCGAGCCCGACCGCAAGGTAGACGCCTACCCGCACCAGCTGTCCGGTGGCCAGCAACAGCGCGTGATGATCGCCATGGCCATTGCCTGCGAACCCAAACTGCTGATTGCCGACGAGCCCACCACGGCACTGGATGTCACCATCCAGCAGCAAATCCTGCAATTGCTGGCCGAGCTTCAGAAAAAACACGGCATGGCAGTACTGTTCATCACCCACGATCTGGGCCTGGTGGGCGAGTTTGCTGACGAAGTCATCGTGATGCGCCACGGTGAAATCCGCGAGCACGGCCCGCTGCAGCAGGTGTTCACCCAGCCGCAGGACGCGTATACCAAGGCGCTGCTGAACTGCCGCCCGCAGCTGGATAGCCGCCCGGCACGGCTGGCGGTGATCGACGATTTTCTGCAAGACCAGCCCTACCAGGTACCACCACAGCGCGAGCGCGGCTACGCCCCGGGCGACGACATCGTGCTGGACGTGCAGGGCCTGTGCAAAAGCTTTGAAAGCCGCGAAGGGCTGTTCGGCAAGCATGTATTTCATGCCGTGAAAGACGTGTCGTTCCAGCTGGCGCGCGGTAAAACGCTGGGTATTGTGGGCGAATCCGGCTCCGGCAAAACCACGGTGGGGCTCACGCTGATGCGCCTGCACCAGGCCAGCGCCGGGCGAGCCCTCTTTAATGGCCAGGATATCCTGGCCATGTCGCCCAGCGAATTTCACGCCTGCAAACGCCGCATCCAGATTATTTTCCAGAACCCCTACGCCTCGCTGAACCCGCGTTTTACCGTCGAGGAAATCCTGCTGGAGCCGATGACGCTGCACGCCATCGGCCGCGATCACGCCGAGCGCAAACAGCTGGCTGCGGCGCTGCTGGATCGTGTAGGCCTGCCAAGACGTGCCTTGCAGAAATACCCGCACGAGTTTTCCGGCGGCCAGCGCCAGCGCATTGCCATTGCACGCTGCCTGACCATGAAGCCGGACGTGCTGATCTGCGACGAGTCGGTGTCTGCGCTGGATGTGTCGGTACAGGCGCAGGTGCTGAACCTGCTGCAAGACCTGCAGGATGAATGCGGGCTGTCCTACCTGTTCATCTCGCACGATCTGTCGGTAGTGAAACATATCTCCGACCAGGTCATGGTGATGCAGCACGGCCAGGTGGTAGAGCAGGCCAACGCCGACAGCCTGTACGCCAACCCGCAGCACCCCTACACCCGCCAGCTGCTCTCGGCCATACCGCAAGGTTGGCCGCAACAAAAGGGCACACAGGTAGCGTAACCGCAGCAGGCCGGCTAGCCTGCGGCGGGTGGCTGCAAGAAGTGTTGCAGCATCCAGGCGGCAGCCGGCCCCAGCGGCTGTGCACGCTGCCATACGGCGTGCAGGCTGCGCCGTTGCGGCCAACCTGGCAGCGGCAAAGGCACCAGTTCTGGCGCGTAACGTGCTACCAGCCAGTCTGGCAACTCGGCCCAGCCAAAACCCAGCTGGGTCATTTCCAGCAGCAACAGATAGCTGGGCGCGTACCAGCACTGCCCTGCGCCACCAGCCGGGGCCGTATCGCCGTAGGTGTTCAGGCGCAGCTGGCGATGGGCCTGCAGTTGTACCTCGTCCTGCGGCGGCTGGCTGGCCAGCGCGTGTTGCGGTGCCACGTAGAGCGAGGTGCTGGCCGGCTGCGGCAGCTGCTGGCTAGCCAGCAAGCCATCCTGGATTGCCAGGCCGCACAGCAGCCCCAGCTGCGCCCGCCCCTGCCGCACCAGTGCCAGTACATCTTCCTGCTCGCCCACCAGACACTCCAGCTCGGTATGTGGGAACTGCGTGGCAAACGCCTGCAGCGCCGCCTCCAGGCTGCCGGTATGAAAGGTATCGGAGAGCACCAGACTGAGCCGTGGTTCGGTACCCGCCGCCAGAGCCCGGGCCTGCAAGCAAAGCTGGTCTTGCGCCGCCAGCGCGCGGCGAGCCAGCGGCAGCAGCCGCTCGCCGGCCGCCGTCAGCTGCGGCTGGCGGCCACTGCGCTCGAACAAGCTAACGCCCAGATCAATTTCCAGATTCGCCACGCACTCGCTAACGGTGGACTGGCGCTTGCCCAGCGCGCGTGCCGCCGCCGAAAACGAGCCGTGCTCGGCCACCATCACCAGGGTAGCCAAGGCTTCGTTGCTGACAGACATATCGGCCTTTCCGATAGAACCTAACTGTTATCCATGTGAAAAACCTATCACACTGCCGGCATGATTCACACTGCTAGCCCAGGTCACCCCATGAACCCGCACGAGAAAACCCTGCCCGAGCGCGCCTTGCACGCCATCCTGTATGAAGTTTGCGCCATGCTGATACTGGTACCACTGGGCAGCTGGCTGCTGGGGCACAGCCCGGCGCAGATGGGAGTACTGGCCATCATGCTATCCACCATTGCCATGAGCTGGAACGTGGTATTCGGCGCCCTGTTCGAGCGCCTGGAGCGCGCCCGGCAGTGGCAACGCACGGTAGCGGTACGCTGCCTGCATGCCACCCTGTTTGAAGGGGGCCTGGTGTTTATCTGCGTGCCGGTGGTGGCCTGGTGGATGGCAATAAGCTATTGGCAAGCGCTGCTGCTGGATATCGGCATTTTGTTGTTCTTCCTGCCGTATACCTATGTTTTCAACTGGTTATACGATGCCGTGCGGCAGCAGTATTTTTACCAGCACCAAGAGTGAAGAAAGCACGCAACAATGCCAAAAAGATTGTCTTATAGATAAGTTGTCGTCATGAGTCGCTGGGGCAAGAATGGGCGTCCGTGCAGCCGTGCTGCATCCCGCAACAGAATGGAAGTCCATGCATCCGAACCAGTGGCTGCTGCTGATTGTTCAATTTTACCTGTACGGTGCAGGCTGGCTGCTGGTCATTCTGCTGATCCGTCATCAACGTCGCTTGTTATGGCAATACTGTCTGTCGGCGGTTTGTCTGGCTACCGGCATACTGCTCTGCATGCTGATGCCGGCCGACACATTGTCCCAACCCCTGCCCTATGCGCTGATGTCATGGTGGCTATTGGCCGGCCTGGCTTACGCGGTTAATGGCACCCTGCTCTTCATGCACCTGCCGGGGTGTTCACAGCGGGCATTACTACTGGGCAGCCTTGCTGCCACACTCCCGCTGTTGATACTAGGCTACCTGGGCCTTAGCGATTGGCGGCTAATCGTCGTATCGGTAGAAGTTGCCGTACTCATCCTGTCAGCAACCTGGGCAACGCACTCGGCAATGCTGCGCGAGTTCCCCGGGCCGGGCTCGTGGCTGTTTCAGTTGGCTGCCAGCCTGTTTGGCTTATTCTTCATGGGGCGTGCCGTACTCCGCCTGTGGCTGGGGGAAAGCGTGATACCCGAGCTGTACCAGCCTAGCGACAGTAACTTGCTGCTAGCCGTGGCCTTCATGGTGATGGCGGCCATTTTTAACCTGACCTCGGCGGTAAGAATCGCGGCACGCATGGCCAGGCAGCTGCACAAGCTGTCACAACACGACCCGCTTACCAGCCTGCTCAACCGACGCGCATTGCACACCAGACTGACGGAAGCACACCTGCTGCAGTTTCCCTGTTACAGCATCATCATGATCGACATCGATCATTTCAAACCCATCAACGATGGCTACGGCCATAGTATCGGCGATGCCGTACTGGCCAAGGTTGGCCGCATCCTGAGTCAGTATACCGACGAACACTGCCAGGCCTTTCGGCTGGGTGGGGAAGAGTTTGCGCTGGTTCTGCAAGGCGTCTCACTGGAAAAAGCACTAGTGCAGGCGGAGATACTACGGCAGCACATAGCCCAGAGCCCTGTGGTCCAGCATAACCATGTCATCTGTTTCACCGCCAGCCTGGGCGTGGCAGAAGGCCGTACCGGCCTGCAAACGCTGGAACAGGTACTGAATGCCGCCGACAGGGCCATGTACCAGGCCAAACAGCTGGGCCGTAACTGTGTCAGCCACGCACCCTGCTCAGCCACGCGCAGCATCGTCGGCTATGCGCAGGCAAAACCATCCACGCCGTAACTAGTAGCCGCGCTGCCGCGCTACCTGGCCGGCCACGGCCTCGCCCTGTGCCAAACGCTGCAGCCTGTCTGCAATCTGCGCTACCGCCTGCTGGCGCAAGGTGATGGCGGCAATATGCGGTGTTAGCGTGACCGCCGAGTGCTGCCACAGGCGGCTATCCGCTGGCAGCGGCTCACGGGCAAAGACGTCCAGCTGGGCACAACGCAGCCGCCCGCTATCCAGTGCGGCCAACAGTGCCATTTCGTCCAGCAGGTCACCACGACCAGCGTTGATCAGCATGGCGCCGGCCGGCAAACGTGCCAGCCGGGCGGCATCCAGCAACCCTGCCGTTTCGGGTGTGGAAGGCAGCACGCACGCCAGTACGTCACTTTCCGCCAGCAAGGCGTGCAAACCCTCTTGCCCATGGTGGCTTGCCAGGCCCGGCAGGCTACGCGGCGTGCGGCTCCAGCCCTGTACGCGGTAACCGTCTGCCTGCAAACCACGCGCCACGGCCAGGCCAATTTCGCCCAGCCCCAGCACCCCGACACGCACATCAGCGGGCAAAAGCGGTGGCAACATTTTCCACACGCCGCCAGCCTGCTGGCGACGGTAAATATCCATATGCCGCTGGTAGGACAACACGCCAAAGCGCACGTACTCCAGCATCTGCGCCGCCATGCCACCATCCAGCAGGCGATAGATCGGTACCGCCGGGCCCAGGTCATCGCGCACCAGCAGCTTGTCTACTCCCGCGCCCAGGGCAAACACGCCACGCAAGACTGGCAAACCGGCAAACAGCCCGGCGGGTGGCCCCCAGGTCACCACGTAAGCTACCTGGCTCGGGTCGTTCAGTTCATCCAGCGTGATAAACGTTTGCTGCGGCATGGCAGCACGGAAGAGTGCGATGTAAGCCTGGGTTTCTTTCGGGCTAGGGGTATGGAGCAGGATCATGGTATGGCGCGCCAAAGGAAGATCAGCACTTATAAACCAGCCTGGCAGGCGGTGCCAAGATGCTGGCTGGCGCTAGCGCGTCATCTTGCTTGCCAGTCACTGGCGTTTGATGGCGGGCCGCCAGCCAGGGCCTTCACCATGGCATGCGGCCAGATGGCGATACCCGGCTGGCCGCCATCCGTCCACATGCATCAGGTACCACAAAAGGTGCGGTAGCCCCGAGCCAGCTCGGCACTGGCCGGCAAAGCGTAGCGCTCCAGCCCCGGGCGCTCTGCATAAGGCTGGGCCAGTGCGGCCAGTAATTGCTGCGCCAGTGCCATATCACCGTACTCGCTGGCGGCCGACAGTGCCTCTTCTACCAGGTGGTTACGCGCAATGTATAAAGGGTTGGCCGCACGCATGCTGCCAGCCACCTGCGCAGCAGGCAGGCCACTGGCCGCCAGTCGCGCTTGCCAGCGCGCCAGCCAGGCTGACAAAACGTCTGGCTGCGCAAACAAGGCCGCCAGGCGTGTGGTATTACCGTCCAGCACGTCGGCCAGATAACGCCAGGCCAGCGTGAAATCCACCCGCTGCCGATGCAGCATCAGCAGCCAGTCCTCCGCCAGCGCCAGGTCGTCTTCCTGCGCATCCACCAGACCCAGCTTGACCCGCGCCTGCGCCAGCCACGCTTGCTGGTACTGCGCCTGGAAGCCATGAATCACCTCGGTGGCCTGCGCTACGGCGTCGTCCATCGATGCCGCATCCAGTAGCGGCAGCAGCGCCTCGGCCAGCCGCGCCAGGTTCCACTGCGCGATGGCCGGCTGGTTGCCGTAAGCGTAGCGGCCACGCTCGTCGATGGAACTGAACACGGTAGCCGGATCGTAAGTGTCCATAAAGGCGCAGGGGCCGTAATCGATGGTTTCGCCGGACAGCGTCATATTGTCGGTATTCATCACACCATGGATGAAACCGGCGTGCATCCACTGCGCCAGCAGGCTGGCCTGGCGCTGGCATACCGCATCCAGCATGGCCAGGTAAGGGTTGGCCGCATGCTGCAGCTGCGGGTAGTGGCGCTGCAGCGTATACGCCGCCAGCTGGCGCAGCGTAGCGTCGTCGCCACGGTTGGCAAAGTACTCGAACGTCCCCACGCGGATATGGCTGGCCGCCACCCGCGTCAGCACCGCCCCCGGCAGCGGGCGGTCGCGGTACACCGTATCGCCGGTGGCTA
This sequence comes from beta proteobacterium L13, assembly GCA_000335715.1. GTDB lineage: Bacteria > Pseudomonadota > Gammaproteobacteria > Burkholderiales > Chromobacteriaceae > Vogesella. Next base: position 66,196 of record AMYZ01000005.1, read on the forward strand.
CCACAGCCAGCGCGCGCGTGCTGGGGATACCCAGCGCGTGCATGGCCTCGCCAATGATCAGCTCGCGCAGCATGGGCCCTACCGCGGCCTTGCCGTCGCCACGGCGCGAAAACGGTGTGCGACCACTGCCCTTGAAGGCGATGTCACAGCGCTGCCCTGCCCTATCCACCACCTCGCCCAATAGCACGGCGCGGCCGTCGCCCAGCTGCGGCGAATAGCCGCCAAACTGGTGGCCGGCGTATACCTGCGCCACCGGCTGCGTGCCAGCAGGTAACTGCGCACCGGAAAACAGTGCGGCCAACGTAGCCTCATCCACGCCGCTGCTGTCCAGCCCCAGCTCGCCGGCCAGGGCCGCGTGCCAATACAGCAGATGCGGCGCGCTTGGTTTATCCGGGTTGGCCGCAGCGCAGGCCTGCGGCAGCTGCGTGGCGTAGCTGTGTTCAAACGGGATGCGAATCATGGTGACCACCTGGGCAATGTGCGTGCAGTACTCGGTAGCCCGCGCGCGGCAAAAGTGCCGCAGCAGGCGAGAAAAAGCCGCCCATGCAGGCGGCCTGGATCATGCTGTAGCGCGCAGCTTAGCGGCCGCGGCCAACCTTGCCGGCGGGCTTGCCCCCCGCACCACCACGCCCTGCGGCCGGTTTTGCGGCGGCAGGCTTGCCGGCAGCCGGTTTTGCGGCGGCAGGCTTGCCGTTGCCACGCGGGGCGCCGGCGTAGCTGCGCGGCTGGCCCTGCTGCGCCTTGGCGCGCGCGGCTAGGCTCTGGCCGGCAAAGCGGTGGCGCGCAGCGGCGGCCTTGTCGCCCGGCGGTGTTGGCGGAATCAGGCAGTGCTTGGCGTGGCCGATCAGGTCGCTGCGGCCCATTTGCACCAGCGCGTCGTAAATGATCTGCCAGTTATCCGGGTGGTGGTAGCGCAGCAGCGCCTTGTGCAGCTTGCGGCGGTAGCCATCACGTACTACGTCTACCTTTTCCGAGCTGCGCGACAGGCGTTTCAGCGGGTTACGCTTGGTGTGCCACATGGTGGTGGCCAGCGCCATCGGCGTCGGGGTAAAGGTTTGCACCTGGTCGAGGCGGAAGTTGTTCTTCTTCAGCCACAGCGCCAGGTTCACCATGTCTTCGTCGCTGGTGCCCGGGTGGGCGGCAATGAAGTACGGTATCAGGTACTGCTCCTTGCCGGCCTGGCGGCTAAAGCGCTCGAACAGCTCCTTGAACTTGTCGTAAGCGCCCATGCCCGGCTTCATCATCTTGGACAGCGGGCCGTCTTCGGTGTGTTCCGGCGCAATCTTCAGGTAGCCGCCCACGTGGTGCTGTACCAGCTCCTTGATGTACTCCGGCGATTTCACCGCCAGGTCGTAACGCAGGCCGGACTGGATGTTGATCTTCTTCACGCCCGGCAGCGCGCGCGCCTTGCGGTACAGCTGGATCAGCGGGCCGTGGTCGGTACCCAGGTTTTCGCAAATGTCGGGGAACACGCACGACAGCTTGCGACAGGAACGCTCGATTTTCGGGTCTTTGCAGCTCAGGCGGTACATATTGGCCGTGGGGCCGCCCAGGTCGGAGATATGGCCGGTAAAGCCCGGCGTTTTGTCGCGGATTTCCTCGATTTCCTTGAGGATGGACTCCTCCGAGCGGCTCTGGATGATGCGGCCTTCGTGCTCGGTAATCGAGCAGAAGGTACAGCCGCCAAAGCAGCCGCGCATGATGTTGACCGAGTACTTGATCATCTCCCACGCCGGAATGTGCGCGTCGCCGTACTCCGGGTGCGGGTTACGGGCGTAGGGCAGGCCGAACACGAAGTCCATTTCTTCGGTAGTCAGCGGAATCGGCGGCGCATTCAGCCACACGTCGCGCGTGCCGTGCAGCTGCACCAGTGCACGGGCGTTACCGGGGTTGGACTCCAGGTGCAGGGTACGGCTGGCGTGGGCGTACAGGACCGGGTCGTGCGCCACCGCCTCGTAGGACGGGATGCGGATCACGGTTTTGGCACGCTCGGCGCGGCGCTTGGCCAGGCGCTCTTCGCGCGATTCGATACGGATCACCTGCGGCTTGCTCGGGTCGTTGGCCGCAGTGGCTTCGGCAGCCTGCTCGGGGATCTCCTGATACGGGTTCAGGATCACGTCCACCTTGCCCGGTACATCTACCACGCTGGAGTCCATCTCCTGCCACTCATCGTCCGGCTTCCAGCCGTGCGGCACCATGAAGGCGGTACCGCGGATGTCGCGCATCTCGGACAGCTTTTCGCCACGGGCGGCGCGGTGGGCAATTTCTACCAGCGCGCGCTCGGCGTTGCCGTACAGCAGGATGTCTGCTTTGGACGTGGCCAGCACCGACTGGCGCACTTTGTCGCTCCAGTAGTCGAAGTGGGCAATGCGGCGCAAGGATGCCTCGATGGAGCCGATCATCACACCTACGCCGGGGTAGGCCTCGCGGCAGCGCTGCGCATACACGGTCACGGCACGGTCCGGGCGCTTGTTCGGCTCGCCGTGCGGGGTGTAGGCGTCATCCGAACGCGGGCGGCGATCCGCCGTGTAGCGGTTGATCATGGAATCCATATTGCCGGCGGTGACGCCGTAAAACAGGTTGGGTTTGCCCAGCGCGCGGAAGGCGTCGGCGCTGTTCCAGTCCGGCTGCGCAATAATGCCCACGCGGAAACCCTGCGCTTCCAGCAGGCGGCCCACCAGCGCCATCCCGAAGCTGGGGTGGTCGATATAACAGTCACCACTGATGATGATGATGTCGCAGCTGTCCCAGCCCAGCTCGTCCATCTCGGCACGGCTCATGGGCAGGAAAGGGGCGGTACCAAAGCGTTGCGCCCAGTACTTGCGGTAGCTGTTAATGGCTTGGGGTGCGGCAGGAAGCGTCATTGTGTGCAGGTGTTTCTTGAAAGACCGCGCATTGTGCCAGAAAGCGCCTGCGCTTTCACCTGAAAAAATGCTTTTCTTTCATCAACATAGCGAGAAAATAACCCTGTAGCCAGGCTGGATTTCTCGCCATGCCACAATAGAATCACAAAATACCATTAAGTAATTTGCTCACTATTCTTTAGTATTCGATAATGATTTGACACTATTGCCGAGTACATCAGCATGCCCGCTCATTCGTGGTTGGCCCGTTTATCCATCAGAGCCCAGTTTCTGCTGGTTTTATCCGTTGTCGGTATCGGCCTCATGGTCACCGGTGGCATGTCGTGGCGACAGCTGGAAGAGCTGCGTATCAACGGACCCGCTTACAGCCGCATTGTGCAGGGCAAAGACTTGATTGCGGACATCCTGCCGCCGCCGCGCTACATCATCGAATCTTACCTGGTGGTGATGCAGGCGCAGCATAGCCAGAGCCTGTCTGCCGTGCGTACCTATCAAGACCGCGTACTGGAGCTGGAAAAAGAGTTCCAGACCCGCCACGAATACTGGCAGCGCATGCCGCTGAACGACGAAAGCCAGCGCTTGTTGCTGACAGCATCCGACAAGCCCGCGCGCGAGTTTTTCAAACTGGCGCGCGAGCAATACTTTCCGCAGCGGCTGGCCGAGCAGGATACCCGCAGCGTGCTTACCCAGCTGGCCAACCATTACCAGCAGCATCGTTATGAAATCGACAAACTAGTCAAACGTGAAAATGCCCTGCTGGCCGAGGAAGAAAAACGTGCGGAACAGCTGGTGCACCAGGGGCGGTTGTTTCTGGGTGGCACTATTGCCCTGGTACTGATCTTGTCCATTCTGCTGGTACACCAGATCAGCCGTCAGCAACGGCTCAGCGTCAACCAGCTGCGTAAAGCCATGGCCGGTCTGGCCAAAGGGCAGCTCAACCTGACACTGCCACCACAGCCGGACAATGAGCTGGGCCAGATAGGCCAAAGTACGGAAGACATGCGCCACAGCCTGCAGCAGCTGATTGTGCAAATGCAAAATGCCGCCGGCGAACTGCAGGGCAACGAGCACGACATCCAGCACGAGGCCGCCCAAGTGCAGCAGCTGGCAAGCCGCCAGCGCGAGCGTATTGGCCAGATGAGCGAGCAAGTACAATCACTGACCAATACGCTGGCACGTTTGGCTACCGACAGCGAACACTCGGCGTCCACCTCGGTTGCCGCCATCGAGTCGGCCGGCAACAGTGGCCGCGACCTGCAACAAAGCAGCGAAGTGCTGGCCAATGTGGTGGAAACCGTGCGCGAAACCACGGTACTGCTGGACGAGCTTACCCAGAAAGCGGGCCAGATTGTCGGCGTGGCCAACACCATTCACGAGATTGCCGAACAAACCAACCTGCTGGCGCTGAATGCCGCCATCGAGGCCGCGCGCGCCGGCGAAAGCGGCCGCGGCTTTGCCGTGGTAGCAGACGAAGTGCGCAAGCTGGCAGAGCGCACGGCGCAATCCACCGGCAGCATCAACGACATCCTGGGTACTGTACAGCGCTCTACCACCGAGGCGGCCATGAGTATTCGCCAGGGCCTGGCCCAATCCGAACAGGGGCTGGATAAAGTACAACAGGCCAGCCACAGCGTGAGCGCCCTGCAAGAAAGCATCAACTCGCTGGGCCAGGCATTACAGCACGTAGTAGAACAAATACAAGGCAGCCAGCAACTGCGGCAGGAAGTACAACAAGAGTTGGGCGAGGTGCTACAAGATACGCATAATCAGCAGGAGGCAGTCGACCGGCTGTACGGCCTGATTCGGGTTGCCGACCAAACCACGCAGAAGCTGGAACAAGCCAGCCACCGATTCACACTTTAGACTGCACTCAACATGGCTCCCATTTCCCGCGCACTGGCGGCTGTGCTGCTCCTTGCATTGGGCCAGGCAACCCTGGCCAGCCCCCGCCAGAGCACAGTGGCGGTGGCATTTGGCGAATCACTGGAACCGTATGTAATCCCGCAGCTGGAAGCAGGCATTGAGCTGGATATCATCCGGGCCGCGCTAAAAAGCCAGCACTACGAGATGAAGCCGGTATTCCTGTCGCAAAAGCGCCTGCCGCAAGCCCTGGCCGACCGTAAGATAGACGCGGTAGCCACCATCGTGCCGGAGTCCGGTGCCAAGGGGGCGTATTCGGATGTGTATATCAGCTATGAAGACAAGGCCATTACCCTGACCCAGCGACGCCTGGACATCCGCCGTATCGCCGACCTGGCAAACCATAGCATCTCGGCATTCCCGCTGGCCGGGCAATACCTGGGTGTCGAGTTTGCCGCCATGGCAGCCAAGCACCCCGATTACCACGAAACCGGTAACCAGATAGACCAGAACCGCCTGCTATACCGCGGCAGCGTCGATGTGGTGGTAGCGGACTACCGCATCTTCAACTACATGAACAAGCGCATGCAGACCGACTTTGGCGAGGTGCCCCTACCCGTCAGCTATCACGATATTTTCATCAAACTGCCCTACAGGGTACTGTTCAGGCAGCCTGCGCTGCGTGATGCCTTTAACCAGGGGCTGAAACAAATCCAGCACAACGGCGAATACCAGCGCATCCTGAAGCGATACAGCTAAGGCCCGGTGGGCTAGAATGCCGCATTGCATTCTGGCCCCGCATCATGAAAAAACTCCTCTGCCTGCTAGGCAGCAGCGGCATGTTGGCCGCCTGCGCCACACCGCTTAGCCCACTGGCTAGCCAGCCGGTACCGGCCCCCATCGTGCAGCAAAACCAGCCTGCCGCCCCGTTGCCGCCAGTCACCAGCCAGCCCTTGCCCCAAGCACCGGCAAGCAGCCAGCCGGTCGTGATTCCCCCCGTCGTAGTCGTGCCACCAGCGGCGCCACCCAGACCGGTTGCGGCCAACCCCAAGGCCCTGCTGGACAAGCTGCTGCCTGACTACGTGAAACCCCGCAGTGGCTGGCGCGATGACCTGGTATCGGCATTTACTGGCCTGCAGATACCGCACAGCGCCGAAAACTACTGCGCGGTGATTGCCGTGATCGAGCAGGAATCCACGTTTCAGGCCGACCCCGTCGTACCTGGCCTGCCAAAAATTGTCTGGGGCAAGATCGGTGACAAAGCCGGTAACTACTATGTACCACTGCCGGTGGTGAAAACTGCTTTGCTGAAAAAGTCGCCGAACGGACAGAGCTACAAGGAGCGCATCGACAATCTGCGCACCGAAAAAGAAATGAACGACCTGTTCGAGGACATGTCGGCCGAAGGACAAAAGCTGGGCCTGCCGGTGGGCATGAAAAATCCCATCCGCACCGGTGGCCCCATGCAAGTCAGCGTCGAGTTTGCCGAAGCACACGTGCGTGCCTGGCCCTACCCCTATGCCCGCAACGGCAGCATTCGCGATGAAGTATTCAGCCGCAAAGGCGGCGTTTACTTCGGTAGCGCCATCCTGCTGCAATACCCGGCCCCGTATACCGACATGCGTTATCGCTTTGCCGACTTCAACGCCGGCCGCTACGCCAGCCGCAATGCCGCCTTCCAGCAAGCCGTAGCCAGGCTGAGCGGCAGCAAGCTGGCACTGGACGGCGACTTGTTGCGCTATCAAAACGGCCAGCCTGCACGCGATGCCAGCAGCACGCAGCAAGCGCTGGCAAAACTGCGTAGCCGCTTGGGCCTGAGCGACGCCGACATGCTGCGCGACCTGAAACAGGAAAAAAGCGCCGGCTTCACCCAGACCACGCTGTATAACCGCTTGATGCAACTGGCCGATCAAAGCCAGGGTCGCAAAGTGGCGCGAGAGATCATGCCGGAAATCCGCCTGCAAAGCCCCAAGATCACCCGCAAGCTCACCACGGCCTGGTTTGCCGACCGTGTCGATGGCCGCTACCAGCGCTGCCTGGCTCGGCGTTAAGCTGGGCCGACAAGCAAAAAGCCCTTTCGTTACACGAAAGGGCTTTTTCATTGGGCCACGTACAGCAAACACGGTATAAGGCGCCATCCGCGACGCACTGGCCAGCAAGAAAATACAAACGTAAAAAAGCCACCCTAAGGTGGCTTTTTTACTGAAACTGGCGTCCCCACGGGGATTCGAACCCCGGTTACCGCCGTGAAAGGGCGATGTCCTAGGCCTCTAGACGATGGGGACCTAGTGGCGCACCCGGAGCGATTCGAACGCCCGACCCTTTGGTTCGTAGCCAAATACTCTATCCAACTGAGCTACGGGTGCGCTGTGTGGCGGAGAAAGAGGGATTCGAACCCTCGATACAGGTTTAAGCCCGTATGCTTCCTTAGCAGGGAAGTGCCTTCGACCTCTCGGCCATTTCTCCGTCAACAGAACGCCATATTAATTAACACTTAGCCTTCTGTCAACCACTACTTGCAATAATTTTGCCTATGCAGGCTGATCCAGGCCAAATACCTTGTGCAGCACGCGTACGGCCAACTCCAGGTATTTCTCGTCGATCAGCACCGACACCTTGATTTCAGAGGTGGAGATCATCTGGATATTGATGCCCTCTTCCGCCAGCGTGCGGAACATGGTGGAGGCTACGCCGCAGTGCGAGCGCATGCCCACACCTACGATGGACACTTTGGCCACCTTGTCGTCGGAGTCGATCTTGCCGGCGCCGATGTGGGTCTGTACGTCGCGCAGGATAGCCAGCGCCTGCTGGTATTCGCCACGTGGCACGGTAAAGGAGAAGTCGGTGGTGCCGTTCTCGCCAACATTCTGGATGATCATGTCCACTTCGATGTTGGCATCGGCAATCGGGCCCAGAATCTGGTAAGCGATACCTGGCTTATCCGGTACACCTTTTACGTTGATGCGTGCTTCGTTACGGTCAAACGCAATACCTGCCACTACGGCCTTTTCCATGTTCTCATCTTCCTCAAACGTAATCAGTGTGCCTTCGCCCTCGTCTTCAAAGCTGGAGAGCACGCGCAGGCGTACTTTGTATTTGCCGGCAAACTCTACAGAGCGGATCTGCAGAATCTTGGAGCCCAGGCTGGCCATCTCGATCATCTCCTCAAAGGTGATGGTCTTCAGGCGGCGGGCTTCCGGTACCACGCGCGGGTCGGTGGTGTACACACCATCCACGTCGGTATAGATCTGGCACTCATCCGCTTTCAGCGCGGCAGCCATGGCCACGGCCGAGGTGTCGGAACCGCCACGACCCAGCGTGGTGATATTGCCGTCTTCGTCCAGGCCCTGGAAACCGGCCACGACAACCACGCGCCCAGCATTCAGGTCGGCGCGCATGGCGGCTTCGTCGATGGACTGGATGCGGGCCTTGGTGTGGGCACTGTCGGTCACCACACGCACCTGCCAGCCGCAGTAGCTCTTGGCATTCACGCCGATTTCTTTCAGCGCCATGGCCAACAGGCCGATGGTGACTTGCTCGCCGGTAGAAATCACCACGTCGAGCTCGCGTGGGTCCGGGTACTCTTGCAGCTCTTTAGCCAGGGCGATCAGGCGGTTGGTTTCACCACTCATGGCCGAAACCACCACCACTACATCATGTCCCTGGGCTTTCCATTTGGCGACACGGCGGGCCACGTTCTTGATACGCTCAGGGGAGCCCATCGAGGTACCGCCGTACTTTTGTACGATAAGTGCCATGTTTTGTTTTCTTGAATAGGGTTGGGATGTCGGACAATGATTCTGTCCCGATACACCCCCTTATGGCAAGGCACTTGTAGCGCATTTGCCCTGCTTTTTTGCTGCCATGCGGCATGTGGACGCAGACTGTTCAATGGATACAAAATACCATTGAAAACCCACAGCAACTGTACGCATCATTTGACAGGATGGTGCGGCCAACTAGCATGGTAAGAGAAGCAGCCAAAAGATAAACACAGCCGCACCAGGCAAACGGGGCAGACCATGAAACACATTATCCTGGTGGTAGACGATTCGCCGGTACTCAGACAGATCTCTTTCGAAACGCTCAGCGAGGCCGGTTACAAGGTGCTGCAGGCAGAAAACGGCAAGGCAGGCTTGCTACAGCTGGACAAATACACGCCGTCGCTGATCATCAGCGACCTGAACATGCCCGAGATGAACGGGCTGGAATTCATCCGCACACTGCGCCAGCGCCCGCCGCTGGTGCAAACACCGGTCATCATGGTTACAACCGAGCTTAGCGACAGCATGAAAGAGGCCGGGCGCGCCGCCGGGGCTACCGCGTGGCTGACCAAACCACTGCAACCCCCGCTGTTGCTCAAGGCGGTGAATGCCCTGCTGCACCAATAAGCTCGGGCAGCCCGGCAGCAGCGTCGGGCGACAAGATAAACATCAGGCAGGCATAGACCACAAAGGCGGCTGTTTCATGGCTTCCAGCTGTTGCTCCAGCTCGTTGATGCGTTCCAGCCAGTAGTGTTCACTACCAAACCACGGAAACGCCGCCGGGAATGCCGGGTCCGCCCAGCGCGCCGATAGCCAGGCACAATAGTGCAGCAGGCGCAGGCTGCGCAGTGGCTCGATCAGCCGCAGCTCGCGGTAATCCAGATCACAAAACTCCTCGTAGCCGGCCAGAATCGCGGCCAACTGCGCCGACTGCTGCTCGCGCTCGCCACTGAGCAACATCCAGATATCCTGAATAGCCGGCGCCATGCGGCTGTCGTCCAGGTCAACAAAGTGCGGGCCGTCTGGCGTCCACATCACATTACCGGCGTGACAGTCGCCATGGGTACGCAGCAGGGTCAGTGCGGGCAAGGTGGCAAAGGCTGCCTCGGCCATGCCGATGACCGCCTGCGCTACCTGGCCAAAGCGTGCGGCCAGATGTTTGGGCAGATGTCCGCCTGTTTCGATAATACGCAAGGCATCATGGCCAAAGGTTTGCACCGTCAGCGCCGGGCGCGTGGCGTAAGCCTGGCTGCGGCCAATGGCGTGAATGCGCCCCAGAAACCGCCCCAGCCACTCCAGCGTGGCCTCGTCTTCCAGCTCGGGCGCACGGCCGCCGCGGCGCGGAAACAGGGCAAAGCGAAAGCCCTGCCATTGCAATAGTGTCTGGCCGGCAAATGCCAGCGGCGCCACCACCGGGATTTCGGCTTCTTGCAGCTGACGGGCAAAGGTGTGCTCTTCCAGAATCTGCGCGTCCTGCCAGCGCCCTGGCCGGTAAAACTTGGCGATCAGCGGCGGGCCGTCTTCCATGCCCACCTGATAAACGCGGTTTTCATAGCTGTTCAGTGCCAGCATGCGGCCATCGCAGCGCAAGCCGGTGCTTTCCACCGCGTCCAGCATCAGGTCGGGGGTCAGCGCGGTATAAGGGTGTAGGGTGTCCATGCCCCGCATTATGCTCGCAGCGCACGGCCTGCGGCCAACCTTTGCAGTCGCCGTCGCCAGGGCTTACCATCGTGGCATGAGCCTATCCTTTACCTACTTCGAAGCCGAAGACCGCCTGCTGGTACTGATACAGCCCGGTGGCCACCAGCTATGGCTGACACGCTACCTTACCCAGTCCATCCTGCGCGATATTGCTGCCCTGTTTGCCCGCGCCGTACCGGGCGAAGGCATACCCGGTGCCGGCAGCAGCGAACAGCGCATTGCGCTGGAGCACCGCATGGCCATGAACGAAGAAGATCTGGCCGACCAGCCCGGCATGGGCGGCGGCATGAAGTTCGCACAAAACTCCCCGGCACTCCCCGCTAGCGGTAGTGTGCAGGTATGCACCGGGCTGGATGCTCAGGCCGGCAGCGACTACGCCAGCATCAGCTTTACCGTCGGGCAGCAAAACATCAATATGCGACAAAACCGCCCCGGCTTTCACCGTTTCCTGCGCACCCTGGCGCTGTGCGCGGAAAAAGCCGGGTGGCACATTCAGGATGTCCCGCCATGGCTGACGCAAAGCCTGCTGGCCGACCTGTTAAGCACGCTGCCGCCTCTGGACGAGCCGGATACCAGCCACGACAGCGGCCTGCAGCCTTAAGCTTGCCATCAGCCACGCACATCACACTGCAGCTTTTTGCGACGATACCATGACCAGCCCAGCCCACAGCCCGCAACACCAAGCCGCCCAGCGTAGCCTGTGGGTCAGCGTAGCGGTCAATATCGTACTGACCATCGCCCAGCTGCTCGCCGGCTTATGGGCTGGCTCGCAGGCGCTGGTGGCCGATGCGCTACACTCGCTATCCGACCTGCTGGCCGACTTTGTCGCGCTGCTGGCGCGCAAACACAGCAGCAAGGCGCCGGACCACGACCACCAGTACGGCCACTACCGCTACGAAACCGCCGCCTCGCTGGCACTGGGTGCCCTGCTGTTGGCCGCAGGTTGCAGCATGCTATGGGGTGCCGGCAACAAGATCATCAGCCATAGCACGCTGTCGCCTGTCCACCCTCTGGCACTGTACGTTGCGCTGCTTACCCTGGTCTCGAAAGAAAGCCTGTTCCGCTACATGCTGGCGGTAGCTACCCGCGTGAAATCCAGCATGCTGGTGGCCAACGCCTGGCACGCACGGGCTGATGCTGCGTCCTCGCTGGTGGTGGCGGTCGGTATTGGCGGCAACCTGTTGGGCTACACCTGGCTGGACCCCTTGGCCGCCGCATTGGTGGGCTTCATGGTTGGCCGCACCGGCTGGCAGTTTGCCTGGGACGCCCTGCACGACCTGATGGACCGTGCCGCTGACGACGACACGGTGGCGGCCATCCAGCAAGCGCTACTGGAGACCCCCGGCGTACAAGGCATACACGACTTGCGTACCCGCCGCCTGGGCGACCATATCCAGGTAGACGTACATCTGGAGATAGACGGCAAGCTCAGCGTACGCGAGGGGCACGATATCGCGGCCAATGCACGCCAGCGCGTCGTGGCCAGCCACCCCGTACTGGACGTGATGACCCACATCGACCCGGTATAGCGCTGGCGCAAGGGTAAATCCGCATTGGCATCCGGCGCACGGGGGGCTTTAATCAGGACAAGCCCTAGTGGGCATTGCGCCGGAGAACTGCACACCGCCATGAAAGTCGCCCTTTTCATACCCTGTTTTGTCAACGAACTGTACCCGCACGTAGCCATGGCTACTGCCGAGCTGCTGGAAGGCTACGGCGTAGACATACACTACCCGCTGGCCCAGTCCTGTTGCGGCCAACCTTTAAGCAACAACGGCGACAGCCAGGGCGCCTGCGATGCGGCGCGCCGTTTCACCGGCATTTTCAAAGACTACGACTACGTGGTGTCACCGTCCGGCAGCTGTACAGCGCACGTCAAGCACCACTACCCGTGGTACATCGCCGACAACGCCGACTACCAGGCGCTGCAGCCGCGTATCTATGAAATCGTGGAATTCCTGCAAGACGTGCTGAAAGTGGAAAAACTGCCCAAGCCGGTCTACTTCCCGCACACCGTGTCCATACACCAGAGCTGCCACGGTCTGCGCGAGCTGGGCCACGCCGCGCCATCCGAGTTGATGATCCCCTACCACTCGCGGCTGGAGCGCATCCTGCAGCTGGTAGACGGCATCGAGGTCAAGCAACCAGAACGCCGTGACGAGTGCTGCGGCTTTGGCGGCACCTTCAGCGTGGACGAGCCGGAAGTGTCGGTGGCCATGGGCGAAGACCGCGTGGCACAACACGAGGCCACCGGCGCACAGTTCATCGTCGGCGCCGACCCGTCGTGCCTGATGCACATGGGCGGCATCATCCGCCACCGCTGCCGCCCCATCCGCCCGCTGCACATCGTGGAAATCCTCACCGGTCGCGGGGGTGCCGCATGAAAAACGACAATATCAACCACGCCGAAGCCGCGGCCGCTTTTCTGCAAGACCGCGAACAGGCGCGCTGGCACGACAGCGCCATCTGGTGGGTACGCCAGAAGCGCGACATGCAGGCCAAGCAGCTGCCGGAATGGGAGCAACTGCGTGCACTGGCGCAGCAGATCAAGGCCCACACCCTGTCGCGACTGGACGACTACCTGCAGCAGTTCCAGGCCAACGCCGAGAAAAACGGCGTCACCGTGCACTGGGCAGCCGACGCCGACGAGCACAACCGCATCGTGCACGGCATTCTGGCCGCAGCCAAGGTCAAAAAGCTGGTGAAGTCCAAATCCATGCTCACCGAAGAGTGCGGGCTGAACCCTTACCTGGAACAGCACGGCATCGAGGTGATCGATACCGACCTGGGCGAGCGCATCGTGCAGCTGCGGCAAGAGCCGCCCAGCCACATCGTGATGCCGGCCATCCACCTGAAAAAAGAACAGATCTCCGAGCTGTTCCACCGTGAGCTGGGCACCGAGGCGGGCAATAACGACCCCACCTACCTGACCCACGCCGCGCGTGCCAACCTGCGCGAGCATTTCCTCACCGCCGATGCCGGCCTGACCGGCGTCAACTTCGCCATCGCCGAAACTGGCGGCGTGGTGGTGTGTACCAACGAAGGCAACGCCGACCTCGGTACCGCGCTGCCGCCTATCCACATCGCCAGCATGGGCCTGGAAAAAATCATTCCGCGGCTGGAACACCTGGGCGTGTTCACCCGCCTGCTGGCGCGTTCGGCCATCGGCTCGCCGATTACCACCTACACCTCGCACTTCCACCGCGCGCGCCCCGGTGGCCAGATGCACATCGTGATCGTGGACAACGGCCGCAGCGACATCCTGGGCAACGACGATTTCTACCAGAGCCTGCGCTGCATCCGCTGCGGCGCCTGCATGAACACCTGCCCGGTGTACCGACGCAGTACCGGCCACAGCTACAGCTACATCATCCCCGGCCCCATCGGTTCCACCCTGGGCCCCAGCCGCGACATCAAAAAGCACGGCAGCATGGCGTTTGCCTGTACCACCTGCGGCTCGTGCAGCAATGTGTGCCCGGTGAAAATCAACCTGCACGAACAGCTGGTGCTGCAGCGCAAGCGTGCCTTCGACGCCGGTACGCTGAAGCCGGCCAAGAAAATGGGCCTGCTGGCCATGCGCTTCCTCACCCAGCACCCGTCGCTGATGGACGCCGGCGGCAAAGTGATGCGTAAAGTGGTGCCCATCGTGCCGGAAAACCTCACCCGCCACAGCGCGTGGTCGCGCCCCGGCCGGGCGCTGCCGGAGATGCCGGAACAAAGCTTCAAGGAAATGTGGCAAGCCCGTCAGGAGAAAAAGTCATGAGCAGCCGAGAACAGATCCTGGCGCGGCTGCGCCAGAACCGCCCGCAAGGCCCGGCGCTGCCGGACATCGACGCGGTGCCGTTCATCACCTTTGACGACAAGTTCGACGCCTTCCGCACCCTGGTACGCAACCTGGGCGGCGACGCCGTGCAGCTGGCCGACGGCGACAGCGTGCAAAGCGTGGTACAGCAACGTTGGCCGCAACACGGCCGCCTGGTGGACCTGACCCGGGCAGACAACGAAGAAAGCGCCAGCCCGCACGCCTGGCACGACGTGGACGTGGCCATCGTGCCCGGCGAACTGGCGGTAGCCGAAAGCGCGGCGGTGTGGGTCAGCCACGCCGATAACCAGTGGCGCTCGATCTACTTCCTGACCCAGAAGCTGGTGCTGGTGGTGCCGCGCGACGCCATCGTGGACACCATGCGCGACGCCTACCGCCGCATCGCCATCCGCGAGCACGGCTTTGGCGGCTTCATCAGCGGCAGCTCGCGCACCGCCGATATCGAACAAAGCCTGGTGATGGGCGCACACGGCGCCATGGCCGCACTGGTGGTGTTTGTCTGATTGCAGTAAGTTGTTGCTTCTTTTAGCGGCCCGCGTGGCCGCTTTTTTTGCGGCCAACGTTGGCCGCAAACGCAAAAAAGCCACCTTGCGGTGGCTTTTCATTATTGCGCCAACGGCTCAGCGCTCTACCTTGTAACGCGGTGGCAGCAATAGTGCCGGTACTTCGCGCTGGCGTTGCGGCAGGATACGCCCGCCAATGCCCAGCTTCACCGTCTTGCGGCCTTCGCCTTCGTCGTGCGTATCGCGTGCGTCACGGCTATCCGCTGCATGGCGGCTATCGCGGCGCGGTTTGTCGCCATACAGCGACGGGCTGCGCTCGCCACGCTCCGCGCGTTCGCTGCGTCGTGGGGCATCGTTGCGCTCGGCACGGTCCGGGCGCTCGCTGCGTTCCGGGCGTTCGCTTCGCTCGCGACGCGGCGCACTATCGGCCTCATCGCGCGGCGGGCGCCCACCAAAACCTTCAGGCAGCGGCAGCGGCGGCAAGGTTTGGCGCGTCAGCTTTTCAATCGCCTCGTGCTGGCGCGTTTCGTCCGGGCTCATCAGCGAGATGGCCACGCCAGACGCACCGGCACGGCCGGTACGGCCGATACGGTGCACGTAGTCTTCCGGCGAGTTCGGCATTTCGTAGTTCACCACGAATGGCAGCTCGGAAATGTCCAGACCACGGGCGGCCACGTCGGTGGCCACCAGTACTTTCACGTCGCCACTCTTGAAACGTTCCAGCGTTTCCAGGCGGGCACTCTGCGCCTTGTCGCCGTGGATGGCTTCGGCGGCGTGGCCATCGCGCTTCAGGTCGCGCGACAACTGGTCGGCAGAAATCTTGGTCTTGCAGAACACAATCACCTGGCTCATTTCGCGCTGGCGAATCAGGTGCGACAGCAAGGCGCGCTTGCGGAAACCGTCTACGGCAAACACCAGCTGCTCTACCTGGGCGTTGGTCGAGTTCTGGCGGGCCACTTCTACCGTTTGCGGGTCGCGCATGAAGTCTGCGGCCAACCTTTTGATCTCGGGCGCAAAGGTAGCGGAGAACAGCAGCGTCTGGCGCTCTTTGGGCAGCAGCGACATGATCTTGCGGATGTCCTGGATAAAGCCCATGTCCAGCATGCGGTCGGCTTCGTCCAGCACCAGCACGTCTACCTTGTTCAGCTGGATGGTTTTTTGCTGGATATGGTCCAGCAGGCGGCCCGGGGTGGCGATCACGATTTCGATACCACGGCGCAGCTCGGCTACCTGCGGGTCCATATTCATGCCACCGTACACGGTGGTCGTGCGTAGCGGCAGGTACTTGGTATACGCCTTGGCATTCACGCCAATCTGGTCGGCCAGCTCACGTGTGGGCGACAGAATCAGCGCGCGCACCGGGTGCATGGCCGGCGATACGCTGGGGTTGGCAAACTTTTTCAGACGCTCCAGGATAGGCAGCAAGAATGCAGCAGTCTTGCCAGTACCGGTTTGGGCGGCAGCGAGCAAATCACGGCCGGACAACACCAGTGGAATGGCCTTGGCCTGGATGGGGGTAGCTTCCGAGTACCCCATTTCGTCGATGGCACGCAGGATTTCAGGTGCCAGGCCTAGCTCGGCAAACGACATGTCAGGAACTCCATCAGCCTTGCCCGCTTCATTGGGCAAAGCCGTTTATAAACGATTAAAAAGCGAAGCGCCGCCAGTGCCTGGCGGCGCATCATGCGTCCGGCACTAGCCGAACAGGCTGACCACACTGATCAGCAGAATCACGAACAGCCACAGCAATACCGTGCGCCATACCAGACCAACCGCACTCTTCAGGTATTGCGGGTCGGCTTCATCCCCCACACCCAGCTCGGGGCGGAAATTGATGGTGTAGTTCTGGCGCAGCGGGTCGCCCAGCTTGACACCCAGCGCGCCGGCAGCAGAAGCCAGCAGAATACCGGTGGCGTAATTACCCCAGGTTTTCGCCTGCGAGCGCCAGCAGTAAACCGCGTCTTCAAAGTCGCCCATCACGGCAAAGCTTGCAGCAGTCAAACGTACAGGCAGCCAGTCCAGCCACTCCCCGGCACGGCCGGCAAAACGGCCGAACAGGTCATCCGCAGCACGGCCACCCCATTTCTGGGCCAGCAACTGGGTGAAACGGTACAGCACAGCCCCTGTGGGGCCAGGCAACAACACAAACCAGAACATGGTGCCAAACACGTGGCGGTAGCTGTCTACCACCCCCTGTTCTATCGCCAGGCGGGATACTTCGCCAATGCTCAGCTCGGCAGTCGGCTGATTGGTCCAGCTAGCCAGTGCCTGCTTGGCCTCCAGCTCCTGGCCATCATTCAGTGCCAGGGAAATTTCAGAGAAGTAACTGGAGAAATGGCGAAAACCCATGGTCAGGTACAGCACCAGCACGTTCCAGACAAACCCCAGTACCGGGCTGATCGCACACAACAGGTAAAACCCGCCGCCCGCCAGCAGCAACACAGGCAACATGGCTGCCAGCCAAGCCAGCACGCCATGACGGTTGTAACCCGCATTCAGGGTGCGCTCCAGATGGTTGGCGTAACGGATGAACAGCAACAACACCCGGTTACGGTTACCCAAGGGGCGGAATTGCTCCAGAACCAGCGCGGCGATAAGTGAAATCAGGGTCATGGGTCTGCGGAAAGGTATTGGTTGTGGCCCGCGGAGGAAGATACCACAAAACCGTCATCAGGCGGGCAGCGGCGCTCAGGCCGACCCCAGGCGGCGGGAGCCACCTACACCGGAAGACAGGGTGCCGTGACGGCCATAGCCATCCACGCCTTGCATGGCACTACGAAGGGAGTCGATAACTGCCGTGGCAAAACGCATACGCTCGTCGGCCATGCTGGCATTCAGGTCATTCAACGCTTTCAGCCGTAACAACGCCAGCTCCAGCGCCTGCCAGCATTGCTGCACCTCTCCAGGAGCCTGCTGCAGCCAAGGCAGCCAGTCATCCTGCTGCGCCAACCCAGCCGCCTGCTGCAGTGCCAGGCGCTGCGCGCGCAACGCTGAAAGCTGCGTCAACTGCTGCATTTTTTGTTGCGCAAGCTCTTCGATCTGAAAAGCGTCCATACGCAAAATGGCCTGCTGTTCCTGCTGCAGTATCAACTGCAACGCTTCCAGCAAGGCCATTTCAGACTGGCACGAGGCCAGGAATACCGCTACATCCATTTGCATCTGTCCGGTTTACAACCCTGGCGTGCCAGTTTACCGCGCCAGCAGCTCCTGTGCAGAAGCAATCAGGCTGTCGGCGATCGCACCGGGGTTGATCTTGAACTCGCCGGCAGCGATGGCAGCCTTGATCGAGGCTACTTTGTCGGCATCGAAAGCCGGGGCAGCTGCTGCTGCCTGCTCCATGCCCTGCAGGCGGCTGGCAAACGGATTGATCGCAACGCTTTCACCGCCATCGGCACGCGAAGATGCCTTGGCACTTGCATCGCTTTCTTTCGGGCTGGTACGGCTTGGGGCAGCGTAGCTGGCTGCAACCTTGCCTGAGTTGTCGATTTTCATGATTTACCTGCACTGCTTTTTATCGGTTATTTCTATTATCGCCCGAAAAATCCGAAACTTGACGCTTTTTTTAGGGCACGAATACCGAAACACTGCCATCGGCTTCCACGATGCCAGAAACCACCTTGCCGTTACCAGCCCGCACATTCACGCGCTCGCCCACGCCAGCGTTACCCAGCGCGGTAGCGTCGCTGCCGATGACGAAACCATCACCTTTTGCCTGCAGCCGCACCGGCTGATTCATTTTGACAACATAAGGCAGGCGCAGCTGCCCACCCTGCAGTACGGTACCCGCCGGCAAGGTAGCGGTCACCATGCGGCCGACCACTAGTTGCAAGTCGCGCAGCCCTTGCGATATCTGGTTTCGATTGATCGCTGCCAAACGGATATCTGCCGCCTGCAGCACCTCGCCACTACGTACCAGCCGTGTGGTCACGACCGCGACGGGCAACTCGCTGGCCGTGACAGGCAGCCGCAAAGTCCAGCCTGCTGCAGCACAACTCACTTCCAGCTGGCTGCGCGGCGCGGTGCTGCCAGCAGGCCAGCCCGCCTGCAAGGCTTGCGGGCAATTGGGCATGGCAGCTTTCTGGCGCGGCGCAGCCAGGCGGTATGTATAACCGTCATCCCCCTTCTGGCTTTGCAGGAACACTTCTGCCGCCTTTTCTGGTAGCCGGATCTCGGCCGCCAACACAGTCGCCGCCAGCAAAAAGCTGCCTGGCAACCATAGAAGTTTGTGTCTATTCATATCCTGATTGTAACGCCAGTACAACAAACGGTCGGCAAATACGGTCTTATCGAACAATTGTTTCAATTGATCGCAACAAACGAGCTTATGCTCTAAAAAACACAAAACACACACTGGCAGCACGCCAGACACAACACGAGGAGCTACACCATGCGCACCACTCTCCGCGCCGCCGTCATGGCTGCCCTGCTTTCGCCTGCTGCTTTCGCTGGCGGCAGCTACAGCAATATCTATTTTTTTGGTGACAGCCTTACCGACACTGGTGCCTTTGGTGGCCAGGCGATCCCGAATGGTTCCGGTGGTTTCATCATCCTGCCAGCCGATGCGCGCTGGACCACCAATAATGCGGCCAACCACGCCAATATCCTGGCAGGCAAACTGGGGCTGAGCGTCAGCGCCAGTAATGCGGCCAGCGCACTGGGTACCAGCGGCAACAACTTCGCCCAAGGGGGCGCCCAGTCGGTTACCTACGCTACCGGCGCAACACTACCCAATAGCAGCAGTACACAAACCGCCGGCCCCGGCGGGCTGGATATCCGCGACCTGCCACAGCAAGTGCAAGACTATCTGTCCGCCAACGGCGGCAAAGCCAACCCGGATGCAGTGTACTTTGTCTGGAGTGGCGGCAACGACATTCCTACCGCCGCAGGTGCCAGCAGTAATGCCACTACCGTGGCGACCGCCGCCGCCAACAGCCTGGCCACCCAGATTGGCGTACTGAACAAGGCGGGTGCCAAACTGATCATCGCCCCCAACCTGCCTTCATTCGGCAATACCCCCGCGGCAATGTATGCGGTTATCGATGGGGCAACCACAGTCGAAAGTACCAGAAACACCCTGAAAGGTATCGTTGCTAACGTACTACGCAGCGAAGCCACGCCCACCTCCGCCTCGCAAACAGCCCTGACGAACAAGGCGCTGGCAGCACTGGCGGCAGCACTAAGTGGTGGCGCCACCAGCGGCAGCACATACGACAGTCGGCTAACCCAGGTCACCGACGGCTACAACACCAGCAAAACCGGCCTGAACAACCTGTCCACGCTCTATAACACCACCGCTGATGGCGCCATCACCGCCACCGGAGCCAATGTTGTGCGCGCCAACGTCAACGCCCTGTTTGCCGAAGCACTGGCCAACCCGGCAGCCTATGGTATCGACAACGTTACCGGCCCGGCATGCGGTACCACCTGGTCGCTGGTCTGCACCAGTGCCAATGTAAGCGGTACCCTGAGTTATCTGTTTGCCGACGACCGCCACCCCACACCAGCGGTACACGCCCTGCTGGGCAACTATTTTGCCAGCCTGCTGCAAGCGCCCTACTTTGCCGAAGCGCTAGCCAATGTACCGGCTACCGCCAGCAGCCGGCTGGGCAGCACACTGGATGCCCGCGCCCGTGCGCTGGACCATGAACAGCGCGCCGCGGGGACTGTCGGGGCATTCAGCAGCGCGAGCGGCGGCAAGCAAGACGTTGGCCGCAACGGTGAACAGGCCAAGGGCGAGCTGCTGACCGTGGGCGTGGACTACCAGTTCACCCCGTCCCTCAGCGTAGGCATGGCCTTTACCCAGGGCAAGCTGGACACCAGCGTAGGCAGCCTGGGCAGCTACGACAGCCAGCACAGCCTGATGAGCGCCAGCGCCAACTACCGCAGCGGCGCGCTATGGCTGGATGGCGACGCCACCCTGGGCGTTGCCGATATCGATACACGCCGCGTGGCCGACCTGGGCAGCGTCAAGCGCCAGGAAACCGGCAGCACGCGCGCCAACCACAACAGCCTGCGCCTGACCGCCGGCTACCGCATGCAGCAAGGCCAGCTGCGCACCGGCCCCTTTGCCGGCGTCGCCATGCAGCGCGGCCATGTGGCCGCCTTCAGCGAGCAAGCCAACCAGAGTACCAGCATGCGCTTTGGCAAACAGGTGCTGGACTCCACCGTCCTGCAGGCGGGCTGGGAGCTGCAAGCGTCACTGGGCAGCATCACCCCCTACCTGATGATCAGCATGAAGCAAGAACAGAACGACGACGCACGCATGCTGAGCAGCGGGGTATTCGGCACCCAGGGCGAGTTCACTGTCAGCGGCAGCCAGCCAGACCGCAGCTGGGCGGAATGGCAAACCGGCGCCACCGTATCGCTGGGTAAAGGCATGAATGGCTTTATCCAGGCCAGCGGCAGCAGTGGCCAAAAAGGCGGCAACGGCACGCGCTACAACCTGGGTCTGGCCGCCAGCTTCTGATGCGGCCAACCTTAGCCACGCCCGCCGCTGTCTGGCGGGCTTTTTCTTTGCCGCGTCACCATAAAGAAAAACCCCTTCCGGCAGGAAGGGGTTGCGGGTTCAGCTTGCGGGTGCTCAGCCCAGCGCCTGACGTACGTAGGCCTTCACCGCATCGGCGTCGGCATTGAACACCGTTACCCGCTGCGGCAGGTCTTCCAGGCCCTCGAAGCCGGCTGGACGCGGTGCGTCGCGGTTCAGCGCCTCGCGGATGGTGTCGGCAAACTTGGCCGGCAGCGCGGTTTCCAGGCACACGATGGTCTCGCCCGGCAGGCGTACTTCGCGCGCCACCTTGATGCCGTCGGCGGTGTGGGTATCCACCACCACCTGGTCTTCGGCGTCCACGGTGCGGATGGTGGCCAGGCGGTCGGCGTGGCTGCTCTTGCCGGACACAAAACCGAACTGCTCGCGCATCTGCGCCAGTTTGTCGCCCAGGTCGAAACCGCGGCCGGCGTCCACCTCGGCCCACAGTGCTGCCACCGCAGCGCCGTCACGGCCCAGCAGGTCGAACACGAAACGCTCGAAGTTGGACGCCTTGGAGATATCCATCGACGGGCTGGACGTTACCCAGGTATTGGCGGTGCCACGCGGCTGGTAGCGGCCGGTCTTGAAGAACTCGTCCAGCACGTCATTTTCGTTGGTGGCCACGATCAGGCGCTGCACCGGCAGGCCCATCTGGCGGGCGATGTGGCCGGCGCAGACGTTACCAAAGTTGCCGGACGGCACGCAGAAGCTGACCTGCTCGTCGTTGCTGCGGGTGGCGTTGAAGTAGCCCTTGAAGTAGTACACCACCTGCGCGACAACGCGCGCCCAGTTGATGGAGTTCACGGTGCCGATCTTGTACTGGCTCTTGAAGGCGTGGTCGTTCTGCACCGCCTTCACGATGTCCTGGCAGTCGTCGAACATGCCCTTGATGGCGATGTTGTGAATGTTGGCGTCCTGCAGGCTGTACATCTGCGCGCGCTGGAACGGGCTCATCAGGCCGTCCGGGCTCAGCATGAACACGTTGATGCCCTGCTTGCCGCGCATGGCGTACTCGGCCGCCGAGCCGGTATCGCCGGAGGTGGCGCCCACGATGTTCAGCTGTTCGCCCTTCTTGGCCAGTACGTACTCGAACAGGTTGCCCAGGAACTGCATGGCCATGTCCTTGAACGCCAGCGTCGGGCCGTTGGACAGCTCCAGGATCACCAGGCCGTCGTGCAAGCGCTTCACCGGGGTGATGGCCTCGCTGCCGTATACCTCGGCGGTGTAGGTGCGGTCCAGGATGGCCTTGAGGTCGGCTTGCGGAATATCGGTAGCAAACAGGCGGATGATCTCGAACGCCAGCTCGGCGTAAGACAGGTCGCGCCAGGCATCCAGCTGGGCGCGGCCAACCTGCGGGTAGCTTTCCGGCAAGGCCAGGCCGCCGTCCGGCGCCAGGCCCATCAGGATGGTGTCAGAAAACGAAAGCGGCGCCATGCCGCCACGGGTGCTGATGTATTTCATGTTATCGAACCAGTGTGTTCAGGCATTGCAGGCCCACATTGAGCAAACGGCCCTGCCAAGCAGGCTCGGCCAGAATGTCTTTGCCTTTGGCCGACACTTCCAGCAGCTCGCTGTTGCTCAGGCCGGACACCAGCTTGTCGCTGGCACAGCTGCAATAACCGTTGATCTTGCTTTGCGAGCTCAGCAAAGGCAGCAACGGCGTGCTGGCAATCTTGCTGCGGCACGCGTCGTTCAGCCGGTCCTGTGCCAGCTGGCGCGGAGCCAGCGTGGCGCAGCCCGCCAGCAGGCTGCTGGCGGCCAACAGGATAAGCAGGCGCTTAACCATTGAGCTCTTCCATGCGCAGGCGCACTACCTTGCCCGCGACGCTGTCCAGTGCCTCGATGGCGGCAATGGCGGCGTTGGCCGCTTTTTCCAGCACGCGGTGCGTGAGGATCACGATCTCGGCGGAGCCATCGGCAGCGGAGCCTTTCTGGATCAGCGCTTCGATAGAAATACCGTTCTCGGCCAGCAGGCGGGTAATGTCCGCCATCACGCCGGCGCGGTCGATAGCCTGGATGCGCAGGTAGTAGCTGCTCACCACCTCGCCCATCGGCAGGATAGGCAGGTCTTTGAGCTGGTCTGGCTGGAAAGCCAGGTGCGGTACGCGGTGTTCCGGGTCGGAGGTCAGCAGGCGGGCCACGTCGACAATATCGGCCACCACGGCCGACGCGGTCGGCAGTGCGCCGGCGCCCGGGCCGTTGAACAGCGCCTGGCCGATGGCGTCGCCACGCACCAGCACCGCGTTCATCACGCCGTTCACGTTGGCAATCAGCTGCTGCTCTGGGATCAGCGTGGGGTGCACGCGCAGCTCCACGCCCTGTTCGGTGCGGCGGGTCAGGCCCAGCAGCTTCACGCGGTAGCCCAGCTCTTCGGCGTACTGGATGTCCTTGCCGGCCAGCTGGCTGATGCCTTCCAGATAGCACTGGTCGAAGTGCATCGGGATACCAAAAGCAATGGCGGCCATGATGGTGAGCTTGTGGCCGGCGTCGTGGCCTTCCACGTCAAAAGTAGGGTCAGCTTCGGCGTAGCCCAGAGCCTGTGCTTCTTTCAGCACATCGGCAAAGTCGGCACCCTTCTCGCGCATTTCGCTGAGGATGAAGTTGGACGTGCCGTTGATGATGCCGGCCAGCCATTCGATACGGTTGGCCGACAGGCCTTCGCGCAGCGCCTTGATGATGGGGATGCCGCCGGCTACAGCCGCTTCAAACGCCACCATCACGCCTTTTTCCTGCGCGCGGGCAAAAATCTCGTTGCCGTGTACCGCCAGCAGCTTTTTGTTAGCGGTGACCACGTGTTTGCCGTTGGCGATAGCCTGCAGCACCAGCTCTTTGGCCACGGTGTCACCACCGATCAGCTCGACCACGATATCCACATCGGGGTGGTTGACCACGGCAAACGCATCGGCCACCACGGTGACGTCGGCGCCGACCAGCTCGCGGGCTTGCTCTACATTACGGCGGGACGCAATGGTCAGGCGGATATCACGGCCGGCACGGCGGCTGATTTCTTCCGCGTTACGCTTCAATACGGTGGCGACACCGCCACCGACTGTTCCCACCCCCATCAGGCCAATATTGATCGGCTTCATTGTTGAATACTCCTGCTGTTTCGGTTTTCAAATTTCCCTGGCACGTCGGCCTGCTGCCAGTGGCAGCTGCTGGTTTGTTCATCCAGCTTTTTATCCCTGCGCTGCGGCCAACTTGCAGGTTGGCCGCAGACAGCACAAAGGGGCGCGCACGCCCCTTTGTTCAATAATGCCTCGCCCGCGCCTGGCGCTTGACCAGACGGTGTTTCAGTGCGGCGCGGACAAGTGTGTTCATGCGGTACCGTGGCGTTTGCGGTAGTTTTCCAGGAAGCGGGCGATGCGACCGATGGCTTCGGTCAGGTCGTCGCTATTAGGTAGGAATACCACGCGGAAGTGATCCGGCGCAATCCAGTTGAAGCCGCTACCCTGCACCAGCAGTACGCGCTCTTGCTGCAGCAGCTCCAGGATGAACTGCTGGTCGTCCTCGATCGGATAAACCGCCGGGTCCAGGCGCGGGAACAGGTACAGCGCGCCTTGCGGCTTGACGCAGCTCACCCCCGGAATATCGGTGAGCAGCTTGTACGCCAGGTCGCGCTGGCGCGCCAGGCGGCCGCCCGGCGCCACCAGGTCGTCGATGCTCTGGTAGCCGCCCAGAGCGGTCTGGATGGCGTACTGCGCCGGCACGTTGGCGCACAGGCGCATGGAGGCCAGCATGTTCAGGCCTTCGATGTAGTCTTTGGCGCGGCGCTTGTCGCCAGACAAGATCATCCAGCCGGCGCGGTAGCCGCAGGCACGGTAGTTTTTGGACAGGCCGTTGAAGGTGCACACCATCAGGTCCGGCGCCAGCGAGGCGATGGAGGTGTGGGTGGCGCCGTCGTACAGCACCTTGTCGTAGATTTCGTCGGCGTACAGCAGCAGGCCGAACTCGCGTGCCACGTCTACCAGCTGCTGCAGTACGTGGTCGGGGTACAGCGCGCCGGTGGGGTTGTTCGGGTTGATGATGACCAGTGCCTTGGTACGCGGCGTGATCTTGGCGCGGATGTCGGCGATGGACGGCATCCAGCCGTCGTTCTCGTCGCACAGGTAGTGCACCGGCTGGCCGCCGGCCAGGCTGACGGCGGCGGTCCACAGCGGGTAGTCCGGCGCCGGCACCAGCACTTCGTCGCCGTTGTCCAGCAGCGCCTGCATGGCCATCACGATCAGCTCGGATACGCCGTTGCCGATGTAGATGTCTTCCATGCCCACCTGCGGCAGGTGCTTTTGCTGCGCGTAGTGCATGATGGCCTTGCGCGCGGCAAACAGGCCCTTGGAATCACAGTAGCCGGAGGCATTTTGCAGGTTGACGATCACGTCTTCGATGATCTCGTCCGGGGCAAAGAAACCGAAAGGCGCCGGGTTGCCGATGTTCAGCTTGATGATGCGGTGGCCTTCTTCTTCCATGCGCTTGGCGTGTTCGAGCACCGGGCCGCGAATGTCGTAGCAGACGTTGGCAAGTTTCTGTGATTTCTGGATGGGCTGCATGGGGGGCGATACCGTCTGTTTGGCGTGCTGCCCGTATGGCGGGCAGCGTTGCTTTTGTCCTGTTTTGTGCCGCAAGCGGCGGGCTTATCCGGCCCTGGCATTCTGGCCAGGCGGGGTATAATCCTATCCCAAACCGTGGTGCACTGCACTACACCAGCCAACAGGATTTCATCATGAAGCTGCACGAAGCCAAAACTGCAGGTGCCAACCTGTTTACCGCGCACGGCGCGGGCTATGTCGAGATCAACCGTGAACGCCACGAAGGCAGCCTGATCGTGAGCGCAGACAGCATTACACCGTGGGCGCCGGCCAACTTTGCGGCGCTGGAAGAGGCGCACTTTGCCCAGCTGCTGGCACTGCAGCCGGAGCTGGTGATTTTTGGCAGCGGCCCCACGCTGCGCTTTCCGCACCCGCGCCTGAGTGCGGCACTGACCAATGCCGGTATTGGCGTGGAAGTGATGGACACCAGCGCCGCCTGCCGTACCTACAACATCCTGCTGGCAGAAGACCGCAAAGTCGTGGCCGCCTTGCTGGGCAGCTGATGGATATCGCCCTGCTGGGCAAGTGCCTGCTGGGCGCGCTGGCAGTGCTGTTGATCCAGTGGCTGTCCGGCAGCCGCTATTTTTTCGTGGCCGGGCTGGTGCCGCTGTTTCCCACCTTTGCCCTGATTGCACACTATGTAGTTGGCCGCAGCCGCAGCGCCGCTGACCTGCAGCAAACCGCGCTGTTCGGCCTGTGTTCGCTGCTGCCCTACGCCGCCTACCTGCTGGCGGTATATTGGCTGAGTGTGCGCCTGCCGCTGGCGGCCACCTTGCTGCTGGCCACGCTGTGCTGGCTGCTCGCTGCCGCCATGCTGTTATGGGGCTGGCAGCACTGGCACGGCTAGCCGTGCAGGACTACACCAACAGCAAGGGCGGCCAGGGCCGCCCTTGCTGCGTCATCGGGTAGCACTTATGCGGCCAACTCGCCACCAAATGTCTCATAGGCCAGCAGCGCCTCGGCGGCGGTCATCAACGATGGCCCGCCACCCATATACACCGCCACTTGCAGCATCTCCATGAATTCGGCGCGGCTGCAGCCCAGCTCCACCAGCGCCTTGGCGTGAAACCCCAGACACCCCTGGCAGCGGGCGGCAATACCGATGCCCATGGCAATCAGCTCTTTGTGCTTAGTGCCTAGCGCACCGTCGGCCAACGCAGCACGGCTCATCTGGCCGAAGCCTTTCATGGTGTCGGGGATTTCGCGGCGCAGGTCGGCCAGTTTGGTAGACAAGGTAGCGGTAAGGTCTTGGTAGTCGTGGTGCATGCTGGCTCCTGATGATTAAGTGCATTACGTTTTATATTTTTATATATTGTATGCCGGATAGCAAGCGTGCGGCCAACCCTGGCGCACAAAAACAACAAGGCCGCCCGAGGGCGGCCTTGTGCTTTTGCCGGAAACAACCGGCTACAGATAGCGCTGCAGCAGCAATACCAATAGCAGCAGTGCGATGAGCTTCAGCAGGAAGTTCTGCGTTTTCTGTTCGCGCATCAGCTGGATATAGCCCTGCACC
Organism: beta proteobacterium L13; assembly: GCA_000335715.1. Taxonomy (GTDB): domain Bacteria; phylum Pseudomonadota; class Gammaproteobacteria; order Burkholderiales; family Chromobacteriaceae; genus Vogesella. Next base: position 93,336 of record AMYZ01000005.1, read on the forward strand.
ACCAGCTCGGTCGCCTGGCCAGACAGCGCCTCGCTAAGCTTGCGCGGGATGGCTGGCAGCGTGGTGGCCCACTGCGGGGCTTCGTGCTTGAGCGTACGCAGCAGGCCGCGCCAGCCGATCTGCTCGTTCATCCATTTGGTCAGAAACGGTTTGGCGGTGTCCCACAGGTCCAGCTCCGGGTCCAGCTGGCGGCCCAGGCCTTCGATGTTCAGCAGGGTTTTCTGCAGCAGCACCAGCTGCGGCTGGATTTCCACATTAAAGCGGCGGCTGGTCTCGAACAGGCGCAGCAGCACCATGCCAAAGCTGATCTGCGACAGCGGCTTGTTGAAGATAGGCTCGCACACGGTACGGATGGCCGCTTCCAGCTCCTCGGCCCGCGTGTCTTTGGGCACCCAGCCGGATTCGATGTGCGCGGTGGCCACCCGATGGTAGTCGCGGTTGAAGAAGGCCAGGAAGTTCACCGCCAGATAGTGTTTGTCGGTGTCGGTAAGGCTGCCAACAATGCCGAAATCCAGCGCGATGTAGCGGCCGTCAGCGGCCACCAGGATATTGCCCGGGTGCATGTCGGCGTGAAAGAAGCCGTGGCGGAACACCTGGGTAAAGAAGATTTCCACGCCAAAGCGGCTGAGCTTTTTCAGGTCGATGCCCGCATCGCGCAGGCGGTCGATCTGCCCCACCGGGATGCCATCCATCCACTGCATGGTCATCACCTCGCGCCGGGTGTAGTCGTAGTACACCTCGGGCACCAGCAGCATGTCGCTACCGATAAAATTGCGGTGCAGCTGGCTGGCGTTGCCAGCCTCGTGCATCAGGTCCAGCTCGTCGTGCAGGTGGCGGTCGAATTCGGCCACCACTTCGCGTGGTTTCAGGCGTTTGCCATCGGGCAGGAAGCGCTCTACCAGGCCGGCCAACACCGCCATCAGCGCCAGATCCTGCTCGATCACCGGCAAAATGCCGGGGCGCAGTACTTTTACCGCCACGTCTTTACCCGGCTGGCCGTTGCTACCGTGCAGGCGGGCGCGGTGCACCTGTGCGACCGAGGCGCTGGCCACCGGTACGTTGTCGAATTCGGCGTAGATATCGGCCAGCGGCTGGCCAAAGCTGCGCTCGATCACCTCGCGCGCGATGACGCTGTCGAACGGCGGCACGCGGTCTTGCAGGTACGCCAACTCGTCGGCGTAATCGGGCGGCAGCAGGTCGCGGCGGGTGGACAGCACCTGGCCGAACTTGATGAAGATCGGCCCCAGGTGCTCCAGCGCCAGGCGCACGCGCTGCGGCAACGGCGCAGCGGTGTCGCGCGGCACGGGTAGCAGGCGGAACAGCTTGGCAATCAGCCCCACTTTGGGGTGGCCGGCCAGGAAATCGTCCAGGCCGAAGCGGTAAAACACGGAAACAATCTTGAACAGACGCGCAATACGCATGATGGGCTTTATTGTTATGGTTGGCGAAGGTTGGCCGCACGCGCTTCCAGCAGCGCCAGGCGTTTTTGCAGGCGGTCGGCGTCTTCGCGCAGGGTATCTACCGCGCTGACAAAAGCCTCGACATCGGTTTTTTTGGCCAGCAGCGGCGCTTCTTCGCGCAGGTGCTCCACCCAGGTTTCCAGCAGGCGGCCGCCGATTTCACCTTTGATGCCAAACAACCCGCGCACCCAGCCCTGTACACGGTGGGCGGCCACGTCGCCCACCACGCGCGACAGGTCTTCGGTGGCGTCCCACTGCAGCTGGCGTACGATGCGGCCAACGCTGGCGGCCAGCTCGGTGTCGCCTTCCAGCACGATGTCGCCCATGGCGGGCTCCTGGCCTAATAGCTGCGCTAGCGCCACGCTGTGCTTCAGGCGCAGGCGCGCTTCCGGCTCGCCCTCGCAGGCGGCCAGCCAGCCATCACTGGTCACCACACCGGTCAGGTCGAACGGCGGCAGGCTGATGCCGATACGCCGCCCGGCGTGCTGGGCCAGCTCGGCGCGTACCGCCGGGTGCTGGTTCAGCACATGATTAAATGCTGCAATACGCAAACCCATATCAGTGCCCCTTGCTGGCCAGGCTCAATAAAACCGTGCCGATAACGATGGCCACAATGCCGGCCAGCTTCAGCGGCGGCATGCCTTCGCCATAGAAAAATACCCCTACTATCGCCACCACGGCCATACCCACACCGCACCAGATGGCATATACCACGCCCAGGTCCAGCTGCTGTACCACTTGCGACAGCAGCCAGAACGCCAGCACGTAGCCAGCCACCACCACCAGCGAGGGCAGCGGGCGGGTAAAGCCTGCGGCCAACTTCAGCGAAGAGGTGGCCACCACCTCGGCGGCGATGGCCCCGGCCAGCATCAGCCAGGCGTTCATGCCTTACTGCACCACCGGTACGATCTGGATTTCCACACGGCGGTTCAGCTGCTTGCCGGCTTCGGTCTTGTTGTCGGCGCGCGGGCGGCTGGCGCCGTAGCCGGCGGCGCTCATGCGCTCCGGTTGCACGCCCAGGCTGGCCAGCTGGCTTTGCACGGCAGCTGCGCGCTGTTCGGACAGCGGCTGGTTGATCTTGTCGTTACCGCTGGCGTCGGTGTGGCCTTCGATATCCAGCGTGGTCTTGCCGTAACGCTTCACGATGCTGCCAATGGTGGACAGCGTAGGCAGGAAGGCTTGCTTCAGGCTGGACGAGTTGGTGTCAAACGCGGTGGCCGACGTCATGGTCACGGTCAGGCTGTGGTCGGCGTTTTTCTTCAGCTCGATGGCACCGGACTGGATTTGCGGTGCCAGCTGTTTTTCAAAATCCTGCGCTTGTTTGTCCATGTAAACGCCCACGCCGGCACCGGCCAGGCCGCCGCCGATGGCGCCGATTACCGCGCCCTTGTTACGGTTGCCCTTGCCGGCTACCGCTGCGCCGAGCACGGCACCACCGATGGTGCCCAGCACGGCACCCTTCTGGGTGTTGGTGTACTGGTCCAGGTCTACCGAGGCGCAACCGCTGGCCAGCAGGGCAGCGGAAACCACGGTCACGATGCCGAGTTTGGAGAGGTGTTTCATGCGGTCAGTCCTTTCGATGTGGGCTGGGCGGCAGGGTCTTGCCAGCACCAGTGCCAGGGCTCGTACAAGTAGCCGCTGGCGTTGTTCCGGCCAAAGCTCATGGCAAAGCCATGGTTGGCCGCATGCTGCTGCAGCCAGGCAAAAGCCGGGGTCGTTTCAAAGTGTTCTTCCAGCACTGGCGAGCCCGGCGTGCCGATATCGATGGCACAGCCGGTGTGGTGCTCGCTGTAGCCAGGTGCTGCGCTCACCGCCAGGATAGTATCCAGGCTCTGGCCGCGCGCCAGTTTGGCGGCCACGATCTCGTGCTGCCGCGCCACGCTGCGAAACGCCGACGCCAGAAACAGCGTCACACCATCGGCAGCGGCGGCATCGCGCATAGCCTGCCACGCTGCCGCCGCACCGGGCAGCAAATGGAACTCGCGACCGGCGTCGTTGATGTCGGCCAGCACCAGCTGCTCGGCCGCGGCTTCTGCGTACGGTTGCAGGCCGCGTGCGGCCAACCTGGCGGTGTCAATGCCCAGCTCAGCCAGACGCAGTGCCAGCGCGTCCTGCATCAGAACTTGATGCCTTTATGCAGTGCCACCACGCCGCCAGTCATATTGTGGTAGTCCACGCGGCCAAAGCCGGCGTCCAGCATCATCTGTTTCAGGGTTTCCTGATCCGGGTGCATGCGGATGGATTCGGCCAGGTACTGGTAGCTGTCGGCATCGTTAGCCACCAGCTTGCCCATCACCGGCAGCGCCTTGAACGAGTAAAAATCGTACAGCGGCGACAGCGGCTTCCATACCTTGGAAAACTCCAGTACGAACAGCTTGCCGCCCGGTTTCAGCACGCGGAACATTTCTTTCAGCGCGGCGTCTTTGTGCGTCATGTTGCGCAGGCCAAAGGCGACCGATACGGCGTTGAAGTAGTTGTCGGGGAACGGCAGCTTTTCAGCATCCGCCAGCGACACCGGCAGGATCATGCCCTCGTCCAGCAGGCGGTCGCGGCCAACAGTCAGCATGGAGCTATTGATGTCGGTGAGCCACACTTCGCCGCTCTTGCCTACGCGTTTGGCCCAGCCACGCGCCAGGTCGCCGGTACCGCCAGCGATGTCCAGCACCTTGTCGCCGGCACGCACGCCGGAGGTGGTCAGGGTGAAGTGCTTCCATACACGGTGCAGGCCGCCCGACATCAGGTCGTTCATCACGTCGTACTTTTGCGCTACCGAGTGGAATACCTCGGCTACCTTGCCCGCCTTTTCGCTTTCATCGACGGTTTTAAAACCAAAATGCGTCTGGTTGTCCATGCTTACTCCCTGCTCGCGCCTGCGGCGGCGAGGCGATTCAGATAATCCTGCCAGTACTGGTCGTGCTTCACGCCCAGCTCGTATAGGTAGGCCCAGCTATACAGGCCGCTGTCGTGGCCATCGTCAAACACAATCTTCAGCGCATAGTGCCCTACCGGCTCCAAGCCGGTAATGGCCACGTGCAGCTTGCCGGTTTGCAGTACCTCGTTGCCTACACCGTGCCCGCGTACCTCGGCCGATGGCGAGTGCACGCGCAGGTATTCGGCCGGCAGCCGGAAACGGGCACCGTCGTCAAAGCTGATTTCCAGCTGGCGCGATACAGCGTGCAGGATCACGTCCTGCGGGCTGGCGCTATCGTGAGTCAATCCGCTCATGGGCTTAGTCCTTGCGGGTCAGCAGCATGGCATCGCCATAGCTGAAGAAACGGTATTGCTGCGCCACGGCGTGCGCGTAGGCGGCACGCATCTCGGTGTAACCGGCAAAGGCCGACACCAGCATCAGCAGCGTGGATTTGGGCAGGTGGAAGTTGGTCAGCAGCTTGTCCACCACATTAAAACGGTAGCCCGGCGTGATAAAGATATCGGTCTCGCCACGGCCCGCTTTCAATACGCCATCGCCACGGGCGGCGGATTCCAGCGCGCGCATGCTGGTGGTACCCACGGCCAGCACCTGGCGGCCGGCTGCATGCGCGGTGTGGATGGCATCTACCGTTGCCTGAGGGATATCGTAGATTTCGCTATGCATTTTGTGGTCGGCAATATTGTCCACCCGCACCGGCTGGAAAGTGCCGGCACCAACGTGCAGCGTCACATTGCACAGTTTTACGCCTTTTGCGGCCAACTGCTGCAGCATGTCGTCGGTAAAGTGCAGGCCGGCGGTAGGCGCGGCGACCGCACCTTTTTCGCGCGCATACACCGTCTGGTAACGCTCGTCGTCGTCGCCGTCGGTATCGCGCTCGATATACGGTGGCAGCGGCAGCTTGCCGGAGACATCCAGAATATCGAATACGTTGGCCGCATCCAGAAAGCGCAGGCGGAACAGCTCGCCCACGCGCTCGACCATCTCGGCCTGCCAGCGGCCGGCAAAAATCAGCCGCGTACCCGGCTTGGGCGACTTGCTGGCGCGCACGTGGGCCAGCACGTGGTGCTCGTCCAGTACGCGCTCTACCAGCGCCTCGATCTTGCCGCCGCTGGCTTTTTCGCCAAACAGGCGCGCCTTGATCACGCGGGTATCGTTAAACACCATCACGTCTCCGGCCTGCAAAGCGTCGGCAAACGCGGAAAACTGTGCATCAGCCAGCGTACTGCCGTTGACCAGCAACAAGCGGCTGGCACCACGCACGGCGGGCGGGTGCTGCGCGATCAGGTTTTCGGGAAGGTGGTAATCAAAGTCGGAAACGTGCATGGCGGGTATCTTTTGGAAAACGTGGCGATTATACCTTTCGAGCGCCATCCCGTGGCAGCGTTCCCGGCACACCTTCTGCTTGTGCCAGATCAACAAGCGTTTTATTGCACCTCGCTAAAGTTTACCGGCTGCTTACAATGTGCCGATTTGTTAGTGCTTTCACTCGAAAGCGCAACATTTTTCCAACACGGTCGCAACTTAAACACACGTTTGAAATGCGGCAATTGCTGGACATCTTGCTGACAATTGCGGCAAACTCGCGCCCATATCAAAACAGGGACTGACACCTTGACCCGAAAAATCCTCGTGCTGCACGGCCCCAATCTGAACCTACTCGGACTGCGCGAGCCACAGCACTACGGCCGGGACACCCTGGACGACATCAACCAGCGCCTGCGTGCGCAAGCCAGCGATGCAGGCTTTGAGCTGGATGTTCTGCAAAGCAATGCCGAACACGTGCTGATTGACCGCATCCACGCTTGCCTCACCGACGGCACGGCTTTTGTCATCATCAACCCGGCGGCGTTTACCCATACCAGTGTTGCCATTCGCGATGCACTGGCTGGCGTCAAGGTGCCATTCATTGAAGTCCACTTATCCAACGTCCACGCGCGCGAGCCTTTCCGCCACCATTCGTATTTTTCGGATCTGGCGGTAGGCGTGATTTGCGGCCTGGGCGCTGATGGCTACGCACTGGCACTGGCTCACGCGATCAAGCGTCTGAGCCTGCCGGCATAACACCCGAATACTATCCGAAGGAAGACCATGGACCTGCGCAAACTGAAAAAGCTGATCGATCTCGTCGAGGAATCCGGCATTGCTGAACTCGAAGTGACCGAGGGCGAAGAAAAAGTCCGCATCACCCGCGTATCCGCCAATGCGGCGGTCAACTTCGCACAACCCATGCAAGTACACCTGCCGCAGCAGGCTGCCCCGGTAGCTGCGCCGGTAGCCGCCGCCCCGGCCGCACCAGCCCCGGTAGCGGCAGCGGATAACGCCAACGCGGTGAAATCCCCGATGGTAGGTACCTTCTACCGCCGCCCGAGCCCGGGCTCCAAGCCGTTTGTAGAAGTCGGCCAGCAAGTCAATGTAGGCGACACCCTGTGCATCATCGAAGCGATGAAGCTGATGAACGAAATCGAAGCCGAGCGCAGTGGTGTGGTGAAAGCTGTGCTGATCGAAGAAGGCCAGCCGGTAGAGTTCGGCGAGCCGCTGTTCATCATCGAATAAGCAGCGATCTGCCGTGAATTTCAAATGACAGGGCACGCCAGCGTGCCCTGTCGTTTTCGCGTGAATTGAAGGGCTGCCAACAGCCCGAGCCCGATGCCCGCACGACGGTATCCGGGCTGCGGAGAAACCGACATGTTTGAAAAGATCCTGATCGCTAACCGCGGTGAAATTGCCCTGCGTATCCAGCGCGCCTGCCGCGAAATGGGTATCAAAACGGTTGTAGTGCATTCCGAAGCCGACCGCGAGGCCAAATACGTCAAGCTGGCCGACGAGTCGGTCTGCATCGGCCCTGCATCGTCCACCCTGAGCTACCTGAACGTACCCGCCCTGATCGCCGCCGCCGAGGTAACCGACGCCCAGGCGATTCACCCGGGCTACGGCTTTCTGTCGGAAAACGCCGACTTTGCCGAGCGCGTGGAACAATCCGGCTTTGTCTTCATCGGCCCGCGCCCGGAAACCATTCGCCAGATGGGCGACAAGGTATCGGCCAAGCAGGCCATGATCGACGCTGGCGTACCAACCGTACCCGGCGTGGCCGGTGCGCTGCCGGATGACCCGGCAGAAATCACCAAGATTGCCCGCAAGATCGGCTTCCCGGTCATCATCAAGGCCGCTGGCGGTGGTGGTGGCCGCGGCATGCGCGTGGTGCATACCGAAGCCGCACTGATCAACTCGGTGAACATGACCCGTACCGAAGCCGGTGCTGCCTTTGGCAACCCCACCGTGTACATGGAAAAATTCCTGGAGCAGCCGCGCCACATCGAGATCCAGATCCTGGCCGACCAGCACGGCAATGCCGTGTACCTGGGCGAACGCGACTGCTCGATGCAGCGCCGCCACCAGAAGATCATCGAAGAAGCACCGGCACCGGGCATTACCGCCGAACAGCGCCAGCGCATTGGCGAAGCTTGCGCCGAAGCCTGCCGCCGCATTGGCTACCGTGGCGCCGGTACCTTTGAGTTCCTGTACGAAAACGGCGAGTTCTACTTTATCGAGATGAACACCCGCGTGCAGGTAGAACACCCGGTTTCCGAGCTGATCACCGGCATCGACATCGTGCAGGAGCAGATCCGTATTGCCTTTGGCGAGAAGCTGCGCTTCACCCAGGAACAGATCGTGTTCAAGGGCCACGCGATGGAGTGCCGCATCAACGCGGAAGACCCGTTCACCTTCATCCCGTCGCCAGGCAAGATCGAAAGCTACCACCCGGCCGGTGGCCCGGGCATCCGCATCGACTCGCACATCTACCAGGGCTACACGGTTCCGCCCCACTACGACTCGATGATTGGTAAACTGATCTCTTATGGTGATACCCGCGAACAGGCAATGGCGCGCATGCGCGTGGCCCTGTCCGAAATGGCCATCACCGGCATCAAAACCAATATCCCGCTGCATCAGGAACTCTTCATGGACAATGCCTTCCGCCAGGGCGGCACCAGCATCCATTATCTGGAAGAGCGCCTGGCGCAGCTGAAGAAAGGCAGTTAATTCCATGGCATGGCTGCAAGCCACCATTCACGCTGACTCGGCTATCGCCGAGAAACTGGCCGACGTCCTGATGGACGTTGGCGCCCTGTCCGCCACCATCGAAGATGCGCTGGCGGGTACCGATGACGAGCAGCCGATTTTTGGCGAACCCGGCGAGCCGGTAGACCAGCTGTGGAGCCACAGCCTGATCAACAGCCTGTTTGCCGAAGACGCCGATGTGGCGCTGCTGGTGACCGCTGCGGCCAACCAGTGCCACATCGATGTGCCCAGCTACACGGTATCGCGCGTGGAAGAGCAGGATTGGGTACGCCTGACGCAAAGCCAGTTCGACCCGATCCGCATCTCCGACCGCCTGTGGATTACCCCCACCTGGCACACCTCGCCGGACCCGGCTGCCATCAACCTGCAGCTGGACCCGGGCCTGGCCTTTGGTACCGGTAGCCACCCGACTACCCGCCTGTGCCTGCAGTGGCTGGATCAGCAAATCCAGGGTGGCGAAACGGTACTGGATTACGGTTGCGGCTCCGGCATTCTGGCCATTGCCGCGCTGAAACTGGGTGCCGGTGCCACGCGTGGTATCGATATTGATGCCCAAGCTGTGCGCTCCAGTATCGATAATGCGCAGCAAAACAGCGTGACTGCCGACTTTGGTCTGCCTGACACCCTGCTGCCGGGCGAGTACGACGTTGTGGTGGCCAACATTCTGGCCAACCCGCTGCGCATGCTGGGCGAATTGCTGGCTAGCCATGTGAAAACCGGTGGTAAAATCGTGCTTTCCGGCATTCTTGCCGAGCAGGCCGAAGAGCTGTCCGCCATTTACGCCAAATGGTTCGACATGGACGCTGCCGTGTTCGACGAGAGCTGGACCCGACTATCCGGAACCAAACGCCCGTAAAACATGAGCCAAACCACACAGTGCCCCAGCTGCCAGACCAAATTCAAAGTCTCTGACGCCCATCTCGCCCTCGCTGGCGGCATGGTACGCTGCGGGCGCTGCAGCCATGTTTTTCATGCACCCAGCCATCTGGAAGCCCTTGTACCGGAGGTGCCCATGGCACCGCCGGTACCACCGGCACCACCCGTCATGTCACAACCGGCCAAGGCAACTGACATGCCCGAGCCAGATGGCCTGGATGACGATTTCGAGCTGGAGCTGCCTGACTTCCAGCCTGCTCCGGCCAAACCGGCACCGGTCAGCCGCGAGCCAGTACAGGGGCTGCCGGACACCCCCATCCATGACGACGATTTCGACCTGCCGGACTTCGACCTGCTGGACAAGCAGCGCGTTGCGGCAGCGCCAAGCCAAGCCGCGCCCAAGCCCGCCGAACCGGCAATTGCACCGGACTTCCGCGCTGCCGCCGCCGAGGCAGAGGCCAATCGCCAGGAAATCGCAGCATTCCAGCAAGCGCTGGCAGAAGCCCTGCGTAGCCCTGCAAGCAATAAAAAGCTGTCTGCCTACCAGAACGAGCCCGAGCCTGAGCTAGCAGAACCGGACGAACCGGTAGCGCCCAGCCCTGCTCCGCGTGTGCAGCCACGCACAGAACCGGTTTTCAGTGCCCCGCCAGTAGACACCGCAGCGCCCGAACAGGACGAAGCCACTGCGGAAGCACCTGCGGCCAACAGTAGCGCGCTGAAAACCACCGTACAAAGCCTGATTGCCCTGGTATTAGGTTTGGCATTGCTAGGGCAGATTGCTTTCTTCAACCGCACCCGCATCAGCGCGGAGGCACCCGAGCTACGCCCGGCATTTGAAGCGCTCTGCGCCAGCCTGGCTTGCAGTGTACCGTTGCCCACCGACCGTCAGCTGATCCGTACCGAATGGTCCGAGCTGTCGTTTGTGCCGCAGAACGATCACCTGATCCAGCTGAACGCCACGCTGAAAAACATGGCCAACTATCCGCAAGCCTTCCCGGTGATGGAGCTGACGCTGAAGGATGCCGAAGACAAGGTTGTAGCGCGCAAAGCTTTCCGCCCGGAAGACTATGTCCCTGCCAGCGAATTCAAGCTTGGCCAGTTCAATGGCAATAGCGAACTCAAGCTGCAGCTGCGCATGGAGATGACCCAAGGTAAGGCGCTGGGCTACAGCCTGCACTTTTACTACCCCTGAGCGACTGCCCCCCGTGCCAGGCATTCGCCTGGCACACACTTCACAATACCCACTTGAAATTCCGCCCGGATAAGCCACGCTAGTAAAAAGCCGGGAGGATTCGATGGCATTACATCCCTTTATCTATAAAGAAGAAACGCTGGAAGTGGCAGGCAGCTTCCCGGAAGCCGGGCAGACTCTGCCCAGCTTCATGCTGGTAGACGAGCAGCTGCGCGATGTCTCGCTGGAACGCTACCTTGGCCGCGTCAAGCTGGTAGTGACGCTACTCTCCATTGATGCAGAATCGGCAGGCATAACCCTGCTGCAAGACCTGCGCCGGGCATTGGAAGCCTGGCCGCTGCTGCAGTTCATCGTGGTTACCGTCGACTCCCCCTTCAGCCTGCGACGTGCACGGCGCGAGCACGGCCTGCCACAGGTGGTGTTGCTGTCCACCCTGCGCGGGCGCGACTTTCACAAACACTATGGCGTGCTGCTGCAGGATATTCCGCTGGCAGGCGTCACCTGCCCGGCGTTGTGGCTGGCGGATGAGCAGGACACCATCCATTTTGCCCAACGTCTGGACGCTGACGAGCACGAGTTTGATCTGGCCAGCCTGCGCGAAAAACTGGCCATCGTGTTTTCCCCTGCCCCGCCAGCAGCGCCCGCCGAGGACGATTAAGCTGGCAGAGGGCATCACGCCACGTAGCATACCGCCCATAAAAACAAACCCCTTTCACCATGAAAGGGGTTCTGCGGGCAGGCTGCGGCCAACCTTGTTCAGGGCGTGCCGAACTCCGGCTTGGGCGTGCGCCCCAGCAGGCGCTCTACCACACTCTGCGGTTTGGCCTGGTGATACAAGAGCTCGCACACGGCGGCGGTAATCGGCATATCCACCTCCAGACGCTCGGCCATGCGCAGCACTTCGCGGGCGGTAGGCACGCCTTCGGCCACGTGGCCCAGCTCGGCCAGAATGGTGTCCAGCGACTTGCCCTCGGCCAGCTTCAGGCCTACCTGTCGGTTACGCGATAGCGCACCGGTGCAGGTCAGCAACAAATCGCCCACGCCGGACAAACCCAGCATACTTTGCTGGCTGCCGCCCAAGGCTACCGCCAGGCGGGTGATTTCAGCCAAGCCACGGGTAATCAGCGCGGCGCGGGCATTCATGCCAAAGCCCAGGCCATCGGCCACCCCGGTGGCAATGGCCATCACGTTTTTCACGGCGCCACCCACCTCTACACCGACCAGATCATCATTGGCATAGATGCGCAACAAGGGGCTGTGCAGCTCGCGGGCAAAATCGCGGGCAAAGGCGTAGTTTTCCGAGGCCAGCGTGACGGCTGCCGGCAAGCCTAGCGCCACTTCCTTGGCAAAGCTGGGGCCAGACAACACGCCGACGGTTTTCAGGCGCGGGAACTCTTCGGCCACCACCTGGTGTGGCAGCAGGCTGGAGCCGGCCTCGAAGCCCTTGCACGCCCACAGGATGGGTGCATCCACTTTCAGGCGGGCCAGCTCTTTCAGGCTGGGGCGCAGGCCGGCTATCGGCGTGACCACCAGCACCAGCTCCACCCCCATGACGGCTTCGGACAAGTCTGCCGACAGGTGCAGATTATCCGGGAACGGGCATTCGGGCAGGTAGCGGCGATTCAGGCGGTTGGCCTGCATGTCTATCATTTGCGCCGCATCGCGCCCCCACAGGGTAACGTGATGCTGGCGGCTAAAGGCCAGTGCCAGCGCCGTACCCCAAGCACCCGCACCAAGAACGGTAATCTTCATCACGGCTTTCTTACAGGCCCCACAGGCCGCTAATACGGGCGTAACCGACGCTGCCGTCACGGTGCTTGACCTTGACCCAGCTGCTTTGCGGTGCTTCCTGCATATCCAGCACCAGGTCTTTTTCAGCCCAGAACAGCAACTTGGCGTTGTCTTGTGCGCTGTCGCGTACCGCCAGCTTGTCGCTGGTGACCAGCAAGGTGCGGCGTGTCGACAGGGCGGCAGAGGGTATCCACGCAATACCGCCGGTGGCGTCACGTACGCGGGACCAGTCTTTTTGTGCTGCCAGCACTTCTACCGGGTAGTAGCGGCTGACCACAAACAGCTTTTGTGCCGACAGGGTGGGCGCGTCGTACAGCGCCACACCGGTTTCTTTTACCGAGCGGAATTCCAGTGCAAAAGCCGTACCGGCCAGCGAGGCCAGTACGGCAGTAGCAACAATAAGGTGTCGCTTCATGAGGTTCAGGCGTTGCCGGCTTCGGCCTGCTCTGCACGCTGCTGCATGTACAGGGCTTCGAAGTTGATCGGCGACAGCAGCACAGGCGGGAAGCCGGCGCGGCCAACCAGGTTGGACACGGTTTCGCGGGCGTACGGGAACAGGATGTTCGGGCAAGCCACTCCCAGGATCGGGTCGATGTCTTCAGCCGGTACGTTGCGGATCTGGAAGATACCTGCCTGGCTGACTTCGCACAGGAACATGGTCTTGTCGCCCAGCTTGGCCGTCACGGTGATGGTCAGCGACGACTCAAAGAAACCGTCTTCCAGCTGCTGTGCACCATTGGCCAGCTGCATGTCGATTTCTGGCTGTTCCTGTTCCAGGAAGACGGCGGGGGCGTTAGGGATTTCCAGCGACAGATCTTTTACGTAGATTTTTTCGATGGAGAAAACCGGTTGCAGCTCTTGTTGTTCGCTCATTTTTTACGTCTCTATGGCACCTGGCAGGTGCGGGGTTGGAATCAGCTGTCATCATCGCATGAATAGATGACAGCGACGAGATACAGATCAATCAGCCAGCAATACGTCCAGCTTGCCGGCACCATTCAGCGCCACCAGGTCATCGCAGCCACCCACGTGGGTATCGCCAACGAAGATTTGCGGCACGGTGCGGCGGCCGGTGATGCTCATCATTTTTTCACGCTCGGCCGGGTCCAGGTCGATACGGATTTCTTTAATATCGCTCACGCCCTTGCTGGCCAGCAGCTGCTTGGCACGAATGCAGTAAGGGCAGACTGCGGTGGTGTACATGGTAACGGGTTTCATGGCGGTATCCGGTAAGGTTTGGGTCGATTATAAGCGTGTGCCGTAGCGCGATGCTACCGCTCACGGTGCCAGCAGCAAGCTGGCCTGGTAACGGCGGATTACGTCGCTGACCGCGGCATCCAGCGCCGGGGTCAGCTCGCTGGCGCGCGGCGAGTTCACCACGGCCACAATCACCAGGCGCTGGCCGCTGGGCGCCTGCCAGTAGCCGGCCAGCGCGCGGGTGTCGTCCAGCGTGCCGGTTTTCATGCGCAGGCTGCCGGCAAAGCTGCCCAAGCGCTTGCGCAAGGTGCCGTCTTCGCCCGCCAGCGGCAGGGTAGCGGCCAACTCGGGGCCGTAAGGGCCACGCGCTGCATCGCGCAGCACCTCGCCTAGCAGGCGCGCACTGATGCGCTCCCGCCGCGACAGGCCGGCGCCGTTTTCCAGTACCAGTGTATCTGCGGCCAACCCTTTGCTTTGCAAGAGCCCGCGTACCTGGGCGACGGCATCGTCCAGCGTGTTGCCGCTTTGCGGCTGCGCCATGCCCAGGGCCAGCAATACGCTGCGGGCCATGGTGTTATTGCTGTGCTTGTTCACGTCGGTCAGCACATCGGTGAGCGGGTCGGACTCCTGTTGCAGCAAGGTGCGCGCGCCAGCCGGTGCCGCGGCAACACCCACGGCGGCCGGCCCTTCCCCGCCCAGCCCGCGCCACAAGGCACGGAAACTCTGGCTGGCAAAGCTGTTGATATCCAGCACGTTGACGTAGTTGGCCGCACCGTCGCAGCCCTGCGGCAGCTTGCCGCTGACGCGGATGGTACGCTCGTCCACCGCAACCTTGACGTGCTGGCGTACGTCGCCGCAGCTAGCGGCGCTACCGGCTTGCAGCTGGTTATCCAGGGTAAATTGCGGCAGCGGCGGGTCTAGCTGCACCGCCGGTTTGCCGCCATCGAAGCCATAACGCAGCCAGGCCACTTTCAGGTTCAGCAAATGGGTATCGGGCGGTACGGTAAACACCCGGTCGGCGTCGCCGGCAAAACCATCGGCACTGCCAATATTGCTGTAGGCGCGTTTATCCAGCAGCAGGCTGCCTTCTATGCGCTGCACGCCGCGCAGGCGTAGCTGGCGCAGCATCTCGGCCAGGCGCGGGCTGTCCAGGCGCGGGTCGCCGCGGCCAACCCAGTACAAGTTGCCACGCAGCACGCCGTTTTCCAGCGGGGCATCGCTCTTGAATTCGGTTTTCCAGCGATAGTTCGGCCCCAGGCGGTTCAGTGCGGCCCAACTGGTGAGCAGCTTCATGGTAGAGGCCGGGTTCACCGGCGTGTCGGCACGCCAGGCGTCGAATACGCTATCGTTTTCTACCGGCGCCGCCCAGATGGCCACTTCATTGGCGCGAAAGCCGGCCGGTACGGCGGCCTGTGCGCTGGCCGCGCAAAGTAATAACAAGGTCAGTGTACGTTTCACTCAGAGCTCCAGTGGGTCGACATCCAGCGACCAGCGCAGCTGGCGCGATGCCTTGCGGGCCAGGGCCTCGATGGTGGGCAGTTCTGCCCGCAGCCAGCCGTGCAGGGCGGCGCGGGCGGTGGATTCCAGCGTGAGCTGGGCGCGCTCGCGCCCGGCCAGGCGCGCCATCAGCGCGGGTGCCGGGCCGAACACGCTGATACCGTCCGGCGGCGCCCCCAGCTGTTGCAGCACAGCCTGCAAGAATTGCTCGGCGTCGGTATAGGCGGGGGCGTCGGCGCGCAACAGTATCTGGTAGGCCGCAGGCGGGAAGCCTGCCTCGCGGCGCTCGGCCAGCTGGCTGGCGGCAAAGCCGTCGAAATCGTGCTGCTGTAGCGCCAGGTAAAGCGGGTGGTCTGGCCACTGCGTCTGAATCACCACGTGGCCAGGCACACCGGCACGGCCGGCGCGGCCGGACACCTGCATCAGCTGCGCAAACAGGCGCTCGCTGGCGCGGAAATCTGCCGAGTACAAACCGCCGTCGCTACCCAGCACCACCACCAGCGACAGCGCGCCGAAATCGTGCCCCTTGGCCAGCATCTGCGTGCCCACCAGGATATCCACCTGGCCACTGTGCACGCGCTGGTAAATGCTGTCCCACGCCGCTTTGGTGCTGGTGCTGTCGCGGTCGATGCGCAAGATACGCGCCTCCGGCAGCAGGCGCTGCAGCGCCGCCTCCAGCCTTTGCGTGCCCTCGCCCAGCGGCTTGATGTCGGGGTTGCCACAATCCGGGCACTGTACGGGGATGCGCTGCTGCGCACCGCAGTGATGGCAGCGCAGCTGGCGGGCGCTAAGGTGCAATACCATGCGGGCGCTGCAATGGCGACAGGTCGATGTCCAGCCACAGTCGGTACACGCCAGCACCGGCGAGTAACCACGGCGGTTGATAAACACCAGGCTCATCTCGCGCCGCGCCAGGCGCTGGCGCAACGCCGCGATGACCTCTGGCGCCAGGCCATCGTCCAGCTTTTGCCGCCTGACATCCAGCAGGCCAATTTGCGGCAAGCTGGCACCGTCGTGGGCACGCTGGTTCAGCACCAGTTTGCGGTAGCGCCCGGCTTCCACATTGGCCACGGTTTCCAGGCTGGGCGTGGCGCTTCCCAGCAATACCGGCACCTGCTGCCGGTGCGCGCGCCATACCGCCAGATCGCGCGCGTGGTAACGCAGGCCGTCGTGCTGCTTGAACGAGCCGTCGTGCTCCTCGTCCACTATCACCAGGCCCAGCTGCGGCAGCGGGGTAAACACCGCCAGGCGGGTGCCGATGACAATGCCGGCACGGCCTTGCCAGGCATCCAGCCAGCCTTGCAGGCGCTCGCCATCGGATAGGCCACTGTGCAGGCAGGCAATGCCGGTGGCGGGAAAGCGCCGGGCAAAACGGTCGATCAGCTGCGGGGTCAGGTTGATTTCGGGAATGATCACCAGCACCTGGCGCCCTGCGGCCAACACCTGGGCAATCAGCTGCAGGTAGACCTCGGTCTTGCCGCTACCGGTAATGCCGTGCAGCAGGAAGGCGGCAAAGCTGCCCAGCGCCGCCGCCACGGCGCTACGCGCGGCCTCTTGCTGGCTGTTCAGCGGCAGCGCCCCTTCTACGCGCAGCGCGGCGGGCTGCCACGGTAGCGCGCTGATGTCGCCACTGGCCAGGCCGGCCTTCAGATAGCTGCCCGCTTGCGGGTGCAGCTGGCGCAGGGCCTCGCGGCTGAGCGGCTGTTGCAAGGCCTGCCATAACAGTGTCTTGACGGTACTGCGCGCCGCTGGTGGCCGGGCCAGCCCTTGCGCGCTGAGCTGGTAATAATGATGGTCAGCCTGCTTGACCGGCCGCGCTTCGCGCAGGCTGGTAGGCAAGGCGGTAAACAAAGCCTGGCCCACCGGGTGCAGGTAATAGCGAGCGGCAAATTGCACCTGCTCCAGCAGCAAGGCCGGCAAAGGCGACAGCTCGTCCAGCACGGCCAGAATGGGCTTGAGCTTGTCGGCAGCCACCGCCGGTGCCGGTATGCTGTTGTCGATAACGCCACACATTTCGCGTGGGCCAAAGGCTACTTTTACCCGGGTGCCATCCGGCAACGGGCTGTCGTGCAGGTAGCTGAAGGCGGCGCGTAGCGGCACATCCAGCCACACCCCCAGTATCACGCGCTCAGTCAAATGAACTCCCGTTTCCCGCCAGGCCACGCCGGTATTGGCTTGGCACAAGCTGTGCACAGATGCTGTGGATAACTTTGTGCACAAGCTGTAGTTGAGTGCTCGCCAAGGCCGTCAAACCTGCCTCGGCGTTAGATTGCACAAAAATTAATCTAAATATTTTATCTTTTAAATTCAACAGCTTATGGTTTTATGATTTTTTTATCGCTAGCGCTTGACAGAAAGCGCACAAACTTATTACTTATGTGAATAAGTACAGGAACAACACTGCACGCAGCTGTCAAGCCCCTTGCGCAAACAGCGGCCAACAATAAAAAACGGCCACCGCATCATACGATGGCCGCCAGCAAAAAGCAGCGCGTTTACTGGTGGTACTGACGCGACAAGCGGTGTACGGCTTCAACCAGCGCACCGGCGTGCGCCGGGTCGGCAAACTGCGAAATACCATGGCCCAGGTTGAACACGTGGCCACTGCCGTGGCCGTAAGCAGCCAGAATGCGGCCGGCTTCGGCTTCGATCGACGCCGGGCTGCCAAACAGCGCGTTAGGGTCGAAGTTACCCTGCAGGGCGACCTGCTCGCCCACGCGGGCACGCGCCAGGCCAATGTCGGTAGTCCAGTCCAGGCCTACGCAATCGGCACCAATGCCGGCGATGGTTTCCAGCCATTGGCCACCACCTTTGGTAAACACGATCACCGGCACACGGCGGCCATCTACCTCGCGGGTCAGGCCGGCGATGATCTGCTGCATATAGGCCAGCGAAAACTCTTTATACGCCGCGTGGCTCAGTGCGCCGCCCCAGGTGTCAAAAATCTGCACGGCCTGCGCGCCGGCGGCAATCTGGGCGTTCAGGTAGGCGGTTACCGACTGCGCGGTAATCTGCAGAATGCGGTGCAGCAGCTCCGGGCGGGCGTACAGCATGGCTTTCACGTGGCGGAAGTCGGCCGAACCGCCGCCTTCGATCATGTAGCAGGCCAGGGTAAACGGGCTGCCAGAGAAGCCGATCAGCGGTACACGGCCATCCAGCGCGCGGCGGATGCTGCTAACCGCGTCAAACACATACTGCAGTTTTTCCAGCGGGGCCACTTCCAGCGCCTGGATTGCGGCTTCGTCGCGCAGCGTACGTTCGAACTTGGGGCCTTCGCCTTCGGCAAAATACAGGCCCAGGCCCATGGCATCCGGCACGGTCAGAATGTCGGAAAACAGGATGGCCGCGTCCAGCGGGAAACGTTCCAGCGGCTGCAGGGTCACTTCGGTAGCGTAATCCGGGCTGGTGCACAGACCCATGAAGCTGCCCGCCTTGGCACGGGTAGCGCGGTATTCCGGCAGGTAGCGGCCAGCCTGGCGCATCATCCAGATCGGGGTGTAGTCAACCGGCTGCTTCAGCAGCGCGCGCAGGAAGGTGTCATTCTTGAGCTGTGTCATGTCGGCCTGAGTGGGTCTGATAAGTTGGCCGCATTATACCGCGACCGCCCCGCCCCGTGCTTTGACATAAGTCGCCCCGTTGTGGACAAAACACCGGCGGTCCCCTGCGCAGGATTTATTGCCATTGTTAATGCACTTGTGGGGCACCACCCCGTGTGCTTAACTGGAACAGTTGTAACGCCTTTCAAACAGACTTTAAAGGGATAGCACATGAATCAGACTGACATTTCACAGTGGCAACAAGTACTTGGCACTTACGCCATCGATGTCGGCGTCAAACTGTTGGCCGCCATCCTGTTCTGGGTGCTGGGGCGCTGGCTGATCGGCGTAGTCGGCAACCTGGTGCAACGCGCGCTGGCGCGCCAGCACGTCGACGCTACCATCATGCGCTACATGGGCACCGTCATTAACGTTACCCTCAACATCATGCTGGTGGTGGGTATTCTGGGTTACTTCGGCATCCAGACCACCACCTTTGCCGCGCTGTTTGCTGCTGCTGGCGTTGCCATCGGCATGGCGTGGTCCGGCCTGCTGTCCAACTTTGCCGCTGGCGTGTTCCTGATCGTGCTGCGTCCGATGAAGGCTGGTGACTTTGTGACCGCCGGCGGTGTGACCGGTACCGTGCGCGAGATCGGCCTGTTCACCACGGCACTGAACACCCCGGACAACGTACTGACCATGGTGGGTAACAGCAAAATCCTCGGCGATACCCTGCAAAACTACAGCAGCAACCCGCACCGCCGCGTCGAGCTCAAAGCCCAGTTGGCTGGCAGCGCCGATTTCCCGGCCGCCGTAGCCGTACTGAAAGAACGCCTTGCTGCCATCCCCAATGTACTGGCTACCCCGGCCGTAGAGGTGGAAATCCTGGAGTTCAACCTGGTGGGCCCGGTGCTGGCGATACGCCCCTACTGCCATAACGACCACTACTGGCAAGTGTATTTCGACACCAACAAAACCATCCGCGAAGCGCTGGGTGGCCAGGATTTCCCTGCGCCGATGCCGGCACAGCTGGTTTACGTCAAGCAGTAACCCTGTAGCACACCTGCCGGGGGCGCTGCGGCGGCTGCCCGGCAGGCCAGCATGGCTTCACAAACCAGAACGGCATGCGCACAATGGCAAAAAAACCTGCCACCACACCATGCACCCCATTTTTCGCCCCGCCCTCCCCCTGCTATGCCTGCTGCTCGCCGTGCCCGGCTGTGCCAACAACAAGGCACGCGAAGAAGCCAGCCGCGCTACCGTCACTATCAGCAGTGATGGCAAACGCCTGGTGTACAACGGCAAGATCAAGGCCAGTACCGTAGATGAAGCGCTGGCACTGTACCAGGCCGCGCAGCGCAAGCCCGACACGCTGGATATCTCCAGCCAGGGCGGCAGCCTGTACGACGGCATCCGCCTGGGCATGCTGGTACACCAGCAGCAGCTGGATGTACGCATTTTTGGCGAATGTGCCTCATCGTGCGCCAACTACATCTTCCCTGCCGGCAAAAACAAATACCTGCTACCTAACAGCCGGCTGTTATGGCACGGTGGCATGCTGCAGCCCGACTGGCGCGCACGCATACAGCAGCGTTACCCCGACGACGCGCATGCGCGGCTACGCGCCATCGAAGAAAACGACTGGATGCAACAGTACGAAGCGGCGTTTTTCCGCCGGATCGGCGTGAACCCGCTGTTGACGGTATGCGGCCAGCACCCTGCCTGGCGGCAGCAGTTTCCCGATACCCACGGCTTTGACTACACGCTGGATGACCTGGCACGCTTCGGGGTACGCAATATCCACATGGTTGGCCGCAGCTGGCGGCCGCCCCTTGGCGATAGTGCGATCTTCCGCGCCAGCTACTGCGATAGCCCGCCCCCCATCAGCAACGAGCTCATCAAAAACGCCAGCCGTTACGATGATGACGACTAACAGACAAGACAAAGCCCCCCGCATGCGGGGGGCTTTGTCATGAGCGCCCTGGCTGGCTAATCGTGTGCCTGGGCAACTTTCTGCCCGCTCAGCCGTGCCAGCAGGCGGCGGATACGGCTACGCAGGCCATCCATATAGGTGTACACCACCGGCACCACGATCAGCGTCAGCACGGTAGACGTAATCATGCCGCCGATAATGGCGTGCGCCATCGGGCGCTGTGTTTCCGAGCCCGCCCCGCTGGCCAGCGCCAGCGGCAGCATGCCGAAGATCATGGCCAGGCTGGTCATCATGATGGGGCGCAGCCGCACGCGGCCCGCCTCCACTATGGCATCCAGCCGCGACATGCCCTCGCGCCGGCTCTGGTTAATGAAGTCCACCAGCAAAATGCCGTTTTTCGACGCCAGGCCCATCAGCATGATGATGCCGATCACCGAGAACATGTTCAGCGTGGAGCCAAACAGCAGCAACGCCACAAACACGCCGACAAAGGCCAGCGGCAACGCCACCATGATGGTGATGGGCAGGGTGAAGCTGCGGAACTGCGCCGCCAGAATCATGTAGATGAAGATCACCCCCATGGCCAGCGCCTGCACCGCGTAGCCCAGCGATTCCTGCATGTCCTGGCGCTCGCCCTGCTGCGACAGCACCACGCCAGCCGGCAGCTTCACCGCCTTGAGCACCTTGTCGACATCGGCAAACACCTCGCCCGAGCTGCGGCCGCTGATATTGGCCGTCACGCTGATTTCGCGCATCAGGTCGGTACGCTCAATCTGGCGCGGGCTGGTAGCCGGCACAATGCTGGCCACCTGCGACAGCGGCACCATCTGCGCCTCGCCACTGTCGGCACGGCGGCCTGGCACCATCAGCACGTCCAGCAGCTCGGCGGCGCGCTCTTCGCGCGGTACCTGTAGCCGCACACTGTAGTTTTCACCGTCCGGCGCTTCCCAGGTGGTCGCTGTACTGCCGCCCAGCAACACCGACAGCGTATTGCCGACGCGAGCCAGATCCACGCCCAGGGTGGCGGCCGCGTCGCGGTGCAGCTGTACGTTCAGCGCCGGGTCAGCATCGCTCAGGCTGGACTCCACATCGCTGACGCCCTTCACCTGCTTGATGGCTGCCATGATGTCGGTGGTGGCACGCTGCAGACTTTGCAGGTCGCTCCCGCGCACGCCCAGGTTCACCGGTTTGCCCGGTGGCCCGTGCTGGCCGGTTTCTTCTACCGAATCCAGCTGTATGCCCGCTACCGGCAGCGCTGCACTGCGCGCTGCCGCCATCAGCGCGAACAAATCACGCTGGCGGTTCTGTTTGTCACCTACGTCCACCGACAAGCGGGCTTCGTTACGCCCCGCGCCAAAGCTGCCGCCACCGATCTTGCTATCGATAGACTTCACTTCGGGCAAGGCGGCGCGGATGCGCTGCTCTACCTCGCGCGCCTTGCCTTCGGTGTACTCCAGCGTAGACCCGGCGGCGGTCTTGAAGGTGAGGCGGAACTCGCCCTTGTCGGCCGCCGGCATGAACTCGCCACCGATAACGGGCACCAGCATGAAGCTGCCCACGGTCATGGCCAGCGCGCTGGCTACCACGGTTTTACGGTGCGCCAGCGACCAGCGGATGACCGCTACGTAGCGCTCGCCCAGGCGGTCCAGCGAAGCTTCGAACCAGTCCAGCATGCGGCCAACCGGCCCCTTGTGTTTGTCGCCGTGGCGATGCGGGTCGTGCCAGATAGACGACAGCATCGGGTCCAGCGTAAACGACACCAGCAGCGAAATCAGTACCGCCACGGTCACCGCCAGGCCAAACTGGTGGAAGAACTTGCCGATGATGCCGCCCATGAAGCCCACGGGCAGGAACACCGCCACAATGGTAAGCGTGGTGGCCAGCACCGCCAGGCCGATCTCGTTGGTGCCGTCCAGCGCCGCCTGAAAGTGGCTCTTGCCCAGGTTGGCGTGGCGCACGATGTTTTCGCGTACCACGATGGCGTCGTCGATCAGCAGGCCCACCGATAACGACAGCGCCATCAGCGTCATCATGTTCAGGGTGAAACCCATGGCCTGGATGGCAAATAGCGTACCGATCATGGAAATCGGCAGCGTCAGGCCGGTAATCACCGTGCTGCGCCAGCTACCCAGAAACAGGAACACAATCAGCACGGTCAGCGCAGCGCCTTCCAGCAGGGTTTTTTCTACCTCGTGCAGCGAGCCTTTTACTTCTTCCGACTTGTCATACGTCAGGCGCACGCTGGTGCCGGCCGGTGCCTGTGGCTGGTATTCGGCCACAATGCGCTTCACGCCGTCGGCCACGCTCACCACGTTGGCGCCACGTGCGGCGCGGATATCCAGCCCCACGCCGGGCTTGCCGTCGATCAGCGTAATGCTGTTGCGCTCGGCTTCGGCGTCGTCCACCTCGGCCACGTCGGCCAGGCGGATGTCACGGCCGTCGCGGCTGGCAATCACCAGGGCACGGAAGTCGTCCATGGTCTTGAGCTTGCCGGCTACCCGCACCGACAACTCGTTGTTCTGCGTGCTGACCTGGCCGGCCGGGTAGTCACGGTTGGCCGCAGCGATGGCGTCCGACACCTCGCTTACCGACAAGCCCAGCGCTTCCAGCCGGTACGGGTCCAGCTGCACGCGCACCTCGCGCTTGCTGCCGCCGACAATCTTCACTTCGCCCACACCCGCTACCGTTTGCAGGCGCTTTTTCAGCACGTTCTCAGCCCAGGTAGACAGGTCGCGCTGGCTGCTCTGCGCCGAGCTGAGCGTATAGGACATCAGCGGGTCGTCGTTGGGGTTCATCTGTGAAATGGTGGGGGTATCCACCTCGCGCCGCAGGCTGCCCTGCACCGCGCCCACCTTGTCGCGCACCTCTTGCAAGCCCTGTACCGCGTCGGTAGACAGCTCGAACTCCACCACCACTACCGAGCTGCCCTCAAACGAATACGAACGGATGTGCTTGACGCCGTTGATGGTGTTGACCGCTTCTTCGATAGGGCGGGTGACATCGCTTTCCACCACCTCGGGCGAGGCGCCCTGATACGCGGTGGATACCACCGCTACCGGGAAGCGGATATCGGGGAACTCCTCTACCGGCAGGTTGCGCCAGGCAAACAGGCCCAGCACCGTGAGCAGCAACATCAGCACGGCAGCAAAGTAGGGGTTTTGTACACTGACGCGTGTCAGCCACATGGCCGTGTCTCCTTAAGGTTTGGGCAGGATCACGGCGTCGCCGGGCTTCACGCCCAGTAGCGCCGCCGCCAGGATGGTCTGCCCGGCAGCCACGCCTTGCACCGCCAGCACGCGCTCGCTATCCGAGCGCAGCACGATACGCACCGGCTGTTTTACCAGCCGCCCCCCCTGTACCAGCATCACCCACGGGCTGGCACTGTCGGCCTGCTGTACGGCCGCTTGCGGCAGACGCACCGCGTCCAGCACCTCGCGCTGCACGATGCCGCCTTTGGCAAACTGGCCGGCTTTCAGGCGGCCATCCTGATTGGCAACACGCACATAAACACTAAATGTCCGCGTGGCCGTGGCCGCTACCGGGTTGATGCGTACCAGCTCGCCACGGAATTCGCCGGCCAGCCCTTCTACGGTAAAGCGGGCAGCCTGGCCGGGCTTGAGCTTGCCGATGTCACGCGCCGGCATGTTGGCCGCAGCCTCCAGCACCGACAGGTCGGCAATGGCAAACAGTTTCTGGTTCTTGCTGGCCTGCTCGCCAGGCTGGGTGCGCCGGGCATACACGGTGCCCGCCATCGGCGCGCGCACCTCGGTTTCGCCCAGGCTGGTTTTGGCACGCGCCAGCTGGCTGCGCCGTGCGGCCAACTCGCCCACGCGGATCTGGTAGTCGTTGTCGATTTCATCGAATGCCAGCTTGGAGATAAACCCCTGCTGGTACAGCTCGCGCTGCTTGTCGCGCTTGAGGCGGGCCAGCTTCAGCCGCGCTTCGTCGTTGGCCAGCTGTGCCTGCATTTCCAGTACGTTCTGGCGTAGCGCTTCGGCGTCGATGCGCGCCAGCAGCTGGCCTTTCTGAACCGTTTCGCCCTCGCGTACCAGCACGGCCAGCACGGTGCCTTCGCTCTGCGCGGCCACCTCGGCGCTGTTTAGCGGGTTCAGCGTGGCGGTAAAGGGTAGCTGCTCGGCCACCGGTGCTACCGCCGTCACCAGCAAGTCGGCAGGCGACAGTGCACGGGCTGGCGTACTGGCTGCCGCCGCGCTGGCGGCCTTGGCTGCATCGGTATCGCTTTTATTGCAGGCAGTGCCCATCACAGCCAGGCCAAGCAGCAGCATGGCGGCCAGGGGGCTTAATCTGTAGCTATGCATTACACAGTCCTTCAAGGCAGCCCCGCCTGCGCGGCGGGGCCGGTTTGATCGGGGAAATCAGAGGTTGGCCGCAGGCTGCATGCCACGCGGCAGGAGCAGCCACAAGCGGCCGCTCTGTTTCATGCGCCCGGCGTACAGGCCGGCTTCGGTACCAAAGCCAAAGAAAAAGTCGGCACGCACGCCCCCACGGATGGCACCGCCGGTATCCTGCGCGTGCACCAGGCGGTTGAGCGGCCGGGGTGCGCCGTCCAGCGGCCAGGTGGTAGACAGGTACACCGGCGCGCCCAGCGGGATATAGCGCGGGTCCACGGCCACGCTGTAGCCACCCAGCAATGGCACGCCCATGGCGCCTAGCGGGCCGTTGTTATCGGCGGGCAGCGTTTTGAAAAACACGTAGCTGGGGTTGGCATTGAACAGCTCCTGCTTGCGCGCAGGGTTGGCCGCAATCCATTCCTTGATGCTCTGCATGGACACGTCGGACAGCTTCATCTGGCCGTTATCCACCAGCCAACGGCCGATGGACTTGTAACCATGGCCGTTCTGCTCGGCATAGCCGGCGCGCACATAGCTGCCGTCTTCCAGCTGGATGCGGCCGGAGCCCTGTACCTGCAGAAAGAACAGCTCGGTATCGTCCTCGGCCCAGGCCAGCACCGGCGCGGTATTGATACCCTTGCCGGCGTTGATCTCGGCACGGGTGTAATACGGCAACAGGCGACCATTGTCGATGCGGCCTTTCAGCGCGCGCGTGCGGCTATCCACCACAAAATCTTTCGGGTTCACCAGCACTTCGCCCGCGTCGGCGCGGGTTTTGCCGGGTACCACCTGCAGGCGGTTGCCTGCTCCCGGGCGGGCTACCAGCACGCTGGCCGCCAGCTGCGCGGCGCTGGCATCCAGCACGCGCAGGTCGGCCGGTACGCCATACACGGCATAGGGCGTTTGTGCCGAATGCTGGTGGCTACCGGCCAGCAGCGGCTCGAAATAGCCGGTAATCAGGCCGTTGCCCGGCTCCACGATGCGCCACGGGGCAAAGCGCGCCTCGTAAAAACGGGTTATGGCCGGCAGGTTGGCCGCATCCAGCGTGGCGGCCTCGGCGCAGATATCCTTCCAGGCCGCCCTGCCCTGCAGGCTGCGGCAGCTCAGGCGCAGGCCTTCCAGGCTTTGCGACGCCATGCTCTGGCCCCAGTCCGGCAGGTCGGCAAAGCTGGCCGCCTGATAACGCACGGCGCTGCTCGCCGGGGGCGTGCTGGTGCTCAGAGTGGTACAGGCAGACAGGGCCAACAGCGCGGCCAAAGGCAAGATGTGCTTGAGCATGGTGTGGGTATGGGACAGCTGGGTCGGTAAGCGGGTTAGCGGTAGACAGCAGACCGGGCTGTGTCGAGGAAGTTCAGATGGTAATAAACCGCCGGTCAGAAAGGCAAATGACAAATGCCAGCCTGTCGCACTTTTCGCCCTGTACCAAAGCACAAGGGCCAGGCTACTGCCTGGCCCTTGTGCTGGCGACTATCAGGACTCAACGCGGTAGCGCGGCGTTCAGCGCCTTGATGAAATCCGGCGAGTCGGGCTTGGTCAGCGAGCTGAACGCGGTAATGGTCTTGCCGTCGGCCGAAATGATGTACTTGTAGAAGTTCCACTTCGGCGTGGTACCACTGGCTTCGGCCAGCGCCTGATAAAACGGGTGGGCATTGCTGCCGCGCACGTGTACCCGGCTGGCCATGGGGAAGCTCACGCCAAAATTGCTCTCGCAAAACTGCGCCACCTCGGCGTCCTTGGCCAGCTCCTGGTTAAAGTCGTCGCTGGGAAAGCCGACCACGACCGCACCCTTGGCCTGGTAGCTTTTCCACACGCTCTGCAGGCCTTTGTATTGCGGTGTAAAGCCGCACTCGCTGGCGGTATTCACCACCACCACGGCCTTGCCGCTGTAATCGCACAGGTTGATCTTGCCACCCATCAGCGCGGGCACCTGATGGTTCAGCAGCGGCGGGCAGGCGGCCAGTGCGGCCAACGGTGCCGCCAGGCATAACAGGGCAAGGCGTGGTGTCATGGTGCGGCCTTTCAGTCTTGCTGCGCGGCGATCTCGGCGCGCACTTTGTCCATATCCAGGTCGCGGATAGCCTGGATCAGCTGGTCAAACTGGCCGGCCATCATGGCGCCTGCCTGGTGGAACACCACGATGCCGTCTTTCAACGCCATCAGCGTGGGGATGGAACGAATCTGGAAATGCCCCGCCAGCTCGCGCTCGGCTTCGGTATCGATTTTGGCAAACACGATGTCCGGGTGTTTTTCGGCTGCGGCCTCGAACACCGGGCCGAACATCTTGCACGGGCCACACCATTCGGCCCAGAAGTCCAGCATTACGATGCCCTCGCGCTCGGCGTAGTCGTTGAAGGTATCGGCGGTAAGGTTGACGTAGCTCATGCGTATTTCCTGACAGGTTAAACGGCGGCATGCCGCCCATAGCCTGCAAGATGGCTACCTTTGCGGCCGAATACAAGCGCACGGGGATGGTATTTTTTTATCGGGCTGATAGCGGATACAGTGCTGCGACTGCTACAGCTGCCAGCTTGGCCGCCACACTTCAGCCGCGGCCAACCTGGCAACCCACAGCGCCCCCGGATGCGCCTGCGGCTTATCCGGGCTAGCCGATAGCCTGCATGATGGCGAGCATCAGCCCTGATGGGTGATGCGCCAGCACTGGTGGATTTTCTTGTTGCGGAAGTCTTCCGGCACCGACTGTGCGCTGATGTCGCGCACGGCGTAGTCGGCCACCAGGCGTTCGTCCAGCGTGAAGCTGCGCAGGTTATTGCTGAAATACAGCACGCCATCCGGCGCCAGCAGGCGCATGGCGCCGTCTACCAGCTTGAGCTGGTCGCGCTGTACGTCCAGCTCGTCCATCATTTTCTTGCTGTTGGAAAAACTGGGCGGGTCCATCACGATCAGGTCGAACTGCTTGCCCGCTACCCAGGCGTCTTCCAGGTACTGGAACACGTCGTCGCGGATCAGCACGTGCTTGGACAAATCCAGCCCGTTCAGCTCGAAGTTGCGGCGGCTCCAGGCCTGGTAGGTGTTGGACAGGTCTACCGTTTCGCTGGACACCGCGCCGCCGCTGGCGGCGTAGCAGGTAAAGCTGCCGGTGTAGGCAAACAGGTTCAGAAAGCGCTTGCCGGCGGCTTCTTCGCGCACGCGGCGACGGGTGTTGCGGTGGTCCAGGAACAGGCCGGTATCCAGGTAGGCGTCCAGGTTGACCCAGAAGCGCTGGCCCTGCTCTTCCACCACAAAGTCTTCACCTTCACGGCCGGTTTTTTCGTACTGGCTTTCGCCTTTCTGGCGGCGGCGGGTTTTCAGCGAAATGTGCCACAGCGGTACGCCGGTGACCTCGCAGATGGCTTGCTGCACGGCAGCGATCCAGGCCTGGTAGTCGGCGTCTTCGATCTGCCAGCCGGTGTGATACTCCTGCAGGTGGATGCGGTCGCCGTACAGGTCGATGATCAGCGGGAACTGCGGTACGTCGCGGTCGTACAGGCGCCAGGCGTCCAGGCCGTTACGGCGCGCCCATTTGCTGTAGTGCTTGTAATTTTTGGCCAGGCGGCCAGCAAAGGCCGATACGTCTACCATGAAAAACCTCTTTTGAAATGCAGCGCGCCGGAGGGCATCCGGCGCGGGGGAATGCGGGTGGCCAGGGTTGGCCGCAGGCTAGCCTTGCTGCTGATAGTAGTTCACCAGCTTGCGGTACACCGGCTCGGGCACGTACTGGCGAATCATCTGCTCCCAGCCGGCGGGGCCCATCAGGCCTTTTACCATGGTAGACGATACCTCGGCATATTCACGTGGTGGCAGCAGGAAAATGGTGGTGATGTCGGCGTGCAGGTCGGAGTTGATGTAGCGCATGGTGCGCTCGTACTCGTAGTCGGTGGCCGTACGGATACCGCGCACGATGTAGTTGGCATCGATGCTTTGCGCGTAGTTCACCAGAAACTGGTTTTCGAATACCTCCACCTTCAGCTTGGAAAAGCCGCGCGTGACGGCACGCAGCATGTCCAGTCGCTCTTCCACATCGAAAGTGCAGCGCTTTTCCGGGTTCACCCCGATGGCCACCACCAGCTCGTCGAACAGGTCAACGGCTTCGCGGATCATCCACAGATGACCATTGGTGACCGGGTCGAAACTACCGGCGTAGACAGCTCGCTTCAATTGACGCTTTCCTTTGTGGGTATGAGGCATGGCGGAATGTATCCTGCTTGAACAGGGGGGAACAAGGCATTTATTGCTGCACTGCAGTAAAAAAGCGCCGCAGCGGTGTTTTCACCACTGCGGCGCCATTTTAACGCAGCCTTATCAGGCGTTGATGGTTTCTGCGTGATGGCAGGCCACTTCTCGCCCCAACAAGGTGCGCAGCTGCGGTACTTCCTGGCTGCACTGCGCGCTGGCGTACGGGCAGCGCTTGTGGAAGGCGCAGCCGGTAGGCGGGTTCAGCGGGCTGGGCAGCTCGCCCTGGATCTTGATCTTCACGCGGCGGTCTTCCTCGTGAATGGACGGTGTGGCCGACAGTAGCGCTTGCGTGTACGGGTGCAACGGCTTGTCGTAGATCACCTCTTTGGTACCCACTTCTACCGCACGGCCCAGGTACATCACCATCAGGTCGTCGGCCACGTGCTCCACTACCGCCAGGTTGTGCGAGATGAACACGTAGGCGGTGTTGAACTCGTCCTGCAGGTCCATGAACAGGTTCAGCACTTGCGCCTGGATGGACACGTCCAGCGCCGAGGTCGGCTCGTCGGCTACCACGATTTGCGGTTGCAGCATCATGGCGCGCGCAATGGCGATACGCTGGCGCTGGCCGCCGGAGAACATGTGCGGGTAGCGGTAGTAGTGCTCGGGGCGCAGGCCGACGCGCTTCATCATGGCGCGCACTTTTTCCTCACGCTCTTTGGCGCTCAGATTGGTGTTGATCAGCAGCGGCTCGCCCAGCTGGTCGCCGATTTTCTGGCGCGGGTTCAGCGAAGCGTACGGGTTCTGGAACACCATCTGTACCTTGCTGCGCAGGGCCTTGAGCTGGGCTTTGCTGGCCTTGGCAATATCCACGCCTTCCAGCACCAGCGAGCCGGCAGTGGGGGCTTCGATCAGCGTGAGCTGGCGTGCCAGCGTGGACTTGCCACAGCCGGATTCGCCCACCACAGCCAGCGTTTTGCCGGCCTTGAGCTCGAACGACACGCCGTTCAGCGCCTTGACCATGGCTTTGGGCTTCAAAAAGCCCTGCGAGACTTCGTAGTGACGGGTCAGGTCGCAAGCCTGCATGACGGTATGGCTCATGAGGCCTCCTTATCGAACAGCGGGTAGAAGCAACGCACGGCGCCGTGCGGGTGCGGGGTAATGGCCGGGCGCTCGTCACGGCAGCGCGGCTGCACGTGCGGGCAGCGCGGGCTCAGCAGACAGCCTTTGGGGCGGTCGTACTGGCCGGGCACAATGCCGGGCAGCGTGGTCAGGCGGTGCGCACCCTTGCTGTGCTCGGGGATGGACGACAACAGGGCGTGGGTGTACGGGTGTACCGGCTGGCGGAACAGCTGTGGCACCACGCCTTCTTCGGCTACCTGGCCGGCATACATCACCGCCACGCGGTGCGCTACCTCGGCAATCACCGCCAGATCGTGGGTGATCATCAGCAGCGCCATATTGCGCTCTTTTTGCAGGTTCACCAGCAGGTCCATGATCTGGGCCTGGATGGTCACGTCCAGCGCGGTGGTGGGCTCGTCGGCGATCAGCAGCTTGGGGTTACAGGCCAGTGCCACGGCAATCATCACGCGCTGGCTCATGCCGCCGGACAACTGGTGCGGGTAGGCTTCCAGCCGGCTCTTGGGCGCCGGGATTTCTACCAGCTCCATCAGCTCCAGCGCACGGGCTTTCAGCTCGGCGCCGCGCAGGCCCTGGTGGACTTTCAGCACCTCCATGATCTGGTAACCCACGGTGTAGCTGGGGTTAAGCGAGGTCATCGGGTCCTGGAAGATCATGGCGATGTCTTTGCCCACGATCTTGCGGCGCTCTTTGGCACTGATGGTGAGCAGGTTTTTGCCGTCAAACTCCAGCTGGTCGGCCACGATGCGGCCCTGGCCTTCCAACAGGCCCATCATGGCCATCATGGTCACCGATTTGCCCGAACCGGATTCGCCGACAATGCCCACGATCTCGCCCTGGTTGACGGTGAGGTCCAGGCCTTCTACTGCGCGGAAAGGGTTGGCCGCATTGCCAAACTCTACCGACAGGTTCTTGATTTGCAACAGACTCATGATTTCCCCTTACGCCGCGCGCTTCATTTTCGGGTCCAGCGCGTCACGCAGGCCATCACCCATCAGGTTGATCGACAGCACGGCCAGCAGAATGGTGAGGCCAGGCATCAGCACCACCCACCAGGCGCTGGTCATGTAATCACGCGCGCTGGACAGCATGGTGCCCCACTCCGGGGTAGGTGGCTGTACGCCCATGCCCAAAAAGCCCAGTGCCGAGATTTCCAGAATGGCGGCCGAGAAGCTCATGGTGGCATGCACGATCAGCGGTGCCATGCAGTTGGGCAGCACGGTAACGAACATCAGGCGCAGCAGGCCGGCGCCGGATACCCGGGCAGCGGTCACGTAGTCGCGGTTCAGCTCGGTCATGGCCGAGGCGCGTGTCAGGCGCACATAGCCCGGCAGGCCCACAACGGCAATGGCGATCATGGCGTTGACCAGGCCAGGCCCCAGAATGGCCATGATGGCGATGGCCAGCAGCAGCGACGGCAGGGCCATCATGATGTCCATCAGGCGCATGATCAGGCCGCCCATCACTTTGGGGAAAAATGCGGCCAACAGGCCCAGGATCACGCCCGGTACCAGCGACAGCAACACTGAGATCAGGCTGATCAGCAGCGACATCTGCGCGCCGTGGAACAGGCGCGCCATGATGTCGCGGCCCAGCTCGTCGGTACCCAGCAGGAACTGGCTGCTGCCACCCTGCGCCCACGATGGCGGGGTCAGCAGGTGGTCGCGGTATTGCTCCAGCGGGTCGTGCGGCGAAATCAGGCCGGCAAACAGTGCACAGAACAGCACGATGGACATAAAGACCAGGCCGGCTACCGCGCCCTTGTTCTGGCTGAAGCTTTGCCAGAACTCCTTGAATGGCGACGGGTAAGTCAGTGCCGGGTCATCGTTGGCCGCAAGCTGCGGCGATGTATTCACATTAGCCATGTTTCTACCTGCTTATTTGGCGTGACGGATGCGCGGGTTGGCGATGCCGTACAGGATGTCGACGACGAAGTTGGTGAGAATCACCAGCGTGGCCACAATCAGGATGCCGTTTTGCACCACCGGGTAATCGCGGCGGCCAATCGCTTCGATCAGCCATTTACCGATGCCGGGCCAGGAGAAGATGGTTTCGGTCAGCACCGCGCCACCCATCAGCGTACCCACTTGCAGGCCGATCACGGTCAGCACCGGAATCAGCGCGTTACGCAGGGTGTGGATGAAGATCACGCGTGCCGGCGACAGGCCTTTGGCGCGGGCGGTACGCACGTAGTCTTCGCGCAGTACTTCCAGCATGGACGAGCGCGTCATCCGTGCGATGGTAGCCAGCGGGATGGTACCCAGCACGATGGTGGGCAGGATCAGGTGCATCACCGCGTCCTTGAAGGCACCGGCGTTGATTTCCGGGTCCAGCGCCTCGGCACGCCAGGCGTCGATCAGCATGAAGCCGGTTTGCGGCTGCACATCGAACATCAAATCGATACGGCCCGATACCGGCGTCCAGCCCAGAAATACCGAGAAGAACATCACCGCCAGCAGGCCCCACACGAAGATAGGCATGGAGAAGCCGGTAAGCGACAAGCCCATCACACCGTGGTCAAACATGGAACCACGCTTGATGGCGGCCACTACGCCCGCCAGCAGGCCAAAGATGGTGGCAAACACCAGCGCACAGAGCGCGAGCTCGAGCGTAGCGGGAAACAGTGTCGTGAACTCGTTCCATACGCTTTCCTGCGTCTTGAGCGAGGCGCCCAGATCACCATGGAACAGCTTGGAAACGTAGTCGAAATATTGCACGTACAGCGGCTGGTCCAGGCCCAGGCGCTTCATGGCCGCGGCGTGCATCACCGGGTCCAGCGTGCGCTCGCCCACCATGACTTCGATAGGGTCGCCAGGAATCATGCGGATAAGCGCGAAGGTAATCAGCGTAATGCCGAAGAAGGTGGGAATCAGTACTCCCAGCCTGCGCAGAATGAATGAAAACATGTTGAATGAGTCTCCCGTGCATGCCCTTGTGAGGCACGACGTGTACAGCCAGAAAACGCAGACAAACGGGAAACCATCGGGAGAACAGCAGAAGGGAGGGGTGCCGGGCAGCTTGCAACTGAACCACCCACCTATACCAGCAACAAGGCCGCCACGGCAGAGCGCACTTTAGCCATGCCCTGCTACTGCCACCTTGATACAGATCAACCCAGCCCAACTAACCGACTCGATAATTTCCGTTTGCATAAACGGCCCGCCAATGAGCAAACAAGGAGGCCGAAGCCTCCTTGTCCTGAGAAGGGCCTAAGCCCCGCTTATCAGCTTACTTGACGCTAACACCGGCAAAGGAATAGTCGCCGAACGGGCTGATCTTGAAGCCGTTCACTTCTTTGCGCATCGGCTGGTTCACAGTCGAGTGGGCGATGGTGGACCATGGCAGATCTTTCTTGAAGATCTCCTGAGCTTTCTGGTACAGCGCAGTACGCTCTTTCAGGTCGGTGCTCTTACGTGCTTTCAGCACGGCAGCATCGAAGTCCTTGTTGCAGTAGCGCGCGTAGTTGGAGCCACCTACTGCTTCGCAAGTCAGCAGCACGCCCAGGAAGTTGTCCGGGCTGGCGTAGTCGCCGGTCCAGCCGATCAGGCCGGTATCGTGCTCGCCGTTTTTCATGCGCTTCAGGTACTCGCCCCACTCGTAAGTGGTGATCTTGGCTTTCACGCCGATTTTGGCCCAGTCAGACTGGATCATTTCGGCCATCAGCTTGGCGTTCGGGTTGTACGGGCGTTGTACCGGCATCGCCCACAGGGTGATTTCAAAGCCGTTCGGGTAGCCGGCTTTGGCCAGCAGGGCCTTGGCTTTGGCTACGTCTACTGCAGGGTTACGCAGCTTGTTGTTGTACGACCACAGCGAAGCCGGGAACGGGTTGGCCGCTTCCTGGCCCTGGCCTTGGTAAACCGCATCGATGATGGCTTTGCGGTTGATGGCCATGTCCAGTGCCTGGCGTACTTCCAGTTTCTTGAACAGTGGCTTCTCGGTGTTGTACGACAGGTAGCCAATGTTGAAGCCTGGGGCGGTAGTCACCTTCAGTGCCGGGTCGGTTTTCATGCCGGCCAGGTCTTGTGGCTTCGGATAGGACATGATGTGGCACTCGCCCGCTTTCAGCTTCTGGGCGCGTACCGAGGCGTCGGTGGTGATGGCGAAAATCAGGTTGTCGACTTTCACATCGCCTTTTTTCCAGTACTGCTTGTTAGCCTTGTAACGGATCTGGGCGTCTTTCTGGTAGCGCACCAGAATGAACGGGCCGGTACCTACTGGCTGCTGGTTGATCTGGGCAGCTTTGCCTTCTTTTACCAGCTTGTCAGCGTACTCGGCCGACTGGATGGACGCAAACGGCATGGCGACTTTGGCCAGCAGGTCGGCATCCGGGTCTTTCAGGGTGAACTTGACGGTATTGGCGTCAACTTTTTCTACCTTCACGATGTTGGCGTCCAGGCCGGTATCGGAAGCGTACGGGAATTCAACCGGGTAGGCTTTGTTGAACGGGTGGTTCTTGTCCACCATGCGGCTGAAGCTGAATACCACGTCGTCCGCAGTGAAGTCACGGCTAGGCGTGAAGTACTCGGTAGTGTGGAACTTCACGCCCTTGCGCAGCTTGAAGGTGTATTCCTTGCCATCGGCAGACACGGACCAGGATTCGGCCAGGCCAGGGATGGTCTTGGTAGAACCTTTTTCAAATTCAACCAGACGGTTGAACATGGCGTGACCAGCAGCATCGAAAGTGGAACCGCCGGTGTACTGCGCAGAGTCGAAGCCTTCAGGGCTGGCTTCGGAGCAGTAAATCAGGGTGCCGGCAGCGTTGGCGGCGGTAGCAGCGGCGGTCAGGCCGGCTGCGAACAGCAGATGTTTGGCAACTCGCATGGTTTCTCTATTCCCTATTTCTATTTTGATGGAAGTGATGCTCGGGCATCGCACGTCATGACAATGCAAACGCCGTGCCGGTTTATCGTTAGCCCCGGACGTATACATTATGCAACGCACTAAAACGCCAACAAGACTTGCTTGTTATTTTTCACCACAAAGCCAGAGCTTGGCAGCGCGATTGTTGTGTTTTAGGCGCTTTCCTGCTGCAAAACACGCTTTCTGATGGCGTGCTGTTGCACCAAGTGTAGACAGACTGCAGCTCAAGCTGTCGGACATTGTCCATGTCCGATCGCGGCTGAGTATTTCACAGCATGAATATCACATCCACTGAGGAAAATTGATGTTCTATGTGATTTTGTTATAGGCTAGGCCTTACTTGCCGCCTGCGGCCAACCCTGCCCCGCCAAAACAAAAATGATTCGTTTTCGACAGATAGAGGCATTTCGTTGCCTGATGAGCTGCGGCACCACCGTAGCGGCCGCGCGGCGCATGCACATCACCCAGCCCGCCATCAGCCGGCTGATCGCCGACCTGGAAGACGATCTGGGCTTCCGGCTATTCAACCGCGCCAAAGGCCGGCTGGAGCCCACCACCGCCGCCATCCGCTTTCAGCGCGCCGTGGAAGAAAACTTTCTGGGTCTGGAGCGGCTGCGCCAGGTGGCAGAAACCATCCGCAACGAGGAAAACGAAGGCCTGGCCATAGCCTGTATGCCGGTACTGTCTACCAGCCTGCTGCCGCAGATCCTGAAAGAATTTTTCAAGCTGCGCCCTGATGTGCCGGTGCGCATCGATACGGTTGGCAACGCCGAAGTCACCGTCAAACTGCAAGACCTGAAGGTGGATGTAGCCATCAGCCTGGCCTTCCCCGCCATTGCCGGCATCGAGGTAGAACCGCTACTGGAAGCCGACGTACTGTGCGCGCTGCCGGCCGGCCACCCGCTGGCCGAGCGCGACTTCATCACACCGCAAGACCTGGCCGATGAAACCATCATCGGCTGGATGCCCAACTACCCGCTCAGCCAGAACCAGGAACAAAAATACTTCGGCCATGCCGGGGTGTACCCGCGCTACAACATCCGCACCCATGCCTCGCACACCCGCTACGCCATGGTGGCCAACGGCTTTGGCGTGTCGATCGTGGAGCCATTTGCCAGCGAGCTATGGGCAATGCAAGGGGTGGTGACGCGACCGTACCAGACCCCGGCCAAGCACGAATACGTGCTGGCCTACCCGTCCAGCGGTAGCCGGTCGGCCATCCTGCAAGACTTCCGTCTGGCTACACTGCGGGTGGTCAACGACCCCGAGCGGGTGCCCTGGGGACGCGCGCTGACACAAGCATAGAAAAAGGCGCCATACATGGCGCCTTTTTAAACTTGCCCAGCCTGCGGCCAACCTTAGCGTTTGCGCAGGATCACCGAGCCTACCGAGTAGCCGGCACCGAACGACGACAGCACGCCGATATCGCCGCTTTGCAGGTCGGCGTGGTGCAGATGCAGGGCAATCACGCTACCGGCCGAGCTGGTATTGGCGTAGCTGTCCAGAATCACCGGCGCTTCGCTGCCTTCGGCGTCGCGGCCCAGTACGCGGCGGGCGATCAGCTGGTTCATCGACAGGTTGGCCTGGTGCAGCCAGAAACGCTTCACGCCTTGTGGCTCGATACCATTAGCCTGCAGGTGCGCCACGATATGTTCGCCCACCATCGGGCACACTTCTTTGAATACCTTACGGCCTTGCTGTACGAACAGCTTGTCCAGCTGGCCGATGCCGCTTTCGTCGCAGCGGTTCAGGAAACCGAAGTTGTTACGGATGTTATTGGAGAACACGGTAGCCAGCTTGCAGCCCAGCACCTCGAACACGTTGGCCGCAGTGGCGGTGTCGGCGGCTTCCAGTACTACGGCGGTGCAGGCATCGCCGAAGATGAAGTGGCTGTCGCGGTCGCGGAAGTTCAGGTGGGCGGAGCAGATTTCCGGGCTCACCATCAGTACCGCACGCGCCTGGCCGGCGGCGATGGCGTTGACGGCGGTCTGGATGCCGAAAGTCGCCGACGAGCAGGCCACGTTCATGTCGAAGGCGTAGCCGTTGATGCCCAGCGCCTGCTGCACCTCGATGGACACTGCCGGGTACGGGCGCTGCATATTGGAGCAGGCCACGATCACCATATCGATGTCAGCGGCGGTCTTGCCGGCGTTGGCCAGCGCCTCGGTAGCAGCGGCCACGGCCATTTCGGCCTGTACCGACAGCACGTCGTTGCTGCGCTCTGGCAGATGCGGCGCCATGCGTGCCGGGTCGAGCACACCACTGGCGTTCATCAGAAAGCGCTGCTTGATGCCGGAGGCTTTCTCGATGAACTCGGCGCTGGATTCGGCTAGTGCGGCCAACTCGCCACGGGCGATGGCATCCTGATTTTCTTTATTGAATGCGGCAACGTAGCTATTAAAAGCCACAACAAGCTGCTCATTGCTCACCGCATGCGGCGGGGTAAACAGGCCGGTACCGCTGATCACCACTTTATTCATGGCTGTTCCTTCTGTCTGGGCAGCACCGCTGCCCGCAATTCAAACAAGTGTTTGCGCGAATCATACACCAAGGCCACCTGGCACGCCGGTTTTCACCCGCAGCCTGTACCGCCATTCTGGCAAAAAACCCTGTCAAACTAGGTAAATACGGGTAAAATCGTTGGTTCTTTAGCGGGCGTGCCCCGCTGTCTGCATACCACTGCTTTATTTGCTTTTACCCTGGAACTTCCTGCTGGCAATACTTGACCAAATTACTCGGGATTGAGTTATAATCCGGTCAACCACTCAGGGAGCCCAAACACATGCGCTTAACCACCAAAGGCCGCTTTGCCGTCACCGCCATGCTGGACCTCGCCCTGCGCGAAGCCAATGGCCCCGTCACGCTGGCCGGTATCAGCGAACGCCAGGGTATCTCCCTGTCTTACCTGGAGCAGCTTTTCGGTAAACTGCGCCGCGCACAACTGGTAGACAGTGTACGCGGCCCGGGCGGTGGCTACACCCTGGCCCGCACCATCGACGAGATTTCTGTTGCCGATATTATTGTTGCCGTGGATGAACCCGTCGACGCCACCCAGTGCGCCGGCCGTGAAAACTGCCACGACAACCACCGCTGCATGACCCACGACCTGTGGACTGACCTGAACGTGACCATCTTCGACTATCTGTCCAAGATCAGCCTGGCCAGCCTGGTGGTGAAGCAGCGCGCCAAAGAAACCACTGTAGTACAAGATCAAAGAACCCTGCGTCGCAACAGTACCTGTAGCGAGGCTGTCGCTGGCAACCCCGTGTAAGCGACACCTGGAGAACCCGATATGAGCGAGCTGAAGCAACCGATCTACCTCGACTATTCCGCCACGACGCCGATCGACCCGCGCGTGGCCGAAGCGATGATCCCCTACCTGACCGAGCTGTTCGGCAACCCGGCCAGCCGCAGCCACAGCTACGGCTGGACTGCCGAAGAGGCCGTAGAAAACGCCCGTGCCAATGTGGCCCAGCTGGTGAACTGCGACCCGAAAGAAATCGTGTGGACCTCGGGCGCTACCGAATCCAACAACCTGGCCATCAAAGGCGCCGCCCAGTTCTACAAGACCAAGGGCAAGCACCTGATTACCCAGCGTACCGAACACAAAGCCGTACTGGACACCATGCGCGAGCTGGAGCGCCAGGGCTTTGAAGTAACCTACCTGGACGTGCAGGAAAACGGCCTGATCGACCTGGCCGCGTTTGAAGCCGCCATCCGCCCGGACACCATCCTGGCGTCCATCATGGCCGTGAACAACGAAATCGGCGTGATCCAGCCTATCGCCCAGCTGGGCGAGCTGTGCCGCGCCCGTGGCGTGCTGTTCCATGTGGATGCCGCCCAGGCCACCGGCAAGATCGCCATTGATCTGGCCGCGCTGAAAGTGGACCTGATGAGCTTCAGTGCCCACAAGACCTACGGCCCGAAAGGCATTGGCGCGCTGTACATCCGCCGCAAGCCACGCGTACGCCTGGAAGCCCAGATTCACGGTGGCGGCCACGAGCGCGGTTTCCGCTCCGGCACCCTGGCTACCCACCAGATCGTAGGCATGGGCGAAGCGTTCCGCATCGCCCGTGAAGAAATGGAAAGCGAAAACGCCCGCACCCGCGCCCTGCGCGACCGCCTGTGGGCCGGCCTGCAAACCATCGAGGAAACCTACCTCAATGGCGATATGGACCAGCGCGTACCGCACAACCTGAACGTGAGCTTCAACTTTGTCGAAGGCGAAAGCCTGATCATGGCGATTCGCGACCTGGCGGTATCGTCCGGCTCGGCCTGTACCTCGGCCTCGCTGGAGCCATCGTACGTGTTGCGCGCACTGGGCCGTAACGACGAGCTGGCACACAGCTCCATCCGTTTCTCCATTGGCCGTTTCACCACCGAAGCCGACATCGACTACGCCGTGAACCTGCTGCAAGGCAAAATCGGCAAGCTGCGCGAGATGTCCCCGCTGTGGGAAATGTTCAAGGACGGCATCGACCTCAACACCATCGAGTGGGCAGCCCACTAAGACCCCATTTTGACGATGCGGCCAACCTTGGCCGCACGCAGGAGACAGCATCATGGCATACAGCGACAAGGTAATGGATCACTACGAAAACCCGCGTAACGTGGGCGCTTTCGAAAAGGGTGACGACTCGGTAGGCACCGGCATGGTGGGCGCACCGGCCTGTGGCGACGTAATGAAACTGCAAATCAAGGTAGGCGAAGACGGCGTGATCGAAGACGCCAAGTTCAAAACCTACGGCTGTGGCTCCGCCATTGCCTCCAGCTCGCTGATTACCGAATGGGTAAAAGGCAAGTCGCTGGACGAGGCACTGGCCATCAAGAACACCGACATCGCCGAAGAGCTGGCCCTGCCACCGGTGAAAATCCACTGCTCCATCCTGGCCGAAGACGCCATCAAGGCCGCAGTGGCCGACTACAAGCAGAAGCAC
The DNA here is from genome assembly GCA_000335715.1 of beta proteobacterium L13. Lineage (GTDB taxonomy): Bacteria > Pseudomonadota > Gammaproteobacteria > Burkholderiales > Chromobacteriaceae > Vogesella. The sequence continues at coordinate 133,292 of AMYZ01000005.1, forward strand.
GGTAAATAACAGACGGCGGGCCCACGCCCGCCAGCAGCACAAGGCAGACGCAATCATGGCAATCACGCTCTCCGAAAGCGCAGCAAAGCACGTCAGCAACTTCATCGCCAAACGCGGCAAAGGCCTGGGCATCCGCCTGGGGGTAAAAACCTCCGGCTGTTCCGGCATGGCTTACAAGCTGGAGTTTGTCGATGTTGCCACCGATGACGACATCACCTTCCAGAGCCACGGCGTCACTGTATTTACCGACGCCAAGAGCCTGGCCTACCTGGAAGGCACCGAGCTGGACTACACCAAGGAAGGCTTGAACGAAGGCTTCAAGTTCAACAACCCGAACGTGAAGGACGAGTGCGGCTGCGGCGAAAGCTTCAACGTCTGAGCCCCTGCTACCACCGGCCCTGCCTGCGCAAGCGCGGGCTGGCCGGTGTTGTCGTTTCATCCTTACCCGGTTTTTGCAGAAAGCGTTCATGAGCACCGACTTCACGCAGGATCACTTTGCGCTGTTCAACCTGCCGCGCCGCTTTGCCATCGATACGGCACTGCTGGACAGCGCCTGGCGCACCGCCGCCGCCGAGGTGCACCCGGACCGCTTTGTTACCGCGCAAGACGCCGAAAAGCGCGTGGCCCTGATGCGCGCCACCCGCGTGAACGAAGCCTACCAGACGCTGAAGTCGCCCGTGGCCCGTGCCCGCTACCTGCTGCAGCTGGCCGGCGTCGATACCGCCGAAGAAACCAATACCAGCATGCCGGCCGCCTTTCTGATGGCGCAAATGGAATGGCGCGAAGCCATTGCCGATGCTCGTGCTGCGGCCAACGTTGACCAGCTCGAATCGCTGTCGCGCCAGCTGCGCGGCGACGTAAAAGGCCTGGAAGCCGAGCTGGGCAGCGCGCTGGACGAGCAGGCAGACCACGCTGCCGCCGCGCTGGCAGTACGCAAACTGCGCTTTCTGGAAAAACTGGATCAGGAAATCGGCGACGCCATCGAAGCGTTGCTGTACTAAACATACCGCGCCAGCCCACGCTGGCCACTGCATAGAGTAAGCAAGCAGCCATGGCCCTATTGCAAATTGCCGAACCCGGCCTATCCGCCGCCCCGCACCAACACCGCCTGGCGGTAGGTATCGACCTGGGTACCACCAACTCGCTGGTCGCCACCGTGAAAAGCGGCTCTGCCGCGGTACTGCCCGACGAGCACGGCCGCAGCCTGCTGCCATCGGTAGTGCGCTACACCGAGCAGGGCGAGGTCGTTGTTGGCTATGCCGCGCAAGCCGAGCAAAGCCGCGACCCCAACAACACCATCGTGTCGGTAAAACGCTTCATGGGTCGTGGCCTGGCTGATATCCAGGACGTTGGCCGCAGCCCCTACCGCTTTGTGGACGCCCCAGGCATGGTGCAGCTGCTGACCCGCGCCGGCGCCAAGAGCCCGGTGGAAGTCTCGGCCGACATTCTGCGCACCCTGCGCAGCCGTGCCGAAGACAGCCTGGGCGGCGAGCTGGTCGGTGCCGTGATTACCGTACCCGCCTACTTTGACGACGCGCAGCGCCAGGCCACCAAAGACGCCGCCCGTCTGGCCGGCCTGAACGTGCTGCGCCTGCTGAACGAGCCCACCGCCGCGGCCATCGCCTACGGCCTGGACAACGGCGCCGAAGGCACTTACGTGGTGTACGACCTGGGCGGCGGTACTTTCGACGTATCGGTACTGGCACTGAGCCGTGGCGTGTTCGAAGTGCTGTCCACCAGCGGCGACTCTTCGCTGGGTGGTGACGACTTTGACCACCGCATCTATTGCTGGATTCTGGAACAAGCCGACCTGCACGGCCTGAACGCGCACGACACCCGCCTGCTGCTGACCCGCGCCCGCGAAGCCAAAGAAGCGCTGACCGAGCACGCCGACACCCGCATTACCGCCCTGCTGTCCGACGGCCTGACCGTGGACCTACTGCTGACCCAGGCCATCTTCCACGACATCAGCAAAACGCTGATCGACAAGACCCTGCTACCGGTACGCAAGGCGCTACGCGACGCCAAAATCAGCGCTGAAGACATTAAAGGCGTGGTGATGGTAGGCGGTGCTACGCGCATGCCGCACGTACAAAAAGCCGTGGGCGAATACTTTGGCCAGACCCCGCTGACCAACCTGGACCCGGATAAAGTAGTAGCACTGGGCGCCGCCATCCAGGCCAATGTGCTGGCCGGCAACAAGGGCGAAGACGAGTGGCTGCTGCTGGACGTGATTCCGCTGTCGCTGGGCATCGAAACCATGGGCGGCCTGACCGAAAAAATCATCCCGCGTAACAGCACCATCCCGGTAGCGCGCGCGCAGGAGTTCACCACCTTCAAAGACGGCCAGACCGCCATGTCGGTGCACATCCTGCAAGGCGAGCGCGAGCTGGTGAGCGACTGCCGCAGCCTGGCCAAGTTTGTGCTGCGTGGCATACCGCCGATGGTGGCCGGTGCCGCGCGCATCCGCGTTACCTACCAGGTAGACGCAGACGGCCTGCTGTCGGTAACCGCGCGCGAGCAGACATCGGGCGTGGAAGCCAGTATCGAGGTGAAGCCTAGCTACGGTCTGTCCGACGACGAAATCAGCCGCATGCTGACCGACTCGCTCGCGCACGTGCAGGACGACATCGCCGCGCGCAAGCTGCGCGAAGCCATTGTGGACGCCGAAGGCCTGATCGCCGCCACCGCAGCAGCCCTGGCGGCCGATGGTGACCTGTTGTCGCCTGACGAGCGCAGCCAGCTGGACGACGCCATCGCCGGCCTGCACAGCGCCATCGCCACGCAAACCACGCGAGAGGTCAACGCCGCGACGCAGCGCCTGAGCCAGGCTACCGAAGAATTCGCCGCCCGCCGTATGGACCGCAACATCCAGCAAGCCCTGAAGGGCAAGCACATCGGCAACCTGTAAACCCGCTGCGGCCAACATGCCGTAGCGGCAGCCAAAACCTAAAGGAACACACCATGCCGCGTATCATCGTGCTGCCTCACGCCGACCTGTGCCCCGATGGCGCCGTTATCGACGACGTTGCCACCGGCACCACCGTCTGCGATGCCCTGCTGGCGAGCGATATCGAAATCGAACACGCTTGCGAAATGTCCTGCGCCTGCACCACCTGTCACATCGTGGTACGCGAAGGCTTCAACTCGCTGCCACCGTCTGACGAGCTGGAAGACGACATGCTGGACAAGGCCTGGGGCCTGGAGGCGCAATCCCGCCTGTCGTGCCAGGCCATCGTGACCGATGAAGACCTGGTGGTAGAGATCCCGCGCTACACCATCAACCACGCCCGCGAGCACCACTGAGGAGCCTGGCCATGAAATGGACCGACATCAACCAGATTGCCATCGAACTGTACGATAGCCAGCCGGATACCGACCCGAAAACCGTGCGCTTCACCGACCTGCACAACTGGGTAGTGAACCTGCCAGGCTTTGACGACGACCACAGCCGCGGTGGCGAAAAAGTACTGGAAGCCATCCAGCAAGCCTGGATAGACGAGGCAGAATAAACCTTGCCACCTACGCCCTGCCTTACGCAGGGCGTTTTGCTATCCCGGGCGGGAAAATCCGTACGCAGGCGCTATAAACAGCAGAGGTGGCTGCGCCACACCAGGCTTGCCTTTGGCATGTTGTGCCAATACCGAGAAAAGTAGTGGTAGCCTGCACGCCAAGTCATTAGAATGGCGCGTTTTTTTTCACATTCAGGCAAGGTTATTATGTCGACACCGTTCATTATCGGCGTCGCTGGCGGCAGCGGCAGCGGCAAAACCACGGTGACCCGCAAGGTGCTGGAAACCATCGGCACCGAGATGGCCGCGGTCATCGTGCAGGACTACTACTACCGCGACCAAAGCCACCTCACGTTTGAACAACGCCTGAGTACCAACTACGACCACCCGCACGCTTTTGACTGGCCGCTGCTGATCGAACACATCGACGACCTGCGCAATGGCCGCGCCATCGAGATGCCGGTGTACGATTTTTCCAATCACACCCGCGCCGAAGAAACGGTCACCCTGCAGCCCGCGCCGGTGATCGTCATCGAAGGCTTGTTCCCGCTGTACGACGCCGCGCTGCGCGAGATGATGTCGCTGAAGATCTTTGTGGATACCGACCCGGACGTGCGCTTTATCCGCCGCCTGAAGCGCGATATCGCCGAGCGTGGCCGCACCACCGACAACGTAATCGAGCAGTATCTGGGCACGGTGCGCCCGATGCACAACCAGTTCATCGAGCCGACCAAACGCTTTGCCGACGTTATCCTGCCGCACGGCGCCAACGACCCGGCTGTGGATATCATCACCACCAAAGTAGCCAGCCTGATTCACCAGGCCGGCTAACACCCGCCAGGTTGGCCGCATGCGGCCAACCTGACTTAAACCACAGGAGCAAGCATGACTACCCTGAAACCGCGTAACCCGTTTGCGCACAGCCCCTTGCTGAAAAAAGGCGGCGCGCACCAGCGCAGCCAGAGCAGCACCCGCTTTGCCGGCAAGCAAAACCTGCTGGCCGAGCTGGACGAATGGTACGACAGCCAGCAAGACCCTACCCTTGATACGCAGTGCCACGACACACAGAAAGGCACTGCCGGCAAACCGGGCTGCGGCCCGGTTTTTTTGCGCCTGCCGTTTGGCCAGCACCGCGCAATAACCCTGCAAAGGCAAGGGTAGCCAGCCTGCGTGCTGCGCTTTACCATGCATCCTTTTGCACAAAACCTGCCATGCCTACCCGTAAACACACCCTGCTGTTCGCCCTGTTGATGTCTGGTTACATGGCCTTTTTCATGTCCGGCATCCTCACCGCCATCAATACCGGCCTGGATGCTGGCTTTGTCAGCCGCTGGCTGCACGCCTGGTTACTGGCATGGTGCTGCGCCTTCCCTTTGGTGCTGATTGGCGCCCCGCGCGTGCGCGCCCTGGTCAGCCGCCTGCTGGATAAATAAGCCCCCCGCTGCTTGCGGTTCACCCGTACACGGCTATCAATCGCCCCCAAGCACTAGCGTAGGGCGATAGCCTTCGCTGCCAGCAGCCAACTGCATTCACAGTTGAATATTTAGTTTCAAAAACAATAGCAATACGCCATAAATCATTGCTTTTGCTGTCATTTTTTTCACTATCGAGCGCATACAATCTACAAGTGCGCTATGATGGCGCCCCCGGGAAGGGGAAAGTTCCTTACCGAATAAAACAAAGACCGGTAAACCGGCATTTAACAACACCTTCATTCTTGAGGAGTCCACATGGAAGCTCTGCACAGCCTGATCAACGCAGGCAATGACCTGGTTTGGGGTCAGCTACTTATCTATATCCTGATTGGCGTCGGCCTGTTCTTTACCGTACGCATGGGTTTCATGCAGCTACGCCTGCTGCCGCGCGGCTGGCAGGAAATGCTGGGTGGCCACGGCCACAATAGCGAAGGCAGTGACATTTCTTCATTCCAGGCTTTTGCTACCGGTCTGGCTAGCCGTGTAGGTACCGGTAACGTGGCCGGTGTGGCCACCGCCATCGCCCTGGGCGGCCCGGGTGCCGTGTTCTGGATGTGGATCACCGCGCTGCTGGGTATGGCCAGCGCCTTTGCCGAATCCACACTGGCACAGCTGTTCAAAGTAAACCACCACGACGGTACTTTCCGTGGTGGCCCGGCTTACTACATCCAGAAAGGCCTGGGCCAGCGCTGGCTGGGCATTGCCTTCTCCATCTCGCTGATCATCGCTTTCGGCCTGGTGTTCAACGCAGTACAAGCCAACTCCATCGTTGCTGCCACTGAAGGCGCATGGGGCTGGGACAAAAACCTGGTGGCTATCGGCCTGGTACTGATGACCGCGCCGATCATCTTTGGCGGTATCCGCAAAGTGGCCCAAGTGGCCGAGTGGATGGTGCCGGTTATGGCCGTGATCTATCTGGGCATGACCCTGTTTGTGATCTTCACCAACCTGTCCGCCGTACCGGGCATCTTCATGCTGATCGTGAAGAGCGCATTCGGTCTGGAACAAGCCGCTGGCGGCTTTGCCGGCTACGCTGTAAGCCAGGCCATGATGATGGGCATCAAGCGCGGCCTGTTCTCCAACGAAGCCGGTATGGGTTCCGCCCCTAACGCTGCCGCTGCGGCCACTACCGCGCACCCGGCTAGCCAGGGCATCATCCAGATGTTCGGCGTGTTCATCGACACCATCATCGTGTGCTCTTGCACTGCCTTTATCGTGTTGCTGTCGGGTGCCTACGTACCGGGTGCAGAACTGAAAGGCGTACAACTGACCCAGGCTGCGTTGAATGCGACACTGGGCAACTGGGGTGGCCACTTCCTGGCCGTGGCGCTGTTCCTGTTCTGCTTCAGCTCCATCATCGGTAACTATGCCTACGCCGAAGGCAACGTGGAATTCATCAAGAACAACAAGGGCGTGATGCTGGGCTTCCGTCTGCTGGTACTGTTCATGGTGGGCTTTGGTGCCATTGGCAGCTCGCCGCTGGTATGGGACATGGCCGACCTGGCCATGGGCGTGATGGCGCTGATCAACCTGTTTGCCATTGTGATGCTGTCCAAGTACGTATTCGTGCTGCTGAAGGACTACCAGCAACAGCTGAAAGCGGGCAAGGACAAGCCGGTATTCGACGTGAAGCAATACCCGGAAATCCAGGCCAAGATCCACAAAGACGTGTGGAAGTAACATCCACTCAAGCCATAACGCCAAGCCCTGCCCGCCTACGCCGGCAGGGCTTTTTGCTTTCTTGCGCGCCAATCAGGGTGCCAAGGTTGGCCGCAGGCGCAAAAAAAACCGGCCTTGGCCGGTTTTTCTTCTTGCGTGCCACCACTGCTAAGCGGCTTCGATCACCGCAGCAATCCGGCTGGCCCAGTCGGTAGCCAAGGCAAGATCGTCGGCCTCGACCATCACACGTACTACCGGCTCGGTACCGGATGGGCGCAATACCACGCGGCCATGGCCTGCCAGTGCCTGCTCGGCTTCTTGCAACAGCGCTGCGCTAGCAGTTTTCCAGTCCTGACCGTGCAGGCGCACATTGATCATTTTCTGCGGGAACGGCGTCCAGTCGGCACAAATATCGGCCAGGCCGGCTTTCAACTCGTGCAATGCGGCCAACACCTGCAACGCAGAAATAATACCGTCGCCAGTGGAGTGCTTGTCCAGGCACAGCACATGGCCCGAGGCTTCGCCACCGACCTGCCAGCCATGTTGACCCAGCATTTCCAGTACGTAGCGGTCGCCCACCTTGGCGCGGCCAAATGGCACGCCCTGGCGCTGCAATGCCAGCTCCATGGCCATATTGGTCATGACCGTACCGACCACACCACCGCCCAGTTGGCCACGGCCCGCACGCGCCTTGGCAATCACGTAGATCAGCTGGTCGCCGTCGTACACATTGCCGTGGCGGTCGGCCATCATCAGCCGGTCGCCATCGCCATCCAGCGAAATGCCGTAGTCGGCACCGTGTGCCTGCACCGCCTGGGCGACTGCTTCTGCGTGAGTCGCACCGACACCATCGTTAATGTTGTAGCCACTGGGCTTGTCGCCAATGGCGACGACTTCGGCACCCAGCTCGTGGAAGACCTTGGGGGCGATATGGTAGGTGGCACCGTGCGCGCAATCCACCACCAGCTTCAGGCCTTTGAGATCGAGCTCGTTGGGGAAGGTGCCCTTGCAGAACTCGATATAGCGCAGATCAGCGCCTTCGATGCGCTTGGCACGGCCCAGCTCACGCGAAGGGCTGGTTTCCATCGGGGAGTCCAGCATGGCTTCGATTTGCAGCTCCAGCGCGTCGTCCAGCTTTTTACCGCCCTTGGCAAAGAACTTGATGCCGTTATCCTGATAGGGGTTGTGCGAAGCAGAAATCATCACACCGGCAGACAGGCGCAGCGCACGGGTCAGGTAGGCAATCCCCGGCGTAGGCAGTGGCCCGGTGAGCAGCACATTCACACCGGCGGCAGTAAAACCGGCTTGCAGGGCAGCCTCCAGCATATAGCCGGAAATACGCGTGTCCTTACCGATGATGACGGTAGGGTGTTCTTCATTCTCGTGGTCTACCAGCACCTTGCCCGCGGCATAGCCCAGCCGCAATACAAACTCGGGGGTAATCGGTGCCTTGCCTACCTCGCCACGCACACCATCGGTACCAAAATATTTGCGGCCCATCTGCATTCCTTTACATGACATTTTTATAATATTTTACCCGCACCATGGCAGACATAACATGCATTCAGCGCAATATTAGCGCACTTCTTGCACCGCCCGGAGTACCTGCAGCGCCTGTACGGTCTCTTTCACGTCGTGCACGCGTATTACCCTGGCGCCTTGCTGCGCGCTGAGCACGGCAGCGGCAATGCTGGCGCCCAGGCGCTGGTCTGCCTGGCTTTCGCCGGTAATGGCGCCCAGCATGCTCTTGCGCGACAGGCCTACCAGCAAAGGAACGCCGGCCTGCTGTTCCAGCTGCGGCAGAGCGCGCAGCAAAGCCAGATTGTGCTCCAGCGTTTTGCCAAAGCCAAAGCCGGGGTCTGCCAACAAGCGGGCCTGGTCGATACCGGCAGCAAGACACAGCTGTACGCGGCGCGCCAGGTAGCTGCCTACCTCATCGACTACGCTGTTGTAGCTGGGTTGCTGCTGCATGGTGTCCGGGTTGCCCTGCTTGTGCATCAGGCAGATACCTACGTTGGCCGCAGCCAGCAAGGGCAGCGCGCCCTCGTCTTCCAGTGCAGACACATCGTTGATCAGGTCGACCAGGCCTTCAGTCAGGGCGGCCTGCATCACGCTGGTGCGGCGGGTATCAAGCGATACTGGCACGTTCAGCTGAACAAGCTCGCGCAGTACCGGCAGGACACGGCGTAGCTCTTCTTCCGGGCTGACTAAAGGCGCACCTGGGCGGGTAGACTCGCCACCGATATCCAGAATATCCGCTCCGTCGGCGATCAGGGCCTGAGCGTGCGCTACGGCCTGCGCTACAGTATCGTGGCGGCCACCATCCGAGAATGAGTCCGGCGTGACATTCAGGATCCCCATGACCAGGGGGCGGGACAGGTCCAGCGTGTAGCGGCCACAGATAAAGCGGGACATGATGCAATCCAGAAACAAAAGAGCCGCAGCTTAAGCTGCGGCTCGGGCAATTGACAAGAGGCTTACAGCTCTTGCGCCGGAGTGGCGCTGGCCTCTGGTGCGGGCGGTGCCGGCGGTTTGTTTTCCGGCTTGGCAAAGCCGCCACCTGGCTTGGGCGCGCGCGGAGGCTTACCGTCCATGATGTCGTTGATCTGCTCGGCGTCGATGGTTTCCCATTCCAGCAGAGCGGCGGTCATGGCTTCCACCTTGTCGCGGTTTTCATCCAGCAGGCGGCGCGCCAGCGCGTACTGCTCGTCGATGATACGGCGGATTTCCTGGTCCACCTGCATCATGGTGGCTTCGGACAGATTCTTGTGCGTGGTCACCGAGCGGCCCAGGAACACTTCACCTTCGTTTTCGCCGTATACCATCGGGCCAAGCTTGTCGGACATACCGTAGCGGGTCACCATGTCGCGTGCCATTTGCGTAGCACGCTCGAAGTCGTTGCTGGCGCCGGTGGTCATCTGGTTCATGAACAGCTCTTCGGCAATACGGCCGCCGAACAGGATGGCCAAACGGTCCAGCAGGTAGCCACGGTCGTAAGCAAAGCGGTCTTGCTCTGGCAGCTGCATGGTCACACCCAGGGCACGGCCACGCGGGATGATGGTGACCTTGTGTACCGGGTCGGACTTGGGCAACAGCTTGGCCACCACGGCGTGACCGGATTCGTGATAAGCGGTGTTACGCTTCTCTTCCTCCGACATCACCATGCTGCGGCGCTCGGCACCCATCATGATCTTGTCTTTGGCCGATTCGAAATCCAGCATATCCACTAGGCGTTTGCTACGGCGCGCAGCAAACAGCGCGGCTTCGTTCACCAGGTTGGCCAGATCAGCACCCGAGAAGCCAGGTGTACCGCGCGCAATAACCGGCGCATCCACGTCAGCGGCAATCGGCACCTTGCGCATGTGCACGTTCAGGATCTGTTCGCGGCCACGGATATCCGGCAGCGGCACCACGACCTGACGATCGAAACGACCAGGGCGTTGCAGCGCCGGGTCCAGCACGTCCGGGCGGTTGGTCGCGGCGATCACGATCACGGTCTGGTTGGTTTCAAAACCATCCATCTCTACCAGCAGCTGGTTCAGCGTCTGTTCGCGCTCGTCGTTGCCACCACCCAGGCCTGCGCCACGCTGGCGGCCAACGGCGTCGATCTCGTCGATAAAGATGATGCACGGCGCGTTTTTCTTGGCCTGCTCGAACATGTCGCGCACGCGGGAGGCACCCACACCGACAAACATTTCTACAAAGTCGGAACCGGAAATACTGAAGAACGGCACCTTGGCTTCGCCGGCAATGGCTTTGGCCAGCAAGGTTTTACCGGTACCCGGGCTACCCGCCAGCAGGATGCCGCGCGGGATGCGGCCGCCCAAGCTCTGGTATTTGGTCGGGTCACGCAGGTAATCCACGATCTCCTTCACTTCTTCTTTCGCTTCGTCGCAGCCTGCTACGTCGGCAAAAGTCACGGTGTTGGTGTCCTGGTCCAGCATGCGCGCCTTGCTCTTGCCGAACGAGAACGCACCGCCTTTGCCACCGCCCTGCATCTGGCGCATGAAGAAGAACCACACGCCGATCAGCAGCAGCATAGGGAACCAGCTGATGAAGATGTTCATCAGCATCGACGGCTCTTCTTCCGGCTTGGCAGAGAAGCGCACGTTGTTCTGGATCAGCACGTCTACCAGCTTGGTATCCAGTGGGGCAAACGAGCTGAACGAGGAGCCGTCGGTACGCTTGCCGCGTATCCACTGGCCGCGCAGCGGGTTGCCTTCGATGGTCAGGGACTGCACCTTGCCGGTTTCAACGTCGCTGATGAATTGCGAGTATTCAAGCTGGTTTTGCGTTTCCCGGGGTTGAAACTGTTTGAATACCGTCATCAGGACAAGCCCGATGATGACCCAGATAGCGATGTTTTTGCCGATATTGTTCACAAGAGCGTGCTCCTATGTGCCCTGACTTGGAGAATGGTTTATTTGATTGTAACCCCCGCGTGGCAGGCTGTCAGCGACGGCCCTTGCCAAGCAGGTAAATTTCACTGGAGCGATCACGGGAGGCCTTGGGTTTGCGCGTTACCACCTCGGTAAACAGCTCGCGCATGGACTGCAGGTAAGCCTGGAATTCGCTACCCTGAAATACCTTGACCAGAAAATGGCCACCGGGTTTCAGGTGATCACGGGCAAATTCCAGCGCCAGCTCGGTCAGGTGAAAGCTGCGGGCCTGATCGATGGCGCTCATACCGGAGATATTGGGGGCCATGTCGGAAATTACAAGGTCCAGCTGACGCCCGCCCAGCAAGGCGACAAACTCGTCCAGCACCTCCTGCTCGCGAAAGTCCCCCTGGATGAAAGACACGTCGGCAATGGCGTCCATGGGCAGGATATCCATGGCAAACACATTGCCCTTGTCACCCACGATACGTGCTGCCACTTGCGACCAGCTACCCGGAGCAGACCCCAGATCGGCCAGCACGGTTCCCGGCACGATCAATTTATCTTTTTCGTTGATCTCCAGCAGCTTGTAGGCAGCGCGGGCACGGTAGCCATCCTTCTGCGCCATATGCACATAGTGGTCGTTAACGTGCTCTTTTAACCAGGCGTTACTTGTCCTGCTGCGTGCCATGCTTCTTTCCTGATGAATTTGGGTTAGGTTGTACTGGGAACTATAAATACAATCGGCGCACATGCCAGTATGGCTTGCAGATAGTGCACGCTACGCGGCTGCGGCCATTGATGGCGGGCGCTGACGAAACTACTGTGAACAGCGCCTGAATTTTAGTAAAATCTTTTTTTAATCTGAAACTTGAAGCAACACATGAAAATCGAACTGACAGCCGTCGAGCGTACTTACCTGAAGGGCCTGGCCCACTCACTGAACCCGGTAGTAATGATCGGCAACAACGGGCTGACCGAATCCGTGGTACGTGAAATCGCCATCAGCCTGGACGCTCACGAACTGATCAAGGTTCGCGTTCTGGGCGATGACCGCAGCGCGCGTGTCGCCATGTACGACCAGATCTGTGATGAACTGGGTGCCGCCCAGGTGCAACACATCGGTAAACTGCTGGTACTGTACCGCCCTTCCGACAAAGCACTGATCGACCTGCCGAAAAGCAAAAAGGCACTGAAAGCCCGCCCGTAAGCACGGCAGCTGGCAATACATGATAAAAGCGGTGGCTTGCCACCGCTTTTTGTTTGCCTGTCAGTTATCGCTACGCAGCAGGTAAGCCAGACCCATCAGGCTCTGCACCAGATAGATCAGGCTGGAAATGGCGTGCCAGGTAGCGAAACCGCCGCCAAACAGCCCTTCTGCCGCGTGGTTCATCTGCATTTTCAGGGCAGCAATGATGGGGGTCACGGCAAAGTGGTTGATCACGATGCAGGCCAGCATGCCCAGCAGCAGCCAGAACGGTGCCTGTTTCAGGCCGCGTGCCCCCTGGCGCATCACGTAATCCGCCATCAGGAATACACTGCACACCAGCCCGACCCAGGCGATAGAGGCGAATAGCCTGCCTGCCACCATGCCTGCCGTCACGTTATCCAGTGCCGAAAACAGCACCGGCGTCACAATAATGCCGATAACCCACAAGCCGCCAATCCAGAAAGTACGGGCGATGGCGCGTAAACCGTTCATGCTTCCCCCTGATCATTGCTGCTCAAGGTTGGCCGCAGCCCATGCCGCGACCTGCCTCAGGCTCAGATATACAGTACGTCCAGGATTTCGTATTCGCGAATGCCGCCTGGTGCCACCACCTCGGCAACATCACCGGCTTCCTTGCCGATCATGGCACGGGAGATAGGCGAGTTGATCGACACTTTGCCTTCCTTGATGTCGGCTTCGTCGTCACCCACGATCTGGTAGGTCACTTCGTCATCGCTCTCCATATCCAGCAGCTTGACGGTGGCAGCAAACACCACACGACCATCAGCGTTCAGCTCGGTAGGGTCGATAACCTGCGCATTGGAAATCTTGGCTTCCAGCTCGGCAATGCGGCCTTCCACGAAAGCCTGACGCTCTTTGGCAGCTTCGTACTCGGCGTTTTCCGACAGGTCACCCTGGGCGCGAGCCTCGGCAATGGCCTCGATCACCGACGGACGCTCCACACTCTTGAGGCGCTGCAGTTCGGCCTTGAGCATTTCCGCTCCACGTACGGTCAACGGGACTTTGATCATGTGTCTATTCTCCGGGGGCCTCTGGCGGCCCCATGATAAAAGCGCAAGCCGCCGTACGAGACGGCGGCTTTGCGGGACGATTGTGTCAGACGGGATTGTAACGGGATTTCACGTGCGGTTCAAAGGTTGGCCGCACGTGACGCCCATCAGCCCTTCAGATCGGCGTGCAGCTGCTGCACGCTGTACACGTCAAAAGCATCCACATGCGACAGGCCGGCACACACTGCCTTGGCACCCGCCAGGGTGGTGTACTGCGGTACACGCATCTGCAGCGCGCTGCGGCGGATGGTGTGGCTGTCCTGGATCGCCTGGCGCTTTTCGTCCACGGTGTTGATCACCACGTCGATTTCGCCGTTTTTGATCAGGTCCACGATGTGCGGGCGGCCTTCGTTCACCTTGTGCACGATCTGCACGATGATGCCGGCTGCCGCCAGCGCTTTGGCCGTGCCACGGGTGGCGCATACGCCAAAGCCCAGTTGCTGCAGCTCGCGGGCCACTTCCACGCCGCCTTCCTTGTCGCCTTCACGCAAGGACATGAACACCTTGCCGGTGCGCGGCAGCTTGTCGCCGGCAGCCAGCTGGGCTTTCACGTAGGCTTCTGCAAAGGTGCGGCCAACGCCCATTACTTCGCCGGTGGACTTCATCTCCGGCCCCAGAATGGTATCCACACCCGGGAACTTGATGAACGGGAACACAGCTTCTTTCACAGCGTAGTACGGTGGCACCACTTCGCTGGTAAAGCCCTGCTCTTTCAGGCTGATGCCGGCCATGGCGCGTGCGGCGATCATCGCCAGCGAAGCACCGCTTACCTTGGATACAAACGGCACGGTACGCGAGGCACGCGGATTCACTTCCAGTACAAAGATGGTGCTGCCCTGGATGGCAAACTGCACGTTCATCAGGCCCACTACGTTCAGCGCACGCGCCATGGCGATGGTCTGGCGACGGATCTCGTCCTGCAGCTCGGCCGACAGGCTGTACGGTGGCAGCGAGCAGGCGGAGTCACCGGAGTGCACACCAGCTTGCTCGATGTGCTGCATGATGCCGCCGATCACCACGTCGGTGCCGTCGGAGATGCAGTCCACGTCCACTTCGATGGCGTCGTTCAGGAAGCGGTCCAGCAGCACCGGGCTGTCGTTGGACACCTTCACTGCCTCGCGCATATAGCGTTCAAGGTCGGCAGGTTCATGCACGATTTCCATCGCGCGGCCGCCCAGCACGTAGGACGGGCGTACCACCAGCGGGTAGCCGATTTCTTCGGCCAAGCGCATGGCGTCTACCGGGTTACGCGCGGTACGGTTTGGCGGCTGTTTCAGACCCAGGTCTTGCAGCAGGTGCTGGAAGCGCTCGCGGTCTTCGGCAGCGTCGATCATGTCCGGGCTGGTGCCGATGATGGGCACGCCGTTGGCTTCCAGTGCGCGCGCCAGTTTCAGCGGGGTCTGGCCGCCGTACTGTACGATCACGCCGAACGGTTTTTCGATACGGCAGATTTCCAGCACGTCTTCCAGCGTCAGCGGCTCGAAGTACAGACGGTCGGAGGTGTCGTAGTCGGTGGACACGGTTTCCGGGTTGCAGTTGACCATGATGGTCTCGAAACCGGATTCGCGCAGGCTCAGCGCGGCGTGTACGCAGCAGTAGTCAAACTCGATACCCTGGCCGATACGGTTCGGGCCGCCACCCAGTACCATCACCTTTTTGCGGTCGGTAGGCTGCGATTCGCACTCTTCCTCGTAGGTGGAGTACATGTAAGCGGTGTTGGTGGCGAACTCGGCAGCGCAGGTGTCCACGCGCTTGTACACCGGGTGCAGCTTCAGTGCCCAGCGGTGGGCACGCACGGCGGCCTGGTCGGTGCCCAGCAGCTCGCCCAGACGGCGGTCGGAGAAGCCTTTGCGTTTCAGGCGACGCAGCTCGTCGTAGCTCAGGCTGTCTACCTTGCGGCCAGCCAGCGCTTTTTCTTCGCCCATCAGGTCTTCGATCTGCGCCAGGAACCACGGGTCGATCTTGCTGATGGCAAAGATCTCGTCGCGGCTCAGGCCGATACGGAAGGCGTCGGCTACCGACAGGATGCGGTCCGGGCCAGGGGAGCCCAGCTCGTGGCGGATGGCCGCTTCGTCGGTGGTGCGCGGGTCGAAGCCGGACAGGCCGGTTTCCAGGCCACGCAGGGCTTTCTGCATGGACTCCTGCAGCGTGCGGCCCATGGCCATCACTTCGCCTACCGACTTCATCTGGGT
Source organism: beta proteobacterium L13 (assembly GCA_000335715.1). Classification (GTDB taxonomy): domain Bacteria; phylum Pseudomonadota; class Gammaproteobacteria; order Burkholderiales; family Chromobacteriaceae; genus Vogesella. Next base: position 148,789 of record AMYZ01000005.1, read on the forward strand.
GGTCAGACGGTCGTCAGCCTGCGGGAATTTCTCGAAGGCGAAACGCGGGATCTTGGTGACGACGTAGTCGATGGACGGTTCGAACGAGGCCGGGGTCGCGCCGCCGGTGATATCGTTCTTCAGTTCGTCCAGGGTAAAGCCCACGGCCAGCTTGGCCGCGATCTTGGCAATCGGGAAGCCGGTGGCTTTGGATGCCAGCGCAGACGAACGCGACACGCGCGGGTTCATCTCGATCACGATCATGTCGCCGGTGTCAGGGTTCACGGCAAATTGCACGTTGGAGCCGCCGGTATCCACACCGATTTCACGCAGTACCGCCAGGCTGGCGTTACGCATGATCTGGTATTCCTTGTCGGTCAGCGTTTGTGCTGGCGCCACGGTGATGGAGTCGCCGGTGTGCACGCCCATCGGGTCGAAGTTCTCGATGGAGCAGATGATGATGCAGTTGTCGTTGCGGTCACGCACCACTTCCATCTCGTACTCTTTCCAGCCCAGTACCGACTGCTCGATCAGCAGCTCGTGGGTGGGCGAGGCTTCGAAGCCGCGTTCGCAGATGGCCAGGAATTCTTCCTTGTTGTAGGCAATACCGCCGCCGGAACCGCCCATGGTGAAGGACGGGCGAATCAGCGTGGGGTAGCCTACCTTGGCCTGGGCTTCCAGCGACTCTTCCATGGTGTGGCATACGAAAGACAGCGGGCAGGACAGGCCGATCTTGGCCATGGCTTCTTTGAAGCGGCCACGATCTTCTGCTTTGTCGATGGCGTCTTCGGTGGCACCGATCAGCTCGACTTTGTATTTTTCCAACACGCCGTTACGTGCCAGGTCCAGCGCACAGTTCAGTGCGGTCTGGCCGCCCATGGTCGGCAGGATGGCGTCCGGGCGCTCTTTATCGATGATCTTTTCGACCACTTGCCAGGTAATCGGCTCGATATAGGTCACGTCGGCCATGTCCGGGTCGGTCATGATGGTGGCCGGGTTGGAGTTCACCAGAATGACTTTGTAACCTTCTTCACGCAGCGCCTTGCACGCCTGGGCGCCGGAGTAGTCAAACTCGCAGGCCTGGCCGATGACAATCGGGCCAGCGCCAATGATGAGAATGCTCTTGATATCAGTACGTTTAGGCATCGTTATCGCTCAATTCAATTCAATTATTCAATTCACAGACTGGCTGCGGCCAACTTGGCACCAAAACCGATGAACATCGCGCCTACCGAGCCACCCATGGCTGCCGACAAGCGGCGGCGGCGGCGGAAGGCGGCGGCCAGGTGGTTACCCGCCAGAATCACGATCGTCAGGTACAGCAGGCTGAAGCACTGCACGATGGCCCCCAGCACGGCAAAGGTCAGCGCCGGGTAGGCGTAGGCCGGGTCGACAAACTGCACGAAGAACGACACGAAAAACAGAATCGCCTTCGGGTTCATCAGGCTGATCAGCATGGCCTTGCGAAACGGGCTGCTGGCGTCTACCTGCTGTGCGGCCCCTTGCGGTGCTGTGCCCAGACGGGCGTTACGCCAGGCCTGCCAGGCACCTTTCAGCATGTTCAGGCCGATCCAGGCCAGGTAACCGCCACCCAAGTATTTCACAATGGCAAACAGCGCCGGGTTGGTCTGCAGCAAGCCGGCCGCGCCGGTGGCGGCCAGTGTCATCAGGATCAGGTCGCCGGTGAACACGCCACCGGCGCCGGCAAAACCGGCCCGCACGCCGCGCTGGGCAGCCACGGACAAGACATACATCGAGTTGGGGCCCGGCAGCAAAATGATGAAAATGGTGCCGAGGATGTAGGTCGTGAGGTCGGTTATGCCAAACATGATGGGCTCCTGATCAGGCGCGCTCGGCCATGGCCGCGATGAAACGGTCAAACAGATAGGCTACGTCTTCCGGGCCCGGGCTCGCTTCCGGGTGGCCCTGGAAGGAGAATGCCGGGCGGTCGGTCAGCGCAATGCCCTGTACGGTGTGGTCAAACAGCGAGCGATGGGTCACGCGCACGTTGGCCGGCAGGCTGGATTCGTCTACCTGGAAACCGTGGTTCTGGCTGGTGATCATCACGCGGCCGCTGTCCAGGTCTTGCACCGGGTGGTTGGCACCGTGGTGGCCGAACTTCATCTTGGACGTTTTAGCGCCAGTGGCCAGGCCCAGCAGCTGGTGGCCCAGGCAAATGCCGAATACCGGCAGCTTGGTGTCCAGAATCTCGCGGATGGCGGTGATGGCGTAGTCGCATGGCTCCGGGTCGCCCGGGCCGTTGGACAGGAACACGCCGTGCGGATTAAGCGCCAGCACGTCTTTCGCAGGCGTTTGCGCCGGTACCACGGTGAGCTTGCAGCCGCGCTCGGCCAGCATGCGCAGGATGTTGTGCTTCACGCCGAAATCGTAGGCCACCACGTGGTACGGGGTATCGCTCTGCTCGGTATAGCCCTGGCCCAGGCGCCATTCGCGCACGTTCCACTGGTAGGCTTCCTTGCTGCTCACCACCTTGGCCAGGTCCTGGCCAGCCATGCTGCCAAAACCGCGTGCCAGCTCAACGGCGCGGGCTTCGTCGATGTCGCCGGCCATGATGCAGCCTGCCTGCGCACCTTTTTCGCGCAGGATGCGGGTGAGCTTGCGGGTGTCGATGTCGGCAATGGCGACAACGTTGTTCTTCACCAGATAATCGGACAGCGAGTCTTCCGCACGGAAGTTGCTGTGCAACAGCGGCAGATCACGAATGATCAGGCCGGATGCAAAAACGGCGCCGGACTCGGTGTCTTCCGAGTTGGCGCCGACGTTTCCAATATGGGGATAGGTCAGAGTGACGATTTGCCGGGTATACGATGGATCGGTAAGGATCTCCTGATAACCGGTCATGGCGGTATTGAATACCACCTCTCCTACGGTGTGGCCGCTGGCTCCGATGGCTACGCCTTTGAAAAGCGTGCCGTCAGCCAAGGCTAGAATCGCGGGTACGGTTGTCACTGGCTGGCTCCTGAAATAATGGTTTTTTGAATCACTTATATAACAAACGGGACACCACGCCGCAGCGCTTGTCCCGTTCGGTTAAACTTTTCGATTATAACGCGATTTCGCATTTTTTCAATGGCAAAACGGGCACTTTTTTTCAATTTCCAACAAAAACAAACACTTGAACAGCAATAGCATCAAGTTGACGCAGACGTCAATTCAGCTGCCACGTAACGCTATTCGCCCCGCTGGGCCTGCCTAGCATCAACAAAACCGGTTTCAACGCTTCGTATTGCGCGGCTTCGCTACTGGCACTGCCGGCAAACTGCAGGCCGCTGGCGTCATAGCGCCCTTGCCCCTGGATTTGCAGTGGCCCTTGCACCGTCCGCATGGCCAGCTGTACCTGCTCGCCCTGCCCCTGCACATCCAGCGCGTAGCTGCCAAACGGCTGGATGCGCGATAGCGGCGAGCTCGCAGCCACCCATGCCAGCACTGCCTGCCCCTCTACACGGCCTGGCTGTAGCAGCAGGTGCCCTACGTTTAACTGTAGCTGGCCACCCAGCCGCGCGCTTTGCCATTTCGGTGAAAAACCGGTCAGTGCCGCCACCGGCAGTTGTAGCTGCACATTGTCCAGCTGTGCGCTGCGCACTTTCAGCTGCAGGCTGCCCGCCTGGCCATCGGCATCGATATGCCACTGCAGCGCCAGGCTGCGCAGCGCAGCAGGCTGCCAGCGCCAGGCCAGCGTGCTCATGGGCAAGACCTCGCCCTGCTGGCCGGCGTACATCAGCTGCCCGCTACCCTGCCACAGCGTGCCCTTGGCCGCGGCCAGCCGCCAGCGCCCGTCCGTTGCTGCGGCCAACCTGCCATCCAGCAAGCTGGCAGGCAGATGCGCCACGGCAGACAGCAAGCCCGCGATTACCAGCCCTAGCCACCCTGCGCGCTTCATGCCTCACCCCCGGCGTGTACCAGTACCGCATCCAGCTTCACGCGGCCCGCAGTGGTAGCGTCTGCCTGCAGGCGCAGCACCCGTACTTGCTGGCCGGCCAGCTGGCCACTGGCACGTACCCAGTCGTCAAATGCCACCTCGCCCTGCACCCGCACGCCAAACTCGCCCTCAGGCTGCAGTTGCAAACCTGCCAGCCCGGCCTCGCGCAGCAGCGGCGCCAGCATGGTCTGCAGCTCGGCGGCCGGCAACGGGGGCACCTCGGCCTGCGGCTTCAGGCTCTTTGCCTCGCTGGCCAGCGTGGCCACCAACCTGGCCTCGGCGCGCAAACTGGCCACGCTCGTGGCCAGCCGCGCAGATTGCTGATGCGCCGGCACCCATAGCGCCAGGTAGAACACAGCCCCGCCCAGCACCACCGCCATCACGGCCAGCAGACGCTGCTCGCGTGCCGATAGCTGCTGCCAGCGCTGCCGCGCCTGCTGTTTCAGCTGATTCATAGCGGCTCCCTTGTCAGTACCCATTCGCGCTGCCCCTGTTCATTCTGGCTGGCCGTCAGCAGCCACTGCCTTGCGGCCAACTGTGCCTGCCAGCCTTTCGCCTGCTCGGCGCCAAGTGAGGGTGCCTGGAATGCCAGACGGCCGCTGTCGTAGCGCAGCGATACCAGCTTGAGCTCGCCCCGGTTGATCTGTGCCAGCTGGGCCATGGCTTCTACCATATCGTCGCGCGCGGGCAGGCCACGGCTCAGGCGCAAGCGGTCTACCGCCCGCAACATGGGCAAGGCACTGCTGCCGGCCACGGCTTGCGGCGCCCACGGCTGCACTTGCTGGCGAATCTGCTGCTGCAGGTCTTTTTTCTGCCAGGCGTACCAGCCCCATTGCCCGCAGGCCAGCAGGGTTTGCGCCAGCACCACGGCAGCCACAATCACACCGGCACGCTTGAGCGAGGGGGCAAACGCCCGCCACTGGCGGTCTGCCGCCAGCTCGCCCTGGGCAAAATTCGGCCCGCTGCTGCGGCCATGCTGCCATTGCCAGGCATCGCCCTGCTGTAGCGGCCATGACGCAGGCAAGCCCTGCGGCAGCTCGCCCAGCACCAGCAGCCCGGCTGGCGGCGGCTCTGCGGCCAACCTGGGCAGCAAAAGTGCTGCGCTGGCGGCAGGCAGAAAACTCGCGGTATCGGCCCCCATGCGCAGTAACCAGCCCTGTGGCTGGGCGGACAGTACCCACTGCCCAGCCGCGGGCAGGGGCAGCAGGGTTTCTTCCGGCACGATGCGGTCGGCCAGCCGCCCCAGCTGGCGCAGCATGGCCACGGCACGGCGCACCGGTGCCGCTTCACACACCGCTACACTGCGGCGGCCATCGGCCAGCTTGCCGCCGATGGCGTACAGGTTGGCCGCAGGGTCGTTTGCCAGCTGTTCTTCCAGGGCATAGCCGATCACCGCAGGCTTCAGCTCACGGCCGGCAGGCAGCGCCACCGCGGTAAACAGGGTAGTGCCGGCGGGCAACACCAGCTCCAGCTGGTCGGCACGCGGCCAAGCGGCGGGGCTGTCATCGCCCTTATCCAGACACTGGCCCTGGCTACCCAGCAGCGCCCACGGCAGGCCAGGCTCGCTATCGGGCCAGCCTGGCCGCAGATATAGTCTCAATACACTCATGATTCCCCGTTGGTGGCCGCCGCTACCGGCACCACTCCTTCTTCTCGCCACAGCACCTTGCTGGCTTGTTCGTTGCGCAACAATAAAGCGTCTACCCGCAGCATGCTGCGCGGGTGGCGTATTTCACTTTGCAGCAGAAAATAGTCGCTGCGCACGCCGTACTCTACCGCTAGCGGCACCAGGTTACCGGTGAGGCGCAAGCCGAAATCGGCTTTGTCCTTGAAATACGTCGTGCTGCGCTGGTTGATCAGTGCCTGTGCCTGGCCACGCCCCAGGCCTGGCACCAGTGCCATCATCAGGGGCAGGCTGATGGTGTTCACATTCAAGGCGGTACGCTGTGGCAGCAACGTCAGATGCGGTGCCAGCCTGGCCAGCACCTGGCTGTTATAGCCCTTTACCCAGCGCAGCTGCGCCAGCTTTTGCACGCGGTTAGCAGGCGGCATGGCGTAAGGCGGCTGCTGCGCTGCGTACCAGGCCGACTCGGCGCCTTGCGGGCGCTGCTCGTCGTCGGCGTCCAGCCAGTCCAGCAGCGTATCGGCCAAGGCAGCCGGCAGCTGCAGCTGGGCCAGCAGGCGGCGATAGAGCTGCACTTGCACCGCATCTTCCTTGCCGTCCGGTAGCAGCAGGTTGTGCACATTAAAGCGCCCCTGCGCATCGCTTAGCTGGCCGCTAATACGGGTCTGCTCGGCCTCGGTTTGCGGCAAGGGCTGCGCCCACAGCTCGCCAAGGTGGTCTACCGCGCCGCTGCTGCGGGCATCAAATGCCAGAATGTCACCCGCCCAGCCCACCCCGGCGTCGGCAATCAGCCGAATATCGGCACGGGCACGGTCGTTATCTGCCTGACGCCACCACAGGCTTTGCTGCCACAGCACGGTAGCCGCCGCGGTAGCCGCCAGCGCCACAATCAGTAGCGCCATGATGATGGCCATGCCTTGCTGTTGCCGCTTCATGGCAGCACCCATACGCGGCTGATGGCTTCATCACCGGGCAAGAGCACGCGCATTTCCAGCGCGCGCAGCTGCGGCGAGCCTGCCGCCGCCGCAGGCCACTGCGGGTACCACTGGCCATTGGCGGCCAGCACGCGCCATTGCACACGGTAATCGCTGGCCAGCAAGGGTAAGGCCTCGCCGTCCGGCGCACTGCTGGCCGGGCCAGCCAGCCAGCCCAGGCCGCCAGTGGCACGGTATTGCACATGTTCTTGCCCGTCTGGATAACGCGACGACTCCAGCCGCAGCTGTAGCCATTGGCCCTGCCCCGCCGGCTGCAGCTGCAGGGCGGGCTGTTGCTGCTCGGTGGGGGCTTGCCGTGGCAGGCGCTGCAGGTCGGCCTCTACCCGGCGCAGCACCCGCGCCAGCTGTACCCAGCGTTCGCCGGTTTGCATGATGTGCTCGCGCGCGTTCAGCAAGTTGCCAAACGCGCGGTAGCCCATCACGGTAAGAATGGACAGCAGGCTCATGGCAACCAGGATTTCTATCAGCGTCATGCCGTGGTGGCGCTTCATGGCTGCACCTCGGGGCTGCGCACAAAGCCGGTGATCTCGGCCAGTACATAGCGCTGGCTGCCTGGCTGCAATACACGCAGGATTACCTTGCGGAAGTTGCCGTTGGGCGTTTCGCTGACCTCGCGCTCCCAGCGCAGGCGGCGGCCATCGCTTTGCATTTCGCCTTCTTGCAGGCCCGGGCCTGGCCACTCGCGCCGCGCCTGCATCAGGGCCAGCTGGTTTTGCGCCTCCCAGGTGGCGATCATGCGCTGTTTCATCTGCTCGCTATTGTCGGCAGCCACCCCGCTGGCACGCAGCAAGGCTGCCAGCGCCACCGCCATGATGGCCAGCGCTACCAGCACCTCGAACAGGGTAAAACCACCCTGCCGCTTCACGGCGCCACCTCCACGGTAACGGTTCCGACCGGCGACAGCGTGATGCTGCGCGCGCCGCTGTCGCCACGCAGCGTCAGTGCCAGCGCGGGTGGGCGGCCATCCTGCCATAGCCGCACCGGGCCACTGGCCGGGCGGCCGTCTTGCAGCAGGCCATCACCGCGCAAACCTTCCGGCAGCGGGTGATCGGCAAAGAACGCATCGGCGCTGGGCTGCCAGCCGCCCTGGTTATCGGCCACGCGCCAGCGTGCGCCGCCTGCCTGCCAGTCCAGCGCCAGCGCTTCGCCCATTTCGGCGGCGTCCACCGCCTGCTCCAGCACCCGCGCCAGACGGTAGCTTTCGTCCTCCAGCTGACGATGCGTATCGGGGCGCAGGCTGAAGCTGACGGTGGTCGCCATCACGCCAATGATGAGCAGCACCACCATCACCTCGATCAGCGTAAAGCCGCCTTGCGGCCAACGTTGGCCGCAGCCTGCGCGCGTCATGCCGGTTTACAGCGCCCAGGAGCCGATATCGGCGTCGTTGCCTTCGCCACCGGGCTCGCCGTCGGCGCCCAGGCTCCAGATATCCACCTCGCCGTGGCTACCGGGAGCGGCGTACTGGTAGGGGTTGCCCCACGGGTCGTTCGGCAGGCGCTCCAGATAGCCACCGGGCTTCCAGTTTTTGGGGGCCGGGCCGCTGGCCGGCTTGCTCACCAGCGCCTGCAGGCCTTGCTCGGTAGTGGGGTAGCGCGTGTTGTCCAGGCGGTAGAGCTTGAGGCCCTGCAGCATGGCGCCGATGTCCTGCTTGGCGGCCACGATGCGCGCTTCGTCCGGGCGGCTCATCACTTTGGGCACCACCAGCGCGGCCAGCACGCCGAGGATGACGATGACCACCATGATCTCGATCAGGGTGAAGCCGCGCTGGGCGGCGGGTTTCATGTGTTTCATGCTTGCTCCCTTATGCAATGAATCGCCGGCCGTATCGGCCAGCGTGATATCAGCGAATGGTCGTGGCCGTATCAGGCAGCAGCGCCAGCAAGTCGGTCACGCCCACATCCACACCGGCCTGGGTCAGCAGCGTGCTGGCCTGGCCGCGATGGTGGGTCTGGTGGTTGAAAAAATGCAGCAGCACGCCACCCAGTGCTTTGACACAGGTGTCGCCACGCATTGAGCGGTAGGCTAGGTCTTGCGCCAGCACGCGTTCGTCCAGCGTGGTGGCCCACTGCTCGATAGCGGTATCCAGCTGGTGGCGCAAGGCGGCGAGCTCGGCAAGGTTGGCCGCAGGCCGGGCATCCAGCGCTGCCGGTTGCGGCCAAAACCGTACAGGCTGCAATACTTCTGCACCGTATGGCAAGGTGGCAAAACGTCGCAGCCAGACGGTGTCGCCCACGACGATATGGCTGAGCGTGCCGAACAGCGAACCGAAAAAGGCGCTACGTTCAGCGTGCAATGCGTCGTCCGGCAGGCTGGCGGCAGCCTGGTACAGCTTGTCGTTCATCCAGCGGTTGTAGGCGGCCAGCTGGCGGGCGGCAGCAGGGGTCATCATGGCGTGGCTCCGGCTTGCGCGCGCAGTTCGTCCAGCTGGCGGCGGCACGCGGCCAACTGCGCTTGCCGGCTGGCGTAACGCTGCCAGCGCCACAGCCGTAACGACAGCTGCACCGGCAGACACAAGACCAGTGCCAGCAAAGCCAGCCACAACAAGGGTTCGGCCACGCTGTGACGCTGCCCGTATACCCACGCCAGCGCAGCCAGCTGAAACAACAAAGGCCAGACCAATGCGGACAGCGTTAGCGTGGCCGGCGGCGATACCGCCTCGGCCAGCAGCCGTTGTTCCTCTGCCAGCAAGCGACCCATGCGTTCGGTATCCATCGGGTTCATGCGCTTACCTCACCATCTGGTTCATGTCGATGATCGGCATCATGATGGCCATCACGATCAGCAGCACCAGCCCGCCCATCACCAGGATCAGTAGCGGCTCCATCAGCGTGGTGAAGGTGGCCAGCTTGCGCTCTACTTCTTGCTGCTGTTGCAGCGCTGCGCGATCCAGCATGTCGGCCAGGCGGCCGCTGGCTTCGCCACTGCCGATCAGGTGGATCAGCACCGGCGGGAACTGCCGCGTGCTGCCCAGCGCGCGCGATAGCGCCATGCCCTCGCGCACCTTGCTGGCGGTGTCGGCAATAGCATCCTGCATGGGGATGAGGCTGACGATGCCGCGCGCAGTGTCCAGCGCGGTGAGCAAGGGCACGCCGGAGCCCACCAGAATCGACAGCGTGCTGGCCATGCGTGCGGTGTTGAGCGCCTGCAGCAGGCGGCCGATGACAGGCAGGCGCAACAGTTGGCCGTGCCATGCACGGCGTAGCGCCGGCACCTGCAGCATGCGCCAGATGGCAGCGGCTGCGGCCACAATCAGCAGCAACAGCACCACGCCCCAATCGCGCAGAAAGTGGCTGCTGGCCACCAGCATGCGCGTGAGCAACGGCAGCGTTTGCTTGCTCTGGGCAAACACGCTGACCACCTGCGGCACCACGTAGGCCATCAGCCCGCCCACCACCAGCAGCGCCACCACGGTGACCACCGCCGGGTAGGCCATGGCCAGCGCCACTTTCTGCTGTGTGTGCTGGCGCTGGTCCAGGTAATGCGCCAGCTTGGCCATGACCTGCCCCAGATGGCCGGATTGCTCGCCGCCCTGCACCAGCGAGCGGTACAGGCTGTTGAACACGGCCGGCGCGCCGGCCAGCGCCTGCGCCAGCGATTTGCCTTCCAGAATGTCGCTGCGCACCTGGGCCAGTACCGCACGGGTGCGCGGGTGCTCGCTTTGCTCGGTGATGGCGGCCAGCGCGCGCTCCAGCGGCAGGCCGGCGTCCAGCAGCGTGGCCAGCTGCTGGGTGAACATCACAAGCTCGGCACGCGGCAGGCCACGCGCCAGTACCGAGTTCCCCTGGCGCGGTGCGGCCACGCTGTCGATTTCCAGCGGCAGCAGGCCCCGCTCGCGCAGCTGGGCGCGTGCAGCGCGGGCGGAGTCGGCTTCCAACAGGCCGCCGTGCTCCTTGCCCGCGGTATCGAGGGCGGTGTACTTGAATGCGGCCAACTCAGCTCCTCGTCACGCGCAGGATTTCTTCCAGGCTGGTCTCGCCGCCACGCACCCAGCGCAAGCCGTCGTCGCGCAAGCTGCGCATGCCGCAGGCAGTGGCGTGGGCACGCAGTTCGGCTTCGCTGGCGCGGTCGTGGATCAGCTTTTGCAGTGTGTCATCCACCTGCAGCAGCTCGTACACGCCATAACGGCCACGATAGCCGCTGTTGCTGCACGCCGGGCAGCCGGCGGGGCGGTAGTGCAATACGCCCGGCTCGCCGTCCAACGGTAGCGGGTGCGGCTGCTTGCACTGCAGGCACAGGCGGCGCACCAAGCGCTGTGCCATCACGCCCAGCAGGCTGGACGCCAGCAGGAAGGGCTCGACGCCCATGTCGGTGAGGCGGGTAATGGCGCTGGCGGCGTCGTTGGTGTGCAGTGTGGCCAGCACCAGGTGGCCGGTAAGCGAGGCTTGCACGGCGATCTGCGCGGTTTCCAGGTCGCGGATTTCGCCAATCATCACCACGTCCGGGTCCTGGCGCAGGATGGCGCGCAGCGCCTTGGCAAAACTCATGTCGATCTTGGCGTTCACCTGCGTCTGGCCGACGCCGTCCAGGTGGTATTCCACCGGGTCTTCCACCGTCATGATGTTGGTGTGGCGCGCGTCCAGCCGCGATAGCGCGGCGTAGAGCGTGGTGGTTTTACCGGAGCCGGTGGGGCCGGTGACCAGCAAAATGCCGTGCGGCTGGCGGATCAGCCCGTCCACCTGCCCCAAGGTGTCGGCGGCCATGCCCAGCGTGGCCAGGTCCAGCCTTGCGGCTTCTTTATCCAGCAGCCGCAGCACCACGCGTTCGCCGTGGCTGGTGGGCAGCGTGGACACCCGCACGTCCACCGGGCGGCCACCCAGGCGCAGCGAGATGCGGCCGTCTTGCGGCAGCCGCTTTTCGGCGATGTCCATGCTGGCCATGATCTTCAGCCGCGACACCATGGCCGCGTGCAAGGCGCGGTGCGGGGTGACCACGTCGCGCAGCGTGCCATCCAGCCGGAAACGCACCAGGCTGCGGTCTTCGAAGGCTTCAATGTGGATGTCGGAGGCGCCATCGCGCAGTGCCTGCGTCAGTAGCGCGTTGATCATGCGGATGATGGGCGCGTCGCCTTCGGACTCCAGCAGGTCTTCCACCTCGGGCAGCGAGTCCACCATGGCGTTCAGGTCCAGGCTGTCGCCGATGTCGTCCACCACACCCGCCGCGCCGTCGCTGCGGTTGGCGTACAGGCTGGACAGGCGGCGGTCCAGCTCCTCTGCGGCCAACGTTTCAAGGTGATCGGGCGCGCCGTGCAGGCGCAGCACTTCGCTGATGGCGCTGGCCGGGGTCTGGCTGTCGAGCAGCAGCACGCGGCCATCGGGGCCGTCTTCCAGCACGATGCGCTGGCTACGGGCAAAGGCAAAGCCCAGCACCGGGTGGCGGGCTACGCTCATGGTTTGGCCACGCGCTGGCTATCCGGTTGCGGCAGTTTGCCGCTTTGCTGCAGCTGTTGCAGCAGGCCACCGGCCGGCGACGACTGGTAGGCGTCTGCGGCATTCAGTGGCAGCTTGCTGTCCTGGCGCTGGCGATCACCTATCACGTAGTCGTAGCGGTCGCTGGCCAGGCCACGCGCGCTGCCATCGTCACGCAGGATGGTGGGCTTGAGGAACACCATCAGGTTGGTTTTCTTGCGCTGCTTTTGCTGGTACTTGAATAGCCAGCCCAGCACCGGGATGTCGCCCAGCAGCGGGACTTTGTTCTCGCCGTCGCTGACCGACTCCTGGATCAGACCGCCAATGGCCACAATGCTGCCATCGTCTACTGTCACGGTGGTTTCGATGGCACGTTTGTTGGTGGTGAGACCGGCGGGGTTATTGCGGCTGGTTTCCTCTACCGATGATACTTCCTGCAGGATTTTCATCTTCACCAGGCCGCCTTCGGAAATCTGCGGCGTCAGCTTCAGCGTCAGGCCCACGTCCTTGCGCTCGTAGGTCTGGAATGGCGACGACACGCTGCTGTTATTGCCACCGGCATTGCCGGTATTGCTGTAGCTACCGGTGAGAAACGGCACGTTCTGGCCGATGACGATCTTGGCTTCTTCGTTATCCATGGTCATCAGGTTGGGCGTGGACAGCACATTGCCTTCGGCTTCTTTTTCCAGCGCACGTGCCAGCAAGCCCAGATTCAATACCTGGCCAATACCCGGGATGGTAACCGTACCCTTGCTGATGCCCACCGTCAGGCCACTGCTACCAGCCAGCGCGCTGATGCCCGCTGTACCGCCAGTGGCCACATTCAGGATGCCGGGGTTGCCCGTAGCCGGGAAGTTGGTGCCGCCAATGACGCTGGTGCCGCCATTACCCAGGCCGGACAGCGACTGCCACTGCATGCCGACTTCCTGCGCCCGCTCGGCCGATACTTCCACCACCAGCGCCTCGACAAAGACCTGCGCGCGGCGGCGGTCCAGCATGTCGATCACATTGCGCAGGTTCTGGTACATGGCGTCCGGCACGTTCATGATCAGCGCGTTGTTGGCCACATCCGCCTGGATGGTGCTGCCCAGCGCGCCACCGTTACTGTCGGCCGCTTTGGCACTGCCTGCCGTGCCAGGTGCCTGGCCATTGGCTGGCGTGCTGGCAGCCGTGGCGGGTGCTGCCTCGCCAGACAGCAGGCTGCGCAGGGTTTGCGCTACCCGCGTAGCCTCGGCATTACGCAGGTACACCACGCGCACATTGGCACCGGCCTGGCTAGGCTGGTCCAACAGGGTGAGCAGGCTTTTTACCTTGGCCAAGCGGCCACTGGTATCGGCGCGCACCAGCAGCACATTGCTGCGCGCGTCCGGCACGATGGTGATACGGCCGCCGTCGGCAGCGTTGGCCGCACCGGTACTGCCCTCCTGCAATAGCTTGTTCAGCTGGCTGGCCATTTCGATAGCCGAGGCGTACTTCACCGGCAGCACCACGCTATCGGCGGCGCTGGCACTTTCGATGCTGTCGATAATGGCTTCGATACGGCGGATATTGTCGGCGTAGTCAGTAACCACCACGGCATTGGCCTGGGGCATGGCGGCCACGGTGTTGTTCGGGGAAATGATGGGGCGGATCACGGGCACCAGCTGGTTGGCGCTGCCGTGGCGCAGAATGAATACCTTGGTAATCAGGCGATCGCCATCGCCCCGACGCGCATTGCCCACACGGGCGTGCAGCTTGGCGTCGGCCTCGGGCACGATCTTGATCACGCCGTCGCCCTCTACCGCGCTAAAGCCCTGCATGCGCAGGCTGGATAACAGAATCTGGTAAGACAGCTCGCGCGGCACCGGGCGCGCCGACACGATATTCACCGTGCCTTTCACGCGCGGGTCCAGCACGAAGTTCTTGCCGGAAATCTCGCCGATGGCTTTGACCACCGTATCGATATCCACATTGACGAAGTTCAGCATTACCGGCTCGTCGGGCGCGGCAAAAGCGTGGCAAGCAAATACCAGTGCCAAGGCACCGGCCAAACGGGCTATCTGCATGATTGTATCGATCTGCTTTTCTATTGTTCAGATACCGTGGCGTCTTGCACCACACCTGCTACTGCGCCAGCGTAGCGCCAACGTAAAACCTCAATAAAAACACCCTGCCGCTTGCCGCTCAGTCCTTCTGGACTGGCGCCTCCCCTTGCGGCAGCCCCGTCGCAGCCGGGGCGACAGCAGGTGCCGGCGCCGGCATGGCTGGCGACACTGCAGGCGCACCAAATAGCTGCGGCTGGGACGGTACCTGGCCTGGCAGCGCACTGTCTGGTTGTGCTTGGCGGCTTAGCGCTATATTCAGCTCGCTACCATCCGGCTGGCGCAATACCACCCCGCCCCCATTGACGCGCAGCAGTAACCAGCCGCCTGGCGTTTTGTCACCGGCACGCACGGCAATTTTCTGGCCGTTTTCCAGCAAGATGGCGAAATCCTGCCGCGAGCCCATCCCCCCGCCAAGTACACCCAGCACCGTCACTGGCGGCGCAGCCTGGCCAGCCGTAGCGTCTTGCACCACACCAAACCAGGACTGCTGCGCCACAGTACCAGCGGCAGCCAGCGGCTGTGGCTGAGCCAGCACCCGCATGGATGGCGAAGCAGGCAGCAGACCCAGCAAGGTTGCCACCAACCACCAAGCGGCAAACAGTGCAGCCAGCAAAGGCAATAGTGCAGGCAAACTTGCGATCTGACGCAAGGCACGTTGTGGCATGGGCATAAACGGAATTTACCGAAAACAAACAAAAGTGGAAGAGTAATGAAGACAGCATGGATGGGCAAGCATCCTACACTGGCCGCATTGCCAGCATATGAAAAGCCCCCGTTCATTTGAAAGGGGGCTTCGCGGGCAAGCGGCTTAGAACAGTGCCGCGTCCAGCGCCAGGACGCTGTCAGCGCCATTCACGATGGCAGCAGCCAGGCCGCCGGTTTGCGGCAGTAGATGCTCGGCGTAGAAACGCGCAGTGATTTGCTTGGCGGCCAGGAAGTCGGCGTCGACGCCGTCATCACCCTGCTGCTCTTTGGCGATCAGCGCCGCGCGGCCCATCATCCAGCCACCCAGCGTAATGCCCATCAGCTTCAGGAACGGTACCGAGCCGGCTGCGGCCAACGCCGGCTGGCTGCCGAAGGTGCCAACGATGAAGTCCACGCAACGCTCGGCGTCTTTGGCGGAAGCTTCCAGGTTGGCCGCAATGCTGTCGAAACCGGCGGCAGCCAGCTTGGCCACGGTACTGCGTACTTCTTCCAGCAGCCAGCGTGCAGTGGCGCCGTTTTCACTGGCGGTCTTGCGGCCGATCAGGTCCAGCGCCTGGATGCCGGTAGTGCCTTCGTAGATGGCGGTAATGCGGGCGTCGCGGCAATACTGCGCCACGCCGGTTTCTTCGATGTAGCCCATGCCACCGTGGATCTGCATACCCAGACTGGTGATCTCATTGGCCTGCTCGGTATTCCAGCCCTTAACGATAGGAATCAGGAAATTCACCAGCGCCTGGTTGCGAGCCACTTCGCTGGCTACCGGGTGACGGGCGGCGCGGTCGAGGGCGGCGGCGGCGTAGAAAGCCAGCGCGCGTTGCGCTTCGATCTGCGCGCGCATGGTCATCAGCATGCGGCGTACGTCAGGGTGCTGGATGATGGCCACACCGGCCGGGTCCGGGCTGCCCACGGCACGGCTTTGCACGCGGTCGCGCGCATACTCAACGGCCTTCTGGTAAGCACGTTCGGACACCGCCATGCCTTCGATGCCCACACCCAGGCGGGCGTGGTTCATCATGGTGAACATATAACCCAGGCCCTTGTTGGCCTCGCCCACCAGGTAGCCGATGGCGCCACCCTCGTCGCCAAAGCTCATCACCGCGGTGGGGCTGCCGTGAATGCCCAGCTTGTGCTCCAGCGACACGCAGCGTACGTCGTTACGCGCGCCCAGGCTGCCGTCAGCGTTCACCATGAACTTGGGCACGATGAACAGCGAGATGCCTTTCACACCGGCAGGCGCGTCGGGCAGACGGGCCAGCACCAGGTGGACGATGTTGTCCGCCATGTCGTGCTCGCCCCAGGTAATGAAGATTTTCTGGCCGCTGATCTTGTAGCTGCCATCGCCTACCGGGATGGCTTTGCTGCGTACCTGGGCCAGGTCGGAGCCGGCTTGTGGCTCGGTCAGGTTCATGGTGCCGGTCCACTCGCCGGTGGACATGCGCGGCAGGTAGATGGCTTTCAGCTCGTCGGAGGCGTGGTGGTTGATGGCCTCGATGGCGCCCAGCGTCAGCATCGGCGCCAACGAAAACGCCAGGTTGGCCGAGCACCACATTTCCTCTGCGGCCAACGCCACCAGCGCAGGCAGCCCCTGGCCACCGAATTCGGCCGGGGCGCGCAGGCCTACCCAGCCGGCTTCCACGTATTGCTGCCACGCTTCCTTGAAGCCTTCGGCGGCGGTAACGGTGAAATCCGGCGACCACTTGGCGCCCTTGTCGCCCTGCTTGTTGATCGGGGCTAGTACGCCTTCGGCAAACTTGGCGCCTTCTTCCAGAATGGCGTCAACCAGCTCGACCGAGCAGTCTTCGTAGCCTGGCAGGCTGCACACGGCGGGCAGCTCGGCCAGCTCGTTCAGGGCAAAACGGATTTCCTTGGCGGGTGCCTTGTAGATCATGAAATTACTCCTCGATTAACTCGTCATCGTGCAAAAAAACCGGTCACCGATCCGGCTGATGGCAAGCCCACGCTGCAGGCAGCGTGCATTTCCCCAGACGAACCGGTTAACCGGCTTTCTTGTATGGCGTGGCACCGTAGCGCCACGCCTTGTTTTATTGTGAACCGGCCCACGACCTGCCGAGCAGCGGCGAAACTGCGTTGAAAACGCCTTGCTTCGCCCTGACTCACCGGATCGTGAACAGGTTCATACTGCAGTATTACTTGGCCAGCTCGGCCATCAGCTCTGGCACCACGGTGAACAGGTCACCCACGATGCCGTAGTCGGCTACCTGGAAGATCGGCGCTTCTTCATCCTTGTTGATCGCTACGATCACTTTGGAATCTTTCATACCGGCCAAGTGCTGGATGGCACCGGAAATGCCCACCGCTACGTACAGCTGCGGGGCCACTACTTTGCCGGTCTGGCCTACCTGGTAGTCGTTAGGCGCGTAGCCGGCGTCCACCGCAGCGCGCGAGGCACCCACGGCGGCGCCCAGCTTGTCGGCCAGCGGCTCGATGACGGCTTTGAACTGCACATCCGAACCCAGCGCACGGCCACCGGATACGATGATCTTGGCTGCGCCCAGCTCAGGGCGGTCGGACTTGGTCAGCTCCTGGCTTACAAAAGACGACAGGGTGGCGTCTGCTGCGGCAGCGATGCTTTCCACGTTGGCCGCACCACCTTGTGCCGCCGCTTCGAAAGCGGTAGTACGCACGGTGATCACCTTGATGGCATCGGCAGACTGCACGGTAGCCAGCACGTTACCGGCGTAGACCGGGCGCACAAAGGTATCGGCAGACTCGATAGCGATAATGTCGGAGATCTGGGCTACATCCAGCAGCGCAGCAACGCGCGGCAGCAGGTTCTTGCCGTAGGAGGTAGCCGGCGCCAGCACGTGGCTGTAACCGGAAGCCAGACCCACCACCAGCGGCGCCAGGTTTTCGGCCAGGCCATGCGCGTAGGCGGCGCTATCGGCCAGCAGTACCTTGGCCACACCAGCCACTGCCTTGGCAGCGTCGGCAGCGGCGCCAGCGTTGTGGCCGGCAACCAGTACGTGTACCTCGCCCAGCTTGGCAGCGGCGGTAACGGTATTGAGGGTGCCTGCTTTCAGGCTCTGGTTGTCGTGTTCAGCGATAACGAGAATAGCCATGGCTTACAGCACCTTTGCGTCGTTTTTCAGTTTGGCTACCAGCTCGGCAGCATTGGCAACCTTGATACCGGCGGAGCGCTTGGCTGGCTCGGCCACTTTCAGGGTTTTCAGGCGCGGGGTCACGTCTACGCCTAGGTCGGCCGGGGTGGTTTTATCCAGCGGCTTTTTCTTGGCGGCCATGATGTTAGGCAGCTTGACGTAGCGCGGCTCGTTCAGGCGCAGGTCGGTGGTGACCACGGCCGGCAGGCGCAGCTTGATGGTTTCCAGGCCGCCGTCCACTTCGCGGGTCACGTCGATGGTTTCCGCAGCCACGTCTACCTTGGAAGCAAACGTACCCTGGCCCCAGCCCAGCAGGGCGGCAGCCATCTGGCCGGTCTGGTTGGCATCGTCGTCGATCGCCTGTTTGCCCACGATCAGCAGCTGTGGCTGCTCTTTGTCGGCCACGGCTTTCAGCAGCTTGGCCACGGCCAACGGCTGCAGCTCGGCGTCGGTTTCCACCAGAATGGCACGATCAGCGCCCATGGCCAGTGCGGTACGCAGCGTTTCTTCACACTGTTTCACACCCATGGACACCACCACGATTTCGGAAACCTTGCCGGCTTCTTTCAGGCGTACTGCCTCTTCCACGGCGATTTCGTCAAACGGGTTCATCGACATCTTGACGTTGGCCACATCCACATCCGTGCCATCGGCCTTGACGCGCACTTTCACGTTGTAATCGACAACGCGTTTCACAGCGACTAGAGCTTTCATATTCCTCCAGCAGACTCTTCAGGTTTCAACGACTCGCCGACGCAGCAGCAGGCGCTTTGATCATGCTAGCACCACACCTTAATCAAACGAGCGTTTAATTGGTAGACTGACGACAATAAAAATGCAGTACAACAGGGGTGTGCAGATATTACGCCATTTCCCCGTAATTTGCATTTGGGGCAAAGCGTGTCAGAATGCAGCGCAACATTGAGCATGTCATAAGCAGAAAAACAGGCAGGAACACCGCACAAGCAGTGCCGGCAGTGGGCTGGCGCTGCAAACAGCCGCCCGCAAAGGAGTTTTCATGACAGTTTATTTCGAAGACATCAAACTTGGCGACACCGCCGAGTACGCCAAAACCATTACTGAAGCCGACATCCTGATGTTCAGCGCGGTATCCGGTGACGACAATCCGGTGCACATCAACCAGGAGTACGCCGAAAGCTCGATGTTCCAGACCCGCATCGCCCACGGCATGCTCACTGCCAGCCTGATCTCCACCGTAGTCGGCACCCGCCTGCCGGGTAACGGCACCATTTACCTGTCGCAATCCACCCGTTTCAAAGCACCGGTAAAGATCGGCGAAACCGTCACCGCCCGCGTGACAGTGACCGAACTGGATCCGGTGAAAAAACGCGTGAAGTTTGCTACCGCCTGCCTGGTGAAAGGCAAAGCCATTCTGGAAGGTGAATCGCTGGTGATCGCCCCGTCGCGCGAAGCCTGACATGGGCAGCCTGCGGCTTATCCCGCTGACGGATGAGGCCGGCCAGATCATCGAGCCTGAGCTGCTGCAAAGCGCAGCAGCACTGCACCGGCAGCTGCGCCCGATGTTGCCGGAAGAGGGTGTTGCCTACCTGGTAAAAATGCAGCGCGTGTGCCGCTACGGCGCGCGCCTGGTACTGGCTTGCAATGAGCAAGGGCAGCCGCTGGGCCTGGCGCTGTTCCGTCTGTACGAAAACACCTACGAAGACCTGAGGCTGTATGTAGATGACCTGGTCACCGACGAAACGGCCCGCTCGCAAGGCGTGGGTAGCCAGCTGATTGCCTGGTGCGAGGCACACGCCCGCGCGGCAGGCTGTAGCTATATCGTGCTGGACTCCGGCACCTGGCGCACCCAGGCGCACAAGCTGTACTTCCGTCTGGGCTTTGTGATTTCCTCTTTCCACTTTACCAAAGCACTGTGATGCAAAGGTTGGCCGCATGCGGCCAACCTTATCCCGCCACGGCCTTGCTTTGCTGCTGCTGCAGCGCCCACAGTACCGACTCGCGCAATACTTCATCCTCCGCCTGAGACCGCTGTTGCAGCGCGGCCACAATGTCTGCGGCGTACGGGGCATTACCCAGCGCAATGGCAATATTGGACAGCCACTTACTGTAACCGATGCGATAGATCGGGCTACCGGCCATGCGCTGCTGGAAGTCCTGCTCGCGCCAAGCAAACAGCGCCAGCAAGCTGACTTCATCCAAACCATGACGCACGGCGAAGTCGGCCTCGGCTGTCGGCACGGCAAAACGGTTCCACGGGCACACCAGCTGGCAGTCATCGCAGCCATAAATGCGGTTGCCAATCAGTGGGCGCAGTGGCTCGGGGATAGCCCCTTTCAGCTCGATGGTGAGGTAAGAAATGCAGCGCCGCGCATCCACGGTGTAGGGCGCCACAATCGCCCCTGTAGGGCAGGCATCCAGACAGCGCGTACAGCTACCACAGTGCCCCTCTTCTGCCGCGTCTTCCGGCAAAGGCAAATTGGTAAGGATTTCGCCCAGGAAAAACAGCGAACCCTGCTTTTTGTTGAGTAGCAGCGTGTGCTTGCCACGCCAGCCCTGCCCCGCCTGCGCCGCCAAGGCCACCTCGGCTAGCGGGGCACTATCGGTAAACACGCGAAACTGGTGCTCGGGCACGGCTGCGCTGATCTGCTCGGCCAGCTTTTGCAACCGGTTGCGCAGCACTTTGTGATAGTCACGCCCCAGGGCGTAGCGCGATATGTAAGCCTGATCTGGCTGCTGCAGTACCACCTCGGCATCGGCAGCGCTTTGCGGCCAGTAGTGCATGCGCAGGCTGATCACGCGCAGCGTACCCGGCACCAGCTCAGCCGGGCGCACCCGCAGTGCACCATGACGTGCCATGTAGTCCATCTCGCCGTGATAAGCTGCGGCCAACCAGTTGGCCAGGCGCTGCTCGGCCTCGGGTGGCAGCGCCGCCTGCGTGATGCGCGCCTCGGCAAAGCCGAGAGCCTGCGCCCACTGCTTGATTTGGCTGGCCAAATGGCGATAATTCTCGTTTTTACAGGATATTCCACTCATGGCAACGGATGATACCAGTGTCAGCGCCGGCTACCTTGCCGATGAAGCCGCAACGTTGCAGCTGGGCGGCCAGCTGGCCAGCGCCTTGCAAGGCGGGCTGCAACTACAGCTGGATGGCAACCTCGGCGCCGGCAAGACCACCTTCACGCGCGGCCTGTTGCAGGGCCTGGGGTACAACGGGCGGGTGAAAAGCCCGACCTATACCCTGGTAGAGAGCTATGCGCTACCCACGCTTACCTTGCACCATTTCGACCTGTACCGTTTTAACGACCCGGAAGAATGGTACGACGCCGGCTTTGCCGACTATTTTGCCAACGATACCGTCTGCGTTATCGAATGGCCCGACAAAGCCGCGGGGGTATTGCCCCAGCCCGATCTGGTACTGAAACTTAGTGTAGATGGCGATGGTCGCAGCTATCGCCTTCATGCCCACAGTGAAACAGGACACGTATGTCTCAAGCGCTTCATGACGCACTGCGCCGCAAGCTGATCGGCGCGGCTGCCGCCACTTTTCTGCTCACGGTCAGCCGTGCGGGCCTGGCTGCCAGCAGCCAGATCGTTGCCGTGCGGGTGTGGCCGTCATCCACCTATACCCGCCTGACTATCGAAGCCGGTAGCGAGATCCGCTACAAGCACTTTGCTCTGGCCAACCCGAACCGCCTGGTCATCGACCTGGAAGACGTGCAGCTCACCGGTGTGCTGCAAGAAATCAGCGGCCAGATCCAGTCTGCCGACCCGTTTATCCGTACCGCACGCGCCGGCCAGTTCAATGGCAACACCGTGCGTCTGGTGCTGGATCTGCGCAACGAAGTGAAACCGCAAATTTTCTCGCTCAAACCGGTAGGCGAATACCAACACCGCCTGGTGGTAGACCTGTACCCGGCCAACGCGCAGCAAGATGACCCGCTGCTGGCACTGCTGCAGGACTACAACAAGGGCCAGCTGGACAATAACGCCCCGCGCGGCAACAAAGGTAAAACCGACCCGGCACGCCCGGTAGTCATCATGATCGACCCCGGCCACGGCGGCGAAGACCCTGGTGCGGTTGGCCCCAGCGGTACGCGCGAAAAAGACGTCGTACTGCGCATTAGCCGCCAACTGAAAAAACTGGTGGACGCCGAAAAGAACATGAAGGCCTATCTGACACGCGACGAAGACGTATTCCTGCCACTGGGCGTACGCGTGGCCAAAGCGCGCAAAATCGGCGCTGACCTGTTTATCTCGGTACACGCTGATGCAGTAGATAACCGCACCGCGCGCGGCTCGTCGGTGTTTGCCCTGTCGGAAAACGGCGCCACCAGTACCATGGCGCGTCTGCTGGCCAAAACACAAAACGATGCCGACATGATTGGCGGCGTCAAAATTGCCGGCAAGGACAAATACCTGGCGCACACCCTGTTCGACCTGACCCAGACCGCTACCATCAACGACAGCCTGAAGCTGGGCAAAGCCGTGCTGGGCAAAATGGGTGGGCTGAACAAGCTGCACAAGGAAAAGGTAGAGCAAGCCGGCTTTGCCGTACTGAAGGCGCCGGATATTCCGTCCATCCTGGTGGAAACCGCCTTCATCAGCCACCCCGAAGAAGAGCGCAAGCTGGTCGACCCGGCTTTCCAGCAAGATATGGCCGAGGCCATCATGTCCGGCGTGCGCACCTACTTTGCCCAGGGCGCGGTGATTGCGCGTACCTGAAGGTTGGCCGCACCTGGCCTGCCATGAAAAAAGCGCTGCCTTGGCAGCGCTTTTTGCTTAACGACGGCTCGCTGCTTACAGCGAGTCCAGCTCTTTCATCGGGTCGTCGCCGGAGACCGGCACACGATACTCTTCGTTGGCCCACTGGCCCAGGTCGATCAAACGGCAGCGTTCACTGCAAAAAGGGCGGTACGGGCTTTGCGGCCCCCACGGCACAGCTGCCTTGCACTGCGGGCAGGCGACGGTACGTGTTGTTGTCATGGTCAGAACTTGCAATAGGTCAGGGAGAAATCCACGTCGTCTTCTACCTGGCGCGAGCGTACTTCGCCGGTAGCCGCATGGATGAAGCGTACGTTGATGGCGTATTTGTTGGCCGAAACTTCGGGCACGATCTGCAGACTGCTGTCGAACGCCACCCGGATGAGCTGCACGACCTTGCCGCCGGACATTTGCTGGAATGCGCCACGCCGCGCGGTGTACTGGTGGGTTTTGCCACTATCTCGCAGCAATTTCAGCAGGATGTTGGCCGCCCAGGCAGTGGGCATCAGCGGCGCAGCCCAGCGCTGCAGGTCGGCCCGGCGCTGCTCGCTATCGTGTTGCAGCCACAGGTGATACGACGGCAAATCATACTGGCAGGTACCACCCGGAATGACGGAGCGCTGCTTGATCGCCATCAGCCATTCATTCTCGCGCAGGTGCTGGCCAAACTTGCCGGTGATATCCAGCAAGCTCCCCATGGTGCGCTCGATTTCTTCCAGCTGCTGCTCCAGCGCCTCTTGCTGTACCACAGGGTTGTCGCGTAGCGACTCGAGGTTCAGTTTTTGACGCTCCAGCTCTTGCAGCAAGTCAGACTTCAATTCGGTGCGCCCGGCGGCCTCCAGAACCTCGAACAGCGACATCAGCGCAGCATGGTGCGAATAGCTCTCCTGCTGGGCGATGAAAAATACCAGACGCTGGTATACCTGCTCCAGTCGAAGCAAAGTACGAGTACGTTCTACTAGGGGAAACTCGAAACTGGTCACAGCAGCTGTCCGTTGATTAGATGTCATGCCGGATCGGCAATGCCAAAGCAGGCTAGATAATAACGATGTTTGGCAGCAACTAGAAGCGCCAGCGCTGCTAGATCGCCATCATTAGGCAAAACATCATCCGCCAGTGCCAAACGCTGCTCACGACTCATCTGCGCAGCAATGATGGCGCGTACCTGCTCCTCGGCCATGCCATTGCGCGCCATCACCCGCTCAATCTGTGTGGCGGGGGCACAATCTACCAGCAAACTGCGGGAAATGACCTGCTGATATCGCTGGCTTTCAAACAGCAAAGGCACAGCCAATAAACAGTAAGGCGCCGACAACTCTGCCAGCTGGCGCAGGCTCTCGGCATGAATCATCGGGTGCAGAATACCTTCCAGCACCTGCCGCTGTGCCGGCTCGGCAAATACCAGCGCCCGCATCGCAGCGCGGTCCATCGCACCATCGGCCTGCTGCATGCCGGTGCCGAACGCCGCCACAATCGCCGGCATCGCCGCACCACCCGGTGCAGTCAGCGCATGGGCAACGGTATCGGTATCCACACAGGGGATACCATAGCCCGCAAACAGCTTGGCCACGGCACTCTTGCCGCAGCCAATGCCGCCAGTCAGCCCCACGACCGGGCTAGCCACCGGTATACCAAGCCACAATCGGCTTGCCCCATACAAACGCAATCATGCCCGCCGCGGCCAGATAAGGGCCAAACGGCATAGCCTGGCCGCGATCGTGGCAGCGTAAAGCCACCATCAGCAAGCCAAACACCGCGCCTACCAACGAAGAGAGCAGCACAACCAGTGGCAGCATACTCCAGCCCAGCCAGGCACCCAATGCGGCCAACAGCTTGAAGTCGCCATAGCCCATGCCCTCTTTGCCGGTAGCCAGCTTGAACAGCCAGTAAATGCCCCATAGGGTCAGGTAGCCTGCCATGGCACCTACCACGGCGTCAGCCAAAGGAACCGTTACGCCAAACAGGCTAAACAGCAGACCAGCCCACAGCAGCAGTAACGTCAGGTCATCGGGCAGCAATTGTGTCTTGGCATCGATCAACGCCAGCGCCAGCAGCAGCATGCTGAAAAAACATGCGGCCAACCATGGCAAGCCCAGCCCCAGCTGCGCGGCAAATCCAGCAAACACCACACCGGCGACCAGCTCCACCAGCGGGTAGCGCCACGCGATGGCGCCGCCACAGCTGGCACAACGCCCGCGCTGCCACACATAGCTTAGCAAAGGGATATTTTGCCAGGCACGAATAGGCGCATGGCAATGCACACAAGCCGATGGGGGATAAAAAAGATTGTAGTTGGCCGCAGGCTCCGGCTCCTGGCCCTGCAATACCGCACACTCTTGCTGCCACTGCTGCTGCAGCATCAATGGCAAGCGGTGTATCAGCACATTCAGAAAGCTGCCCACCAGCAAACCCAGCACCAGCGCAAAACCGGTCTGCCAGGCAGCGGGCAATAACATCAGTTCGTCCAGCATTAGCCCACCACCTGACCCATCTTGAAGATCGGCATGTACATTGCTACCACCAGGCCACCAATCAGCACACCCAGAATCACCATGATCATGGGCTCCAGCAGGCTGGAAAGCGCGGCCACGGCGTTATCGACCTCTTCTTCGTAAAAGTCGGCCACTTTATCCAGCATGTCATCCAGCGCACCGGACTCCTCGCCGATAGCCGTCATTTGCAGCACCATATTGGGAAACAGATTGCTGCGCTGCATGGAAAAGTTCAGCGTGGAACCAGCACTGACATCGGCCTGGATAATCTTGGTTGCGTCAGCATATACCTGGTTACCCGCAGCGCCAGCCACCGAATCCAGCGCCTCGACCAAAGGCACACCGGCAGTAAACAGCGTAGACAAGGTACGCGACCAGCGGGCAATGGTGGCCTTGCGCACGATGTCGCCAATAATGGGCACGCGCAGCAGCAAACGGTCTGCCCCTACCTGCATGGCGGGCGAACGCTTGTAGACTGTCACCAGCCCCCAGATCGTGCCGCCTATGCCGCCGAAAATCAGCCACCAATATTCGACAAACAAATCAGATAGCCAGATCACCAGCTGGGTTGGCCCAGGCAAATCGGCACCAAAACTGGAGAACAGCTCTTTAAAGGCGGGGATAACATAGATCAGGATTACGGCTGTGATCACAAAGGCGGTAACGATAATCGCCGACGGGTAAATCATTGCCGACTTGATCTTGCCCTTGATGGCAATGATCTTTTCTTTGTAAGTCGCCAGCTTGTCCAGCAGCGAATCCAACACACCGCCGGTTTCACCGGCTGCGATCAGATTACAAAACAGGCTGTCGAAATACACCGGATATTTGCGAAAGGCATCGGCCAGGTTGCTACCGGTTTCCACTTCGGAACGGACATCCAGCAGGATTTTGGTAAAGGCAGCATTGCTATGGCCTTTGGCACTGATGTCAAACGCCTGCAACAGCGGCACACCGGCTTTCATCATGGTGGCCAGCTGCCGCGTAAACAGCGCCACGTCGCGCTCGGTAATGCGCTTGCCAAAACCCGCCCGCTTCTTGCTGACCTTGGTGGCATTGATACCCTGACGGCGCAGCTGCGCTTTGGCCACCGTCTCGGACTCGGCACGAATCTCGCCACGGATGATCTTGCCTGTCTTGTCCTTGCCCTCCCAGCTCCAGATCGCCGAGGAGGGCTTCTTCAGTGCAGCTTCCGCCATAATGCCGGGTTACTTTCTTTATTCGTTGGTGACGGCTTCAATTTCGGTCAGCGAGGTGATACCGCGCTTTACCTTCAACAAGCCAGAGTGACGCAGATCCACCATGCCCTCTTTTTTGGCAAGGTCGGCAATGTCGATCGCGTTACCGTCCGACATAATCAAACGCACCATGGCATCGGTAATGGGCATCACCTCGTAAATACCGGTACGCCCTTTGTAGCCGGAACCACGACACTCGTCACAGCCTACCGGGCCATAAGGTTGCCAGCTGCCATCCAGCTCCTCTTCGGCAAAACCGGCACGCAGTAGCGCCTCATGCGGGATGTCCACTGGCTTTTTGCAGTGGGTACACAGCTTACGCGCCAGGCGCTGGGCCATGATCAGCAGCACAGAGCTGGCAATATTGAACGGTGCTACACCCATGTTCAACAAACGCGTCAGCGTGGCTGGCGCATTATTGGTATGCAGGGTGGAAAACACCATGTGGCCCGTCTGGGCGGCTTTGATGGAAATATCCGCAGTCTCGAAGTCGCGAATCTCACCCACCATGATCACGTCCGGATCCTGACGCAGAAAAGAGCGCAAAGCCGAAGCAAAGGTCAGGCCGGCACGCTCGTTGACGTTAACCTGATTAATACCCGGCAAATTGATTTCTACCGGGTCTTCCGCAGTAGAAATATTGGTATCCGGTTTATTCAGGATATTCAGGCAGGTGTACAAGGAAACGGTTTTACCGCTACCGGTTGGCCCAGTCACCAGCACCATGCCGTAGGGCCGCTCAATGGCACGTAGCAGCAGTGTTTTCTGGCTGGGTTCAAAGCCTAGTTGTTCGATATCCAGCGATGCGGCAGACGCATCCAGGATACGCATCACGATTTTCTCGCCATACAGCGTAGGCAAGGTGCTAACCCGGAAGTCCACTGCCTTGGTACTGGATATTTTCAGTTTCAGGCGGCCATCCTGCGGTACACGCTTTTCCGAGATATCCATGCGAGAGACTACCTTGATACGCGAGGCAATCTTTTCTTTGATCGATAATGGCGGCTGTACAATCTCTTTGAGATTACCGTCAATGCGGTAACGCACACGATAAAAGCGCTCGTACGGTTCAAAATGAATATCCGAGGCACCACCGTTAATCGCATCCAGCAGGATCTTGTTTACAAACTTCACTACCGGCGCATCATCTACGTCCGGCATGCCCTCGGGTACAGCTTCCGTATCAGGGTCGGCTATTTCCAGCTCGCCAAACTCATCTGCAGCCATGCTGTTAAACGCAGCGACCGCTGCATTCTCGCTATAGCGGCCAACTAGCTTGCCTAGCTTGTCGTCCTCGACCACCACCACATCTACAGTCAGGCCGGTCTTGAAGGTAATGGCGTGAAACGCCGCGGTTTGTGTCGGGTCCGACGTCCCCACAAACAAGCGCGTACCACGTTTATACAATGGCAATAAGCGCTTACCCGCCACCAATTCGTCGTCCACCACGCCTTTGGGGAGACTATCGCCACTGACCGTGGACAAGTCCAGCAAAGGCAGGCCAAACATGCTGCAGGCAAACTTGGCAATCGCCAGCGGCGTCAGCTTTTTGCTCAGCACCAATTGCTCTACGAAGGAAATGCCAGATGCCTGGGCCTGACGCTGGATGCTTTCTGCGTCTTGCACCAACAGATGTTCGCTTTGCACCAAAGCACGACCGAGACCGGAAATCGAAGCAGCGTCCATAGACATCAGTACTTGAAAGTGAGTTAAGCCGATTATACGACCGAAGCCGTCAGGTATCAGCAAGCATTGTGTACTTTACTGCAAAGCCAGTGCTTGTTCAGGAATAAAAAAAGGCTGCCGAAGCAGCCTTTTTGCATACTGATCGAAAAGATTCGATTAGAAGCTATGTACCAGGTAAACAGCGGCAGTACGCTTCTTGTCGTTAGCGCCGGTTTTGCCTTCGGACTGTTTCTGGAACTCAACACCAGCGTTGGTGCGCTTGGACAGAGCGTAGTCTACGCTAGCCGAGAACACGTTGAAGCCGTCTTTCTGGGAAACGCCAGCTTTTTTGCTGTCGTTCTGTTTCCAGTAGCCAACCATTGGAGTAACAGCACCCATTGCGTAGGTAGCGCTGATACCGTAGCCACGTTTTTTGGTCTGGTTTGCGCCAGTGTTTGCTTTGGCATCGCCGTAACCGAAGTTCAGGCCAACGTCACCCAGGGAAGCCTGAGCGGTGAACTGGTTGGTTTTGTCAGTAACGCCAGAAACGGAACCGTTCTTTTTGGAAGTACCGGAGTAGATCAGGGTTACAGGACCAGCAGCGTAGCTAATGCCCAGGCCGCTAGAGTAGGAAGTGGCGTTAGCAGCAACAGCTTGGCCGGAACCTTCTTTCAGCTGCTGGGAGATTGCTACTTTCAGACCAGCAACTTCAGCGGAGTCAAAGCGGATGGAGTGAGCCAGACGAGCTTCACCATCTTTGTAGGAACCGTCGCCGTGCAGACCGATTACGGTGAACACGTCAGCGTTACCAGAGAAGCCGGAGTTGGTTGGGTTGCTTACGTTACCGAAGCGAACTTGACCGAAGGAGCCTTTAACACCAACGAAAGTGTCACGACCGCCCCAAGCGTTGGTTTTTTCGTCGTAAGTAGGGTCGATACGGTTAGCAACTTGCCATACAGCTTTCAGGCCGTTACCCAGATCTTCGGAACCAGCAAACTTCACTTCACCGGCAGCGCGGTTCATGTCGTTTACGGAGCCAGCGGAACCGGTTTTGGTGTTTTGGATACCAACGCCAACAACGCCGGAAATAGTAACGTCAGCCATTGCAACAGCCGGCAGAGCAGCCAGAGTAGCCAGTACGATCAGCTTCTTCATGTGTGTTCCTTTCGAGGTCATGTACACTGCCCGATGAGTAGCCGGCACGTTTTGTGGGTGCCGGGCGGGCTGTCTTGACCACCGGTTAACCGGCGGTATCTGGACTGGAATATAAATGCACCGTTGCAAAAAAACAAAGCTTTAGTGAGGTTTTTTTGGTCACTGCAGTTTGTATACAACCAAACAAATCAACACAACCCATTGTTTAACAAGAAAAAACGCCATTTTGCGATAGTTGTACACTAGCAACAGAAAACATGCCAACCACGCTAGCTGTTGCATTTGCCACACAAGACCGATCAAACATGACTCTATCGAAATCACTAATCTGGTTCCGGCGTGACTTGCGTCTGGCCGATAATGCCGCGCTGTTCGAAGCATGTGCTCACGCTGACATGGTGTATGGCGTGTTTGTTTTTGACAGCACCATACTGGCACAGCTGCCGAGTGATGATGCGCGGCTGGGCTTTATCCACCACGCGGTGGGCGAGCTAAAGCAGGCACTGCAAGCCCGCGGCGGCGATCTATTGGTTTTGCACGGTGATCCTGCCACCCTGATTCCCGCCCAAGCACACATCCTGGGCTGCCAATGCGTATACGCGAACCGTGATTACGAGCCTTATGCCCGTAGCAGGGATGAACAAGTTGCCAGCAAGCTGGCGCAGTCCGGTAGCACATTGGTTTTGTGCAAGGACCAGGTAATTTTCGAGTGCGACGAGTTGCTCACCGGCCAAAACAAGCCTTACACGGTGTTTACACCGTATATGCGCACCTGGCGTAAACGCTTCCATGCTGGTTTGGCACTACCCTACCCCGACACCGGTAGCGCACGTTGGGGTAAGCCGGATGCGGTAATGCCAGCCATGCCCACCTTGGAAGAACTTGGGTTCGGCCCACCATCCATCACTCCCGCGGCCAAACCGGGGCGTGATGCGGGGCTGGACTTGCTGGCTCGTTTTAACCGTAAGCTGCCGCACTATCACACGCTGCGCGATTTTCCGGGTGAGCCCGGCGTATCGGGGCTCTCGGTACATCTGCGCTTTGGCACCATATCGGTAAGAGAAGCCGTATCCCTGGCCATTTCACAAGAGAACGAAGGTGCAAGTTGCTGGCTCAACGAGCTGATCTGGCGCGAGTTTTACCAGCAGTTGTTATGGCATTTGCCGCATGTAGCAACGGAAAGTTTCAAGCCTGCGTATCAATCGCTGCAGTTTCCCGGGGAGCGCAGCTGGTTCGAGGCCTGGTGCGAAGGACGCACCGGCTACCCTATCGTAGATGCGGCGATGTACCAGCTAAACCAGACCGGCTATATGCACAACCGCTTACGCATGATTGTGGCCAGCTTTCTGGTGAAAGATCTCTTGATTGACTGGCGCTGGGGCGAGGCCTACTTTGCCGCTAAGCTGATGGATTTTGACCTTGCAGCCAACAATGGTGGCTGGCAGTGGGCAGCCTCTACCGGCTGTGATGCGCAGCCTTACTTCCGTATCTTCAACCCGGTAAGCCAATCGGAAAAATTTGACCCGGAAGGGAAATTCATCCGGCGCTATCTGCCACAGTTGGCCGCGCTGGATAACAAGCAAATCCATGCCCCGTGGCTGGCCAAGCAGCTCCCCTTGGGCTTTGTGCTGGGCGACACATACCCGGCACCCATCGTAGACCATGCCGTGCAGCGGGAACGCGCACTGGCACTGTTTGGCAAGCAGGACTAAACGAGCGAACCCGCACTCTCCAGTACAGCTGCAACATTCTGCAGCGGGTCGTATCGCATAAAAAAAGCCCGGCATACGCCGGACTTTTGCTGGACAGCCTACTGCTCAGGGCTTTTTGGCAGCAGCAGGTGTCGCCGCATTTGCTGCAGCCTTGGCAGGTTTGGCTGCTGGCTGTGCTGTGGCTGGTGCCGCCGTTGCTGTTGCACCTTTTGCTGCGACTTTGGCGGCCGCAGTATTGGTACTGCCACTTACAGCCAGATCAGCCTTGAGCTTTTCTACCGTTTTCTCGCCAATGCCTGGCACATTCACCAGATCCGCCTGGCTTTTGAAGGGACCATTTTTGGCTCGATAGTCAATAATGGCCTTGGCTTTTACCGGGCCAATGCCTTTGAGGGTTTCCAGCTCTTGCTGAGTCGCGGTGTTGATATTGACCGCGGCCAGGGCGGCTACCGACATCAGCATGGCAAACAGGCCAATAATCCATTTCTTCATGACTACTCCTTATAGAAACATGTGATTACGGCACAGATGCCTGCCGCTGACTCAATATGCCAAAAGCTCAATAGCGATGTAAAACAAACTCCAGCACTATCTTGCTACCGATATAGCCAAAAAGTAACAGTGCAAAACCTGCCAGCGTCCAGCGTATGGCCAAGCGGCCGCGCCAGCCATGCATCTTGCGGCCAACTAGCAGGCTGCCAAATACCAGCCAGGACAAAAAGCCGAAAATGACTTTATGGCTCAGCGGCACAGCCCGGCCAAACACCTCTTCGGCAAAAAACACGCCACTGGCCAAACTGCAGGTCAGCAAGATAAAGCCCGTGCCCAAGGTCTGGAACATCAGGTTCTCCAGTACCAGCAGCGGCGGCATCTGCCGGGCCAGGGCAAACCGGCGGTGATGCAAGGCGCGCTCTTGTACCAGCATCAAGACAGCCAGCATGGCACCAATCGCGAAGAGACTGTATGCCAGCAGGGACACCAGCAAATGCAGCATGAACGCCAGGTTATCAATGGCGTACAAGGTGTGGGGAATGGGCAAAACTTCTGCCATCAGGATACCTATGGCCGCCAAAGGCACCAGAAATATCTGCAAACCTTCCATACGGGCAAAGTAGCTGCCGGTCCAGAAAATCAGCAGCATGATCCAGCTCAGCAGGGACAACACCGAACCAACACCCAGGCGCACGCCGCCATCGTGCAGCACAGGCATGGCCAGTATGGCGGCGTGCATTAGCAGGAGTATGCCCAGCAGGGAATGCTCGCTCACCGGTTGGCGCTGCCAGGAGGCCACACCGCGCCAGTGCGCCAGAAAATGCCAGGACAGCCCCATATAACCGCAGGCCAGCAGAATTAGCAAAATGAAGAGGAATCCGCTCATGGAATGTGGGAGCTCAACGAACCGGAACCGGGTCGTGGTAAAATGAACGATTGCAGAAGTCTACACCAAGCCGAGAGTGCTTGGCAGACCATAAGGATATCCCATGCTTGACAACCTTACCTCACGCCTCACCAGTGCGCTGAAAACCTTGCGCGGTCAGGCACGGATCTCGGAAACGAATATACAGGATGCCCTGCGTGAAGTACGCATGGCGCTGCTGGAGGCCGATGTCGCCCTGCCGGTAGTAAAAACCTTCATCAGCCAGGTGAAAGAACGGGCCCTGGGCCAAGAGGTCTTGGGCAGCCTGACCCCAAGCCAGGCGCTGATCGGCGTGGTAAATGAAGAGCTGGTCAAGCTGATGGGCGAGAAAAACGACGCCCTGAACCTGGCCGCCGTACCACCCGCCATCATCCTGATGGCCGGCCTGCAGGGTGCGGGTAAAACCACCACGGTGGGCAAGCTGTCCAAGCTTTTGAAAGACACCCAGAAGAAAAAGATTCTGGTGGTTTCCGCCGACGTATACCGCCCTGCGGCCATCGAACAGCTGAAAACCCTGGCCGAGCAAGTGGGCGTAGAGTGGTTCCCGTCTGCCGGCGACCAAAAGCCGCTGGCCATTGCCCAGGCTGCGCTGGACTACGCCAAACGCCACTTCTTTGACGTGCTGATGGTGGATACCGCCGGCCGCCTGGCCATTGACGAAGCCATGATGGCCGAAATCAAGGAGCTGCACGCTTTCCTGAAGCCGGTAGAAACCCTGTTTGTGGTGGATGCCATGCAGGGCCAGGATGCCGTCAACACGGCCCAGGCCTTCAACGAAGCCCTGCCGCTGACTGGTGTAGTGCTGACCAAGATGGACGGTGACTCGCGCGGTGGTGCTGCGCTGTCTGTACGCCACATCACCGGCAAACCGATCAAGTTTATCGGTGTGGGTGAGAAAATCAGCGGCTTGGAGCCCTTCCACCCCGACCGTCTGGCCAGCCGTATTCTGGGCATGGGCGATGTGCTGTCGCTGATTGAAGACGTGCAGAAAGGCATAGACCAGGACGAAGCCGCCAAAATGGCGAAAAAGCTGAAATCCGGCAAAGGCTTCGACCTGGAAGACTTCAAGGCCCAGATGCAGCAGATGAAGAAAATGGGCGGCATGACCAGCCTGCTGGAGAAAATGCCCGGTGAAATCGGCCAGCTTGCCAAAGGCGTGCAGGGTGCCGAGGCTGAAAAATCCATGCGCCGCATCGAGGGCATCATCAACTCGATGACCATGGAAGAGCGCCGCAAGCCCGAGCTGATCAAAGCCAGCCGCAAACGCCGCATTGCCAACGGTTCCGGCGTATCGGTGCAAGAGGTAAACCGCCTGCTGGCCCAGTTCGAGCAAACGCAGAAAATGATGAAGGCGTTCTCTTCCAAGGGCGGCATCATGAAGCTGATGAAAGGCATGAAAGGCATGCTACCTGGCATGTAATTGTGAGCAACGGGCGTCGTGTACGCCCGTTTTTCATGCGGATGTGAAGGGTGTTTGATGCAATACGATATCGTTGTCCTTACAGACCACGCCTTACTGCAGCAAGATGAAAACGATTGGTACAGCCGTCAGGTCCATCTGGAAGATGGTTTGGTAGCGAGCGCACTGGCAAAGCTGGGCCTCAAGGTTGGCCGCAAGGACTGGGCAGAATACGGCTACGACTGGGCACAATGCCGTGCCGCCGTGTTTCGTACCACCTGGGATTACTTTCACCGCTTTGGCGAGTTTGCCCCCTGGCTGGCCAAAGTCAGCCAGACCACCCGCCTGTTCAACGAGGCGGCCCTGATCCACTGGAACCTCGACAAGCATTATCTGGCCGATTTGCAACTAGCCGGTATCAATACCGTGCCTACCTGCTATATCGAAGTGGGCGATACCCGCACACTGTCACAGGCACTAGCCCAGAGCGGCTGGCAAGAAGTCATCCTGAAACCGGTGATTTCCGGCGCTGCACGCCATACCTACCGGCTACAGGCCGATGGTGCCGCCGCCCTGGAATGCACCTTTGCCGAGCTTATCCAGCAGGAAGCCATGATGCTGCAACCATTCCAGCACGACATCCTGACGCAAGGCGAGCTGTCACTGATGGTCATCGACGGCCAGTACACCCACGCCATACGCAAGACGGCCAAAGCGGGGGACTTTCGCGTGCAGGACGACCACGGCGGTACCGTGCACCGTTACGAAGCCAGCGCCGAGGAAATCCGCTTTGCCGAAGCTGCAGTGGCCGCCGTACCGTTTGATGTGCTGTACGCCCGGGTGGACATGGTGCGCGACAACCGCGGCCAACTTGCCATCATGGAACTGGAAATGATTGAACCCGAACTGTTCTTCCGCTTCAACCCGGAAGCAGCAGACATATTGGCCGCAGGTATTGCGCGCCGGCTGGCCGCCTGAGCCCGCACTAACGATTTCTTTTTGAAGCAACCGGCCAGCCTGCGCTGGCCAGCAACCTGGAAGCACTGAGTGATGAACCTGACTACGCTGACCGCCCTTTCCCCGCTCGATGGCCGCTACTCCGGCCAAGCCGAACCGCTGCGCACCATCTTCTCCGAATACGGCCTGATGAAAGCCCGTATCAAGGTAGAGCTGGAGTGGCTGAAAATGCTGGCTGCCGAGCCGGGCATCGAGGAGGTAAAGCCGTTCTCTGACGCCACTATCCGCGAAATCGACGATGTCATCGCCAACTTCTCCATCCAGCACGGCGAAGAAGTCAAAGCCATCGAAGCACGCACCAACCACGACGTAAAGGCCATCGAATACTGGCTGAAAGAACGTCTATCCGGCAACCCGGAAGTGATGGCTGCCAGCGAGTTCATCCACTTCGCCTGCACCTCGGAAGACATCAACAACCTCAGCCACGCGCTGATGCTGAAAACCGCGCGCAATACCGTCATGTTGCCCGCACTGGATGAAGTCATCACCAAGCTGAGCCAGCTGGCACACGACCAGGCTGCCGTACCGATGATGTGCCGCACCCACGGCCAACCTGCCACTCCGTCCACCATGGGTAAAGAGCTGGCCAACGTGGTATACCGCCTGAAGCGCCAACGCGAGCAGCTGGTAAAACAGGAACTGCTGGGCAAAATCAACGGCGCAGTGGGCAACTATAACGCCCACATCGTGGCTTACCCGAACGTAGACTGGGAAAGCCTGGCTGGCCGCTTCGTCAGCGGTCTGGGCCTCACCTTCAACCCGTACACCATCCAGATCGAGCCGCACGACTACATGGCAGAGCTGTACCAGACCCTGAGCCGCGTGAATACCATCCTGATCGACCTGGACCGCGATATCTGGGGCTACATCTCGCTGGGCTACTTCAAGCAGAAGGTGAAAAAAGACGAAGTGGGCAGCTCCACCATGCCGCACAAAGTTAACCCGATCGACTTTGAAAACTCGGAAGGCAACTTTGGCCTGGCCAACGCCATCCTGCAGCATCTGGCGGAAAAGCTGCCGGTATCGCGCTGGCAGCGTGACCTGACCGATTCCACCGTACTGCGCAATATGGGCGTGGGCTTTGGCTACACCCTGCTGGGCTTCAAGGCGCTAATGAAAGGCCTGAACAAGCTGGAAATCAACCCGGCCATGCTGACATCCGACCTGGATGCCACTTGGGAACTACTGGCAGAACCAATCCAGACCGTGATGCGCCGCTACGGTGTGCCTAACCCGTACGAGCAGCTGAAAGAGCTGACCCGTGGCAAAGACGGCGTTACCCGCGATACCCTGGCCGCATTCATCAAGGGCCTGGAAATCCCAGAAGCCGAGAAGGTACGCCTGCTGGCCCTGAGCCCGGATAGCTACCTGGGCAAGGCAGAAGAGCTGGCTCGCCGCATCTGATGCCCTTTGGCCACCGCGCATGCCGTGGTGGCCACCAAAAGCAAAACCCCTTTCGAT
>AMYZ01000006.1 GCA_000335715.1 beta proteobacterium L13
TGCGGTATCGTATTGAAAAATAAGTAGATCGTAGGTCGTCGCCCGGATGAGCCAACGGCGCATCCGGGGACGGGAGTAAAACATGGCCGGCTTGCACGGGCGCGGGCAGGCAACCCCGAATGCGGCGGTGCCTTATTCGGGCTACGCGTCTACTCGTCAACAGGTTGGCCGCGCTATGCCGTGCCCACCATGTCGCCATCGCATGCTGCTTTGGTGGGCACGCTACGCTTAGCCCACCCTACGCGGTACGCCAGCGCGGCAGCCGTTGCAGCGCGTCCAGCAGCGTCTGGCTGCTAGTGGCCAGGCGGTTCAGGCTGTTGTCACGCAATATCGATAAATCTACCCCATTTGCATGGTGCATGCCAGCCCACTGCAGCAGGGCGCTGCCGGCTTGCGGGTGGTCGAACAGGCCGTGCAGGTAGCTGCCCATCACCGCGCCGTCGGGGCTGACGGCGCCGTCTACGCTGCCGTCGTTCAGCTGGAATACCGGCCGTTCGCAGTCCGGCCCGTGGCTCACGCCCATGTGGATTTCGTAGCCGCTTACCGCCGCGTCGGCGTTGACAAAGCGGCCTTCGCGCCGCGTCAGCGTTTTGTCGGCGGCCAGCGTGGTGTCGATGTCGAGGTAGCACAGGCCGGCGCTGCTGCCGGGGGCACCTTCCACGCCCAGCGGGTCGTGGATGTGGCGGCCCAGCATCTGGTAGCCACCGCAAATGCCCAGCACGCGGCCGCCGTAGCGCAGGTGGCGTTGCAGGTAGGGCGGCCAACCTTGTGCCTGCAGGAAGGCCAGGTCGGCGCGGGTGTTCTTGCTGCCGGGCAGGATCACCAGGTCGGCCGGCGGCTTGGGCGCGTCGGGGCCGACAAAATGCAGGTTCACGCCGGGGTGGGCGCGTAGCGCGTCGAAGTCGGTATGGTTGCTGATGCGCGGCAGCACCGGCACAACGATATTGAAGTCGCCGCGCTGCTGCTGGCTTTGCACCGCGTCTTCGGCGTCCAGCATCAGACCGTGCAGCATGGGCAGCACCGCCAGCACCGGCTTGCCGGTTTTGGCTTCCAGCCAGTCCAGCCCGTCTTGCAGCAGGCTGATGTCGCCGCGGAACTTGTTGATCACAAAGCCCACCACGCGGGCGCGTTCGCTGTCGCTCAGGCAATCCAGCGTGCCCACCAGGTGGGCAAACACGCCGCCCTTGTCGATGTCGGCCACCAGGATCACCGGGCAGTTCACCGCTTCGGCAAAGCCCATATTGGCGATGTCGCGGTCGCGCAGGTTGATCTCGGCCGGGCTGCCGGCGCCTTCCACCATCACCACGTCGTACTGAGCTTGCAGCCGCCGGTAGGACTGCAGCACGGCAGCCATGGCGGTGGTTTTGTACTGGTGGTAGTCGCGCGCGTTCATGTCGGCGCGCACCTTGCCGTGGATGATGACCTGGGCGCCGGTGTCACTGCTGGGCTTGAGCAGCACCGGGTTCATGTCGGTATGCGGTGCTACGCGGGCGGCGATAGCTTGCAGCGCCTGGGCGCGGCCTATCTCGCCGCCGTCTTCGGTCACGGCGCTGTTCAGCGCCATGTTTTGCGGTTTGAACGGGGCGACGCGGTAGCCGGCGTCGGCCAGCAGGCGGCACAGCGCGGCCACCACCGTGCTTTTGCCGGCGTCCGAGGTGCAGCCTTGCACCATCAGCGTGGGGAAGGGCCAGGGTTGGGCGGGCATGGGGTCTCCTGATCGGTAAATGGGATTTTTGCCACGAAATCCACGGAAAACACGAAAGCAACACGGGTGCTCTGGGCTGCCAAAGGCATCACAGTAGCGGTACGGCTAGCGCAAACCATTTCAGGCAAATACCTGGGCGCACACGGCTTTCATCTTTTTTCGTGCGTTTCGTGGGGTTTGTGGCCAAAGGCATTAGCCACGAAATCCACCAAAGAACACGAAAATAAAACGGGTGGCTTGGATTGCCAATGCCATGACCACAGCTGTACATCAACGGAAACCGCCTCAGGCAGATGCCTGGGTAGGTATGGCGCTTATTCCTTTTCGTGCTTTTCGAGGGTTTCGTGGCCGAGCTTTTTACTCA
Source organism: beta proteobacterium L13 (assembly GCA_000335715.1). GTDB lineage: Bacteria > Pseudomonadota > Gammaproteobacteria > Burkholderiales > Chromobacteriaceae > Vogesella. Next base: position 2,070 of record AMYZ01000006.1, read on the forward strand.
CAGCCTCGTAGCCAAAGCGCCGTTAGCCGGCGCGGTCTTCGTGCCACTGGCGGATCAGCGCCTGCAGCTGCGGCAGGCCACGCGTAATCAGCGTGGGGCCGGGCGCCAGGATGTCGGCGGACTTGATCTCGATGATATGGCCGCGTGCGGCGTGGCGCACCGCTGGTACGTCTTGCCAGCCGTCGCGCTCGGCCACGGTTTCGGGGCGGAAGCGTTTGCCGCACCAGCTGCCTACCATCAGGTCCGGCTGGCGGTCTATTACGGTTTGCGGGTCGGCTATGATGCGCTGTTTGGCGCGGGCGTGGCCGGCCAGCTCGGCAAAGGCGTCACGGCCGCCGGCCAGCGCAATCAGCTCGCCCACCCAGCCTATGCCGCTGATGATGGGGTCGTGCCATTCTTCAAAGTACACCAGCGGGCGCGGCAGGCCGGCGGCGTCGCGCGCGGCGCTTTCCAGCCGCGCGGCGCTGATCTGGCCTTCCAGCTGCTCGCACAGCAGCTCGGCCGCGTGGCGGCGGCCGGTAAGGCTGCCCAGCACGCGCACCATGCGCAACACGCCGTCTACGCTGTGGTGGTTGAAGTGCAGGATGTCCACGCCGGCTTCGGCCACTTCTTTGAGCATGTCGCTTTGCAGGCTGGAGTAGCCCACCACCAGGTCGGGCGTTACCGCCATGATTTTTTCCAGCTTGCCGCTGGAAAAGCCGCTGATCTTGGGCTTTTGCTGGCGCGCTTCGGGCGGGTAGACGGTAAAGCCGGAGATGCCGGCGATCAGGTCTTCGGCGCCCAGCAGGTACAGGGTTTCCACTGCCTCGGTACACAGGCAGGCAATGCGGTGGTAATGCGGTGTGGTGTGGATCATGGTTTTACTTTCGCGTAGACCGCCCGTGCGGCGTCCAGGCTGCGGCACACGGCGCGGGTGCCTTGCAGGAAGCGCGGGGTGGGGCGGTTCAGGATGTCACTGTCGATCTGGTATTGCTGCTTGTACTGCACGGCGGCAATGGCGTTGATGCCGGCCCAGCGCGCCTGCAGGTCGTCCTGTTTCTTCATGCCGGCGGCCAGCATCACCTGCGGGTTGGCCGCAATCACCGATTCTTCGCTCACCACCGGGGCGGGGATGGGCAGCTGGGCAAAAATGTTCTGGCCGCCGCACAGCTCGATGGCGTCGTTCACGATGTGCTGGCCGCTTAGCGTGTACAGCGGCTTGTGCCATACCTGATAAAACACGCGCAGCTTGGGCTTGCCGGCGTACTGGCGGCGCAGCGCGGCCAGCTCGGTATCAAACTGCCGTGCGCTTTGCTCGGCGGCGGCGCTACTGCCCAGCAGGGTGCCCAGCTTGCGCAGGCTGGCGGGGATGTCGGCCAGGTGCTTGGGCTCGCTGTAATACATGGGGATGCCGAGTGCCCGGAGCTGCGCCAGCTGTTTTTCCGCCGGGCCGTGCAGCCACACAATCAGCAAATCGGGCTTGGCGGCCAGCACGCGTTCGATATCGATGCCGCGAAAGCTGCCCACCTGCGGCAGGTTTTGTGCGGCGGGCGGGTAGTTGCTGTTGGCATCGGCGGCAATCAGCCGGCTGCCGCCACCGGCGGCGTAGATCAGCTCGGTGACGTGCGGCGCCAGGCTGATTACGCGTTTGGCCGGGGCGGGCAGCGTTAGCGTCTGGCCCTGGTCGTCGGTGACGGTAATGGGTGCTGCGCTGGCAGACGTGGCAGATAGCGCCAGTGTGCAGGCCAGGGCGAGGGCGATGGGTTTCATAAGGTGTCCGGTACAAAGCTGGCCAGCGCGGCGGCCAGGCGCTGCCAGTGCGCCTCGCTGGCGGGCAGCCCCAGGCGGAAGCGGGGCTGCGGGTCGGTAAACAGGCGGCACCAGATGTGGTGCTGCGCCAGGTGTTGTTGCAAAGCGTCGGCGTGCGCGTAGGCACCACCGGCAAACAGCAGGCAGCCGTCGGCCGGCAGGCCGTGTGCCTGCAGCATGGCCGTCAGGCGGGCGTGGCCGGCGGCCAACTGCTGCTGTGCTGCGGCCTGCCAGGCGCGGTCGGCTAGCGCGGCGGTAGCGATGCGCGCCACCGGGGCGGGGATGGTCCACGGCCCCAGCTCGTCGTCCAGCGCCTGCAGGATGTCGCCAGCGGCAGCGACAAAGCCCAGCCGCAAACCGGCCAGGCCAAAGAACTTGCCGGGGCTACGTAGCACCACCAGGCCGGGTTGCGTGGCGGCGTGGGCCGTCACCGATTGCGCGGGCGTCACGTCGGCAAACGCTTCGTCCACTACCAGCCAGCCGCCGCGCGCGGCTTGCGCCGCCGCCATCGCCAGTACGGCGTGTTGCGGCCAACCTTGGCCGCTGGGGTTGTCCGGGTTGCACAGTATCAGCACGTCTACCTGTCCGGCCTGCGCGGCCAGCTCGGCGTGCGGGTAGCGGGCTACCTGGTGCCGGGCGCGCGCCCAGCGCCAGCCGTGTTCGGCGTAGCTGGGGTGGGCTACCGCCACGCTGCCGGGGGCGCGCAGCCGTGGCAGCGCCTGGATGGCAGCCTGGCTACCGGCTACCGGCAGCATGTTGGCCGCGCCGTAGTAGGCGCAGGCGGCGGCGTGCAGCGCGGCGTCCGGCTGCGGCAGCGTGTACCACAGCGCCGGGTTGGTGGCCGGGGCCGGGTAGGGCTGCGGGTTCAGCGCGGCGGACAGATCCAGCCATTGCTCGGGCGTGCCGCCAAAGCGGGCCACAGCTTGCAGCAGGTTGCCGCCGTGCACGGGGCGCAGGGTGCTCATGGGATGGGCCTTTCCATGCGGGCGTTGGCGAAAGTTTGCCCGCGCAGGCTCACGCTTTGCCGTTGCGTTACCGCAAAACCGTGGCGGGTAAACAGCGCTTCGGCGCCGAGGCTGACGTTGGCGTACAGCCGTGGCAGTGGCGTACTGGCGGCCTGCGCCAGCACGTGCTGTAGCAAACGGCTGCCGACGCCGCACCCGGCAAACTGCGGGTGGACGAAGCACAGGTCGATCAGGCCGTCCGGGTGCAGATCGATGAAGCCGGCGAGGGTGTCGCCGATGCAGGCAACCCAGGGCGGGTTGGCCGCCAGCCGTTGCTGCCAGGCCGCAGCGTCGTATTGCTCGGGCGCCCAGGCAGCACACTGCGCTGCACTGTAATGACGGCTGCCCAGTTGATGCACGGCAGCGTGCATTAGCGCGCGCAGGGTTGAAAATTCGTGTGCTTGCGCCACACGCAAGGTGAGCGTGGTACTCATAACGGCAACGCCAATAGCAGCCACAGCACGATGGCGCGGTCCATCAGCAGCGCGGCGCGGCGGATGTCGCCGGCGCGCGGTGCCGGGCCTGCGCCCAGCTCGGGCCGCGCTTCCCGCTGGCCGTGGTAGACGGCGGCGCCGCCCAGCTGTACGCCCAGCGCGCCGGCGCCAGCGGCCATCACCGGCCCGGCGTTGGGGCTGTCCCACTGCGGGGCCTGGTGGCGCCAGCACGCTAGCGCTAGCCGCGTATTGCCAGCCAAGGCGTAGGCTAGCGCGGTAAGGCGCGAGGGTACGTAGCCCAGCACGTCGTCGGCGCGGGCGGCGGTTTTGCCAAAGCGCTCGAAGCGCTGGTTACGGTAGCCCCACATGGCGTCCAGCGTGTTGGCCAGGCGGTAGGCCAGCGCCGCCGGTGCGCCGCCCACGGCAAACCAGAACAGCGCGCCGAATACGGCGTCGTGGCCGTTTTCCAGCAGCGACTCTGTGGCGGCGCGGGTGATGGCGCTGTCGTCCGCCTGGCTCAGGTCGCGGCTGACAATGCGTGCGGTCAGCGCCCGCGCCTCGGCCAGCTTGCCTTGCAGCAGCGCGTCCGCGATGGGGCGGGTGTGCTCGATCAGGCTCTGGCGGCCCAGCGTGAAGTACAGCACTGCCACGCTGAGGATGCTGGCTGCCAGCGCGGGCAGCTGCGCCAGCCCCCAGGCCAGCAGCAGCGGCAAGGGCAGCACCAGTAGCGCCCAAGCAAAAGCGCCGCGCAGCAGGCGGCTGCGGCCAACGTTCAGGCGTTTCTCCAGCCAGTTGGCCGCACGGCCAAAGCCTACCAGCGGGTGGTAGCGCGCGGGCTCGCCCAGCACGCGGTCGGCCAGCAGGCCGGCGCCCAGTAGCAGGCTGGTGCCTAGCATGCGGCCCCCGGCAGGAACAGCGCGGCAGCGGCGGCGGGCTGGCTGGCAAAGTAGGCGTGAAAGTAGCTGGCCTGCACGCTGCCGTGGCGGTACACCACCTCGCCCGGGCTGCCGCCGGCCTTGCGCTGGCAGGTGGCGGCGGCAGGCAGCGGGGTGGTGAACTGCGAGTAATGAAAGGTGTGGCCGCGCAGCTCGCCAGCGGGGTGCGGCCAACCCTGGCTGCCCAGCCCGGCCAGCTTGGCGGTCATGCGTACGCTACCCGGCAGGATGCCGGCCATGCGGTGCGCCTGGCCCTGGGTGTCGTGCAGCTGTTCGGCCAGCGCCATCATGCCGCCGCATTCGGCCCATATCGGTTTGCCGGAGGCGGCAAAGGCTTGCACGCTGGCCAGCCAGCGCGTGTTGCCCGCCAGCGTGGCGCCGTGCAGCTCGGGGTAGCCGCCGGGTAGCCACAGCGCGTTGGCGTCGGCCGGAATGGCCTCGTCGGCAAGTGGCGAGAAAGTGGCGATGCGCGCGCCCATGCCCTGTAGCGTGCGCAGGTTGGCCGCATAGACAAAGGCAAACGCGGCATCGTGCGCTACGGCGATGGTCTTGCCGGCCAGCAGCGGCGGCAGGGCCACCGGGGCTGGGGCCTGTGGCGTGAAGTCTGGCAGGGCGGCCAGCACGGCGTGGTCCAGCTGCAGCGCGTCGGCCAGTGCGTCCAGGCGCGCGGCCAGGTCGGGCAGGTCGCTGGGCAGGTGCAGGCCGAGGTGGCGTTCCGGCAGCGATTCAGCCTGGCGCGGCAGGCAGCCCACCACAGGCAGCTCGGGCGTGCCGCAGGCGCGGATCATGTCGGCGTGGCCGCTACTGGCCACGCGATTGGCCAGCAGGCCGGCCCACGGCAGCTGGCCGTGGTCGCGCAGGCCGCGGGCAATGGCCAGCGCGGTGCCTACCATGGCGCTGCAGTCCAGCACCGCCAGTACCGGCACGCCAAACTGTTTTGCCAGGTCGGCGCTGGACGGCTGGCCGTCGTACAGGCCCATCACGCCTTCTATCAGCACGTAGTCCACCTCAGCGGCGGCTTGCGCCAGCAGGCTGCGGCACTGGCTTTCGGTACACATCCACAGGTCCAGCACGTCTACCGTGCTGCCGCTGGCGGCGGCCAGCAGCAGCGGGTCGATGAAATCCGGGCCGGTTTTGAACACGCGCACGCGGTAGCCGTCGCGCACCAGGCGGCGGGCCAGCGCGGCGGTGACGGTGGTTTTGCCCTGGCCGGAGGCGATGGCAGACAGCAGAAGGGCTTTGCAGCTCATGGGGCTTTCTTTATTTGGTTTTTTGGCCACAAAAACCACGAAAAGGCACGAAAAACTGCTGTTGCTTGCCGTTTGGCTTGGGCATTTAGGGTGCCATTCAGGCCTGCGTGCTATGGCAATGGGCAGCTTTGCTTTTGTGTTCTTTCGTGGCTAATGGGTTTTGTCTTGATATTTATCGAGCCAAGCCGTCGGGCATGGCGGAAAACGTTTTGCCACGAAAACCACGAAAGGCACGAACAGAACCGACGGCTGGTCGCCGTTTGGTCTGTATCTATCAATGTCATGACGGCTTATTTTCGTGTTGGTTCGTGGTTTTCGTGGCCAACGGGGTTCAGGTTCTCTTTGCCTACCACTCCACGCCGGGCTGGGCGGCGATGCCGGCAGCGAAGGCGTGTTTGACCAGCGTCATGTCGGTGACGGTGTCGGCAGCTTCTACCACTGCGTCCGGTACGCCACGGCCAGTCACGATCACGTGCTGGTGCAGCGGGCGCGCCAGGATGTCGTCCAGTACTTGCTCTACGTCCAGGTATTTGTATTTCAGCGCGATGTTCAGCTCGTCCAGCAGCACCAGGCCAATGGTCGGGTCTTGCAGCATCTCGCGTGCTTTGGCCCAGGCTTCGGTAGCGCGGGCGACGTCGCGGTCGCGGTCTTGTGTGTTCCAGGTGTAGCCCTCGCCCATGGCGTGGAACTGCACCTGCTCGGGGAAGCGGCGCAGGAAGCGCTCTTCGCCGGTTTCCATCGCGCCCTTGATGAACTGCACCACGCCGACCTGCATGTCGTGGCCCAGTGCGCGCATGACCATGCCCAGGCCGCTGGAGCTTTTGCCCTTGCCGTTGCCGGCGTTGACGATGAACACGCCGCGGTGTTCGTCAGCAGCGGCTATGCGGGCGTCCATGATTTCTTTTTTGCGCGCCATGCGGGCGTTATGGCGCTCGCTGCGGCCCTGGTCGTCGGTGTGGCTCATGTGGAGTGTCCGGGTAAAAAGCAGGGGTGGCCTGCATGGGTGATGCGGGTAAGCGGGTAGCCCAGCACCTGCGCCAGGTTGGCCGCGGTGAGCTGGGCCAGGGTGTGCTGGCTGTAGCCGCCGGCACCATCCAGCAGCAGGGCGTGGCTGGCGATGGCGGGGGCAAATTGCAGGTCGTGGCTTACGACCACCACGGCTTTACCGTCGGCCTGCCAGCGGCGTATCTGTACTTGCAGCGCGGCCTGGTGTGCCAGGTCGAGCGAATTGGTGGGTTCGTCCAGCAAGATCAGCGGGGCGTCTTGCGCCATCACGCTGGCCAGCGCCACGCGCTGGCGCTCGCCGCCGGATAGCGCCTGCAGCGGGCGCTCGGCCAGGCGTGCCAGGTCGAAAGCGTTTAGCGCGGCGGCAATGCGGCCGGGGTTGTGGCCGTCGTCCGGCCACGGGTAGCGTGCGGCGGCTACCGCGTCGATCACCGCGTAGTCGAAGGCGTCGTGGCTGGCTTGCGGCAGCAGCGCCAGGCGCTGGGCGCGCAGGCGCGGCGCGGTGCTGCCTAAAGGTTGGCCGCACAGGCTGATGCTGCCCTGCGCCGGGGCGCGCAGCCCGGCCAGCGTGGCCAGTAGCGTGCTTTTGCCGCAGCCGTTGCGCCCGGCGATCCACCATACTTCGCCTGCCTGTACCTGCCAGCCCAGCTGGTGCAGCAGGTGGCGCTGGCCTTGCAAAATGCTGAGTTTGTCTGCGTGCAGCATCATGCCAGCCTCCGGCGCGTGCGCGACAGCTGCCAGAACAGTACCGGCACGCCCAGCAGCGCGGTAAGAATGCCCACCGGCAGCTGCATCGGGGCTACCACGGTGCGTGCCAGGGTGTCGGCCAGTACCAGCAGGCTGGCGCCGCTCAGGATGGAGGCCGGGATCAGCAGGCGCAGATTGGGCCCGCATACCAGGCGGCAGGCGTGCGGCACCATCAGGCCGACAAAGCCGATGCTGCCGCCCTGGCTGACGGCGGTGGCGGTCAGGCTGGCCGACAGTAGTAGTAGCAAACGGCGCAGGCCGGCCAGCGGCACGCCCAGCGTGGCGGCGTGGTCACCGTGCAGTGCCAGCAGGTTGATGGCAGGCGCCTGCCACCAGGCCAGCAGCATGGCCGGCAGCAGTACCAGCCACGGCCACGGCCGCAGCGGCGTGCCGGAGATATCGCCCACCAGCCAGAACACCATGCCGCGCAGCTGGTTGTCTTGTGCAATGGTCAGCAGCAGCGAAATCACCGCACCGCAGGCGGTAGACAGCAGTGCGCCGGTCAGCAGCAGCAGCACGGTGCCGCTGCTGCGGCCAAAGTCGCGCCGCGCCAGCCAGAACAGCACGCCGGACAGCACCAGCGCACCGGCTACCGCCGCCAGGTCTACCTGCCACACGGCCAGCCCCAGCCACAGCGCCATCAGCGCGCCCACCGAGGCACCGCCGGATACGCCCATTACGTAGGGGTCGGCCAGCGGGTTACGTAGCAGCGATTGCATCAGCAGGCCGGCCAGCGCCAGCGCGGCACCGGTTATCCAGGCGGTAAGGGCGCGTTCCAGTCGTAGCTGCAGCAGGGTGGTGGCCAGCGCATCGCCCTGGCCCTGCAGGGCTTGCCAAATCTGGCCGGGCCCTAGCACCACGCTGCCGCTGGCGCAGGCCAGCAGCAAGGTGGCCAGGCTAATGCCCAGCAGCAGGGCCAGCAGGGTGGCCGGTGGCATGCGTAGCGCGGGGTGGGTGGTGCGCTGCGGTGAAATAGAAGGCATGGGCTGCACGGTGTTTCCGGTGTACAGCGGGGGCGGGCGGGCAGAGGGCTGGCCGCATGCCGCCCTCCGCAGCATGGTAAAGCGCGCGGCCAGGGTGTCTGGCGGCACGCAGCGTGGCCTGGGCCGGTATCCGGGCTGGTTTCGCCGCTGGCCCGCCTTCCCGTACCGGCAGGTACAGTGGCGCAGGGGCCGGGCAGCTGCGCGGGGCAGCCAGATGAAACACACCGTTGCGGGGGCAGCACAGCTTGGGGCTGTTTCCCGTTTAACTTGCCGGCCGAGCCGGGCAAGCACCTAGGCAGCGGCAATTTTACCAGATCGGGCGCGCTGGCTTGGGGTGTTTATATTGCCATGGGAAATAAAAAAACAATAAATCAGTATTTTTGGAAATATAAAAGCCCTGCTAAGGTAAGGCAAATGACATTGGCAGGAGCAACGGCATGGCACACGATTTTTCCGGTTTCGACTTCATCATCCAGCCGGGCTGGAACAACTCCGGCCCGGCGCACTGGCAAAGCCACTGGCAGCAGCTGCTGTGCGCGCAGCGCGTGGCCAATCACGAATGGCACGCCCCGCAGCTGGGCGACTGGCTGGCGGCGCTGGACGCGGCTGTCGATGCGGCCACGCAGCCGGTGGTGGTCATCGCCCACAGCCTGGGCTGCGCCACGGTGGCGCACTACGCCGCGCGCTACGGCAACAAGCTGGCCGGTGCGCTGCTGGTGGCCCCGGCCGATGTAGAGCGCGCCAGCGCCCCGGCCCAGTTGCAGCCGTTTGCCCCGCTGCCGCAGGTGGCGCTGCCATTTGCCGCCCGCGTGGTGGCCAGCGACAGCGACCCGTTCAGCCTGCCGCTGCGCAGCGCGCGCATGGCCGCGCTGTGGCAGGCGCCGCTGGTGTGGCTGCGCGGGGCAGGGCATATCAACGTGGCGTCCGGCCATACGCAGTGGCAGGATGGCTTGGCCGAGCTGGCAGCGCTGCTGGCGACGATCCGTGCTGCGCAGCAGGCCGCCTGAGCGCGACCGTTTGCCGCCTGCGGCATAGTGTCGCACCGCCTTGTGGCGGCTGCGGCCAACCCTAACAATGCCGGCCTTCACCCCGCTACGCGAGACTGATCATGGCCGTTGTTGCCGACAAGAAAACCCCCCGCTATTACACCGTGGCCTGGCGCTGGCATTTTTATGCCGGTTTGCTGGTGGCACCGTTCATGATCATGCTGGCCATTACCGGCATGATTTACCTGTTCAAGCCGCAGCTGGACCAGCTGATGTACGGCAACCTGCTGAACGTCCCCGCCGCCAGCACGCCGGCACACCCGGCCGACCACCTGGTGGCGGCGGTGAAGGCGCAGTACCCCGGTGCCAGCGTGCTGCGTTACCAGCCGCCTGCGGCTGCCGACGCCAGCGCCAAGGTCATCATCAAGACTGCCGACGCCAAACTGGGCGTGTACCTAGACCCCTATCAGGGCACCGTGCTGGGGGCGCTGGACGAAAACAATAATCTGCAAACCATCGTACTGAAGCTGCACGGCGAGCTGCTGATCGGTAAAAACGGCGACCTGCTGGTGGAGCTGGCCACCAGCTGGACGCTGGTATTGCTGGTATCCGGTCTGTACCTGTGGTGGCCGCGTGGCCGTGGCAAGCTGGCGGTATTCTGGCCACGCCTGAATGCCGGTGGCCGTGCCTTCTGGCGTGATATCCACGCTGTCACCGGCTTCTGGGGCGCCATCTTTTTGCTGTTCATGCTGCTGTCCGGCCTGACCTGGACCGGCTACTGGGGCGAGAAATTTGCGGCGGTGTGGAGCCAGTTTCCGGCGCAGATGTGGGACGACGTGCCCAAGTCGGACAAAAAAGCCATCAGCCTGAACAGCACCGAAGAGAAAATCGTGCCGTGGGCGGTAGAGCCTAGCCCGCTGCCCAAGTCCACCGACCCGCACGCGGCGCACAAAGGCGCCGTGCCGCAGGCTGCCACACCGCAGATCGCGCTGCAGCAGGTAGTGGATACCGCCCGCGCCCGTGGCGTGGTGCCCGGCTATAACATCGCGCTGCCGGACGGTGACGAAGGCGTGTTTACCGTATCGGTATTCCCGAACGACCCGCGTAACGAAGCCACGCTGCACATCGACCAGTACAGCGGCAGGGTGCTGGCGGATATCCGCTTCCAGGACTACGCGCTGGTGCCCAAGGCTGTGGAGTTTGGCGTGGTGATTCACGAAGGCAAGTTCTTTGGCCTGGCCAACCAGCTGCTGATGGCGGGCATCTGCCTGCTGGTACTCATCAGCAGCATCAGCGGCCTGGTGATGTGGTGGCTGCGCAAGCCGGCGGGCCGCCTGGGTGCCCCGGCCGACGCACCGGACACGCCGCTGTGGAAAGGCGCGCTGCTGATCATGCTGGCACTGGGCGTAGCCTTCCCGCTGGTCGGCCTGTCGTTTGTCGCCATCCTGGCGCTGGACTGGCTGCTGCTGCGCCGCGTGCCGGCGCTGGCTTTCATGCGCTAAACCACCTGTACGGCTGGCGTTGCGGCCAACCCCCTGTCTTGGCGGCAGGGGGTTTTTGCTTTTGGCGGGCTTGGCCGCAGGCCACCGGCATGGCTAAGATGCTGCCATCTTTTGCCGAGGCTCTGTCATGCACCTGCTGGCTTTTGTAAACCGTGTAGAAAGCGACATCATCACTCCGGCGCTGGACCGGCGCTTTGGCGTAAGCCAGGTCAGCCTGCTGTGCCACCGCAGCGAGCTGGGGCTGGCCACCGATATTGCCGGCGTGTGCCGCAGCCTGCACTTGCCGGCCAATGTGGTAACGCTGGCGCCCGATACCCAGCCGCTGGCGCTGCGCCAGCAGTTGGCCGCATTGGCGCAGGGCGCGGTGGCGTTCAATATCAGCGCCGCCTCGCCGGTGCAGGCGGCGCTGACCTACGACCTGGCGCGCGAGCGCCAGCTGCCGCTGATGAGCATCGCCCCGCACAGCGACCGCCTGATCTGGCTGCTGGGTGGCGAGCACACCGGCCTGCGCACCGGCAGTGACATTGCCGATGGCCTGACGCTGGCGGCGTACTTTGCGCTGTACGGCAGCCGCATTGAGCATATCCATTACCGGCTGTCGCAACGCCCGCAGCGGCTGGAAGCGCTGGCTGCCGGCCTGGTCACGCTGGCGGTGCAGCGCCCGACGGCGCTATCGCTGCTGAACCGCCTGTGCAATGACCTGGACACCCGCCAGTTCAGCCGCCACCCGCTGCCGCGCGGCGAGACGGCGCTGCGCCACTGGCTGGGCAGCTGCGGGCTGGTGGATATGGACCAGGCCGGCCACGTGCGCTGCCACGATGCCTCGGCGCGCTTCTTTCTGGGCGGTGGCTGGCTGGAAGTCTGGCTGCTGTCGCAGGTGGCCGCGTTGCAGCCAACCTTGCCCATCAGCGATGCGGCAGTAGGGGTGAAAGTGGTGCACGACGGGGTGGCCAACGAGTACGACGTAGCGATCCTGTGCAATAACCAGCTGTATCTGGTGGAGTGCAAAACCACGGCGCCCACCGCGCTGCACCAGCGCGGCATCGGGCTGGATAACCTGTTCAAGCTCGATAGCGCCGCCAGCCTGGGTGGCTTGCACGCCCGCGCCATGTTGGCCACGCTGTACCCGGCTACCGAGAGCGAAGCGGCACGGGCGCAGGCGCAGGGCATTGCCTTGTTATCCGGCCCGGCGCTGGCCCACGCTCAGCCTGTTTTGCGTCAATGGCTACACACTGGGTAATGCATAGATGATGTGGCGCAGTCTTTGCTGCAATACCTATAAAAACATGGTGGTTATTAAGTATGATTTACTGGATACCCACTTGTTTTGGCCACATGGACGCTTACACGCCACCCCCTTTCCCCCTTAGCCGACGCCATGTGCTGCAAGCTGGCCTGGCTATGGCATTGACTGCTTGCCAAGCGCCAGAGCCATTGCTGCGCATCGGTAGTAATGGCTGGCCAGGTTATCTGTTTATTACCTGGGCGGCAGACGGCCAGGTGCTGGATCACAAGCAAGTGCGCCTGCTGCAAATCAGCTCGTCTACCAGCTGCCTGCGGGCGCTCAGTGCCGGCATGCTCGATGGCGCCTGCCTGACGCTGGATGAGGTCATCAGTGCCTTGGCCGAAGGCATTCCGCTGAAAGTGATTGCCGTACTGGATGTGTCGCACGGCGGCGATGTGGTGCTGGGGCGGGGCGAGGTCACCAGCCCGGGCCAGCTGGCCGGGCGGCGTATCGGGGTGGAAGCCAGCGCGGTGGGGGCGGTCATGCTGGACGCCATGCTGCAACGCGCCGGCCTCACCCGTGCGCAGGTGATCCCTGTGCCCGTGTTGCTAGATCAGCATGAGGCGGCTTTTGCCAGCGGCAGTATTGATGCGGTGGTTACCATGGAGCCGCAGGCCAGCCGCTTGCGCAAGCAGGGCGCGCATACGCTGTTCAGCAGTGCCGATATCCCCGGGCGTATCGTGGATGTGCTGGCTGTGCGCGAGGATGTGCTGGGTGTTGCCCGCCAGGCCTTGCAGGCCTTGGTAAACAGCCATTTTGCCATGCTGGAAAAATTCGGCCGCCAGCGCAGCGAGGCGTACGCCTATATGGCGGCGCAGATGGGGGTAAGCCACGCCGAGCTGGCACCGATTTTTGCCGGCCTGCGCCTGCCCGGGCGGCAGGAAAACCTGCACTGGCTGGGCGGGCGGCTGGACGAGGAGGCGCGGAATCTGGCCAATGTGATGTCGCGTGCCGGTTTGTTGCCCAGGCCGGTGCAGCTGGGCCGGCTGGCCGTGGCAGATTTCGTGGAAAGGGGGGCGTAATGCGCTTTTCCCTGAAAAGCCTGCTGCCCTTGGTGGTGCTATTCTTTTTGCTGCTTACCCTGGCCGGTGCTTATGGTGTGGCCGAGCAGGGCCGCAGGCAGCAAGCCTTCCGCGATGTGAGCCTGGTGGCGCAGAAGGATGCCTACCATTTGCTGCAGGAGCTGGCCTTGTCCGGCCCCTTGCGTGTGAATGAAGAACTGATGCTATTGGCCACCGATGCCCGTCTGGCGCAAGCGGTGGTGGCCAATAGCCGCGGGCTGATTGCGCATGCGATGAAGCAGCAAGACGTTGGCCGCAGTATCGATACCCTGCCAGGCCTGCCCGCCGGGCTGTTACAGCAGGCCTGGCAGCATAGCCTGGCCATCCTGCACCCCGATTACGACAAGCAATACCTGTATCTGGCGGTGTCGGTGCCGGACCAGGAGGAGCAAGAGCTGCGTGGTGCGCGCAAAGGCCTGGTTTTGTTGGCCTACGACCTGGGGCCGCAGCTGGCCCTGGAGCGCAGCAAGCTGCAGCAAAGCTTTGTACTGCCTTGCGTCATGCTGTGTTGCCTGCTGCTGGTGTTGTATTTGCTGGTATGGCTGTACGTGGCCCGCCCGCTGGCCAATTTGCAGGCGGCAGCCTTGCAGCTGGCGCAGCAGGGCCACGCCCCTGCGCTGCCTTTGCAGGGGGTTAGCGAAACGCGGGCTGTGTGCGAGGCCTTCAATACCATGCAGCGGCAGCTGCAGCATACCCTGGGCGAGCTGGCCGAACGCGAGCGCAGCGCCACTAACCTGGCCAAAGAGCAGCAGGCGTTGTTGCAGGCCATTCCCGACCTGCTGTTTGAATTGAGCGCCGACGGGTGCTACCTGCAAGTGTGGTCGCATACTGCCAGCGACAAACTGGTGTCACCGCGCGAATACCTGTTGGGCAAGCATGTGCACGAGGCCATGCCGGCGGCGCAGGCAGCCATCATACAAAGCGTGATTGTCGAGGCGCTGTGTCACGGTGAATCGGCAGGCAAGCAAATCACGCTGGTATTGCCCGATGGCCCGCATCGCTTCGAGCTGTCGGCGGCCCGCAAGGTAGCGGCCAACGGTAGCGAAACCTGCATCATGGTGTCGCGCGACATCACCCAGCGCCGCCGCGATGAAGAGGCGCTGGCCTTGTGGGCAAGAGTCATGGCCGCCACACATAACGGTATCTTCATTACCGACGGCCAGCAGCACATCGTAGAGGTCAATTCGGCGTTTACGCGCATTACCGGCTACAGCCTGGACGATGTGCGCGGCTTGCGCCCCAGCCTGCTGTCATCGGGCCGCCAGGATGACGTGTTCTACCAGCGCATGTGGCAAGACATCGATACCTACGGCTACTGGCAGGGCGAGATCTGGAACCGGCGCAAGGATGGCAGTGTGTTTCCCGAGTGGCAGTCCATTTCCAGCGTGCGTGGAGAAGACGGCCAGATCAGCCATTACATCAGTGTTTTCAGCGATATCAGCAGCCAGAAAGAGTCGGAAGCCTATATTCGCCGCCTGGCCTATTACGACAGCCTGACCGGCCTGGCCAACCGTGCCCTGCTGGGCGACCATGCCGGCCTGGCGCTGGCGGGTATGCGCACCCATGGCAACACACTGGCGCTGATGTTTATCGACCTGGACCGCTTCAAGAACATCAACGATACCCTGGGCCACAGCATAGGCGACCAGCTACTGCTGGAGGTTGGCCGCAGGCTGGCCAGCTGCGTGCGCGAGCGCGATACGCTGTCGCGTCTGGGCGGCGACGAGTTTATTGTGCTGCTGCCGGAAACCACCGGGCCGGAGGCCGCGCACTGGGCCGAGCGCGTGCTGGATACCCTGGGGCAGCCGTACCGGATTGCCGGTTACGATATGGTGGTGACGCCATCCATCGGCATTGCCATGGCACCTGCCGATGGCGATACGCTGGAGGCGCTGCTGCGCTGTGCCGATGCCGCCATGTACCGGGCCAAAGATGAGGGGCGCAATACCTTCCGTTTCTTTGCCCAGCACATGCAGCAGCGCACGGTCAGCCGGCTGAAACTGGAGTCCGACCTGCGCAGCGCGCTGGATAACCACCAGCTGCTGCTGCACTACCAGCCACAGTGCACGCTGGATGGCCAGCTGGTGGGGGTGGAGGCACTGGTGCGCTGGCAGCACCCTACGCTGGGCATGGTATCGCCGGGCGAATTCATCCCGCTGGCCGAGGAAAGCGGGCTGGTGGTACCACTGGGCAGCTGGGTGATGTCAGAAGCGCTGCGCCAGTTGGCCGCATGGCACGCCGCCGGGGTGGCGGTGCCGCAGGTGGCCGTCAACCTGTCTGCCCTGCAGTTCCGCCAGCCCGGGCTGGTGCAGCAGGCGGCGCAATACCTGGCCGACGCCGGGGTGGCCCCTGGCTGCCTGGAGCTGGAGCTGACCGAAAGCGTGGTGCTGGACAACCCCGATGATGCCTTGCTGGTGATGGAGCGCCTGCATGCGCTGGGCGTGCGCTTGTCGATCGATGACTTCGGCACCGGCTATTCATCGCTGAATTACCTGCGCCGCTTTCCCATCGACCGCCTCAAGATAGACCGCAGCTTTATCCTGGACCTGGACAAAGATCCGCGTGGGGCGGCCATTATCGAGGCCATCATCAGCCTGTCGCGTTCGCTGGGCTTTGTCACCATTGCCGAAGGCGTGGAAACCGCCAGCCAGCTGGCCCAGCTGCGCGCGTTGCAGTGCGACGAAGTACAAGGCTTTTTCTATGCCCGGCCCATGGCGCCAGCGCAGTTGCTGGCCTGGCTAGCGCAGCGCAAGCAGCCGGTGGCCGGCGAGGCCTGAGCCATGAAAAAGCCCGCCAATGGCGGGCAGGCAAAGGTTGGCCGCAGCGCGGGCTGCTCAGGCGTCCAGGCCGCTTTGCACCAGCTGGGCGGCGCGCACCACGGCGCGGGCCTTGTTCTGGGTTTCTTCCCATTCCGACTGCGGTACCGAATCGGCCACCACGCCCGCGCCGGACTGCACGTACAGCACCTCGTTCTTGATCACCGCGGTGCGGATGGCAATGGCCAGGTCCATGTCGCCGGTAAAGCCCAGGTAGCCGACGGCGCCGCCGTATACACCGCGCTTGGTGGGCTCGAACTCGTCGATGATTTCCATCGCCCGCACCTTGGGCGCACCGGACAGCGTGCCGGCCGGGAAGGTGGCTTTCAGGATGTCGATATTGGATACGTCCGGTTTTACTGTGCCTTCCACGCTGGACACGATGTGCATCACGTGCGAGTAGCGCTCGATCACCATATTGTCGGTGATCTTCACGCTGCCGGTGTCGGCCACGCGGCCAACGTCGTTGCGGCCCAGGTCCATCAGCATCACGTGCTCGGCGATTTCTTTCGGGTCGGCCAGCAGGTCTTCTGCCAGTGCCTGATCCTCTTCGCGCGTCTTGCCGCGCGGGCGGGTGCCAGCGATGGGGCGCACGGTGACGGTATCGTTTTCGCGGCGCACCAGAATCTCCGGCGAGGCACCTACCACGTGGAAGTCGTCGAAGTGGTAGAAGAACATGTACGGCGACGGGTTCAGGCTGCGCAGCGCGCGGTACAGCGACAGTGGCGAATCGGTAAACGGCATGCTCATGCGCTGCGCCAGCACCACTTGCATGATGTCGCCGTCCAGGATGTAGTTTTTGGCGTTGGCCACGTCACGCTTGAACGCCTCTTCGCCGTATTCGCTCTGCGCGGTGGTGGCGGTAGACGGCAGCGACAGCGGAATGGCTACGTTGTCGCGCAGGCGGGCGCGCAGCTGCGCCAAGCGGGCGTTGGCCTTGGGCAGGGCGTTGGGCACGGCCGGGTCGGCGTATACCACCAGGTAGAGCTTGCCGGACAGGTTGTCTACTACCGCCAGCTCTTCGGACAGCATCAGCAAAATGTCGGGCGTGCCTACCGGGTCGGGCTTTTGCGTGGCTGCCAGGCGGCGCTCCACGTAGCGCACGGTGTCGTAGCCGAAGTAGCCCACCAGGCCGCCGGTAAAGCGCGGTAGCCCGTCGATAGGCGGGGTGTTGAAGCGCTGGCTGAATTCTTCGATAAAGGTCAGCGGGTTGCCTTCGTAGCGTTCGATGACTTTGTCGCCGTATTCCACCTGCACGCTGTGGCCCTGCACGCGGATGCGGGTGGTGGCCGGCAGGCCGATAAAGGAGTAGCGGCCGGAGCGCTCGCCACCTACCACCGATTCCAGCAGGTAAGAGTAGGGCTGGTTGGCCAGCTTCAGGTACACCGACAGCGGGGTGTCCAGGTCGGCGAACAGCTCGAGGGTAACGGGGATGCGGTTGTAGCCGGCCTGGGCCAGCTCGTTGAAGGCTTGCGGTGTCATGCTAGTGTCCAATGGTGTCAGTGCGGTCTTGAGGAGGGCGGCGAGGGGAGGGCTAGCATTGCCATCGCCAGCTGGCACGATTGGGCAGGAATTTCATGATGTAAGCAGGCTATCGGTTGGTTGGGTATGCAGGGCTATTGTGTCGCAAAAGCCGGCCGCCGTACAGGCGGCGCGGCAGCGCAGCATTACATGCGCACGTTGGCGTGCGGGTCGGCCGATTTTTTCAGCAGCGCAAACAGGTCGACCAGGCTGTCTACGGTGAGGTCGGCGCCCAGCGTGGCCGCATCGCGGTAGCCATAGCTTACCGCTACCGCCAGCGCGCCGGCCTTGTTGGCGCACAGGATGTCGTTTTCCGAGTCGCCGACCATGATCATCTCTTGCGGTTTCACGTTCAGCACGGCGGCGGCGTGCAGCAGTGGCAGTGCCGACGGCTTTTTCTCCGGCAGGCTGTCGCCGCCCAGAATCATGCTGAAGGCGCTGTCGATACCCAGCTCGGCCAGCAGCGGTGCGGCCAGCCGGTGCGATTTGTTGGTAATCACCACCAGCGGCAGCTCCAGGCTGCGCAGCAGGTTCAGGCTTTCAGCCACGCCCGGGTACATGCGGGTGTGGGTGGTAAGGTTGGCGCGGTAGTGCTGGATAAATTGCGTAAAACCCTGTGCCCACAAGGCTTCGTCAGCCTGGCCGTCTTTGTCGTCGGTGATGGCGCGGTGCACCAGGCTGGCGACGCCGTCGCCTACGTGGTTTTTGATGCGCTCTGCGTCCAGTGGTGGCAGGCCCAGCGCCTGGCGCATGGCGTTGGCGCTGGCGGCCAGGTCGGCGATGGAGTCCACCAGGGTGCCGTCCAGGTCGAAGGCGATGGCTTTGATGTGTTTCAGGTTCATGGCAGTGCAGGGGTGGCAATTAGGAACAGCCGGCATTGTACAGGATGCCTGCCATTGCGCCTTGTGCACGCGCGGTGGCTTCTTTATGATGCGCACTTTCTTTTGTCATGAGTCGCGCGGCGTGGCCTGCGCGGCTGCAGCAAGGGTAGCGGTGGCTGCCCGGGAGAGTGTCATGCCTGTTATTACCCGAATCGCCCTGCCGCTGGCGGCTAGCCTGGTGCTGGCCGGCTGCGCAACGTCGCCGCTGGCCAACAAGACCGCAGACGACGCGGCCATCTATACCCTGCAGCACAGCAGCCTGGACGCCCGTTATAACTTTGACGGTACCCTGCGTATCAGCGATCTGGATATCCCGGCCGGCCTGGGCCGACTGGCCAACCCGGACCTGGTAAAAGACGTGGCGCGTTCTTTCAGCTTCGACATGCGCGGTGCGGTGGACATGCCGGCCAGCCGCATCGAGCTGGTGCCCACCTTCCGCTTTGCGCGGCCCAATGTGGAAAGCTGGGTGCGCGTACCCATGCTGTTCCAGCTAAACACCCTGACCGCCTGGGTAGATGCCTCGGCGCTGGACTTGGCCCTGCCGCAGCTGCACGGCAAGTTGCTGAAACTCAACGCGCCACAAGACAAGGTGGCGGATATTCCGGTAGATGCCGTGATGCGCGACCTGCCGCTGATTATCGGCGCGGCTTACTCGGCGGTAGACAAGAAAGCCTTCACTTTCCAGCCTTTGAGCGATAGCGACCGCCAGAAGGGCGTGAGCTACCGCATTCGCCTCACGCTGGACCCGGCTGCCGATGCACAGCTGGGCCGCGTCATGCTGCAAGAAGTGGCCGCCCGCGTGAAGCGCTATAGCGCCAGCCAAGAGGTACAGGCATTTGCCGACAAGCTGGCTGAAGAGGTCGCCCAGACGCAAGGCAAGATGACATCCGAAAGCCAGACCGAGCTGCTGGTGGATAGCCATGCCAAGCTGCTGGCCATGGAAGAGCAGCGTACCTTGCGTGTACCCAAGCTCAAGGATTTCAGCGTGACCCTGCGTACCCAGATGGCCATGCGTAATCATGGCCAGCCGGTATTTACCGTGCTGCCCACTGCGGCCAACGTGCTGACGCTGGACGAGCTCAAGGCGCCGTCGTGGTTTTCCCGTATTACTGGCAAAGCAGAGGATGAAGAGTCTGTTGAATCTGCCGAGCCAGAAGTAGACGCTGCAGAGGCAGCCGCGCCAGCCGAAGCCGCGCCGGTACCGCCCAAAGCCAAGGCGAAGGCCAAGCCACGCAAGCCTCAGGCTAAAAAGCTGAACTAAGCCGCTGTGGGTACGAAAAAGCCGCTCGATGAGCGGCTTTTTTTGTGCGCGTCCGTGCTGTCTACAGCAGCCGGATATCTGCTACAGCCTGCTGGCCGAATTTGCTGCCATGCAGGTAGCGGCAAATAGCCGCGGCGCAGTCGGCCGGCTGGGTCAGCTGGTCTTCGGCCTTCAGCGCGGTAAAGCGCGGCAGGTTGGGGAAGTGCGCCGGGTCGGCGGCGCGGATCTCGCCCTGCATGCCGGTATCCACCACGCCGGGGTACAGCGACACCGCCAGCACCGGGTTGGCCGCAGCTTGCTGTTCTAGCGCCAGGGTGCGCGTGAAGTGGTCCAGCCCGGCCTTGCTGGCGCAGTACACCGCCCAGCCCGGGTAAGGGTTGGCCGCAGCGCCCGACGAAATGTTCAGCACGCGTCGCACCCCGGCAAAACCGGTGCTGTGTGCCACAAAGGCGTTGCACAGCACGATGGGCGCGGTGAGATTCAGCGCCAGCGCCTGCTCGGCCACGCCGTCGGCAAAGCTGCCGACGCCGGCGATGGGCTGCACGGTGCCGGCGTTGTTGATCAGCGTCAGGCTGCTGCAGCCGGCCAGCTGCGCCAGCGCGCGTTCGGCCAGCAGTGGCAGCAGCTGGCTGTCGGCCAGGTCGGCGTCGATGGTGGCCAGCTGCGGGTGCGCCGGCAGCGTGCTGCAGTCACGCGCGATCGCCACCACGCGGCCACCGTCGGCCAGCAGCTGCGCCACCAGCGCGGCGCCCAGCCCGCGCGAGGCGCCGGTGACGACGTAGCCGTTCACGCGCGGCCAACCTTGGCCAGCTCGGCGCGCATGGCGTCGATGGTGGCTTTGTAGTCTGGCGTGTTGTAGATGGCGCTGCCGGCCACGAAGGTGTCGGCACCGGCGGCAGCGATCTGGGCGATATTGTCCACTTTCACGCCGCCGTCCACTTCCAGCCAGATCTCGCCGCCGTGTTTGGCGGTGTATTCATCGATGCGCTGGCGTGCGGCGCGTACTTTTTCCAGCGCGTGCGGGATGAATTTCTGGCCGCCAAAGCCGGGGTTCACCGACATGATCAGCACCATGTCGATCTTGTCCATCACGTGGTCCAGGTAGCTCAGCGGCGTGGCCGGGTTGAACACCAGGCCGGCTTTACAGCCGGCTTCCTTGATCAGGCCCAGCGTGCGGTCAATGTGCTCGGAGCCTTCTGGGTGGAAGGTGATGATATCGGCACCAGCTTTGGCGAAGGCGGCAGCCAGCGCGTCTACCGGTTTCACCATCAGGTGCACGTCGATAGGGGCGCTGCTGTGCGGGCGAATGGCTTCGCAGAACATCGGGCCCATGGTGAGGTTGGGTACGTAGTGGTTGTCCATCACGTCGAAGTGGATGATGTCGGCGCCGGCGGCGATGACATTGCGCACTTCCTCGCCCAGGCGGGCAAAGTCGGCAGACAGGATGGACGGTGCAATACGGAATTGGCTCATGGCGGTATCGTGGGCAGGGCTGGAAATGGGCGCCATTGTAAGCGATCGCCCCCGCCGGCGCGATGCGTGGCGTACAATTAGCCTTCGTATTGCGCTGTGGTGGCCAGTAGTTGGCCACCGGCATCAAAGGACTTATCGTGAGCCAGAAATACCATATCACCGTATCGGCCGAGGTTATGTACCAGGAGCAGCATTCCAGCGTGGAGTCTGACCGCTACGCCTTTGCTTATCGCATTACCCTCAAGAACACGGGCGAGCAGCCGGCCAGGCTGCTGTCGCGCCACTGGGTGATTACCGACGCCAATGGCAAGGTGCAGGAAGTGCGTGGCATGGGGGTGGTGGGCGAGCACCCGCACCTGCAGCCGGGCGAAAGTTACACCTATACCAGCGGCTCGGCGCTGACTACCCCCTATGGCACCATGCGCGGCAGCTACCAGATGGAAGCTGACGATGGCCAGGCCTTTGACGCCGAGATTCCCGAATTCCACCTGATCGCCCCGCGCGTGCTGCATTAAGCGGCACAGCTCTCACCGAAAGCCTGCATGCGTCATTTTGCCCACGGCAATACCCCGCCGCCGACCGACCGTAACGACCTGAAAACCCTGAAGACCCTGCTGCCGTACCTGTGGCGTTTCAAGCTGCGCGTGCTGCTGGCGCTGGCCTGCCTGATTGCGGCCAAGGTGGCGGGTGTGACCACGCCGCTGTACCTGAAAGATATCGTGGACCAGCTGTCGCTGCCGGCCACCATGGCGGTGGTGCCGCTGCTGGCTTTGGCGGGCTATGGTCTGGCGCGGCTGCTGTCCAGCGTGCTGGGCGAGCTGCGCGATGCCATTTTTGCCCGCGTGGTGCAGGGGGCGGTGCGCACGGTGGCGCGCGAGGTGTTTTCACACCTGTTCCGCCTGAGCCTGCGCTTTCACCTGGAGCGCCAGACGGGCGGTATGAGCCGTGATATCGAACGCGGCACCAAGGGCATCGGCTTTTTGCTGAACTTTACCGTGTTCAACATCCTGCCCACGCTGGTGGAAATCGGGCTGGTGATCGGTATTCTGCTGCATCGTTACAATGCCTGGTTTGCCGTGGTGACCTTCGCCACCATTGCCATCTATATCGTGTTTACCCTGGTGATTACCGAGTGGCGCACGGTGTTCCGCCGCAGCATGAACGACCTGGATTCCAAGGCCAACAGCAAGGCCATCGATGCGCTGATCAACTACGAAACGGTCAAGTATTTTGGCAACGAAGGCTACGAAACCCGCCGCTATGATGGCAATCTGGCGTCGTGGGAGCAGTCCGCCATCAAGAACCAGGTATCGCTATCGTTCCTGAATGCCGGTCAGGGCGTGATCATTGCCACCGGCGTGACGCTGATCATGTGGTTGGCCGCACGCGGCGTAAACCAGGGCGAGATGACGGTAGGGGATGTGGTGCTGGTGGCCACCTTTATTACCCAGCTGTGGGCCCCGCTGCATTTTCTGGGCTTTGTTTACCGCGAAATCCGCCATTCGCTGGCGGATATGGAGCGCATGTTCACCCTGCTGAATGTGGGTGCCGAGGTAGTCGATCGCCCGACGGCGCAGCCGCTGGCCAGCCGGGATGTGGCGATCCGTTTTGATGGTGTAGGCTTTGGCTACGACGCCAAGCGCACCATTTTGCACGACGTCAGTTTTGACATCCCTGCCGGCCACACCGTGGCGGTGGTGGGGGCCAGCGGCGCGGGCAAGTCCACGCTGTCGCGCCTGCTGTTCCGCTTTTACGACGTCAGCAGCGGGGCGATCTGCTTTAACGGCACGGATATCCGCGAGCTCAGCCAGGACAGCTTGCGCGCGCATATCGGCATCGTGCCGCAAGACACGGTGCTGTTTAATGACAGCATCTACTACAACATTGCCTATGGTCGCCCCGATGCCACGCGGGAAGAGGTGATCGAGGCCGCCCGTTCGGCGCATATCCACGACTTTGTGATGGGGCTGCCCGACGGCTACGACACCACTGTGGGTGAGCGCGGCCTCAAGCTCTCCGGTGGCGAAAAGCAGCGCGTGGCTATCGCCCGCACCATCCTGAAAAACCCGCCGGTGCTGATTTTTGACGAGGCTACCAGCGCGCTGGATTCGCGCACCGAGAAAGCCATCCAGGCCGAGCTGCTCAGCATTGCGGCCAACCGTACCACGCTGATCATTGCGCACCGGCTGTCTACCATTGCCGAGGCGGATTGCATTCTGGTGATGGATGGCGGGCGTATTATCGAGCGCGGTACCCACCGCGAGCTGCTGGTGCAGGGCGGGCGTTACGCTGAGATGTGGCGCCTGCAGCAAGAGGGCGAGGCGCTGGAAGCCTGAGCCGCAAGCTTGGCCGCATGTGGCAACGCCCCGCTTTGGCGGGGCGCTTTGCTGTGAAGTGGCGTTATGGTAGCGGCCGCAATGACAAAAGCCCCGCACTGTTGTGCGGGGCTTTTGTTTTATCTGGTGCCGGAGAAAGGAGTCGAACCCTCGACCTTCTGATTACAAGTCAGCTGCTCTACCAACTGAGCTACACCGGCGAAGAAGGCGAATTATGCCGTCACTTTTTATGCTTGGCAAGATGCTGTTTGGTGTTTTTTGCAGTCTTGCCGTGTCTTACCGCTTTTTTGCTGGTTTGTGCCTTGCGGTTGGTCGCTTTTTGCGCGCGGGCATTTGTGCGGGTTTTCTGCCGTTTCGCTTCGCGCACGGCTTTCGGTTTCAGTAGCGTTGCTTTTTTGCTACGTGCCGTTTGCCGCACTTTGGATTGGCTGCGCGGGGTGGCTTGCTGGCGTTTTACCGCAGTTCGGCTTGCCTGCGCGCGCTGCTTGCCAGGTTTCTGGGCGCGAGGGGTTTGCGTGGCCTTGCGTGCTTTATTGGCTGGCTTGCTGGCTTGCTGCTTGTTTTTGCTGGCTTTCCTGTTGCTGGCCTTGGCCTGTTTTGCCGGTTTTGTACGGCTGGCTTGGCTTGGGCGGGGCTCGTTACCTTTTTCGGCGCTTGGCGCGGGGGTGACCGGTGGCAGGTTCAGCGGCTTGGCTTTGGGTGGCTTGGGTAGTGGTGCCGGCTGGAAATCGCCCGGAAGCGGGGCGTCTTCACCCTCTGCGAAGCTCGGGGTGGCAGAAAATGCCACGGCAGCGATGAGGATGGAAGCAATGGTGCGGGTTAATTGCATTTGAATGATTCTGTTCAGTTGGCCCGGGGGTTATTCGCATTGTAGCGCCAGTATGGGGTTGCTATATTAGCACGCAGCCCAATCCCAAAAGGAAATGGGTTCAGCGCAGGAAAACAAGGAGATTAGGGATGAAACAAACGAGAAGAACATTGCTGGCGGGTATGCTGTTGTCTGCTTTTGCCTTGACTGGTTGCGGCCAGAAAGCGCCGGAAGCGGCTGGAGCTTCGGCTCCGGTGGCAGAAGCGTCGGCAACCGGGGGGGATGTCAAAGAGTACGTAGTAGGCACCGATGCCAGCTATGCGCCGTTTGAGTTCCAGAACGACAAGAGCGAGATTGTCGGCTTTGATGTCGAGGTGCTGTCTGCCGTGGCAGCCAAGGGCGGCTTCAAAGTGAAGTTCGTGAACACCCCGTGGGAAGGCATTTTCGCCGGCCTGCAGCAGGGCGATCGCGATATTCTGTCTTCCGCTATCACCATTACCGATGAGCGCAAGCAGAGCATGGATTTTTCCGATCCGTACTTTGAGGCGCGTCAGTTGATTGCTGTGGCCAAAGGCGTATCAGACGTCAAAACCTTCCAGGATCTGAAAAACAAGAAGGTGGCTGTGCAGACTGGTACGACCGGTGATGAGGTGGTGCAAAAGCTGCTGGGCAAAACCAACCCGAACATCAAGCGCTTCGAGAATATGCCGCTGGCCCTGAAAGAGCTGGAAACCGGTGGTGTGGATGCAGCGGTGGGTGATAACGGCGTGGTGATCAACTACGTGAAAAACAACCCGCAAAACGGTGTTTCCACCGTAGAAGACACCAAGAGCTTTGCGCCGGAGTTTTACGGTTTTGCTGTGAAAAAAGGCAATGCCGAGCTACTGGGCAAAGTCAACGCCGGTTTGAAGGCTATCAAGTCTGACGGAACGTACGACCAGATTTTCAATAAATACTTCGGCGCCAAATAACATAACGGGCAGCGGCGGCTCTGTGCGCAGAACCGCCGTTTTCTTTTTATAAAAGCCGGGAGCAGAGCATGGATTTCCGTTGGGGCATGATTGCCGAATACGCACCTTTGTTTGTCGAGGGTGTGAAGATGACTGTAGGTATTACCCTCATTGCCGTGGTGCTGGGTACGCTGATTGGTCTGTTTATGGGGATGGCGCGTCTGGCCGAGGCCAAGCACGGTGCCGCCAAGTATGTGTTGAAGTTTGGCGTGCGCTGGCCGTCTGCCGCCTATGTGGCTTTCTTTCGCGGTACGCCGCTATTTGTACAGATTTTGCTGGTGCACTTTGCGCTGATGCCCATGCTGATCCACCCTGTGGATGGCATGCTGATCGATGGTGATCTGGCACGCGAGTTGCGTCAGAACTATGGGGCATTCCTGTCCGGCCTGGTGGCGCTTACGCTGAATGCCGGTGCCTACATTACCGAAATCTTCCGTGCCGGTATTCAATCTATCGACCGGGGGCAGATGGAGGCAGCACGCTCGCTCGGCCTGAGCTACGGCCAGACCATGAAGTTCGTTATTGTGCCGCAGGCCTTTCGCCGCATGCTGCCACCGCTGGGTAACGAGGCCATCATGCTGCTGAAAGACAGCTCGCTGGTGTCGGCTATCGGCCTGGCCGAACTGGCTTATGCCGCGCGAACCGTGGCGGGCGTGTATTCGCGCTACTGGGAGCCGTATCTCACAATTTCGTTCATCTACCTGGCGTTGACCATGCTGATGGCGTGGGGCATTTCCCGCCTGGAGAAAAAGCTGCACATTGGCACGCGTTAATCCTTGCCTGCCTGGTGAGAGCCCCCTGTTGCCTAGGCCAGGGGGCTTTTGCATGGTGGGGCCGGCGCGATGTGAGGCAAAAAGCACTTGCGCTATTTTTGCAAGCCGGCAGCACACCGGCAGGGCTTGCCGGACATGGGTTTGTGGTAGAATGGGCGATATTTTTTGCCTCTGATACGGATTTCCATGACCGACCAGCTTTTTGCCAAGGAAACGCTTCCCATCAGCCTCGAAGAGGAGATGCGTCGTTCTTATCTCGATTACGCCATGAGCGTCATCGTGGGCCGTGCCCTGCCGGACGTGCGCGACGGCCTGAAGCCGGTACACCGCCGCGTGCTGTTTGCCATGCACGAACTGTCGAACGACTGGAACCGTGCCTACAAGAAGTCTGCCCGTATCGTGGGTGATGTGATCGGTAAATACCACCCGCACGGCGACAGCGCGGTGTACGACACCATCGTGCGCATGGCGCAGGATTTCAGCCTGCGCTACCCGCTGGTAGACGGCCAGGGTAACTTTGGTTCTGTGGATGGGGATAACGCCGCCGCGATGCGTTATACCGAAATCCGCATGGCGCGCATTGCGCACGAGCTGCTGGCTGATATCGACAAGGAAACCGTTGACTTCGGGCCCAACTATGACGGCTCCGAGCACGAACCGCTGATCCTGCCTGCACGCATCCCGAACCTGCTGATTAACGGCAGCTCGGGTATTGCGGTGGGCATGGCGACCAATATTCCGCCGCACAACATCAGCGAAGTCATCGACGGCTGCCTGGCTTTGCTGGCCAACAGCGAGATGACCATCGACGAGCTGATCGACATCATCCCGGCGCCGGATTTCCCCACCGCCGGCATCATCTACGGTACCGCCGGCATCAAGGAAGCCTACCGTACCGGCCGTGGCCGCGCCATCATGCGCGCCCGTGTGCATTTTGAAGACATCGGCAAGGGCGACCGCCAGGCCATCATCGTGGACGAGATTCCGTACCAGGTGAACAAGGCTCGTCTGCTGGAGCGCATCAGCGAGCTGGTACGCGAGAAGCTGATCGAAGGCATTTCCGACCTGCGCGACGAATCGGATAAATCCGGCATGCGCGTGGTGATCGAGCTCAAACGCGGTGAGATGCCCGAGGTCGTGCTGAATCATCTGTACAAGCTCACCCAGCTGCAGGACAGCTTCGGTATCAATATGGTGGCGCTGGTAGATGGCCAGCCGCGCCTGCTGAACCTGAAACAGATCATTGACGAATTCCTGCGCCACCGCCGCGAAGTGGTCACGCGCCGTACCATTTTCGAGCTGCGCAAAGCGCGCGAGCGCGGCCATATCCTGGAAGGCCTGGCCGTGGCGCTGTCCAATGTGGACGAGATCATTGCGCTGATCAAAGCATCCGAAGCACCGCCGCAAGCCAAGGCAGCCCTGCTGGGCCGCGCGTGGCGCTCCGAGTTGGTGGAAGGCATGCTGGCTCGCGTAGACCAAAGCCAGGCGCGCCCGGAAGGCCTGGCGGCCAACCTGGGTCTGCACGAAGACGGCTACTACCTGTCCGAAGCTCAGGCACAGGCCATTCTGGACCTGCGTCTGCAACGCCTGACCGGCCTGGAGCAGGACAAGATCGTGGGCGAGTACCGCGAGATCATGGAAACCATCCTCGACCTGATTGATATCCTGGCGCGCCCGGAACGCATCAACCAGATCATCCATGACGAGCTGACTGCGATCCGCCTGCAATACGGCGACAAACGCCGCTCCGAGATCGAGCCGTTCGGCGGTGACATCAATATCGAAGACCTGATCACCCCGCAGGAAATGGTGGTTACCCTGTCGCATACCGGCTACCTGAAAGCGCAGCCGGTGGGCGACTACCAGGCGCAGCGCCGTGGCGGCCGTGGCAAGCAGGCTGCGGCTACCAAGGACGACGATTTCATCAACACCCTGTTCGTGGCCAACACCCACGACTACGTGCTGTGCTTCTCCAGCTTTGGCCGCTGCTACTGGATCAAGGTGTACAACATGCCGCAAGGCGGCCGTACCAGCCGTGGCAAGCCTATCGTCAACGTGCTGCCGCTGCAGGACGGCGAGAAGATCAGCGCCATGCTGCCAGTGAAAGCCTTTACCGGTAACGAGCCGGAGCTGGACGACGACGCCGAGGTAAGCGACAAGGTGGAAGGCCCGTTCGTCTTCATGTGCACCGGCAACGGCACCGTGAAGAAAACCCCGCTGGAGGCGTTTAGCCGCCCGCGTACCGCCGGTATCATCGCGGTGAAACTGGACGAAGGCGACACTCTGGTGGGTGTGGCGCTGACCAGCGGTAGCGACCAGGTCATGCTGTTCAGCAACGCCGGCAAGGCCGTGCGCTTTGACGAGGCCAATGTACGAGCCATGGGCCGTACTGCTGGTGGCGTGCGCGGCATGATGCTGGCCGACGGCCAGCAGGTCATCTCGCTGCTGGTCGCCAATAGCGACGAGCAACAGGTGCTCACCGCCAGCGATGGCGGCTACGGCAAGCGTACCCGCGTGGGTGAGTTCCGCCAGACCAGCCGCGGTACCCAGGGTGTCATCGCCATGGACCTCACCGACAAGACCGGCCTGGGCCTGGTGTCGGCCAGCCTGGTGGAAGACAGCGACGACGTGATGCTGATTACCACCGGCGGCGTGCTGATTCGTACCAAGGTAGACCAGATCCGCGAAACCGGCCGCTCTGCCCAGGGCGTGCGTCTGATCAACCTGGATGACGGCGAAAAGCTGGTGTGCCTGGTAAAAGTAGCCGAGAGCGAAGACAGCAGCGAGGCTGACGTGGATGCCGAGCTGGCAGCAGACGACAGTGCAGCGCCAGCAGCCGAAGCAGGCGAGGGCGCGGCTGAATGAGTCATGCCGATGCGGCCAACCCCGAGGTGCTGAAGGCAATGGGCGAGCTGTTTGTCAGCTTGCCGCATTGCCGCACCCTGGGTTTTGAATACCTGGGTACCGTTGGCCGCAAGCCAACACTGAAAGTGGACTGGCGTGAAGACCTGGTGGGCAACCCGGCAAGCGGCGTGGTGCACGGCGGGGTGATTACCTCCATCGTTGACACCACCAGCGCGGTATCGGTGGCGGCCAATATGCACGACTACGAAACCATCGCCACGCTGGACCTGCGCATCGATTACCTGAAAGCAGCCACGCCCGGCAAAGCCATCTACTGCACCGCGGAGTGCTACCGCATGGCCAGCCAGATCGCATTTACCCGTGCCGTGTGCTATCACGATTCACCAGATGACCCGATTGCCCATGGCGTGGCCACTTTCATGCGCGGCTCCAACCCCAAACCGATGCTGCAGGTGGAGGACAAGCCATGAGCGACTTCATGGAAACCTTCGACCGCCTGCGTGACGAAAAGCGTTTTGCCGAGGTGATTGCTGCCGTGCCTTACGCCCGCCTGATGGGCGTGGAGTGCGGCGAAGACGCCAATGGCGAGCTGCTGTTCTCGCTGCCGTTTTACGAGCGTAATGTCGGCAACACCACCTTGCCGGCGCTGCACGGTGGCCTGATCGGTGGCTTCCTGGAAAACGCCGCGCTACTGCACCTGATGTGGAATCGCGAATCGCTGGAAGCGCCGAAAATCGTTGATTTCTCGCTGGATTACCTGCGCTCGGGCAAGGCCCAGACGCTGCACGCCCAGTGCGAGATCACCAAGCAGGGCAAGCGCGTGGCGCATGTGCTGATCGAGGCGTGGCAGGAAGATCGTAAGAAACCGGTAGCGGTGGCGCGGGCACACTTTCTGCTCAGCACCGGCAGCTAGACACTCAAGCCACGCTGCGCGCGTGGCTTTTTCATTATCAGAGACAAAGAGACAGAGGTCTGACATGGCAAAGGTGTACAACTTTTCTGCTGGCCCCGCCGTACTGCCGCACGAAGTGCTGGCCACGGCACAAGCCGAGTTGCTGGACTGGCACGGCTCCGGCATGTCGGTGATGGAAATGAGCCACCGCGGCAAAGAGTTCATGGAAATCATCCACGACGCCGAACAAGACCTGCGCGAGCTGCTGCAGATCCCCGCCGGCTACAAGGTGCTGTTCATGCAGGGCGGTGCGTCGCAGCAGTTTTCCATGGTGCCATTGAACCTGGCGCCGGCCGATGGCGTGATCGACGTGCTGGATACCGGCCACTGGTCGCGCCTGGCAGTAAAAGAAGCCAAGCGCTATACCAGCGTCAACGTGGTGGCCAGCAGTGCCGACCGCCACTACGCTACCGTGCCGGCGGTCGATACCTGGCAGTGCCGCGCCGACGCCGCGTACTTCCATTACACCTCCAACGAAACCATCGGCGGCCTGCAATACAGCGCCATTCCCGATACCGGCAGCGTGCCGCTGGTGTGCGACATGTCGTCCGACTTTCTGTCGCGCGAGATCGATGTATCCAAGTTCGGCCTGATCTACGCCGGTGCGCAGAAAAACATCGGCCCGTCCGGCCTGACCGTGGTGATCGTACGCGAAGACCTGCTGGGCCGCGCCCAGCCGCAAACGCCTACCATGCTGAACTACCAGGTGCACGCCGACGCTGACTCCATGTACAACACCCCGGCCACTTACCCGATCTATATCGCAGGCCTGGTGTTCAAATGGCTGAAAACACAGGGCGGCATCAAGGGCATGGCGGCGCGTAACGAAGAGAAAGCCGGCCTGCTGTACCACGCAATCGACAGCAGTAACGGTTTCTACTACAGCCATATCGACGCACCGTACCGCTCGAAGATGAACGTGGTATTCCGCCTGAAAGACGAGGCGCTGGAAGACCTGTTCCTGTCCGAAGCCAAGAAAAATGGCCTGGTGCAGCTCAAAGGCCACCGCTCGGTAGGCGGCATGCGCGCGTCCATTTACAACGCCATGCCTATCGAAGGCGTGAAGGCGCTGGTGCACTTTATGCTGGACTTTGCCCGCCAGCACGGCTGATCGGTGCAGGTTGGCCGCGACGGCGTGCGGCGGTAGTAACCAAACCCCTTCCTGGCTGGAGGGGGTTTTTGTTTGCCATGGCCAGCGCTGTTCGCCTGGCAGACTAGACTGTTTACGCCAGGCAGCTGGCTTTGCTGCGGCATTTTGCCGCATGATGCAAGCTACCTTTGCGGAGAAAACCCATGCGTACCTTGCCCCCACTTACCCTGTTGTTGCTGGCTGCGGGGGCGATCGTGTCCATCAGCATGGGCGTGCGCCATGGTTTCGGCTTTTTTCTGCCGCCGATGACGCAGGCGTTTGGCTGGACGCGCGAAACCTTCGCGCTGGCGCTGGGTCTGCAGAACCTGGTGTGGGGGGCTACCCAGCCGTTTGCCGGTGCCTTTGCCGACCGCCACGGGCCGGGCAAAGTGCTGTTGGCCGGTGGTTTGCTGTACGTGCTGGGTCTGGTGCTGATGACGGTATCCAGCACCGGCTGGCTGCTGTCCGGCTCGGCCGGCCTGCTGCTGGGGCTGGCGCTATCGTGTACCACCTATAGCGTGGTGTTTTGCGTGATCGTGCGCGCCGTGCCGGACGCGCTGCGTTCCAGCGCCATGGGTATCACTGCTGCTGCCGGCTCCTTTGGCCAGTTCATGATGGTGCCCATCGAGCGTGGCTTGATCGATAGCCTGGGTTGGGTGCCGGCCTTGCTGATTCTGGCCGGCATGGCGGCAGCACTTTTACCGCTGGCCGCCCCCATGGCGCGTGCCTACCGCAATGCACCGCCGGTGCCGGCGGCCACCGGTAGCATCTGGCAGGGCATGGTGGCGTCGTTTGCCCAGGCCTGGCAGCAGCGCTCTTTCCGTTTACTGATGGCCGGCTATTTCGTTTGTGGTTTCCAGGTGGTGTTTATCGGTGTGCACCTGCCCGCCTATCTGCGCGACCACGGCCTGGCTGGCGGCGTAGCCAGTATGGCGCTGGCGTTGATCGGCCTGTTCAATATCGGAGGCACCTATACTGCGGGCAAGCTGGGCGGGCGCTATCCCAAACCGTATTTGCTGGCAGGTATCTACTTTGCCCGTAGCGTGGTGATTGTGGCCTTTCTGCTGGCCCCGCTTTCCAGTGTATCGGTGGGGCTGTTTGCCGCGGCCATCGGCTTTTTGTGGCTGTCTACCGTGCCGCTGACCAACGGCGTGATTGTCAGCCTGTTTGGCGTGCGCAATCTGGGCATGCTGTCGGGAGCGGTGTTTTTCTCGCACCAGGTGGGTAGCTTTCTGGGTGTGTGGCTGGGCGGGCTGATTTATGACCGTACCGGCAGCTACGACATTGTGTGGGGCATGGCTATTGCGCTGGGGCTGATGGCCGCTGCGGCCAACCTGCCGGTAAAAGAAGTGCCGGTAGCCACGGCAGGGGCGCAGGCATGAAGCTGCTGTTGGCCGCAGGCCTGCTCGCGGTGCTGTCGCTGGGCTTGTGGGCTTATGGCCGGCCTGGTTTTATCGTGGGACTGGGCAATACCATCGCCAGTTGCTTCTGATGGCGCTGCGCCGCCGTGGCTTTACCCTTACACTAGGCAGGTATGCTTAATGAAAGGGGCGGGCCATGCTGACACCATCGATACTGCAACGCTTGCAGCAACTATGGCAGGAGGGCGAGCACTTTGACGCCAGCCATAGCGAGCGGCGCGAAAAGCGCCTGAATATCACGCCGGATACCGGCAAATTCCTCTATCAGCTATCGCGCAGCCGCCGTGCGCGCACCGTAATGGAAATCGGCACCAGTAACGGGTTTTCTACCGTGTGGCTAGGGTTGGCCGCAAAGGCCCACAAGGGCAGGGTGCTCACCGTGGATAGCTCGGCACACAAAACCGCGCTGGCGCGTGCCACGTTGGATGCTTTTGGTCTGCACGATGTGGTGAGCCTGCGTACTGGCGATGCGTTTTCCCTGCTGGCCGACGCTAACGACGAGTCGGTGGATTTGCTGTTTCTGGACGCCGATCGCGCAAGATATCAAGGTTATTGGCCGGAAATTACCCGTATTCTGGCGCCGGGCGGGCTGGTGGTGATGGATAATGCTCTGTCGCATGCGGCTGAGTGCGCGGATTTTATTGCGGCAGTGCTTGCGACGCATGGCTATCTCGCGGAAACTTATCCTATCGGAAAAGGCCAATTTGTCATCCTGAAAGACCTCTGAATCGTGTCTGAAGACCTCCTCAAGCTCCATCGTGACGCTATCGACCAGATCGACGTCGACATCCTGCATCTTCTCAACCAGCGCGCGCAGCACGCGCGTGACATCGGCGAAATCAAGGGCGGCGGCATTATCTATCGCCCCGAGCGCGAAGCGCAGGTGCTGCGCCGCATCAAGGCGCTGAATCCGGGCCCGCTGCCAGGCGAGTCGGTAGCGCGCCTGTTCCGTGAAATCATGTCGGAATGCCTGGCGCTGGAAAAGCCGTTGTCCATTGCCTACCTGGGGCCGGAGGGCAGCTTTACCCAGCTGGCCACGCTCAAGCATTTCGGCCACGCTGCCCGCACCGTGGCCTGTGCGTCCATCGACGAGGCTTTCCGCCTGGTAGAGTCGCGCCAGCTGGACTACGTGGTGGCACCGGTAGAAAACTCCACCGAAGGCGCAGTTGGCCGCACGCTGGACTTGATGGTGAGCACCCCGCTGAAGATTTGTGGCGAAGTAGTACTGCGCATCCACCACCACCTACTGCGCAAAACCCCGGCCATGGACGGTATCCGTCGCGTGTACGCCCACGCCCAGGCACTGGCGCAGTGCCATGAATGGCTGAACAAAAACCTGCCGGCCAACGTAGAGCGCATTTCGGTGGCCAGTAATGCCGAAGCCGCCAGGTTGGCCGCAGAAGACGCCGACTGCGCCGCCATCGCCGGCCAGGCCGCTGCCGAGCGCTACAGCCTGGCCAAGCTGGCCGAGAACATCGAAGACGAGCCCAACAACACCACGCGTTTCCTGGTGCTGGGCCATCAGGAAGTGGGGCAGACCGCGCAGGACAAAACCTCCATTATTGTCTCGGCGCCAAACCGCCCAGGCGCGGTGCACTCGCTGCTGGAACCCTTGGCGGCCAACGGTGTGTCCATGACCAAGTTCGAGTCACGCCCGTCGCGTGCCGGGCTGTGGGACTACGTGTTCTTTATCGATATGGAAGGCCACCACAGCAGCGACAATATCGCGCAGGCATTGAAAGGCCTGGGCGAGCGCACATCTTTTGTCAAAGTGCTGGGCGCCTACCCGCAAGCCGTACTGTAATGACTGGGCTGCCGGCAGGCGGCCCGATAGAAAGCATCTCATGAGCATCCAGTCTGTTTGTCTGTTCTGCGGTTCCAATAGCGGTACCCGCGCTGCCTACACCCACGCTGCGCAAGAGCTGGGCCGCACCCTGGCGGCCCGCGCCATTACCCTGGTTTATGGTGGCGGCAATATCGGCCTGATGGGCGAGGCTGCCGACGCGGCGCTGGCCGCCGGTGGCCGTGTGGTGGGCGTGATTCCCGGCTTTCTGAAAGAAAAGGAAGTTGCGCACCATGGTTTGTCCGAGCTGCATGTCACGCAAACCATGCACGAGCGCAAGGCGCTGATGGAAGACCTGTCCGGCGGCTTCATTGCGCTGCCGGGTGGCTTTGGCACCTACGACGAGCTGTTCGAAATGCTGACCTGGGCGCAGCTGTCGGTGCATAGCAAACCCATCGGTCTGCTGAACGTGGATGGTTTCTTTGACCCCCTGCTGGCCATGGTGAAACACGGCGTGAACGAGGGCTTTGTACGAGAAAGCCATCTGTCGCTATTTGTGGTGGCCGATACGCTGCCCGAGCTGCTGGATGCCATGAACCACTACCGTGGTGCGCCCGAGGGCAAGTGGCTGTCGCATGACAACATCTAGCCGGAGCGCGGCATGATTATCGTAATGCACGGCCGCGCCAACCCCGCCCATATTGATGCGGTGGTGGCCAAGATTCGCGCTGCCGGTTTGGCCGAACACCTGTCGCGTGGCACCGAGCGTACCATTATCGGTGCGGTGGGCGACGAGCGCGTGCTGTCTGCTGACATGTTTGAAACCATGCCCGGCGTGGAGCGTGCCATTCGCGTATTGAAGGATTACCGCATCGTCTCGCGCGAGGTCAAACCGGACAATAGCGTGGTGTCAGTACGCGGCGTGCAGCTGGGCGGCAGTGCCATCCAGCTGATAGCCGGGCCGAGCGCCATCGAAAGCGCAGAGCAGATGCAGACACTGGCTGCCCGCTTGCGCCACAGCGGCGTGAGCCTGCTGCGTGGCGGCGCCTACAAGCCACGCACCAGCCCGTATGCCTTTCAGGGCGTAGGCGAGGCGGGGCTGGGGTACTTGCAGCAGGCCGCGCGCAGCCAGGCCATGCCTATGGTGAGCGAGCTGCTGGATGTGCGCCAGCTGGATACCTTTCTGGCGTACGACGTAGATGTGATCCAGATCGGCCCGCGCAATATGCAAAACGCCGAGCTGCTGAAAGAGGTTGGCCGCATCAACAAGCCGGTGCTGTTGCACCGCGGGGTGGCCTCCACCTTGAGCGAGTGGCTGATGGCTGCAGAGTACATTGCGGTGGGTGGCAACCACAATATCGTGTTCTGCGAGCGCGGCATCCGTAGCTTCGACACCGCCAGCCGCCACGCGCTGGACATCAGCGCCATACCGCTGTTGAAACGTGAAACCCACCTGCCGGTGCTGGTCGACCCCAGCCACGCCGGTGGCCGCGCCAGCCTGGTGGCACCGCTGGCCTGCGCTGCTATCGCGGCGGGGGCGGATGGCCTGCTGCTAGAGGTGCACGACGACCCGCAACAAGCCTGGTGTGATGCCGAGCAGGCCATTACGCCGGATGCACTGGATGAACTGCTGGCGACGCTGCGGCCATTGGCGGCTGTGGTGGGGCGCACGCTGTAAGGTAAGGAGAGCACATGTCTGGCAATGCCCGTGTCACCCTGACACAGCTGGAGAATTACCGTTTCGACAACCATTTCGATGGCGGCCATACCCTGCTGACCGACGAGCCGCCGCCGCTGGGTACCGATACCGGCCCCTCGCCATCGCAGCTATTGGTCGGGGCGGTGGCGAACTGCCTGACTGCCAGCCTGCTGTTTGCCGCACGCAAGTACCGCATCAACCTGGAACCATTGGCCTGCGAGGCCAGTGCCGAGGTTGGCCGCAATGCGCAAAACCGCCTGCGTGTGCTGGGTATAACGGTGACGCTACGCTGCGGGACGCCTGCCGCTGGCCAAGCGCAGCTGGCGCGCCTGCTGGATAGTTTTGAAGACTTCTGCACGGTAACGCAGAGTGTGGCAGGCGCGATTCCGGTAAGCCTGACCGTACTGGACGCCGACGGCAGTGTGCTGAAAGCCCCGGCAGCCTGATGGTGTTGCCGCTCAAACCATGAAAAAACCCGCCGTTTGGCGGGTTTTTTCATGGCGGGTGCCGACTCAGAAGTGGCGCAGCATCAGCGGTACGCTGAGCTCGGCCATCCAGCCCAGCAACAGCGGCGCCGCCAGTGTGGACACCATTACGGCCAGCCAGGAAAAGGCGGGCTGGTGGCGGCACAATTTCAGACACAGGCGATAGATCAGAT
The DNA here is from genome assembly GCA_000335715.1 of beta proteobacterium L13. Taxonomy (GTDB): domain Bacteria; phylum Pseudomonadota; class Gammaproteobacteria; order Burkholderiales; family Chromobacteriaceae; genus Vogesella. The sequence continues at coordinate 38,436 of AMYZ01000006.1, forward strand.
AAGCACCGGTGGCGACCAGCGGTGGCAGCATGCTGTAGGCCTGTGCCGGGCGGCCGGACAGCAGCGGGGTCAGTAGCAGTACCCCGGCGTGCATGCACAGCTGCGACAGCACATAAATGCTCAGTAGCGGCGGGATGCTCTCCAGCCTCAGCCCCTTGCGGCCAACCTTCAGCGTGGCCATGGCCAGTAGCAGCGCCCCCACGCCTACCCAGGCATAGGGGTAGAGAAAGGGCAGCCATACCGGCACCATGGGCAGCGTGGGCAGGGCCAGGCGGCAGATCAGGCCCAGCGTCAGGTAGGCCAGGGCAAAGCTCATGACGGCAGGCAGGCTGTCGCTGGCAATCAGCCGCCACAGGGCGTGCAGGGTGTACAACACCAGCGGTAATAGCAGCAGGGCGCTGGACAGGGAGGGGTTCATGCTTTCAGTGCACGCAGCATGGCCAGCGAGATCAGCTCGCCCATCTGTGCCAGGTAGTGGGTCTGCATATCGAAGGTGAAACGCTGGGCATCATCGCTGGCGATCACCACCATGCCGAACGGCTCGGTGCCTTCACGCAGTGCCAGCTGGGCGAACGACTGCAGTACCGGCACAGCCGGGAACCAGCTGATGATTTCGTCGTTGGCGTACGGGCCGCAGTAGGGTGCGGACAGGTTGCCTGCCAGCAGGCGTACATCCTGGCGTGCGTTGTATAGCTCGGTATCGGCTGCTGCGTCGTGCCACAGGCGGATGGCTACGCGGTTCAGGCCGAAGTGCTCGGAGAACACTTGCAGGATGGCACTGTGCACTTTTGACAGTGTCAGCGCTTTCATCAGTGCCAGGCTCAGCTTGTGGGTGCGGGCCAGTGTCTGGTCGTTTTGCTCGCCATGGCGTACCAGCTGTGCCAGGCGGGCTTCCAGCTGGCGGTTGCGGTCTTTGAGGTCCAGCAGCTGGCGGTCGGCAAACGATACCACGCGGTCTTGTACCGGCTTGAGGCCGTAGCGTTGGGCATGGCCGGAAAGAAAATCCGGGTTGGCGTCCAGATAGGCCAGAACGGCTTCAGCATCCACTACAGCGCTCCTTTGCAATAAACAGTATCGGGGTGAAATACCTTACACCTGGCCTGCGCGGGCGGGCTTGACCTGCCTCAGTCGCAGGCGGGTCAGACTTCGATCTCGCCGGTGAACACCGTCACCGCCGGGCCTGTCATACGAACCGGCTGGCCGTTGCCTTGCCACTCTATTTGCAGGCTGCCACCACGGGTGTGCACCATGACTTTGCTGTCCAGCAGGCCGCGGCGTATGCCGGCTACCACGGCGGCGCAAGCGCCGGTGCCGCAGGCCTGCGTTTCGCCCGCGCCGCGCTCGTACACGCGCAGACGGATTTCACTGCGGCTAACGATCTGCATGAAACCGGCGTTGACCCGCTCGGGGAAACGGTTGTGGTGTTCGATCAGCGGCCCTTGCGTGGCGACTGGTGCGGTGTCTACATGGCTGACTACCTGTACCGCGTGCGGGTTCCCCATGGACACTACCGTGATGTCGATAGACTCGTCGCCCACTTGCAGCGGGTGGGTGATGGCGTCGCCCTCGGCCAGAAACGGGATCTCCAGCGGTGCAAAGCGCGGCGCACCCATATCAACCGTAATGAGGCCGCCTTCGCCCAACTCGGGCACGATCACCCCGCGGGCGGTTTCCACGCGGATGGCGCGCTTGTTGGACAGGCGCTGTTCGGTAACAAATTTTACAAAGCAGCGGGCGCCGTTGCCGCATTGTTCTACTTCGCTGCCGTCGTTGTTGAAGATGCGGTAGCGGAAGTCGTTTTCCTGTGATTGTGGCGCCTCTACCAGCAATAGCTGGTCAAAACCGATACCCAGATGGCGGTCACCCAGCTGGCGTAGGCGATCGGCCGTCAGGGTGACGGTTTGTCTTACGCCATCAATGACCACAAAGTCATTGCCCAGGCCGTGCATTTTGCTGAACTTGAGTTTCATTGAATTTACCGCGTCTCATCTGGCAATTTGGCCTCCATCATAACGTATTCGGCATGCCTGTCCATGGCTTGCGGTGGCCGCATTGACACCTTACTGACCAGTAAGTAGAGTCGCGGCATGAAGCCTGAAACCGATGCCCGTACCGATACGCGCAAGAAAATCCTGGACCTGGCCGAGGTGCTGATGCTCTCGCGCGGGTTCAATGCCTTTAGCTATCAACACATTAGCGGTGAGCTGGGGGTGCGCAATGCCGCCATCCACTATCATTTCCCCAAGAAAACCGACCTGGGTGTGGCGCTGATCGAGCGCTACCGCCGCCGTTTTGCACGCTATGTGGCGGCGCAGGCCGAGCTGTCGCCACCGCTGCAGCTGGAGCGTTATTTCACCCTGGCGGATACCTATTATGACAAACAGCAGATTTGCCCCAGCGGCATTCTGTCGGCCGAGCTGCATACGCTGCCGCCGGAAATGCGCCAGTGTACGGCCAGCTTTGTAGAAGAAATGCGCGCCTGGGCCATCGAGATTGTGCGCCGTGGCCAGGCTTCCGGTGCCATGCGCTATGTCGGTACGCCAGAGGGCATGGGCACCATCGTCTTTGCCGCCATGCAGGGTAGCCTGCAGCTGGCGCGGCTGGACGGCTCGGCACTGGACGAAGTAAAACAACAAATCCGCCTGCTGCTGGGCATGACGCAGGCGTAATCAAGAAGGCGGGTTGGCGCTAGCCCTCGCCCCGTTTATAAGGCTGCCCGAGCAGCCATCGACAACACGAGAAGGGCAATCATGACAACAGCAAAAAACAGTATGTGCCGTATGGTGGACAAAACCGCCAGCCTGCCGGCCGGTATGCGTTCCTGGGTCATTACCCGCATGTTCGGCAAGTTTGTACCGTTTCTGGGTACCGCCGGCCTGGTATTCGAGGAGGTTGGCCGCGAACGCATGGTGGTGAGTGTCAAAAACCGCAAAAAAGTACAAAACCATATCAAAGGCCTGCACGCAGCCGCCATGGCGCTGCTAGCCGAAACCGCGTCGGGTTTTGTGGTGGGCATGAACGTGCCGGACGACAAGCTGATGCTGCTCAAGTCGATGAAGGTCAGCTATTACAAACGTGCCCAGGGCGATATGCGCGCCGTGGCCACGCTGAACGCCGAGCAGGTGCAGCGCATGTTTGTGGAAGACAAAGGCGATGTACTGGTGGACGTGGTGGTGACCGACGAGTCCGGCGAATCGCCTATCGTGTGTGAAATGGTGTGGGCCTGGGTGCCCAAGAAGCGCAAGGAGGCCTGAGCATGAGCTACACCACCTTGCAACTGACGCAACACGGCGCGGTGGCGCACGTGGCGCTGAACCGCCCGGACAAGGCCAACTCGCTGAACGAAACCATGTGGCAAGAGCTGCAGCAGGCCGTGGAGTGGTGTGACGCCGAGCCTGGCGTGCGCGCCGTGGTGCTATCCGGTAATGGCAAGCATTTCTGCGCCGGCATTGACCTGTCCATGCTGATGAATATGCAAAGCGCCATCGAGGACGCCTGCGAAGCCCGCAAGCGCGACAAGCTGCGCCGCATCATTCTGGGCCTGCAAGCCAATGTCAGCAGCCTGGAGCTGTGCCGCAAGCCGGTGATCGCCGCCATTCATGGCGCTTGTGTGGGTGGCGCGCTGGACATCGTGTTGGCCGCAGATATCCGCCTGGCGGCCGATAACGCCGTGTTCAGCGTGCGCGAGGTCGATGTCGGCATGGTGGCCGACGTGGGCACGCTGCAACGCCTGGGCCGGGTGGTGGGCGAGGGCAATGCCCGTGAAATGGCGCTCACCGCCCGCGACGTGAAAGCGGCCGACGCCGAGCGCATGCACCTGGTAAACCGCGTGCTGCCGGATGCGGCCGCTGTACTGGCCGCCGCCATGGACATGGCCACGGCCATTGCCGCCAAATCGCCACTGGCAGTGCAGGGTACCAAGGAAGTATTGAACTACAGCCGCGACCACAGCGTGGCCGATGGCCTGAACCACGTGGCCAACTGGAACGCCGCCATGCTGATGTCCGAGGATATCCAGCTGGCGGTGATGGCTGCCGTGACAGGTCAGCCAGCGGTATATCGCGATTAAAGGTTGGCCGCATCCAGCCCAAAGCCCTGTTGCTCTGCAGCAGGGCTTTTTGTTGCTGGCTTGGCGGCGCAGGCTGTGCTGGGCTAAAGTGGCAGCCTGATTCATTAGCGGGGTGCGCGCGTGCTGGCCATTTTGTCTATCAGCCTGGGTGCTGCGCTGGGTGCAGTGCTGCGCTGGGTGCTGTCCGTTTCCCTGAATGCACTGTTTCCTGCCTTGCCTCCCGGTACCTTGGCGGCCAACCTGGTGGGTGCCTACCTGATTGGCGTGGCGCTGGCCATTTTTGCGGCCAACCCGCAGCTGCCCCCAGAGTGGCGCCTGTTTGTGGTAACCGGGTTTCTGGGCGGGCTCACCACGTTTTCCACCTTTTCTGCCGAGTCGGTAACGCTGCTGCAGCAGGGGCGCTGGGCTTGGGCGTTGGCGCATATCGGCAGCCATCTGGCCGGCTCTTTGCTGATGACGGGGCTGGGGTTGGCCAGTGTGCAGCTGCTGCGCCATACCGGCCGCTGAGCCTGCCGACGTGGCCTTTGACGCGAGCACGCAAGCATGACGAAACAAGCGGTACTGGGCCTGGCCGGCTGGTCTGGCAGTGGTAAAACGACCTTGCTGGAGCAGCTGTTGCCGCGCTGGCATCAGGCGGGTGTGCAGGTGTCGGTGATCAAGCATAGCCATCACCCGTTGGTGTTTGATACGCCGGGCAAGGATAGCTACCGGCACAGGGCTGCCGGTGCTGCCCAGGTGATGCTGCTGGGCGAACAAGGCCTGGCGGTGTACGAAAACCTGGCCACCCCGCCAGACCTGCAGGCGCAGCTGGCCAGGCTGCAGCCGGTAGACCTGGTGGTGCTGGAAGGCCAGAAATGGCTGCCCGTCCCGAAGATCGAGGTGTACCGCGCCGCGCTGGGCAAACCGCTGCTACAGCCAGACGACCCGAACATCATGGCGGTAGCCAGTGATGTGGCACTTGAGCTGCCCGTGCCCTGTCTGCCGCTAAACCATATCGAGGCCATCGCCAATTTTGTTTTGTGCTGGCTCAAGGAGAGCAAGTGAGTATTCGCGTATTGTATTTTGGGCGCCTGAAAGACACGGCCGGGTGTAGTGAGGAGCAACTGCCGTGGCAAGGCGGCACTACCGGCACATTGCTGGCGCAGCTGCGCGCCCGCAGCGATAGCTGGGCGGCGGCACTGGCAGAAGGGCAGGTGTTTCGCCTGGTGGTGAACCAGCAAATCGTGCGCGGTGATGCCGAGATACCGCCAGGCGCTGAGGTGGGCATTTTGCCGCCGGTGACAGGGGGCTAGCATGTACTGCCATATCAGCATCCAGGCCGGGCATTTTGACCTGGCCGCCGAGGAGGCCGCCTTGCGCCAGCATGCCGGCGATGCCGGGGCACTGGTGGCGTTCCAGGGCATGGTGCGCGCCCACGACGCGGCCACCCCGCTGGCGGCGCTGTTTCTGGAGCACTACCCCGGTGTGACCGAGGCCGAGATCGAGCGCATCGCCCGCAACGCCGCACAACGTTGGCCGCTTGCGGCCGTGCGGGTGGTGCATCGGGTTGGCAGCCTGGCGCCGGGCGAGCAGATTGTGCTGGTGCTGGTGGCCTCGGGCCATCGCAAGGCAGCCTTTGCTGCGGCCGAGTACTTGATGGACTATCTTAAAACCGAAGCACCTTTTTGGAAGCGTGAAGACTTTGTCGATGGCAGCAGCCGTTGGGTGGATGCCAAGGCCAGTGATAGTGATGCCGCTGCGCGCTGGGGCTAAGCCTGGCTTGTCGGGCGGTGGCTGCCGATAGGAATAACATGAGTGCAGCGCAGAAAAACCTGGATCGTCTGCAGTGGTTGTTTATTTGTACCCTGCTGCTGTTTGTCGTCTTCACCGCCACGTTTGCCTTGTATGTCTTTACCGAGTGGCGCCTTGATCAGGCTAACGAGCGTCGCTATCAATCCTATCTGTTGGCCGACGAGCTGCGCCAGTCATCCGATGACCTTACCCGCATGGTGCGCAGCTACGTGGCCACCGGCAACCCTAAGTATCGCCAGTATTTTTTCGACATCATCGCCATACGTGACGGCGCGGCGCGGCGGCCTTTGCATTACAACCAGATCTACTGGGATCTGGTCTACCCGCGTAATGACCGCCCCAAGCCTGCCGGTGAAAAAGCCAGCCTGATCTCACTGATGCAGGCCGCGCACTTTTCCAGCCAGGAGTTTGCCCGCCTGGCCGACGCCAAACGCCAGTCTGACAGCCTGGTTCGTATCGAGCTGGCTGCTATGGATATGGTGGCGCGTAGCGATACGCTACCACCAAGCCAGGCTGCCAAGCTGCGGTCGCAGGCGCTCCTGATGGTGAACGACGAAAGCTATATGCGGCACAAGGCGCGCATCATGCGGCCTATCGACGAGTTCTATCAGCTTATCGAGCAGCGCACGCTGTTCGAGGTGCAGCAAGCTGCCATGCAGGCCAGGCTGGTGCGCTTTGCATTCCTGCTGGTAACGGCCGGCCTGTGTTTGTTATTGCTGCGTATGCGCACGTATAGCCGGGACGTGCTGGGTGGCAGCTTGCGCCAGCTATACCGCTATATCGTGCACATTGGCGATGCGCAGCAGCAGGCTGCCCCGGCTGCCGAGGACGACACCATATTGGCCTGGCTGGCACGCACCGATACCCGTTTGCGTGATCTGGCGCAGCAGCAAAACCTGGTGCGCCAGCAGCTGGCGAACCAGGCGCATACCGATGCGCTGACCGGCCTGGCCAACCGCCGCGCACTGATTGCCAGCCTGCAGGCCTGGTTACAAGAACCCCCATCGCAACCCTGGGCGCTGGCTTATCTGGACCTGGACGGGTTCAAGCCGGTGAACGACGATTACGGCCATGCCGCGGGTGATGCCTTGCTGCAGCGCATTGCCCGCCAGCTGCAGCAATGGCCGGCTGCGCAATGCGCGGCACGCATGGGGGGCGACGAGTTTGTGCTGCTGCTGGTGGGCGAGCACGATTACACCCGCGCCATGCAGCAGTTGGCCGCACAGCTGGGCAAGGTACAGCAGCTTGATGGCCACGCGGTGCAGGTGTCGGTCAGTATCGGCTTGGCCTGCTTTACGCCTGGCTCGGCGCCCGGCGTGGACGAGGTGCTGCGCCAGGCGGACAGGGCCATGTATCAGGCCAAGGCGGCCGGCAAGCGCACCGTTTGCGTGTATCAGCCAGCGGCTAATGCCTGACGTGCCCGGCTGTTGTGCTGGCAAGTCAGCGCCGGTGTCTGTCAGGGCGTCGCCGTGCGCTTTCGTTGCCCCGGTTGTCCTGCGGGGGGTGGCTGGGTACACCCAGCTTCGTCGCCTGACTGGTGCTTTGGCTGGCGGTGCGGGTGGTGAATGGTTGGCTGTATATATAATGGTTTTGTAGTTTTCTTACTTGAAACTTACATGCGCCATCGGGGTTTTGGCGGGCAATGCCAGCCTGCCGGTGTCGTGCTGGGGCGGCAAGTGTCTGATTGTGATGACTTCTTGTTTGCTGCATCGCGGTGGGTGCATAAAAAGCGCTGAAAACAGTCGAGTACATCGCCACTTGAACTTAGACTGCGCGCCTTCGCCCATTACCACCGGAGCACATACATGCACGCGCATGGAGAGACACAACACGGCAAATCGCTGGCCGTACTCACCACCCTGTTTTTCATGTGGGGTCTGATTACCTCGCTGAACGATATCCTGATTCCGCACCTGAAAGGCGTGTTCTCGCTAAGCTACGTGCAGGCTGCGCTGATCCAGTTCAGTTTCTTTACCGCCTACTTTGTGGTGTCGCTGCCCGCAGGCCGCCTGGTGCACCTGCTGGGGTACCAGCGCGGTATCGTGGCTGGTCTGGGCATGGCCGGGGTGGGTTGCCTGCTGTTCTACCCGGCCGCCGCGACCTTGTCTTACCCGGCGTTTCTGGGGGCGCTGTTTGTGCTGGCCAGCGGCATTACCATCCTGCAGGTAGCGGCCAACCCCTATGTCACGCGTCTGGGGCCGGTGGCTACCGCCTCCAGCCGCCTTAACCTGACGCAGGCGTTCAATTCGCTGGGTACTACCGTGGCGCCGCTGCTGGGTGCCATGCTGATTCTGGCCGGTACGCAGCACATTACCGGCGTGTCGGCGCAGGAAAAAGCCCTGGCCGAGGCGGCATCGGTACAAGGCCCTTATCTGATGCTGGCCGCTGCGCTGTTTGCCATTGCCGCCGTTTTTGCCATGTTGCGCCTGCCTGCCATCCACGATGAGGTGGCGCAGGACGGCCAGCCGGCCGGTAGTGTATGGCAGCACCGCCACCTGGTATTGGGTGCCGTGGGTATCTTTGTGTACGTGGGGGCCGAGGTAGGCATTGGCAGTTTCCTGGTCAGCCTGATGGAGCAGCCCGACGTCGGTGGCCTGAGCCAGGCTGATGCCGGCAAGCTGCTGTCGCTGTACTGGGGTTGTGCCATGGTTGGCCGCTTTGCCGGTAGTGCCGTGATGCGCCATATTGCTGCCAGCAAGGTACTGGCTTGCAATGCGCTGCTGTCGGTGCTGCTGATCGCCACGGCCATGCTGCTGGGTGGCAAAGTGGCGATGTGGAGCCTGCTGGCAGTCGGCCTGTGCAATTCCATCATGTTCCCCACTATTTTCTCGCTGGCGCTGTCCGGCCTGGGCAAGCTGACCGGCGCCGGGTCCGGTGTGCTGTGCATGGCCATTGTGGGTGGTGCCGTACTGCCATTGCTGCAGGCTACGGTGGCCGACAATATCAGCCTGCTGGCCTCGTTTGGCGTGCCCATGCTGTGTTACGTGTTCATTCTGTACTACGGCCTGGTGGGCTATCGCCCGCGTGGTTGACGCTGCTGATTACGCCACCTTCGGGTGGCTTTTTTCATGCTGCGCGCCACGCGATATTCACGTGGTGATGTTGCACCATGGCTGGCGCGGCTGCGTGGCTATCCTGCTATGGCTCTGGCTTGGCGGGTGCGCTGCCATGCCTTGGTTATTCGGCATTCGGTTACACTTGGCCGCCTGCCTGTGCGGCCAACCTTTTCATGCCGAGATTGCCATGCTCGATACTTTCCCCTTGTTGACTACCCGCCGATTGCAACTACGGCAAATCGGGCCGGACGACGTGCCGGCGCTATTGCCCGTGTTTGCCGATGCCGACGCCATGCGCTGGTTCGGTACCGACCCGGTACATAGTGAAGAACAGATGGCGCAGATCGTGGCACTGTGGCAAGGCTGGCGGCAGCTGCCCAACCCGGGCACGCGCTGGGGCATTGCGCGGCGCGAGGGTGGGCCGCTGCTGGGTACTTGCGGGTTGTTTGCCTGGAATCGCGGCTGGCGACGCGCCACGCTGGGTTACGAGCTGGGGCGGGCAGCATGGGGGCAGGGTTATATGCAAGAAGCGCTGCAGGCAGTGTTGGGCTGGGGGTTTCGCGAGATGGGGCTGCACCGCATCGATGCCTGCATCCACCCCGATAACACGGCGTCGCTGAAACTGGCGCGCAAACTGGGTTTTGTGGAAGAGGGGCGCTTGCGTGATGCGGGTTTCTGGCTTGGCCAGTATCACGATCTGTTGCAGTTTTCGCTGCTGCAGCCGGAGTTCCTGCCAGAACGAGCGCCAACCTGAGTGTGCTGCTGCTGGCCATGAGCAAAGCAAAGCCCCTGCCGGTCTGGCAGGGGCTGGAGCGGCCAACCTGGGCCTGTCATGGCCCCGGCGTAGCCGGGGTGTATTGACGCGGTAGGCGGGCGCTGCACTGTGTGGCAGCGCCCTGCTTGTTCTGGTGCAGGTGTAGGTGCAAAGCCTGCCAGGTGCGGGCGGCAGCTTTGGTGCCAGCCATATTGGCCGGGTGGCCCGGGGGGCCTGGCGGGGCGGGGTTGCGCCCGTTGCCGGGCAGGCAGGGCAGCTCTAGCCGACAAACTCGACAGGGGCGTAGTAGCTGCGGCCGGTACGCGTTAGCAGTACCTGTGGCTGGCCTTCGATAACGGCGCGAAAGGCGCGTGGCAGGCGCTTCCAGTCACGGAACATCATTTTTACCGGGTCGTTGTGCTTGTTCATGCTGCGCTCCTTGTTCAGTCCACTGCGTGAATCACATTGGTCACGACGCCCCATACGAAGAAACTGGCGTCTTCGGGTACTTCTATCGGTTTGAAGTCCGGGTTTTCCGGCAGCAGGCGGATACGGCCTGCCGAGCGTTCCAGCCGTTTGACGGTGAGCTCGTCGTTGATCACGGCCACGACAACCTTGCCACTGCGTGGCTCCAGCGAGCGGTCTACTACCAGCAAGTCACCATCGTGTATGCCGGCGTTGATCATGGAGTCGCCTTTGACGGTAACCAGAAAGGTAGACGCAGGCTTGCGCACCAGGTGCTGGTTCAGGTCGATATCGGCTTCTTTCAGATCATCTGCCGCCACGGGTGAGCCGGCTGGAACGCGGCTGGCAAAGAGTGGCAGCGACATGTTTTTCAGGGCTTCACCCAGCAGGGCGATATCACCGGCGCTGTTGCCGCGCAGGCTGCGCAAGCTGCGGTATTCGTCCAGCCAGCCTTCCAGCACGGGTTTCAGCGGTTCCGGCACGCGCATGGCGACGGTTTTGTCGCCGCCAAAGCGTGATTTGCGGCCTGCGCCTTCGCGTTTTCCACCTTGTGTCATGTGTGTGATCTCCTTGCTTCTGATTTTGTACGTATTCAAAAGTAAAGGCAAGCCTCTTGATTGTTGTTGTGCGCAGGGTGTTGTTTTTATATCGGTTTATAGAAATGCTGCGTGTGGCTGCAGGCGCTTCGGCAAGTGCTTGTTGTTGGCCATGTGCACTGTTAGTCTGCCATTCTCGATAGAAAGGAAATTATGGCCAGGCTGCTTTTCTTTATGTTCTGCCTTATGGTCGCCAAGGTGGCTGTGGCTGCGGGGATTGTGGCCTGTGGTGGTGACAATGGTTGGCCGCCATCGTCTTATTTCGGGCCGCCGCAACATAACAATGCGCGCCCTGTGCTGGGCTACTCGCCGGATGTGCTGCACGCGGTCTTGAGTAGCAGTCCGTTTCGCCCCGAGTTCGTGTTGCTGCCGTTTCGCCGGTGTCTGAGCCTGGCCGAGCAAGGGCGGCAGGTGCAAGTGGTGATGGGTGCCACCTTCTCTGCCGAGCGGGCCCGGCAGTTCCTGTTTAGCCGCCACTACCTGCATTTGCGGCCGGCACTATTCTTGTGGCCCGGTGCGGCGCCGGGCTTGCCCTTGTGTGGTTTGGTCGGCTTCAACTACGCCCCTTTTGGCGTGAAGCCGGACGAAGTCGATGAAGGCTCGTCCAGTTATTTGCTGGTGATGAAAAAGATGCAAGCCGGCCGCTGCCGTGGCTTTGCCGAGTATGCAGAAGTCGGGCGTAGCCTGCAGTTGCTGGGTTTGCTGGGGGAGGATGGCGGGCGTCTGCAAGCCAGGTTACTGCCCGGCCTGGTGCCGGTGCCGCTGCATTTCATGGTGTCGCGGGCCTACCCGGATGCCGGCATGCTGTTGCGGCAGATCGACCGGCAGCTGGACCAAATGGATCGTAACGGGCAGCTGGATGCCTTGCTGGCACGGCATCAGGCGGTAGTGCAGTAATGTCAGCAGATGAGAAACGCCCTGCCAGGTAAGCCGGGCAGGGGGTTGTTGTGGCAGGGGCCTCAGGCTTGGGTAGGGCCGGGCTTGCGCGCCACGATCTGTAGCACGGCGGCCATGCCGGTGTGCAGGCTGCCCTCGATGACTTCGCGCTGCACTTCGGCAAAGTGCAGCAGTTCCAGCCCGGCCAACTCCTGGCGCAGGGTGTCTGGCTCCAGCAGTAGCTCGGGGTCTTTCGGGCCGCCGGTACCAAAACCCAGCTGGCGCGGGGTGTAACCTTCCAGGATAAACAGGCCGCCAGGCGCCAGGCCGGCTACGCAGTCGGCCAGTACTTGCCGGCGCAGGCCCGGTGGCAGGTGGCAGAAGATGGAGACGATGGCGTCCCAGCTACCCGGTACGATGGGGTAGTCGGCCAGATCTGCCAGTGTGGCGGTGATGCTGAGGTTGCGTTGTGCCGCGCGCTGCAGCAGCTTGATCAGGCCGGTGTGGGCAGCGTCTACGGCGGTAAGCTGGTGCCCCAGCGTGGCCAGGTACACGGCATTGCGCCCTTCGCCTTCACCCAGACTCAGTACCCGGCTGCCTGCGGCCAACCTGGGTGCCTGTTCTTTCAGGAAGTCATTGGGCGCGTTGCCATAGGCGTATTGCTCGCCGGCAAAGCGCGGGTTCCAGAATAGGGCGGCCTGGCTCATGATTTACTCGTCTTCTGCGGCGGCTTCTGCGGCGGCCATGTCGGCACGCAGCTGGGCAAAAAAAGCGTAGATGCTGGCTACCGAGTCGGAGATGCTGGCCAGCCAGGCTTCGCGCTGCTCGGTGCTGGCACCGTGCAGGAAGGGGCGCATTTCCGGGTCTGGGTGATGCTCGAACGCCAGCGCCATGATGGGCGCCAGCGCCGGGGCGGCGTCTTCGTCATCGAACAGCAGGCCCCAGTCTTCGTGCATCAGCTGCATGCCTTCGCTAAAGCCTTCCGCCCACATGTTGCCGTGCACTTGGCCGTGCTCGTCTTCATCCAGCCAGGGCTGGAAAGCCTGGCCGCGCTGCAGGGTGTGGGCAATGTCCAGCCAGTGGCCGGATAGCAGGCGCACAAACTGTTCCATGGCCTTGGGGGTATTGAACGCGTCGTCGTCGTCAAAAGCAGCCCCCATGATGGCCGGCAGGCAGTCCACCGGCTTGATCTGTTCCGGGCCACAGAGCAGTGCGGCAAAAAAGCCGTCCAGCTTTTCCAGGCTCATCGCGCCTTGCGGGGCGAAACGGGCCAGGGTGTCGGACAGGCGCTGGTAGTCTTGGTCGGTCAGGGCGGCAGATTTCATGGGGGGCGTTGGCCTGTTACATGGGAAGCCTGCATTATCCGGTAAAATGCCGGCGCTGCGGCTATTTGTCGCCAGAATCCTGCTACTTTTTATGACTATGTCCACCGCTAACTCTCCCGTTCCGCCGCGCCAAGGCGTGGCTGCCAGCTGCCTGGTGCTGCCGCAGGGCCATTGGCCCGACCTGCTGGCTTTTCTGTGCCAGCGTTTTGCCCATGTGGCCGATGCCTGGGCGCACAGGTTGGCCGCAGGCCAGGTGTGGGACGATGCCGGCCAGCCTCTGGCGCCCGGCGTGGCTTACCGACCGGGTGTGCGTATCTGGTACTTTCGCGAAGTAGCGCATGAGATACCCGTACCGTTCGATATTGCCATCCTGCACCGTGACGAGCGCCTGCTGGTGGTGGACAAGCCGCACTTTCTGGCGTGCGTGCCCGGCGGGCGGCACGTGCGCGAAACCGTGCTGACCCGCCTGCGCAGCCAGCCTGGCCTGGAGCAAGTCTCCCCCATTCACCGGCTGGATCGTGAAACGGCTGGCGTAATGGTGTTCTGTGTGGATGCTGCCAGCCGGGGTGCCTACCAGCGCCTGTTCGAGCAGCGCCGCGTGCAAAAAGAATACGAAGCCATTGCCCCGTGGCGGCCAGACTTGGTGCTGCCCCGGCTGCATCGCAGCCGCCTGGCCGAGGTGCCGGGCGAGTTTGTCATGCAGGAGGTGGCGGGCGAGCCCAATAGCGAAACCGTTATCAGCCTGCTGGCGCAGCGTGGCAGCTGGGCGCGCTACCGACTGCAGCCGGCCACGGGCAAAAAGCACCAGTTGCGCGCACATCTGGCGGCGCTGGGCATTGGTATTGCCCACGACCCGTGGTACCCGGTATTCCATCACGACAAAGCCCCCGATGACTTTAGCCAGCCTTTGGCGCTGCTGGCGCGCAGCATTGCCTTTACCGACCCGCTAGACGGCAGTGCGCGCCATTTTGTCAGCCAGCGCGAGCTGGCCTGGCCGACGGTGCAACCGTGATAGGCGCCTTGCTGCTGGCAGGGGGCGAGGGCCGCCGTATGGGCGGCGTGGATAAAGGCATGCAGCCGCTATGCGGCCAACCTTTATACCGGCACGTGCTGCAGGTGCTGCAGCCGCAGGTGGGCTGGCTGGCCATCAGCGCCAACCGCCATCTGGGCGATTACGCCGCCAGCGGTTACGCGGTATGGCCGGACGCTGCGCCCTGGCAGGGTATGGGGCCACTTGCCGCGCTGGCTACCGCGGCAGCGAGCTTGCCTGCCCATGTGACGCTGCTGCAGACAGCCCCTTGCGATACGCCTTTATTGCCCCCCGATCTGGTATCCCGCCTGCTGGCGGAGCTGGGCGATGCCGACGTTGCCATGCCGGTAACGGCGCAGGGCTCGCAGCCGGCGTGCCTGCTATTGCGGGTTGCTGCGCTGGCGGCTGTGCCGGGCTATCTGGCCGCTGGCGGGCGCAGCATACGCGGCTGGCTGGCGGGTTTGCGGGTGGTCGAGGTGGTGTTTGACGAAGCAGGGTTTGCCAATGCCAATGACGCAGCGGCGCTGGCGCAGCTTGAGGCGCTACTGGGCGCGGCGGGCTAGGGTTGGCCGTACGGTCGCGCTGGCGGTGTTGCGCGGCGAGCAGGCAAAAAAATGGCCGGCATATAGCCGGCACAATGCTCGTATCAAGGGTGCCCATTCGGCTTGCCACGCTGCCGGTCTGGCCGGGCGGGGCACGAAATTCAGGGCATTGCGCTTGTGAGCCACAACACAACACAGAGAGTGATTGCAGTATAGGGACGACTGTTTCATTCGTAAAATGAATCATTTTCATGATTTTCATTCTATTGTGGAATGGATGGTTTTGGCGCCTGCCTGTGTTGGCAGCTTGCGGGGTAGGCTGGTTCCCCGCAGCTCTGGCGGGTCTGCCGCTGGTTTTTTCGTGCAATGTGTCTGCATGCAGCTGTGCGCGTATCGCTGCATCTATAGGCTGTGGCGTCTGAATGATTTCGGCAGTGGGACTGATGCGTGTGCTTGGGTTGGTTTGTCACTCTTGTGACTTTTCGGGTGCGGAACCGCCAGTTGGCAATGCTAAATCATGCTGGCGTTTTGTTGAGTATTTATGCTATCTGGCAGGTTTGTTAGCTTGTTGTTGCTGGTGTGGCAATCTTGCCAAATGCATTGAAAAAGCGATTGACTCTATTTTTTTCGCCATCAAATAATGACTTATTAATATTTTCCAATAAGACAAAAATTGTGAAAATCGATAAGAATCATTATGCCAGCCTACGCATCCGCTTGTGCACAGCATGTTCCATGCTGGCTTTGTTTTGCATGGTGTCCCCCACGGTACTGGCAAACTCGGATAGTGATTTTTCGGGCAGCCGCATCGAGTCGGTAGCTGTTCGCTTTGATGGCGGGCGGCTTGAAAATACCACCTATCGTGATGCAGTCCTCAAGGCTTTTGCTGCTTATCCTGGCGGGCAGTATGACCCGACTCGAAGCAATATGATGCTGGCCCAGGTTCGGCGCCTGAAGTTTGTCAAGGCAGCCAGCTTTCAGTTGCAATCCAGCAGTGCGGGTAATCTGGCTTTGACTGTGGATGTCATCCTGAGCGACAAAGCCAAGTCACTCGATGACGCCCCCATTGGCGTATTGGTAAACGATAGCCTGCAGGATTTTCCTACGTTGTATGCCGATGACCGCTCGGTATTGCAGGCCAAGCTAGAAAACAAGTCCATGCTGTTTTCCAATGCCGGTGCCTTTTTTGGCCGCCCAGATGTCCTGACGGCGGGTAACCCCCTGGCGACGTCGCCATCTGGCAAAGATGGCACCGACACCTGGCTGGAAAGCAGTATCGAGGCCGGTGTGTATGGTTTGAAAGCACTGAATGGCCGAGCCTCTGCTTTTGCCGGTGTCAGTGCGATTGCTTCGGGCTCCTGGGGGCCTGAGCTTTTTACGGACAAGACGCGTCATCATGTGGCTGTCGAAGACGCCTATGCGGGGTTCATTAATAGCCACGCTACCGAGCAGGGCGGGCTCAGACAGCTGTCGGTGTTGTATGGCAGAAAAGCTTTTCAGGTAGACAGCGGCATGATTCTGCGGCTGGCATCGGCCAATGGCGGTGAGCGTGCTGCGCTGCAGTCCAATCCGCGTAATGCTGCAGAGCAGCTGCTGCATGTGCAGTATGTGCATGATGCACACAAGGTAGAGCTGTTTCGCTTGAACCCGGATGAGCTGCAAGAAACCGACAGCAAGACCGTGCTGCAGGGCATCAACTACGAGGGACGCTTCACGCCGGATACCCGCCTGGGTGCCATGTGGCTGGAAGTGCCTGAATCCCGCTTTGCGTATTACACCACTGCTGCAACGTATTCACGGCAGGGCCTGAAAGTGGCGGATCTACGGTTTGCCTACGAGCCGTCGGCAGCAGCGGTGCCGGTTTTTTTCAGGGCCGAATACGCGCGGCAGACGCATAGTCACATCGATATGGATGCGCGCGCAGCTTACCTGGAGGCTGGCTATCAGTTTCTCAAGCCAAGCTGGCGGCCTAGTGTTAGCTATCGCTATTCGCGCTTTAGTGGTGACAACCCCAATACCGCCACATTTGAACGCTGGGACCCGCTTTATGCTGGCGGCAGTGGTGATGAGTGGGTGCAGGGCCTGAATCAGTACAAAGTGGTGCAGACCTCCAACGTGATTGGGCACCGCTTCATGGCACGTCTGCAGGTGGCACCGCGCTGGGAGCTTTCACCGCAGCTGTGGTTTTTCAAGGCTGACGAGCTCAATAATCTGGGCGGTGCACAAGCTTTGTCGGTGCTCTCTTCTCGCGATTTGGGCAAGGAGTTGAACATGACTGCCCGCTATGTGGCCAACCCTAATCTGATATTCGTCATGTCGGCCGCATACACCCAGCCAGGCAAGGCCATCCGGCAAGCCTTAAACCAGAATTATCGCAACTGGTTCAGCGCCAGCGCGTTAATGATTGCACGTTTCTGACCCTATCCCATAAGGACGTACCATGAAAACTATGCGCAAACTATTGGGCTTGCTGTTGCTGTCTGGGGGGCTGCACGCCCTTCCTGCCCATGCCGAAGGTTATAAGCCAGTTGACATCCAGCCCCTTGATCCGGCTTTTTTTGTGCCAAAGCGTCATGAAGGCCGTACCTATATGATTACAGGTGGAGCCAGGGGTATTGGCGGTGCAACAGCAGTGCGCTTGGCCAGAGAAGGGGCCAATGTGCTCATTTTTGATGTGCTGGCAAAGGATGCCGCGGAAACGGTTGCGCAAATCCGCAAGGAGGGGGGCAAGGCCGAGTTTGTGCAGGGTGATGTACGAAAGAATGCCGACGTACAAAAGGCCGTTGATCATGCGGTAGCAACCTATGGCCAGCTGAATGGTGCGCTGAATGCCGCTGGCGTGATGGCTGCTATTTCACCGGATGCGGTATTCGATTACCAGAAACAGAAAAGCTTGCTGCCCACGCCTATTGCCGATGCGGGTGATGAATACTTCGATACCGTTATGGATATCAATGCTACGGGCGTGTTCAAGTCCATGCGAGCGCAGCTCAAGCCCATGCTCAAGCAGGGTAAGGGTGGCGTTATCATCAATATTTGCTCGATTGCAGGTTTGACCGGGCTGGCGGGTAACCCTGCCTACGTGGCGAGCAAGCACGCGTGTAATGGCCTGACACGTAACGGCGCGATTGATTATGCGCCCTATGGCATCCGGGTAAACTCGGTCAATATGGCGGCGACCGAAACCGCGATGACGGATATGGCAATGAAATTTGTCATGGCGGCCAGCAAAGAGAATGCACAGTCCACCGTGCCTAATATGGGGCGTACCAAGACCTTGAGCCTGCTGGCTTACGCTGATAGCAACAAGCGGCAGGCAACCGTATGGGAGCAGGCAGCCGTGATTTGTTTCCTGCTGTCCGATGAGGCATCGAACCTCACCGGTGGCTTGTATGCTACCGATGGCGGCTGGACTGCCTATTAGACGGCGCAGGCTGCCGTGCGTGGCCAATGAGAAAAGCCCCGCTTGCATGGCAGGCGGGGCTTTGTCATGGAACGCAGCCTCAGGTCAGGTCTTTGATGGTGTCGCTGCCGCCATTGTTCATCACCGACAGGATGCCCTTGTCGCGTGACGCCGCGCTGGCGTACATCTGGCTGCTACCGATAATCTGGTGGTTGGCCGCTTTCAGATTGAAGTAAAACTTGCCGCTGGCCGCTTCCTTGGCATCGTAGCGTTCAGCGTTGCCACTATTGCTTTGCACCGAGGCAATGCCGTTTTCTGCCGAAGCCCGCGTCTTGTACAGCTCGCTGGTCAAGATGATCTCGGCATTGCCTGCCTTCAGCACAAAACGGTACTGCCCGTCACTGCTATTGCTTAGTTCGAACCAGCCAGCCATGGTGATGACCTTTTCAGTGGTTTGCCTGATAAATCCACCGCCTCATGCGGGCGCGTGGTGCTGGTGGCACCCTACCATCAATGTAAAGCTTGTATAAAAGCGCAACGGTGCGCCATGTGCGGGGCGACGCCCGCCATCGCTGCCAGGCAAGCAGATACTAGCCGCCTGTCATCGACATGAAGCGCACTACGCGCTGCGGCTGCTCGATGAACTCGTGCTTTTCCGGCTTCAGCTCGATGGCGCTGCGGATGGCGGCTTCCAGCTCGGCGTCGCTACAGCCATCGCGTAGCAGCGGGCGCAATTCGAAGCGTTCTTCCTGCCCCAGGCACATGTACAGCGTGCCGTCTACCGACAGCCGCACGCGGTTACAGGTGGCGCAAAAATGCTGCGACATGGGGGTGATCAGGCCCAGGGTAAAGCCGCCGTCGGCGCTTTCCCAATAGCGGGCCGGGCCGCCGCCCAGGGTTTTGCACGTTGGCCGCAGGTCAAAGCGCTGTTGCAGCTGCGCCAGCGTGTGCTGCAGGTTAAGCCCCTGCGTATGCTGGCCGGTGCTGCCCATGGGCATGGCCTCGATCAGGCGCAGGATCAGGCCGTTTTCGATACAGAACGCCACCATGGGTTCGATATCGGCCTCGTTGACACCGGCGATCGGCACCATATTGATCTTGATGCGCTCAAAGCCCGCCTCGCGCGCGGCGCGCAGGCCGTCCAGCACCTTGGGCAGGCTGTGGCTGCCGGTGATGTCGTGCACGCAGTCTTCGCGCAGCGAGTCCAGGCTCACATTCAGGCGGCGTACCCCGGCGCGGTGCAGGGCGTGGGCGTGTTCGGCCAGCTGGGTGGCGTTGGTGGATAGCGACAGGTCTTCCACGCCTGGCAGGGCAGACAGGCTGGCGGCCAGGGCGGGCAGGTTACGGCGCAGCAGCGGTTCGCCACCTGTGAGGCGAAAGCGGCGGGTGCCCAGGCGGGCAAAGGCGGCCACCACGCGCTCGATCTCGTTGAAGCTCAGCCAGTTGGCCGGCTCCTCAAAACCCTTGAAGCCCTTGGGGATGCAGTAGCTGCAGCGCAGGTCACAGCGGTCGGTAACCGACAGGCGAAGGTAATCGATGGTGCGGCCGAAGCGGTCTGACAACATGGGGCATTCCCGTGGGTAAGTGCTGGGTAGGATAAGGTTTAAGCAAATGGCCTGCCAGCTGTGGCTGCGGGCGGCAAGGTTGGCCGCAGCCAGCGCCAATGCGGTGCTGGCCTGCTTTGGTCGGCGCAGACCCGGCATAGCTTACGCCGACAGTGCGACTTTCTGTCCCTGCTGCAAGGGGCTGCGACATTTTGTCTGTGCAGTAGTGCCGCGCGGCAAAAGAAAAAGCCTGCACGCGGCAGGCTTGGTTTGGCGTGGGGCTGGTTTACAGCTTGATCAGCGTAGACTTGAGCTCGGTGTACTTTTCCAGTGCGTGCAGCGACTTGTCGCGGCCATTGCCAGACTGCTTGAAGCCGCCAAACGGGAAGTTCATGTCGCCACCTTCGTCGTAGCAATTTACCCACACGGTACCGGCGCGCAGGCGGCGCGATACCTGGTGCGCGGTGCTGACATTGCTGGTCCACACCGCTGCGGCCAGGCCGTACTCGGTATCGTTGGCAATGCGGATGGCTTCTTCCACGTCGCTGAAGGTGATGATGGACAGTACCGGGCCGAAGATTTCCTCGCGGCAGATGGTCATGTCCGGGCGCGGGCATACAAAAGCGGTGGGCTCGATGAACAGGCCTTCGTCGGTGCGGGTTGCGTTGCCGCCGCACACCAGCTCGCAGTCTTCCTCGTGCGCCTTGGCGATGTAACCCAGCACCTTATCGTACTGGATGCGGTCCACAATGGCGCCCATGCTGGTGGCAGGGTCCAGCGGGTCGGCCGGCTGGTAGGCTGCGGCGGCTTTCTTGAACTCGGCCAGGAAGGCGTCCTTGATGTCTTTGTGCAGCAGCAGGCGCGAGCCGGCGGTACACATCTCGCCCATATTGTAGAAGATGGCGCCAGCAGCGGTGCGCGCGGCACGGCCGATGTCCGGGCAGTCCGCCAGCACGATATTGGGCGACTTGCCACCCAGCTCCAGCCAGGCGCGCTTGAGGTTGGACTGCGCGGCGGCGGTGGCAATCAGCTTGCCTACGCCGGTAGAGCCGGTAAAGGCAATGCAGTCGATGTCCATATGCTGTGCCAGCGCCTGGCCCACGTCGCCCGCGCCAGGCAATACCTGGAACACGCCGTCCGGCATGCCGGCCTCTTTGGCCAGTGCGGCCAACCTGATAGCGGTAAGCGGCGATTTTTCCGATGGTTTCAGGATCACGGCGTTACCGGCGGCCAGCGCCGGGCCGAATTTCCAGCTAGCCATCAGGATAGGGAAGTTCCACGGTACTACGGCGGCTACCACACCAATGGCCTCGCGCGACACCAGGCCCACCAGCTTGGGGTCTGCCGGGGCGATTTCGCCGCCGATCTTGTCGATGGCTTCGGCAAACCATTCCACGCAATACGCGGCACCGGGTACATCCACGGTGGTGGTGTCGCCGATGGGTTTGCCGGCGTCCAGTGTTTCCAGCAGGGCCAGTTCGTCGCCATGCTGGCGGATCAGTGCGGCAAAGCGCTTCAGAATGCGGCCGCGTGCCAGCGGTGCCAGCCCGGACCATTTGCCACTTTCAAATACCCGCCGTGCAGCGGCGACAGCTTGCTCCACTTCGGCGGTGCCAGCCCAGCTGATGGTGGCGAGCTTGTCGCCGGTAGCCGGGTTGATACAGTCGAAGGTGCGCCCGTCCGCAGCGGTGACGTACTGGCCATCCACGAAGGCACGGCCTTCGATGGTGATCTGGCCGGAAAGGGCTTTCCATTCTGCATGGGTGCGAGCCATGGTGTTTCTCCTCTGTAGTATCGGGTTCGCCCCGCTTGGGAGGCGATTTAGAACGTTGGCGGGGAGCTTGCGCTCACAATCTCACAGGTGTCGTTGCCAACGTTGCGAAAACGGTGCGGCTGCTTGCTGTCGAAATAGTAGGCATCGCCCGGGCCCAGTACGCGTACGTCGCTGCCCACGGTGATTTCTACTTCCCCCTTCAATACCACGCCGCCTTCCTGGCCTTCGTGTACCAGCATGTCGGGGCCGGTGTCGGCGCCTGGCTGGTATACCTCGCGCAGGATGGCAATGTCGCGCCGCTCGTGCGCCGTACCTACTAGCAGCAACTGGATTTGATCATTACCCAGGTTGGGTAATTCGTCGCTGGTGTAAAATACATGCGCTTGTTGCGGCTCGGTGTCGAAGGTGAAGAAGTCCGACAAGGTCATTGGCATGCCTTCCAGTACCTTGCGCAGCGAGCTGATGGAAGGGCTGACACGGTTTTGTTCGATCAGCGAGATCGTGCCGTTTGTCACCCCAGCCCGTTTGGCCAGTTCGCGCTGGGAAAGCCCCATGCGTTCGCGAACCATCCTGAGTCGTGCACCAACATCCATATGTTCCTGTCCAATCCAAATGTTAATAATTTTAGACGTTTGATGATAAGGATTTTGACCACTTTTTACTGCACTGCTGCGCTGCAAAATCGAAATTTCTTTGCAAGGTGTGCAAGTTATAGTCAAAATCAGTGTGTGACTGCAAGCTTGTTGTAGATTTTTTTAAACAATTGCTGCTAATTATTCACGACACCACCAAAGGAGTCAGCTATGTTAATCGGCGTTCCGAAGGAGATCAAAAATCATGAGTACCGCGTGGGCCTTACGCCCTCCGGTGTGCGTGAGTTGGTGGCCGCTGGCCACAAGGTGATTGTGCAAAGCCAGGCTGGCCTGGCAATAGGTTTTACCGATGAACACTACCTGCAGGCCGGCGCCGGCATTGCCGCCCATGCCGACGAGGTGTTTGCCCAGGCGCAGATGATTATCAAGGTAAAAGAGCCGCAGCCAGTGGAGTGTCGCATGTTGCGCCCAGGGCAGCTGTTGTTTACCTACCTGCACCTGGCGCCGGACCCGGAGCAAACCCGCCTGCTGGTGGAATCCGGTGCGGTGGCCATCGCTTACGAGACGGTGACCGACGAGCGTGGCGGCCTGCCGCTGCTGGCGCCGATGTCCGAGGTGGCCGGGCGAATGGCTATCCAGGCTGGCGCGCACGCGCTGGAAAAAGCCCAAGGCGGCCGTGGTGTATTGCTGGGCGGTGTGCCCGGTGTGGCACCGGCCCGTGTGGTGGTGATCGGTGGCGGCGTGGTGGGCTTGAATGCAGCGCGTATGGCGATGGGGCTGGGGGCGGATGTCACCATCCTGGACAAATCGCTAGCGCGGCTGAAAGAAATAGACATGGTGTTTGGCGGGCGCATCAAGACGCTGATGTCCAATGCGGCCAACATCGAAGACAGCATCCGCGAGGCGGACATGATTGTCGGCGCTGTGCTGATACCCGGTGCCGCAGCGCCCAAGCTGGTGAGCCGCGCCATGCTCAAGCACCTGAAACCCGGTGCCGTGCTGGTGGATGTGGCCATCGACCAGGGTGGCTGTTTTGAAACCAGCCGTGCTACCACGCATCAGGACCCCACTTATATTGTGGATGGCATCGTGCACTACTGCGTGGCCAATATGCCGGGCGGCGTAGCGCGTACCTCCACCATGGCGCTGACCAATGCCACCCTGCCGTACGCGCTGGCGCTGGCGGGCAAGGGCTGGGTACAGGCGGTGACGGATAACGAACACCTGCGTCACGGCCTGAATGTCTGCCGTGGCAAGGTAACCCACGCTGCTGTGGCGCAGGCCCTGGGCTACGACTATGTCGAGCCGCTGGTGGCTGCCCGGGCAGCGCACTGACAAACGAGGAAATCATGTTGCAACCCATTATCGGGATACCGTGCGACGTCAAGCAGATCGGCTTGTTTCCGTTTCACGTGGTAGGTGAAAAGTACATCACCGCCGCCGTGGGCGGGGCCGGTGGCGTGGCCATCCTTATCCCTTCGCTGGGCGATGCCGGCCAGCTGCGAGCCATTGTGGACCTGGTGGACGGCATTCTGCTGCCGGGTTCGCCATCCAATGTGGAGCCGCACCATTACCAGGGCGCGCCCAGCCGTGAAGGCACGCTGCACGACAAGGCACGCGACGCTACCACGCTGCCGCTGATCGACATGCTGGTAAAAGAAGGCGTACCGCTGTTGGGCATCTGCCGCGGCTTTCAGGAAATCAACGTGGTGATGGGCGGCGAGCTGCACCAGCACGTGCAGGAAGTGCCCGGGCTGAACGACCACCGCGAGCCGGATACGCAAGACCTGGACCACATGTACGGCCCGGCGCACCCGGTAAGGTTGGCCGCAGGCAGCTGGCTGCAAGGCTGGCTGGGCTGTGACAGCGTGCAGGTGAACTCCATTCACCAGCAAGGCATCAAGCGCCTGGCCGATGGCCTGGTGGCCGAGGCGCTGGCCGAAGATGGCCTGGTAGAAGCGTACCGCTTTGCCAAGGCGCCGGGTTTTGCCTACGCCGTACAGTGGCACCCGGAATGGAAGTACTGGGACAACAAGGCTTCACAAGCGATTTTCAAGGCTTTCGGCGATGCTTGCCGGGAGCGCCGTATGCGTCGAAACCAATAGACGTGTACTCGGCAAAACCTTCCGGCACAGACCGGAAAATAGAGGAAATGCATCATGAGTCACCAAATGTTTGAATGGCTGCGCGAGCACCGTATTACCGAGATGGAGTGCATTGTGCCGGATATGACCGGCGTGGCACGCGGCAAGATCGTTCCGAAAGACAAGTTCGTTTCCGAGTCGGAAATGCGCCTGCCCGAGGCGGTACTGATCCAGACCGTCACCGGCGACTACCCCGACGACAGCATGCTGGACCTGACCGACCCGGACATGGTGCTGCTGCCCGACCCCAACACCCTGCGCTACGTGCCATGGGCCACCGACCCTACCGCCCAGCTGATCTACGACGCCTTCCGCGCCGACGGCCAGCCGGTAGAAGTGGCGCCGCGCAACGTACTGCGCCGCGTACTGAAGATGTACGAAGACAAGGGCTGGGCACCGGTAGTGGCGCCCGAGATGGAGTTCTACCTGCTGTCGCCCAACCCCGATCCGGACATCCCGCTGGCGCCACCTATCGGCCGTACCGGCCGCGCCGAATTCGGCCGCCGCTCCTACGCCATCGATGCGGTAAACGAGTTCGACCCGCTGTTCGAAGACATTTATGACTACTGCCACGCCCAGAACCTGGAAGTGGACACGCTGATTCACGAAATCGGCACCGCGCAGATGGAGATCAACTTCCTGCACGGTAATGCGCTGGACCTGTGCGACCAGGTATTCCTGTTCAAGCGGACAGTGCGCGAAGCGGCCTTCCGCCATAACATGTACGCCACCTTCATGGCCAAGCCGATGGAAGGCGAGCCGGGCAGCGCGATGCACATCCACCAGAGCGTGGCCAGCATCGAAACCGGCAAGAACATTTTCAGCAACCCGGACGGCAGCACCTCCGATGATTTCCTGCACTTCATCGGTGGCCTGCAGCACTACCTGCCGGAATGCATGCCGTTCTTCGCGCCGTACGTAAACAGCTACCGCCGCCTGTCGCGCTACACCGCCGCGCCGACCAACGTGGAGTGGGGCTACGACAACCGCACCGTGGGCCTGCGTGTACCGCATTCGTCCCCGGCGGCGCGCCGCGTGGAAAACCGCGTACCGGGCGTGGACGTAAACCCGTACATCGCCATGGCCGCCACCCTGGCCTGCGGTTACCTGGGCATGGTGAACAAGATCAAGCCGCGTGACCCGCTGTCCAGCGATGCGTACGAGCTGCCGTTCCAGTTCCCGCACGGTACCGAAGAAGCGCTGGTGCGCCTGAAAAACTGCACCGATATCGCCGAGATTCTCGGCCCGCGCTTTGTGAAGATGTATGTGGGTATGAAAGAGAAGGAATTCTCCGAGTACTTCCGCGTAATCAGCCCGTGGGAACGCAAATTCCTGCTGTTGCACGTGTAATACCATAACGATAACGACGACACGCTACCGCCTGCGGCCAACCCTGGTACCGCAGGCGGTGTTTACTGGAGAGTAGAAATGACGCAGCAACGTAACACCGCAGCCTGGCGCGAGATGGATGCCGCTCACCACCTGCACCCCTTTACCGATACCGCCTCGCTGAACGAGCAGGGCGTGCGCATGATTACCCGTGCCGACGGCATTTACCTGTGGGATAGCGAAGGCAAGCAGATCATGGACGGCATGGCCGGCCTGTGGTGCGTGAACATCGGCTACGGCCGCAAAGACCTGTCCGATGTGGCCAAGCGCCAGATGGACGAGCTGGCCTACTACAACACCTTCTTCAAGACCTCCCACCCGGCGGTGGTAGAGCTGTCGCACCTGCTGGCCCAAGTGGCGCCGCAGGGCTTCGACCACGTGTTCTACACCAACTCCGGCTCCGAATCCGTAGACACCATGATCCGCATGGTGCGCCGCTACTGGGACGTCAAAGGCAAGCCAGAGAAGAAAACCCTGATCGGCCGCTGGAACGGCTACCACGGCTCCACCATCGGTGGTGCCAGCCTGGGCGGCATGAGCTATATGCACGAACAGGGCGATCTGCCGATTCCCGGCATCGTGCACGTTGAACAGCCGTGGTACTACAAGCATGGCAAGGACATGACGCCGGAAGAATTCGGCGTGGCTGCTGCGCGCTGGATCGAAGACAAGATCCTGGAGGTGGGTGCCGACAAGGTAGCCGCCTTTGTGGGTGAGCCTATCCAGGGCGCTGGCGGCGTGATCGTGCCACCGTCCACCTACTGGCCGGAAGTGCAGCGCATCTGCCGCAAATACGACATCCTGCTGGTGGCCGACGAAGTCATCTGCGGCTTTGGCCGCACCGGCGAATGGTTCGGCCAGACGCATTTCGGCTTCCAGCCGGACATCTTCACCACCGCCAAAGGCCTGTCGTCCGGCTATCTGCCTATCGGTGCCGTGTTCGTGAACGACGAAGTGGCCAGCACGCTGGCGGCCGGTGGCGACTTCAACCACGGCTTTACCTATAGCGGCCACCCGGTAGCCGCCGCCGTGGCGCACGCCAACGTGAAAGCCCTGCGTGACGAAGGCATTGTTCAGCGCGTGAAAGAAGACATCGGCCCCTACATGCAAAAACGCTGGCGCGAAACCTTCAGCCAGTTCGAGCACGTGGACGACATTCGCGGTGTAGGCCTGATCCAGGCGTTTACCCTGGTGAAAAACAAGCAGACGCGCGAGCTGTTCGACAACTGGGGCGAGATCGGCCTGATGTGCCGTGACATTTTCTTTGCCAATAACCTGATCATGCGTGCCTGCGGTGACCATATCGTGTCGGCGCCGCCGCTGGTGATCAGCAAGGCCGAGGTAGACCAGATGATCGATACCGCCGCCCGCTGCATGGCCGAGTTCGAGCGCCAGCTGAAGGCAAAAGGCCTGGCTTGAGCCGCTCACGGCTAGCAAAAAACCCGCTACGGCGGGTTTTTTGCTGTTTTGCCGCTACGCGCATGCCGTACGGCAGCCGCAAGGCAGCACAGCAGCTGCAAGTCATGTAGTAAGATAAGGGTTGGCCGCATGCCGTACGCTGCGGCAGCGTCTAATCATACCGACGGGCTAGCCGGCCAGCGCCGCACCCGTGTTTACCTGCGATAACAAGGGCTGCAAGCATGGCTGACGAATCACAACGCCCCATAGTCGTCAAAAAGATCAAGAAAGGTGGCCACGGCCACCACGGCGGGGCGTGGAAAATTGCCTACGCCGACTTTGTTACCGCCATGATGGCGTTCTTCCTGCTGATGTGGCTGCTGGGTTCCACCTCGCAGGGTACGCTTAGCGGCATCTCCGACTATTTCAAATCTCCCCTGAAAACCGCGCTGCAAGGCGGCGAGGGCGCTGGCGCGTCTACCTCGGTGATCAAGGGGGGCGGTACCGACCTGACCAAATCTGCCGGCCTGGTCAAAAAGGGTAACCCGGACCCGGCCAAGGCCGAAGAAGAAGCACAAAAGCTGAACAAACTGCAAAAACGCCTGCAAGCCAAGCTGGAAGAGGGCATGGCCAAAAGCGAACTCATGAAACAGTTCAAAAACCAGGTGAAGATGGAAATGACGCCAGACGGCCTGCGCATCATGATCATCGACGAGCAGAACCGCCCCATGTTCCAGTCGGGTGGCTTTGCCCCCTTGGGCCATACCCGCGAGATCCTGCAGTCCATCGGCCGCGAGCTCAACGACATCGATAGCCGCATCAGTATTTCTGGCCATACCGATGCCAACCGTTTTTCCGGCAGTGATGCCGGCTATACCAACTGGGAGCTGTCTGCCGACCGTGCCAATGCGGCGCGGCGCGAGATGATTGCCGGCGGCATGCTGGATGAGAAAGTATTGCGCGTGGTGGGCCTGGGCCCGGCCGACCCGCTGAACAAGCAAAACGTGTTCAGCCCGGAAAACCGCCGTATCGCCATCGTGATCCTGAACAAGGACGCCGAAGCACGTATCCGCGGCGACGGGCTGATTTCCTCTGATGCCGACTTGAGCAATGCTACGGTGAGCAACCCGAAAGAGGCCGCTGCGGCGGTGGCGCCGGTGGCCCCGGCGGGCGGGCACTGATGCTGGCAGCCCTGCTGCGTGTG
This sequence comes from beta proteobacterium L13, assembly GCA_000335715.1. Classification (GTDB taxonomy): domain Bacteria; phylum Pseudomonadota; class Gammaproteobacteria; order Burkholderiales; family Chromobacteriaceae; genus Vogesella. The sequence continues at coordinate 66,389 of AMYZ01000006.1, forward strand.
GTGCTGATCCAGCTGACAGCGGCGCTCGTGGTGTTCTACTTTGTGGCACCACTGGCGCAGCCTGTGCTGTGGAGTGTACTGCAGGCGGCGCTGGCGCTGCTGCTGGCCAGCCTGTTGCGCCTGCGTGGCATGGCGCGCTGGCTGCATGCCGTGGCGGGCCCGCTGGTGTTGGCCACATTGTGGCTGGCACTGCCACCCTGGGTGTATCTGCTGGCGTTTGTGCTGACCTATGCCGTGTCACGCAATGCCATCACCGAGCGCGTACCACTGTACCTGTCATCCCGTGAAAGTACCGAGGTGCTAGCCGCCTGGCTGCCACCCGGTGCCCGTGTGCTGGACCTGGGTAGTGGCGATGGCCGCGTGGTGTTGCGCCTGGCGCAGCTGCGCCCGGATGTGCAGGTGGCCGGCGTCGAAAATGCCATGCTGCCCTGGCTGTGGAGCTACTGCCGCCACGTGCTGGCGGGCCGGCCGGCTAATGCCCGCTTGTATTACGGTAATTTCTGGCAGCAAGACTGGGCGCAGTACAACGTGATCCACGCTTTTCTTTCCCCGGCGCCGATGGAAAAAGTGTGGCAGTTTTTTTTAAACAAATGCCACACAAATAGCTGGCTGGTTAGTAATACATTCACTATCAATACTGAAGAGCCTGCCCAGCGCTTGCCGTTGGGGGGGATTTTGCAAAAAGAACTCTTGATCTGGCGACACCCGCATGGAACTAGCTAACTGGTTGTCTTCCCTGGCTGAAAACCGCTGGCCTATCCTGCCTGGCACCGCAGTCAAGGTTCGCCAGATGATGAGTCAGCACCCGGACCAGATCGCGTTTTCCGATCTGTCCAACCTCACCTTGTCCGACCCCTTCCTGCTGCTGGACCTGCTGCGGGTGGTGGGCGCGTCCAAAGCCCTGCAGCGTAGCGAGGCTACGCCGACAGTGGAGCAGATGCTGATGATGCTGGGGCTGGAGGCCGTCAACACCCGCTACCGCAACATCCCGATACTGGAAGTGAGCCGTGGCAAGCTGGACGAAGACGTGCTGGACGCCCTGGGCGACTGGCTGGGGCGCAGCCGCATTGCCGCCTTCACCATCAAGGGCTGGCTGGCGATGCTGGACGACTACAAGGTGGAAGACTGCTTCCTGGCAGCGTTGGTGTACAACCTGCCGGCCTGCCTGTACCTGATTTACCGCAACCGTGTGCCGCATGGCCCGCTGCTGCAGGAAGTGTCCGACGTTTTCAAAACCGAGTACCCCAAGCTGCTGGAGCATTTCATCCAGAAGATGCCGCTGCCAAGCGGCCTGCTGGCCAACCTGGGTACCGGCCCGGGCAACCGCCGCAAGCAGCTGCTCAAGCTGGCTATTGCCACCGCCAACGGCGTGGACCAGGGCTGGTGGCGCTCGCAGTGGAATGTGGGCATTGATGCCGCGGCCAAGCTCATAGGCTGCAGCCCGGAAGAGGCCCACAAGGTGGTGCAGCAGTCCATTTTGCAGATCGCCCGCAACCCGCGCGCCACTGGCTACACCTACAGCGCCCGCGCTTATATGTACATGGAAGGCCCGTTCCCCAGCCTGGTCAAACAAAACCCGGTATCCACGCTCAGCAGTGCCGAGCAGCTGGATGTGGCGCTGCGCGAGTCTATCCGCCACTTTGCCAACGACCTCAAGCTGGAGCGCATTTTCTTCCTGCGTTACGACCAGCCTAGCCACACCTTGCGCCTGCGCTACCAGGTAGGGCTGGACGATCACGACCCGATACGCAAGCTGGCGGTATCGCTGGAGCCGGGCAGCTTCTTCAACCTGCTGGCCAGCAAGCCGCAAAGCTTCCACGCGCCCGCTGCCACGCGGGCGCAGCTGGCCCGCAAGTACGAAGACCCGTTCTTTGGCCACCTGGGCGATAGCGCCTTTGCTTGCATGTCGGTATTTACCGGCCACACGCTGGCAGGCGTGTTCTTTGTCGATAATTTCCGCAGCAATAAACCCATAGACGACGACACCTACCAGCGCTTCAAGGAAACCGTGGCGCGGGTGTCGCAGATAGCCTTGTAAAGCATGACATTCCAGAAAACCCTTACCTCGGCGGCCAACGATGAACTCAAGCATCTGGGCCGCCTGCTCACTAATGCGCGCGAGCGCCGTAAACATGGCCAACTCGTGCTGGAGGGCTTGCACCTGCTGCAATCCGCCATCGACGCAGGCTTGGGCATTGACGCTGTCTACGTGAACGAAAGCGCGCAGCACCACGGCGAGCTGCTGCCTTTGCTGGCCAGGCTGGACCGCCGCCTTGCCGTGCTGGTGGCCACGCCGGTACTGGCCAAAGTCACCGCGCTGGCCACCCCGGCCGAGGTGCTCACCGTGTGCCGCCGCCCGGCAGCGCAGCCTACCGCCACCGGCTCGCCGTGCGTGATGCTGGACGATGTGCAGGACCCTGGTAACCTCGGCACCATTTTGCGCTGCGCGGCTGCGGCCAACGTGCGCGATGTGTATCTGTCCAAAGGCTGTGTGGATGTGTACTCGCCCAAGGTGCTACGCGCCGGCATGGGGGCGCACTTTGCCCTGAATATCCACGAAGCGGCTGACCTGCCAGCTGCACTGGCCACCTGGCCTGGTCGCAAGCTGGTCACCCATCTGGAAGGCAGCGTGTCGCTGTACGGCCAGGATCTGGCCGGTGATGTGGCTTTTGTGTTCGGTAACGAGGGTGCCGGTGTCAGCGCCGACGTGCTGGCGGCGGCCGACCTGCGTGTGCGCATCCCCATGCCCGGCCACGCCGAGTCGCTGAATGTGGCCATGGCCGCGACCGTGTGCCTGTTCGAGCGGGTACGCCAGCTGGAAGCAGGCTGTTAAGGCTTGCCAGTACCGCAGCGGCATGGCAGGGTGAAAGCCCTGCCATTTTTCTTTGCGGCCAAGCTTTTGCCCGCCAGACCCGCCATGCACATCGCCTTCGAACACCCGGGCCAGCCCGACATCATCGCCCTCATCGCCGAGCTGGATGCCTACCAGGGTAGCCTGTACCCGCCCGAGGCCTGCTATACGCTGGACATCGCCGCGCTGGCCCAGCCGCACGTGCGCTTTGCCGTAGCGCGTGACGCTGCCGGTGTGGCGCGTGGCTGCGCCGCCGTGGTGCTGGGCACGGACTATGGCGAGATCAAGCGCATGTACGTGCAGCCGGCCGTACGTGGGCAGGGTGTGGCGGGCCATTTGCTGTTGCAGCTGGAAGCAGAGGCGCGGGCGGCAGGCTGCCCTATCTTGATGCTGGAAACCGGCCCCTTGCAGCCGGCGGCACTGGCCTTTTACACGGCGCAGGGTTTTGCGCGCTGCGGCCCGTTTGGCGACTACCCGGACCACCCGCTGAGCGTGTTCATGCGCAAGCCGCTGGCTGGCGATGCAGTGCGGGCGGGCTACCAGCTGCAGCCGTGTGTGGATAGCGATTTCGAGGCGCTACTGACGCTGCGTCTGGCAGCCATGCGGCCTAGCCTGCAAGCGATCGGCCGCTTCGACCCCGAGCGTGCGCGTGCGCGGTTGGCCGCCAGCTTTCAGCCAGCGGATACCCGCTGGATCGTGCGCGCCGGTCAGCGCATCGGCTTTCTGGCGCGTCGCCAGCTGGCCGACTGCCACTATCTGGATCACCTGTATGTGCAGCCAGGCTTGCAAGGGCAGGGCGTCGGCGGGGCGGTGCTGCAGCACTTGCAGGCCGAAGCTGCGGCGGCAGGCTTGCAGCTGTGCCTGGGGGCGCTGCGTGGCAGTGCGGCCAACCTTTTCTACCAGCGCCATGGCTTTGTGCCTACGCACGAAGAAGAATGGGATATCTACTATCGCTGGCAAGCGGCGGCCACGCTGGCGCAGCCCGCCGGGTGATGACGCCCGGCTGTGTTTTCCCGCCGGGCAGGAATGAAAATGGCCGCACAGTGTGCGGCCATTTGCTTGGGGCGGCGGCTTGATGGCTGCCGGCGCTTATGCCTCGCCAGCAATAAAGTACGGGTTCACGCCGATGCGGCCGTAACCCGCTTCGCCGGCCAGCATGTCCAGCATCAGGCTGGCCAGGTCGTCGGCAAACGGTTCGGCTTGCGCGTCCAGCAGGGTGGATACCATCTTCAGCTCGCCGTGGCAGCTATCGCAGCATTCTGCCTCTTGCACGGCGCGGTGCTGGTGCGGCTGTTTGTGGTTGGGGGCGGCTGGCTCCGCGTCGCGATGGGCCAGGCTGCGGTATTGCAGCTGGCGGGTATTGCCGCAACCCAGGCATTTCACGCGGGTAACGTGCCATTCGCTGGCGCATTGGCTACAGCAGGCGTAGCGCACGGCGTGGCCGCTGTCGCCACGGCGCAGCAGCGATGCCACCGGCGGCGCGTGGCATACCGGGCAGTGTGCGCTTTCGCTGTGCTGCAGGCGGCCAAGGTCGCGCTGGCGCGCGCTGATGACGGCTTGTACCTGCAGGGCCGCACCCAGTAGCGGCAGGCCAGCCTGCAGGGCAGGGTTGGCCGCAGCCGTGCCGGTGCGCAGCGCCAGTGCCAGGGCCTGCAGGGCGTCGTCGTCCATAGCCAGCAGGCAATGCACGGCGCTATGGCTAGCATCGCCCAGTACTTGCCCCAGTGTCTGGTGCAGCTGTGTCAGCATGTCGCGCAGGCTGGCTGTGCTGTTGACGGCTTGTTCGGCCAGGCTATCGTGGCAGGCTTGCTGGGCGTGTGCGATATCGGCGCAGCAGTGCAGAAAATCGGCCATGGCATGGCCCTGCGCCAGGCTGCGCAGGCGCTCGGCGCGGCGGGTAAAGACTTGCAGCCCCGGCGGGCGTAGCGGCTGCGGGATGGCGGTGTCCTGAATGGCCAGATCATCAATAAACATGGTGTGTTTCCGTTGCGGTGGCGGTGATAAGCCGCTCGGTATGGGTATAGGCTACCAGGCGGCCGGGGCGGGCGAAGCCTGCCAGTAGCAGGCCGCATTGCCCGGCCAGCTTGGCCGCATAGGCGGTGGGGGCAGACACGGCGATCAGTGCTGGTATGCCCGCCTGCGCGGTTTTCTGCACCATTTCGTAGCTGGCGCGGCTGGATACCAGCACAAAGCCCTCGCGAGTGTCGATGCCCTGCCGGCGCAGCGCGCCGATGAGCTTGTCCAGCGCGTTGTGGCGGCCTACGTCTTCGCGTACCAGCACGATGCTGCCGTCGGCGTGGCAATAAGCGGCCCCGTGCGCGGCGCCGGTGGCCGCGTGCAGCGGCTGCTGTGCGGGCAGGGCGGCCACGGCACGTGCGATGCTGGCTGCGTGCAGGGTTGGCCGCAAGGGCAGTGGCGCGATGGTTTGCGCCACGGCGTCCAGGCTATCTACGCCGCACAGGCCGCAGCCGGTGCGCCCGGCCATATTGCGCCGCCGCGCCTTGAGCTGGCTGAAGCGCGCGCTGGCTATGTCCAGCCGCAGCTCGATGCCGGCCTCACTCTGCCAAGCCTCGCAGTCGTACAGCTCGCTGGCGTGGGCCAGGATGCCTTCGCTCAGGGCAAAGCCCAGTGCGAAGTCGTGCAGGTCGGCAGGGCTGGCCAGCAGCACGGCGTGCGAGACGCCGTTGTACACCATGGCCACGGGCACTTCGGCAATCAGCTGGTCGGTGGCGGCCGCCGCGCTGCCCGCCTGCAGGCGCAGTACCGGCAGGCACTGGCTGGCAGGCTGGGTGTCATCGGCAGGCACGGGCAGCGCGCAGCTCATTTCTGCTTGCCTGTCATTTCACGGTACCAGCGCGGGTGGTGTTTCTTGGCCCAGGCGTGGGTCACCACGCCTTCTACCATGGCGCGGATGGTGCCCTTTACCCAGAACGCGGCGTACACGTGCACGATGATGCCGGCGATCAGGCCGGTGGCGGCCCAGGCGTGCGCCAGCAGCGCCAGGCGGATCACCGGAATGGGAAAGTAGCCGGCAAAGTAGGGCCGCCAGGCGATAAAGCCCGACACCAGCATCACGGCCATGCACACGCACATCAGCCAGAACATGCCTTTCTGGCCGCCGTTGTACTTGCCGGTATCGCCTACCTCGTGGCCGGACAGCACCGTTTTGACCGACTTCATCCAGCGGATGTCTTCGCTGTTGATCAGGTTGTGGTGCCAGTAGCGGAAAAACTGCCGGGCAAAGGCGATGAACATGATCACGCCCACAAAGGGGTGGATGATGCGCGCCAGTTGCGGGGTGCCAAACACGCCGGTAAGCCAGAAGAAAGCCGGGTAGAAAAACGCCAGGCCGGAAATCGCCAGCAGGATGAAACACACCGCCACAATCCAGTGGTTGATGCGTTCGGCCGCGCTATAGCGCTGGATCAGTTGCTCTTTCATGCCTTGTCCTCCTGTTTGGCGGCAGGGTTGGCCGCAGCGGGTTCATCTTCGTCGTCCGGGCGGTTCGGACCCACGGTGATGTAGTGGAAGAAGCCGAACAGGCCGGCCGCGGCAATGCCGATGGTGGCCAGTGGTTTGAGCCAGCCTTTCCACAGCTGCACGGTGGTGCTGATGGCCGGGTCTTTCGGCAGGCCGGAATACTGCTCCGGCTTGTCGGCGTGGTGCAGAACGTACATCACGTGGGTGCCGCCCACGCCTTGCGGGTCGTACAGGCCGGCATTGGCGTAGCCACGGTTTTTCAGGTCGGCTACGCGGGTGGCCGCCACGTCTTTCATGTCTTCCTTGCTACCGAACTGGATGGCACCGGTCGGGCAGGTTTTCACGCAAGCCGGCTCCTGGCCTACCGATACGCGGTCCGAGCACATGGTGCATTTGTAGGCCTTGTTGTCCTTCTTGCTGATGCGCGGCACGTTGAACGGGCAGCCGGAAATGCAGTAGCCACAGCCGATGCAGTTTTCCTGGTGGAAATCCACAATGCCGTTGCTGTACTGGATGATGGCGCCCGGCGACGGACAGGCTTTCAGGCAGCCGGGGTCGGCGCAGTGCATGCAGCCGTCTTTGCGGATCAGCCATTCCAGCTTGCCGTTGCTTTCTTCTTCGGCAAAGCGCATCACCGTCCAGGCGTCGGCGCTCAGGTCGGTGGGGTTGTCGTACACGCCGATGTTGTGGCCAACCTCCTCGCGGATGTCGTTCCACTCCGAACAGGCCACCTGGCAGGCCTTGCAGCCGATACAGGTGGAAACGTCGATCAGCTTGGCGATTTCGATGGTTTTGCGCGCCTGTGGGCTGGCCGTGGGGCTGGCGGAACGGCGGGTAATATCAAGTGATTGCAGTGCCATGGTCCGGGACTCCTCAGGCTTTTTCCAGGTTTACCAGGAAAGATTTGTACTCGGGTGTCTGTGTATTGCAGTCACCCACGGCAGGGGGCAGGCTGTTGGTGAGGTAGCCTTTTTGCGCCACGCCTTCCCAGCCCCAGTGCAGCGGAATGCCGATCTGGTGCACGGTCTGGCCGTTGACCTGCAGCGCCATCAGCCGCTTGGTCACCACTGCCTTGGCCTTGATGAAGCCGCGTTTGGAGCTCACTTTCACCGTGTCGCCTTGCACGATGCCTTTTTCCTGCGCCAGCGCGGTGCCGATCTCGACAAACTGTTCCGGCTGCGCAATGGCGTTCAGCAGTACCGACTTGGTCCAGAACTGGAAGTGCTCGGTCAGGCGGTAGGTGGTGCCCACGTACGGGAACTCTTTGTGCGTGCCCAGGCGCTCGCGGTCGGTCTTGAAGATGCGCACCGCCGGGCTGCTCACTACCTTGGGGTGCAGCGGGTTGGTACCGATCGGGCTTTCCATCGGCTCGTAGTGCTCGGGGAAGGGGCCGTCGGCCAGCTTGTCGGTACAGAACAGCCGCGCCACGCCTTCCGGGTTCATGATGAAAGGGTTCATGCCGCTATCAGGGCCGGCGTCGGCTTTGAAGTCGGGGATATCCGCCCCGACCCATTTTTCGCCGTTCCAGCCGATCAGCTTGCGTTTCGGGTCCCACGGTGCGCCTGCCGGGCTGCAGCTGGCGCGGTTGTACAGGATGCGGCGGTTGGCCGGCCACGACCATGCCCAGCCCGGTGTGTTGCCCAGGCCGGTGTCGGTGCTGTCGCGGCGTGCCATCTGGTTGCCCGCTTGCGTCCAGCTGCCAGAGAAAATCCAGCAGGCGCAGCTGGTGCTGCCGTCGTCTTGCAGTGCGGCAAAGCCGGGCAGCTGTTCGCCTTTTTTGGCCAGGAATTTGCCCGGCTCTTTCGGGTCTGGCAGGTCGGCCAGCGCCTTGCCGTTCATTTCGCGCGCCAGCTCTTCCGGGCTCGGGGCGTTCGGATCGCGGTAGTGCCAGGCCACGTTCAGGATAGGCTCGGCCACCTTGCCGCCTTCCTGCAGGTACATCTGGCGCAGGGTGTTGAACAGCTCGCCGATGATCTCGTTATCGCCTTTGGCTTCGCCCGGTGCGTCGGCGCCTTTCCAGTGCCACTGCAGCCAACGTGCCGAGCTGACAATGGCGCCGTCTTCCTCGGCAAAACAGGTGGACGGCAGGCGGAATACCTCGGTCTGGATGTCGGCCGGGTTCACGTCGTGCGACTCGCCCTGGTTTTGCCAGAAGGTGGAGGTCTCGGTGGCGATCGGGTCGATGATCACCATGTATTTCAGCTTGCTGAACGCCTGTGTGACCTTGGTGGCGTCCGGGAAGGACGCCAGCGGGTTGAAGCCCTGCACGATGAAGCCGTTCATCTTGCCCTGGTGCATCAGCTCCACGATGTGCAGCACGTCGTACAGCTTGTCCCACTTGGGCAACCAGTCAAAGCCCCAGTTGTTGTCTGCCGTGGCCTTGTCGCCCCAGAACCACTTCATCAGGCTGACAAAGAACTTGGGCGTGTTGCTCCAGTAGTTGAACTGGTTGGGCTGCAGCGCCTTGGGCGTGGTTTTGGCGATGTAGCTGGCGTAGTCGGGGTGGTCTTTCTCGTTGGGCAGCGTCAGGTAGCCCGGCAGCGAGGTGGACAGCAAGCCCAGATCGGACAGGCCCTGGATATTGGAGTGGCCGCGCAGCGCGTTCACGCCGCCGCCTGGCATGCCCATATTGCCCAGCAGCAGCTGGATCATGGCCATGGTGCGGATGTTCTGCGCGCCCACGGTGTGCTGGGTCCAGCCCAGTGCGTACAGGATGGTGCCCACTTTGTCCGGGCGGGCGGTTTCGCCCAGCTGTTTGCACACTTCCAGGAAGCCTTCTACCGGCGTGCCGCACAGGTTGGTCACCACCTCGGGCGTGTAGCGCGCAAAGTGCGCCTTCATCAGGTTCCACACGCAGCGCGGGTGCTGCAGCGTGGGGTCGGTCTTGGCATTGCCATCGGCGTCCAGCTCGTAGGCCCAGCTGCTGCGGTCGTACTTGCCCTTGGCTTCGTCGTAGCCGCTGAACAGGCCTTCTTCAAAGCCAAAGCCTTCGCCCACGATAAAGCTGGCGTTGGTATAGGCTTTTACGTAGTCCCAGTGAATCTTGTCGTTGGCGATCAGCCAGTTGATCACGCCGCCCAGGAAAGGGATGTCGGCACCGGCGCGAATCGGCATGTACAGGTCGGATACGGCAGCGGTGCGGTTGTAGCGCGGGTCCACCACGATCAGCTTGGTGCCGCGGGTTTTCTTGGCTTCGATCGCCCATTTGAAGCCTACCGGGTGCGCCTCGGCGGCGTTACCGCCCATCACCAGGATAAAGTCGGCGTTCTTGATATCCACCCAGCTGTTGGTCATGGCGCCACGGCCAAAGGTAGACGCCAGCGCCGAGACGGTAGGGCCGTGGCAGACGCGGGCCTGCGCGTCGGTGGCGATAATGCCCAGACTGCGCAGGAATTTCTGCGTGATGATGCCGGTTTCGTTGGAGCCGGCCGACGCGGTGAGCATGGCGGTGGTCAGCCAGCGGTTCAGCGGCACGCCGTCGGCGTTTTTGTCCAGTACGTTGGCGTCGCGGTCGGCCTTCATGTGCTTGGCAATGCGGTGGATCGCGTCGTGCCAGCTGATGCGCTTCCATTCATTGCTGCCGGCTTCGCGCACTTCCGGGTATTTCAGGCGTTTCGGGCTATGGATGAAGTCCAGCAAGCCAGCGCCTTTGGGGCAGAGCGAGCCGCGGCTTACCGGGTGGTCCGGGTCGCCTTCGATGTGCATGATTTCCGCTTTGGCGTTCTTGGCACCATCACCCAGGCTGTACAGGATCAGGCCACAGCCTACCGAACAGTAGGTACAGGTGTTACGCGTTTCGCGGGCGCCCAGCAGCTTGTACTGGCGCACTTCGGCCAGCGCCTGGGCCGGGCTGAAGCCCATGGCCACCAGGCTGGAGGCGCCTACTTGCGCCGCGCTGAGTTTGAAAAACTGCCGCCGGTTCACTTCCATCGGACTCTCCTTTTTATCGCTATTCGTTTGACGTACGCCGGGTTGCGCAATAGCCTTGGCATAGCATTTGCCGTGCCCGGGGTAGGGTTTTTGCTTATGTCACGAATAAACAAGGCTTTACGTGATCCGGCCTGCCGCCGGTAGCAATAAAAGCCAGACAAATAGTCCCAATGCCCCTGTGCGGGGTGCGACTATTTGTCCGTAGAAGGAGTAGGGTCTTGCAGCAAGAAAACACCTTGGCGGCTGCCGCCGAGAATGCGGCCAAGCCTTGGGGCGGCTATAGCGTGCTGGTGGTGGATGACGAGCCGGGCATGGTGAATTTCATCCGGCGTGCACTGGAGGTGCGCTGCGGTAGCGTGCATACCGCCGGTAGCGTCGAGGACGCCGAGCCACTGGTGGCGCAGCAGCGTTTCGATTTGATCGTACTGGATATTTCCCTGCCCGGCATGTCGGGGGTGAACTGGCTCAAGCAGCTGCGCGAACGCGGCGTGAACAGCGAAGTGATCCTGATGACGGCGTTTGCCGACGTGGAAACCGCTATCGACGCCTTGCGCGCCGGCGCTTCGGACTTTTTGCTGAAGCCGTTTTCGCTGGCGCAGCTGATCAACTCGGCAAGGCGCGCTTTCGAGCGCGCGCGGCTGGAGGCGGAAAACTGGGTGCTGCGCCGCGAGGTAGCCTCGCACGCCAGCCGCAGCCATGTCAGCCGCGACGGCCTGATCGGCCACTCGCCGGCTATCGCCGAGCTGCGCACTCTGCTGCAGCGCTTTGCGCCCATGCCTTCTACCGTGTTGATACAGGGTGAGTCCGGCACCGGCAAAGAAGTCGTGGCCCGTGCGCTGCACCAGCAAAGCCCGCGCGCCAATGCCAGCTTTGTGCCGGTCAACTGTGCCGCCATCGCGCAGGAGCTGATCGAAAGCGAGCTGTTTGGCCACGTAAAGGGCGCCTACACCGGTGCCACCGGCAGCCGCGACGGCCTGTTTTACTACGCCCGCGGCGGTACGCTGTTTCTGGATGAAATCGGCGAGCTGCCCTTGCCCATCCAGGCCAAACTGTTGCGAGTGCTGGAGGAGCGCCGCATCCGCCCGGTGGGCTCGGAACAGGAAATCAAGGTGGACGTGCGCGTGATCGCGGCAACCAACAAGCCACTGGCGGACGAGGTGGCGGCCGGGCGCTTCCGTGCTGACCTGTATTACCGCCTGCAGGTGCTGGAGCTGCACTTGCCGCCGCTGCGCGAGCGCACCGAAGACCTGCCCGAACTCGCCGCGCACTTTATGGACCTGCTCAGCCCCGCGCTGGGGGTGGAGCCGGTAGAGGTGGAGCCGGCCATTCTGGCGGCCATGGCCGCCTACGACTGGCCGGGCAATGTGCGCGAGCTGAAGAATCTGGTGGAGCGCTCGCTGATTCTGGGCTATGTGCCGCGCGACCTGCCGTGCACGCGTGCTGCCGGTAGTGCCGGCCCGGCTGGCGAGGCTGCGGCCAACCTGGCCGGGGCAGACGAGTGCCTGGCCGAGGTGGAAAATCGCCATATCCGCGCCATTCTGGCGGCCTGTGGCGGCAACAAGTCAGAGGCGGCACGCCGCCTGGGCATCTCGCGCAAGACGCTGGAGCGCAAATGTCTGGCCTGGGGCGAGTAGCGCGGCTGTGGCAGCGGCTGATGCAGCCGCTGAACCGCTCGGTGCGTAACCGCTTTGTCGCGTTGGCACTGTTTCCGCTGGTGGTGGGCTTTCCGGTGCTATTGCTGTTGCTGGCTGGCTGGGGCGGGGCGGCTTTTCAGGAGCTGCTGGTGTTCAAGGTGCGTAGCGACCTGGCGGTGGCGACTACCTACTTTGAGCGGGTGCAGGGTGATGTTGGCCGCAATATCGAAGCCCTGGCCAATTCCGAGGCGCTGGCCGATACCTGGCGGCGCCCCGGGGCCGGGCTGGACGCGTTGTTGCAGTCGCGGGCGCAGTCGCTGGCGCTGGACTACCTGTTGCTGGTGGATGAGCACCAACAGGTGCTAGCGAGCTCGCTGCGCGGCACGCCGCGCCCGGCTTACCCGGATGGCAGTGTGCTGGCAGCCGGCCTGGCCGGGCAAAATCGTGTCGCGCTGGATATCTTCAGCCCGGCACAGTTGGCCGCACTGTCGCCGGCATTGGCCCAGCGTGCGCGCATCGAGCTGCGTTCAACGCGGGGTGCCCGGCCCAGCCTGCAGCAGCAGAGTCTGTCCGGGCTGGTGCTGCACGCTGCTGCGGCAGTGCCCGGGCGGCGCCTGGCGCTGGTGGGGGGCTTGCTGCTGAATCGCAATGTGGACTTTGTCGACCGCATCCAGCATCTGGTTTATCCACCAGGCTCGCTGCCGCAGCGTAGCCGTGGCTCTACTACGCTGTTTCTGGACGATGTGCGTATCGCCACCACGGTGGCCTTGCCCCAGGGCGGGCGGGCTATCGGCACCCGGGTGTCCGGCGCGGTAGCCGACCGTGTGCTGGAACATGGCCAGCTATGGCTGGATAGGGCGCTGGTAGTGGGTGACTGGTATGTCTCTGGCTATCAGCCACTGCAAGATAGTCGTGGCGAGCGGGTGGGTATGCTGTATGTCGGCTTTCTGGAGCAGCCCTTCGTGCTGGCCAAATGGATGGCGCTGGCGGTGCTGTTTGTGCTGTTTGCCATCACCATGGCGGTGGCAGCCTGGGTGAGCTGGCGTTTTGCCCAGTCGGTTATCCACCCGGTGGGGCGGCTGCGTGCCACCATGCGCCAGGTGGAAGCGGGGCAGCTGGATGCTCGCGTGGGTAGCTTGCCGCAGGACGACGAGCTGGCCATGCTGGCCAGCCATTTTGACCATCTACTGGACCGCATCCAGTCGCAAAACCAGGCGCTGACGCGCTGGGCTGCCGAGCTGGACGACAAGGTAGCCGAGCGCACGCGCGAGCTGGCTGCGGCCAACCAGACGCTGCTGACCGCACAGCAGCAACTGTTCAAGTCGGAAAAGCTGGCGGCCATAGGCCAGCTGGCGGCGGGCATTGCGCATGAGGTGAATAACCCGGTGGCAGTAATGCAGGGCAATCTCGAATTGATGCGCGAGTTGCTGGGCGAGGCCGGGGTGCCGGTGGCCGAGGAATTCCGCCTGCTGAACGAGCAGGTGCAGCGCATCCGGCTGATTGTGGCCAAGCTGCTGCAGTACGCCCGCCCTAGCGAGTATTCGGGCTACCTGCAGCAGGTACGCCCCGAAGAGGTGTTCCAGGATAGCCTGGTGCTGGTTAGTCACCAACTGGGGCGCAGCCACGTTGCCGTCAGCAAGGATTGGCAGGCTGCAGGCGCATTGTTGGTAAATCGTTACGAGCTGCAGCAGGTGTTGATCAATCTGCTGCTCAACGCCCTGCAAGCCATGCCGGAAGGCGGTATGTTGTCGCTGGCCACGCGGGATTGCCCCGGTGTGGATGGCCAGGCTGGCGTGCTGCTAACCGTGTCGGACAGCGGGCCTGGTATCGCACCGGGCGATATGGCGCAACTGTTTACGCCGTTCTTTACGCGCAAGGCGGAAGGCAGCGGCCTGGGCTTGTGGGTGTGTCACGGCCTGGTGGAGCGTTACGGCGGGGATATCAATGCGGCCAACCTGCCGGCTGGCGGGGCAGCGTTCCGTGTGTGGCTGCCATGCGAGCCGGCCTTGGCCAGCCCGCAACAAGTAGCTCGCGACTTGTAGGTGTTTGGTATGGCAAGGCAACAAAAAGCGCCCCTCAGGGCTAATGCTAGTCAGTGAGGTGAATGTACTTGGCTATCAAGTAGTAAGGCGTGAGTGAAGCGCCCCATTCCGATGGCGCGAGCCGGGCAAAATGGTACGCCCCAGGGGTGTGCTGAGCGAATCGAAGATTCGCACGCGCAAGACGCCGCTTTGTTTGAGCGCCGAGCCGTTAGCGATCTGCGTGCAGATCTTTGATTCGCTCAGCGATAGGACGGGGGGCGGCAACCTGCCCCTGTTCCGTCTTGTTTCCTCGCGACGCTGCGCTTGCCTCGCGCGGTCACGGGTGGAACCGGCATGTAAATATCGTCCGCACAGCAGGCACTCAAGCCTCTTAAAAACCGCTAAGCAAAAATGCCAGTCAGCGTTAACTGACTGGCATTACCCCTCGGGGCGCTTTTTTATGACCGCTTAGATAGCGTGTAATACGGTTGTCAGCAACCTGCTGCTGCATTGTGCGGCGCAGCAGGGTGTGTGGGGGTGAGTGGTGCAGCTGGCGGTTGGGTGGGGGCTTATTCCCGCGCTTCGCGCTCTATGCGCCGCCGCTCTATCTCGCGGCGGGCGGCGGCATTGCGGATATCACAAGGGCGGCTGCGTGGCATGGGTTTGCCGGCCAGTGCGTTACTGCGCACTTCGGCACGAACTTCATAGTACGAAGACTTGGACTGATACTGCGACATGACGGCTTCTCCTTTGAAGGGATGCTGCTCTATCTAGCAATCTGACCGCTTAGCGTTACTGCTTTATTACGCCGAGCCGGCGTAGTGTGCAAGTATCATTTGCGTGTTGCGTAACTTGTTTGCGGCATCTGGCGGATAAGTGTTGTATTCGTCTGGCAAAATCTATCGAATGTGGTGGTTTGAGTATTCTTTTCTATGACTGATTTACCACGTGCACCGGCTGCTATACAGTGCGCCGTTTGGCTTTGCGGTAGCTCTTAATGCATTCCACCATATTCGATACACCAATCTTGCGTACGCTGTTGCGCTGGTTTTCCCTGATCATGCTGCGACTGCTGGGTTGGCGCCTGCATGGTGCTTTCCCCGCCGACAAGAAATACGTGCTGATCGGTGCGCCGCATACCAGTAACTGGGATTTCCCGTACACGCTGATGTTCTGCTTTGCCGGTGGTGCCAAGCTGTACTGGATGGGCAAGCACACGCTGTTTACTGGCATGAAGGGGCCGATCATGCGCTGGCTGGGCGGGATTCCGGTAGACCGCCGCCAGAAGAATTCGCTGGTGGAGCAGATGGTCGAGGTATTTCATCGCAGCCAGCAGCTGGCGGTGGCGATTCCACCAGAGGGAACGCGTGCCAAGGTGGCAGAATGGAAGACCGGCTTTTATCACATAGCCTGTGGTGCGGGGGTGCCGATCGCGCTGGGTTATCTGGATTTTGCCAAGAAGCAGGGTGGTGTCATGGGGATGTTTCAGCCTAGCGGCGATATTGCCCGCGACATGCCGCTTATTCGAGCCCAATACCAGAATGTCACTGGCAAGTGCCCGCAGAATCAATAAGTTTCTGTCGAGTTATTCACGCCGCTGCCAGTTAGGCAGAGAATAAAAAAGCCAGCTTGCGCTGGCTTTTTTATTCTCTGCGGCAAGGCGAAACCTGGCCGGTGTCATGATGGCTTATTTGCTTTTCGGGGCGCCGACATTCAACGCTTCCCAGCCATCGCGGCCCATTTCCTGCATGAGTGCAATATTGCGCTCATAGATGGTGGCGGCATCCGGGAACGCTTCTACAGCGCGCTCGATACTGCTTTCGCGTATCAGGTGCAGGGTAGGAAATGGCGAGCGGTTGGTATTGTTGCTTACGTCGTTGATGGTGGTGCCGGCAAACTGGAACTTGGGGTGGAAGTCGGCAACCTGTAGCGTGCCTTCCAGGCCCATGTCAGCCAGTGCGGCGTCGGCGATCTCCAGGAAGTCATTAAAGTCCAGAAAACGCTGCAGCACGTAGGGGTGTACCAGCAAGGTGGTATCTACTTCCTCGGGCTCGCTCTCGGCCAGCAGGCGCAGTTCGGCCATCAGGTGTTCCAGCAGGGTAGCCGGGTCTTTGGCGTCGCTGATGACAATGCGCACCTGGTCTTTTACGTATACCGACTTGGCAAAAGGGCACAGATTCAGGCCGATAACGGCTTTTTCCAGCCAGTTGCGGGTGGCGGCGATGATATCGTCGTGTGAGAGTTCCACGTGGTGGCTCCTGCGGCGTATAAGTCGCCGCGGCTAATGCGCTAATACAAAAAACCCGGATGAGATCATCCGGGTTTCTTTTACAGGCTAGTAACAGCCAGCGTCTGAATTACAGAGGCTGAATGTTGGAAGCTTGTTTGCCCTTAGGGCCGTCAACGATGTCGAAGCTAACGCGCTGGTTTTCAGCCAGAGTGCGGAAGCCTTTAGCGTTGATCTGGGAGAAGTGAGCGAATACGTCGTCACCGCCGTTGTCCGGAGTGATGAAGCCGAAGCCCTTGGAGTCGTTAAACCATTTAACGGTACCGGTTGCCATGTTCTGTTCCCTTATGAGAATAGCGTTGAGTATGAGAAAAGCGCATGTCAATCAAGGGAAATGACAAACTGTGGTACGGGCAACGCCACTACAACAACTGACAGATCACGACTTGAAAAACTGCAGCACGCAGTCTGCCTGTGCTTCATTGCCTCGGCAAGTGTTTTTTGCGCGCTGGCGTAAAAAAAATGCATTGGCGATAGGGGTGCCATGACATGCGTCCAAGTATTGGCAGTATTTGCTATCAGGCTTTGCCGGGTAAACACTATAGTAGATTCACGCCGGCAGCTTATAGGCTGTTGCTTCTGGAGACCGTCATGGACCGTTACCGCATTGAAGATGAAGAAAGTTTTTCCGATTTTCAGTACGCGCTGGACGACTACGCCCCGCGTATAGCCAATTTGCTGGCTGCTTTGCGGCAAAGCCCGCAGGATGCAGGCATGCTGGCAGAGCTGATGCGGCTTTTTCACACTATCAAGGGTGATGCTGGGCTGTGTCGCCTGGGGTTTGTGGAGCCCATGGTGCACGCGGCAGAAGACCTGCTGTCCCGCGTGCGCAGTGGCAGCCTGCCGTTTGATGCCGCGCTGGAGCAGCTGTTGCTGCTGGCCATGGACCGCCTGGAGCTGGTCATCAGCGAGCTGGAAAGTGGCCGCGAGGTGCCGTTGGCCGACTTTAATCGCCTGGTGGCCGAAATGAGCCAGCTAAACGATACCGCGCCCGCGCTGGTGGAGGCGCAGGCGTGGCTGGTCATCAAGCGACTGACCGGCTTCTTGCCACACCAGCCCTTGCCTGTGTCGGTGCCGCGCTCGCCACAGGTTGATGCCGATCTGCAGTACTTCCGCACCCTGGCGCTGCAGTTCGAGCAGCGGTCGCTGCTATTTCAGGGCCGTACCGAGCGCAATCTGTTGCTGGCGGCGGCCTGTAATGAGGCATCCACCCAGCCCATAGACCCGCTGCAGCTGGAGGCGGCGGTATGCATGCACGATGTGGGCATGATGTTCCTGCCGGAGGAGTTGTGGCTCAAGCATGGCAAACTGAGTGATGCAGATCGCTTGCAGTTGGCCGCACACCCTGGCTGGGGGGCGGATATGCTGGCGCGCATGCCAGGCTGGGAGGACGCGGCACGCATCGTGCGTGAACACCACGAGCGCATTGATGGTACCGGCTACCCGGCGGGCAAGCGTGCCGGCATGATTTGTGAGGGGGCCAAGCTGCTGGCCATTATCGATACCTTCGAGGCAGTGATCCTGAAGCACGGCCAGCGTCGCCAGGTGCGTTCCCTGCTGCGGGCCGTGGCCGAGGTGAACGCTTGCGAGTCGCAGTTTGACCCGGCGTGGATTGCCTGCTTCAACCTGGTGGTGCGTGACATGATAGAGCGCGGCTTTGTGTTGCCGCACGTGCGCTAGCGGGTATGGGCAAGTGCCTGAATCGGCAGGCGCTGCTGCCCCATGGCCGGCATCGCTTGGCCAGGGGGCGGTGGTGGTCGTGAATGCGGGGCGGTTGATGCCCCGTTTCATTTATTGACGCTGCAAATCGGCTGGGGGCATGATGCGGGTAAGAGCCGTGTAACGGCCGTGCCCAAACAAGGAGAAATCATGAGCCAGTTCGATAATGTAAGTGTGGTCAAAAAGGCCAATGTCTATTTTGATGGCAAGTGCGTGAGCCATACCGTGGTGCTGCCGGATGGCACACGCAAGTCGGTAGGGGTGATTCTGCCGGCCAAGCTGCTGTTCAGCACTGGCGCGCCCGAGGTAATGGAGCTGATCGATGGCCAGTGCAAAGTCACGCTGGCAGGTGAAACCGAGGCCAAGACCTATGGCGCGGGCCAGTCGTTTAATGTGCCGGGCGAAAGCTCGTTCCAGATCGAAGTGCTGGAGACCGTGCATTACGTGTGCCACTTCGGCTGAGGTGCGTGGAAGTATGAAAAAAGGTTGGCCGCGGCCAACCTTTTTTCATGGGTGTCACGCCTGGGTGGCAGGCGGGGCGTGCACGGCTTTGCGGCCGATGATCATCAGCGACTGGCCTTCGTGCAGCAGGGTTTCGGCAGGTGGGTTGAAGGCGACTTCGCCGCCCGGCATTTCCAGCGCCACCACAATCACGCTGCCATCGCTTACCGGCATGCACTCGGCAATGCTGCGGCCAACCCAAAGCGGCTCTACCGGCACCACCTGCGCGCGGAAGGTGTTGGGGTAGCGCGTATGCAGGCGCTCGAAAAAGTGCAGGGTTTCCGGCTTGATTACCAGGTTGGCCATATTCATCCCGCCCAGATAGGACGGGATGACTACCTGATCCGCGCCGACAGCCAGCAGTTTCTTGCGGGCGCTTTCGGTTTCGGCTTTCGATACGATGGAGAGCTGGCTGTTGAGGCTGCGGGCGGTTACCACCACAAAGGCATTGTCAGCGTCGGATGTGAGGCTGGTAATGATGGCTTGGGCGCGCTCGATGCCGGCTGCCAGCAGATTGTCGTCTTCGGTAGCGTCGCCCACGATATAGGGGCGTTCTCTGCCGCCTAGCCATTGCTGTATCTGGGCTTCGCTTTTTTCGATGATCACCACGTCGTGCCCGCTGCGTGTCAGCTCTTCCAGCGCATACAGCCCTGTGCGGCTGAGGCCGCAGATGATGATGTGATTTTCCAGGCGGGAGATGATTTTGTCCATTTTGCGTACGCGCAGGTAGTGGGGCAGGTCGCCCTGAAATAGCAGCAGGGTGAGGGAAGAAATGCCGTAGCCCATGACGCCGGTGCCAAAGATGATCAGCACGACGGTAAAGGCGCGGCCAACCATGTCCAGCGGGTGGGTTTCGCCATAGCCTATGGTGGCCAGGGTAATCACCGTCATGTACAGGCTGTCAAACAGGCTCCACCCTTCCAGCAGGTGATAGCCCAGCGTGCCCATCACGACGGCACTGAGTACCAGGGCAAACAGGAATAACAATCGGCGGGCCAGGGCGCGGCCCATGGCGTGGGTGTTTAGCAGGCTCATGGCGCCATTTTAATGGTTGGCTTGTCAGTCGGTGGCATTTTGTACAGCTAACTTGCGTCAATGCGCTGCAGGGCCGGCCGCTTTCGCAGGGTAAGCTGCTTGCGCGCTACGCTGATAGTGCGGGCTATTGCTGTGCGGCTGCCTGGGGCTGGCGCTGTTTGTGGCTGGCTGGGTAATGCAGTTTGTCGGCCACTGCTACGAGGGGCGCAAGCCGGCCTTTGTCGACGATTGGGTGGGTTTGTTGGTCGGGCCGTGGTTCGTGGTGGCTGAGTGGCTGTTTTTGCTGGGGTTTTACTGCCATTTGCAAGCGCGCATCATAGAAGGTGCCGACCCGGTGCGTAGCGTGCAGAAAGTCGCGGCAGGAGGCAGAAGATTCGCTATAATCCCGCTCCTTTTGCCTGAGGGGTGGATAAACATGACTGTACAAGCCTGTGGCGTGGACTTTGGTACGTCCAATTCGACAGTAGGCTGGTGCCGCCCCGGTGTGCCCAGCCTGCTGGCGTTGGAAGAGGGCAAAACCACCTTGCCATCGGTGATCTTTTTCAATGCCGAAGAAGAAAGCACCACCGTTGGCCGCGCGGCGATTGCCGAGTATCTGGATGGCTACGAAGGCCGCCTGATGCGCTCGCTCAAGAGCATTCTGGGCACCAGCCTGATGAACGGCCAGACCGAGGTACAAGGCCGGCCTTTGCGCTTTCTGGACTTGCTGTCCATGTTTATTGGCCAGCTCAAGCAGCGCGCAGAGCAGAACGCTGGCCGAGGTTTCGAGCAGGCCGTGTTTGGCCGCCCGGTTTTCTTTGTGGATGACGACCCGGTGGCCGACCGCCTGGCACAAGACACCCTGGGCGAGATTGCCCGCAAAGTCGGCTTCAAAGAGGTGGCCTTCCAGTTCGAGCCTATCGCCGCAGCCTTCGACTACGAAAGCCGCATCCAGCGCGAAGAGCTGGTGCTGATCGTGGATATCGGTGGTGGTACCTCCGACTTTTCCTTGCTGCGCCTGGCACCCGAGCGCGCCCACCTGCTGGACCGCCGCGCCGATATTCTGGCCAATGGCGGCGTGCATATTGGCGGTACCGACTTTGACAAGCAGCTGAGCCTGTATTCGGTGATGCCGCAGCTGGGCTACCGCTCGCGCCTGAAGAACAACGCCGAGGTGCCATCCGGCTTTTACTTCAACCTGGCTACCTGGCATACCATCAACTTTGCCTATACACGCAAAGCCTTGTCCGATTTGCAGGGTGTGTACCCGGATGCGCTGGAGCAGGGCAAGCTGGACCGCTTGTTTTCGCTGATCGACAAGCGCGCCGGCCACTGGCTGGCGATCCAGGTAGAGGCGGCCAAGATTGCGCTATCCGACGCGCCGCAAACGCGGCTGGACATGGGCGAGATCGAGCGCGGGCTATTCCATGACATCTTGCGCGGCGATTTTGACGAGGCCATCGAGAAGCAGATCGTCAGCATCGAAACTACTGTAGCGCGCTTGCTGGCCGACGCGCAGCTGCAAGCGGGCGAGGTGGATACCGTGTTCTTTACCGGTGGCTCCAGCGGCGTGCCGCTGCTGCGCGAGCGTATTGCCGCCATGTTCCCCGCCGCCCGCGCGGTGGAGGGCGACCGCTACGGCAGTATCGGCAGCGGCCTGGCGCTGGATGCCTCGCGGCGCTTTGCCTGAGTAAAGGTTGGCCGCAAAGCGGCAAGCCAACGAAAAGCCCCGCCAATTGGCGGGGCTTTTTACTGTGCGGCCGGCTTAGTGCGCAGCAGGGGTGCCGCGCAGCTTGCTGATCAGCATCACCACCGCCAGTACCACCGCGCCAGCCACAATGCCGAACAAACCATCCAGCACAGCCGGTACGATGGCTGCCAGCAGGCCGCCAATGCCAGCGATGCCTGCCACACCGTGGGCGGCAGCTTCGATGGCGTGGTGGGCAAACGGCAGGCCGTGCGTCAGGATGCCGCCGCCTACCAGGAACATGGCGATGGTGCCGGCCACGGCCAGAAAGCGCATCAGCGGCGGGGCAGCGTTCACCAGCAGGCGGCCCAGTTGCTGGCTGCCCGCGCCAGGTTTACGGGTGAGGTAGAGGCCGATATCGTCCAGCTTCACGATGCCGGCTACCAGGCCGTACACGCCGACAGTCATGATCAGCGAGATGCCGGTCAGGACGACCAGTTGCGACATGAAGGGTTGGCTCGCCACGGTGCCCAGCGTGATGGCGATGATCTCGGCGGACAGGATAAAGTCGGTGGTGATGGCGCCTTTGATCTTGTCTTTTTCGTAGGCCACCATATCCACGGCCGGGTTGGTCAGTGCGGCCAACCTGTCGCTGTGTTCGGCGTCTTCTTCGGTGGCGTGCAAGTATTTGTGTGCCAGCTTTTCTACGCCTTCAAAGCATAAGAAGGCGCCACCTATCATCAGCAGCGGGGTAATCAGCACCGGGGCAAAGGCGCTGATGGCCAGTGCCAGCGGCACCAGAATGGCCTTGTTGCGCAGAGAGCCTACCGCTACTGCCCAGACTACCGGCAGCTCGCGCTCGGCCTGTACGCCGGCTACTTGCTGGGCATTCAGCGCCAGGTCATCGCCCAGTACGCCGGCGGTTTTCTTGGCGGCAACCTTGGTCATTACGGCGACATCGTCCAGGATAGTGGCGATGTCATCAATCAGCATTAGCAGGCTACTACCAGCCATGATTTGTTTCCTGTCGGTAAAAAAAACGCTGCCAGCAAAGCCTGGCATACATGCAAAACCCGGCGCTGGCCGGGCGGGGGTGTACACGGTAGCAAAGCGTGACTATGTCATCAAGTGTTGTTGCAGCCATTGATCAATGCGCAGCGCCACCTGCTGCCAGCGCGTATCCAGCATCATCATGTGTGCC
Organism: beta proteobacterium L13; assembly: GCA_000335715.1. Lineage (GTDB taxonomy): Bacteria > Pseudomonadota > Gammaproteobacteria > Burkholderiales > Chromobacteriaceae > Vogesella. The sequence goes on from AMYZ01000006.1 coordinate 88,714, forward strand.
ATGGCGGGCAGGATCTCATGGTGCAGGCCGAGCGCGCGGCCCATCTGGCGGACTTCGGTAGCGCTGACCAGGTGGTCGTGCTCGCCACCCAGCAGCAGGGTAGGCACGCGCAGCTGCGTGCGGCTAAACGGCGATACCATGGACATGTCCATGATGGCGCGCAGGCTTTCTACCTGGCTGTTGGCCGCCATCCAGGCCACTGTGCTGGCCGGGGCATCGTCAGAGAACAGCATATGGCGCAAATCGCCCACGGCGGGGGAATGGCGGCCACTCTGGAACATGTTCAGCCCGATCAGTACGTCGGGTGCCTGCTGGAATAGCCGCCAGGTGGAGGCAGCCAGCCCGGTATGTGGCACCGAGGCCAGCAGTACCAGCCCGGCTGCACGGTGCTGCTGCAGGTATTGCTGCGCCACGAAGCCGCCCATGGAGTGGCCGATCAGTACCGGCATGGTGCCGATCTGGCGTATGGCCTGGCCTACGTTGGCCACGTAGTCGTCTATGCTCACGGCGGCCAGCCAGTCTTTGCCGTCGCTGTGGCCGTGGCCTTCCAGGCTGAGCGCCCAGCAGTCGTAGCCTTGTGCGGCAAACCAGGGCAGGAAATTGACCTGCCAGCAGCTGGCGCTGCTGTAGGCACCGTGAATAAAAAGCAGGGGTGGCGCGCTGTGCGCTACCCCTGCTGCGGCTTGGTGTATCAGCTCAAGATGAAGAGAACTCACAGTACCTCGGCGGCGTGGTCTGCCAGGCGCGAACGTTCGCCGCGCTGCAGGGTGATATGGCCGGAATGGTCCCAGCCTTTGAAACGGTCAACAACGTAGGTCAGGCCAGAGCTGCCCTCGGTCAGATACGGGGTGTCGATCTGGCTGATGTTGCCCAGGCAGACAACCTTGGTGCCGGGGCCTGCGCGGGTAATCAGGGTTTTCATCTGTTTGGGTGTCAGGTTCTGCGCTTCGTCGATGATCAGGTATTTGTTGAGGAAGGTGCGGCCACGCATGAAGTTCAGCGATTTGACCTTGATGCGGCTGCGGATCAGGTCGCGCGTGGCGGCGCGGCCCCAGTCTCCGCCGTCGTCTTCGTTGCGGTTGAGTACGTCCAGGTTGTCTTCCAGTGCGCCCATCCACGGCAGCATTTTTTCTTCCTCGGTGCCGGGCAAAAAGCCAATGTCTTCGCCCACCGGCACGGTAACACGGGTCATGATGATTTCGCTGTACAGTTTTTGTTCCAGCGTCATGGCCAGACCTGCGGCCAACGTAAGCAGAGTCTTGCCGGTGCCGGCCTGGCCCAGCAGGGTGACAAAGTCTACCTCGGGGTTCATCAGCAGGTTCAGGGCAAAGTTCTGCTCGCGGTTGCGCGCGGTAATGCCCCACACATTGTTTTTCTGGTGGCTGTAGTCTTTCAGCGTTTCCAGTACGGCGGTTTTGCCGTCGATCTGCGTCACTCGGCATTGCAGCAGCTGCTCGCCTTGCTGCCACAGCAGCTGGTTCAGGTGCAGGCTGGTAACGTCGGGGCCTTTGATCTGGTAGTAAGTGCGGCCGTGTTCCTGCCACGATTTCAGGTCTTTGCCGTTGCGTTCCCAGAAGGCTGCATCGATTTCGCGCGTGCCGGTGTACAGCAGGTCGGTGTCTTCCAGCACCTTGTCGTTAAAGTAGTCTTCTGCCTCCAGCCCCAGGGCGCTGGCCTTGATGCGCATATTGATGTCTTTGGACACCAGGATCACGCTGCGCTCCGGCTCGCGCTCTTTCAGTGCCACCACGATGCCCAGAATCTGGTTGTCGGCCTTGCCTACCGGCATGCTGGCGGGCAGCACGGCGTGGATGGCTTGCGTTTGCAGGCGCAGCTTGCCGTTGGCCGCATCGCGGCTGGCGCTTTTCAGTGGAATGCCGCTGTCGATATTGCCGGCGGCCTGGCTGACGATCTCGTCCAGAAAGCGGCTGGCCTGGCGCGCGTTGCGGGCGACTTCGGTCATGCCCTTCTTGTGGGTGTCCAGCTCTTCCAGGGTGATGATGGGGATGAAGACGTCGTGTTCCTCGAAGCGGAACAAGCAGGTAGGGTCGTGCAGCAGCACGTTGGTATCGAGAACAAACAGCTTGACGGTTTTGGTCTTTTTGCGGCTTGCCATGATGTGAGGCCCCTTGATGAGCGGGGCCTCGCGGTATGCCAGGCCCGTCGCTTAAATGGTGTTCACGAATGCCAGCACTTCTTCGACATGGCCAGGGACCTTCAGGCCGCGCCAGGCTTTGAGGATATTGCCCGCGCTGTCGATGACGAAAGTGCTGCGTTCGATTCCTCTTACCTGTTTGCCGTACATATTTTTCAGCTTCATGACAGCAAACAGATTACATACAGTTTCCTCCGGATCGCTGATCAATTCAAATGGCAATTCGTATTTTGCCTTGAAGTTTTCATGCGATTTCAGGCTGTCACGCGATACACCAATAATGGTGACGTTGGCCGCAGCAAACGCAGCGTAGTGGTCACGAAAGCCGATGGCCTGGGTGGTGCAGCCCGGGGTGTTGTCCTTGGGGTAAAAGTACAGCACGGTCAGGCCGCTGCCAGGCAGGGTGATGCTCTGGCCGGAGGTGGCGGGGGCGGTAAAGCTTGGGCAGTGTTCCATCTTGTTTCCTTGTGTCAGCCAGGGCGTTTGAGCAGTGCCAGTACGGCACCGCTACCACCGTGCTGGGTGCGGGTTTCACAAAAGGCCAGTACTTCGGGGTGGTGGGTCAGCCAGCTGCGGACCATTTTGGGCAGCACCGGTTCGCCACGCGAGCTTAAGCCTTTGCCGTGGATGATGCGTACGCACTGGCCCTGGTGGCGCGCGCGGTGCAGGAATAGCGCTAGCTGTTCGTGCGCCTCAAAACGGTCCAGGCCGTGCAGGTCCAGCTCCGCGCATACCGGCCAGTGGCCGGCTTTCAGCTTTTTCAGCGTGTGCGCCGGCATGCCGGGGCTGCGGTGCTCGATGTCGATGTGCGCTGGTTCGAACCAGCCCAGCATCTGCGCAAACAGGCCTGGCTCGTTCTCGCCGGGGTGATGCACGCGGTGCGCTGCATGGTGTAGCGGCCGCGGCCGCGGGCGTGGCATGGGGTGTTGTACGCGGCCGTCCGGCTTGAGCGGGCGTACGTCGCGCATCAGGCTGGGGAAGTCCGGCTCCGGCGGCGGTGCCGCAACGGCCACAGGCAAGACCCTTGCGGGCCTTGCCTGTGGTTTGATCGGCTTTAGCTGCTCTTTGAGCGACTTCAACGTGGTTTAGCCGTGGTCGAGGTAGCGCTCGGCGTCCAGTGCGGCCTGGCAGCCCGATGCGGCGCTGGTGATGGCCTGGCGATAGATGTGGTCTTGTACATCGCCGGCGGCAAACACGCCTGGCACGCTGGTGGCGGTGGCATTGCCCTCGCGGCCACCACGGGTCACGATATAGCCGGTTTCATCCAGTTCCAGCTGGCCTTTGAAGATGTCGGTGTTCGGCTTGTGGCCGATGGCGATGAATACGCCCATCAGTTTGATGTCTTCGGTGCTGCCGTCGTTGAATTTCAGGCGGGCGCCGGTTACACCGCTATCGTCACCCAGCACTTCGTCCAGGTTGGCGTTCAGCTTCAGGGTGACCTTGCCTTCGGCAACGCGGGCCATCAGCTTGTCGATCATGATCTTTTCCGCACGGAAGGTGTCGCGGCGGTGGATCAGGGTAACGTGCTTGGCGATATTGGCCAGATACAGCGCCTCTTCCACGGCAGTGTCGCCGCCGCCTACTACGGCAACGTCCTGGTTGCGGTAGAAGAAACCATCGCAAGTGGCGCAAGCGGATACGCCCTTGCCGGAGAAGGCTTGCTCGGATGGCAGACCCAGGTATTTCGCGGAAGCGCCGGTAGCGATGATCAGTGCATCGCAGGTGTATTCGCCGCTGTCGCCAATCAGGCGGATCGGCTTCTCATCCAGCTTGGTGGTGTGGATGTGGTCGAAGATCATTTCGGTGCCAAAGCGCTCGGCGTGCTGCTGGAAGCGCTGCATCAGCTCCGGGCCTTGTACGCCAGCTACGTCTGCTGGCCAGTTATCCACCTCGGTGGTGGTCATCAGCTGGCCGCCTTGCGCCATGCCGGTGATCAGAACAGGTTTCAGGTTGGCGCGTGCAGCATACACGGCGGCGGTGTAGCCAGCCGGGCCGGAACCGAGGATCAGCAGGGGGCAGTGACGAGTTTGGCTCATGTGGGTTTTCCTGTTAGTGCGAACGGATTAGTATTATTTTATCAGTAATCGGGAATGTGGCCGATAAAGTGTTTCTACTTGCCAAATAGTTTCTGGCTACCGGAAGGAGTAATGCGATGGAGATTGGTTCCAGCACCAGTACAAACGTGAAGCAGGCTGCGGAAACGTTTGTCTTGAAAAAAGCCATGGAGGTGTCCAGCGACACCATGCAGACGCTGATGGCGTCCGTGGAGCAAAGCGCGCCCAAAACGAACAACCCGCCTCACTTGGGGCAAACTGTGGATGTGAAAGCTTGAGCTGACCGCACCTGCTAACAGTAAAACCCGCCGGAAACGGCGGGTTTTTTCATGGGCTGCGTTCAGGCGCTGAATGTCGCGCCGCTGCTGCTTTGAAAGAGGGATTGCGACGCCTGGTACTGTGCCACGGCTTGCTGCTGGGCGCTGGCGTTCAGCTCGGCGCGGCTGCTGTCTTCGCTGCGGGCTGCCGGCTGGGGTGTGCTGCGCGGAGCTGCCGTTTGCTGGGCTGTCGTTTGCGACGGCGGGTTGGTGGCCGTGTCGGTATCGGCAGTGCTGTCATTGCCAGTGCCGGCAAGGTTGGCCGCAGGCGGGCTGGCTACGGGCTGTTCGCTGCTTGGCGCGACGGCATTGTCGGCACGCTGCTGTGCCTGCTGTACGCGTACTGCCTGGGTGCTGAGCAGCTGGGCCTGCAGGCTGAATTGCAAATCGGTGGCGCGGTTGTTCAGCTGGGCCGCGGCGTTTTCTGGCTTGTTGGCTACTTGCTGGGTGGCTGCCTGCAGTTGGGCTTCGCGCGCGGTGCTGGCTTCGAGTGCCTGCTGGCCGGCCGATTCCAGGCTGCCGGTTTGCGGCAGCTCGCGCTGGCGGGCGGCTACGCTGTCACGGTATAGCGGGCTGGGGCTGAGCGGGTTAGTGCTGCTGATGTCCATGAGACTCCTCCTTGTGCGCCGCTTGTCGCAAGGCGCATTGCGGTAGTGGCTGCATCGTGCTGCTAGCGGTAATGGTGGGCAGGTGCCAGATCCAGGCGGACAGGCCTAGCCACAGTACGGCCAACATGGCTTGCAGTGCCGGCTGGCTGCCCAGCATGGCCAGACTGATGCTGAATGAGGCCGCCATGGTGAGCAGGGCGATACGTTTGGTTTGTCTGCGCATGCCGCGATAAGTTCGCCAGTCACGTATGGCGGGGCCAAACCGCGGGTGGTCCAGCAGCTTTTGTTCCAGCGCGGGATGGCTGCGGGAAAAGCAGGCTGCGGCCATCAGGATGAACACCGTGGTGGGCAGCAGGGGAGTCACCGCGCCGATGATGCCCAATACCAGGTTCAGCCAGCCCAGTACGGCCCACAGGTGCTTGCGCGCAGTATGTGTTGCCATGTCTCCCCCTGCTTGCGGTGTGTTTCTAGCAGCTTAGTGCCTGCCTTGTCATACGGCTAGCGCGTTTGCAGGGTCAGCGCCAGCATGCGTTCGGCCAGCTGGGCTACCGATAGCTCGCCGTCGTTGCGGTACCACTGCACCGTCCAGTGCAGGCTGCCCAGCAGGGTGCGACGCAGCAGGTGGGTGTCCTGTTTGATCAGGCCTTCTGCGGCGGCTTCGTCCAGTACGCCTTGCCACAGTGTTTCGTAGCGGTCGCGCAGTACGATCAGGCCGGGCTTGGCGCTGTCGGAAACGCTGCGCCATTCGTACAGCATTACCTCCAGTGCGGCCTGGTTGTCACCCAGCAGCGAGTGCAAGTGCACGTGGAACAGTGCGGCCAACTTGCTGCGGGTATCGTTGGCCGCAGCCAGGGCCAGGGCCAGCTGTTCGGTGGTGGCGGTAATGCCCAGTGCCATCACGGCAACCAGAATCTCTTCCTTGGTGCGGAAGTGATAAAACAGGCTGCCCGATTGCAGGCCTACCGCATTGCCCAGGTCGCGTACGGTGGTGCGTTCGTAGCCCTGGTCGCGAAACAGCTTGGCCGCGGCGCGGATCAGCTCCATGCGGCGGCTATTGGCTTCCTGGTGGTTGTTCAGATCGTTGCGGCTCATGCTTCGCTCTTGGTAGTGGGTTCGCTGCTGGCAGCGAGTTTCAATAGCCCGTCGGCTGCGCTGCGTACCTGTTCTGGCGCCAGGTTTTCCAGACAGTGCGTGTGTTTGTACGGGCAGGTGCGCTCAAAGCAGGGGCTGCAGTCCATGTTCAGCGAGACAATGCTGGCGCTATGGCTCAGTGGCGGGGTGAAGTCGGGGCTGGAGGAACCGTACACGCCTACCAGCGGTACGCCCAGTGCGGCGGCGACGTGCATCAGGCCAGAGTCGTTGCATACCGCCAGCTTGGCCAGGCCCATCAGGTCGATGGCTTCTTCCAGGCCGGTTTTGCCGCACAGGTTCAGTGCGCAGCCGTTGGCCAGGCGGGCGATCTCGTCACCGATGTCCTTGTCTTTGCCCGAGCCGAATAGCCACACTTGATAGCCTTCAGCATGATACTGGCGTGCCAGCTCGGCAAAGTGGCGCGCCGGCCAGCGCTTGGCCGGGCCATATTCGGCACCGGGGCACATGGCCACGATGGGTTGCGCCAGTGACAAGCCCAGCTTGCGTGCTGTGTTTTCCTGCGCGGCAGGCGTGGAGCGCAGCTGCGGGTGGGCGATGGGGCGGTTTAGCGCCTGGCGCGGTGGCTCGCCCAGTGCACAGAAGCGCTCCACCATGGTAGGTAGTGCGTGCTCGTCCAGCTCGCGGGTGTCGTTCAGCAGGCCGTAGCGCAGCTCGCCGGTAAAGCCGGTGCGCAGCGGTATGCCGGCCAGAAACGGAATCAGCGCCGCCTTCAGCGAGTTGGGCAACACCACGACCTGGTCGAAGTTCTCGCGCCGCAGCGTGCGTGCGACCCGCCAGCGTTCGCCCAGGCGCAGCTGGCCGTGACCGAACGGGTTCAGGTGGGCCTTGGCGACTTCCGGCATGCGCGATAGCAGGGGCAGGGTCCATGCCGGGGCAAAGACGTGTAGCTCCAGGCCGGGGTGGCGTTCGTGCAGGCGGCGGTACAGAGGCTGCGCCATCACGCTGTCGCCTACCCAGGACGGGCCGATTACCAGTATTTTTTTGATCATGTATACAAGCAAAAAAGGTGTAGCCAGGCCACACCTTTGTTCAGGCTGTCAGTAAAGAGGCTTAATGGTGGCCGTGCGGCAGCGGGCCGGTCAGCTTGTAACGGGTGCCACAGTACGGGCACAGGGCTTCGCCACCGTTTTTGGCTACCGGCAGGAAAACGCGCGGGTGCGAGTTCCACGCTACCATGTCCGGGGTAGGACAGTGCAGCGGCAGGTCTTTGGCGGTAACTTCGATGATGCGTGCGGTGTTTTCTTTCAGTTCGGCCATGCTGTTAGCTTCCGGTTGGGGCCCGCAGGGCGGGCCGTCTTGCTGTAATCAGGCGACGTGGGTCAGCCAGTGTTGCTTGCTTTCATCCAGGCCTTTGACGCAGTCAAAGTAGCGTTTCTGGATTTCGGCGGTAATCGGGCCGCGTTTGCCCTCGCCAATCGCGCGACGGTCCAGCTCGCGGATGGGGGTGACTTCGGCGGCGGTGCCGGTGAAGAAGGCTTCGTCGGCGCTGTAGACTTCGTCACGGGTGATGCGTTTTTCTACCAGCTCCAGGCTCATTTCGTCGGCAATCTGTACCACGGTGTCGCGGGTGATGCCTTCCAGTGCGCTGGTGAGGTCGGGAGTGTATAGCTTGCCCTTGCGTACGATAAAGATGTTTTCGCCAGAGCCTTCTGCCACAAAGCCGTCCACGTCCAGCAGCAGGGCTTCGTCGTAGCCGTCAGCCGTGGCTTCGTTATTCGCCAGGATGGAGTTCATGTAATTGCCGTTGGCCTTGGCCTTGCACATGGTGATGTTCACGTGATGGCGGGTAAACGAGCTGGTTTTCACGCGAATGCCTTTTTCCAGGCCTTCTTCGCCCAGGTAGGCGCCCCACGGCCAGGCGGCCACGATCAGCTGTACGTCGTCTTTTTTCGGTGCCACGCCCAGCTTGCCCGAGCCATAGAAGGCCATGGGGCGGAAGTAGCACGATTTCAGCTGATTGGCTTTCACCACGTCCAGGTGGGCCTGGTTGACTTGCTGTTTCGTGAACGGCAGGTCCATGCCCAGGATCTTGGCAGAGCGGAACAGGCGGTCGGTATGGTCTTGCAGGCGGAAAATAGCCGGGCCACGTGCCGTTTCGTAGGCGCGCACGCCTTCGAATACGCCCATGCCGTAGTGCAGGGTGTGGGTCAATACATGGGTAGTAGCGTTGCGCCACTCGACCAGTTCGCCGTTGTACCAGATGAAACCGTCGCGGTCTGCCATCGACATGATGAATTCTCCGAGTCCTGTTTTTGCTGTGCTGCGATTATACAGTTGCCCTACTGAAAGTGAACCGGCTTTTCCGCATGCTCGCCTGCAGCGGCAAACACGCTTTGCCACAGTGCTTGTACCTGCTGGTAGGCCTCGATGGGCGGGTGGCTGCATTTGTCGCTACCGTCCAGCCTGCTGGCGTGCTGCAGGCGGCGGTATAAGCGATAGGCCTGACGTGCTGCTTCTGCAAGCTTGGCGGGAATCAGGCCGGCGTCGGCGGCGGCGGCCAGCAGGGCAATATTGCCGCTATTGGCCAGCAGGGCCGAGTGCTGGCCGGCGTGCGCCAGCACCAGGTATTGCACGATGAACTCTACGTCCACAATGCCGCCGCGGGCGTGTTTCACATCCTCTACGTTGGCCGCATGGCTTTCCAGCATCTTGCTGCGCATGGCCACCACTTCGGCGCCCAGGGCGGCGCAGTCTCGCGGCAGCGCCAGCACTTGCTGGCGAATGGCTTCGAAGCGCGCGCCGATATCCGCGTTGCCGCATACGAAGCGGGCACGGGTGAGCGCCTGGTGCTCCCATAGCCACGCTTTGTGGTGCTGGTAGTGTTCGAATGCGTCAGTGGTACTCACCAGCAGGCCGCTGGCGCCGTCCGGGCGCAGGCGGATATCGATGTCGTACAGCACGCCTGCCGAGGTGGTGCTGGTGAGCCAGGTGATGATCTTGCGCGCCAGGCGCGAGTACAGGTCGGCAGCGTCGGGGTGGTCGTCGTCGTACAGGAAGATCACGTCCAGGTCCGAGGCGTAGCCCAGTTCCTTGCCGCCCAGTTTGCCGTAGCCCACCACGGCAAACAGCGGGGTGTCGCGGTGGCGTTTGGGGATGTCCAGCCAGGCGTGGCGTACGGTGACATCCAGTACCAGGTCGGCCAGGCGGGATAGCTCGTCGCTGAGCGCTTCCAGTGTCCACATGCCGGCCAGGTCCTGCGCTACCAGGCGGAAGGTTTGCGCGTGCTGGAAGTGGCGCAGCGCGTCCATTTGCGCCTCCACATCGCCATGGCACTCGGCCAGCTGCTGTTCCAGCTGTGCGGCCAACTGTGGCCAGTCTGGCGTGGCGTACAGCACGCGGGCGTCCAGCAGCTCGTCCAGCAGGATGGGGTGGCGCGACAGGTAGTCGGAGACCCAGGCGCTGGACGAATACAGCGAGGCCAGGCGCTGCAGGGTTTGCGGGTATTCCAGCAGCAGTGACAGGTAAGAAGCGCGGCGGCTGATGGCGTCGATCAGCTGCAGAATGCGCTGCAGCGTGGTGTCGGGGTTGTCAAAGCCGGTGGCTACTTCCATCAGCGGGCCCATCAGCGCGTCCAGCTTTTTGCGGCTGGCGTCCGGCATCTGCTGGTAACGTTGGCCGCAGGCCAGGCTGCGCAGCTGGCGCTGCATGTCGTCCGGGGCGTGGTAGCCCAGGCTGGCCAGGCGCGGGGCGATGTCGACATTGGCAATGTCGCGCCAGTCTGACTCCAGCGGGTGGGCGGCGGCACCTTCGGTAGGCAGGAAGAATACCTGTTCGAAATGCCGGGTAACGCGGCGGCGGTGCTGGTTCAGCTCGTCCAGAAAAGCCTGCCAGCCATTAAAGCCCATGCTGCTGGCGATGCGCTGGCGGTTTTCTTCGCTGGCGGGCAGGCTTTGTGTCTGCTGGTCGTCCAGGTACTGCAGGCGGTGTTCGAGGTTGCGCAGGAAGGTGTAGGCGTCCAGCAGCTCGGTGACGGTGTCCGGCTCCAGCAGGCGCAGCTCGGCCAGTACGGCGTAGGTGTCGCGCGTGCTTTTCAGCTGCAGGCGGCGTTCGCGCCCGCCGCGGATCAGCTGGAACACCTGGGCAATGAACTCCACCTCGCGAATGCCGCCAGGCCCCAGCTTGATATTGTCGGCCATGTCGCGGCGGGCTACCTCGCGGCGGATCTGGGCGTGCAGCTCGCGCATGGCACCGTAGGCACCGTAGTCCAGGTATTTGCGGTACACAAAGGGTCGCACCAGGGGTGCCAGCTGGCTGGCGTCGCCACTCATTACGCGGGCCTTGATCCAGGCGTAGCGTTCCCACTCGCGGCCTTGGGTCAGCAGGTAGTTTTCCAGCGCCGCCAGGCTCATCACCAGCGGGCCGCTGTCGCCGTAGGGGCGCAGGCGCATGTCTACACGGAACACCTGGCCATCGTAGGTCAGGTCGTTGATGGCGCTGATCAGCAGCTTGCCCAGGCGGGTGAAATACTCGTGGTTGGACAGGCGGCGCGGGCCGCTGGTGTCGCCGTCTTCCGGGTAGATGAAGATCAGGTCGATGTCGCTGGAGACGTTCAGCTCGTAACCGCCCAGCTTGCCCATGCCGATCACGATGAGCTCTTGTACCTCGCCGCTTTCCTCGCCGATCGGGTCGCCCAGGTTGGCCAGCGCACGGCGTGCCACCGGCAGCGTGGTCTGCACCGCAAAGTCGGCCAGCAGGCTGATGGTGGTGACCACCTCATGCAGGTCGGCCAGGCCGGCGTGGTCACGGGTAATGAGCCGTGCCATCACGGCAATGCGCAGCTTGCGCAGGGCGGGGGTGAGGGTGTCGATGCTGTCGAACGCAGCCCAGTTGGCAAAATCAGCCATTTCGGCGGCGTCAAACGGGTGATCCAGCCGAGCGGCCAACCTGTCGGCCTCGTCCGGGCGGGCCGCCAGCTGGCGGTCCAGGTAGTAACTGAATGTACGGGCACAGGCGATAGCGGCGGTATTTGCTGGCATAATGCGCTTTCCACGCAATGACGAAATCGTGACTGAACATTCTACCCCCACTCCCGACCCCGCCGCAGCACACGCAGATCAAAGTTTGCGGGTGATTTTCTGGCTGCGCCGCATTAGCCGCTGGCTGGGCTGGCTATTGTCGGGCGTGCTGGCGCTGCTGCTGCTGGCTTTTTTGCTGTTCCGCTTTTACGTGTTGCCGAATCTGGATAGCTGGCGCCCTTGGCTGGCGAGCCAGGCCAGTGCTGCGGTGGGCATGCCGGTGTCGCTGGGCAAGCTGCAAGGGCAGTGGCAGTGGATGGGGCCGCGTTTCACCATCAGCCAGCTGCAAGTGCGCCCGGACCCGGCCAGCCCGCCTATTACCGTGCGCAGCACGCTGGTACAGCCTTCCTGGCAGAGCCTGCTTTTTCTGGAGCCGCGCCTGGCCTTGCTGCGGCTGGATGGCCTGAGCCTGGACTTGTCACGCCGCACCAATGGCCACCTGTACCTGAACGGGATTGACCTGTCCGCAGGCAAGGGCGACGGTGCCGGTGTGGATTGGCTGCTGCGCCAGGGCGAGGTTAGCGTGAGCTTGCAGCGTTTCTCCTGGCAGGATCACTTGCTGGGCCTGCCGGCTTTTACGGCGCGCCAGCTCACCGCCACCTTGAACAATACGCTGCTGGGCCACCGCTTGCGGGCAGTGGCTTTGCCGGCTGCCAGCCAGCTGTCGCACGTGGATTTCGAGGCCAGCTGGCAAGGTGGTCGCCTGCGTGACTGGCCTCAGTGGCAGGGCACAGCCATGTTGCAGGCCGATGCGCCGCAGTTGAACTGGCTGCAGCGCTACTGGCCTGGTTCGCCGTTGTCGGCTGGAGGAGCAGCCTCGTCCCGGGTGCAGCTGGCCTTCGAGGACGGCCGGCTGACCTCGCTACAGGGTAAATGGCAGCTGGAGAATGCCGCGCTGGGCCTGCCTGGCGAAAAGGCCACGGCGCTGCCGCGTCTGGCGGGCGAGGTGGACTACCGCAGCCCGGCTGCGGGCCAGCACCAGCTGTCTGCCAAACATTTATACCTGCAAACCCTTTTTGGCAGCCTGCTACAGGATGCTGCGGTGAGCGCGCGCTGGCACGACACGCAAGGCGGCTTTGTCGAAGCCAGCGGTTTGCAGCTGGCGCCGGTGCTGCCGCTCTTGCGCCCGCACCTGCCCGCGGTGGCGGATAGCGCCATCCGCCAGCTGCAGGGCAAGCTGCAGGGCATGCGTTGGCAGTGGCAGGGGGCGCTGCGGCAGCCGCGACAATACCTGTTCAAGACACGGTTTACCGAGCTGGCACCCCAAGCCGATGCGGCCAACATGACGCTGACAGGCGGGCTGTCGGGCGAGCTGCTGGCCGGTAGCCAGCAGGGGCGGCTCAGCCTGGTGGCCAGCCCCATGCAGCTGGCACTGCCTGGCCAGCTAAAACAGCCGCTGCATATTCTGGGTGGCGAGGGCGAGCTGCGCTGGCAGCGCCAGGGTGCGGGCTGGCAGCTGGCTATTCCGGCTATGGCTGTGGCTACCCCGGATTTCAGTGCCCGCTTGCAGGGCCAGGTGCGCCTGCCGGAGCAGGGCGCCAGCCAAAGCAATTTGCAGTTGGCGATCGACAACGTGGCCATCAGTCGCGTGCCGGCTTATTTGCCGCAGCTTATCGGCAGCGACACGCTGGCTTGGCTGCAAGCTGCCTTGCAGGGTGGGCAGGCGCGGCAGGTGCGTGCCACGCTGCAGGGGGACGTGATGCAGTTCCCGTTTGCCGGCGGGGTGGGCGGGCGTTTTACCGTGGATGCCCAGATCGCAGGTGGCAAGCTGCGTTTTGACCCGGCCTGGCCGCTGATCGATGGCATAGACGGTGAGTACCGTATGCGCAATGACGCCATCGAAGTGGCGGCCACGCGTGCCGCTACGGCGGGTATCAGCCTGCAGCAGGTGCAGGTACGCCTGCCGGACACCATGAAAGCTACCCAGGCCTTGCAGATCAACGGACAGGCAGCGGGCGAGCTGGCTGCCATGCTGGGCTACACGCGCCTAAGCCCCGTGGATGGCTGGCTGGGTGGGTTTTTGTCTACGCTGGATGCCAGTGGCCCGGGCAAGCTGAAGCTGGGCCTGGTCATACCGCTGGATGACGCCGAAAAAACCCGGGTAAGCGGCGATGTGAGTCTGGCGGGGAATACGCTGCAGTTGCGTAGCCTGCCACTGCCATTGCTCACTGGCATTGATGGTGTGCTGCACTTCAACGAGCACGGCATTGCCAGCCCGGGCATAGACTACAGCGCGTTTGGCGGGCGCAGCCGCTTGCAGGCTAGCCTGGATGCGCGCGGCCGCATGCAGTTCACCAGTCAGGGGCAGGTGGATGTGCCTCAGGTGCTGCAGCAGTATGTGCCCTTTTTGACGCCATATGCGCAGGGCCAGACCGATTACAAGGCCGACTTTACCGTGAGTAACAACCTGGATGCGCTGGCGGTGCAGTCCAGCCTGCAGGGTGTGAGTACGACCGTACCCGCCCCGCTGGCCAAGGCCGCGGAACAACGTTGGCCGCTACAGCTAGGGGTGTTTGCTACCCAGACAGGGTGGCAGGTGGACTGGCAGATACCACCGCACGCGCAGGGCCTGGTGGCGCTGGATCATGCCGGCCAGCTGCTGGGTGCCGGGGTGGGCGTGGGTGCCGAGGCGCCAGTGCCGGAAGGCCGCATCGCCATCAAGGTCGATGCGCCGGAGTTGCAACTGGCGCCCTGGCTGTCAGCCCTGCCCGAGGGGCAAGCCGATGGTGGTGAGTGGGCGTTGCCACTCTCGCTGGGTATCGCTACGCCACGCTTCATGGCACAGGGCAAAGTACTGAACAATGTGCAGGCAGCACTGGGCTGGCATGGCGGCGATAGCCCGGTAGCGCTGAACATCAAGGCGCGCGAAGTATCAGGCACGCTGCAATACATGCCGCGTGGCAAGGGCAGGCTGCAGGCGCGGCTGGCACACCTGGCACTGCCCCTGGAAGACGATGGGCAGCCGGCAGCTAGCGAAACCGAGCCGGAAATTACCATTCCTGGGCTGGATGTCGATATCGCCGCCTTGCAGTGGAAAGACAAAGTACTGGGCAGCCTCAGCCTGAAGGCCCAGCACCAGCCGCAGCTGTGGCTGCTGGACGAAGTGCTGCTGCAAACGCCGGAAGGCAAGCTCACCATGAGCGGCGCCGCACCGGAGGGCAAAAGCAGCGGCGCCCGCCGTACCGAAATCAGTTTTGCGGCCAACAGCCAGAACGCGGGTGCACTGCTGGCCCGCCTGGGCGTGCCCGACGCGCTGGTGGGCGGTGAGGGCGAGCTGAACGGCCGCGTAAACTGGCTGGGTCACGCGGCGGCGTTTGACCTGGCGCGCATGAGCGGCAGCGTGAAGCTGGACTTGCGCAAGGGGCGCTTTGCCCAGATCGATCCGGGCGCCGCCCGCCTGCTGGGGGTGCTGAGCCTGCAGTCGCTATCGCGGCGTATCCGCCTGGATTTCACCGATGTATTCAGCAGCGGCTTTGCCTTTGACAGCCTTACCGGCAGCGCCGAGATCGACGCCGGGGTATTCCGTTCCAGCAATGTGCTCTTGCAGGGGCCGGCGGCGAAAGTTACCTTGCAGGGCGAAGCCGACCTGGCCAATAACCGTCAGCAGGTAGCGGTGCGGATTACCCCCACCCTGTCGGAAGGGGTGGCGGTGCTCACCGGGGCCTCATTATTGAACCCGGTGCTGGGTGCCATTACCTTTGCCGCGCAAAAGCTGCTGAAAGACCCGGTGAGCCAGATACTGTCATTTGATTACGAAGTCACCGGCAGCCTTACCGACCCCCAGGTGCGCAAGGTCGGGCAGCGGGTAGAGAACAAACCGGCGGCAGCCCCGGCTGCCCCCTGATGCAGGAGCGTCGAGATGGATAAAGCTTTCAAGGTTGCCGCTGTGCAGATGGTGTCGGGTACCGAGCCTCAGCGCAATATTGCCCGTGCCGCGCAGCTGGTAGCTGAGGCTGCAGCCCAGGGCGCGCAGCTGGTGGTGTTGCCCGAGTATTTTTGCCTGATGGGACGGCAAGATGGCGACAAGGTGGCGATACGCGAAGCCTATGGCAGCGGGCCGTTGCAGGCGGCGCTGTCAGCCATGGCGCGCGATAACGGCGTGTGGCTGGTGGGCGGTACCATCCCGCTGGCCTGCCCGGACGATGGCCGCGTCTACAATACCCTGCTGCTGTACTCGCCGGATGGTAGCGTGCACAGCCGTTACGACAAGATTCACCTGTTCGGCTTTACCGGGCAGGGCGAGCGGTATTGCGAATCCGATAGCATCCTGGCCGGTACCGAACCGCTGCGCGCCAGCACGCCGCTGGCCGATATCGCGTTTGGTATCTGCTACGATCTGCGCTTTCCCGAACTGTTCCGCCGCATGACCCCGTTTGACCTGCTGGTACTACCCGCCGCCTTTACCGCCACCACCGGCGCCGCGCACTGGGAGGTGCTGCTGCGTGCCCGTGCCATCGAAAACCAGTGCTATGTGCTGGCGTCGGCGCAGGGCGGCGAACACGAAAATGGCCGCCACACGCATGGCCAGAGCCTGCTGATCGACCCCTGGGGCAATATCGTGGCCCAGATCGGCAAAGGCGAAGGCGTGGTCGTGGGCGAGATCGACCCGAATACCCTACACTCGGTGCGTAGCCGCCTGCCGGCGCTGGATCACCGCGTGTTTTCCTGAAAGAACAAGACATGAGCCAAATAGCCATTGCCGAGCAGCTGCTGCTGGCACCTTACGGTGTTAATGAAAGTGTGATCGATGCCACCCTGGGCCGCATGCTGGGCCACCAGGTGGACTACGCCGACCTGTATTTCCAGTACACCCGCAGCGAAGGCTGGAGCCTGGAAGAGGGCATCGTGAAAGCAGGCAGCTTCAGTATCGACCAAGGTGTGGGCGTGCGCGCCGTGGCTGGCGACAAAACCGCCTTTGCCTACTCTGACGACATCAGCCCGTTTGCCCTAGGCAAAGCTGCCGACGCCGTGCGTGCCATTGGCGCAGCCGGCGGCCACGGTAGCGCCGGCGCGGTGGCCATGCGCCACGGCAGCGGCCTGTACGTGGCGCAAGACCCGGTGGACAGCCTGCCGGCCGAGGCCAAGGTGGCCATTTTGCAGCAGGTAGAAAAGCTGGCCCGCGCTGCCGACCCGCGCATCATCCAGGTGATGGCAGGGTTGGCCGCAGAGTACGACGTGGTGTACATCGCACGCCACGACGGCGTGCGTGCCGCCGACGTGCGCCCACTGGTGCGCTTGTCGGTTACCGTGATTGCGGAACAGAACGGCCGCCGCGAGGTGGGCAGCAGCGGTGGTGGTGGCCGCTACGACCTGACCCGCTTTGGCGATGCGCAAATTGCCCATCACGTGCAAAAAGCGGTGAAGCAGGCGCTGGTCAACCTAGAGGCGCGCCCGGCGCCGGCAGGCCAGATGACAGTGGTGCTGGGTGCTGGCTGGCCCGGCGTGCTGCTGCATGAAGCCATCGGCCACGGCCTGGAAGGCGACTTTAACCGCAAGGGCACCTCGGCCTTTAGCGGCATGATCGGCCAGCGCGTGGCAGCAGCGGGGGTCACCGTGGTGGACGACGGTACGCTGGCCGACCGCCGCGGCTCGCTCTCCATTGACGACGAAGGCAACGCCACCCACCGCACCGTATTGATCGAAGACGGCATCCTGAAAGGCTATATGCAGGACGCCATGAACGCGCGCCTGATGGGTGTGGCGCCCACCGGCAACGGCCGTCGCGAGTCCTACGCCCACATCCCCATGCCACGCATGACCAACACCTATATGCTGGGTGGCGACAAAACGCCGGAAGAAATTATCGCCTCGGTGCCGGATGGCATTTATGCGGCCAACTTTGGCGGTGGCCAGGTGGATATCACCAGCGGCAAGTTCGTGTTCTCTGCCTCCGAAGCGTGGAAGATCGAGAACGGCAAGCTGGCCTACCCGGTGAAAGGCGCCACCCTGATTGGCAACGGGCCGGAAGTGCTGAACTACGTGGCCATGATAGGCAACGATATGGCGCTGGACGAAGGTGTAGGAGTATGCGGTAAAGAAGGCCAAAGCGTGCCAGTAGGCGTAGGCCAGCCTACCTTGCGCATTGATGGTGGCCTGACGATTGGCGGCACCGGCGGCTAGTCCAGCCAGTGTAATGCTTGTTCGCGCAAACTTTCCACCAGGCTGGTGTCGGCTTGCGTAGCGTGCTGGGGTGGCTGCCCGGCTTGCAGGCTGCAGGCCAGCTCGTCTAGCAGCGCCAGGCTTTGCGGGCAGCTGGCGAAGTCGCGCACGATGGTTAGCGTTGCCAGCAGGTGTTCACGCAGGCTGCGCCGTTGGCCGCTGCAAACGTCGATAAATCCGGCGCCCAGGCCGTGGCGTGCGGCCTGAAAGCGGTTGTATCCGTATACGCTATAGAGTGCTTCGCGCCCCGGCAGGCTGGGGCGTTGCTGTATGAAGTACAGCGCCAATGCCTGGCTGAAGGCGGCGAGTCGCACTGCGTGGCGCAGGCTATGCGGGGTGTCGAAAATACGGATCTCTACCGTGCCGTACTCCGGTTTGGGGCGAATGTCCCAGTACAGGTCTTTCAGGCTGCTGATGATGCCGTGGCTGGCCAGCATGCTGCTGTGTTGCTGGAAGTCTTGCCAGTTGCGCAATAGTGCAGGCATATGCCCGCTGTTGGGAAAGGCGTGAACAGTATTGCTGCGCGCGGACGCAAAGCCGCTGTACTCGCCCTGCACAAAGGGGCTGGCTGCCGACAAGGCCAATAGGTGCGGTATGTAGTATGCCAAGGCATGGCAAAGCCATACGGCTGTATCGCCATCGGGGCAGCCAATGTGCACGTGCTGGCCGAAGACAGTGAACTGGCGGGCAAGGTAGCCGTATTCGCTGGCAAAGTCATGGTAGCGCGGGTGATCGCTGATGCGGCGCTGCCGCCAGTCCTGAAAGGGGTGGGTGCCGCCGCCGCAGGGTAGCGCGCCCAGCGTATGGCAATAATCGCGTAGCAGTTGGCCGTTGCCATACATTTGCTGCAACAGAGTGCCGGCATTGTGGTGTATCGTGCTGTTGATTTCCAGCATGGAGCAGGTAACTTCCTGCTTGAACTGCGTGTGGCCGTTGGCGTGTAGTGCGGCGAGCAGTGCCGGGGCGCAGGGTTTCAGGTCCAGGGTTTGCTTGCATAGCAGCTGTATTTCCAGCTCCATGCCTAATGTGCCGGCCTCGGATTGCTGAAATGCGGTTGTCTCCATCGTCATCTCCTTATTTATTTTTTGTACAAAACTATTATTCATGACTGAGTACATCACACAGCAGAAAGTTCCGGCTTCACCTTTGGCGGTGCTGCAGTTGTTTCGCGTGGTGTTTCGCGCGGCGCAGCAATATTCCGCCGACACCGAAAAGGCGTTGGGCATTTCCGGTGCCCAGGCTTGGCTACTGGCCGAGCTGTACGAGCACGGGCCGCAAAAAGCCGGCGATCTGGCCGCGCGCATGGCGATCAAGCCCGCGACACTGAGCAATATGCTGATCAAACTGGTGGAGTTGGGTTATCTGGTGCGCCAGCGCAGCGACAAGGATCAGCGCGTGGTGGAAGTGTCGCTGACCGAACAGGGGCGTAGCCTGTTGGGGAAAACGAGCTGCGCCCCCCGTGGCTGGATGCCAGAGGCGCTGGCAAAGCTGCCGCCGGCGCAGCTGGAAGGCCTGGCGGAAGGCTTGGGCGGTATGCTGGCTGCCATGAATGTGCCGCTGGCAGACGGTAGCGACAAGCCTTTGCCCTTTACCGAATAAGTGCGGCCAACGTACCCGTCGCCCGGTTAAGCAAAAGCCCCTGCAGAGAGATGCAGGGGCTTTTTTGCGGCTGGCAGGCGCGGTCGCTCAGGCGTCTTCAAAGCGCAGTGCTAACGAGTTGATGCAGTAGCGTTCGCCCGTGGGTGGCGGGCCATCGTCAAAGACGTGGCCCAAATGAGCATCGCAGCGGGCGCAGCGCACTTCGGTACGGATCATGCCGTGGCTGGTGTCACGAATACGCTGGATGCTGCCGGCTACGGCCTCTTGCCAGAAGCTGGGCCAGCCGCAGCCCGCATCGAACTTGGTAGCAGACTCAAACAGCAGACTGTCGCAGCACAGGCAGTAATAGCGGCCAACCCGGTTATGGAAGTAGTGCTCGCCGGTAAATGGCCGCTCGGTGCCGGCTTCGCGGGTGACGTAGTATTGCTCGGGCGTCAGTTGGGCGCGCCATTGTTGCGGGGTTTTCAGGATCTTGTCAGTCATGGTGTGTGCTCCTTGCGGCCAGGCTTGGCCGTGTCAGATTTCGTCCAGTGCGGTTTCACCCAAGTGGCGGGTGTCGGCCCACATGTCCACGTGCCAGCCTTGGCCGTTATGGCTCAGCCAGTTCAGCGAAGCGTTAGGTACCACAATCATGCGCTGGCCTTGTAGCGGCTGGCCGCTGGCCAGGCGGTAGATCATGTCCAGTACGCCGCCGTGCGCTACCAGCAGGATACGTTGGCCGCAGTGCTGGCGGGCCAGCTGCATGACTGCTGCGTGAATGCGGTCGGCAAAGGCCTGGATGCTTTCGCCGCCGTACAGGTCGTGGTGCAAGCTGCGCTCGGCATAGGCGGCCCAGGCTTGCGGGTGGGTCTGTGCAGCATCACCCAGCCGTGCGCCTTGCATGGCGCCGAAGTGGCGTTCCATTAGTGTGGGCAGGGTGGCGACACTTAGCCCTATGGCGTGGGCCAGCGGTTCGGCTGTGTCGTAGGCGCGGCGTAGCGGGCTGCTGTACAGCGCATCAAAGCGGTGGCCGGCAGCGGCGACGGCGTCGGCCAGCTGTCGTGCCTGGCGCTGGCCTTGAGCGTTGAGCGGAATGTCGAGCTGGCCTTGCAGGCGGCGCTCGGTGTTCCAGTCGGTTTCGCCGTGGCGAACCAGGCAGAAGCGGGTAAGGGCGCGATCGGGCATGGCGGGCTCCAGAGTGCTATGCCGGCAGTGTAATGGATTTTCGGCCTTAGCCTAGCGCCAGCACCAGGCCCAGCGGCACAAACAGCAGGCTGGCCAGGTTGCCGATGAGCACGATGGAGGCCATGCTTTCCGGTTCCTGCTGGTAGAGCTCGGCCATCAGGAAGTTAAGCACCGCAGGTGGCAGGGCGCCAAACAAGATCAGTAGCGCGTGCTGGCTGCTATCCAGCTGCAGGAGCGGGCTGGCCAGCAGGGCCGCGGCCAGGCCGGTAAGCGGGCACAGTGCGGCGCCCAGCAGGCCAATACGCCAGCCGGACAGGCTGACATCTACCATGCGCACGCCCAGGGCAAACAGCATCAGCGGGATGGTCATGTCGCCCAGCATCTTCATGCCCAGAATCAGCCAGTCTGGCAGGTGCCAGCCGGCCAGGCCAAACAGCAGGCCCAGCAGGGTGGCGATGACGATGGGGTTGCGGCTAAGGCCGCGCAGGCTGGTGTGGCGGCTGAAAATGAAAGCGCCCAGGGTGAAGTGCAGCAGGTTGGACACCACAAACAGCACGACAAAGGCGTTAAAGCCGTCGCGGCCAAAGGCCAGCAGGGCCAGCGGTAGCCCCATATTGCCGCAGTTGTTGAACATCACCGGCGGTAGCAGGGTGCGCGGGCTGGCACCGGCCAGGCGGGCAACAGGCCAGGCGAGCAGGCCGGAGAGCAGCACCACGATCGCTGCGGCGGGCATCAGCTTCCATTGCGCCAGCAGCTGAAAGTCTTTTGCGGACAGGGCGCTGAAAACCAGCAGCGGTACACAGACATCCATATTGAGCTTGTTGGCCGCGCGCATATCGGGGCGAACCCGGCGGGCATACAGCCAGCCTATCAGCACGATGATAAGCACGGGCAGGATAATGGTAAGGATGCGTTCTATCATGATGGCCTGCCGAGTAGGGGAGCTGGCATTGTCGCTGCGGGGTGGGGTGGTGTGCCCAAGGGTTTACCCTTGCTTGCCGCGCAAGGTGGAAAACAGGCTGTTCGGCAAACAGCCTGCTGTGGCTACAGAATGCCGACGCCGGAGATTTCGCGCGCCAGGTTGGCCGCATAGTTGTCGGTCATCGCGCCAATGTAGTCCAGTACGCCCATATAGGCTTGATACAAGGTCTGGTCTTGCGGTAGCGGCTGCGGCAGCAAGCCCAAAGCCAAGGCCTGGCGTGCATTCAGGGCATCGTCCCCCTGTGTGATGCGGGTGTGTACGGCGGGTACCAGAATGTCCAGCACGGTGCCGATGCAGGGGTAGGAGGCCAGCTCGGTCACCAGTTTGGTGCGGTGGCGGTACACTTTCTGGCTGGCCAGTGCCTTGGCGTTCAGCAGGGTGTGCTTGATCTCGGGGGCGCATACGTCGATCAGGTCTTTGCCGGGGAAAGTGCCGGCCAGCAGGGTGTCCTGATGCAGCATGAATTTCTCGGCCACCTCGGCCACGCAGCGGCCCACGGCAATGCCGCGCAGCATGGCGCATTTCTGGCTGATATCGTGGGTCTGCCAGATGCGCTCGGTTTCGCCAAAATGGCTGAACAGCATTTCGAACTCGCGCACGTCCAGAATGCCGATCTCCACCGCGTCTTCCAGGTCCAGAATGGCGTAGCAGATATCGTCTGCGGCTTCCATCAGGTAGGACAACGGGTGCCGCGCCCATTCATTCTCGCCTTTGCGCAGCAAGCCCAGCTCGGCAGCGACGTGCTCGAAATACGGCAGCTCGGTGCGATAAATATTGAATTTCCCGCGTGCTTGGGCTCTGGGGGCATCCGATGTCCACGGGTACTTGATCAGCGCGCCCAGTGCGGCGCTGGTAAGCCGCATGCCACCTTCACCGCGGTACATTTCCAGGCTGGCCACCATGCGCAGGCTGTGTGCGTTGCCTTCGTAAGTCTGGATGTCTTGCCGCTCGGCAGCGCTCAGGCCGGCTAGCAGGTGCTGGTGCTGCGGGTGGCGGAACCACTCGCGCAGTGCGTCTTCGCCGGTGTGGCCAAAGGGCGGGTTGCCGATATCGTGTGCCAGGCACGCTACCTGTACCGCGCCGCCAATATCAAACGGCGTGTAGCCATCCGGCAGCAAGCCCTGCGCCTGCATCATGGCGCCCACGCGGTTGCCCAGGCTGCGGCCAACACTGGCCACCTCTACGCTGTGGGTCAGGCGGTTGTGCGTATGGTCGTTGTGGGCCAGTGGGTGCACCTGGGTTTTGCGGCCCAGGCGGCGAAAGGCGCTGGAAAACACCACGCGGTCGTGGTCGATGTGAAAGTCGCTACGCAGCCCGGCGGCGCCTTCCAGTGTGGCGGGGGTGCGGGTCTGGCGAACTTCCTGATCGATCAGCTTGAAGCGGCGGGTGGACAGCAACTGCTGCCACTGCATGCGTGGTGTATTCATGGCAATTACCGTAGGGGAGTTGCCGCTATCATGCCAGAAACCGGCTGACTTGCTGTACATGGCAACATGGTAAACCAAAAGGTTTACAAAATTGATCACATGTTCTAGCCTGTGTGTTTCGATAAGACTGGCAGCAGCGCTGCAGGAAGGCATGGCATGACGGTTGCCCATCCCAAACTGATCTTATTAGCGGTTTGTCTGGTTGCCTTGATGAGTACGGCCGGGGTGGCCATGCCTTACCCGATACTGGCGCCCATTTTTGTGGATGCGCCGGCAGACAGTTTTAACCATTTTGCAGGCCTGCCGCCCAAGCTGTTGCTGGGTATCTCGCTTGCGGCCAACCCGCTGGGTATTTTGCTGGGCAGTACCTTTATCGGCGCCCTGTCCGACCGCCTGGGGCGGCGGCGGGTCTTGCTGTCTACGCTCACCCTGACCTTGCTTGGCTATCTGCTTACCGCCTGGTCGCTGGATATGCGCAGCTATCTGCTATTTGTGTTTGCCCGTTTTCTGACCGGCGTTACTGAAGGCAATGTGGCGGTGGCGCGGGCAATCGTGGCCGATTTGCACCCCCAGCTGGACCGTACCCGCAGCTTTGCCACG
Organism: beta proteobacterium L13; assembly: GCA_000335715.1. Lineage (GTDB taxonomy): Bacteria > Pseudomonadota > Gammaproteobacteria > Burkholderiales > Chromobacteriaceae > Vogesella. The sequence goes on from AMYZ01000006.1 coordinate 111,946, forward strand.
CTGAATGCCGTGCTTTACATGGGCTGGCTGGTGGGGCCGATGATTGGTGGCTTTACCTTGCCTTTGGGTGAGCCGGTGCCGTTCCTGATTGGCGCCTTTACCTTGCTACCTTGTCTGGCCATTTTGCTGTGGGTGTTGCCGGAAACCGGCGAGGCCAAGGGCTTGCAGGGCTTGAGCATGTTGGCGGCCGTGCGCGAGCAGCATGCCTTCCGGCTACTGAGGCAAGATGGGGTGTTGGCCGCGCTGTTCTGGATGCAGCTTACTTTTGCATTGGGTGTGAATGCCTTTTATGAGTTCTACCCGCTGTGGCTGGTGGAGTACGCCAGTCTGGGGAGTGGCGGCATTGCCTGGGTGACTGCTGGCTTGTGTCTGATCATGGCGCTGACCAGTACCCTGGTGGGCAAGCTGGGCCTGGGGGTGGATCCGCTGCGCCGTGCCCGGCAGCAGGCGGTACTGGTAGGCGCTGGTTTGTTGTTACTGGCCGTATTGCCCGCCATGCCAGGCCTGCTGTTGTTGGTGGTGCTGGGTTTGCCGCTATCCATCTATAACGCGGTGCTGCCGAGCTGGTGCGCCGAGCGTTTTGCCGTGTATGGGCAGGGGAGCGTCATGGGGCTGCTCAGTACCATTTTTTGTATCAGCAATGTGCTGATTGCGATCTTCGGCAGCTTGCTGACGCTGCTGGATACCCGCTTCACTATCGCGCTGGGTGGTTTGATGTGTTTGTTGGCCGTGGTCATGCTCAATCGCCTGCTGCGTGCCGGTTCGGGCGTGGCCAAGGGGGTGTGATGCGTAGTCAGGAACAAATATTGTATCTGCTGAAAACGCAAGGGGCGCTGACCGCGCAGGCAGTAGCCGAGGCGATGGCGCTCACCAGTATGGGGGCGCGCAAGCATCTGCAGCAGCTGCAGCAGCGAGGTTTGGTGGTGGTAGAAGATCGGCCCGCAGGCAAGGGGCGCCCGGCACGATTCTGGCTGCTGAGCGACGCGGGGCATGCGCGTTTCCCGGATCGTCACGGCGAGCTTACCGCACAGCTGATTACTCTGGTGCGTAGCAGTCTGGGTGACGCCGCGCTCGATACGCTGGTGTTGGCGCGTGAGCAGCAGGCTATAGCGGCTTATCGGCAAAAGCTGGCAGCGGCACAAACGCTGCCGGAGCGTTTGACGTTGCTAGTGCAGGCGCGCACGGATGAAGGTTATATGGCGGAGTTGCTTGCGCAGGAGCAAGGCTGGCTGTTGGTAGAGAATCACTGCCCGATTTGTGCGGCTGCGCAAGCTTGCCAAGGCTTTTGCCGCTCAGAGTTGCAACAGTTCCAGCAGTTGCTTCCCGATGCGGTAGTTAGTCGTGCCGAGCACTTGCTGGATGGTGGACGGCGTTGTGCCTATCTGATTGTGCCGTTGGTGAAACCATAAAAACACCCCCGCTGCAGCGGGGGTGTTGTATGTGTTGCGTCAGATGGTGACAGTAACGCGTGTTTGGTTCTTGCCTGGGCTGCTGGTTGGTATTTCGTAGCCCAGCATGAACATGGCAGATTCGAATTTGCGCAGTGCATCGGGTTGTTGGCACCAGTCGGCAGTGGATTGCGCCAGTGCGGCATTAACGACCCAGCCTGCGCGGATTTTCCACTCGGCATGAAAGCGGCTGCGATTGGCAAGCTGCTTGAAGTGCAGTAGTTCCGTACTCGGGTTCCTGTTCATCGTGGAAGCGCCGGGTGCCCAGGGGAAGCAAAGCTCTTCCGGTAATAGCATGCGGCGGCTTTCGCAGAACTGGCGTACCAGGTAGCCCATGGCTGCGCCGGTGCGACCGTCGTAGATCATCACATTATCGGCGGCCAGCGCATACACCTTGGTAAAGCCCGCATTCATGCGTAGCTCACCGTCGAAACGCGCCACATCGGGTTCGTCTGACTGCAAGATGGCCAGCGCCTGTTTGATTTTGTCTACCAGGTGGTGCTGGTTGTGCCGAGCCCAGTCGCGGTTTAGCGTGTAGAGCTTGATGACTTTGCCACCGGACCCCCAAAGCAGGATGTCATCGATGACTGCAACGAGAGCTGCCGCATCGTCGGTGGTGATCGCATGACGCAAACGGGTGCGCATGCTGCTGAGATGAATCTGATTTTCCTTGAAATAGTTGCCATTCCAGTAAAAGCGGGAGAATGCTTGTTCCAGGGTGTTGGCAAAAAATTCCCGGTCGTAATTGGCCGGCAGTATCTTGTCACGTACCTTGAACGCATGTTCTCCGAAACTTTCACCGTCTATCCAGCAAGTGAGCTGTCCGATGAAATCCTGGACAGGCTGACGCTGAAGATATTCTGTTTTGCTTGTTAAATTCATATATTTGAACAGGACCCTAGTAGCAGAGAGCGGTAAGTTGTGTTTAAGCGTTACGTGTTTTGGCCAGCGTTCTGTAATAAGGCGTTTGTGCGTGGCTCAATTTATATTCTCTCACATTGAATTCTTTTCACAACCCTTCAATATGACGTTTAGTTTTGATGGTGTTGGTAAAATGACAATGTGTTTTGATGTTAAATCATTTGCTTTAAAAACTTTTTCTTATGCTTTTAAGTTTGACTATTTTGAGCAAAATTTTCACTAAATTTTTTTGGCTGATTTTGTTGCTTTTTGGCAACCGAGCGTACAATTGCGGCCGGTCTGGTGATGAAAGGCGGGAAGATGAAGTTTGAGCACTTGGTAAAAATGTTTGATGAGCGTGCGGCGATGCCCCTGATTTCGCGCCGGCAGCTTTGGCTTGGGCTGGTCTTGCGGGCGGAAGATCCTTGCCGGTTTGACGAGAACATCACCGAGGCCCGCATCTTGTCCTACGGCCAGCACGAAATGCAGCGTGAGGTTGTGTTCGGTAACCTGATCGTGAAAGAGTGCGTGCGCTTTGTGGTGGATACGCAGGTGGCTTATGAAACGCTTCCCAGCGAGCACTACGCGGCCAGCAAATTGACCATGTTTATAGAAGAACCGCAGCCTGGCCATTTGTTCATCCGCTTTGTGTACGAGAACGATTTGCCCGATGGGCCGGTCACAAGCGATACGAACGACCCGGGCTACTATGTGCCTTATCTGAAATCGGCCTATCAACAGGCGGATACCTTGACCGCACAGACCATTCTGACGCTCGCTCAGGAAGGGGTGCTCGGGTCGCCTTGATGTAACTGCGTTGGGTGTGGTGGCGAAGTTGGCCGCAATTTTGTGAAACTGGCTTGAGTGATGATGAAAAAATTAATGACTGCTGTAATGCTGGCGGCTGTAGGTATGCATGCCGTGGCGGGTGCTGGTGAAGACCGGCAGAAAAGTTTCAAGAAGATGCTGCTTAGTTACGAGCCTATTGGTGTGATGCTGCGAGATGGCCCGTTTCGCAAAGACCAATTTATCAAGCATGCTGCAGCGCTGAAGCTGGCTGCGCCGCTACCTTTTACCCAGTTCGCGCCGGGTAGTATTGACGAGGTTAGCCGCGCCAAGCCGGAGATCTGGCAGCAGCCGGCACGCTGGAAGCAGGAGGAAACCCGCTTCTTGCAAGCGGTATCTGCTCTGCAGGCTGGTGCCGCAAGTGATGATCTGGCTACCGTACGTAACAAGTACAATGCGGTCAGCCAGAGCTGTAAAAGCTGTCACGATGCTTTCCGAGGTCCGAAAAAGTAAGCGGCTCAGTATGTAGAAGGCTCGCGTTGTCGGGTCTTTTAGTGAAAAACCCTGCTGGCGTAAGCGAGCAGGGTTTGTTTTGTCGGGCGAGCCCGACGATGTGATGCATGCCTAGTCTGCACGGAAGCTGTCGTGGCAGGTTTTACAGGTTTTCATCACGGCGCCGAATTGCGGCTTGACGTCGTCCAGTGTCTTGGCAGCGGCTGCAGTCTGTTTCAGCTTGGCAACTTCAGCTTTGTGGCTGTCAACGGCAGCTTTGAACTCAGCAGGCTTGGACCAGATTTCAGCCTTGGCGTCGGTTTTGCCTTTGTCGCTGCCCGGTGTGAAGTACTGCCATGGTTGCTGCGCAAGTTCATCCAGGTGGGCTGCCATCTTGGCAAACTCATCCTTGTTGAACGGGCTTTCACCTTTGACGACTTTGGACATCGGGCCGACGGTTTTCTTGTATTGCTCAAATACATCTTTGCGGGCCTTGATCGGGTCGGCCGCCAGTGCTGGGGTCAGGATGGCGCAGGACAGCAAAGCCAGAAGCAGTTTTTTCATCATTCACCTCGCGGTTACACGTTAACAAGCCAATTTCAGCGAAGCATAGCACAGCATGCTCCTGTTCTGGCTTAAGCAGATATTAAGCCTTGTTAACGAGCTTGTTATAAAGTAACATTTGAGAACTCCTTTTGTTTGGATGCCTACATTTTATGGAAATCGCCTGTTTTATCGAGGCGGCTGACCGCCACTGCCAGCAGCAGGGCGTCAAGCTGACTGCGTTGCGTCGCCAGGTGCTGGAGCTGGTATTGAGCTACCCGGGGGTAGTCAAGGCTTACCAGGTGCTGGCGGATCTGCAAAAGCAACGTGGTATTGCCGCGCCGCCAACCGTGTACCGGGCGCTGGATTTCCTGGTGGCAGCCGGCTTGCTGCACAAGGTAGATGCCTTGAATGGTTACATCGTGTGCCATCACGTGGGCTGTAGTCACGAGGGTTTGATTCTGGTGTGCGGTGATTGTGGTCGCGTAGAGGAGCTGGATGCGACGCCGGTGCTGGATGTGCTTCGCCAGCAGGCAGGTGCTGCAGGTTTTGCCATCAGCCAGCAAAACCTGATGCTGACAGGGCGTTGCAAGGAGTGCGCAGTATGAAAAAGACATTGGTGAATGTGCTGACCGGCTTTTTGGGCGTGGGCAAGACGACTGCTTTGCGCCACATGATTGCCCACCGTCCGGCCAACGAAAAATGGGCCATCATTGTTAACGAGTTTGGCGAGATCGGTATCGATGGCGCTGTGCTGGATAACGGTGAGTTGCCGGTGGCCGAGATCGCCGGTGGCTGCCTGTGCTGCGTAGCGGGCCCGCAGATGACGGTAACCGTGGCCAACCTGGTGCGCCGCGAGCGGCCCGACCGGCTGATCATCGAGGCCAGTGGCCTGGCGCATGCTGCCGGCCTGATTGACGAGTTGCGTGCCGAGCCCTTGGGTAATGCGCTGGAGGTAGGGGCGGTGATGACCCTGGTAGACCCGCGCCAGTTTGCCAATAACGATTATTTCCGCCAGCCGTTGTACCGCGACCAGGTGATGATTGCCGATGTGCTGCTGGCAACCAAGGCTGACCTGTGCGATGCCGATACGCTGGAAGCGTACCGTCAGAAAGCGGCGGGTTTGTTCCCGCCCAAGTCCCTTGTTGCCGAGATTCATGAAGGTGCGGCCAACCCTGCCTGGCTGGATGCGGCTGTACAGCCCAAATCACGCTACCGCCCGGCAGTGAAGAGCGAGGATCAGGCAGGCTGGCAGTCGCAAGGCTGGACCATGTCACCGGATACCGAGTTTTCCGGCGAGGCTCTGACCGCCTTCTTTGATGCATTGCCTGATATGGCACCGGGTCTGGTGCGTGCCAAAGGGGTATTCCGCGTGCTGGATACCTGGCTGTGGCTGAACTGGACGGAAGGGCGCTGGGCGGCCAACCAGGTGGCCTGGCGTCGAGATAACCGCTTTGAGCTGATTGCCGGCCAGATTGATGTGGCCCGCGTCGAGGCGGCGCTGCAGGCCTGTGTTTTACCAAAACAATAAAGAACGTATTGCATGCCCCATCAACATAGTCATACCCACCATGCCCACTCGCACCCTCATCCGCATGGTGCCGGGGAGGAAAACCATTTGCCGCGCTGGCGTTTGCTGGCCATGTCTGCGTGGCAGCGCCTGCTGCTGGCCGCGGTGCCGCTATGCCTGCTTTGGTTACTGGTTATCTGGGCGCTAGGAGGGGTGGCATGATAGCGCTGGATAATCTGACGGTTTCCTACCAGCGCCATCCCGCTGTTCACCACGTAAGCGGCCGTTTTGCCGCGGCGACGGCTACGGCTATCTTCGGGCCGAATGGTGCCGGCAAAAGCACGCTGCTGAAAACCATTATGGGGGCGCTGAAGCCCGATAGCGGCCAGGTGACATTCAACGGCATTAGCCGGCGAGACCTGGCCTACTTGCCGCAGCAGTCCGAGATCGATCGCTCGCTACCGGTATCGGTCATTGACCTGGTCAGCAGTGGGCACTGGCGCCAGAGTGGCTTGTTTGGCCAGGTTGGCCGCCATCATGACGAGGCAAGCTGGGATGCGCTGGTATCCGTTGGCCTGGAGGACTTTGCTACACGGCCGGTGTCTGCCTTGTCTAGCGGGCAATTCCAGCGTGTGCTGTTTGCCCGCATTCTGGTGCAGGATGCACAGCTGATCATGCTGGACGAACCATTCAATGCGGTGGATGCCCGCACCACGCAAGACTTGCTGCAGCTGGTGGCGCGTTGGCAGCAGGAAGGGCGCACGGTGATAGCCGTGCTGCACGATATTGCCCAGGTGCGCAGCCACTTTCCCCAGACATTGCTGATGGCGCGTGAGGTCATCGCCTGGGGCGATACCGCCAGTGTGCTCACAGAAGATCGCCTGCGTCAGGCCAGTGAAACCGCGGCGCACTGGCTGGCCAGAGCACCACTATGCCAGGTAGACGGGGAGGGCGCGTGATGGGCTGGATACAAGACATGCTGATTTCGCCTTTTGCCGATTTTGCCTTTATGCGCCGTGCGCTGGTGGGGTGCCTGGCGCTGGCGCTGGGCAGTGCGCCGGTAGGGCTGTTTCTGGTGATGCGCCGCATGAGCCTGATGGGCGATGCCATGAGTCACGCCGTGTTGCCAGGGGCAGCGGTGGCTTACTTGCTGGCCGGGCTCAGCCTGCCAGCCATGAGCCTGGGCGGTTTCGTGGCGGGTGTGCTGGTGGCGGTGCTGGCTGGCTTGGCCACGCGCTATACCGAGGTAAAAGAAGACGCCAGCTTTGCGGCGTTCTATTTGCTGTCGCTGTCCTTGGGTGTGCTGCTGGTATCGAAATCCGGCAGTAATGTCGACCTGATGCACCTGCTGTTCGGCTCTGTGCTGGCGGTAGATGATGCCGCCCTGTTGCTGGTGGCCGGGGTGGCTACTTTCACCTTGCTGGTGTTGGCCGTTATTTATCGGCCGCTGCTGCTGGAGAGCCTGGACCCGGTGTTCATGCGGGCAATTGGTGCTCGCGGTGGTGTCTGGCACATGCTGTTCCTGCTGCTGGTGGTGCTGAACCTGGTGGCTGGCTTTCAGGCGCTGGGTACGCTGATGTCGGTGGGGCTGATGATGCTGCCCGCCATTGCCTCGCGGCTATGGGCGGCCTCTGTCGGCGGCATGTTGCTGACTTCGTTTGCCATTGCCGCCTTGTCTGGCGTGGGCGGCTTGCTGCTGTCGTATCACTACGAGCTGCCATCGGGGCCGGCCATCATTCTGCTGGCTGGGCTGGTCTACCTGCTATCGCTTTTGTTTGCACCCCAGGGTGGTTTGCTGCCACGGCTGGTGCGTGCCCGTCATTTCACCAATTAGGAAGAGTCATGCGTAAACTATTTGCCATCACCCTGGCGATGACCCCCTTGCTGGCGTGCGCCAAACTGCCCGTCGTTGCTAGTTTCAGTATCGTTGCCGATGTGGCGCGCGAGGTGGGTGGCGAGCGGGTGGATGTGGTGTCGCTGGTAGCGCCCGATCAGGATGCGCACGTGTTTCAGCCATCGCCTGCCGATGTGCGCAAGTTGGCCGCAGCCAAAGTCTTTGTCGTCAATGGCCTGGGCTTTGAAGGCTGGATGGCGCGCCTGAGCAAGTCTGCAGCCTTCAAGGGGCTCACCGTGACTGCTGCGGCCAAGGTAAAGCCGCTGACGATGGTGGAGCACGATGAGCATGACGACCATCATGGCCATGATCACGGCCACGACCATGGCAAGCAAGACCCGCACGCCTGGCATAACCCGCAGAACGTCGCACTGTATGCCGAGGCACTGGCCGCCGGTTTTGCCAAGGCCGACCCTGAAGGGGCCGCTTACTATCGCCAGCGCGCGCAGGCTTACAAGGCGCAGCTGCTGGAGCTGGATGGCTGGGCGGCAAAGAGCTTTGCTGCCATCCCGGCCGAGCGCCGCAAGGTGCTTACCTCGCATGATGCCTTTGCCTATCTGGCCGCGCGCTACAAGCTGCGCTTTATGGCACCGCAAGGCGTGAGTACCGATGCGGAGGCGTCGGCCAAAGGCGTGGCCGCCCTGATTCGCCAGGTGCGCAAGGAGAAGGTGAGTGCCGTCTTCTTTGAAAACATGGCGGACCGGCGCTTGCTGGATCAGCTCAGCCGTGAGGCGGGCGTGAAGGTGGGTGGCAAGCTGTATTCTGATGCGCTATCAGCAGCCCCTGAAGCGGCTACCTATATGCAGCTGTTCAAGACCAACGTCGGTGCCTTGGTTGCGGCTATGAAATAATCAGGTTGGCCAAGTGCCATAACCCGATCGCACAGACGGCCAGCCCGGCAAACAGCCGGACTGGCCGTTTTTGTTTGAGCTGTTGCAGTTTTGCCGCGAAGGTGCCCATCAGTAGCAGATTGGGCAGCGTGCCCAAGCCAAAGCTCAGCATGGCCAAAGCCCCGCCGCTGGCCGATTGCGTCGCCAGTGCCGCCAGGCTGGCGGTGTAGACCAAGCCGCAGGGTACCCAGCCCCAAATCGCGCCTACCACTAGGCTATGCAGCGGGTGGCGTACCGGCAGGAAGCGCCGTGCCAGCGGCTGCAAATACTGCCACAGAGGCGCGCCTAGCCTTTCTATGCGGCCAACCATGGCCGAAAAGCCTGCCAGGTACAGGCCAAGCAAGATCAGCAGAATATTGGCCAAGGCAAACAGGCCGACCTGCAGTGGACGGTAGCTGGCTTGTGCCATGCCCCATCCGCTCAGCCCGCCAAGCAGCGCGCCCATCAGTGTATAGCTGGCAAGCCGCCCAAGGTTGTACCCCATAAGCAGCAGTGGTTTCTGGCCGGTACCGGTAACGGATATGGCGGTGACAATGCCGCCGCACATGCCCAGGCAATGCACGCCGCCCAGCAGGCCGGTAAGAAAGAGAGAAAGCAGGCTGATTTCCAGCATTTTGGTGAAAACAGTTCTAAAACTAAAGGAAGATTGTAGCAGTGATATTAATAAAAACTGCTATTTTTTTGACCAAATACGACTATGGTTTATTTCAAGTGAATATTAATGACATTGATGTCATCTCGTTGGAAATACTTGAAAAATCATGGTGATAGTCCATTTTTAGTACTAGAAAATATCGACATTTCGTCACAAAATGGTCGCCTTTCCGTGAGTGGGGTGGTTTCAATGTCTAGACGTACAGGCACGGTAGAAAAGTCGAATAGCCGTGTAGCACAGGTGGGGAGGTAACGTATGAGCAAGTCTATTGTGGTTGAACGATTGGGTCAGTCGGCCATTGTTACCATCAGCAACCCACCAGCCAATGCCTGGACGCTGGAGTCGTTGAAGGCACTTACCTTGGCAATGGAGGTGCTGGATGCCGACGCTCAGGTACGCAGTGTCGTCCTGACGGGTGCTGGTGAACGCTTTTTCTCTGCGGGTGCGGACTTGACGCAGTTTGCCAACTCGGACCGGGATGCGGCCGCCCGTGTCATCGACGCTTTTGCTGCCGCTTTCAATAGTGTGCGACAGTTTCGCGGTGTCACCGTTGCTGCCGTGAATGGTTTTGCCGTGGGTGGAGGCCTGGAGTGCGCGCTGGCGTGTGATTACATCGTGATCGAGCGTGGCGCCAAGCTGGGCTTGCCTGAGGCTTCGGTAGGCCTGATTCCGGGAGCGGGGGGGACGAAGGCGCTGACCGAACGTGTAGGCGTGCCTTGGGCCAAGCGCATCATTCTGGGTGGCGAGCTGGTGGATGCTGATACGGCTCTGAAAATTGGCTTGGCTGAAGAGGTGGTTGACGCAGGTCTGGCAAAAATCGTGGCGATCAGTCTGGCCGGCAAGGTGGCCAACCAGTCGCGCAGTGCGGTGCTGGCGGCGCGCCGCCTGATCGAGGTAAGCGCACAAAATACGCTGGAGAGGCAGCTTCTGCTGGAAAAGGCTGCATTTCTGGAGCTGATTGGCGGCGATGAGCAGCGTGAAGGTGTCGCAGCGTTTCTCGAGAAGCGCCCGCCTTCCTGGCAAGACGATTAAGCATGGTCAGATGGTAAAAAAGCCAGCGGAAACGCTGGCTTTTTTATTATGCAGAGCCGGCATGGCGGCTCTGCTGTGTGTTGCTTATTGCTGAACCTTGGCCTTGGCTTTCAGGTCCTTGATCAGCGCTTCGATACGCTGGGACTGAATGCGTTGTTCCAGTTGCGGGCGCAGTGCATCCACCGGCGGGGCGGCTTCTACTTTCACATCATCCAGCTTGATGATGTGAAAGCCAAACTGGGTTTTCACCGGTGTGGCGCTCACTTGGCCTTTGGCCAGCTTGATCATGGCTTCGGAGAACGGAGCCACGAAAGTAGCAGGCTCATTCCAGCCCAGATCGCCGCCATTCACTTTGCTGCCCGGGTCGATGGACTTCTCTTTGGCCAGCTGGTCAAACGGTTTGCCTTTTTTCAGAGCGGACAATACTGCCTGGGCTTCGGCTTCGGTTTTTACCAGAATATGGCGGGCGCGGTAGCTTTTCTTCTCCGGAAACTCGGCTTTAACCTTGTCGTACTCGGCCTTGATCTGGGCGTCAGTAATCGGGTTGGTACGCACATGTTCCTTGATGAAACGGTTTGCCAGTGCCATAGCCTGGGCATTTTCCATTTCAGCCTGGAAGTCGGCAGATTTATCCATGCCTTTCTTAACGGCTTCCTGGCGCAAAATTTCGGCAGTGATCAGCTGGTCGGTGATCATCTCTTTCATCTGCGGGTTGGCAGGCTGGCCCTGGGCTTCCATCATGCGGGCGATGGCATCGATGCGCTGTTGGCTGATGGCCACGCCGTTGACGGAAGGCGCTGCCATGGCAGCGGAGCCGGCTAGCAACAGGGTGGCAGCAATCAGGGAATGTTTGAAGCGAGTATTCATCGTTCTGTTCCGTTCGGGTTATTGGATGTTGGCCTTCTGGCGCAGCTCGAGGACGGCGTCGCGTACGGCTTTTTCCTGAAGGTCCTGGGCAATGCGCGCCTTGATGCTGTCAAACGGCACTGGCTGTGCATTGCGGATGTCTTCTACTTTGAAAATGTGCCAGCCCATTTGCGATTGCAGTGGTTTGGCGCTGATCTGGCCTTTGCCAATGGCTTTCAGGGCTTCGGCCAGAGGCGGCTCCATGGCTGCCAGATTGCCCCAACCCAGGTCGCCACCACGTTCTTTGCTGGCGGTGTCCAGGGATTGCGCCTTGGCCATCTGGTCGAACTTGGCGCCTTTCTTCAGTGCGGCGATGGCTTTGTTGGCCGCAGCCTCGTCAGCAAGAATGATCTGGCGTACCTGAACCTCTTTGGCGTCTTTGAACTGGCTGGCGTAACGGTCGTACTCAGCCTTCACATCGGCGTCGCTTACCGGGCGGTTTTTGCTGGCCGCTTCAAAGAATGCCTGTTGCAGCAGATCGTTGCGGGCCTCATCCAGGCGGGCAAGAAACTCCGGGTTTTTATCCAGGGTGGCTTTGTTGGCGGCTTGCAGTACCAGTTCGCGGTTGATCAGGCGCTGGCGTACATCTTCGCGCAGGGCAGGGCTGTCTTGTACCCTGCCGCCATTGGCGTTAATGATCTGGCTGACGGCTTTGTCCAGTACTGTCTGGTCGATGACGGTGCCGTTAACGGTGGCAATGGGGGCTGCCATGGCAAGGTTGGCCGCGAAGCAGAGCAGGCTGATGCTCAGTGCTTTATTCAATGTGGTCATGGTCAGATTTCTTCTGGGGTAAGGGTGCGCATGGCAAGGGCGTGGATGCCGTTTTGCATCAAGTCGCCCAGTGCCTGGTAGACCAGTCGTTGGCGTTGCACGCGATTTTTGCCGTTGAAGGCGGCTGATACGATCAGCAGATCATAGTGCCCACCCGAGCTGGCGCCGGCGTGACCGGCGTGTGCGGCGCTATCGTCCTGGATATCCAGGTGACTTGGGCTCAAGACGGCAAGCCGGGCTTGCATGGTGTCAATGATGCTCATGCAGGCAATACTTTTCGGAAAGGTTTGACGCTAACCGAGGCATAGACGCCTGCCGCCACGTATGGGTCGGCTTCTGCCCAGCTTTGCGCCGCTTGCAGGCTGGCGAATTCGGCGACGATGAGGCTGCCGCTGAAGCCTGCGGCGCCGGGGTCGTTACTGTCTACGGCGGGAAAGGGGCCGGCCAGTATCAGCCGGCCTTCTGCCTGAAGTGCTTGCAGGCGCTCCAAGTGGGCAGGCCGAGCCGCCATGCGTTGTGCCAGCGAGTCGGCAACGTCCTGGCCGGTAATGGCGTACAGCATCAAGGTGTCTCCTCAATATATTTCGACAGGTACAGGCTTTGCGCAATGACAAAGGCAATCATCAGGCCGAAGCCGCCAAACAGTTTGAAGCTCACCCAGGTTTCTTCGCTGAAGGTAAAGGCAACAAACAGGTTGATGCCACCCAAGGCCAGAAAAAAGGCCGCCCAAGCCAGATTCAGCTTTTTCCAGACTGTGTCAGGTAGCTGCAATTGGCTGCCCATCAGGCTCTTCATGCCGAAGCGGCCGGTAAGCTGGCCGATAATCAGGCCGCCGCCCATGAGCCAATACAGCACCGTGGGCTTCCACATGATGAAATGCTTGTCGTGCAGCAACAGCGTGGCGCCGCCCATGACAACAATCAGCCCGAGGCTGATCCACTGCATGGTTTCCACTTTTTTGTGTTTGAGCCAGGTCAGCGCCACCATGATGGTGGTAGCAGCAATGGCGATACCAGTGGCCAGGAACATGTCCTTGGTCAGCCAGTAGCAACCAAAGAACAGGATGACTGGAAATAGGTCGGAGAGAAATTTCATGTGCAGGATTATGGGGGCAGGCTAAATGCAAGACAAGTGTGACAAAGGGGCGGGCTTTTCGTTCATTCGCCGTCAATCGTCGTAGTTGTGTGAGCTGTTGCTCAACTGTGCATCATTTAGGTTACAGCTATCGTGTGGCTGCTGTGCTGCGTCGTGCAGCGAAGTGAATGAATGACAAGGAAATTTTACGGCAGCGGCAGCGGCTGGGCTGGGGTTGTGCTGATTTCCTGCGCGCAAAATGCAGCCGGCACGCTATTATGGGCTGTTCGCCTGATTAATACGGCTTCAAGCTGGAGATCCATTATGGCCTATGAAAAGTATCGTTTGGTAACCCGCAGTGACTTTGACGGTTTGGTCTGCGCAGTACTGCTTAATGAGCTGGACCTGATAGACGAGATCAAGTTTGTCCACCCGAAAGACATGCAGGAAGGCAAGGTAGAGATCACCAGCCGTGATATCACCACCAACCTGCCTTATGTGCCGGGTGCGTATCTGGCGTTTGACCATCATTTTTCCGAGACTTTGCGTAACAGTGGTGAAATCACCAACCATGTGATCGACCCGGATGCGCCGTCGGCTGCGCGCGTGGTGTACGACTACTACGGTGGCAAAGCGCGTTTTACCGGCATTAGCGACGACATGATGGAGGCGGTGGACAAAGCCGATGCCGCCCAGTTCAGCCGCGACGAGATCCTGGCGCCCAAAGACTGGGTATTACTGAACTACCTGATGGACGCGCGCACGGGTCTGGGGCGTTTCCGCGAGTTCCGCATCAGCAACTACGCGCTGATGATGGATCTGATCCAGTACTGCCGTAACCATACTATCGAAGAAATTCTGGCTTTGCCTGATGTAAAAGAGCGGGTTGAGCTGTATTTCGAACACGAGGCCAAGGCGCGTGAACAGATCGAGCGCTGCGCTACAGTACACGGCAATCTGGTGGTGCTGGACCTGCGTGAGGAAGACTTGATCCACCCGATCAACCGCTTTGCCATCTACGCCATGTACCCGCAGTGCAATATTTCCATTCACGTATTGTGGGGGCTGAACAAGCAAAATACGGTATTTGCCACTGGTAAATCCATTCTGGACCGCAGTAGCAAAACCAATGTTGGTGCCTTGATGCTGGAGTACGGCGGCGGCGGCCACGAGGCGGCCGGCACCTGCCAGGTTGAAAACGAAGAAGCGGTTGCTGTGCTGAACGTACTGATCAACCGTATCAACGCGGATGGTTAAGCCAGCCTGGCCAATAGTGCCTGGGCGGCATGCAGGTCCTGGCATACGGCCAGGGCCTGTTTTGCTATATGGGCTGGCAGTGGTGCCAGATCGGGAATGATGATGACACGCATATTGGCCGCCAAGGCAGCTTGTGCGCCATGCGGTGAGTCTTCGAGCACGATGCAATCTGCGGGTGCAACGCCCAGCAGTCTGGCCGCCTTCAGGTAGACATCCGGGGCGGGCTTGCTGTGTGCTACTTCATCGCCGGCCACGGTGTGGGTGAAATAGCGTTGCAAACCAGTGCGTGCCAGTTTGAGGTCTGCCAGTGTGCGTTGGGTGGCAGTGGCCACGGCGCGTGGCAGGCTTTCCTGCATGCACCAGTCCAGCAGAGGCAAGATGCCGGGTTTAAGTGGTATTTCAGCCTGGTGTAGCATCTCGTGGTAGCGCTGCCGTGCCAGTTGGCCAAAGGCCTGCACATCATGTCCGTCAGGCAGGGTGTCAGCCAGGTACTGCAGGCAGCGTTCGGTGGAGAGGCCTACCATCATCTGCAGTTGCGCCTGGCTAAGCGGGATACCGTGTTCCTGTGCTGTTTGTAGCCAGACTTGGCCGGACAGGGCTTCGGTATCGATCATCAGCCCGTCCATATCAAATAGCAGGGCGGCAAAGGGGCGGTTAGGCGTAGGCATGGCAAACTCGGCGTCAGGCTGGGCATGGCAGAATAAACCAGCAGGTGGCACCTTGCACGTGGTGCGGTAGTGTGCAGCCTGCATTGCAGAAAGTACTTATGGCGTATTCGATATTGGTGGCCAACCCCAAGGGGGGGAGTGGCAAATCGACCTTGTCTACCAATCTGGCCGGTTTTTATGCGGCGCAGAGCACGCGCATCATGCTGGGCGATGTGGATCGCCAGCAGTCTTCCTTGGCCTGGCTGGCTTGCCGGGATGAGGCATTGCCGCCGATTGACGGCTGGAAGGTGGTGGCAGGGGAACCGGCGCGCCCGCCAAAGGGTACGCAAGTTATTGTGCTCGATAGCCCTGCCGGTTTGCATGGCAAGAAGTTGGCCGCACTGGTGGCCAAGGTGGATCGCGTAATCGTGCCCATTCAGCCGTCTCCTTTTGACATGTGGGCCAGCCGTGATTTTTTTGAGGTGCTGCTACAAGAGAAGGCAGTGCGCAAGCAGAAGGCCTTTGTCGGGGTGGTGGGGATGCGCATTGATTCGCGCACCAAGTCTGCGCGCGATCTGCAGCAATTCCTGGATGGGCTGGGGGTGCCGGTGATAGGCTATTTGCGCAATACCCAGCTATACGTGCAAGCCGTTGCCATGGGGCAGACGCTATTCGACCTGCCCCCGGCCCGTGCCAGCAAGGAGCGTGAAGCCTGGCAAAGCATTATCGACTGGCTGGATAATTGAGCCTGGTGGGCGGCGGCAATAAAATGGTTTTTGTGGTTGACACTAGAGAGCTTGGGCTGTAAATTTGAAATGTTTGTGCGCGCCCTCTGCGGAGGCAAGCGCAGGGATAAATGCAAGCGGAAGCCATCGGCTTCCGCTTTTATTTTTGGGGCCCCCATATTTATGTCGCTATCCGGAACGGCGGCATGTCACCCCAAATAGATGGAGCGCATCATGCACAAGACCGAATTGAACTATGGCGATGTTTATCTGGTACCGCGGAAAACTGTCGTGGATAGCCGTAAAGAATGTGATACATCGGTGCAGTTTGGCCCGCGGCGTTTTGATATGCCGTTGTATGCCTCGAATATGAAAAGCGTTGTCGATGCTGAAACGTGTGAATATTTCGCTCGGCAAGGCTGGTTTTACACCATGCATCGCTTTAATGTGGATACCGTTGCATTTGTGGCTGATATGCAGCAAAAAGGTTTGTTTGCTTCGATCAGTGTCGGTGTGAATGACGATACTATCGAGCAGCTGCAAGCCTTGAAAAATGCTGGCCTGACCCCGGAGTACATCACTCTGGATATTGCCAATGCGTGGTGCGTCAAGGCCGAGCGCATGATCAAGCTGGTCAAGCAGATGTTCCCTGCCAGCTTCCTGATCGGTGGCAATATCGCGACGGCAGAAGCGGCGCGTGACTTGCAGGCATGGGGTTGCGATGCCATCAAGGCAGGCATTGCCGGCGGGCGTGTATGTATTACCAAGAACAAGACCGGTTTCCATCGCCCGATGATTTCCACGGTGCAGGATTGTGCTGCAGCCGTGACGGTACCTGTGATTGCTGATGGCGGCATTGTGGAGCACGGCGATGTGGCCAAGGCGCTGGCTTGCGGTGCCACCATGGTGATGGCCGGTTCCTTGTTTGCCGGTTATGACGAATCGGCAGGCGAGATTGTGGAAATAAACGGTAAACACTACAAAGAATATTTTGGTAGTGCCTCCCAATTCAACAAGGGTGAGTACAAAAACGTAGAAGGCAAAAAAATCCTGGTTGAATATAAAGGCCGAATGGGGCGGGTGCTGATCGAGTTGAAAGAGGATTTGCAGTCTTCTATCAGCTATGCGGGTGGTAAAGACATCGCTGCACTTTGCCAGGTTGAAATAATCGTTGTAGCACGATAAAACCATGCGGCCAACCTGCAAAGGTTGGCCGCAATATTTTCAGATACGCGTATTGATGAATTCAGGTCTGAATAAATAGCCCTGTACGAAATCCACTTCCAATTGTCTGGCAATAGCCAGGTCGTCTTCTGTTTCTATTCCTTCCAGAACCGTTTTTTTGCCTTCTTCTTTTGCATAGCGCAGCAGCATGGTCAGCATGCGCCGTTGTGCTGGCTGATGGATGGCTTGTAGCCAGTGGCGGTCGAATTTGAATATGTCCACGCTGCACAAGATAGGTAGCGATAGCATGGTGCCGATACCGCCTATGTCGTCCAGCGCGGTCTGTATCCCGCGCGCTGCCAGGCATTGCGCAAGCCACATGCTGCGATCGGCATCCTGGATGCTGGCGTTTTCGATGATTTCAACCACAATCCGGTCTGGCTCGCCCAGTAACTGCAACATGGGGTGCTGGTCGGGTGCCGAGCTGCTGACGGTAAAGGCATCCGGGTCCAGGTTCAGAAACAGCAAACCGTCGGCCGGGGCGCTTTCTATTTGCCAACGCTTGCTCATCAGCTCTGCCTGTACCAGGGTGACAGGTGAGTTGTGCAGAGTGGCAAATACGCTTTGTGGCGGGATGGCATGGCCGCTGTGTCTGTAAAAGCGTGCCAGTGCCTCGTGACCTATAGTGTCAAGAGTACGGGTGTGCTTGATGGGCTGAAACTCTGCGCCAATGCGCTGGTGCTCGATGATATCCAGCAGGGTTTCGGTGTCGAGGCCTTGGGTGTATGACGGGTGAGGCATATTTTTTGATATTAATTATCGTTACGGTAATGTACTGCGTTCCGCGTGCGCTGAGAAGTGTTTTGCATGGCAATGAATGTATATTTGATTAGTGTTTGCTTATAAATGATAGAATTCTGCGACCACACACAGAAGAATCCGCCATGAAGATCAATACCCCTGTAACGGCCAATGAGCTGTTCCTTGACCCGCAGCGCCCGATTGTTACCAAGACAGACCTGAAGGGGGCAATTACTTATGCCAACCGGGCTTTCATCGAAATCAGCGGTTTCGAGGAGAGCGAGCTGTTGGGGGTGAACCACAATATCGTCCGCCACCCGGACATGCCGCCCGAGGCGTTTGCCGACTTGTGGGAGACGGTAAAAACCGGCAAGCCGTGGCGCGGGATCGTGAAAAACCGCGCCAAAAATGGTGATTTTTACTGGGTGGAGGCATACGTCACACCCATTACCGTGCGTGGCCAGGTGCAGGGTTATGTCTCGGTACGCAGTACGCCCAGCCGGCAGGATGTTGCCGCTGCCGAGGCGCTATACCAGCGGGTGCGCAACAAGCAAGCGGTGCTGGGCTCTACGCTGAAGGCGTACGCTGGCCGCAAGGATAGCGGCAAGATCGGCTTCGGGCTCACCGGCCTGTTTGTCAGCCTGCTATTTGCTGCGGGTGCCGTGCCGGGCCTGCAGGATATGCCGCGGCTGGGCCTGGCGCTGGTGGGCGTCGTGGGCTTGAGTGCGACCTCGTTCTGGTGGCGTCGCAGCGAAGCTCAGGCAATGGCCGTGATCCACCGGGGCTTGCGAGCGTTGGGTGAGGGGCGTCTGGAGCAGCCATTGCATGCCAACCTGGGCGGGCAGATCGGCCGCATGACCGATAGCCTGGAAACCCTGCGCCTCAGCCTGCGTGCCATGGTGGCGGATACGCTGGCAACCAGTAGCCTTACGCACAAGCAGGCAGCCCAGCTGGGTAGCGAAATGTCCGCTTTGGTCGACCGTGCCCGCGAGCAGGGTGGTGGCCTGAATCACATCAGCGAGTCCATGATGGCCATCACCGAGTCGGTGGGCCGTATTGTGGCCATGACCGAAGAAAGCGTGCGCGGTGCCGAAGCGACGCGCCGTGCCGCTACCGACGGCCAAGCCGTGATGAAGCTGGCCGAGGCCACGGCAGGCCAGGCGGTGGCGGTGGTCAATCAGTCCAAGGCCGAGCTGGGCGAGCTGGAGTCGGCTATTGCCAAGATCAAAGGCATGACTGACCTGATTCACGAGATCGCCGACCAGACCAACCTGCTGGCGCTGAACGCGGCGATTGAATCTGCCCGGGCGGGCGAGTCCGGGCGTGGCTTTGCCGTGGTGGCGGACGAGGTACGCAAGCTGGCCGAACGTACGGCGCAGACCACGGAAAGCATCACCCGGCTGGTGCAGCATATTGTCACCATTACCGACGGTGTGGCGGGCAAGATGGACTTGTCTGCAGCGGAAGTTGGCCGCGTCAGTGACGAGATTCGCCAGTCTGCCGGCCATTTGCACAGTCTGCTGCAGGTGGCGGATGAGGCGCGTGATTTCTCGCTGAATCTATCCTCCCAGATGGCCAGCCAGTCCGAGTCGGTACACCAGGTGGCGGCCTCGGTAGAACAGTTGGCCGCATTGGGTGAGCAGAACGTCAATACCGCCCAGGTAGTCTGTGACAGCTCGCAGCGGCTGGAGCTGGCTGCCAGCGATATGGAAAAGCTCACGCGCGATTTCCGGCGCGAAGCATGATGCCGCGCCTGTGACGTGCGCAATGCAAAAGCCCCTGCAGGTTTGGCCTGCAGGGGCTTTGTGCATGTTGCCAGCCCGGGCTGGCGTCGAAGCTAGACGCGTAAGGCTTCGATCAGGTCGGCCTCCAGTGCCAGCAGGGCCTTGTCGTCGGACAAGCGTGGCGACGAGAGCAGGAAGGAGTCTTCCACGCGGCCGCCCAGCGTCATGATTTTGGCGGAGTCCACGCTGACCTGGTAGCCGGACAGTACCTTGGCAATGCGCGCCAGCAGGCCCTGGTTGTCACCGGCCACAATGGACAGCACAAAGTGACGGCCTTTGTCATCCGGGCGAATCAGCACCTGCGGTTTGACGGGGAAATTCTTCTGGTGCCGGTTCAGCCGCCCTTTGGCCGGCAGGCTGATGGGGTCTTGCCGCAGCAGGGTGGCGGCCAGCTCGAATTCCACAAAATTGATCAGGTCGCGGTAGTTGCCTTCGTGGTGTTCCGGCAAGAACACGTGGAAAGTATCCAGCGCGTAACCATGGCGCGTGGTGTAGATCTTGGCGTCTGCAATGCTGTAGTTGTGGCGGCCCAGGAAGGCGCACAGCCGGGCAAACAGGTCGGGCTGGTCCGGCGTGTAGACCAGCAGCTGCAAGCCTTCCTTGTCTTCGGATAATCGTGCCCGCACCACCGGCTCTTTGGTGTCCACCAGCCGCCCCAGCATACGCGTGTGCCAGGCGATTTCCTTGGCCTCATGCCGCAGGAAATACACGGTTTCCAGCTTTTGCCAGAAGTGGGTCTCGGCGCCTTCGGGCATGATGTTCAGGCGCATCAGGCGCAGCGCGGCCTGCTTGCGCTCTTCCAGCTCGGAGTTGATGTCTACATGGCCGCCGCGTTGCAGTGCGCGCCGGGTGGCATAAAACAGGTCTTCCAGCAGCTTGGCTTTCCAGGCGTTCCATACTTTGGGGCTGGTGCCGCGAATGTCTGCCACAGTCAGGATATACAGTGCGGCCAACCTTCTGGGGGTGGTCACCAGCTCGGCAAAGTGCTGGATGGTATCCGGGTCGTAGATGTCCTGCTTTTGCGCCACGCTGGACATGGTGAGGTGCTGCTGTACCAGCCACACCACCAGCTCGCGGTCGTCGCCGCTGATGCCGTGGTTGTCGCAGAACTGGGCTGCATCGACCATGCCCAGCTCGGAATGGTCGCCGCCACGGCCTTTGGCAATGTCGTGCAGCAAGCCGGCCACGTACAGCAGCTCGGGGCGGTCGAACTCGTGAATCAGGCGCGACAGCAGCGGGTACTCGTGGTTGAAGGCCGGTATGGCAAAGCGGCGCAGATTGCGCACTACCATCAGGATATGTTCGTCCACGGTGTAAACGTGGAACAAGTCGTGCTGCATCTGGCCCATGATGCGGCCGAACGCCGGCAGGTACTTGCCCAGCACACCGTACAGGTTCATGCGGCGCAGGGTGCGGGTAAGCCCGCCGCCGGCGCGGAACAGCTGGATGAACAGCTGGCGGTTTTCCGGGTCGCGGCGGAAGCGGTCGTTGATCTGGCGCCGCGCGTGCCACAAGCCGCGCAGGGTGCGCGGTGCCATGCCGCCCAGCTCGTGCTGCTGCAGGTGCAGGAAGGCACGCAGAATGGTGGACGGCTGGCGCTCGAACACCTGACTGTCGTAAATGCCCAGCAGGCCATTGACGCTATAGAAGTGTTCGTCCAGCTGCTGGGTGATGCGCGGCACGTCGCATAGCAGGCGGGCGCGCAGGTTGGGCAGCAGAATGCCGTTGAGCTGGCTGACGTTTTTGGCGGACTTGTAAAAACGCTGCATCAGCTGTTCGCTGGCGCGCTTGGCCTTGTCGTCTTCCAGGCCGCTCATGCTGGCTACCTGCTGTTGCAGGTCAAAGATCAGGCGGTCCTCGCGGCGGCGCGCGGCCAGGTGCAGGTCGATGCGGATCTGTTCCAGCTGCCGTTCGCTGTAATGAATCAGCCGCGCTTCGGAGGCGGTCAGTATCTCGTTGCGGGCCAGGCTATCCCAATTCTGCCCCAGGCCAATAGCCTTGCTGATCCACAAGATGGTGTGCAGGTCGCGCAGGCCGCCCGGGCTTTCCTTGACGTTGGGTTCCAGGTTGCTGGTGACGCCAAAGTGCTTGTTGTGGCGCTGTTGTTGCTCCAGCAGTTTGCCTTCCAGAAAGCGCATCGGGTCGCGGTGCTTTTCTACGGTCTGGTTCAGCTGGTGGTATAGCGTGATGTTGCCGGCCAGCAGGCGGTTTTCCAGCAGGGTGGTTTCTACCGTGATGTCGAGTTGCGACTCGCTCAGGCATTCGCTGATGGTGCGAACGCTGTGACCCACTTCCAGCCCGATGTCCCACATGGCGCTGACAAAGGTTTCCACAAAACCGGACAAATTCTGCGAGGTGGTTTCGGGCAGTAGCAGCAGCAGGTCGATGTCGGAATGGGGGAAGAGTTGGCCGCGGCCGTAGCCACCCACCGCCAGCAGGGCCGCGCGCTGGCCCATGCCAAGCACCTCCCACGCCGAGCGGATGATGCCGTCTACCAGCAGCCCGTGCCGGACCAGATACTGCCGCGCATTACGTGTTTCGCGGTACTCCGCAGCCAGCGCTTCGCGGCCTTGCTGCAGCGCCTGGCGCCAGCGGCGGTATTGTTGTGTCTGGTCCGGTGTACTCATCGTCTCTCCTGTCTTGCCAGGGCTATCAGGCCTGCCATCAGGAAGAGCAGGGTAGGGAGCGTGGCAGAGGCTATAGGGTTCCAGTTGTACAGCAGGCCTAGGTGGCCGAATAAGCGGTTGCTAAAGTGGAAGGCAATGCCCAGGCAGATGCCGGAAAACAGCTTGATGCCCAGGTCGTTGTGGCGGCCGGAGACCGGTGTAAAAGCCAGCGCCACCATCACCATCGAAATACACGCCAGCGGGTAGAACAGCTTGCCCCACAGGGCAATTTCGTAGCGTTGTGTTTTCTGGTTATTGGTGCGCAGGTGTTCAATGTAAGTCATCAAATCCATGGCGGACATCTGCTCGGGCACCACCAGCAGCACAGACAGGATGTCCGGCTGGATAACAGAGCGCCAGGTCTGCTCGGCCATGCGGCCAACCTTGATCCGGTCTGGCAGGATTTCGGACTGGCGCACCTGGCTGAGCAGCCAGGTTTTGCTGGCCGGCTGGTATTGGGCGCGCTCGGCGTGGCGCGTCATCACCAGGCGGTAATCCTGATCGTAGGTGTAGATACGGACGCCCAGCAGGGTGTTGTCGGGCAGCATTTCCCCTACGTTGATGAAGTTGTTGTCGTCCTTCACCCACAGGCCGGAGCGGAACTCTTGCGCTACCAGGGAGTGGGTTGCCTGCAGTTTGATTCTCTCGGCATTTTTTTCTGCCAGAGGCGAGGCGAACTCGCCCAGCAACAAGGCAGCGATCGCCATGACTACGCCGAACAGCAGCTTGATACGCGCAATCTGCCCCAGCGACACCCCGGCAGTGCGGATGGCGGTGTATTCGGAGGTGCTGGAGAGTTGCGACATGGCGATCATGGCACCGATCAGCACGGCCAGTGGCATCAGCTCATAGGCGTGGCCTGGCGTTTGCAGCAAGGTGTGCATCAGCAAGGTGCCGGAGTCGAAGCTACCTTTACCGACATTGGGTAGCTCGCGAATGGCGTCGAAAAAGCCGTACAGACCCAGCAAACAGGCCAGCGTGAACAGCGTAGCGGAAGTGAAGCGTGTCAGCAGATAGTTGCGCAGCATGCTCATGCGGATTTCCTCCGCAGCAATCGTTTCATACGGGTAAGCCAAGGCTCGGCGGGGCGGTTGTGGTAGTACAGCAGGGCTGCCGCCAAGGCCAGCATGGCGGCGTGGGCAGGCAGGATGGCCAGCGCGCTGGATAGCTTGTCACTACTGATGGCGTCACGCAGCAGCCACAGCAGGTTCTGGTACAGCAGGTAGGCACCCAATGCAAAAACCAGGTTGTAAGTATGGCCAGCACGCGGGTTGAAATAGCTTAACGGAATGGCCAGCACAGCTAGGATCAGTGCGCAGAAAGGCAGGGATAGGCGCCACGCCAGTTCCGCACGGTCAGCAGGGTCGTCGCTGCCCAGTAGCTGCAAGGTTGGCCGCGTTTCGCTATTAAGCTCTGGGCGTACAACCTGCTCGGTTTCGCTGATTTTCAGTGTGTAATGCTCGAATTCGGCCACTTCAAACGCGCCAGAACCTGGCTCCCCTGTGTAGCGGCTGCCGTGCTCCAGTATCAGCACCCGGTTGCCGTCCTTGTCGGTGCTCAGTTGGCCTGCCTTGGCAAAAATGGATGATACCTCGCCCGCCTTGATGTTCTGCACAAACACATTGCGGGTAGCCCCACTCAGCGGCGAGTAGCTCTCGATAAAGTACACGCGGTCGCTGCTGCGCGACTCCTTGAACACGCCGGGTGACAGGGCGGTCATTTCTTCGCGCTGTTTCAGGGTTTCGGCGTATTCCTTGCTGCGCTGCACGGCCCACGGTTCGATTACCGTGGTGCCGACGGCAATCAGCAATGACAGTGGCAGCGCAAAGCGTAATACCGGCCATACCCAATCCGTGAGCGATTTGCCACTGGCCATCCAGACAGCCATTTCATGCTCGCGCCACATGCGGGTAAGCGTGACAATGACGCTGACGAAGATGGTGAGAATCATCAGTACCGGGAAGAAACCTATCGACCAGAAGCCGATCAGCGCAAAAATGGCATCGCTGGCAATACGCCCCTGTGCGGCGCGGCCCAGCATGTTGATGGTTTGTGTGCTCAGCAGAATGGCGAGCAAGATGGAAAACACCCCGATACTGGTATAAGTCAGCTCTCGGGTAAGGCTTTTCTGAAAAAGCATAAAACAGGCCCGTTTTTGACAATTCGTCAAAAGGATAGTGATAATTGGAAAGGTTAACCTGAATGGTTGTCGGCCAGAAAATCAAGGCTTGTCGGCCGGTTCCGGTCAGGCCAAAAGCCTGCCGGAACGTATGTCTTGATGAACCAAACACACATGGTGGAGCGTTGCATGGAGTTTAACATTAAAAGCGGAAGCCCGGAAAAACAGCGCGTAGCCTGCGTTGTGGTCGGTGTTTACGAAACCCGCAAGCTGTCTTTTGCTGCCGACCTGCTTGACCGCATATCGAACGGCTTCATTACCGATGTGCTCAAGCGTGGCGACATGGATGGCAAGCTGGGCACCACCCTGATCCTGCATTCCGTGCCGCATACCCTGTGTGACCGCGTCATGCTGGTAGGCCTGGGTAAAGAGCGGGACTTCCGTGCCAAAGAGTACCGTGAAGCCATCCGCGCCTCGGTAAAAGCCCTGGCCGCGACCCAGTCCAACGAAGTGGTGAGCTACCTGTCCGAGCTGCACGTGAAGAAGCACGATGTAGAGTGGATGGTAGAGCAGGCCACCGTGGTAACGCTGGACACCCTGTACCGTTTTGACAAGTTCAAGTCCCGGCTGGACGAAGTGCGCGAGCCGCGCAAGATGACGCTGGCCGTGCCGCGTCGCAGCGACCTGACCGATGGCGAACGCGGTCAGCAGCGTGGCCAGGCCATCGCTGCCGGCATGAAGTTGGCCAAAGATCTGGCCAACGCGCCAGGCAATGTCTGCACGCCGGTATACCTGGCCGAAGCCGCACGCGACATGGCGCTGGCCTTTGGTGCTGAGGCCGAGGTAATGGGCCCGGCCGAGCTGGACGCGCTGAAAATGCATTCCTTCTTGTCTGTTGCCAAAGGCAGCGACGAAGAAGCCCGCTTTGTGGTGCTCAAGCACTTTGGTGCCAAAGACAAAAACGACCGTCCTATCGTGCTGGTAGGCAAGGGTCTCACCTTCGACTCCGGCGGTATTTCGTTGAAACCGGGCGAAGGCATGGATGAAATGAAGTACGACATGGGCGGTGCTGCTGCCGTGATCGGTGCTTTCCGTGCCGCTGTCGAGATGAAACTGCCGCTGAACCTGATCTGCGTGGTAGCGACCTGCGAAAACATGCCGTCCGGCCGTGCGCTGAAACCGGGCGATATCGTGACTTCCATGTCCGGCCAGACCATCGAAGTGCTGAATACCGACGCCGAAGGCCGCCTGGTACTGTGCGATGCACTGACTTACGTCGAGCGCTTCAACCCGGCTACCGTGGTAGACGTGGCCACACTCACCGGCGCCTGCGTGGTAGCGCTGGGCCACATTGCTACCGGCCTGTACAGCAACCAGGATAGCCTGGCCAAAGAGCTGTGGGCTGCCGGTGAAGAGGTGGGCGACCGCGCATGGCACATGCCGCTGTGGGACGAATACCAGGAACTGC
Organism: beta proteobacterium L13; assembly: GCA_000335715.1. Taxonomy (GTDB): domain Bacteria; phylum Pseudomonadota; class Gammaproteobacteria; order Burkholderiales; family Chromobacteriaceae; genus Vogesella. Next base: position 137,478 of record AMYZ01000006.1, read on the forward strand.
TGAAGAGCCCGTTTGCCGACATGGCCAACATCGGTGGCCGTGCCGGTGGCAGCGTCAGCGCCGCCTGCTTCCTGTCGCGCTTTGCCAAAGCTTACGACTGGGCTCACCTGGATATCGCCGGTACCGCATGGCGTGGTGGCAAGGACAAGGGGGCTACCGGCCGCCCGGTGCCGATGCTGGTGCAGTTCCTGCAAGATCGTGCCGACATCGCACTGGGTAACGTGGTGCGCCGCGGCCGCCCCCGTCGTGAAGTGGTAGAAACGACAGAAGATGACGCGGATTGATTTTTATACAGGTGTCGCCAACGTGCAGGCTTTTGCCTGCCGTGCGGCACAAACTGTATACCGCAAGGAAGAACGGCTACTGGTCGTTCTTCCTGACGACCAGGCGCTGCAGGCTTTTAGCCGGGCGCTTTGGTCTTTTGGCGATACCAGTTTCATTGCGCATTGCGAGTGGAACGCCGCCGAGGCACCCTCGTCGCGTATCTGGCTGTCTACCCATTTCGATATACCTGCCGGCCCGACAGTTTTATTGAACCTGGGTGAAAAAATGCCTGTCAACCCAGCGGGGTTTTCCCGTATTCTGGAAGTGGTTAGCCAGGAGGAGGCTTCCCGGGCCGTAGCGCGAAAACGCTACCGCGCCTACCTCGACCTGGGCTTTGATATTCACCATCACGACATGAGTGATGCCGCATGACAAACCCGACTCCCGACCAGGGCTGGAACCCGCAAGATCTGCCTGTACTGACCGATGTGGTAGAGGTAGAAGCGATTCCGGTGCTGGATATCCCCGCCTACGATTTTTCTGCCGAGCTGGACGCACTGGCGCAGGTTTTACCCGACGAAGCGCCGCCAGAGCTGACCCTGCCGGACGAGCTTTCGCTCGATGATGTGCTGGGCGATGATCTGGGCGATACCGAGCAAGCCAGCCTCAATGCCAGCCAGCTGATAGAACGCCTGCCATCGCTGGATCTGGAAGTCGATCTGCCTACCGAGCTGTCCCTTGACGACGTGTTGCCAGGCCTGGATCGCCATCATGGTGATACGCCCCAGGCCCGCGCCTTGCCTGATGCTGCGCAGCCCGCGGATGACTTTGTTTTCGAGCTGGACGACGTACCGCTGGCCAGTTCGCCTGTTGATGCCGCCGGCAATGACGGTCTCGGGGCGCTCTTTGCCCGCGCCACGTTCGAGCCGGTAGTGCCCAGTATCGATGCAGTACTGCCGCAGGCGCCGGCCGTCGCCGAGCCAAGCGTCTTGCAGCCAGACCAGGCATCGCTGGACCAGTTTGCTGCCCAGCTGGACGATTTTGATGAGCCGGCAGACCTGCCGGAGCTGCCGCTGGATGCCTTCCTCAGCAAAGCCGACGACGCTACCGCCCCGCAAGCAGAGGTCTTTGCGGCGGCGTCTACCGACGACGAATGGGCCGGCACCTGGGAGCCGCCAAGCGCGCCAGCGGCCGATCTGGCCGAGTTGAACGCTGTGCCGGTGCTGATGCCCGAACCTGACGCGTCTCCCGTGTTGCAAAGCAGCCCGCCATTGCTGACCGATGCTGCGTGGGAAGTGACAGGCACTGATGCGGCGTTGGCCAGTGATGCGGCCAACCCGGCAGCCGAGGCCGCCTTGCCGGAACAGCCAGCCGCCTCCGCGTTTGAAGCCTTGCCATGGGATGTGCCTGATGAGCCGGCTGCCAGCCTGGCGATGTCGATTGACGACATTCTGGCAGGTTTGCAGCCGGTGCAGCCTCCTTTGGCTGTGGCGCAGGACGACGAGCTGCCAAGCCCGGTAACGTTGGCCGAGCCTGTGGAAGATGCCTGGGTGTCTGTTGAAGAGCCCATGGTGCAGTCGACCTTCGGTGCCGAGGTAGCGGCTACTGCTGTGCAGGATGAAGTCGTGGTAGACGCCGACCTTATCGCGCCGCCCGCCGCGCCGGATCTGATGGCGGATGCTGTCGAGCTGGTGATGAGTGAGCCGGTCGAAGATACAGCGTTTGCGGATACGACAGCTGCGCCTGATATGTTCGCAGCTGCCGAGCCCGCCAGCACGTTTGATCAGATTAATAGTGAGCTTGGCCGCGCGGTCGAGCCGGTGCCGGCCTGGCTGCAGGTGGCGCAGGCAGAGTTGGCCGCAGACGAGCCAGCGTTGCCGCAGCCGTCTGTGTCCGAACCCGTGCAAAGCATTTCGCTGGATAGCCTGCCCATGGGGGTATTGGGTGGCGGGCTTGGCTTGGCAACGGCGGCGGTGTCGCCAGCCGCTACGCTGGGCGAGCCGGCCGGCAAGCTGCCAGGTGGCGATTGGCCATTGGCAGGCAGCGGCTTTCATGCTGGCGATAAAGAAGTTGAGCTGGCATGGGCGCGTGACCTGGGGGCAGAACCACCGCTAGATCTGGATCAGCTGCCGGATGCCAGCGAGCCCGAGGTGGCGCCGGTAATCGCAGAGGTCATTCGTGTGCGGCGCCAGCCATTGGTGGCCGATGAGTTGGCCGCACCCGCTGCCGTGGCCAGCCAGGTGCCGGTACAAACTGTGCCAGTGCTGTCCGAAAGCGATATCCACATTGAAGCAGTGGGTCAGGCCATGCCGGCAGAGCCAGGCCAGCCACCCGCAGCGTTTGCTGTGGCGGCAGGGCTGGATGAAAACGCACTGATCGAGGCCCTTTACGCCCGCGTGTTGCCGCGCATGAAAGTCGAGCTGGCGCTATGGATGCAGGATGCGCTGGAGCAGCAAGCCAAACAGCTGATGGCTGGTGTGATGAAGCAGCTGAAAGAAGATTTTGACATGATGCTGGCCGAGTCCCTGCGCGCCTCGCTGCGCGAAGCGCTGGATGAAGCCGCTAGCCATAATAAGGAAGTTTGATGACTGACCGCCTGTCCAGCATTATCACCCGCGGTGGTGATGCGGGTACTACCGGCCTGGGTGATGGTAGCCGGGTGTCGAAGAATGCCGACCGTATTCACGCACTGGGCGATGTGGACGAACTCAATTGCATTATCGGTTTGCTGCGCTGCGAAAGCCTGCCTGCGGGCGTGGATGCCTTCCTGGCAGAAGTGCAGCACGATCTGTTTGATCTGGGCTCCGAGCTGGCCGTGCCTGGCTACCAGGCCCTGCAAGAAGCCCAGCTTGCCATGCTGGAGCACCACGCGGCCGAATGGAACGCGCAATTGCCCCCGCTGAAGGAGTTCATTTTGCCTGGCGGCTCGCGTGCCGCCGCTGTCGCGCACCAGGGGCGGGCGGTATGCCGACGTGCCGAACGCAGTGTGGTGGCGCTGGGCGAGTTTGATACCATGCCAGCCCTGCCTCGCCAGTACCTGAACCGCTTGTCCGATGTGCTGTTCATCCTGTCGCGGCACCTGAATGTGGCTGCTGCAGTGCCGGACGTACTGTGGTTACCCAGACGTACCGCCGGCTAGCCGGCTATTGCACAACAACGGCCTGCGGGCCGTTTTTTGTTTTTGGCGTTGGCGGGTGGCTCAGGCGCTGGCGGGCCGGCTGGCGTAACCCAGGTGCGAGGAGAGTTCGCTGGAGGCGACCGGGCGGCCCAGATAGAAGCCTTGCAGTTCCAGCTCGGGGTAGCGGCCTTGCAGGTAGGCCAGGTCGTGCGGGTTGTCTATGCCTTCGGCTACCATGCGTAGCTGCAGCTGTTGGCCAATGCGGATAATGCCGTCCAGAATGCTCTGTGTACGGTGTGCCTGGTGAATGTTCTTGATCAGTGAGCGGTCCAGCTTTAGCTCGGTAATCGGCAGGTCTTTCAGCTGTTCCAGGTTGGTGTGCCCGGCGCCAAAATCGTCCAGCGACAGCTCGAAGCCACGCATGCGCAGGCGCAGCAGCGCCGCCAGTGTATTGCCCAGGTTGCTGAATGCCATGGTCTCGGTAATCTCCAGCACGATTTGCCGTGGCGGAATCTGCCGTTCTTCTACCTCTTTGATCAGCCAGTCAAAAAACTCGGCATCGTCCAGCAGCCCGCGCGACAGGTTGATCGACAGCCGCAGGTCTTGCGCCCACGGGTTGCGGGTCAGCAAGTCCAGGCTGGTTTGCACGATGCGTCGGGTCAGCAGCACGATAAAGCCTTCATGCTCCAGGCGGTCGATGAAGCTGGCCGGGCCCAGCAAGCCATAGGCCGGGTGCTGCCAGCGTGCCAGCGCCTCTACCTGCACGGCGCGGTGTTCGTGCTGGCTGTAAATGGGCTGGAAGTGCGCACAGAACTGGTTATGTGCCAGCCCGGTAAAAATCTCGGACAGCGGAATGGCGTGCTCGGCGGTGCCCGGCCCCTGGCGCCGTAACAGCAGCTGTTGCACCTCGTGCAGCAGGGTGTCAACTTCGAAAGGCTTGGCCAGGTAGGCAATATTGGCAAAACCCAGCTCTTCGGCAGCGCGCATGCAGTTGGACAACAACTCGGGCATGTGGCCGCTCAATAGCAGTAGTGAGGGCAGCTGCACATGGCGTGACAGCTGCTGGATCAACTCAATACCATCCATGCCCGGCATGTTGATGTCGGTGATTACCAGGTCCAGCTGCGGTAGCTGGCGTGCCAGCTGGGCTGCCCAGCGGCCATCCGAAGCTTCGTGCACCTCAACGTCTGGCAGGGTGCGGCACAGTGCGACCAGTGCCTCGCGCTGGCTGGTGCTGTCTTCTGCAATGAGGATGTGGCACGGCATGACGGTCTTCCCCCTCGGGTGGTCAGCTAAGTATAAGCAGACGCCATAGAAATTCACAGTCATTCTATATGCATAGCTTTGTTTTGGCGGCCTTTGGGGCAGTTATGGCACAATGCGGGCTGTTGAAGAGAGGTTGAATCATGAAAAAGCAGGCAATGCAGCAAGCCATTGACCAAGCCTTGGCCCAGGGCCAAAGCAAGCAGGCGATATACAGCGAGCTGCAAGCCAGTGCGGCCAACCCTGGCCAGCTGGCCTATTTGTTGGCCGCCACGGCTACCCCGGCGCGCCGCCGGCAGTATCAGGTAAAAAATCACACCCTCATTGCGGTGATGATGGGCTTTTCCCTGCTATCACTGGGCGTGGGCTACCAGAATGGCCAGCTGCTGGGCGGGCAGGGTGTCTGGATGGCGCTGTTTTCGGCGCTGGTGCCGGCGGCGTTTGCCGCAGGTTTTTCGCGCTGGATCGCGGCCGCATTCAATGTTTATATCCTGTACGCGCTGATCCAGCTGCCGCAGCTGGTATCGCAGCTGCCCCAGGGTGGCTGGGCGGTGGTGCAGGGCCTCATGACGCTACTGACCCTGCTGTTGACCTGGCACGTGCGCAGCCTGGCTTTCCCCGACTTTAACCCCATGGCCATGCCGCGGCGTGATGCGCAGGGGCAGTTTATCTTCCGCGACTAAACTGCACGGCTACCGCTGGCTGCCCAGGGCTGCTGGCCCGGCGCTAAAACAAACCCCCTGCCCACGTCAGTGAGCAGGGGGTTTGGCTTGCGGCTGCCTGCGCTATTCAAGGCTGCTGCGGTATGTACAGCGTGCCCTGCATCAGCGGCCGCGCATGGCGTGTCATCACCACCTCGCTTACCTGCCAGCTGTGCCCGTGGCGCTGCACAATGGCCTCCAGCGTCTGGCAGCCACCGGCGTGGGCAAAGGTGAAAGGTTGGCCGCGTACCGGTGCGCCGCACAGCTCGGCCGCCAGCGTGTTCTTGATGGCGGCAGCGGCTGCCAGCGCGATGGCGCCGGTGCCGGTGTAGGCGTGGTGCAGGCGGCCCATGGACACGATGCGGGCAGTCAGCGCGCAGCCGGGCTGGCTGGCTGGCGACAGAAAGCTGATCTTGGGCGTAGCAGGGCGTTCGCGCTGGATGGTGTCGATGTCCGGCCCCAGCTTCATCATCACCGCGCCGGCGCAGCGCGCCCATTCCAGTTTTTGTTGCTGTTCGGGGCTGAGGGCGTGGCCGGTTTCGTCGCCGCGCAGGCCCAGATCGGCCGCGCGCACGAATACGGTGGGGTTGCCGGCGTCAATCAAGGTAGCCTCCAGCGTGCTGCCGTCTGGCAGGGCAAGGGTGTCGCGTGGGCGGCCAGTGGGGAACAGCTTGCCGCTGGCGCCGCCTGCCGGGTCCAGGAAACGCAGCCGTATCGGCGCCGCCGGGAAGGCGATGCCGTCCAGCTGGTAGTCGCCCCACCAAACCGGTGCGCCGTCCTGCATCGTGAGCTCGGCAATGATTTTCTTGCCGATATTGGCCTGCCAGATGTGCACGGCTACCGGGCCGTTGGCCGGTGCGCCGGCTACCAGCTGCTGCATCAGCGCAAATACCGGCACGGCGGCGCTGAGGTTGCCGCAGTTACCGGACCAATCCACCAGCGCGTCGGCGATGGCGACGTGGCCGAACAGGTAGTCCACGTGGCAGCCGGGCTGTTGCGACGGGCCGATGATGACGATCTTGCTGGTGCTGGAAATGCCGGTGCCCAGGCCGTCCAGCTGGCCGCCGTACGGGTCGGGGCTGCCCAGTGCGCGCATCAGCAGCGCCTGTACGCGGGCCGGGTCGTCGGGTAGCTGGTCGGCGCGAAAGAACAGGCCTTTGCTGGTGCCGCCACGCATCAGCGTGGCGGGGAGTGTGGTAAACGTCATGCCGGGTGCGGGTAGGTTTTCTTGGCCTGGGCGATGGCGGCCACGCGGGCAGCATCCACCGCCTGGGCGATGTTTTTCTTGTCGGTACAGGCTTTGGCTACCGCGCCAGCGTCCACCGCCTGGGCTGCGGCCAACATGGCGGCCAGGTAGTCGGCCTGCGGGTAATCACACTGCTCGAAGTGCAGGCGGCCACGCGCGTCGGCCACGCAGGCGGCCAACAGCTGGGCAAAGCGTTCCGGGCGCCGCAGCGCGTCGCAGTCGCGCAGCAGGCCCAGTACGGTATCCGGGCGTAGCTGGAAGGCAGTGTGTACCTTGGTGTGGTACAGCGCGGTGATGCGTGCCAGGTCGCGGCACTCGGCGGGGACGCGCAGCCGTTCGCACAGCGCCAGCAGCGGCGCTTCGCCACGCGGCTCGTGGCCGATGTGGCGTGGCAGGATGTCGGCCGGCGTACGCGCCTTGCCCAGGTCGTGCATCAGCGCGGCAAAACGCACCGGCAGCGGCTGGTTTTGGCTGGCGCTGTAGTCCAGCACGCGCATCACGTGGTCGCCGGTGTCGATTTCCGGGTGGTAATCGGCGCGTTGCGGCACGCCGAACAGCGCGTCCACTTCGGGCAGCAGCCGCGCCAGGGCGCCACAGTCACGCAAAGTCAGCAGCATGCGCGACGGGCTGTCGGTCATCAGGCCCTTGGCCAGCTCTTGCCACACGCGCTCGGCCACCAGCGCGTCCACTTCGCCGTTGGCCACCATCTGCTGCATCAGTGCTTGCGTTTCCGGCGCTACGGCAAAGCCGAAGCGCGCGGCAAAGCGCGCCAGGCGCAGGATGCGCACCGGGTCTTCGGTAAAAGCCGGGCTCACATGGCGCAGCACGCCGGCCTCTACGTCGGCCACGCCGCCGTAGGGGTCGATCAGCGTGCCGTCGTCGTCCTGGGCGATGGCGTTGATGGTGAGGTCGCGGCGGACCAGGTCTTCTTCCAGCGTGACATCCGGCGCGGCGTGGAAGGTAAAGCCGTGGTAGCCGCGGCCAACCTTGCGCTCGGTGCGCGCCAGCGCGTATTCCTCGTGTGTGTGCGGGTGCAGAAAGACAGGAAAGTCCTTGCCCACCGGCTTGAAGCCACGCGCGAGCATGGCTTCCGGTGTGGCACCTACCACTACCCAGTCACGGTCTTTGACCGGCAGGCCCAGCAGGCGGTCGCGTACGGCACCGCCAACGATATAGCACTTCATCAGCGGGCGGCCCTGGCGCGGTAGCGGTCCAGTGTCAGGTTGCATTCCTGCTCGCCCAGATAGAACGGCGCTACCGCTTCCAGCGCGGTGGGGGCAAAGCCCAGCAGCGCGGCGGGGAAGGGCTGGTCGCTGACGTTGTCCACCCGCAGCGAGCGCACGTTGTCGGCGCTGAGCAAGGCGGGGCCGGGCAGCAGGCCCAACAGCGTGGCTTGCAGCATGGCGGCCCATTCCGGCAGGCCGATGATGGTGCGCGGGTGGCCGGACAGGTTGGCCGCGTAGGCCACCAGCTGGCGTAGCGTGTAGGTGCCGGGGCCGGCCAGGTCCAGCTTGCGGCCAACGGTGGCCGGGCGCGCCAGGCTGGCGGCCACGGCGCGGGCCACGTCGTCTACCCACACCGGGGCAAAGCGGGTATCGGCGCCGCCGATGGGTAGAAATGGCGCCGTGGCGGCCAATTTGGCAAACATATTGAGGAAGTTGTCACCGGCGCCAAAGATCACTGACGGGCGCAGGATGGTGTAATCCAGGCCGCTGGCTTCGATCAGCCGTTCGGCCTTGCCCTTGGTTTGCTGGTAGTCGCTGGGGGCCTGCTCGCTGGCACCCAGCGCGCTGATGTGCACCAGGCGGCGGATGCCACTGGCGTGGCAGGCGGCCACGATTTTTTCTACCAGCTGTACGTGGGCGCGCTCGAAGGCGTCGCGGCTGCCATGCAGGATGCCCACCATGCTGACCACGGCGTCATGGCCGGCCAGCAGCGCGGCCAACTGTGCCGGCTCGTGCACATTGCACTCGCGCAGCTCGGCGTGCGGCAGCGGGATCAGCGTGGCCTTGTGGCGTTCGCGGTTGCGGGTGGCCAGCGTCAGCGCGTGGCCATCACGGGTAAGGTGTTCTGCAATGTGGCTGCCGACGAAACCGGCGCCGCCGATAATGGCTACTTTCATGTTGCACTCCCTGATGATTTTTGCAGCGCGTACGGGTTTGTGCGCGCTGCCTTGCCGTGTACGGTTTGTCTAGCGCGGCGGAATCGTGCCAAGCCGTGCTTTGAGTGTGGCATTGCCCTGGCGGAAGGCCCCCGCGTAATACACGGCGTTGGCCATCACCTTCTGTACGTAGTCGCGCGTTTCGTTGAAGGGGATGGTTTCGGTATAGATGGCCCCTTCCAGTGGCCGCACGGTTTGCCAGCCGCGGGCACGCCCCGGCCCCGCATTATAGGCGGCGGTAGCCAGTACCGGCTGGCCGTGCAAACTATCCAGCACATGGCGCAAATACCAGGTGCCCAGGCGGATATTGTCGTTGATATCGTTGATCTGGTAGCCAGGCAGGCCCATCTTGCCGGCTACCCATTTGGCAGTGGCCGGCATCAGCTGCATCAGGCCGCTGGCGCCTACGCCGGAGCGCGCTACGTTCAGGAAGCGGCTTTCCTGGCGGATCAGGCCGTATACCCAGGCCTCGTCGATATCCAGCTGCTGGGCGTAGCTGCGGGTAATGTCACGGTAAGGTGACAGGTAGCGCAGGCTGAAATCATGGTTGTCGCGGGTGCGTTCGGCGGCGTGGATGGCCATGTCGTACAGGTTGCGCTGGCGGGCGATGTCGGCGGCAGCCAGCAGCTGCAGGTCGCTGCGCTCGCGTAGTGCCCAGCGCCACACCCGGCGGCCTTCCTCGCGCCACTCGGCGCGGTTGCTGCGCTCGGCCAGGTCAAACAGGGCCAGGGCCTGGGCGATGCCGGGGTCGGCGGCCACGGCGCGGCTGGTGGCGTCGTCTACCACGATTCTGGCCGGTGGCGCTTCCAGTGTGACGCCCAGCTCTTCCTTGGCCAGCAGGCCGTAGTAGCTGTGCTCGAAGCTGGTTTTCACGAATACCGGCATGGCCTCTGGCAGGCGGCCTTGCGCTTTCATGGCACGGGCACGCCAGTATTGCCAGGCCGGTTTGCTGGCGAGGGCATCCGGCATGGCGCTGGCGATCTGCTCCACACGGGCCCAGTCTTCCTGGCGCAGGGCGGCGCGCAGCCACCATTCCCATTGATCATCGTTCAGTTGTGCCGGGTCGGCTTGGCCGTAGGCGGCCAGCGCCGTGGCCATGTCCAGGCGGCGTGCGGCCAACAAGCCTAGCTGGCCGTAGACGAAGCCACGCTGCGCCGCAGACAGCTGGCTGTTGCCAGCCAGTTGCGCCAGCGCGCCGCTCATATCACTTTTGCCGCGCGTGACCAGTGCCTGCGCTTGCTGCTCGGCGCTGCCGGGGCGGAAGAAACTGTCTTCCAGGTTGGCCGCAGCGGCCAGGCGGCGCGCGGTGGTAACAAAGTTGCCGGCGATCAGCAGCCGCAGGCGCGCCTGCGTCTGTGCACTATCCAGCAGGCCGCGGGCGGCCTGGGCATCGATCAGGCGGTTGCAGCCATCGGCCAGGTTGCCGGCCAGGTAGCTGCGGTCGGGTTTGGCGCTTTGCTGCTTTTGCAGGGTGGCCAGGCTGATGAAGCAGCCGGTTTCGGCATCGCGGGCGTTGTCGGCCAGTACCGGGGCGGTTTTCAGCAGATCGTCCCATTGGCCGCGCCGGCCCATGTCTTCCAGCAGCTCGTTCAGGGTGCGCTCTACCAGATAGCCGCTGCGGTAGCGGTTTACAAACTGGCGCGCCGGGTTGCTGTCGCCGGTTTCGAGTGCTTTTAGTGCCAGCCAGTACGCCGGGTAGGCATCCAGCAGGTTTTTGTCAGCCAGGCTGGCCAGGGTGGCCAGGGTGGTCGTGTCGCCTTTGCGGTAGGCTTCGCGTGCATCAAATAGCTGGCTATCGCTCAAGGCGTGGCTTAGCAGCGGAATCAGGGCGAAACCCAGCAGGGAGTAGCGTTTTTGCATGGTCATTTTCGCCAGAAAGCAGGGGTAAACAGAATCAGGATGGAAAAAATCTCCAGCCGGCCCAGCAGCATGGCAAAGCTGCAGACCCAGGTCTGGAAGTCGTTGAGCGCGGCGTAGTTGCCTGCCGGGCCTACCGTGCCCAGGCCCGGCCCTACATTGTTGATGCAGGCCAGAATGGCGGTGAAGGCGCTAAGGAAGTCCATGCCGCTACCGATCAGCACGAAACTCAGCATGACCACGCTCATGAAATACACAAAAATGAAGCCCAGCACCGACTGTGCAATGCGCTCGGGAATGGTGCGCCCGCCGATGATCAAGGGAAGGACTGCGCGCGGGTGCAGCAGGTTCCCCATTTCGCGGTAGCTCTGGCGGGTCAGCACCAGGGTGCGGATCATCTTGATGCCGCCGCCACAGGAGCCGGAGCTTACCGTGATGCACGACAGGAACAGCATCCACAGTGGCACCAGCATGGGCCATTGGGCGTAATCCACGCTGGCGTAGCCGGTATCGGTGGCAACCGATACCAGGTTGAACGCCACATGGCGCAGCGCCGTGGCAAAGTCGTACACACCCCGCCACCACAGGTAGACGCTGGCCAGCAGCACGCTGGCGGCCAGCAGGCCCAGCACGTAACGGGCTTCGATATCCTGCCAGTAGCCACGCAGCGACTTGCGCTGCCAAGCGGTGAAGTGGGTAGCGAAGTTCAGCGCCCCCAGCAGCATGAACACGATCAGGATGGCCTCGATCAGCAGCGAGTCAAAATAGCCGACGCTCTGGTCGTAGGTGGAAAACCCGCCCAGCGCCACCGCAGTAAACGCGTGGCACAGCGCATCCAGCGGCGTCATGCCCGCCAGGTACAGGCAGACAAAGCAGATCACGGTGAGCGCGCTGTACACATACCACAGGTTCTTGGCGGTCTGGCCAATGCGCGGTGCCAGTTTGGTTTCCTTCATCGGCCCGGGGATCTCGGCCTTGTACAGCTGCATGCCACCAATGCCCAGCATGGGCAGTACGGCCACCGCCAGCACGATGATGCCCATGCCGCCCAGCCAGCTCAGGAAATGCCGCCAGAAGTTCATGGCCGGTGCCAGGTGTTCCAGCCCTTGCAGCGTGGTGGCGCCCGTGGTGGTGAGCGCCGACATGGCCTCGAAGAAGGCGTTAGTCACGCTGAGGTTTGGCAGGTACAGCCACAGCGGTACGGCCGACATGGCGGTAAAGCCCAGCCACAGTAGCGTCACCAGGATAAAACCGTCGCGCGGTTTCAGTTCACGCTCGAATCGGCGGGTGGCCAGCCAGCTGCTGCTGCCAATCACCAGGCCGCTGGCCGCAGAGAGCAGGAAATGTCGCCAGGTGCCGTCCTGAAAATACCAGGACACGGCACAGGGCACCAGAAACATCACGGCTGACAGCAGGATAAGCTTGGACAGCACGTGGACGATGGGCAGCAGTTTGTTCATGCCGGCACTTCGTACAGCTCGATCGGTAGGCCATCCGGGTCGGCCAGGAAAGTGAAGCGGCGTTCGGTGTACTCATCCACGCGCACCGGCTCGCAGGCCACGCCCAGGCTGGCCAGGCGGGCGATGTCGGCGTCCAGGTTGCTGCTGGCCAGTGCCAGGTGGCGCAGGCCGCAGGCCTCAGGGCGGCTGGGGCGCGCTGGCGGGCTGGGAAAACTGAACAGCTCGATTTCGCAGCCATCGGGCAGCGCCAGGTTCAGCTTCCAGGAGTCGCGCTCGGCACGGTAGTGCTCGGACACCAGCGCGAGGCCCAGCGTGTTCAGGTAAAAGTCGCGCGAGCGCGCATAGTTGGCCGCAATAATGGCCACGTGGTGGATGCCGCGTATGCTCATGCTCAGAAGAACCCCAGTTTCACTTGTGTCAGTTTCTCGATTTGTTTCACGCGGTGGCGGCCGTGCACGAAGATGATCAGGTGGTCTTCGGCTTGCAGCAGGGTGTCGTGGTGTGCCATCAGCACCTGGCCGTCGCGGATGATGGCACTGATGCTGCAGCCGCGCGGCAGGCCCAGCGCATCGACGCGGCGGCCAACCATGCGCGAGCTGTGGCTGTCGCCGTGGATGATCACTTCCAGCACTTCGGCGCGGCCGCGGCGTACCGGGTGGGCCGCTACCACGTCGCCGCGGCGCAGGTACGCCAGAATCGAACCGATAGTAGACAGGTAAGGTGAAATGACGATGTCGATGCGGTTGCCTTCCAGAAGGTCCACATAGCTGGCACGGTTCACCAACGCGATCACGCGCCGCGCGCCCATGCGCTTGGCCAGCAGCGTGGACATCAGGTTGTCTTCGTCGTCGTTGGTCAGCGCGCAGAATGCGTCCATCTCGTCGATGTTTTCTTCTTCCAGCAGCGCTTCGTCGGTGGCCTCGCCGTGCAGTACCAGCACGCCTGGCAGGTTGTCTGCCAGCCAGCGCGCGCGCTCGGCGCGGTATTCGATGATCTTCACTTCGTAGTCATTGGCCAGCTGCCGCGCCAGTCGGTAGCCGATATTGCCGCCACCGGCGATCATTACCCGTTTTACAGCCTTTTCGCTGGGGCGCAGCTCGGCCAGCATGGTGGGAATGTCGGCGCGGGCGGCCACAAAAAACACCTCGTCACCCTCCTGTATCACCGTGCTGCCATCGGGCTGCACCAGGCGGTCGTCGCGGTAGATGGCGCAGATGCGGCAGTCGGTGTCCGGCATGTCTTCGCGCAGCTGGCGCAGCGGCTTGCCCAGCAGCTTGCCACCTTGCTGCGCACGCGATACCACCAGCTGGGCGCTGCCCTCGGCAAAGTCGATCACCTGTAGGGCGCGCGGGTACTGCAGCAGGCGGTTCAGGTTCTGGGTAACGATCTGCTCCGGGCAGATGGCGTGCTCCACGCCAAACTGCTCCAGCACCGGCAGGTCGCCGTCTACGTAGTCGGTGGCGCGTATGCGGGCGATGCGGGTAGGGATGTTGAAATGGCGCTGTGCCAGCGCACAGGCCAACAGGTTGGTTTCGTCGCTACGGGTCAGCGCCAGCAGCATTTCGGCCTCGTCGGCACCGGCCTGGCGCAGTACGCCGGGCAGGGCGGCATTGCCGGCCACGGTACGGATATCCAGCTTGGCCTGCAGCAACTTCAGCAGGTTCGGGTCTTGGTCTACCACGGTGATGTCGTTGCCTTCATCTACCAGGTTTTCGGCGACGCTGGCGCCTACCTGGCCGCAGCCCAGAATCAGTATTTTCATGTGCAGGTTAATGGCTGGCGGGTAGTGAAATCGGAATAGCTGCCATTTTACGCTGTATCAAGCGTGCATATCGAGCCCTGGCTTGCCTCTGGCAATGGTGCGGGCGATGCGGCCAACCATGCCGGGGGTTGATTGCGCTCTGTAAGTGTTTGATTGTTAATTGCTAATGCGAATGGCGTGCCTGAAGGGCGGGTGCGTTGCCCAAAATGGTGTATGCCGGGCCGCGTCAGCCTTTATATGTGATAGCTGCGTGGCATAATATCGAAATATTCCGTATGGGCAGCGTCAGTCTGCCGGTTCCGCTCTGAAAAGGCTCTGGCCATGTTGGTTCTTGCGTTTTTTTGTTCTGCGCTTTGTTGCATTGCTTTACTCCTTGCCATGGTGCGGTTACGGCAGCGCATGCGTGGCATGCAGTTGGCCGCAGCGCAGCAGCGACAGGTGCTGCAGGATTTTCTGACCATTGCCAGCGACTGGTTCTGGGAGCTGGACGCTGCAGGCCGCATCGTGCGCTGCTCCGCGGCGTTGCAGCCTTTGCTGGGGTTTGCGCCGGCATCACTGCACGGCTTGCACTGGTCCGCGCTGCAGGCGGTGCAGGGCTCGCCCGATAGCCATAGCCGTTTGGCCACGCTGTTTACCGCCGGGCAGCCTTTTCGCAACCAGGTGTTTTTGCTGGATTGCCCGGATGGCGTACAGCGCCATATCTCGCTCAGTGCCTTACCCTGGTTCGACGCTGCCGGGCAGCTGGCTGGTTACCGGGGTACCGGGCGGGATGTGTCGGATTGCCAGCAGCTGGAGGCTACGCTGCGCCAGGGGCAGGCCGATATGGGGCAGTCGCTGGCCGAGCAGGCGCTGGCGCTGATCGACGCCAAGCTGGCGGCTGAGCATGCCTGCCTGGCCAAAAACCGCTTGCTGGCCAATGTCTCGCACGAGCTGCTTACCCCGCTGCACGGCATACTGAATTTTGCCGAGATGGCCAGGCTGAAGCTGGCGCGTGGCGATACCCAGCGTGTTAACGCACACCTGTCAGCCATCAGCGAGAACGGCCAGCGGCTGTCCTACCAGCTGAACGGGTTGATTGACCTGGCCGCGCTGGATGCGGGACGGCGGCCGTTTCACTGGCAAAGCCTGAATATGCGCCAGCTGGTAGAGGACTGTGTCAGCCAGCACGAGCCGGCATGGCAGCCGCGCGGGCTGCAGATACGTGTCAGCAGCCACCCCTTGCCACGCCTGGTGGCCGATCACGGCAGCCTGATGCAGCTGCTGGGGCAATTACTGGGCAATGCCATCCGTTTCTCACCGCAGGGCGGGGTGATCGAGCTCCAGATAGACCGCCTGGAAACGTGTTTGCAGCTGATGGTGCGGGACGAAGGCCCCGGGGTGCCGGCCACGGAAGCGCAGCGGATATTTGAAGCGTTCGAGCAGGGTAGCCTGGGGCAGGATAGCGGGCACGCGGGGCTGGGGCTGGCGATTTGCCGCCGCATAGCCCAG
Source organism: beta proteobacterium L13 (assembly GCA_000335715.1). Classification (GTDB taxonomy): domain Bacteria; phylum Pseudomonadota; class Gammaproteobacteria; order Burkholderiales; family Chromobacteriaceae; genus Vogesella. Next base: position 152,798 of record AMYZ01000006.1, read on the forward strand.
GCGCACGGCGGGCAGATACGGCTGGAGGCCAGCACGCACGGCGCCTGCTTTATCGTGCAGCTGCCGTTTGTCGCTGGCCAGTGCATGGCCGGGGTGTCTTCTGCCGCGCCAGCCGCCTGCTCGCCGGCTGGCTAGTCTGGCTGCTTGGGTGTGTCGCGCTGGCTGTCGTCGTCATCCATCAGGATGCGGTGGGCCGGGCCTTCCAGGTCGTCAAACTGGCCGGAGCGGGTAGACCACCAGAACAGCAGGCCGATAAAGAACACCAGCACGATGCTCATGGGGATCAACAGGTACAGGCTTTCCATTACTTACTCCGTTTGGTCAGGCGCAGGGCATTGCTCACTACCAGCAGCGAGCTGAGTGCCATGCCCAGGCTGGCGAGCCAGGGCGTTACCCAGCCGGCCATGGCCAGTGGCAGCGCCACCAGATTGTACAACGCGGCCCACGCCAGGTTCTGGCGGATGATATGCATGCTGCGCGCCGCCAGGCCCAGCGCCTGCGGCAGGCGCCCCAGCTCGTCGCCCATCAGTACCATGTCGCCGCTGGCGCGTGCCACGTCGGTGCCGCCACCCATGGCCAGCGACACGTCGGCGCGCGCCAGTACCGGCGCATCGTTCACGCCGTCGCCCACCATCAATACACGGGCACCGCCTTGCTGCAACTGGCTGACATGCGCCAGCTTGTCTTCCGGCGTGGCAGCGGCGCGGTAATCGGCAATGTGCAGTTGTGTCGCCAGGCTGGCCACCGCCTTGTCGGCGTCGCCGGACAGCAGGTGCACGCGCAGGCCGCGTGCTTGCAGCGCGGTAATCAGCGCCGCGCTGTCGTCGCGTACCTGGTCACCAATGGCAAACACGGCGGCCACGCCACGCGCATCGCCCAGCGCGATGATGGTGGCGCTGGCCGGTAGCTCTTCCGGCAGGCTGAAGCTGCCGCTTAGCCCTGCCACAAAGGCCGGGCGGCCCAGACGCCAGCGCTGGCCGGCGATATCGGCTTCTATGCCCTGGCCGGGCTGGTTGCTACGTTGGCCGCACGCAGGTAGTACGCAGTCTGCGGCAGCTTGCAGCAGGGCGCGGGCGATAGGGTGCTCGGAGCCTTGCTCCAGTGCAGCAGCAATGGCTAGCGCCTGGCCTGCGTCCGGGTGGCTAAAGCCATGGCTGGCCAGCAGCTGCATGCGGCCGTGGGTGAGGGTGCCGGTTTTGTCGAACACCACATCGGTAATACGGGCCAGTGTTTCCAGCGCGTGGCCACGGGTAGTGAGAATGCCCAGCTGTGCCATGTGGCCGGTGGCGGCGGTGAGCGCCGCCGGGGTGGCCAGCGACAGTGCGCACGGGCAGGACACCACCAGCACGGCCACGGTTACCCACAGCGCGTGTTCCTGGCTACCGGCCAGGCTCCAGCCGATATAGGTGGCGGCGGCGGCCAACAGCAGTATCGTGACGAACCACACGGCGTAGCGGTCGGCCAGCTCGGCCAGGCGGGGTTTTTCGGCCAGCGCCTGGTCCATCAGCCGCACAATGCCGGCCAGGCGGGTGTCGCTGCCGGTGCGGCTAAGGCGTAGCAGCAGCGGGCTGGCCTGGTTCACGCTGCCGGCAATCACGCTGTCGCCAGCTTGCTTGCTGATAGGCGTGCTTTCGCCGGTGAGCAGCGCTTCATCCACGCTGCTGTGGCCTTCCAGAATGTCGCCGTCGCAGGGGATGGTTTCGCCCGGCTTTACCAGCACCACATCGCCTACCGCCAGCTGGCTGACGGCCACCTCCTGCTGGGTCTGGTCTTGCGGCCAAGCTGGTACCGCGTGGGCAAAGGCCGGAATCAGCTTCACCAGTTTTTCGGTGGCTTCACCGGTTTTGCGCCGCGCCATGCTTTCCAGGTAGCGCCCGCCCAGCAGCAGGAAGATGAACATCGAGACCGAGTCGAAGTACACGCCGTGCTCTACCTGGTTCAGCAGCGCCCACAGGCTGGCCAGAAAGGCGGTAAGAATGCCGATGGTCACCGGCGTATCCATGCCGACGCGGCCGCGCTTGAGGTCGCGCCAGGTGCCGCGGTAAAACGGTATGGCCGAGTACAGCACCACCGGCAGCGTGAGTACAAAGCTGGACCAGTGCAGCATCCACAGCCACTGGCTTTCGATTTCGCCGTCCGGCGCCATGTACACCGGGTAGGCGTACATCATCACCTGCATCATCGACAGGCCGGCTACCCATAGCCGGTTCAGCGCGGTTTTGCGCTCTTGCTGGTGCAGCGCTTCCTGGCGCGAGGCATCGTAAGGGTGGGCGCGGTAGCCAATGGCGCTGATGGCTTCCAGAATCTGGCTCAGCTTGAGCTGGCGCACGTCCCAGCGCACACGGGCGCGGTGGGTGGCGTAGTTGATGTCTACCGACAGCACGCCCGGCAGCTGGCGCACGTGGTGTTCGTTCAGCCACACGCAGGCGGCGCAGGTAATGCCTTCCAGCATCAGCGAGGCTTCGCGGATGTGCTCGTCTTCCACGTGCACAAAGCTGTGTTGCAGCGCTTCGTTATCGTATAGCTGCATCTGCTGCAGCAGCTCGGCCGGTACCGGCTCGGCCTGGCGCTGCTCGGCAGTGCGGTGCTCGTAGTAGTCGGCCAGGCCGCTGTCGATAATGGTCTGCGCTACCGCCTGGCAGCCGGCGCAGCAGGCTTGTTCGGTACGTTCGCGATAGCGGATAGGAAAAGCCTGCCCCGCGGGGATGGGCAGGCTGCAGTGAAAGCAGGTCGGGTTCATGGCGTGCTATTGTAGTGCAAGAGATGCTACTTGTTTTGCCGAGGGTCAATCATGTCCATGCAGCTGGTCACACAAAGCGCGCCAGGCGGCGCAGATACACTGGAAATCGCCTTTGCCGAAAAGCCGCAGCCGGCACCTGGCCAGCTGCGCGTGCGCGTGCTGGCAGCCGGCATCAACCGTGCCGATATCGTGCAGCGTGAGGGCAGGTACCCGCCGCCCAAAGGCGCGTCGCCGGTGCTGGGGCTGGAGATCGCCGGTATTGTGGATGCGGTCAACGGCCCGTCGCGCTTTCAGGAAGGCGATGCGGTGTTTGGCCTGGTGTCCGGTGGCGGCTACGCCGAGTACGCGCTGCTCGATAGCAGCGCCGCCTTGCCCAAGCCGGACCTGATGAGCTGGGCCGAGGCCGCCAGCCTGCCCGAGGCGTGGATGACGGCCTGGTTCAACCTGGTAGACATTGCCGCGCTGCAGCCGGGCGAAACGGTGTTGATTCACGCCGGTGCCAGCGGTGTAGGCGCCGCTGCCATCCAGCTGGCCAGCCTGCTGGGCGCCCGCGTGGTAGCCAGCGCCGGCAGCGAGGAAAAGCGCCAGTTTTGCCGCAGCCTGGGCGCGGACGAGGTAATCGACAGCCGCCAGAGCGGCTTTGCGGCCAACCTCAAGGCGCAGGGCGGGGTAGATGTGGTGCTCGACCCGGTAGGCGCCGCGCTGTTCGACGACAATATCGCGGTGCTGAAGCCGGACGGCCGCCTGGTGGTGATTGGCATCATGGGCGGCAGCAGTGCCACGCTGAACCTGGGCCTGCTGTTGGTCAAACGGCTGCGCTTGCTGGGCTCCACGTTGCGCAGCCAGCCGGAGGCGGTGAAAGCCAGGTTGGCCGCAGCACTGGAGGCCGAGGTGCTGCCCGCACTGGCCGACGGCCGGGCGCGCGTCACGCTGGATAGTGTCTACCCGCTGGCGGCGGTGGCCGATGCCCACCGTTACGTGGAAGACAACCGCAACCTGGGCAAGGTGGTACTGAGCCTGTTGCCTGTCATCATGCCGTAACGATATTTCGATAATCTGGCTTCAACAGCAAATCGCTTCTGCTGGATGGACCTGGATGGGATGCGGGGTTGCCCTTGGACGGGCAACCCCTCTTTTTTTGCCCGTCATCCACGCCGGTAGCCTGTGCTAGACTGCGCGCTTGCCAGCGGGGCACCCTCCGCCCCGCCCAACGAACACGAAAGCTACACCGCATGACTACCGGCAACGAGCCCTGGCGCCACGCCAAAAACCTGCAGCAAACCCTGGACACCCTGCTGGCCGAGGCCATCACCGCCAGCGGCCTGTGCCGCAAAATTGCCGAACAGCTGCACTCGCAGCAGCAACAGCAAGGCGAGCGCAGCGCACTGTCCAGCAGCTTTGGCTTGCTGGTGCGCAACAAGAAAAAGAAAGAGTTCATCGGCGGCTGGCTCAATTACCAGATCAGCCTGTCCGGCGACGGCCTGCCGCAGCGCGCCGACGGCCAGCCGTGCGCGCCGGTGCTGCACGTGGCGCACTGGGCCTGCGAGTTTGCCTTTGAATACGATGCCTACGTCGGCTTCCCCGCCAGCCAGTGGCAGCCGTGGCAGCAGCAGGGCGATAGCCTGCTGTGGTGGGAAGAAAGCGATAGCAGCTTCGGGCCGGAGTGGACCTACACGCTGGACCTGGCGGCGCTCAATAGCGAAGACGCGCTGCGCGCTGCCGTGGTAGCCCCCGCGCTGGCGCTGCTGGCCGGCAAGCCGGTAGCCGAGGCGCTGCCTGCGGATACGCTTGGCCTGCTGCGCTATGGCAGCGTGCAGGACGCCAATGGCGAGACCGATCTGCGCGTGCTCTGATCGCCGGTTAAGCCAGTAATGCGCGATGCGGCCAACCTTGCCAGCCAGGGTTGGCCGCAGTGCTTTTGGCACGGCCCAAAAGCACAACACCCGGCGCGCGGCCGGGTGTTTTGTCGTGCTGTCAGCGCAGCGGGGGCGTGCTTAGACCCAGCTGATCAGCGTGTGGTTTTTCTTGCCGCGTTTCAGCAGGCTGTACTGGCCAAACAGACGGTCGCTATCGGCTACCTGGTAATCCAGCGCCTCGATCTTGTTGCCGTTGATGCTCACCGCGCCGCTCTGGATAAAGGTACGCGCTTCGGACTTGGACTTGGCCAGGCCGCCAGCTACCAGCGTGTCGATCAGGCCGGCTTGTGCCCGCTCGATCTGCACGCTGGGCATGCCGTCCTGCGCCAGCTGCGCCAGGTCGGAGGCGGTCAGGTCGGTAACACTGCCGCTAAACAGGCTGGCGCTGATGCGCTGCGCCGCCTCGACCGCTGCCTGGCCGTGTACCAGTGCGGTGGCTTGCTCGGCCAGGATGCGCTGCGCTTGCGGCTTGGTGCCGCTGGCTTTGTCCTGTGCTTCGATGGCGTTGATCTCGTCGATGGACAGGAAGGTAAAGTAGCGCAGGAACTTGTACACGTCGGCGTCGGCGGTGTTCAGCCAGAACTGGTAGAAGGCGTACGGGCTGGTCTTGCTGGCGTCCAACCACACCGCGCCGCCTTCGGTTTTGCCAAACTTGGTGCCGTCGGCTTTGGTCACCAGCGGCAGTGTCAGGCCGTATACCTGCTTCTGGTGGATGCGGCGGGTCAGGTCGGTACCGGCGGTGATATTGCCCCACTGGTCCGAGCCGCCGATTTGCAGCTGGCAGCCGTGGCGGCGGTACAGTTCGGCAAAATCGTAGCCTTGCAGCAGGCTGTAGCTGAATTCGGTGTAGCTGATGCCCTGGTCTTCGCGGTTGATGCGCTGCTGAACCGATTCTTTCTTGATCATCTGGTTCACAGAGAAATGCTTGCCGATGTCGCGCAGGAACTCCAGCGCGCCCATGCCGCCAAACCAGTCGTAGTTGTTGGCCATGATGGCGGCGTTGTCGCCGTCAAAGCTCAGGAACGGCGATACCTGGCCGCGGATTTTCTCTACCCAGCTGGCAATCACGTCCGGGGTGTTCAGCTTGCGCTCGGTGGCCTTGAAGCTGGGGTCGCCGATCATGCCGGTGGCGCCGCCTACCAGTGCAATCGGCTTGTGGCCGGCTTGCTGGAAGCGCTTCAGTACCAGTACCGGTACCAGGTGGCCCAGGTGCAGACTGTCGGCGGTGGGGTCAAAGCCGCAATACAGGGTCACGCTTTCCTTGGCCAGCAGTTCTTCGAGGGCAGCCGCATCGGTTTGTTGTGCAATCAGACCGCGTGCTTGCAGATCCTGGATAAGGGAGGCTTGGGACATCTGTATTGTTCTCCTGAAAGGGTCGGGGCGCAGGGCCCCACAGCAAAACGCCAAGTTTACCCGATTTTGCCGTTTTGCTGCGCTGGCACATGGCGGCCAATATTTGTTAAGGATTGCGTCAGCACTTGATACGCCAGCAGGGTTAAAATCCCTGCTGCATGAGGACAACCGGTGTGTAGCCGGATAAAGGGAGAGGGTAAATGAGTAACAAGGTAAAAGTATGGGACGTGCCGACACGCCTGTTTCACTGGGTGCTGCTGGCCATGTTTGCGGGTATGTGGGCATCGGCCGAAAACGGCCAGCTGCAGATTCATACCAAATTGGGCGTAGCCATGCTGGTGCTGGTGGTGTTCCGCCTGCTGTGGGGTGTGGTGGGCAGCCAGACTGCCCGCTTCAGCGATTTTTTCAAGCCCTGTCAGGTAAAAGCCTACCTGCGCGGCGAGGTGACCGAGAACCAGCAGCCTGGCCACAACCCGCTGGGCGGGCTGATGGTGGTGGCGCTGCTGGGCGCGCTGCTGGTGCAGCTGGGCCTGGGCCTGTTTGCCGCCGACGTAGACAGCTACACCTTCGACGGCCCGCTGGCCAAGCTCATCGATAGCGGCCTGGCCGAGCAGGTAACCGAGTGGCACGAAATCTGGTTCAACGTGCTGCTGGGCCTGGTAGGTGTGCACGTGCTGGCGATTGTGGCTTACCGCAAGCTGAAAAATACCAACCTGGTACCGCCGATGATTACCGGCAGCAAAACGCTGGCAGGCGAGGTCAAACCGCTGCGCTTTGCGCCGGGCTGGCTGGGGCTGGTGGTGCTGGCAGTGGCCGCCGTGCTGGTAGTAGGGGGCTTGTCGCTGGTGTAACCGGGTTAGCGTAAACAGCAAGGCACGCGACGGCGTGCCTTTTTTTGTGCGCAGGTAGTGCGCGTATTACGCACGGGTGGCCAAGGTTGGCCGCAAGGTGGGGGCGGATGGCTGGCAGCAGCAGTTTTTGCGGCCAATGCTGCGTGAATCTGTCGTTAGCCAGCTTTAACTGTAATCAATTTAGTACACGCGCGTTTCGTACCATAATGCAGGCAGAACCCAAGGAGACAACACCATGACCCGTCGTACCAAAATCGTCGCCACCCTCGGCCCGGCTTCCAGCGACCCCGAAACACTGGAGCGCCTGCTGCAGGCCGGTGTAAACGTGGTGCGCCTCAATTTCTCGCACGGCAGCGCGCAAGACCATATCGACCGCGCCACCCTGGTGCGCAGCACTGCCGACAAGCTGGGCGTGCCGGTGGCCATCATGGTAGACCTGCAGGGGCCCAAGATCCGCGTCGGCAAGTTTGCTAACGGCAAAACCACGCTGACCAACGGCCAGCCCTTTATCCTGGACGCCGAATGCACGCTGGGTGACGACGGCCGCGTAGGGCTGGACTACAAAGAGCTGCCGGGCGACGTAGAGCCGGGCGCCGTGCTGTTGCTGGACGATGGCCGCATCGTATTGGTAGTAGAAAAAGTACTGGGCAGCCAGATCCACACCAAGGTCAAAGTTGGCGGCGTATTGTCAAACAACAAGGGCATCAACCGCCAGGGCGGCGGCCTGTCCGCCCCGGCGCTGACCGCCAAGGATATCGACGACATCAAGGTGGCGGCGCAGCTGGAAGCCGACTACGTGGCAGTATCTTTCCCCAAGAGCAGCGCCGACCTGTACATGGCGCGCACGCTGATTAACGCCGCCGGCTGTCAGGCGCGCATCATCGCCAAGATCGAGCGCTGCGAAGCCATCACCAACCTGGACGACCTGATCAACTCCGCCGACGGCATCATGGTGGCGCGTGGCGACCTGGCCGTAGAAGTGGGCGACGCCGCCGTGCCGGCGCTGCAAAAACGCATGATCCGTGCCGCGCGCGAGCGTAACAAGCTCACCATCACCGCTACGCAGATGATGGAATCCATGATCAGCAGCCCGGTACCCACCCGCGCCGAAGTGTCCGACGTGGCCAACGCCGTACTGGACGGCACCGACGCGGTGATGCTGTCTGCCGAAACCGCCGCCGGCCAGTTCCCGGTAGAAACGGTCGAGTCCATGTCGCGTGTGTGCATGGAGGCGGAAAACTCCAGCGACTACCAGCTGGAGCGCACCTTCCTCAACCGCGAATTCACCCGCGTAGACCAATCCATCGCCATGGCCGCGCTGTTTACCGCCAACCACCTGCCCGTGCGCGCGCTGGTGTCGCTCACCCAGACCGGCTCCACCGCGCTGTGGATCAGCCGCGTGAACTGCGGCGTGCCCATCTACGCGCTGACGCCCGACATCCGCACCTACCGCCGCCTGGCCATGTACCGCGACGTGTTCCCCATGCTGCTGCCCGCTGCCACCGACCAGAAAAAACTGCTGGCCGCTGCCGAGCGCAAGCTGCTGGAACGCGGCCGCGTAGAGCAGGGTGACGTACTGGTAGTAACCATCGGCGACACCGTGGGCATGATGGGCCACACCAACACCATGAAGATCATCAAGGCGGGCGAAGCGCGCTAATCGCCTGAACCCATGCCGGCTTCACGCCGGTTTGCCAAGTACCCATTGCGGCCAACCTGTCAGCCATAGGTTGGCCGCATGTCTTTCTGCCGGGCGGCGCGGACGTGCAAAACGCGTTTTGCGGCGATCGTGCAAAATGCTGATTTCATTGTTCTGCAGAAATGCCGTTACCATGTCATGGCTAATGACATTAGCTTGTTATGATGCCGGATCATGAAAGACGGAGGGGCTATGAAGCCGGTACATTTGCTGTACTTTGCGGTAGCTGCATCGACCATACTGCTAGCCTGGGCGTTGCTGGGCAGCAAGCCGGACGACCTGCATGTCTGCCCGCCAGAACGCCGCGTCGGCAATTTCTGCAAAACCACACTGCCCGGCGGCGTGATCTGGCTGCGGCAGATTCCGGGTGCCGGGGTGGATCCGTAAACTGCGGCATGCCTTTCCTTGTCCGTGGCATATAAAAACTGTCCATCGCGGGTTTGTTCAGTACAAGCGGATATAATTGCCCGTACTACGCCAGCGTCAGGTTTCGGTCATGGATAAGAAAAAGCTGTCTGAACGGGATATTTGCACCAAATTCATCACCCCCGCAGTGGAAGCCGCAGGTTGGGATACCCAGCGCCAGATGCGCGAAGAGGTAGGCCTTACCGCCGGGCGCGTGCTGGTGCGCGGCAACAAGGGGGTGCGTGACCGCAAGACGGTGCTGCGCGCCGACTACGTGCTGTACTTCAAGCCCGGCCTGCCACTGGCTGTGGTAGAAGCCAAGGACAACAAACACACAGTGCGCGATGGCATCCAGCAGGCGCTAAAGTACGCCGACATGCTGGATGTGCCGTTTGCCTTTTCCAGCAATGGCGACGGCTTTGTCTTCCACGACAAGACCCTGGCTGATGGTGTACTGGAACGCGAAATCACCTTGGCCGAGTTTCCGTCGCCAGACGCGCTGTGGCAGCGTTACCTTGCTTGGAAAGGCATTGCCAGCACGCAGGCAGGGCTGTACGCGCAGGATTATCACCCCGGCCGCACCGCACGTTACTACCAGGTCAATGCCATCAACCGTTCGGTAGAGGCCGTGATCAAAGGCCAAAAGCGTGTGCTGCTGGTGATGGCCACTGGCACCGGCAAAACCTTTACCGCGTTCCAGATCATCTGGCGGCTTTGGAAGTCCGGCACGGCCAAACGCATCCTGTTTCTGGCCGACCGCAACATTCTGGTTGACCAAACCATGGTGGGCGATTTCAAGCCGTTCAAAGGCGCCATGGCCAAGCTCAGTGTGAACCAGAAAGGCGTGGAAAAAGTGGATGCCTCGGGGCAGGCCAGCACCGAGATGGTGGCGCTGGGCGTGAATGCCGCCACCAAGAAGGTGGATAAATCCTACGAGATTTACCTGTCGCTGTATCAGGCCGTTACCGGTAGCGAAGAAGAGCGCAATATCTACAAGCAGTTCAGCCCCGACTTTTTCGACCTGGTAGTCATCGACGAATGCCACCGTGGCAGCGCTGCCGAAGACTCGGCCTGGCGTGACATTCTCGACTACTTCGGCAGCGCCGTGCACCTGGGCCTTACCGCCACGCCCAAAGAAACGGCAGACGTTTCCAACATCACCTACTTTGGCGAGCCGGTCTACACCTACTCGCTCAAGCAAGGCATCGAAGACGGCTTCCTGGCCCCGTACAAGGTCATCCGTGTCGATCTGGACAAAGACCTGGGCTGGCGCCCGCCCGTGGGCAAGGTGGATGCCAAGGGTCAGATCGTTGAAGACCGCATCTACAACCAGAAAGACATGAACAAGGCGCTGGTGCTGACCCAGCGCGACGAGGCCGTCGCCCAGCGCATCACCGAGCTGCTGCACGCCACCGGCCGCATGAACAAGACCATCGTGTTCTGCGAGGACATCGACCACGCCAGCCGTATGCGGCAAGCACTGCTGAATGCCAATAGCGACCTGGCGGCGGCCAACCCCAAGTACGTGGTGCAGATAACCGGCGACAATACCGAAGGCAAACTGGAGCTGGACAACTTCATCGACCCCAAGCGCGCCTACCCGGTGATTGCTACCACTAGCCGGCTGATGACCACCGGCGTGGATGCGCAAACCTGCAAGCTGGTGGTGCTGGACCGCACCATCAACAGCATGACCGAGTTCAAGCAGATCATCGGCCGCGGCACCCGTATCAACGAAGACTACGGCAAGCTGTGGTTCACCATTCTGGACTTCAAAAAAGCCACCGAAAACTTTGCCGACCCGGCGTTTGACGGTGAGCCCACCGTTATCTACGAACCGGATGGCAGCCAGCCGGTGACACCTCCCGAAGACCCTGTGCTGCCGCCGGAAGGCGACGCTGCGCCCGTGCCGGGTGCCAGTGAAGATGCCGGCGAAGCGGGCGATGCCCACGGCGGGCAGGGCGGTGGCGGGCGCGTCAAGTACGTCATCAACGACGTGCCGGTGTACGTGGTGAACGAGCGCGTGCAGTACATGGGCAGCGACGGCAAGCTGATGACCGAATCGCTGAAGGACTACACCCGCATCCAGCTGAACCAGCGTTTTGCCTCGCTGGACGCCTTCCTGCAAAGCTGGAGCGACGCCGACAAAAAGCAGGCCATCGTCGACGAGCTGGAGGCGCTGGGCGTGTTTTTTGACGAGCTGGCCAAAGAAGTCGGCAAAGACCTGGACCCGTTCGACCTGATCTGCCATATCGCCTTCGGCCAAAAGCCGCTTACCCGCCGCGAACGTGCCGAGCAGGTAAAGAAAAAAGACTACTTCGCCCGCCACAGCGGTACCGCCCGCCGCGTGCTGGAAAAGCTGCTGGACAAATACGCCGATGAAGGCATCGCCAATATCGAGCAAACCGAGGTGTTGCGAACGCCAGACTTTGCCGCCCTGGGTTCGCCGGTAGAGCTGATCAAGTCGTTTGGCGGCAAGCCGCAATACCACCGCGCCGTGCGCGAGCTGGAACAAGCCCTGTACCAATAGCCCCTCGCCACCGGTGGTGCCATGCCAGTAAAAACCGGCACCGCCGCCGCACTTGCCTTAAAATGCCAGCCCACACGCGGGGCCAGCCGCCGCAGGCGCGCCCGCGGCGCGGGCTGCGCCGCCTTGCGGCCAACCTGGCACCCCGAGCACCGACCAGCTTTCCGAGACGTTCATGACCATCAGCACCACCCTCATCAAATCCATCCAGGACATCATGCGCCAGGATGCCGGCATCGACGGCGATGCCCAGCGTATTTCGCAGCTTTCCTGGCTGCTGTTCCTCAAGATTTTCGACGACCAGGAAACCGAAATCGAGATGATGCGCGATGACTACGCCTCGCCCATCCCGCAAGCCTACCGCTGGCGCAATTGGGCTGCCGACGCCGAAGGCATCACTGGCGATGCCTTGCTGAACTTCGTCAACAACCAGCTGTTTGCCGAGCTGAAAGACCTCTATACCGCCACCAACCCGCGTGCCGAGGTGGTGCAGGCCGTGTTTGAAGATGCCTTCAACTACATGAAGTCCGGCCAGCTGCTGCGTCAGGTCATCAACAAGATCAACGAAATCGATTTCAACAGCCAGCAAGACCGCCACCAGTTCAACGACCTGTACGAAAAAATCCTCAAAGACCTGCAAAGCGCCGGCAACGCCGGCGAGTTCTACACCCCGCGCGCGGTAACGCAGTTCATGGTGGATAGGGTCAACCCGCAGCTGGGCGAGGCGGTGCTGGACCCAGCCTGTGGCACCGGCGGCTTTCTGGCCTGCGCGCTGGAGCACCTGCGCCAACAGGTAAAGACGGTGGACGACCAGGTCCTGCTGCAGCAAGCCATGCACGGCGTGGAAAAAAAGCAGCTGCCGCACCTGCTGTGCATTACCAATATGCTGCTGCACGGCATTGAGGTGCCCAACCAGATCCGCCACGACAACACGCTGGCGCGCCCGCTGGTGAGCTACGGCCCGCGCGACATGGTGGACGTCATCCTCAGCAACCCGCCGTTTGGCGGCACCGAAGAGCCGGGCATCGAGGCCAACTTCCCGGCCGATGTGCGCACCAAGGAAACCGCCGACCTGTTTCTGGTGCTGATGGTAGAGCTGCTCAAGCACAACGGCCGCGCCGCCGTGGTGCTGCCCGACGGCACGCTGTTTGGCGAAGGCGTCAAAACGCGTATCAAGGAAAAGCTGCTCACCGAGTGCAACCTGCACACCATCGTGCGCCTGCCCAACGGCGTGTTTGCGCCGTACACTGGCATCAAGACCAATCTGCTGTTCTTTACCAAAGGCCAGCCGACCACGGACATCTGGTACTACGAGCACCCGTACCCGGCCGGCTACAAGAGCTATAGCAAAACCAAGCCGATACGCATCGACGAATTCGACGCCGAAAAAGCCTGGTGGGGCAGCGAAGCCGACGGCTTTGCCAGCCGCGTCGAGAACGAGTTCGCCTGGAAAGTCAGCATCGACGACATCCGCGCCAAGGGCTTCAACCTGGACCAGAAAAACCCGCACGTCGGCGAAACCATCAGCCACGACCCGGACGAACTGTTGGCGCAATACCAGGCGCTGCAGGCCGACGCGCAAGCCTTGCGCGACCAGCTGAAAGCCATCCTCGCCGCTGCGCTGGCCTGCCCGTCGGCAGACACGGAGGCCAAGGCATGAAGTTGACCGAAGGCTTCAACCTGCTAGCCACCGCGCCGGACGGCATCAAGCGCCTGCGCGAGCTGATTTTGAGCCTGGCCGTGCAGGGCAAACTGGTGCCGCAAGACCCGAATGATGAGCCGGCCAGCGAATTGCTGAAGCAAATCCGTGCCGAGAAACAGCGGCTGATTGCGGAAGGGAAAATCAAGAAGGACAAGCCGCTGCCGGCAGTCTCCGATGATGAGAAGCCGTTTGAACTGCCAGAGGGGTGGGAGTGGGTATACGCAGCAGAACTTTGTTCTGTTGTAACTGATGGCGATCATCAGGCTCCGCCTAAGGCTGAAAATGGAGTGCCATTTTTAGTGATTGGAGATGTGCGCGCTGGTACTGTTGATTTGAGCTTGGCAAGTCGATTTGTACCTGCTGAATATTTTCATGGGCTTGATTGGGGCAAAAAACCACTTGTTGGCGACATTCTTTACACCACGGTGGGTAGTTTTGGTATTCCGGTCCCAGTCAAAGTTAAAGCTGATTTCTGCTTCCAGCGCCACATCGCCTTGTACCGACCAGCACTAGCAGAGCAACAGCCATATTTCGCCCTGTTACTTGGAAGTCAACTTGCTTATGCCCAAGCTGAAGCAGGTGCAACTGGTATTGCGCAAAAGACGGTTCCATTATCGGCACTTAGAACAATGGCTTTGCCTCTCGCACCACTCGCCGAACAATCCCGCATCGTCGCCAAGGTCGAAGAGCTGATGGCACTGTGCGATGCGCTAGAAATGCGAGGCCAATTGCAAGCCGAGCAGCACGCCCGCCTCACCGCCACGCTGTTCGACGCACTGGCTGCCAGCGAGTCGGCGCACCAGTTGCAGGAAAATTGGGCCAGGTTGGCCGCAAGCTTTGATCTGGTGCTGGACCGCCCGCAAGCGGTGGACGCGCTGGAACAAACCATCCTGCAACTGGCCGTGCGCGGCCTGCTGGTGTCGCAAGACCCGGCCGACCAACCGGCCAGCGAATTGCTGAAGCAAATCCGTACCGAAAAAGACCGCCTGATTGCCGAAGGTAAAATCAAGAAAGACAAACCGCTACCGGCCATCAGCGACGACGAAAAGCCATTCGACCTGCCGCAGGGGTGGGAGTGGGTGCGGCTTGAAGAGTTAAGTCACATTATTGTGGATTGCCCTCATTCAACGCCAAAATTCATTGAGTCTGGGATGCTTTGTCTGGATACAAACAGTTTTAAAAAAGGGGTTTTGCAACAGCATCGACTGCGATATGTCTCGGAAGAAACGTATCTTGAGAGGGTTGGCAGGCTAGAACCTCAATCCGGTGACTTTGTGTTTGCTAGAGAGGGTAGTGTTGGTGAATCTCTAATTATCCCACATGGCTTGCGTGCGTGTTTGGGGCAAAGGGTTATGTTATTCAGATTTTCGAAGTGGATTGACGTTAATTTTATTCAGAACACGGTCACGTCGAATTCATTTCTTCAAAAATTACTCGAAATGCACAAGGGCATCGGCGCAAAACATGTGAATGTCGGTGATATGAGACTTGCGGTGGTTCCTTGCCCACCGTTTGCAGAGCAGGTGCGCATTGTCGCCCGTGTCGAAGCGCTGCGCGCGCTGTGCGGCCAACTACGGCAGCGGCTGGCGGCCAGCCGCGATACGCAGGGCAAGCTGGCCAGCGCGCTGCTGGCGAAGGGCTAGCGCACGGGCGCGTCGCCGGGCAGGGTGCCGAGCGATACTAGCCACGGCTGCCTGCCCTAGACAACACCCCCGACCGCTGCCGGCTGTCGGGGGTGCTTTGCTTTAGCGGCCAACCTGGTCCGCACGGTGCGGCGTGGCTGCTGCGTCGGTGCCCAGATACAGCTGCTGCCCGTCGTCCAGCAGGCAGGCGCTGCCAGGGGCCAGCCGGCGCCTGCTGCGCAGGCCGTGCCCACGGCTGACAAAAGCGGCGCGGATGGCGGCGTTGCGTGACAACGTGGGGCGAAAGCGCGGGAAATGGGGCGGGGGGTGTCCGTGCTGGAAACAAAGCTCATCTTCAAGCAGCTCGCCGATGTCGTCAGCGTTGGCGCTGGCCACGGCGTGCGGCTTGGTCAAGGTGTCGCGATGCTTGCGCCACAGGGCTTGCAGCGGCTGGAGGAGTAGGTCGAGCAGCAGGGGCATGATGGTCTGGTGGCGGGTGGTCGTGTTTACCCGCTTATCCTATATCGAAACCGGGCGCTGGCACACGGCCTGCTGCAGTGGTGGTGGTAATCGGGCAGCGGGTAGCCACCGGCAGCCCTGCGCGTGGGCGGATGCAAGCGAGCAGGCGTAGGGGGTGGCCGCCGCAGCGCTCCGCCATGCTGGCTGGGTGCGGCGCCCGGCCAGCTACCAGCAATGCTCTGGCTCAGGCCAGCTGTTGCGCCATCTCCTTGATAACGGTTTGCAGCAGGGTGCGCAGGCAACGCGCCTCGCCTGCCAGCGTGGCGGCCAACTCGGGGCGCGCCTGGAGCAGGCGGGCGTTGTCGGCTTCTACCTCGGCGTACAGCGCTTCTGCCTGCTGTACGGCGCGTTGGCGCAGGTTTTCCAGCAGCCGCTCGGCGGTGCCTTTGGCCAGGTTCAACACCGCGCCGGCCTCCAGCAGCAAGCCACGGCTGATGGCCGAAAAATGCCGCTCGCCCAGCAGTGGCCACGCCAGCTGCGTGTGCGCCGGCCACCCGCTTTTGTCGAAGGCGGGGGTGTCGTAGCTGGCAACGCTCAGCAGGTCGTAGAACGGCGCCAGCTGCACGCCTTCGTGCGATACCAGAAAGCTCAGGTTTTTCAGGTGGGCGTCGCTATTGCCTACTAGCAGGTTGAACACCAGCCAGCCAAACAGCCGGGGCCTCGCCACCGCCGGGCTGCGGCAGGCGTTGGCCAGTGCGGCCAGGCTTTGCAGGCTGCCCTGGCTGTATTTGAAGCTGCGGTCCAGCCCCAGCAGCTGGCAGGCGTCTATCACGTGCCGGCGTTGCCAGCCGTGGCTGCCTGGCGTGCGGTCAAAGCGGTTTATCAAGTAAACCGGCGACGGCACATAGCGCCGATGCACGTCGGGCACGTCCAGCCCTAGGCGTTTGGCCAAGCGCATCACGAACCATTCGTTGATTACGGAATGGGGGTAGTCTTCGTCCGGGTGGTCGGGCTTCAGGATATGGGTAGAGGGCGTGGCGCCTGCCGGTTCAAACAAGGCGTCATCCTGCAGCACCACCGCCAACTTGTGCTGCGCGCCGGCCAGCGACATGCGTTTGATGGCAGCCTGTGTTAGCGGCGCCTTGGGCAGCTGGCGAATGCGGGCTTGCAGCGCCTCGTCCAGCAGCGGCCGCAGCGGCTCTGCTGTTTGCGCTGCTGCATCCGGCGCCAGCAAAGTCACCGACCCCGCTGATTCCGCGCCGTACCAGGCCAGCAGGCCGAAGGCGTCGGCCGCATCCAGCCTGGCATCGCCTGCCAGCAGCAAGCGTTGCCCTTCTTCTGGCAGCAGGTTGTCGAAATACCACTGCACCGGGCGCTGGCTGGCGCCATCCAGCAATGGTTCGGCCTGCAGTGGCAAGTGCGGGCTCAGTGCGAAGCATTTTGGGCTGCCCAGCCAGTCTGCCGAGTAGCGAAAGCTCCACAGGCCAGCCACTTCTTACAAGGTGCCAACCGTCGTGTGATTGATGCGCACAAAGACCGCCCGTTCATGGCTTGCCCTTATGGTTGGCCGCGTCCTGCAGGTAGGCGGCTACGCTTTCGGGGGCGTCCACCGTCACGCGAATGCCCAGCCCTTCCAGTACTTGGAACAGCTTGCCCCACTGCACCGATTCACTGCCGCGTTCGATTTTGCCAAGAAAATTCTCGCTAACGCCGATGCTGCCTGCTGCATCGTCCTGGCGGATCTTCTGTGCCTTTCTGCTGGCGCGCACTATCTTGCCAATGGCTGCTGCATTGTCGATAGGTATCTTCATGATAAATCCTCGCGTTTGTAAGGATTTTGCGCTTGCTGGGCGCGTTTCGCAAATAATCCTTTTAATCGTGCGGATTTTGTGTGCGTGCCATCATTTTTGCTAAAAATCCTTTTGATAGTGAGGATTTCAGGCGGTAGCCAGGCAGAGTGTTCCTGTGGTGGGGTTTTATGGTGTTTCTGCTGCCAGAAAAAAGCTGACCAAAATGCTGACCAAGCAGCCTCAAAAAGCCCAAAAAAAAGCCCCGCGAGTGCGGGGCTTTTTTAGCTAAGTGCTTGATATTGCTAGAATCCGGTGGTGGAGGCGGCGGGAATCGAACCCGCGTCCGGAAATCCTCTACGAAGAGATCTACATACTTAGTCGTGTCATTTGGATTTAACCGCTACCACGCCGACGGACAGGCTGGGTATTGGCGAGTTACCTTAAGTTTAGCCCCTGATCAAGTAACCCGGTCAAAGGCGATCTGATGTGAAATGACTCTACCGGGGTTGCCCCCACAGCCCATCAGCAAGCTGCTGTAGAGTCTAGCGGCGATTAAGCAGCTAGAGCGTAAGTTTCGTCGTTTGCGACTAAATAAATTCAGTGTTTAACGGGATGACTGAAATCCCGGTATGCCCTCATCCGCTTCGCAACCCCCGTCGAAACCAGGTCGCCCCCAGATAAGAGTGCAGAGTATAGCGCTATTCCCGCACCAGCGCTAGCGGGCGGGGCTTATTGTACGGGGGATAGCGCTTCGATCAGCGCCACTTCCTGGGTGTAGCTCAGGGCTTTCAGGCGTTCCAACAGGGCGTCGCCGTCGGCCTGGTGCTTTTGGTCCAGCTCGTCGTGCAGGATGCGGCTTTCTACGGCCAGCCACAGGCCGCGGCACGATTCGGCGGTTTCAAAACGGGTGCTGCGCAGGACTTCGGCCACCAGGCGCAGCTCGTTGTCGCAGAAGCGGCGCGACAGCATGGCTTGTTCGCGGCGGATGATTTCGGCGTAGCGGTCGCACATTTCCTGGATGCGGGCGTCCAGCGGTGGCTCGGCGGGGGCGTCTTCCAGTGCTTCGGCGTTGTACCAGGCGGCAGCGTCCAGGGTGAGGCTTTCGGCGGCTTCTTGCCAGGCTTGCTGCAGGGCCTGGGTAAATTGCGGGTTGGCCGCAAAACTGAGGTTGAAGGCCATGGCGGGCGGCTCGTCGGGGTGGAGCAGGGCGCCGTTGGCGGCCAGCTCGCCGTCTTCGGTGCAGCCGACTTCGGCGCGCCAGATGCCTTCTTCTTCGGTGGCCAGGTTGTCTACCAGTACTTCGAGGTAGGGCAGCGCCAGTGCCTGGCCTTCGTCGGCGGTGACCAGGCGGATGGCGATGTCGAACAGGTGTTGTTTGGCCAGCGTCATGATCTGCAGGCCGTTGTCGTGGCGCAGCAGGGTGTAGCTGCTGCCGGTGTCGTACACGGCCAGGTCGTGCGCGTCGCGCGCGCTTTTGCTGAGGGTGCCGTTAAGCTGGCTGGCCAGCTGGTTTATATCGGTGTCTGGTGCACCGTAGCCAGTGCGATAGTCAAGGTGGGCGTGCCACAGTGCGTTCCAGTCGTACATTTGTGTTCTTTCTTGCTAGAAAACGGCGCCAGTGTACAGAAAAAATCACGGGAAAACTGTAGAGTTGGCCGCGGCATGGTAGAATCCGCGCGACTTTTTAAAATGACGTATCCCCATGACCCGACAAATTCGTAACATCGCCATTATTGCTCACGTTGACCACGGCAAAACTACCCTGGTTGACCAACTGCTGCGCCAGTCCGGCACTTTCCGCGAAAACCAGCAGGTTGACGAGCGCGTAATGGATTCCAACGATCTGGAAAAAGAACGCGGCATTACCATTCTGGCCAAGAACACCGCCATCGATTACGAAGGCGTGCATATCAACATCGTTGACACCCCGGGCCACGCCGACTTCGGCGGTGAAGTAGAGCGCGTTCTGGGCATGGTGGACGGCGTACTGCTGCTGGTGGATGCCGTTGAAGGCCCGATGCCGCAAACCCGCTTTGTGACCAAGAAAGCCCTGGCACTGGGCCTGCGCCCTATCGTGGTCATCAACAAGGTAGACCGCCCGGGCGCACGCCCTGACTGGGTGGTAGACCAGACTTTCGACCTGTTCGACAAGCTGGGTGCTACCGACGAGCAGCTGGACTTCCCGATCATCTACGCTTCCGGCCTGAACGGCTTTGCCAAGCTGGAGCTGGAAGAAGAGTCCGACAACATGCGCCCGCTGTTCGAAACCGTGCTCAAGCACGTGCCTACCCCGCCAGGTAGCCCGGACGCGCCGCTGCAGCTGCAGATTTCTGCACTGGACTACTCCACTTATACCGGCCGCCTGGGTGTGGGCCGCGTACTGAACGGCCGTATCAAGCCAGGCCAGGCTGTGGTGGTGATGAACCACGACGACCAGGTGGCTTCGGGCCGTATCAACCAGGTGCTGGGTTACCAGGGTCTGGACCGTGTGCCGGTAGAAAGCGCCGAAGCAGGCGACATCATTATTATTTCCGGTATCGAGGATATCGGTATCGGTGTGACCATCTGCGACAAAGAGCAGCCGGTTGGCCTGCCTATGCTGTCGGTGGATGAGCCTACCCTGACCATGGACTTCATGGTGAACTCGTCGCCACTGGCCGGTACTGAAGGCAAGTTCGTGACCAGCCGCCAGATTCGCGACCGTCTGACCAAAGAGCTGCTGACCAACGTGGCCCTGCGTGTTGAAGACACCGAAGACTCCGACGTGTTCCGTGTGTCGGGCCGTGGCGAGCTGCACCTGACCATTCTGCTGGAAAACATGCGTCGCGAAGGCTTTGAAATGGCTGTAGCCAAGCCGCGCGTGGTGTTCAAGGAAGTGAACGGTGAGAAGTGCGAGCCGTACGAAAACCTGACCATCGACCTGGAAGATTCGCACCAGGGTGGCGTGATGGAAGAAATCGGCCGTCGTCGTGGCGAGCTGACCAATATGGAATCTGACGGCCAGGGTCGTACCCGTCTGGAATACCACATTCCGGCACGTGGCCTGATCGGCTTCCAGTCCGACTTCATGACCATGACTCGCGGTACCGGCCTGATGAGCCACGTATTTGACGACTACGGTCCGGTAAAAGCCGACCTGCCAGGCCGTCACAATGGCGTGCTGATCTCGCAGGATAACGGCGAAGCTGTAGCCTACGCACTGTGGAACCTGGAAGATCGCGGCCGTATGTTCGTATCCCCGGGCGACAAGCTGTACGAAGGCATGATCATCGGTATTCACAGCCGTGATAACGACCTGGTGGTTAACCCGCTGAAAGGCAAGAAGCTGACCAACGTTCGTGCCTCCGGTACCGACGAAGCCGTACGCCTGACCACCCCGATCAAGCTGACGCTGGAATCGGCCGTGGAGTTCATCGACGACGACGAACTGGTGGAAATTACCCCGAAATCCATCCGTATCCGCAAACGCTTCCTGCAAGAGCACGAGCGTCGCCGTATGTCCAAGCAAGAAAACTAAGCAGCGTTTAGCCTGCTAGCCATGCCGCCCCGGTGCAAGCCGCGGCGGCATTTTTCATGCGCGGCGTGGCGGAAAGGTTGGCCGCAGCTTGCGGGTGCCGGTTTGGTTGCGGTGCTGGCGGGCGGCGGGCATGGTGATTGTCAGCTGGTGCGTGATTTCGGGCTTGGCCGGGTTTGGCGCGGCGAGTAGGGCTTAGATGCGAGTGGCCAGCAGCCCGTCGGCTACGCAAGCCTGGTCGCGGCCGTTGCGCTTGGCCTGGTACAGCGCCTGGTCGGCTTGCTCGAAGATGCTGCGCACGGTGGCGTCTTGCTCCGGGGTGTCGGCATAGATGCCGATGCTGCAGCTGACGCGGCCCAGCGGGCTGCTGTGGTGGGGGATCTGGCGCGAGAGCAAACGGTAGCGCAGCTCGGTGGCGATGGCTTCTGCCTGCTTTTGCGCGGTGTTGGGCAAAAGCAGGGCAAATTCTTCACCACCAATGCGCGCCACCGTGTCTTGCGGGTTGCGCACCATGCTGGCGATAACCTGGGCGATCTGGCGCAGGATATCGTCGCCGGCAGCGTGGCCGTAGTGGTCGTTGTAACGCTTGAAGTGGTCGACATCCAGAATCAGCAGGGCCAGTGGCTGTTGTTCCAGCTGGCTGTGCTGCAGTGCCAGTACGATGCGCTCGTCAAAATGGTGGCGGTTCGCCAGGCCGGTAAGCTTGTCGGTAAAAGCCAGTTTTTTGAAGTGGCTTTGCAGCAGGAAAAAATTGCTGGCGGCGGCCATCAGGATCAGCAAGCCCAGGGTGGCGGTGCCCAGCTCGATGTGCAGTAGCTGATACAGCAGGGTGTCACCCAGCAACATGCCCCCCACAAACAGGGCGGCCTGGCGGATGGGGTGCAGGCTTTTGCGGCGGCGGGCCAGAAGCTGCCAGCCTAGCGCCAGTGCCAGCAGCAGGCCGGCGCGCCAGCCGGGCGACAGCGGGGTGGCGAGTGTATTTTGCTGCAGGCCTTGCGCCAGGGCGGCATTGATGAATACCCCGTTGCTTTTGGGCTGGTTGCGCTGGATGGCGGTGAAGTGCTCGTCGCCGCTGCCAGCGGCAGTGACGCCGACAAATACGGTTTTGTCTTGCAGCCGCGGGTCGGGCTGGCGGGTGGATAGCAGCTCCGCCATGGATAGGGTGACAAAGCTGCTATCGCTGCCCAGCTGGGGGAGCAGGCGTGGCAGGCTGCGCCCCCAGTCCCCCAGGTTGGTGCTGGTGGTGGCGGCGATTTTCTGGCCTGCTACCAGGGCGGCAAACGAAGGCAGGCGCGTATCGCCAGGGCCGCTGGCCAGGTAGGTACGGCGGATTTCGCCATTGCTTTCGGGGGGGAAGTCGCTGACGCCCACCCCGCGTGCCGCATGGGCCAGCATGGGTAGCGGCAAGGTTGGCCGCAGGGTATGGCCATCCGGCTCGGGGAAGGCGGGCAGGTAGACTTTGCCGTTCTGGGCGATGGCACGGGCCAGCGCCTGGTCGGATTCGGGGTGTTCGGAATGCTCGGCCAGCAGCAGGTTCAGCCCCACGGCCCTGGTGTGGCCCAGCTTGTCGATAGCTTCGGCTAGCAGCTCGCGCGGCCAGGGCCAGCGCCCTAGCTGGGCCAGGCTTTTTTCATCGATGGCCACAATCACGATCTGTTCGCTGGCGGGCGGTGCCAGGGCCTGGTTGATCAGGTCCTGTACGCGGTAGTCCAGTGTCGAGGGGGCCATGCCCAGCCATAGTGCGGCCAGTGGCAGCAGTATGCCGGGCAGGGTGCGTGATGTGGGTATGGGCATGACTAATCGACCAGCAGGATGTCATCCAGCTCGGTGGCCTGGTAGCCATCGGGTGTGCTCACCTTGTAGCTCACGCGGTAGCGGCCGCTGAACAGGCGTTCACTGTCTTGCCATGCGGGCTGGCTGTTGCTGTAGACAAAGGCTTGGCTGTCGCGGTCCAGCAGCTGCAAGGTGAGCTGGTAGCGTGCATTGGCCAGTGGGTAAGGCCGGCCGCTGATCTGCATGCCGCGCGGGTAGCTGGCGCGCCATAGCCCGGCGTCTGTCTGCAGGCTGTAGGTCTGGCTATAGGGGCCGGGCTTGCCTTGTTTATCCAGACGGGCGACCTGCCAGTACCACTGGCCACCCTCTTGCAGTTGGCGCGCGCTATCCGGCTGGCTGATATCCCAGCTTGCGGCGATGGGCTGCATGTCTGGCTGGCGTGATAGCAGTATGCGGTAGCGCGTGCCAGTGTCGCCGCTAAAGCGGAAGGCTAGCTCGCGGCCGGGCAGGCGGCTGCCCTCTGCCGGGCTAAGCACCAGCGGTGGGGCGGGGTGAGCGTGGACAATAAAATTGTGCTGCGCCGGGTAGCCTTGCAGCCCGTTGGGCAGCTGGCTGCGCACGGTAAGCTGATACTGGCCATTCTCCAGTGCGGGGTACCACTGCGCTGTTTTCAGCAGCTTGTCGTCCATCATGCGGCGGCTGGGCTGGGTGCGCATCAGGTTGGCCTGATAGGCAGCCATGCCCTCGGCTACTTTCCATTGCAGGATGGCTGGCGAAAAAGACTGTACTGCGGCTAGCGGGCTCAGGTCGGGGGCGGAGGGGAGCTTGATGCTGCCACCAGGTGCTTCGCCACGGCGGGTAACGCTGCCAAAGCCTGCGCCTACGGCCTGGCTGCCGCTGTGGCCGCTGACTTCTACCTGGCCTTCTACTACCTCGGTAGCCGAGCTGTCCGCGTCGGCCACGTTCACGCGAAAGCCCGTGCCACGCACGGCGGTAATGGCGCTGGGGGTCTGGA
Source organism: beta proteobacterium L13 (assembly GCA_000335715.1). GTDB lineage: Bacteria > Pseudomonadota > Gammaproteobacteria > Burkholderiales > Chromobacteriaceae > Vogesella. The sequence goes on from AMYZ01000006.1 coordinate 176,164, forward strand.
TGGTATGCCGGTTTTGCATGAGCGGGTTTTTCACCACGCTATTGTCTATGCTGCCGCTTTCTATGCTGAGCCAGGTGTTGCTGGCATTGGTAGAGGGGAAGAACGTGGCTTCTTTGACAACAAAGCGGGCGTTGGGGCCGATGCTCACCAGGCTGCCTTCTTCCATCAGCAGTTTCAGTGCGCTATTGGTGCCGGTGCGGATGACTTTGCCGGCGGCGAGCGGGTAGCGTTGGCCTGCCTCCAGCTGCTGGCCATCCAGCGTGGCTTCGCCTACCAGGTCGGTGACGGTGGCGCTGGCGCTGTGCTGGCGCATCAGCTGCAGCGGAATGCGTAGCGTGCTGTCCGGTTTGAGTGCGTACGGGTTGCGTATGGCGTTCAGCTTTTGCAGCGCGGGTGCGTGCGCCAGGGTGCTCAGGTGCGCACGGGCGATACTCCACAGTGTGTCGCCGGGTTTTATCGTGTACTGCCAGTCGCTATTGTCGGCGTGGCTGGCGCTGGCTAGGCAGAGGGTCAGGAGTATCAGGCGTTGGGCGTGCATGGCGGGCCGAGGCGAATGGGGTAAATTGAAGCGCTGCAATGGTAAGGCAATAATTTTAAAACTTTTAACAGCGATGTGCAGAAAAAGCACCGCCGCTTAAGGCGTGGCATGGCAAATCATGGGTGAAGTGCCATGCCAGCTGCCTGCATTATTGCAGGTGGTTTAGCAGCTCGGCGGGCTGGTTGATGCTGATGTCGGCTTGCCAGCTGGCGGTGTCGTCGCTGTCGGCAATATACCCCCAGTTTACCAGCACGGTTTTCATGCCTACGGCGCGGCCGGCCTGGATATCGCGCTCGGCATCACCCACGTACAGGCAGTGGCGCGGGTCGGTGTCGATCAGGCGGCAGGCGTGCAGCATGGGGGCCGGGTCCGGCTTGGCCACGCCTACGGTATCGCCGCTGACTACCACGGCCGGCGGCACGGCAAACGGCAGCACCGGCACCAGGCGGTCGGTAAAGCGCATCGGCTTGTTGGTGATGATGCCCCATTGCAGCCCGCGCGCCTGCAGTGCCACGATCAGCTCGTTGATGCCGTCAAACAGCGTGGTGTGGCTGGAAAAATCGTGGTCGTACTGCTCCAGAAAGCGCAGGCGGTACTCTTCGAAACGCGGGTGGCTCTTGTCGATGCCGAAGCCCAGGCTTACCAGGCCGCGGGCGCCGTGGCTGGCGATGGGGCGTACCGCTTCGTACGGCTGCGGCGGCAGGTTTTCTTCGGCCAGCAGGCGGTTGAGGGCGGCGCCCAGGTCGCGGGCGGTATCGGCCAGGGTGCCGTCCAGGTCAAACAGTACTGCCTTGATCATGCAAACGTTCTCCAAAGAAATGCGGCCAACCTTCAATAAAAGGTTGGCCGCAAGTTTACGTGAGCCTCAGCGTACTGTCTTGCCGAGGAATAATTTGTAGGCCGGGTTGTCGGTTTCTTCCACGTGCGGGTAGCCCAGCTGCGCCAGGAAGGTCTGGAACGCAGCGTCGTCCTCGCGCGGCACCTGAATGCCGATCAGCACGCGGCCGTAGTCGGCGCCGTGGTTGCGGTAGTGGAACAGGCTGATGTTCCAGCCGGTTTGCATGGCTTCCAGAAAGCGCATCAGCGCGCCCGGGCGCTCGGGGAACTCGAAGCGCAGTACGCGCTCGTCTTTCAACTGCGGGGCGTGGCCACCCACCAGGTGGCGGATGTGCAGTTTGGCCAGCTCGTTGTCGGTGAGGTCCAGGCCGTCCAGCTCGTTGGCCTGCAGGTCGGCGACGATGCGGCCAACGTCTTCGCGGCCGGTGATCTGTACGCCCACAAACACGTGCGCAATGCTGGGGTCGGCAAAGCGGTAGTTGAACTCGGTGATGTTGCGGTTGCCGATCACGCTGCAGAACTTCTTGAAGCTGCCCGGTTTTTCGGGGATGGTCACCGCAATCACCGCTTCGCGGCGCTCGCCCAGCTCGGAACGCTCCGACACGTGGCGCAGGCGGTCGAAGTTCATGTTGGCGCCGCAGTTGATGGCTACCAGCGTTTTGCCGCTACAGCCTTCGCGCTCTACGTAGGCCTTGGCGGCGGCCACGGCCAGCGCGCCGGCCGGCTCGGTAATGGAGCGGGTGTCTTCAAAGATGTCCTTGATGGCGGCGCAGATGGCGTCGGTATCCACCAGCATGATCTCGTCCAGCAGCTCGCGGCAGATGCGGAAGGTTTCCTCGCCCACCAGCTTTACTGCCACGCCATCGGCAAACAGGCCCACGTCTTTCAGCTCCACGCGGTAGCCGGCCTCGATGGATTGCTTCATGGCGCTGGAGTCCACCGGCTGCACACCGATGATCTTGATTTGCGGCTTCAGGCGCTTGATGTAGCTGGCCACGCCAGCGGCCAGGCCGCCGCCGCCAATGGCCACGAATACGGCTTCGATATCGCCCGGGTGCTGGCGCAGGATTTCCATGCCGATGGTGCCCTGGCCGGCAATCACGTCCGGGTCGTCAAACGGCGGGATATAGGTCTTGCCGGTTTCTTCCACCAGGGTCATGGCGTGCTGGTAGGCGTCGCTGAACGATTCGCCGGCCAGTACTACCTTGCCGCCACGGCGGGTGACGCCGTCGATCTTGATGGCAGGCGTGGTGGCGGGCATTACGATGGTGGCTTCACAGCCCAGCTTGCTGGCCGACAGCGCCACGCCCTGCGCGTGGTTGCCGGCGCTGGCGGTAATCACGCCGCGCGCACGCTGCTCGGCGGTAAGTTTGGACATCTTGTTGTAGGCACCGCGCAGCTTGAACGAGAACACCGGCTGCAAGTCTTCGCGCTTCAGCAAAATGGTGTTGCCGGTGCGGCGGCTAAGGTTGGTGGCGACCTCCAGCGGGCTTTCGATGGCCACGTCGTACACATTCGAGGTTAGGATGCGCTCCAGATAGTCCTTGGGGTGTGGCATGGTTATTTATTCCGAGTAATTTTTTTGTCCCTGAAAAGGCAGATTAACAGGAACTAAGCTGGCTGCGAAGGGTATAAAAGCCTTTGTACTGCGGGCTCGCACCCTGTTGCGCCGGCCTTGTGCCAGGCAATATTTTGTATCCCGTGGCGCAACCTCACCCGGCCCGGCGTGTATAATGCCCGGCTGTTTTGCGACAAACCCACCGTCTATCGTTTCAATGAAAAAAACCACCTCGCTTTTGCTGACGGCAGCCTTGTCGCTGTCCACCCTGGCACACGCCACCACGCCGTTTGTGCCACCTGTGCCGGAAATCGCCGGCAAGGCCTACTTTATTACCGATTTTTACAGCGGGCAGGTTGTTGCTGCCCGTGACCCGGATACCCGCATCGAGCCTGCGTCGCTGACCAAGCTGATGACGGCGTACCTCACCTTCAAGGCATTGAAGGAAAAGCGCCTGACGCTGGAACAGATGCTGACCGTGTCGCAGGTGGGCTGGAAGCAGGAAGGCTCGCGCATGTTCCTCGACCCGAAAGTGCCGGTGTCGGTGGACAACCTCATCAAGGGCATGATCGTGCAGTCCGGTAACGACGCCTGCGTCACGCTGGCCGAAGCCATTGCCGGCAGCGAAGAAGTGTTCGCGCAGATGATGACCACCGAGGCCAAGCGCCTGGGCATGAGCGCCACGAGCTTCAAGAACTCGACTGGCCTGCCGCACCCCGAGCACTACACCACCACGCGCGACCTGGCCACGCTGTCTACCGCCATCATTCATGACTTCCCCGAGTTCTACCCGATCTACTCGATGAAGTCGTTCAGCTACAACAACATCACGCAGCCGAACCGCAACCTGCTGCTGTACCGCGACCCGAACGTGGACGGCATGAAAACCGGCCACACTGCCAGCGCAGGTTACAACCTGATTGCCTCCAGCAAACGCGATGGCCGCCGGGTAGTGTCGGTTGTGGTAGGCACCACCAGCGAAGAAGCCCGCGCGGTGGAAAGCTCCAAGCTGCTGAACTACGCGCTGCAGTTCTTTGAAACGCCCAAACTGTACGACGCCAAAAAACCGGTGTCCGAAGTAGCCGTCTACAAAGGTGCCAGCAGCAAGCTGCCGGTAGGCTTTGCCAGCGATGTGTACATCACCGTACCCAAAGGCCAGGCCAGCCAGCTCAAAGCCGACCTGACCACCACGCAGCCGATGATCGCCCCGGTGGCTGCCGGCCAGACCGTTGGCAAGCTGACCGTGAGCCTGGCAGGCAAGGTTGTGCTGGAGCGCCCGGTCGTGGCATTGCAGGCGGTAGAAGAGGGCGGTTTCTTCAGCCGCCTGTGGGATAGCATCAAGCTGTGGCTGGGCTGGTAATTTGAATGGTTGGCCGCATTTATGCGGCCAACCCTTTTTGTATTCAGGATGTGCATATGAGTAACCCGACAAGCGATATCAAAGACCTGCTGGAATTTCCGGCACGCTTCCCCATCAAGGTAATGGGCGAGCGTACCGATGCCTTCCTGCCGACCATCTTCGAAGTAGTGCGCCTGCACGCGCCAGACCTGGAGCTGGCACACATCGTGTCGCGCGACAGCTCCAGTGGCAAATACGTGTCGCTGACCGTTACCGTGACGGCTACTTCCAAAGAGCAGCTGGATAATATCTACCGCGCACTGTCCGGCCACCCGCTGGTGAAGTGGGCACTGTAAAACATGAGCCGCATCGTCAAACACCTGGGGCTGGTTGATTACACGCCCACCTGGCACGCCATGCAGGCGTTTACCGAAGCCCGCACCGACGCCACGCCAGACGAGCTGTGGTGCCTGGAGCACCCGCCGGTGTACACGCTGGGCCTGGCCGGCAAGCCCGAGCACCTGATCATGCCCAGCAGCATCGAGGTAGTGAAGTGCGACCGCGGCGGCCAGGTGACCTACCACGGCCCAGGCCAGCTGGTGGTGTATCTGATGATCGACTTCAAGCGCATGGGCATAGGCGTGCGCGAGCTGGTGCGTCGTATCGAGCAATCGGTCATCGACCTGCTGGCCGAACTGGGCATTACCGCCTACGGCGACGTGAACGCGCCGGGGGTGTATGTAGCGGGCGAAAAAATCGCTTCGCTGGGGCTAAGAATCAAAAACGGTGCGGTGTACCACGGCCTGAGCCTGAACGTGGACATGGACCTGACACCGTTCAGCTGGATTAACCCTTGCGGCTATGCCGGCCTCAAGGTGACGCAACTCAAAAACCACGGAGCCACCCTTACCGTGGCAGAAACCGCCGCGCAACTGCTGCCCCATCTGGAGCGCAACCTGGCGGTGACGAAGGAGACAGCATGAAACTGGACAACCAGGCAGGCGTAAAACACAAAGGCGCCGACAAGACCGCACGCATTCCCATCAAGATCGTGCCACTGGACGAAAAGCTCAAAAAGCCGGAGTGGATTCGCGCCAAGCTGCCCAATGGCCAGCGCTTCAACGAGATCAAGCAGATCCTGCGCGAGCAGAAGCTGCACACCGTCTGTGAAGAAGCCACCTGCCCGAACATCGGCGAATGCTTCAGCAAGGGCACGGCCACCTTCATGATCATGGGCGACATCTGTACTCGCCGCTGCCCGTTCTGCGACGTGGGCCACGGCCGCCCGAACCCGCTGGACGTCAACGAGCCGCGCCACCTGGCCGAAACCGTGGCGGCGCTCAAGCTGCGTTATGTGGTGATTACCTCGGTAGACCGCGACGACCTGCGCGATGGCGGTGCCCAGCACTTTGCCGACTGCATCAGCGAAATCCGCAAACTGTCGCCCGACACCCAGATCGAAGTGCTGGTGCCGGACTTCCGTGGCCGCCTGGACGTGGCACTGGACATCCTCAGCAAGAACCCGCCGGATGTGATGAACCATAACCTGGAAACCGCACCGCGCCTGTACAAGCAAGCGCGCCCGGGTGCCGACTACATCCACTCGCTGGAGCTGCTCAAGCAGTTCAAGGCGCTGTGCCCGGATGTGCCGACCAAGTCCGGCATCATGGTGGGCCTGGGTGAAACCGACGAAGAAGTGTACGAAGTGATGGCCGACATGCGCCGTTACAACATCGACATGATCACCATCGGCCAGTACCTGCAACCTACCGACGGCCACCTGCCGGTGCTGCGCTACGTGCACCCGGACCTGTTCAAGGCCTTCGAAAACAAGGCCTATGAAATCGGCTTCAAGCACGCTGCCGTAGGTGCCATGGTGCGTTCCAGCTACCACGCTGACGTACAAGCCCACGAGGCTGGCGTTTGACACTTCCAACGCTTGAATGTACTGAACAACGATAATTTGTATTGCACATCGCTGTTTTGTACTAAGCGTTCTTACCGAGGAGGCCGTCGGTTCGATAGCCTCCTCTGTTTTTTCACAAGTGCCATCCTTCCCTGAAAACACTGGTGGAACAATCTGGCTGCGAGACACCGCCCTTAGCGGGATTCAGGATTCTTTGGAAATTACCGCAGGTTTCTTTTTCGAGTCCGCAGGAACATCCATTAAGTATTGCTCCAGTCCGACATTTTTTTCGAGGGCGTAGGGCGCTAGTTCTGGCATGTCCTGTTTTTTCCTCCTGGCATCGAACAGGCAGGCAAAGGCTGTATCGGTGTCGTGATTGCGGTAGCTGTCAGCCTGTTCGACTCCTTTCCTAGCCCATTTGTAATTTTCGTTGGGCGACTTGGTGGGGGCCAGAACTTTCAGCTCGAGAACGGTGTTGACCTTTCCAGACGATCCCAGACTTGGTCGTTCAATCCAGATGTCGACTCTACCACCCTGGTTCCTAATCTCTTCATGAACAAATACCGAAGCACGGCCGTAAAGACCATCGAGATGGGAGAGTAGGAAGGACTGGATGTGTTGCTCAGGCAGCTCGCCAAGGCGAGATTCAGTCTCCTCCTCGGGTAGAGTCCACATGTGCCGAGCTGCGCGTGCCAATGGCGTGCTGAGGTAGCTATGGTGAAATCGTTTCAGATCATCAGCAATCACATCTGGGGTGAGAAGTATCTCGTTGATGTTGATCGGGATTTCCTCTGGATCATCCAGCCAGTCTTCTAGGTTTTGACCGGTCCGATGAATTTGGAGTTTGTGTTGCCCGACTTTCGCAATCGTAAAGCTGGATAACGTGGACAACTGATTTTCAGCGAATGAATAGGCATCCTCGATGGTCAGGCTCTCGCGCACTTTGAGCATGACTTTGAAATTCTGGTTGCAGACTACAATCCCTTCCCCCAGGGTGCCCTGCTTTCTACGGATTCTCCTTGGTTCGCTGACGATATTCTTGTCGA
>AMYZ01000007.1 GCA_000335715.1 beta proteobacterium L13
GCTGCTTTGCTGTATCATCGTTGCTGCTGCTTGTTTAGGGCAGTGCACCGAAGAAGCACGCATTATAATGATCATTTTGAGAGTGTCAATGGCCTCCAATAGAAAAAACAGCAAGAACCAGCCTTTGCGCCTGCAGGACCCGCACCTGAGTCGCGAAAAAGCCAAATACGACAATCCCTTACCTAGCCGCGAATTTGTCCTCGAAATCCTCGAAAAAAATGGCGTGCCGATGCACGCAGAGGAACTGGCGGCCGTTTTCCCCATTTACGATCACGAGCTGGACCTGTTCGAGCGCCGCCTGCGCGCCATGGAACGTGCCGGCCAGATCCTGATTAACCGCAAGGGCGAGATCTGCGTGGCGCAGAAGCTCGACCTGATCCCCTGCCGCATCTCCGGCCACCGTGATGGTTACGGTTTTGCCGTGCGCGAAGACGGCGAGGGCGACGATATCTATCTTTCCGAACGCGAAATGCACAAGGTGATGCACGGCGATCGCGTGATGGTACGCCCGGCCGGCACCGACCGCCGTGGCCGCCCGGAAGGCCGTATTGCCGATGTGATCGAGCGCGCGACATCCCGCCTGATTGCCCGTATCTATAACGAACGCGGTGTCTGGTTTGCCGTGGCCGAAGACCGCCGCGTGCGCCAGGAAATGCTGGTGGAAGCCGGCGGCGACGGCGGTGCCAAGCACGGCCAGGTGGTGATGGTAGACATTCTGGAATACCCGGATGCGCACCGTCAGGCCATCGTGAAAGTCAGCGAAGTGCTGGGTGACTACGCCGACCCCGGCATGGAAATCGAAATCGCGCTGCGCAAGCACGACCTGCCGCATATTTTCAGCGATGAAGCCGTGGCGCAGGCTGTGGCTACCTCGCAAAAAGTCGGCAAGAAAGACATCAAGGACCGCGTAGACCTGCGCGACCTGCCGCTGGTCACCATCGATGGCGAAACCGCGCGTGACTTTGACGACGCGGTGTACGCCGAAAAGAGCGGCAAAGGCTTCCGCCTGATCGTGGCCATTGCCGACGTGAGCCACTACGTGCGCCCCGGCGACGCGCTGGATGTAGACGCCCGCACCCGCAGTACTTCGGTGTACTTCCCGCGCCGCGTGATCCCTATGCTGCCGGAAGAGCTGTCCAACGGCATTTGCTCGCTGAACCCGGATGTCGACCGCCTGTGCATGGTGTGCGATATGCAGATTTCGGCTCGCGGCAAGGTGAAAAAGTACCAGTTCTACCCGGCGGTGATGCGCTCGCAAACGCGCTTTACCTATACCCAGGTATGGCAGCTGCTGTCCGAAGGTGGCGAGCACCCGCGCAAGCCGCAGCTGGAAACCCTGTACGCCCTGTTCCAGCAGCTGCTGGCGCAGCGCAAGAAACGCGGCGCGGTGGATTTCGATACCGTCGAAACGCAGATGCTGTTCAACGAACAGGGCAAGATCGACAAGATCGTGCCGGTGGTACGCAACGACGCCCACCGCCTGATCGAAGAATGCATGCTGGCGGCCAACGTGTGCTCGGCCGAGTTCATTCTCAAGCACGAACACAAGTGCCTGTTCCGCGTGCACGAAGGCCCGACGCCCGAGAAGCTGGAAAACCTGCGCCGCTTCCTGAATGTCAGCGGCCTCACGCTGGGTGGTGGCGACAAGCCCACCACCAAAGACTACGCCGAGCTGGCCGACCGCGTGCGCGAGCGCCCGGACGCCAGCATGATCCAGACCATGCTGCTGCGCTCCATGCAGCAGGCCGTGTACCAGCCGGAAAACCTGGGTCACTTCGGCCTGTCGTACGAGGCGTATACGCACTTTACCTCGCCGATTCGCCGCTACCCCGACCTGCTGGTGCACCGTACCATCAAGGCCATTCTTGCTGGCAAGAAGTACAAGCCAGGCAAGTGGGAAGCCATCGGCGAGCACTGCTCCATGGCCGAGCGCCGCGCCGACGACGCCAGCCGCGACGTGCAATCGTGGCTGAAAACCTACTTCATGCGCGACAAGGTGGGCGAAGTATTCACCGGCAAGATCAGCGCCGTGGCCGGTTTTGGCATCTTCGTGTTGCTGGACGGCCTGTACGTGGAAGGCATGATCCATATCTCCGAGCTGGGCAAGGACTACTTCCATTTCCACAAAGACCTGCAAGCCATCATCGGTGAGAAGAGTGGCCTGCGTTACCAGCTGGGCGACGCGGTCACCATCAAGGTGATGCGCGCCGACCTGGAAACCGCGCAAGTGGACTTTGCCTTGCTGGATGCAGGCCGCACCAAGGGCGATGGCGGCCGGGACGGTGGCCGAGATGGCGGTCGCGACCACGATCGTGGCTCGCGTCACCAGAAAAACCGCCGCGACAAGCGTCGCCAGGGTGGGTTCGAGCCGCCACAGAAGGCGCCGGCCAAGCCTGTGGCCGAAGTCAGCGTCAAGCTGGTACCGGCGGTATTGCCAGTGGCCAGCGAGCCGGCGCCGGCCGCCAAACCGTCGTCACGCAGCCGTCACCGTGGCAAGGGCAATGCGGCCAACAAGCCGGCAGAAGCAGCTGCTGCCAAAGCTGTTGTTGCCAAACCGGTAGAAACCAAGCAGGTTGAAACCAAGCAGGTTGAAACCAAGCAGGTTGAAACCAAGCAGGTAGAGCCTAAGCAGGTTGAAACCAAACCGGTCGCAGCCAAGCCGGTTGAAGCCAAACAGGTTGAAACCAAGCCGGTCGTCGCCGAAGCGCCGGTAACGGCCAAGCCACCGCGTGCGCCACGCAAACCGGCCGCCACCAAGGCACCGGCTAGCAAAGCCGCCACAACGCAGCCTGCAGAGCCGAAGCCGGCTGCCAGTCAGCCGGTACCGCCAGTGGCCGCGCCAACTGCCGAAGCTGCACCCGCCAAGGCGCCGCGCCGTCGCAAACCGGCAGCCAGTGCTGCGGCCAACCCTGCGCCAGTCAGCGAGGCAGCCGCCAACCCGGCACCGGCAGCGCCAGCTGCCGAGGGTGGCGCGCCCAAGCCACGCAGCCGCCGCAGCCCACGCCGTTAAGCCCGGCGTCGCAAGCGAAAACAAAACCGCAGCCCTGGCTGCGGTTTTTTATTGAATGGTACGGTAGGCACTAAAGAGCCAACGCCAAGCTTGTTTGGTCTATGACTTTGTTGTACTTTGTGCGGCGTTATTGATGAGAATGAATCTTGATATCATGAATCGGTCTGCCAAGCTTTTGCTGTGTCTTGCGGTGTCCATGCCGGCCATGGCTGCGTTCAAATCTCCGCAGGAGGCCAACTCGGCTTTGCGCTTTCGCCAGGATTGCCAGTGGCAGGTGGCGCAGGGCAGTGATTGCCGCATCGAACAGGTGGTCACCATTCTGCGCGATAGTGGCCGTGATGCTTTCGGCACCGCTACCCTGGTGTTCCGCGAACGCGAAACGCTCACGCTACTGCGCGCCTACACACGCCAGCCCGATGGCACCGAGCTGGCTGTGCCGGATGGCGACATACAGCGTGGCACCATGCCCGGGCAGAATGGTTTCGAGAGCAGCAGCTATCTGACCGTGGCCTTTCCTGCAGTTCGCACCGGCAGTACCGTCGTGCTGGAGTACCGCCGCCAGACGCCACGCATCGCGCCTTTCGAGGCGCTGTCACAGATGCAGGGCTTGTCTGCCGGCAGCCTGCGCATAGACGAGTTCGACTGGAAAATTCTCGCCGACCAGCCACTGCACTGGGCTGGGCGCGATCTGGCTGACCGTATCGAGGTGACGCAATCGGCAGACCGCAAAACGTTGGCCGCACGTAGCGTACAGCCCATGTTTTTTGATGTCACCGAAACTGGTAGCCGCTTTGAACTGCGCAGCCTGCCGGTGATTGACGTCAGTACCGAGGCTGATCCATTGCTTTATCTGGCCCCCATTGCCACGGGCTTTGCGCAGCGGCTGGCCGAGCCCTTGCCTGCACAGGCCGCGTTGGCGGTAGCTGCGGTACAAGGCAAGCCGTGGCAGCAACAACTTGCCGGCCTGATGGCCGACGTCAACACCCGCATCCGTTACATGGGCGACTGGCGGATATCGGAAAACGGCTACCTGCCGTTTACGCTGGCGCAGATCGAGCAGCGCGGCTTTGGCGACTGCAAGGATATGGCGCTGACGCTGGCTGCCATGCTGCGGGCAAGCGGTATGCAGGCGCAGGTGGCCTTGGTGCGTGCTGATGTCGACAACACGCCGCTGCTGTTGTCGCCGCAGAATGGCCTGAACCACGCCATTGTCCGGCTGCAGGTGGCGGGGCAGACCTACTGGCTAGACCCGACGCAAAAGCTGAACGTGTTGCAAGGGACGGTGCGCGAGCTGCAAGACCGTAACGTGTTTGTGCTGGTTGAGGATGGCAAGGTAACGACCGATCGTATACCGCTGATGGCCGCAGCCAGCAGTTATAACCGGCAGCAGCTGGACTTTAGCCCGCAAGATGGCCGCCTCTGGCAGCTCAAGGCCGAGGGTGAGCTGGCTGGCAGCATGGCGCGCCAGATACTGGGTGTGGAAAGCGTGCAGGGCAAGGAGCGGCAGGATAATGTGCTGGCCGAGGCTTTGCTGTCCAATGGCATGACCAAGACACAGCACCAGGTACAGCGTGCCGCGGTACCGGCGCTGTTGGCCGAGCCTTACCGCTATCAGGTGGCGGCAACGGTGGGACAGGTGACCAAGCCGCTGGGCGCGTTCCGCCTGCTGGATTTGCGCCAGACCAGCGGCCGCATTGCCACCTGGCGCTTGTGGCAGGCCAAGGCAGGGGTGACGGACTACCTGATGGACGCCAGCAACGAGCAGAGCGTGACGCGGGTGCATGGCGTGAAGCCGCTGGCGCAGCCAGCAAGCTGCGAGGTGCGCTCGCCGTGGGCTGATTACACGCTGAAGGCCGTGCCGGTTAAAAACGGCGTGGGGCTGGCGCAGCAATGGGTACGCAAAGCACTGTGGCTGTCTGCCAATACCATGCGCAGCGCCGAGTTTGGCCGCTTTGTCGACCAACTGGAAGAATGCGACGGTCAGGCGCAGATTCTGCTGCAAAAGTAGGTCTTGCCCAGCGATGCGGCCAACCCTGCCAGGTTGGCCGCATCGTCGCTTTTAATTCTTAAAAGCTCACCAGCGTCAGCACACCCACCACGGCAAAAATGCCGGCGGCGATTTTGTGCACCAGTTCCACTGGCAGCTTGCGCGCGGCGACCTCGCCCAGCAGTACGGCCGGTACGTTGGCAAGCATCATGCCCATGGTGGTGCCCATCACCACGCCGATGGTGGCGTCCATATAGCGCGCCGACAGCGCCACGGTGGCGATCTGGGTCTTGTCGCCCATTTCGGCCAGGAAAAAGGCAATACAGGTAGCGCCAAACACGCCAAAGCGCTCGAACAGATTGGTTTCGTCGTCCAGCTTGTCGGGAATCAGCATCCACACTGCCATGGCGATGAACGAGATGCCCAGCACCCAGCGCAGGATGTTCATGTCGACAAAACCGGTGGCCACGTGGCCCAGCCAGGCGGCAGCGGCGTGGTTGAATACGGTAGCGACAAAAATGCCCAGAATGATGGGGACGGGTTTCTTGAAGCGGGCGGCCAGTAGCAGGGCCAGTAGCTGGGTTTTATCGCCGATTTCGGCCAGGGCAACAATGCCGGTAGACAGGAAAAACGCTTCCATGAAGACTCCGAGGGGGCTGCGCACGAAACATGACCCACCATGGCGCAGCCCCCGCTGTGCATGGCGAATCATGAGTCTTGCCAAACGCGTGTCGCTGGCGCCATGGCCGAACGGCCAAGTGTGTTGACGCAAGCCCCTGCTGTCTCGCAGGGCGGCTACTCCCTCAGGAAGCCGGCATGATACCCAGCACGCGATTTTTCGGCAAGCTTGCCCGTGGCGTGCAGGCGTAAAAAAACCGGCAGCGCAGGCTGCCGGTTTTTCATGAAAGCGCGGTAAATCAGGCGCGTTTCTTGAATTCGTTGGTGCGGGTGTCGATCTCGATCAGGTCGCCGATTTCCACGAAGGCCGGAACCGGGATCTCCATGGTGGTGCCTTTGATACGGGCTGGCTTCAGTACTTTACCGGAGGTATCGCCACGTACGGCTGGCTCGGTGTATTCCACTTCGCGTACTACGGTGGTTGGCAGCTCTACGGAGATGGCCTTGCCGTTGTAGAAGGTCACTTCGCACTTGTCTTCCATGCCATCGATGATGTAGCCGATGGTGTCGCCCAGGTTTTCGGATTCAACTTCGTACTGGTTGAACTCTTCGTCCATGAACACGTACATCGGGTCGGCAAAGTAGGAGTAGGTGCACTCGCGCTTTTCCAGAACAACTACGTCGAACTTGTCGTCGGCTTTGTACACGGTTTCGGTACCGGCGCCGGTCAGCAGGTTCTTCATCTTCATTTTTACAACGGAAGCGTTACGGCCGGATTTGGAGAATTCGGCTTTCTGCACCACCATCGGGTCGTTGCCAACCATGAATACGTTACCAGCGCGGAGTTCCTGTGCGGTTTTCATGCTTATAAAGTCCTAATGTCTTGAATTGGAATGGAAACGGATTTCCAGAAAACCCGCTATTGTAGCCTGATTTCGGCAAATTGCACTAGCCGCTGCGCCAGGCTGCCGCCGGCCAGAATTTGCCCTGGCCAGGCTGCGGCATGCAGCTGCCATGCGGGCCACTGCGCCTGCAAGGCTGGCCAGGCCTCGCCGCTTAGCCGGTTATGGTTCCATTGCAGCATGAAGTCTTGCACGGCCGCTGCCAGCGCGGGGGGCATGGCGTAGCTGTAGTGCTGCAAAAAAGCGTTCAGCTTGTCGATATGCGCATCGTCGTCCTGGCGGTAGATGTGCCAGGCAAACGGCCGGCCGGCCCATTGCGCGCGCAGGAAGCTGTCTTCGCCGCGCACGATATTGAAATCGCAGCTCCACAGCAGGCGGTCGTAGCCGCGCTGGTCGCTCATCGGTAGCAGGTAGAGCGCCAGTTGGCCGCACTGGTAGTGCTGGCCGGTGGCGGTATCTGCTGGCAGGCCCAGCGCCTGCAGCACGTCCGGCACCACCTTGCCCATCGGTAGCAGCAGCTGCACCGGCTGGCTGCCGGCGGCCAGCTGCTGCACCCACTGCGCTGCCGCCGGGCTGTCGTAGGCAAACAGGCTGTAGCGCACGCCGCCGACTGGGCAGGGCGGTACGCCGCGCGCTTGCCAGTAGGCGTGCTGTGCTGCGGTGTCGGCCTGCCACGCGTCGCGCTCGGCCAGCAAGGCTTGCTCGCACAGCAGGCCGCCGGTGCGTGGGGTAAAGCCGGGGAAGAAAAAGTACTTTTGCAGCGGCAGGCGCGGGTGCGGCGACGGCAGGCCGTGGCAGCCTTCTACCCAGTCTTCGGCGGACAGGTATTCCAGGTTCAGCCATAGCGGGCGCCTAGTTTGCGCGGCCATCGCTTGCTGATAACTGTCCGGCAGCTCGCAGGCAAAAGCTTCGATGACGATATCGCCCACGGCGGCGTCTGCCGGTAGCGGGTCGGCCCAGTGCCGTACCTCGATGCCATCCAGCCGCTGGCAGGCTGGTGCCATGTCCAGCGCCGGGGCGATGCGGGCAAAGCTGGCCAGGTCGTCCACCCACAGTGTGACGTGCCAGCCGTGCTCGTGTACCAGCTGGCGCGCCAGGCGCCAGCACACGCCGATATCGCCGTAGTTATCGATGACGCGGCAGAACAGGGAGCAATGCATGGCAGATACCGGCTGGGTGACAGGGCGCCAGTATAGCGGCCTGCTGCCGGCGTTGCAGCGTGCAGCAGCCTGGCCGCGCCGCCATATAATGAGCAGATGAAACGCCTGCTTATCCTGTGGCTGCTTGGCCACGCCGCCCATGCCGCACCGCCCGTCGCTGCGCCTGCCGAGGCGCTGGCCGCGCGCTTGCAGCCGGTGGCCCCGGTGGCGTCGGTACCGCTGGCTGCCTTGCAGGCCTTGCCGGAGGCGCTGCTGCAGCCGCGCAGCCTGCAACCGGCGTGGGGCGATTACCCGCTACTGGCCCTGCGCCAGCTGGCGCACTACCAGCAGCAGTGCCAGGGCAGCCTGGGCGCGGTGCCGGCGGCGTGGCAGCAGTTCGCCCGTGCCTATTGCCGCGGCCAACCCCTGCCCGCCGCCTGGTGGGTGGCGCACCCGGTACACCCGCTGGGCGGCAGCAGTGCCGGCGTGTGGCGCCAGCGTTGGCCGCAAGGCGCACCGGCTGCCGGCCTGCATCTGCGCGAGCGCAGCGACGCGCTGGCACCGTTGGCCGCGCTGTCCGACGACAAACTCGATGCGCTGCTGGCCGGCGAGCGCTGGCTGCGGCAGGACGACAGCCTGTGGTGGCTGCACGATGGCCACTGGCGGCAGTACCGTGCCGTGCAGTGGCAGCCGCTGCTGGCCGAGCTGGGCTGGCAGTGGGCGGCCGAAGGCAGCGCCGCTTGCCAGGCGCGGCTGGGGCGCGATTGCCTGCAGCCGCTGCCAGCCAGCCCGTGGCCGTGGCGCTTGCTAGCCGGGCTGCTGGTGTTGGCCGCAGCGGGCAGCCTGCTGTGGCTGGCCTGGCAGCGCCGCCGCCTGGAGCGCGAACGCCGCCGTGCCTTGCAATTGCTGACCCACGAGCTGCGTACGCCCATCACCGGCCTGGCCGGCGTGGTGGAGCAGCTGCGTGGGCAGTTCGACCTGCTACCGCCTGCCGCACAGCACAGCTTTGGCCAGCTGGCCGGTGGCGTGGCGCGTTTGCGCCAGCTGGCCGAGGCCAGCCGCCACTACCTGGGTGCCAGCCAGTTCGCGCAGGCTTTGCAGCCGGTGCCATTGGCCGATTGGCTGGACGGCGTGGCCGAGCGCCACCAGTGCCACTACTGCCTGCAACAGGATGTGACCCTGCTGCTCACCCCGTACTGGCTGACGCTGTGCCTGGACAACCTGCTGGCCAACGCCCGCCGCCATGGCCGCGCGCCGTGGCGGCTGCACGCCGCCTGGGATGGCCGCCTGCTGAGCTTGCACGTTACCGACGCCGGCCGCCTGCCGCATTACCGCCTGCACCGCCTGCTGCGGCGCGGCAGCGCCGGCGACGGCATGGGCCTGGGTCTGGGCATCGTCGCCGACGCCATGCGCCGCATGGGTGGCCGGCTGCGGCTGTCCGGCCCGCCCACCACCTTCACCCTTTGCCTGCCGGCGCAGCAGGCGGAAAGCACACCATGAGTACCCTGTTGTTGATAGAGGATGACCCGCTGCTGGGCGACAGCCTGCAGCGCTACCTGCAAGCCGAGGGTTACACCTGCCTGTGGCAGGCCGCTGCCGACGGCGTGGCCGCCTGCTGGCACCAGGCCGACCTGGTGATTCTGGACCGCAGCCTGCCCGACGGCGACAGCCTGCGCCACCTGCCGGGCTGGCTGGCGCGCAAGGCGCTGCCGGTGATCGTGCTGACCGCCCGTGTCGAGGTGGCCGACCGCGTGGCCGGCCTGGACGCCGGTGCCCGCGACTACCTCAGCAAACCGTTTGCCCACCAAGAGCTGCTGGCACGCATCCGCGCCCAGCTGCGCCAGTTGGGCGATGGCAGCCTGCAGGTGGGGGCCTTGCAGCTGCACCCGGCGCGGCAGGCCGCTAGCTGGCAGGGGCAGGCGGTGGCGCTGTCGCCTACCGAGTTTGCGCTGCTGGCCACGCTGGCGCGCATGGTTGGCCGCGTGATGAGCCGCGACGAGCTGCTGAACCAGGTGTGGGGCTACGACCACTTCCCCAGCACCCGCACCGTGGACACCCACATCCTGCAGCTGCGGCAGAAGCTGCCCGGCATCGCCATCGAGACGTTGCGTGGCGTCGGTTACCGGCTGCACGCGGCATGAAGCGCCTGCTGCTGAGCCTGCTGGCCGCGCCATGCCTGGCGGCCACGCCGCTGGACGCCGTCAACCGTGCACTGCTTGGTGGTGATGCCGTGGCGGCGTGGCAGGCGTTGGCCGCCAGTTGGCCGCAACTGGCCAGCCAGGCGCAGCGCGATAGCTGGCAGGCAGCGCTGGCGGCGCTAGCCGCCGAGCACTGCGGCAAGGACGCCCCCGTGCAGCTGCCGCCGTGGCAAGCTGCGCTGACGCTGGAGCTGGCGCAGCGCGACATGCCGCTGGCGCGCAGCTACCGCGTTACCGTCAGCGGCGAAGGTGACGCCCGCAGCGCGCAGTTGCTGGACGATCACGGCAGCGACCTGCTCGCCGGTGCCCGGTACGAGGCAGAAGGCAGCCGCCATTTCCGCCTCACCGGGCCCGATCTGGCTGCGCCGCTGGCCGGTGGCCGCTACCGCCTGCTGCTGCAGGCTGGCAAGCACCAGTGGCAGGCGCAGCTGCTATTGCCGCCTGCGGCCAACCTGGGCTGGCTGATGCGGCAGCCGCTGGGCGTGGCCCGCTTGCCACCGCTTCGTGCCGCCTGCCCGGCGCCATGGCTGGAGCAATCACTGCTACGGCGTAGCGATTTTGCGCTGCTGTGGTGGCAGCGGCGCGAGCCCGGCCAGGCGCTGCGCTGGCCCGCGGCCAACGGCGAGCAATGGCAAAGCCTGGCGCTGGTGCAGGCCGAGGCGCGTGGCGCGCTGGTGTTGCGCGTGGTGCAGCGCCAGGTGGGGCCGCGCTAGGCGGCTGCTATCAGCCCGTCACGGTGTTGTCACGTGTTTGTCGCATACTGGCCGCTGCCGCGGTGGGCGCGGTCAGGCGAGGGCAGCAGCATGGGCGCGGTAGCGGCAACAGCAGGTTTTGATGCAGAACAGGTAGGCCTGATTTGTGCCTACCGCTTTGCCCCGCAGCAGGCTGGCAGCGCGCTGGACGTGGCTGCCTTGCAGCAGCAGTTGGCCGCCGGCCTGCCCGCTGGCCACTTTGTCTGGTTACACCTGAACCTGTCGCACAGCGGCTGTCAGCGTTGGCTGCGCGCCAGCCTGCCGGCCTTGCCGCAGGCCTTTTACGAGCAGCTGGGCGCAGGCACCGGCTCCACACGGCTGGAGCACGTGGACCAGGCGCTGCTGGCCGTGATCAACGATGTCACGTTCGAGTTCGACCGCAGCGTGACCGACGTGGCCTCCATGTGGGCCTGCGCCTCGCCACAGGTGCTGGTGACCGCGCGGCTCAAACCGCTGCGTGCCATCGACCAGTTGCGCGCCTCGGTCAAGCGTGGCGCGGCTTTTGCCTCGCCGCTGGGCCTTCTGGTGCACCTGCTGCAAGACCAGGCCGATATCCTGATCCGCATCGTGCGCGACACCACCGCCAGCGTGGATGCGCTGGAAGACAGCCTGCTGGCGCACCGCCTGGGCGACCGCCGGGCCGAGCTGGCCGCGCTGCGCCGCATGCTGGTGCGGCTGCAGCGTTTGCTGGCACCAGAGCCGGGATCCGTGTTCCGCCTGCTGAACAAGCCGCCGGCCTGGGTAAACGACGACGATCTGCAAGACCTGCGCGAATCCACCGAAGAGTTTTCGCTGGTGCTGGGCGACCTGGTGTCGCTGGTAGAACGCATCAAGCTGCTGCAGGAAGAGCTGGCGGCCATGCTGAACGAGCAGACCAACCGCACGCTGTTCACGCTGACGCTGGTCACCGTGCTGGCGCTGCCCATCAATATGGTGGCCGGCTTTTTCGGCATGAACGTGGGCGGCATTCCGTTTGCGGCCAACCCGCACGGCTTCTGGCTGCTGGTGGCGCTGGTGGCCGGCTTTACGCTGCTGGTGGGGCGCTGGGCTTTCCGCTGGCGCGAGCGGTTCTGACATTCGCCTGACACAGCGCCGCTGGCGCTGCGCTGTAATGCCGCCATCTGATACCCGGAGTAAACGATGGCTTTTCCTCTTCGCCTGTGCCTGGCTGGCGCACTGCTGGCGGCCAACCTGGCCCACGCCGCCGACCTGATCAGCTTTTGGGATGCGCGCCCGCGTCACGGCGTCAACATCATGAACCAGCAAGTGCCCGACGCCGCCCTGTACCGCGCCGCCCGCGCCCAGGGCGTGGAGTGGGTGCGGCTGGCCTACGACAAATGGCAGCCGGCGCAGCGCGACTTCCTGCTCGGCAACGCCGACCGCTACCAGGGCCTGGTGGCGGCTGACCTCGCCACGCTGCGCCGCACGCTGGACGCCGCCCACGCTGCCGGCATCAAGGTGGTGATCGCTCCGCTGAGCCTGCCCGGCATGCGCTGGCGACAGAATAACGGCAACCGCTTTGACGGCCGCCTGTGGCAGGACAAGCGCTACTGGCAGCAAAGCGCCGACTTCTGGCGCGACCTGGCGCAGCAGCTGAAAGACCACCCGGCGGTAGCCGCCTACAACCTGGTGAACGAGCCGGCGCCGGAAAAAGGCAGCGACGTGGCCGAGGACGCCAGCCTGCCGGCGCTGCAAGCCTGGTACCGCCGTGAGCAGGGCGGTGCGCGCGACTTGCCGGCGTTCTACCGCCAGCTCACCGCCGCCATCCGCAGCGTAGACGCCAAAACGCCGATCATGCTGGACGGCAGCTGGTACGCCAGCGCCCGCGGCGGCCTGGCCTACTGGCCGCAGCCTAGCGCCGATACCCGCACGCTGTACGCCTACCACATGTACGAGCCTTACCCCTGGAGCAACCCGAAAAACCACAAGCAGCCGCAGCCGTGGCGCTACCCCGGCGTGGTGGCTGGCCAGCGTTGGGATAAAAGCGCTGTTGCCGCCTGGCTGGCACCGGCGCACGACTGGGCGCGGGCGCACCGTATTCCGGCCAGCCGCATGGTGGCCGCCGAGTTCGGCTGCCATCGCCGCAGCCCGGGTTGCGCGGCGTATCTGGAAGACGTGCTGCAGGTGGTTGAAGGGCAGGGCGCGCACTGGGCGGTGTACGCCTGGCGCGAAGACGCCTACGACGGCTACGACTACGAGCTGGGCGACAAAGCGCTGCCGTGGCAGTACTGGCAGGTGCAAGAGCAGGGCAAGCCCTACGTGCTCAAGCGTGGCAATACCGTGCAATGGCAGCCGGTGGCACGCCGGCTGGCGGCGACGCGGCCGTAAAACGCTATCGGCCGGCAGGCTGCGGCCAACTCGCCTGGCAGCCTGTTCAGTCGCGGGTAGGCAGCGCGCGGCCGGTATGCGCCAGCGCCAGCTTTAGCAGCGCGTGCTGGCTATCGGCGCCCAGCTTCTGCTTCAGCTTCTGGCGGTGGGTTTCCACCGTGTTGGCGCTGATACCCAGCCGCGCCGCCATCTCGCCCTTGCCCAAACCCTGCGCCACCAGCAGGAACACTTCCAGCTCGCGGGCGCTCAGGCTGTCCACGCCTTGTGGTGCTTGCGGCCCCTGGCGGCCGGCCAGCCGTACCGCCACATTGGGCGCCAGGTAGCGCTGGCCCAGCGCCAGGGCAGCCAGCGCCTGCGCCAGCTCCTTGCCCGCCGCGTCCTTGATCAGGTAACCGTCTGCCCCGGCGGCCAGCGCCTGTTCGATGATGCTGGCCTCGTCGCGTATCGACAGCACCAGCACGCGGCTGCCGGCGGCCTGCAGCTCGGGCAGTAGTTGCAGGCCGTTGCCGCGCCCCAGGTTAATGTCCAGCAGCGTCAGTTGCGGTGGCGTGGCGGCCAGCGCGGCGCGCGCTTCGGTGACGCTGCCGGCCTCGGCAATGCGCACGCCCGGGCAGTGGCTGCCCAGTAATGCGGCCAAGCCCAGCCGTACGATGGGGTGGTCGTCCACCAGTAGCGCGTGTTGCAGCATCAGGCCAGACATACGGTGGTGCCTCTTCCGGGTGCGGTCAGCAGTTGCAGGCTGCGGCCCAGCAGACCGGCGCGCAGTTGTTGCGAGCGCAGGCCGATGCCGTGGCTGATGGCGGCCGGGTCGAAGCCGCAGCCGTTGTCCTGCACCGTCAGCAATGGCGCGTTGCCCAGTGCCAGCGTGACGTGGTTGGCCTGGCCGTGGCGGATGGCGTTGTTGATGGCCTCCTGGGCGATGCGGTACACGTGCAGCCGCGCTTCGGCGCTGAGCTTGGGCGGCGTGTCGTGCACCTGCAGCGTCACGCTGACGCCGCTGCCCTCGTGCTGGCTGGCCAGCGCCTGCAGCGCCGGTTCCAGCCCGTCTTCCAGTAACGGTGCCGGCGTCAGGCCGCGCGCGCCCAGCCGCACTTCGTTCACTGCCTGTTGCAGGCAGCTTTGCAGCGCGCCCAGCGCCGGCGGTAGCGGCTGCAAGGTGCTGGCCAGGCTGTCGGCCAGCAGGCGGGCTGCGGTCAGCGACTGGCCAGCGCCGTCGTGCAGCTCGCTGCCCAGGCGCTGTTTTTCGCGCTCGCTGGTGTCCAGTAGCGCCGCTTCCAGCAGCTGCTGTTCTTCTTGCGCCTGCTTCAGCTCGCGCGCGCGGCGGGCCAGCCTGCGGCGGCGGCTGTCGGCGGCGCGGCGCAGACGCTGGCGGGTGCGCAGCAGTGTCCAGGTCATCCCCATCACCACGATGAACAGCGCAGCGGACAGCGCGATCACGATGATGGCTGCCGGCTCGATGACCAGCCAGCTATGCAGCGGGCTGCGGGCGAACAGGGTAAGGCGGTAGGGTTGGCCGCTGCTGGCGGTGTAGTCCAGGTTGTCCCAGTGGGTTGCCCATGGCGGCAGCGATAGCCCGCCAAGCTGCTCGTCCACGCTGTAGCGCCCGGGTGGCCAGTGCGCACTCTGCAGTAGCGGGGCCGGCGGGTAGGCGTCGTCGCCGTCGTCGGGCGACAGCGGGTTGTCTACGTCCAGCGCGTATTCGCCGTGATCCGGCTGGCTGCGCACGGCGGCGTCGATACCGCTTTGCAGGCGGTAGTGCAGGCGCACAAAGCCCCGCAGCGGCGTACCGGCTGCGTGTGGCAGCGGGTACAGCCATTCCAGGATCGGGTCTTGCCCTTGTCTGGCCTGGCGTGTACTGGCGGGCCCCGGCTGCGGCTGGCGGGCATGGGCCAGTTGCTGTGCGTTCAGTAGGTCTTGCGGCGCCAGGGTTTGTAGGGTGTTGCTTCCGCAGGCCAGACGGCCGGGGTGTTGGCCACGGGTAATAACCAGCTCGGCGCGCCCCCAGGTGCCGCTGGCCAGTTGGCCGCAGATGCGCTGCAGCAGCGCGCTATCGACGCTGCCGTCTGGCCGCAGCGCCAGCGTCAGGCTGGCACCGTCGCCGCGTGACTGGTCCAGGTGCTGCTGGAAGCTGCGGTAAAAGTTGTCCTTGTGGTCACGAAAGCGGCGGCTGGCCTCGTGGATGCTGGAGGACCAGTGCATCAGCACTTGCAGGTAGAGCAGCGCCAGGGCAATGGCGACCACGCTGGCCATGATGAGCAGGTCGCGGCGGGGCCAGCGGTGTCGGTGTCTGAGAAATTGCATGGTGTGCCAAGTGAGGGGGTGGGGGTCAACCGGTGAGTGATTTTCACACGAAACCCCGCTGCTTATGCTGCTGCTATTGCAATCAGTCTGTCTGATGTCATGGCGACATGCGGGCAAGCAACACTGCCGGAGGCTTTCATGCACAGCGTTTTCCCCTTATCCCGCCTGGCGCACTGGCGCCGTCTCGGTATCTTGCTGGCCTGCCTGCCCTTGGCCGCCTGCTCGTTTGCGCCAGTGGTGGCGCAAAAGCTGGGCGTTGGCGTGGCCAGCGACCAGCAGGTGGCCGACGCCACCGCCAAGCATTTCGGGGTGCCGGCCAGCCAGGTGCGCGTGAGCGAGCTCAGCCGCGACAACAGCCTGAACGGCACCATCATCTATTACAACGCCCAGGTTGGCAGCAAGCGCTTCCGCTGCGTGATGGCCAGCTCGTTTGCCTCGGACTCGCTGCCCAAGTGCGCGAAACCCGGCGAGCCACTGCCCAGCGCCTTCTGAACCCGATACCCATCCACGAGGAGCATACAAACATGAACAATACTTTTCAGCGCGCCGGCCTGGTACTGGCGCTGGCTTGTCTGGCCGC
Organism: beta proteobacterium L13; assembly: GCA_000335715.1. Lineage (GTDB taxonomy): Bacteria > Pseudomonadota > Gammaproteobacteria > Burkholderiales > Chromobacteriaceae > Vogesella. The sequence goes on from AMYZ01000007.1 coordinate 15,816, forward strand.
CTGCGGCGGCGGGGGCGGGGGCGGTGCTGCGGGTACCCCCACGGCGAATACCGGCAGCACGCCTGCGGCAGGCAGTGCCGGCAGCGCCACCACGCTGAGCGGCGTGGCCGCCACCGGCAAGGCGCTGGCCAGCGCGCGGATCAGCCTGCGCGACGCCGCCGGCGTGATCCGCCGCACCACTAGCGACAGCAACGGCGCATTCAGCCTAGATATGAGTGGCCTGCAGGCACCGATGGTGCTGGAGGCGCAGTCCGGCGGCACCACCCTGTACGCGCCGGTATTTGCCGGCGATACCCACGTCAACGTGAACCAGCTGACTAATGCCCAGCTGCGGCAATGGCTGCGCAGCCGCTGCGCCGACGACACCTGCCGCGGCCAGGCGGCCACCCAGCAGCTGTATGACTTTCTGGCGGCCGGCAAGGGCGATCTGGCGACGCTGACGGCGGATAGCTTCGATAGTGACTTGCTGGCGCTTACCAGCGCTGCGGGTGGCAGTGCCGGCAAGCTGCGTACCGACAAGACCTTTGCGGCCAACGGCAAGGGATGGGACGCGCTGCTGGACGCGAACCCTTACGGCGCCATCACGGTGGGCGACAACGGCATCACCAGCCAGGCTGGCCTGCTACAGGCCGCTGTCAGCAGTGTGCCACTGGCCAGCGCGCCCGTCTTGCCGACCTACCCGTACGACAATCTGTGCCGCGGCACGCTGAACGCCACCGTATACCGTACCGCCAATGTGGACATGTACGGCCAGGGCATCAGCGCCGACCAGCAACGCCGCGCCGCCTTGCTGGCCGATTACTACCTGCGCATGGAGCGCAGCCGTTTCGAGGTGCAAACCGATACCGGGCTGACCGGCCAGCGCGCGCAGTATTGCGTGGATGGCAGCGCGGTGAATGCCGGTGGCAGTGCCAGCGGCGGGGCGATCGGTGGCAGCCTGGGTTATTTCAGCGGCCCGCAGGCAGCGGGCGAGGACGACTGGCGTCAGGTGCTGCACCACGAAACCGTCCACATGGCGGTGAACGCCGCCACCGGCAATACCGCAGCAGGCGGCCCGAATATGGTGGAAAAGTGGCTGGATGAGGGTTTTGCGGTGCACTTTGCCGGCCAGGACGGCTGGCTGAGCGACGTGGACGGCTGGTTTGCCGACAGCGACCACAGCGTGCACCCGATGGATGTGGGGCTGGATGGCATGATCGGCAGCCAGCGTTTTGGCAACCTCGGCTACTACGAGATGTTCCGCCTGATGCTCAAGCAGCTGGAAACCGCCAACGCCGGCCCGCAGGAGCTGGGCCGCCGCGTGGCCAGCGTGCTGCGTGCTGTGAAAGGCAAGCCGATTGCCACTAACCCCGGCGTGTTCCAGGCCGCCGCCAGCCAGTATCTGTTCGGTTACACCCCGTATGCGACCTGGCGCAGCAATCTGCCTGCCACCCTGCGTGATTACGTGGCCAGCCATACCGTGGCCGTTGGCGTGAGTGGTGGCACTGTGTTGCGTGGCAGCCTGCTGGCGGAAGGCGCGGCAGTCAGCTGCAGTAGCCTGCGCAATGCGCAAGATGTGCAACTGGTGGCTGGCAAGCTGCTATTGCCCAAGGTGGACGGCAGCTATCGCCTGCTGGCGCTGCAGTCGGTGAGCAAGGCCGGCGGCCAGGCCACGGTCAGCTATTACCCGCTACAGACCGTCACCATCAGCAATGGTGCGGCCAACCCGGCCACGCTGGCCCTGGCCGGCCAGACGGTGGCCAGCCTCAGTTGCAGTAACTAAGCAAACGGCTGCGGCCAACCTTGCTGCAAGGTTGGCCGCATGGCCATTGCCTACGCTACACGTGCAGCAGCAAAAAGCGCCGCTCCCACGGGCTGATCACGTTGAAGTACTCGCCGTACTCGGCTTCCTTGATGGCGCTGTAGGCCTGGATGAAATGCTCGCCAAACAGCTCGGCCAGCGGCTGGCAGTTCATCAGCAGGTCGATGGCGTCGTCCAGGTGGCGCGGCAGCTGGTGCGGCTGGTCGTAGGCGCTGCCGGCCAGCGGTGCGTCCGGCTGCAGGCCCTGCGTCATGCCCAGGTAGCCGCAGGCCAGGCTGGCCGCCAGCGCCAGGTAGGGGTTCACGTCCACGCCGGCCAGGCGGTTTTCCACGCGCCGTGCTTCCGGGCCGCTGTGCGGCACGCGCAGGCTGCAGGTGCGGTTGTCGTAGCCCCAGCTCAGGTTGATGGGTGCCGAGGTAAAGCGCGATAGCCGGCGGTAGCTGTTTACATAGGGGGCGAAGAAGGGCATGGCGGCCGGCAAATAGGTTTGCAGCCCGCCGATAAAGTGAAAGAACGCTGGCGAGGCGCTGCCATCGGGCTGGCTGAAGATATTGTGGCCGCCGTCCAGCGCCACCACGCTCTGGTGGATGTGCATGGCGCTGCCGGGCTGGCCCTGCATCGGCTTGGCCATGAAGGTGGCGTACATATTGTTGCGGATGGCCACCTCGCGCACGGTGCGCTTGAACAAAAACACCTGGTCGGCCAGCGCCAGCGGGTCGCCGTGGTCCAGGTTGATCTCCATCTGCGCGGTGCCCATTTCGTGGATCAGCGTGTCCAGCGCCAGCCCCTGCGCCTGGCACCAGTCGTACATCACATCGAAGATGTCGTCGTATTCGTTGACGGCGTCGATGCTGAAGCTCTGCATGCCCGCCTCGGTACGGCGCGTGCGGCCCACTGGCGGCTTGAGTGGCATGTCTTCGTCCGGCTCCAGCTGCACCAGGTAAAACTCCATTTCCGGCGCCACAATCGGCTTCCAGCCCTGCTGCTCGTACAGTTTGAGGATGCGCTTGAGCACATTGCGCGGTGACAGTACGGCCGGGGTGCCGTCGAAATTGACGCAGTCGTGAATGATCTGGGCGGTGGGCTCCTTGGCCCACGGCACCGGGCGGATGGTGCCGGCGTCGGGGATCAGCCGCATGTCGGGGTCGGCCGGGGCGGTGAAGTCCTGCTCCGGGTAGTCGCCGGTCACCGTCATCATCAACACTGCCTCGGGCAGGCGCAGGCCCTCGGCGGCGTTGTACTTGTGGCGCGGCACGATCTTGCCGCGTGCCAGGCCGGTCATGTCCGGTATCAGGCATTCCACTTCGGTAATGTGGTGTTCGTCCAGCCAGCGCTGGATGGTTTGGGCATCGTTCATGAGCAGGCTCTCCGGTGACAAGGCTGCCGGATGGCGAGCCTTGTGGTTGTGCTGTCTTGCGTTGCCGCATGGCGGTGGCGAAAAGGTTATAGAATGCAGGCAAACGCTTGTCCGCATTACCTTTCAGCAAAAACGGGGCCATGCTGTGGCTTGCGCCCTCGTCACCCTTACCGCCAGATTGTTACCGTCATGACCGAAGCCTCACCGCCACCTGCCGCTCCTGCTAGCTCACCCTGGCCGCGCCGCCTGTTATGGACAGGGGGCACGCTAGCCGTATTGCTGGCGGGCAGCTGGGCCGCCGTGCCGCAGCTGATCCAGCATTACGCCGGGCAGTGGGCGCAGGGCATAGGCCGTCAGCTGACGTTTGGCGAGGTGGTATTCGAGCCCTGGGCGCTGCGGCTGAGCTTGCGCGACATCCGCCTGGCCGACCGCGACGGCAGCCCCTTGCTGCTGGCCAAAGGCTTGCGGGTGGACGCCGACGCGCTGCCTTTGCTGCTGGGGCGGGTATCGCTGGCCGAGCTCGCGCTGGATGCGCCGCAGCTGCTGGCCAGCCGCGATGCTGGCGGGCAGTGGAACTGGGCGCGCTTTGCCGCCGACGCTGCCGGCCCGGCCAAGGCAGAGCCCAAGGATAGCGAGCCGGTGAAGCTGCTGATCGCCCGCCTGGCTATCAAAGAAGGCCGTATCCAGCTGCAGGACGCGCTGGCCGGCGGGCTGCAGCGCCAGCTACTACCGCTGGACTTACAGCTCAAAAACCTGTCCACCTTACCCGGCAGCGATGGCCGCTACCGGCTGGCCGCCGCGCTGGACGACGGTACGCAGCTGGACTGGCAGGGCAGCCTGCAGCTGCAACCGCTACAGTCCGACGGCGTGCTGAAGGTGCGCGACCTGACGCTGGCCGCGGTGTGGCCCTACGTGCAGCCCCACCTCAAGTTGGCCGCACCGGCCGGCAAGCTGGGCCTGAGCGTGCCGTATCACCTAGACCTCAAGGGCCAGACGCTACAGCTGGGCAGCCAGGGTTTTGCGGCCAACTTGCAAGGGCTGGCGCTGCAGGCGCCGGCTAGCGGCAGCCCGTTCAAACTGGCCAGCCTGACGCTGGGCGGCGGCCAGTTCGACCTGGCATCGCGCCGGCTGGCCATTCGCCAGCTGACGCTCAGCGGTGCCGAGCTGGCCACGGTGCTGGACCGCCACGGCCGTGCCGACTGGCTGGCCGCCATACCGCCCGCCGCCCAGGCCAAACCGGCAGCCAAACCGGCAGCCAGCCCCGGCTGGCAGCTGCAGCTACCCGCCATCACCCTGCAGGACTGGCAGCTGCGCGCTACCGACCGGCGCTTTGTCAGCCCGCTTAGCGCTAGCCTGACGCTGCAACGCTTGCAGGCTGCGCTAACCATTGGCGCTGACGGCGGCGTGACACTGGATAAGGCCACGCTGGCGCTGCGCGACCTGGCACTGGCCAGCGGCCGCCAGCCACCACAGGCCCGCCTGGCCGTGCTGGACGTGGCCGCCAGCAGTGCCGACCTGGCCAAGCATCAGCTGTTAATCGGCGATATCCAGCTACGCGGCTTGCAGTTGGCCGCCGCGCGTGACAAACAGGGCGAGCTGGATTGGCAACGTCTGCTGCGCCGCCACCCGCAGCCGGCAGCGGCCACGGTACCGACATATGCCGACCGCACGCCCACACCGGCCTGGCAACTGCGCTACCCGCAGCTGACGCTAAGCGACAGCCAACTGCGCTGGCGCGACGCCACTACCGCGCAGCCGGTGGCCCTACAGCTGGCGCTGGACCGCGTGCAGGTACAGGGCAGCCCGCAGCAGGGCTTTGCGCTGGACTGGCAGTCGCGGCTGGGCCGTGGCCAACTGGCGCTGCAGGCGCAGCTGGCGGCCAACCTGCAAGACATAGGCGCCACGCTGGACGCGCGCAAGCTGCCGCTACACGGCGTGGCGCCGTACGCGCTGGACGCCACCACGCTGCGTTTTGGTGGTGGCGAGCTGTCGGCCAAGCTCAAAGGCAGCTGGAAAAACCGGCGCTGGCAGGCCGACGGCCAGCTGGCGCTGGCACATTTGGCCTTGTACGAACCCGGCCAGCGTGAACCGCTGCTGGGCTGGCAGCGCCTGCAGCTGGATGGCATCCGTGCACGGCCGCAGCGCATCAGCGTGGGCGACGTACGGCTGGTGTCGCCGCAGCTGCGCTTCATTCTGGACGAACAGCGCGTCCCCAACTTTGCCCACGTGCTGAAAGCGCAGCCTGCTCCTGAGACGGCATCGCCAGCGGCCAACCCTGCGGCTAAACCGGCTGTCGTGCCGGTGGTGGATGTGCGTGCGGTACGCGTGCGTGACGCGCGGCTGGACTTTGCCGACCGTGGCCTCAACCCCGGTTTCGGCACCCGCATCCATAGCCTGTCCGGTAGCGTGCTGGGCTTGTCCAGCCAGCCTGGCCGTCGTGGCACGGTAGCGCTGGATGGCCGCGTGGACCAGTACGGCGACGTGCGCATCCGTGGCAGCCTGTCGCCACTGGACGTGACCCGCGACCTGGACATGGCGCTGAACTTCCGCAACATCCCGCTGGGCAGCCTCAACCCGTACGCGATGACCTTTGCCGGCTGGAAGATTACCGATGGCCGCCTCGGCACCGAGCTGCGCTACTTGCTGCAAGACCGCCAGCTAAAGGGCGACAACCGCATGGTGGTGGACAACATCCAGCTGGGCGAAGAAGTGGCCGACTACCAGGGCACGCGCCTGCCGCTACGGCTGGCGGTGGCCATTCTGGAAGACAGCGACGGGCGTATCGATCTGTCGCTGCCGGTGGCCGGCAGCCTGGACGCGCCGGACTTCAGCTACGGCCACCTGGTGTGGCAGGCGCTGCGCAATGTGCTGGTGAAGGTGGCCACCGCGCCGTTCCGCGCGCTGTTTGGCGGCGAGGGCTTTGACGAAATCTACGCCGACGCCGGCGACGACCGCATCCCGCCGCCGGAGCGCGAAAAACTGCACAAGCTGGCCGATCTGCTGGCCAAGCGCCCCAAACTGAAGCTGGCGCTGGGCGGCGGCTACGACGCAGCTGGCGACGCCACTGCGCTGGCACGGCAGCAGGTGGATAGCGACATCCTGCGGCGTGCCGCTTACAAGCTGCACGCCGACGAGCCACTGCCGGTGCCCGACCTGGGCGACCCGGCCGTGCGTAGCGCGGTAAGTGACGCCTACAGCGTGCAGTTCGGCCGTATTGCCTGGCTGAAACGGGTAGCCACCACGGCAGACACGCCGGCACGGGCGCAAACCATGCGCGCCGAGCTGCTGGCTGCCCGCCAGGTAGACGACAAAGCGCTGCAAGCGCTGGCCGATGCCCGCGCCAGCGCCGCACGCCAGCTACTGTTGGCCGCGCAGCCTGGCTTGGCCGAGCGCATCACGGTGCTGGCACCCGAGCCGGTAAAGCCCGCTGCCGATGGCGTGCCGCTATTGCTGAAGCTGCAATAAGTACCGCCCGCCAAGTGTTATTGCCCGCTATCGCCTTGCGATGCCTGCCCTGCAGGGCAGGGGAGTTGAAAGCATGCTGACAGCAAATAATGGCAAGCTTGGTGCAAGCCGGCTTGCCTAATGCACTGTGCTGGTTCATACCACAACAATGGCAATAAAACGGTGCCAAGCTGCGGGTATCCCCAATGGCGGCTGATGCTCATGCCTGTTCTGATGCGCTGGCCGCTGTATGCGCAAGCCGATAATGATAAATAAGAGAGGAAACACCCCGATGAAGCTGTCTACACGCCTGCTGATTCTTACTTTGGCTAGTTTGTTTGGCCTGCTGCTGCTAGGTGGCATGTCGCTGTATTTCAAAAAGCAGGGTCTGCTGCACGAAAAAGAAACCCAGATCACCCACTTGCTGCAAGTGGCAGAAAATATTGTGGAGCGCCATGCCAAGCTGGCAGCCGAAGGCAAGCTGCCCGAGGCCGAGGCCAAGCAGCAAGCGCTGAAAGCGCTATCCATGGTGCGCACCAACGAGGTGTATTTCTTTGTGCGCGACAGCGGCAATGTGATGTTGTACCACCCGAAAGAGTCCCGCATCGGCAAATACGACGATGGGGGCAAAGGGCCGGATGGCCGCACCTCGGTAGAGGTGTACGCCGAAGCGCTGACCAAGGCACAGTACGGCATGGTGTACGTGGTAGCCGCCCGCCCGGGTAGCGATGTGGATATCCCGAAACTGAACGGCGTGGTACGCGCCCAGCCTTGGGGCTGGGTGGTTGGCACCGGCTTTTTTGTAGATGATATCGACGAGATTTTCTGGAGCGAAGCACGCTGGATGCTGTTGTTTGTGGTCATCGGCATTGTGGCGGTAGGCGTACTGGCCTGGCTGCTGTCGCGCAGCATACTGCGCTCGCTGGGCGGTGACCCGGCCTACGCCGCAGCGGTAGTGCGCCGCATTGCCGAGGGCGATCTGACTGAAAAAATCGTGGTCAATGGCCCGTCGCACAGCTTGCTGGGCAGCATGCACGCCATGCAACACAAACTGGCGCAGATCATTACCGATATCCGCACCGGCAGCCACGACATTGCCGACGCCGGTACCCAGCTCAAGCAGCACATGGGCCACCTGCAAAGCGTGTCGCACAATGCCAGCGAGTCTACTGCCTCGGCCGCCGCCGCCATCGAGCAGCTGTCGGTCAGTATCGACCACGTCACGGCCAGTGCCCGTGATAACGAAAATGACGCCCGCCACACGGTAGAAGAGGCCGCTAACGGTACGGCCCTCACCAGCGAAGCCAGCCGCCACATCGAGCTGATCGCCAGCCAGATTGGCGAGGTAAATAACCAGGTGCACTCGCTGTCCGAACGTACCCGCCATATCAGCGGTATTGCCGAAACCATCCGTGAAATTGCCAACCAGACCAATCTGCTGGCGCTGAATGCGGCCATCGAGGCGGCCCGCGCTGGTGAAACCGGGCGCGGCTTTGCCGTGGTGGCCGACGAAGTGCGCAAGCTGGCCGAGCGTACCGCGCTGGCAACCGACGAAATTTCGTCCATCGTACAAGCCGTGGTAACCGATACCGGCGCCGTCTCTGGCCAGGTACAAAGCATTGCCCCGGTGGTGGAGCAAGGCGTTACACGCGTGCAAGAAGCATCCAGCGCACTGCAGGCCATTAACGGCCGTGCGCAGGATTCGCTCAGCCGCATCCGCTCGGTGGCACTGGCCATGTCGGAGCAGAGCAAGGCCGGTACCAGCATTGCCGGCAGCGTGGAACAGGTTGCCGGTGTGGTGGAAGATGCCTTGTCGTCTGCCAGCCACGCGGTAGAGCAGGTCAATGCCATTCATCAGCAAGCCGAAGTGTTGCGCGCCTCGGTAAACCGTTTCCAGACGTAATAGCCAGCTTGTCATTGCTGACGCCTCCTGCGGGAGGCGTTTTCGTTTCTGATCTGGTGTCGTCGGCTTGGCGGGCGGCGCATGGAGCCATGCGCTAGGCCAGCTGCGTGCCTCGCCGGAGTACGAGCAGTTGCGCCAGCAATACTGGCCGTGAATGCCCGCTCCGCCCTTGACCCCCATCAATGCCCTGTACCACTAAAAATTGTGTAATCTGCCACTTGGGGTGCTACATATGGTGGTGTGGTCATGAAAAGGGAGCAGGCAATGGCATGGGTGGAACAAGACATTTCGCGTGAAGTGCTGCTGGAGAAATACGCCAAGAACGGCGAACAGAGCATGAGCGAGGTACGCCAGCGCGTCGCGCGGGCGCTGGCCGAGCTGGAGAGCGACCCGGCGCGTTTTGCGCCCTTGTTCTTTGCCGCACTGGACCAAGGCTTCATTCCAGGCGGGCGCATCAACTCGGCCGCCGGTACCGACCTCAAAGCCACCCTCATCAACTGCTTTGTGCAGCCGGTGGGGGATGCGGTTTCGCAAACCGAAAACGGCAAGGTCGGCATTTACGAGGCGCTGCTGCAGTCGGCCGAGACCATGCGCCGTGGCGGCGGCGTGGGCTACAACTTTAGCCGCATCCGCCCGCGTGGCGCCCAGGTCAAGGGCACCAATAGCCGCGCTTCCGGCCCGGTTTCCTATATGCGGGTGTTCGACCGCAGCTGCGAAACAGTAGAGTCGGCTGGTGCCCGCCGTGGCGCGCAAATGGGCGTGCTGGACGTGAGCCACCCTGATATCGAAGACTTCATCCACGCCAAAGACCAGGGCGATTTGCGCAATTTCAATATGTCGGTAGGTGTGTCCGACGCCTTCATGCAGGCGGTAGAGGCCGACGGCGACTGGCCGCTGACCCACGCGGTAGCTCCGGCCAACAGCGCCTTCCCCGGCAGCTACCAGCGCGAAGACGGGCAGTGGGTATACCGCACCGTGCGTGCGCGCGAGCTGTGGCAGCAGATCATGCACAGCACCTACGACCACGCCGAGCCCGGCGTGCTGTTCATGAGCAAGATCAACGCCGACAACAACCTGTCGTACTGCGAAGTGATCGAGTCCACCAACCCGTGCGGCGAGCAGCCATTGCCCGACTACGGCTGCTGCGACCTGGGTTCCATCAACCTGTGCGGCTTTGTGCGCCAGCCGTTTGGCGAGCACGCCAGCTTTGACTACGCCGCCTTCGAGCAAGTGGTGCGCACCGCCATCCGCATGCTGGACAACGTGCTGGACCTCACCGTATGGCCGCTGGTGGAGCAAGAACGCGAAGCACAAAACAAGCGCCGGGTCGGGCTGGGCTTTACCGGCCTGGGCGACGCGCTGATCATGCTGCGCGTGCGCTACGACAGCGAAGAGGGCAGAAGGTTGGCCGCCAGCATCGCCGAGCGCATGCGCGACGCCGCTTACGATGCCTCGGTAGACCTGGCCATCGAGAAGGGCGCGTTCCCGCTATTTGACGCCGAGCGCTACCTGGCGGCGCCGCACTGCGCCAGCCGCTTGCCGGCAGCGATTCAGGCGCGCATCCGCCAGCACGGCATCCGCAACTCGCACCTGTTGTCGATTGCACCTACCGGCACCATCTCGCTGGCCTTTGCCGACAATGCGTCCAACGGCATCGAGCCGCCGTTCAGCTGGTTTTACACCCGCAAAAAACGCATGGCCGACGGCAGCCAGCAGGAGTACCTGGTAGAAGACCACGCCTACCGCGTGTACCGCATGCAAGGTGGCGATACCAGCGCGCTGCCCGATTACTTTGTCAGCGCGCTGCAGATGAGCGCACTGGATCACATGCGCATGGTGGCGGCGGTAGCGCCGTTTATCGATACGGCGATCTCCAAAACGGTGAACGTGCCGGCCGATTACCCGTTTGACGACTTCGAAAGCCTGTACCTGGAAGCCTGGCGCGCCGGGCTGAAAGGCATTACTACCTACCGCCCCAATAGCGTGCTGGGCTCGGTGCTGTCGGTGGCGCCGGCTGCGGCCAACCCTGGCAGCCAGACGCTGCCGCAAGACCTGAACCAGAGCGACCCGGACCGCCGCATCACGCTGAATAGCGCGCCCAGCCCGGCGCTGGCCAGCCTCAAGTGGCCGCACCGGCCCAAGCTCAAGCACGGCAACCCGTCGTGGACCTTCATGGTAGAAGGCGAGGAGGGCGATTTTGCCGTGATGGTGGGCCATATCGATGGCAGCCAGCCGGGCGAAGCCGCGCTGCCGTTCGAATGCTGGGTCAACGGCGACGTGCCGCGTGGCCTGGGCGCCATCGCCAAAACGCTATCCATGGACATGCGCTGCCGCGACCGCGCCTGGCTGTCCGCCAAGCTGGACGCGCTGGCCGCCACCCGTGGCGACCGCCACTACCGGGTGGAGCTGGCCGATGGTGCGCTACAGAGCAGCGCCGCCGCCGCCGCGCTGGCGCGCGTGGTGAAATACCGCGTGGCACAGCTGGGCGCGTTGGAAGGCGCCGACGGCGACGCCACGCCGGTAATGGACGCGCTGTTTGCCCGCAAGGAGCCCAAATCCGGTGCCGATGGCACCATCAGCTGGTCGGTGGATGTGGTCAACCCGCAAACCGGCGACGATTTTGCCCTGTTCGTGAAAGAGCTGGTGCTGCCCAATGGCCAGCGCCGGCCGTACTCCATGTGGCTGGCCGGCCACTACCCGCGCGAGCTGGACGGGCTGTGCAAGATGCTCAGCCTGGACATGCGCGTGATCGACCCGGCGTGGATAGGCATGAAGCTGCGCAAGCTGCAAAGCTATGCCGAGCCTCAGGCCGACTTTTTTGCCCGCACACCGGGCAGCGACAAGTCGCAAAGCTGGCCGTCTACCGAGGCGTATCTGGCGCGGCTGATCATCCACCGCTACGCCATGCTGGGCATCCTCAGCGAGGAAGGTGTGCCGGTAGAGGATATGGGCGTGATGGTGCCGGAGCAGGGCGAGCTGTTTGGTAACAGCGTGGTCAGCCCTGCGGCCGCAACCATGGCGGGCAAAGCCTGCCCCGAGTGCGGTAACCGGGCGCTGATCAAGAAAGACGGCTGCGAGTTCTGCACCGCCTGCGGCCACGTCGGGGCGTGTGGCTAGTCCCGTTGACGTGGTGACAACGTGCCGCCTGCGGGCGGCATTTTTCTGCCTGCTACTGTGTTGGTATCGATTTCATTATTTTTCGATAAGCAGCGAAAAGCTAGCTAGTGTGGAGTGCCGTTGGCATGGACTGCTGTGGGGTGTTTTCCAGCGTGACAGGCTTGATAGGTGAAAGTTCATTGCCGAGTAATATAATTTGTTGCGTGTGTATCACTTGATTTGGCGCAAAGAGCGCTTGGCCAGAAAGCGTAGCCTGCAGGCATGAGATCGTTTTCATGAAAGGGCAATAAAATGGCTGTTAGCGAATTCCACATCCCCGCACTCAACCTGATGGGCGCCGGTAGCGTACAAAAAGCAGTGGATGCCATGCAATCCCGCGGCCTGCGCCGCACCCTGATCGTGACCGACGGCGGCCTGGTGAAAGCCGGCCTGGTCGCCCAAGTGCAACAGCAGTTGGCCGCAGCGGACATCCAGTCTTTCGTGTTTGACGGTGTGCAGCCTAACCCCACTACGGCTAACGTGAATGCCGGCCTGGCCCTGCTGCAGGATAAAGCCTGTGACAGCGTGATCTCGCTGGGTGGCGGCTCGCCGCACGACTGTGCCAAAGCCATCGCGCTGGTGGCGGTGAACGGCGGCAAAATCCAGGATTACGAAGGCGTGGACAAGTCGGCCAAGCCGCAGCTGCCGCTGGTGGCCATTAACACCACCGCCGGTACCGCCAGCGAAATGACGCGCTTCTGCATCATTACCGACGAATCGCGCCATATCAAAATGGCGATTGTGGACAAACACACCACGCCCATCCTGTCGGTGAACGACCCGGAAACCATGGTTGGCATGCCGGCCAGCCTGACCGCCGCCACCGGTATGGATGCGCTGACGCACGCGGTGGAGGCCTATGTCTCCACCGCGGCCAACCCGATTACCGACGCCTGCGCGCTGAAAGCGGTGAGCCTGATTGCGGCCAACCTGCGCGCGGCCGTCAGCAATGGCAAGGACATGGAGGCGCGCGAGCAGATGGCTTACGCCCAGTTCCTGGCCGGTATGGCGTTCAATAATGCGTCGCTGGGCTATGTGCACGCCATGGCGCACCAGTTGGGCGGTTTCTACGACCTGCCGCACGGTGTATGTAATGCGGTGTTGCTGCCGCATGTGCAGGCGTTCAATGCCCGCGTCGCATCGGCCCGCCTGGCGGACGTGGCGGTAGCGCTGGGTGCGGAAGCCAGCGCCGAGGCAGCACTGGCAGCCATCCGTCAGCTGGCGGCAGATGTGGGTATTCCGGCCGGCCTGACCCAGCTGGGTGTGAAGGATGCCGATATCCCGACCTTGGCGGCCAACGCGCTGAAAGACGCCTGCGGCCTGACCAACCCGGTGCAGCCTACGCAGGCCGAGGTTGAGGCGATTTATCGCGCCGCCCTGTAAGCGGGTAGCCTTATCGGGTAGTGCCAAAGCCGGTGCCTGTGCACCGGCTTTTTTGCGTGCCGGCTAAGGCTGGGGCGCGGCCGCGCCGGCGGCCAGCATGGCGTCCACAAAGGCGGCAACCAGCGGCGAGGTGTCGCGTTCGCGCCAGGCCACGGTCAGCGTCATATAGGCGTGGCTATCCAGCAGCGGCACGTAGCAGATGCCGGGCAGCTGCACGCACTGCAGCGGCGCCGGTAGCACCGCTACGCCCAGCCCGGCGTCCACCAGGCCGATCTGGGTGGTGGCTTCGCCGGCCAGCTGGTGGACGCGCCACTCGAAACCTGCCTCGCGTGCCAGTTTTTCCAGGCGGCGGGTGAGCCAGTTGCCGGTGCTGGACGGGTAGCCGATGATGCGTTCGCCAGCCAGCTGTGTCAGGGCAATGCCGCTGCTGGCCGCCAGCGGGTGGTTGCGCGGCAGTACCGCGCACAGGCGGTCGCGCCGCACTTCGCGCAGCGCCATCCCCGGCGTGTCCTCTTCGCCATTGAAGCGCACCACGCCCACGTCCAGCTTGTTGCTGCCCAGCAGCTGGAACTGCTCGCGGGTGAATTCTTCGTGAAAGTGCAGGGTGACGTTGCCGTGTTGCTGGCGAAAGCGCTGCAGTGCGGCCGGCAGCAGCGACATCAGCGGCAGCGAGGAGGTAAAGCCGATATTCAGCTCGCCAATTTCGCCACGGGCGGCACGGCGTGCTTCATCGGCGGCCTGGCTGGCGCCCTCCAGCAGCGCGCGCGCGCGTAGCAGGAAGCGCTCGCCGGCAGCGGTAAGTTTGACCGCGCGCTGGTGCCGCTCGAACAGGCTCACGCCCAGCTCGTCTTCCAGTGCGCGTATCTGTTGGCTAAGCGGCGGCTGTGCCATGTGCAGGCGCTCGGCAGCGCGGGTGAAATGCAGTTCTTCGGCTACCGCCACGAAATAGCGCAGGTGTCGCAGCTCCATTTGATACTTTCAATGTATTAATGCTTATTGAAATATATATTGGACGTTGCCATACGCCAAGCCTAGGCTGACACCATTCCCTGACAAGGTGTCGGATCATGTCTTGTGCTTCTGCTGTGCTGGCCCGTGTAGCCGGCGATACTACCCCGCATCACGCTGGCTCTGCCGCCTGGTGGCGTGCCACCTGGGCGGCGGCGATTGGCGGCTTTGCGACGTTTGCCCTGCTGTACGGCGTGCAACCCCTGATGCCTCTGTTTGCCGCACAGTATGGCCTGTCGCCCGCGGCGGCCAGTGCGGTGCTGTCCTCTGCCACTTTGCCCATGGCGCTGTTGCTGATTCCGGCCAGCCTGCTGGCCGACAAGGTTGGCCGCACGCCCTTGATGGTGGCTTCGCTGGCCGGCGGGGTGCTGCTGTCCTGGCTGGCGGTGTGGAGCAGCAGTTTTGGCTGGCTGCTGTGGTGGCGGGCGCTATTTGGTGTACTGATGGCGGGTTTACCGGCGCTGGCGTTGTCTTATCTGTCCGAAGAGCTGGCGCCAGAGTCGCTAGGGCGCGCGGTGGGCTTGTACATTGCGGCCAACGCGCTGGGTGGCATGAGCGGGCGCTACGTGGCGGCGGTGGTGGCCGACGCCTGGGGCTTGCAGGCCGGGCTGCTGGCGCTGGCGGTGATGGGTACCCTGGCCGCGCTGCTGTTCTGGAAGCTGCTGCCGCCGTCGCGCCGCTTTGTGCCGCGCCCGGTATCGCTTGCCAGCGTCTTGGCCGATAGCCGTCAGCATTGGCGTGACCCTGGTTTGTCGCGCCTGTTTTTGCTGGGCTTCATGCTGATGGGCGGTTTTGTCAGCCTGTACAACTACCTGGGCTTCCGCCTGCAGGCCGCGCCGTTCGGCCTGTCGCAGAGCGCTATCGGCCTGATTTTTCTGCTGTATGTGGTGGGGATGGTGTCGTCCAATCTGGGCGGGCGCTGGGCCGACCGCCATGGCCGCCGTGTGGTGTTGTGGAAAACGGTGGCGCTGATGCTGCCTGCACTGCTGCTGACGCTGAGCCACAACCTGTGGCTGGTGGTGGCCGGTGTGGCCCTGTTTACCTTTGGCTTCTTTGCCGCGCACTCGGTGGCGGCCAGCTGGGTTGGCCGCCGCGTGCAGCATGCCCGTGCGCTGGCTTCGGCGTTTTACCTGACGTCGTATTACCTGGGCTCGGCCTTTATCGGTAGTGGCTCCGGCCTGATGTGGCGGCTGGACGGCTGGCGGGGCGTGGCCGGGCTGATCGGTGCACTGTTGTGTCTGTGTCTGTACTTGACCTGGCAGCTGCGCAAAGTCGAGCCGCTGCCGGTAGTAAACCATTAAGGAGCGTGCTGTGAACCGGGACCAACAGTTGGCCGCATGCTGTGTGGCAGCAGGGCTGGACCTGCACGAGGCGCTGCAGATCGGCGGGCAGTACGTACCGCTGCTGCAACACGGGCAGGAGATCCACATTAGCGGCCAGATTCCGCGTGTGGGCAGCCAGGTGGTAGTGTGCGGTCGCGTGGGGGAGAGCTGTAGCGAAGCCGAGGCTTGCCGCGCAGCGCACATCGCCTGCCTGCGCGCGCTGGTGCTGCTGTACCAGCACCTGGGCTCGCTGGAGCGGGTAGCGCGCATCCTGCGCCTGAACGTGTACGTGCAGAGTGCGGCCAACTATACCCGCCAGAGCGAGGTGGCCAACGCGGCTTCAGCCTTGCTGTACCAGCTGCTGGGCGAGGCCGGCGTACACGTGCGTACCTCGGTGGGCGTTTACCAGCTGCCCAAGAACGCGGCGGTGGAGCTGGATATGGTCGCCATTGCGGCCTGATGTCAGGCTGGCGAATGACGCGGTGATGGCGTATACCTGATGAGTCACCACGAAGGAGTACGCCATGAGCCTGAATGTTGTTGCCATTTGTGGCAGCCTGCGCCAGAAGTCCGCCAATAAAGGCCTGCTGCGCTACGCTGCGGCCAACCTGCCGGCAGGCATGCAGCTGACCATTGCCGACCTGTCCGATATGCCGTTTTACAACGCCGATATCAGCGACAAGCCAGCCCCCGTGCAGCGCCTGCTGGGCCAGCTGGCCACTGCCGATGCGCTGCTGTTTGCCTGCCCCGAGTACAACTACTCCATTGCCCCGGCGCTGAAAAACGCGCTGGACTGGGCCTCGCGCGAGCCGGGCAATACGCTGCTGGCGGGCAAGCCGGCGGCCATTAT
The DNA here is from genome assembly GCA_000335715.1 of beta proteobacterium L13. Taxonomy (GTDB): domain Bacteria; phylum Pseudomonadota; class Gammaproteobacteria; order Burkholderiales; family Chromobacteriaceae; genus Vogesella. The sequence goes on from AMYZ01000007.1 coordinate 32,040, forward strand.
GGGGGCGGGTGGCGGTATGGGTACCTCGCGTGCGCAGTACCATCTGCGCCAGGTGTGTGTGTACCTGAACCTGCACGTGCTGAACCAGCCCGAGGTGTTTGCCAATGCGTTTGCCGGCGGGTTTGACGGTGATGGCAACCTGCTGGATGCGACGATCCAGGACAATATCCGCAAGCAGTTGGCCGCATTGCAGGCCTGGCATGCACAGCTGAAAGGCTGATGCGCCAGGGCATTGGCCACGCGACAAGGCCGCGCCTAAGGGCGCGGCCTTGTTGTTTTCAGCGCACGCTTGGCTAGGGGCTGTACCACAGCTCTTTGCGTTGTAGCGGTGTTTCGGCCGGTAGCAAGGGGTTGCCAAGCCGGATGATCACCCGCTTGTCCAGCTGTAGCCGCCGCAGGGTGCCAGCGTGAAACTGCCGGAACAAGTGCTCGAAACTACCGTCGCTGATGGCGCGCTCCAGCCCGGTTTCCAGCAGGGTGGCCAGCGCCTTGTTGCTCGGCGCTACAAAAAAGTAAAACGCCGTGGGGTAGTGGATCAGGATGTACGGGTCGATGCTGATGCCACTGTTGCGATGCGCCAGGTATTCGTTTTCTACCTCGATGGCCGCACGGGGAAAGTAGTCGAAACGCTGCTGGTTCAGCATGCTGAACAGCGGCTCGTAGTCGGACGAGGTCAGCACGGTCAGCCCGGCGGCACGCAGGATGCTGACGTCCGGCCAATCGTGGCCCTGGCCGGCGCTGAAGGCGCGCAAGTCGCCAATGTTTTTGACGTCGGCCAGCAATTGCTCACGGCCTTCTCCCAGCAGCGCAATGCGCCAGCCTATCAGGCCCTTGTACAGCGGGATGCGTACCGGCAGAAGCTGGCGTTCGCGCTCCTTGCTGGTCATGGTCCATAGCAGGTCGATGCTGTTGCCAGGGCGTTGCAGCTGCAGGATGGCACGGCTTTGTACCATGGAGCGGGCTGCCTGCAGCTTGCAGTCTGCGCCGGCCTTGTTGCAGGCCAGGCGCAGTAGCGCCAGCATGTATTGTTGTTGCGGGTCGTAGGCGGTAGCCAGAAGCGGGTAGCGGATAAGGGTGCTGGCCAGGCTGCAGCTGCTAAGCAATAAACACAGCCAGGCGATATGGCGTAACGATGACATGATAAAGGCCCCGTTGCAGTGATATTGCATCATAGGGTCATATCCCCAGTTTGCATAAATCACAGCAGGCCGGGGCCTGAGTGTGCGCTGGCTAGCTTACTGGATGATGCCGCCACCCAGGCAGATATCGCCGTCGTACAGCACGGCAGACTGGCCGGGTGTGACTGCCCACTGTTTGTCGCGGAAGGTCAGCGTGGCTTTGCCATCTACTACTGGCGACAGGCTGCACGGCGCATCGGCCATACGATAGCGGTTTTTGGCAGCGTAGTCGCCAGCAGCCGGGGTGTGCGGCAGCGTCCACGACAGGTCGTCCATTTGCAGCGTAGGCTTCAGCAGTAGCGGGTGGTCGTGGCCCTGCACTACGATCAGGCGGTTGGCCGCCATGTCCTTGCCCGCCACGAACCACGGGTCGCCGGTACCATCCTTGGCGCCGCCGATATTCAGCCCTTTGCGCTGGCCCAGGGTGTAGAACATCAGGCCCACGTGTTCGCCCACGACCTTGCCGTCCGGTGTGATCATCTCGCCCGGCTTGGTGGGCAGGTAACGCTGCAGGAACTCGCGGAACGGGCGCTCGCCGATAAAGCAGATGCCGGTGGAGTCTTTTTTGCCCGCAGTGGGCAGGCCGGCCTCTTCGGCCAAGCGGCGTACTTCGGTTTTATGGATATCGCCCAGCGGGAATATCGCGCGCGCCAGCTGGTGCTGCTGCAGGCGGTACAGGAAGTAGCTCTGGTCCTTGGTGTGGTCCACGCCCTTCATCAGGTAGTGCACGCCGCCCTGTTCCAGCTTGCGTGCGTAATGGCCGGTGGCGATGCAGTCGGCACCCATGGCCATGGCGTAGTCCAGGAAAGCCTTGAACTTGATCTCTGCGTTGCACAGCACGTCCGGGTTCGGTGTGCGCCCGGCCGAGTATTCTTTCAGGAAGTACGAGAACACGCGGTCTTTGTATTCCTTGGCGAAGTTCACGATTTCCATATCGATGCCGACAATGTCGGCCACGCTCATCGCGTCCAGCGCATCCTGCTTGATGGAGCAGTATTCGTCGTCGTTATCGTCTTCCCAGTTTTGCATGAACACGCCGATAACCTCGTGGCCTTGCTGCTTCAGCAGCCAGGCCGTTACCGATGAGTCCACACCGCCGGACATGCCGACAACAATACGTTTCTTACCCGTCACGGGGAAAATCCTTCCTTCCAAAGTGCAAGAGGCACCACCACCGGTGGTGCCCCGAAATGTCGGAACCAGCTATCCATTACCCAGATCTGGCCACTGTCGATATCCTGCAGCGCCACAGCATGGTGCGCATCAAGCAGCAGCGGGGCGCGAAACACATCAGCCGACAGCCGGTGATAGCGCAGTAGCCGGTGATCCTGCAGCAGGGCCAACAGGCCGTGCAGATTGTGCGTGTGGTCGATGCAGTCCATGCGGCCTATCAGGCGGGCGTCTTCATGGTTACCGCCCTGGTCTTCTGCAATGGGCAGCACTTGCGCGGCTATCTGGTAATACGCCAGGGCTACATCTTGCAGGGCTGCACGCTCGTCAGCCGCACTGTCGGCCTGGCGCAAGCGCTGTTCGAACCAGATCAGGGCATCGGGCTGTAAATCAATGGCACTGCTGCGATCGCAACCGTAATGGTAACAGAGGGTTAGCACCTCTGCACCGGCGCGGGGGGCGGGCAGGGCGAGGCATAGCGATAAAAGCAGGGCTGCCCGGCGCATGCTGGCTAGCGCCCGTGGTGGTAAATGCTGGCCAGCGGCAGCCTCTGCCCGGCCAGGTAGTCGTCCAGACAGCGGCCCACCAGCGGGCTGCGCCACATGGCTTGCCGGGCGCGGATCTCATCCGGTGTCAGCCAGACGGCCTCTACGATGCCCTCGTCCAGCTGGCTGCTTGTCGGCTGGCCAGCGGCCTGGCACACGAAGGCAAAGCGCAGATAGGTGATACCGCTGCTATCGTCCTTGTCGGCCAGGTACACGCCGCTTAGCGCCACCGGGTTGGCCGCATAGCCGGTTTCTTCCAGCGCTTCACGCGCTACCGCCTGTAATAGGGTTTCGCCGTATTCCAGGTGCCCGGCTGGCTGGTTCAGGCGCAGGCCGTGTTCGGTGTTTTCACACACCATCAGGAAGCGGCCATCGCGTTCGATGATGGCGGCCACGGTAGTGTTGGGTTTCCACTGTGTATCGGGGGTAGGGCTGCTCATATCAATTGACAATCGTTATCATTTGTTTCTAATATACACGTATTGCGACTTATTCTTAATCATCAACAGGTGCTGCCATGTACGTTTGCCTTTGCCACGGTGTAACCGACCGCGACATTCGCCAGGCTGTGTTCGACGGCGCCGTCACCATGCGCGATCTGGCGCGTGATCTTGGTGTCGCCACCGAGTGCGGCCGCTGCGCCTGCAGTGCCAACCAGGTGCGCAAGCAAAGCTTGCTGCAAATCAGCGAGCCAGAGCGGGTAGCTGCCTGATTCTTCTACAGAATCAGAACCATTCCTATTGCATTTTCGCTATACGCAGTGAACTTGTCATTGCATAAATTTGTGCCATAATCCCTGCAATTCGATATAGCAGGAGGTCACAGCCATGCAAGGCGACAAGAAAGTCATCAAGTTTCTGAACCAGATCCTCAAAACCCAGCTTACCGCCATCAACCAGTACTTCCTGCACGCCCGCATCTTCAAGAACTGGGGCCTGAAAGAGCTGAACGAGCACGAATACCACGAATCCATCGTGGAAATGAAAAACGCCGACAAGCTGATCGAGCGCATCCTGTTCCTGGAAGGCCTGCCTAATCTGCAAGATCTGGGCAAACTGTACATTGGCGAGAATACCCAGGAAATCCTGGAATGCGACCTGAAGCTGGACACCGAAAGCCTGCCACTACTGAAAGACGCCATCGCCTACTGCGAATCGGTAAAAGACTACGTTACCCGTGACCTGCTGACCGAGATGCTGGAAAGCGAAGAAGAGCATATCGACTGGCTGGAAACCCAGCTGGGCCTGATCGAGAAACTGGGTCTGGCCAACTACCAGCAAAGCATGATTGAAGACTGAGCCACACCCGGTATCAGCCAGCAAGCAAAAAAGCCCGTCAAATGACGGGCTTTTTTCATGCGGCCAACCTTACTGCGCGGCGGAAGCATCGGCAGGTGCCGGTTCTTCCGGTTCCTGCCAGGGCAGGGCCACGCTGTGGTTGTTTACTTTCAGGATGCCTTCGTTGAACAGCAGGCTGGTGCTGATCTGGCCCCCTTCGCGGCGGATCAGCTGCTGTGCGGCCCACTCGTCCAGCTGGGCTGATAGCAGGCTGCGCGCCAGGGCATCGATTTCTTCCAGGTTCGGCTGGTCTTCTGCGCTGGCGTCGACGGTAAACAGGTTACGTGCTTGCGCTACCACCAGGTTTTCCAGCGTTTGCTGCGGCAGCTCGATATTGGCTTGTGCCGTAAAGCGCTTCAGGAACAGCAGGGTATTTTTCAGATCGCTCTGCTGGAAGCCTTTCAGCGCCAGGCTGCCGCTGGCTTGCGCCACGCCGCTAGGCATTTTCAGATAGAAGGTATTTACCATCAGCTTCGGGTCGTTCTGCAGCAGGGGCAGGCCTTCTTTCACGATGGTGTCGATGTACTTCTTGCGCAGCTGTGCCGGCTCCAGGCCCTGGAAGGGCAGCTTGCCCAGCGCGTCGTCCAGTTTCACCAGGGTAGGGCCGTGCAGGTGGTTGGCCGAAATGTCCAGCTTGAACGGGCCGTACACGCTGTCGTTGTAGGCAAAACGGTCGAAATCCAGCTTGCCGCGGGTGTTGACGAAGTCGTCCTGCTCGCTGGTAACAATCTGGTACTTCAGCTTGGACAGGCCCACGTTGGATGGGCGGAACTCGCCGGACGGGTTGATGAACTCGCCCACGCGCACGCGGCCCACCAGGTAGATCAGCTCGTTCAGCTTGATGCTGTAGGGGATGGCTTCGTTCCAGTTGAGCTTGATGTCGCCCACTGTCAGCTCGCTGCTACCCAGCTTTACCCCGCTGCTGCCGGGGCGGACTTCGGACAGGTACTTCACGCCGTCGAAAGCAAAGCGGCCTTTCGGGCCGGCTTCCAGGGTAAAGCCCGGGCTGGTGGATTCGACGTGGTATTCCTTGTAACCGGCCTGGTAATTGACTTTCAGGTCAAAGCCTTTCCAGTTCATTTTCACGCCAGCCAGCGTTTCTTCGTAGTCGAAGGTTGGCACGGTCACACCCAGCTCGCCACCACCGGTCAGCCCCAGCCGGTTGATCACCGTAATGGGTGGCGCGTCGCCAAAGAAGCGTTGCAGTGTCTTGCGCGTGGCATCGCTCATGTCGAACTCGGTGCGCACGATGGCGCGTGCCGGGCGCAGATCCATGTCGAACAGGCCAGGTAGCAGGCCGTGGCGAACCTGGTGGCGATAGCGCAACGTACCGCCCAAGAGCGGGCGCAGGTTTTCCGGCAGCAGGCCGATATAGGGGCCCAGCAGCTGCTGGTTCAGCGCCAGCTCGGTGGTTTCTTCGGACGAGAACCAGCCGCGCTCGTACTGGTGCGACTTCACCGTGAATACCGACATCGAGGCAATCATGCGGTGCTGTTCGGCCAGGGTTTCTTCGGCCTTGATGCCCGCCCAGTAGGCAAAGCCACTGTACAGTACGAAGGCACCGGCGATACCGGCGGCAGCCAGTTTGAGGTGTTGCTTGTTAACGTTCACGATCCGGCCTGAAAAACGAAATGAACGGGCATCTTACAATACCTGCGCCGGCTTATGAATCGGCATGCAGGCCGATGTTGGCCGCATCCTGCTTGTGCTTTGAATTTTCATGGCATTTTGCACAGTTTTCTGTGCGATGCTTTGGCGAATGTGCTGGGTTTCAATAAAGCAATAGGTGTAAAATGAGGCATTGTTTCTACGTACCATGAGGTTTGACTCATAAATGGAATGGCTTAACGGTCTGATCGACCTGCCCTGGTGGGGCTATATCGTGGTGGCCTTGGTGCTGACCCACATCACTATTGCCTCTGTCACCATTTTCCTGCACCGCCATCAGGCGCACCGTGCGCTGGATTTGCACCCGATTCCTAGCCACTTCTTCCGTTTCTGGCTGTGGCTGACGACCGGCCAGGTCACCAAGGAGTGGGCATCCATTCACCGTAAGCACCACGCACGCTGCGAAACCGCAGAAGACCCGCACAGCCCGCAAGTGCTGGGCATCGACAAAGTGCTGTGGCAAGGTGCCGAGCTGTACCGGGCCGCCTGCAAAGACCGCAGCATCATGGAAAAATTCGGCCACGGCACCCCGGACGACTGGCTGGAGCGCCACGTGTACACCGGCCAGACCGGCAAGGGTATTTTGCTGATGCTGGTGATCGACCTGGTATTGTTCGGTGCTGCCGGCCTGGCGATCTGGGCGGTGCAGATGGCGTGGATCCCGTTTTTTGCCGCTGGCGTGATCAACGGCATTGGCCACTACTGGGGCTACCGCAACTTCGAAAACGAAGATGCCTCTACCAATATCGTGCCGTGGGGCATCCTGATTGGTGGTGAAGAGCTGCACAACAACCACCACACCTTTGGTACATCGGCCAAGCTGTCGTACAAGTGGTTCGAGTTTGATATTGGCTGGATGTATATCCGCATCCTGGAAATCCTGGGCCTGGCCAAGGTGCGCAAGGTTGCACCGCGTCTGGCGCAGACTGCGGCCAACCCGCAGCTGGATCTGGACCACCTGCAAGCCATCATCGCCAACCGCTACGCCGTAGCTGCCCGCTATGCCCGCGAGCTGAAAGATGTGTACCGTGCCGAGGCCGCCAAGATCCAGCTGCCGGAGCTGGGTAATACCGACCTGGCGCGCAAGATGAAGGTATGGCTGAAGCAGGACGCCAAGGACACCCCGATGGCCGAACGCGCGCAGTTGGCTGCGGTACTGGCCAAGAGCCAGGTGCTGAATACCGTGTACAGCATGCGCCAGGAACTCACCCGCTTGTGGGAGCGTTCCTCGCTGACCCGTGACGAGCTGCTCAAAGAGCTGCAGGACTGGTGCAACCGCGCCGAGGCCAGCGGTATCGAATCGCTGCAGCGCTTTGCTCAGAGCCTGCGAACTGCTGCGGTAGCCTAAGCCTGTTGCTACGCCAGAAAGCGCCGCCGATGCGGCGCTTTTTTTATTGCAGCTGGCGAGCACGGCTGCGCTACAATCCGCGCTTTCCCTTGTTAATGCTACAGGAGCTGCCATGAGTATCTATCGTCATCTGCCGGGTAAACGCATGTCCGAAGCCGTGGTAGTAAACGGCCTGATCTACACCGTACAGGTGCCGGAAAGCGGCCAGGGCAATGCCCGCGAGCAGACGGCAGAAACCCTGGCGCTGGTAGACAAGGTGCTGGCCGAGCTGGATAGCGACAAGACCCGCATTATCGAAGCCACCATTTTCATGCCGGACCTGGCCGAATTCGACCAGATGAACGAGGCCTGGGACGCCTGGGTAGCCGAAGGCCACGCGCCGGTACGTTGCACCGTGGGTGCCAAGCTGGCGCACCCGGACTGGAAGGTAGAGATCCGCATCGTGGCCGCGCGCTAGTTTTTTGCGGCGCTGAAAACAACAAGGGCAAGGTCGCCAGACCTTGCCCTTGTTGCGTGATGCGGCCAAGGTTGGCCGCAAACCGGATCGCTAGTGCCCGGCGTCCACCACTGGTGCGGCTCCAGCTGCCGCCTTGGGTGGGCGTGCCAGCCACACCAGGCCGGTGAGCAGCAGAAACAGCCCCGCCGCCAGCCAGAAGATTTCGTTGGCGCCGATAAACAGCCCCTGGCGGCTGATGTCGCGCGTCAGCAGGGTGGCGGCCTGCTCCTGGCTCAGCCCCAGCTGCTGCATGCCTGCCAGCGTCTGGCGCGTGCTCTCGTCGTACAGGCTGATACGGTCGGTTAGCTGCACATGATGAATGCCTTCGCGATGCTCCCACTGCCAGGTGGTGAGCGAGGCGCCCACCGAGCCGGCCAGCGTACGCAGAAAGTTGGACAGGCTGGACGCACTGGCCAGCTGTTGCGGCTTCATGTTTGACAGCGTGATGGTAGTCAGCGGCATGAAAAAGCCTGCCAGCGCGATACCCTGCACAAACTGCGGCCACACCACATCGGCAAAGGTCATGTCCGGGTTAAAGGTAACGGCACGCCACCAGAAGCACAGGGCAAACACCAGAAAGCTCACCGTGACCACCCCGCGCATATCCAGCCGCTGGGCGTTCTTGCCGATGACCGGCGACAGCAGCACCGGCAGAATGCCTACCGGTGCGGTGGCCAGGCCGGCTTCGGTGGCGGTAAAACCCATCTGCGTTTGCATCAGCAGCGGCATCAGCACAATGGCGCCAAAGTACAGCATGAAGCCCACGCTGACCGAAATCACCCCCACGGTAAAGTTGCGGTCGCGGAACAGCGACAGGTCGATTACCGGGTGCTTGTCGGTGAGCTCCCACACCACCAGGTAAGACAGGCTCAATAGCGCCACCACGCCGTACAGCATGATTTCGCCAGAGTGGAACCAGTCCAGCTCCTTGCCGCGGTCCAGCATCATCTGCAGGCAGCCCACGCCCAGCACCAGCAGCGTGAGGCCAACCTTGTCGATAGGCAGTTGCAGGATGGTGGTTTCGCGGTGGCGCAGCTCGCGCCAGCTCAGCCACGCTGCCACCACGCCTACCGGCACGTTGATGAAGAAAATCCAGCTCCAGTGCCAGTTGTCCGACAGCCAGCCGCCCAGGATGGGGCCGAAAATCGGCGCCACGATGATGGTCATGGTCCACAGCGCCATGGCAATGGCGCGTTTTTCTGGCGGGTAGCTTTGCAGTAGCAGGCTTTGTGACAGCGGAATCATTGGCCCGGCCAGCGCGCCTTGCAGTACGCGGAACAGGATCAGCAGCTCCAGGCTGGGCGCCAGGCCGCACAATAGCGACGACAGCACAAAGCCGATGGTGGCGATCAGGAATAGCCGCACCTCGCCCAGCTTTTTGGCCAGCCAGCCGGTAATGGGTACCGCAATGGCGTTGGCCACGCCAAACGAGGTAATTACCCAGGTACCCTGGCTGGTGGACGCACCCAGGTCGCCGGCAATGGTGGGAATGGCTACGTTGGCGATGGTGGTGTCCAGCACCTGCATGAAGGTGGCCAGCGACAGTGCCAGCGTTACCAGCGTGCGCGAGCGCCCTTGTAGCGGGGGATGTGCCATGCAGCCTCCTTATTTGCCGATGTTGGCCGCAACAATTTGCGCCACGCGGCGGTCGGCTTCGGCCAGCTTGCCGTCAAATACATTGGTCGCCAGTACCGGCGCAGCTTTGGGGGCGGCGCTCAGCAGTGGGCCATCCTGCTGGCTGGTGTCCACGCTGACGTGCATGGACAGGCCCAGGCGCAGGGGGTGGGCTTTCAGCTCGGCCGGGTCCAGCGCAATACGCACCGGCACGCGCTGTACCACCTTGATCCAGTTACCGGTGGCGTTTTGTGCCGGCAGCAGCGAGAACACGCTACCTGTGCCTGCCCCCAGGCCGGCTACCTTGCCGTGGTAGGTCACCTCGTCGCCGTACTGGTCGGCGTGGACTTCTACCGGCTGGCCGATGCGCAGGTCTTGCAGCTGTACTTCCTTGAAGTTGGCATCCACCCAGGCGCTATCCAGCGCGGCGATGGCCATCAGCGGGGTGCCAGAGGCAATGCGGGTACCTGGCTGGGCGCTGCGGCGGGCGATTTGCCCGGCCAGCGGGGCGCGAATCTCGGTGCGCGACAGGGCCAACCAGGCTTCGCGTACGGCGGCGGCAGCCCGGGCGACAGCGGGTTGTTTTTCGGCGCTATCGGCCAGCACCAGGGCGCGGCTGGCCTTTTGGTCTTCACGAGCGGCATTCAGCGCGGCAGTAGCGGCCGCCAGCTGGGCGCGGGCAGCGTTGGCCGCATCACGGGCGTGCTGGACTTCTTCTTGCGCGATGGCTTGCTCTTTGGCGGCGGCCTCGCGGCGTGCCAGGTCGCCGGCGCTGCGCGTGACGTCGGCCTGGGCGCGGGCCAGGTCGGCCTCGCGCTGGGTCACTACCGCGTCGGCCTTGCCGCTCACCGAAATCAGCTGGCGGGTCTGGCGTACCGCCTGGGCCAGGTCGGCTTCGGCGCGGGCCAGCGCCAGGGTGGCATCGCTTTTGTCCAGGCTGACCAGCACATCACCGGCCTGGACGGTTTGCGTGTCGTCGGCATGAATGGCGCGGATGCTGCCTGCCACCTGGGCGGAGATGGGGATCAGGTTGCCTGCCGCGTAGGCATCGTCGGTGCTTTGGTGATGACGCAGTGCCACAAACCAGTAGGCACCGCCTGCCAGGCCGGCCAAAGCCAGCGCCAGGGTAAGGCGGGTGAGGGTGGTACGGCGGGCGTTCGGCTGCTGTTGGTCCATCGTGTTTTCCATGTTTTGTCCTTTCGATAGCGCAGCGCTTAGCTGGCGGCGCGCTGGCTACCCAGCGCACGCAACAGTGCGGCCTGCGCTTGCAGGCGTTGGGCACGGGTTTCGAGTGTGGTGAGGCGGGCCTGCGTGTAGCGGCGGTTTTCTGCCAGCCACTGGCTGCGCGATGCCAGGCCGCTCTGCAGGCGAGCCTGCAGTACGCGCGCGGCTTCGTGGCGCGCGGCCTGGGCTGCCTGAACCTGGCTTTCGGCCTGGTTCAGGTTGTGTAGCTGGCTGCTGCGGTCGGCAGTTTCCTGAATGGCGGCGAGCAGCGTCTGGTTGTACTGCGCCACGGCTTGCTCGTAGTCGGCGGTGCGGCCGGACAGGCGGGCATTCAGCTCGCCATTGCTGAAAATGGGTAGCGTCAGCGCCGGGGCAAAGCGCAGCAGGCGGGCGCCGGGGTCCAGCAAATTGGATAGCTCGGCTGACGATAATGCCGCCAGGCTGCCGATACGCAGATCGGGGTAAAAGTCGGCACGTGCGGCGCGCATCGTGGCGCTGGCGGCTTCTACGCGCTCGCGGGCAGCCTGGATATCAGCGCGCTGCCCCAGCATGGCGGTACTGTACTGGCTGCTGTCCAGCTGCCATTGCGGCAGCGGGGCGTCGGGCAGCTGGGCCAGGCTGGTTTGAGCTTGTGCCGTGAGGGCGGCCAGTGCGTGGCTGGCCTGCGCTTCGCGTTGGCTGGCGCGGGCCAGGCGCTCGCGGCTTTCGGCCAGCTGGGCTTGTAGCTGCGCCAGCTCTTCTGGCGCAGCCAGGCCGTGCTTGCTGCGGGTCTGGCTGTTTTGCAGCAGGGCTTCGGCCTGGGACAGATCCTCGCGCAGCAGCTGCAGGGCGTGCTGGGCGGTGCGCCATTCCAGATACTGGCTGCTTACGGCCCAGGCTAGCCATTGCCGTGCGTCGTCTGCTTCTAGCTCGGCCGCGCGGGCCTGGCCGCGTGCAGCAGCGAGCTGGGCGCGGGTTTTACCCCAGAAATCGAAGCGGTAGTTGATGTCCAGGCCGACCGTTTCCAGATTGGTATAAATGCCGCGGTAGGCGGGCGGGTTGTTGCCGTATTCGGAGCTGCGTTCGCGGGTAAAGCTGGCGCTGCCGTTGACGCGCAGGCCATCGCTGCTGGCGACGCTGTCGCTGCTGGCGCGGGCGGCTCGCAGCTTGGCATCGGCCATGGTCAGGCGCGGGCTGCGCGCCAGTGCCACCGATACCAGTTTGTCCAGCACCGGGTCGTGCATGGCCGACCACCAGTTGGCCGCAATCTGCTGGCTGGCTGGTTGCACGGCCAGGGCCTCTGCACTTAGCAGGCTGGCGGAGGGCGGGGCCACATCCGGTGTGGCACAGCTGGCCAGCAGCAGGCTGAGCGGCAGTACGGCCAGGAGGGGCATGCGGGTATTTATGTTACGCATGTAATTATCACCTGCGTTACTAGTTGGGCGTCAAAAAACCGGCCATTTTACACGAGCCGGCTCTATCTTAATCAAGGCAATACTATTGCAAATGCTTCCAGTCTGTAAGAAACAGATTGTATCAGCCGCCTACCTTGCGTAAGAGCTTGCGCAGCATGCCATCCAGCAGGGCGCGCTCTTCGGGGCTGAAGTCCTGCCATAGCTCGCGCATGCGCTGGCGCTGTTCCGGCATGACCATGGCGATAAAGGCCAGGCCTTTTTCGGTGAGGATAAGCTCGGTCTTGCGGCGGTCTTCTTGCGAAGGCAGCCGCTGCATCATGCCGCGCTGGCACAGGTCGTCCACCACGCGGGTGGCGTTGGTGCGTGAAAACGCCAGCGCATCCGATAGCTCGGACGGGCTGATGCGCTGCTCTGGCCGCGAGTACAGCACCATCAGTGCCATCCACGTGGTTTCGTTCATATCGTGGCACTTCAGCGTTTCGTTGAAGTAGCCGGTAAGGTAGGGCTGGATATGAAAGAACAGCCGGGTGAGCAGCACTTCTTCGCGCGGGGCGCCGGGCATCTTGCGCGAGATGGTGTCGACGGCTTGTTCGCACGGGATGAAGCTGTTGCAGCAGGTAGGGTATTCGGACATGGCAATATGGTAACGTGCGTTACTAATTTTAACAAGCAGTCAGCCAGGTTTCCACCTGCTGTGCCACCGGGGTGAGCAAGTCGGCAGACTGGCAGTCTAGCGGGGTATTCTGCGGCATGCTGCGCAGCCAGGTAAGCTGGCGTTTGGCTAGCTGGCGAGTGGCGGCAATGCCGCGATAGCGCAGCTCTGCCATATCGTACAGCCCGTCCTGGTATTCCCAGGCCTGGCGGTAGCCTACGCAGCGCATGGACGGCAGATCCAGCGATAGCGCGGGGTACTGCTGGCGCAGCTGCGTTACCTCATCCAGAAAACCTTGCGCCAGCATTTGTTCGAAGCGCAGGGCAATGCGCTCGTGCAGCCATGCGCGGTCGGCGGGCTGCAGCGCCAGGCGCAGCGTGGCAAAGCTGGCCGCGTCGTCGCGCCCCTGGCGCATCAGCTGTGACATGGGTTGGCCGCTAAGCAGGTAGACCTCCAGCGCGCGCTGTATGCGCTGCGCATCATTGGGGGCCAGCCGTGCTGCGGTTTCTGCGTCGACTGCGGCCAACCTTTGGTGCATGGCCGGCCAGCCCAGGCGGGCAGCGTCTTCTTCCAGCTGCGCGCGCGTGGCGGCGTTAGCTTGCGGCAGGTCGGACAGGCCTTCCATCAGCGCCTTGAAGTACAGCATGGTGCCGCCCACCAGCAGCGGGATGCGGCCACGGCTGCAGATGTCGGCTATCAGGCGATTGGCGTCAGCGTGGAACTGCGCCGCCGAGTACGACACGGTCGGGTCGATGATGTCGATCAGGTGGTGCGGGCAGCTGGCCATTTCGGCGGCGGTGGGCTTGGCGGTGCCAATGTCCATGCCGTGGTAAACCAGTGCAGAATCCACGCTGATGATTTCTACCGGAAAGCGCTGCGCCAGCGCCAGCGCCAGGCCGGTTTTGCCGGAAGCGGTGGGGCCCATCAGCAGGATGGCGCGGTGGGGAGAAGTCATCGGGTAGCCAGGAGCAAAATGGAAGGCCGCTATTGTCGCACAAGGCGCCAAAAGAAAAAGCCGCCCGGGGCGGCTTTTTGCTGCCTGTTTCTGGCATTACATTACCAGTTTGGCGCCGATCAATACCATCATGATGGCCAGCGCGGGGCGTAGCCATTGTTCGGCCACGCGGCGGGTCATGTGGCTGCCCAGCCAGATGCCCGGCAGCGAGCCCACCAGCAGCTGGCCCAGCAAGCCGTAATCCATATTGCCCATGCTGGCGTGGCCCAGGCCGGCCACCAGGGTAAGCGGCACGGCGTGAGCGATTTCGGTACCCACCAGGCGGGCGGTAGGCAGCAGCGGGTACAAGGCAAAAATCGCCAGCGTGCCCAGCGCACCGGCACCGATGGAGCTGAGTGTGACGATAACCCCCAGTACCACGCCGGTAGCGATGGTGGCCTTGACCGGTACATAGCCTTCCGGGCGCGGTGGGCTGATGCGCGCCAGCTGTTTCAGGATGAACGGTTTGAACAGGATGGCCAGCGCCGTCAGCATCAGGGCAAAGCCCAGCGTCACCTTGATGACCTTGTTGATGTGCGCGGTTTCCAGCTGCAGGAAATGCAGCACGGCCACGGTCAGCAGTGCTGCGGGCACGCTGCCCAGTGCCAGCAGGCGGGTGATATGCCAGTCAATGTGCTTTTGCTTATGGTGTACCCACACGCCACCCATCTTGGTAATGCAGGCGTACAGCAAGTCTGTGCCCACGGCCGTGGCCGGATTGATGCCAAACCATAGCAGGATGGGCGTCATCAGCGAGCCGCCACCTACGCCGGTGAGGCCAACGATAAAACCGACAACCAGACCGGCAACGACGTAGCCCAGATCCATGGGGCGCACCCTTCACATTAAGCAAGACAGGCAGCCATGCTAACCGAAGGGCTTATGCGTCTTTAGACGTATTTCATGGTTAGTTATTCAGAAAATGAATAAAGAAAGCCGCCGCCAGCCGCCTTGCAGCAGCCCGGCGGCGGGGGGCTACTGTGGTAGCTGGCCAGCCCAGTCTTGCAGGGCTTGCAGGATGGCTTGCTGCGCCGGCGTGGCGGTGGCCTCCAGGGCGGCCAGCTCTTGCTGGAAGCTGGCGTGGCTGCGCCCGCCAGGTTGGCCGCTGTGCAGCTTTTGCCGGCACCATTGCTGCCAGTGCTGCGCTTCTTCCGGGCTAAGGCTGTGCGGGAAGTTGCGTGCACGGTAGCGCCATAGCAGGCGCGTCAACTGGCTGTCTTCGAACGCGGGCCGCTCTGCGGCCAACTCGGGTGCCGACAATTGTTGCAGACGGTTCAGGATACGGCGGTCGTTGTAGCTGACAAAGCCGCCGTACAGGTTTTCGTCGACATCGGGCGCCTCGCCGGCTTCGCGGCGGAATACGGCTTTCCATACCGGCGTCAGGTCGGGCAGGGTGGCGGCGTGGGCGGCGTTTTGCAGCGCCAGTGCCTTGTCTATGCCCAGCTCGGCAGCGCGTGCGTCGCTCAGTACTGCCAGCTTGTTGCAGACAAAAGGCGATTTATTGATGTGGATGCTTTTCAACGGCAGGCGGCTGACGCCGTCCGGCAAATCGGCACTGCGGGTAAACAGGCGCAGGCGGATGTCTTCTGCCGATAGCCCGGCCAGCTGGCGCGGGTCGTGCGCCAGGTCCCAGACCAGCACTTCGTTCTTGTTGCCCGGGTGGTCGGCAATCGGCCACACAATAGCCACATTGCCGCGCTCGCTGCCAAACATGCCGGACACGTGTACAAGCGGCTGCGGGGCGTGCTGGCTGAGCTGGTGGCGCACCGCGTCTTTCTTGCGCAGGTCCAAGCAAAAGTCGAACAGCTTGGGCTGGTGCTGGCGAATCAGCCGCGCCAGCGCGATGGTGGCGCGCACGTCGGACAGCGCGTCGTGTGCTGCCTCGTGCGCCAGGCCGTTGGCCGCAGTGAGGTGTTCCAGCTTGAAGCTGGGCAGGCCGTTGTCGTGGCGCGGCCAGTGGATGCCTTCCGGCCGTAGCGCGTAAGTCGTGCGCACCACGTCCAGCAGGTCCCAGCGGCTGCAGCCATGTTGCCATTCGCGCGCGTACGGGTCTTTCAGGTTGCGCCACAGCAGGTAGCGCGTCACTTCGTCATCGAAACGGATGGAGTTATAGCCGACGCCGATCGTACCCGGCTGGCCCAGCTCGCGCTCGATGGCGGTGGCGAACTGGTGTTCGGGTACGCCCAGTTCGGCGCAGCGTTGGGGTGTGATGCCGGTAATCAGGCAGGCCTCCGGCGAGGGCAGAAAGTCCGGTGTCGGTTTGCAGTACAGCATGACCGGTTCGCCGATTTCATTCAGCTCGCCATCGGTGCGAATGCCGGCAAACTGGGCCGGGCGGTCGCTGCGTGGCACGGCGCCGAAGGTTTCGTAATCGTGCCAGAAAAAGGTGGTTGGAGTCATGGCAGGCGGGGTGGCATAAAAGGAGATTGTCCCATCGTGCGTTGCGGCGGCCAAGTGCTGTGGAACTTGGGCGCGCGACACGCTTCAAAGCCTCAGTGGCACCGCGGTGTTCACGTCCCCTGATGTTGTATTCCTTTGGCCGGGTTTGCGTTTGCAAGTCCGGCTTTTTTCGTATTGCAACAAAATCGAATCAAGTTGCTGGTCGATGCGAACATGCTATTGGCGTGGTGTGAAAAAGCGGTGTTCAGTTTTATCGAGGTTGCCTAAAGCGGATGGCAGCAGGTGGCTGGCAAGGCGCAGGTGTGCAGTGATGGTGATGGCACAGGGGGTGTTGGTGAGGGATTGCGCTAAGTGGCTGATTTGCCAGTGCACGAACGGCAGACAAAAAAATGCGCGGGGTTTGATGCCCGCGCCAAGTCTACAAAGGAGAAATAGAGGAGAAACTATCAAGAAGCAATTGCTGCATCTCAACGAGGACGGATTATCCAGATCGCACTGAGGGGTGTCAATGTATACAATTTACAAAAGCGCAAAAAATATAACATTTCGTCGCGCATTGGATACATTGAATGTTCGAAGGTGAAAATCGAGCGCTTGCTTGTTATTGCCGTGTAACCGTACGCAGCAGCAGCAGGGCTTGCTGCGCACAGGCGCACTCGCCATGCCCCTGCGCTAATCTGCATCGACGGCGGGTAACAGGCTCGCCCTCGCTGCCCGGCTGTGCGAAAATACCGTCTTTGCCCATCCCACCGGTTGTCAGCAATGAGCGATTTAAGCCCTGTTTTGCCCGATCCGCGCCAGTACCCCGAATCTTCTCCTTCTAATATGTTGATCCATTACGCGCAGTCCATAGCCAATGCGCGTACTGAAGACGATCGTGCCATGTGGCAGGACTCGCTGCGTGCCGCGCTGC
The DNA here is from genome assembly GCA_000335715.1 of beta proteobacterium L13. GTDB lineage: Bacteria > Pseudomonadota > Gammaproteobacteria > Burkholderiales > Chromobacteriaceae > Vogesella. The sequence goes on from AMYZ01000007.1 coordinate 48,973, forward strand.
TGGAAATGCTGGAGCGTGAAGAGCTGCTGTCTTTGTCGGTAGCGCTGGCGATGGTGACCTCGCAGCAAACCTACCAGATCCTGTGGGATGCCCTGCGCGATGCCGCCGAGCGCCCGGATGGCGGCCGCCACGCGGTGGTATTCGCCGTGCCGGTAGTGCTGGTGGTGGGTAGCAAGAACAAGGTGACGCTGCCAGAGCGCATTGCCGATGTGGACGGCCTGAATGGCTTGTTCCGCCAGCACGGCCTGTTTGCGCCTGGTGCCGAGGTGTTCCTGTCCGGCAAGCTGTTGCACCCGGATTCGATTGTCGATATTTCATCGGCACAGATTTACCGCTATACCCGCCAGCTGGCCGACGCGGCCCGCGGCCTGCCGCTGGACCTGCCGGCAGCGGCAATCACCGCCAAGGACGAGGGCGTGTTCCTGCGCTATCTGCTGGGCGTGGCCATTCAGGAAGAGGGCGCGCCTGCGCCGGTGAAACTGGGTGGCAGTGTGGGCGCCTGGGGCGTGCCGCTGATGAAGTTCCTGGGCGATCAGCTCAAGACCGACGGCGTGACGCTGTTCCCGATTCCGCGCCCGCCCATGCCGCTGATGCAGGCTATTGCTGCGGCCAACCATGCCCGGCTGGAGGTGGCGCTGCAGGTATTTGCCAGCAGCCAGATCCGCCTGTTGCGCGACCAGGGTCAGGAGCCGGTGGCGGTGGTGTCCGCCCACGATAATGGCGAGCTGCACTTTACCGTGTCGGCCGCGGGTAACGAAAAAGACTGGGGTGGCTTTGTATGGCCGCTGGCAGCGCAGGATGTGGTCGGCCAGATCGAAACCAGTTTCCGCATCTTGATGGCCGAGTGCCAGGTAAGCGATGTGCGGCTGGTACCGGATGTGCAGCCGGAAAGCCGCGATGGCATCCCGCTGTTTTTCACCGCAGACGACTGGCCGGTAAGCCAGACCCTGCAGTAAGACAACAGAATGGCGAAGGAACATGAATGCAATTCATTGTTTCTTCGCCATTTGTTCATTTCGGCCTGTTGCCGTAATGCGCTAGAATTTTTTCATCCATAACCCTTTGATGGAATTGTCGACGATGTTTGCAGATATCAAGATTGCCCAGTACGACCCGGAACTTGCCGCCGCCATGAGCGAAGAAGTTGTCCGCCAGGAAGATCACATCGAGCTGATCGCCTCGGAAAACTACACTAGCCCGGCCGTCATGGAAGCCCAGGGTTCCCAGCTGACCAACAAGTACGCCGAAGGTTACCCGGGCAAGCGCTTCTACGGTGGTTGCGAGCACGTTGACGTGGTAGAGCAACTGGCCATCGACCGCGTGAAGCAGCTGTTCGGCGCCGAGTACGCCAACGTGCAGCCGCACTCCGGTTCGCAAGCCAACCAGGCGGTGTACTTCTCCATCCTGAAGCCGGGCGACACCATCATGGGGATGAACCTGGGCCACGGTGGTCACCTGACCCACGGCTCCCCGGCCAACCTGTCCGGCAAGATGTTCAACATCGTGGCCTACGGTCTGAACGAAAACGAAGAGATCGACTACGACGACATGGAGCGCGTGGCGCTGGAAACCAAGCCGAAGCTGATCATCGGTGGTGCTTCCGCTTACGCCCTGCGTTTTGACTGGGCCCGCATGCGCGAGATCGCCGACAAGGTAGGCGCTTACTTCATGGTCGACATGGCTCACTACGCTGGCCTGGTAGCTGCCGGTGTGTACCCGAACCCGGTGCCGCACGCCCACTTCGTGACTTCCACCACCCACAAAACCCTGCGCGGCCCGCGTGGTGGCATCATCCTGGCCAAGGCAGAGTTCGAGAAGTCGCTGAACAGCAACGTATTCCCGACCCTGCAAGGCGGCCCGCTGATGCACGTTATCGCCGGTAAAGCCGTGGCTTTCAAAGAGGCACTGCAACCGGAATTCAAGACCTACCAGGAGCAGGTCCTGAAAAACGCTGCCGCCATGGCTGAAACCCTGGCTGCCCGTGGCGTGCGCATCATCTCCGGCCGCACCGAGAGCCACGTGTTCCTGGTAGACCTGCGTCCGAAAGGCCTGACCGGCAAGGCTGCCGATGCGGCGCTGAGCAAAGCGCACATCACCGTGAACAAGAACGCCATCCCGAATGACCCGGAAAGCCCGTTCGTGACCTCCGGCATCCGTATCGGCTCCCCGGCCATCACCACCCGCGGCTTCAAGGAAGAAGAAGCCCGCATCGTGGCCAACCTGGTAGCCGACGTGCTGGACAACCCGAACGACGACGCCGTACTGGCCCGCGTAGCCGAGCAGGCTACCGCGCTGGCACGCCGCTTCCCGGTGTACGCCAAGTAATCATCGCGGCCGCCTGCGGGTGGCTGTTGCATGTAAAACACCGCGCCTTCGCAAGAGGCGCGGTGTTTTTTTGCGCTGTTGTTGTGTCACGGTTTTGTCACCTGTTTGTTATAAGTTGGCCGCATCACTCTCACGCCTGATGGAATGCACCATGAAACGTTTGCTCCTGCCCCTGTTGCTGACTGCGGCGCTGCCTGCGCTGGCCGAGCCGTTTACCCTGCTGGAAACCCGCGAGCCGAACATCGCCGCGCTGGAGCGTTACGAGTTGGCCACGCCGATGGTGCCCTACGCTGGCACGGCCAAGGCAGCCTTTCCGCAGGGCTTGCCATTGGCGGTAGGGTCCGGCCTGCGTTTCAAGGGTTACGAGAAAGCCACCTCGGCGCTGGAGTTCTGGTCGCTGACCGACCGCGGCCCCAATGTCGATTCGCCCGATGTGGCGGACGGCAAAGGCAAGCGCGCCAGCAAGGTATTTGCCGCCCCCGACTACACCCCCACCATTACCCAGCTGCGCGTGTCGCTGGCCGACAAAGCCGAAGTCATCAAGACGCTGCCGCTGAAGCAGAACGGCAAGCCCATCAGTGGCCGCCCGATTGCGCCGGGGCAGGTGGGCGCCAGTGGCGAGCTGGGCCTGAGCGAACAGCTGGCCGCGCTGCCGTATGACGCCAGCGGGCTGGACCCGGAAGGTATTGATGTGGATGCCGCCGGCAACCTGTGGCTTGTGGACGAGTACGGCCCCTTCATCGTGAAGGTGGACGGCAAGAGTGGCGAGATCCTGCAGCGCTACGCGCCGGGCCAGGGTTTGCCCGCAGAGTTGGCCGCACGCCAGCCCAACCGTGGCTTTGAAGGTGTGGCGGTGACGCCGGCCGGCAAGGTGGTGGCCATCGTGCAGAGTACGCTGGACGTGGACGGCAAGACCCGCAACGACGCGCTGTTTACCCGCATTGTGGAGCTGGACCCGAAGACCGGCGCGGTGCGCCAGTTTGCCTACCCGGTGTCGGCGCACTTCAAGAAAACCGGCGACATGAAGCTGGGTGACATCGTGGCGTTGTCCGACACCCAGTTTGCCGTGATCGAGCAGGGCAAGGACAAAGACAAGCGCATGCATAACGACATCATGCTGATTGATCTTTCCCAGGCCAGCGTGCTGGATGGCAAGCAACTGGCCGATGGCCGTGCGCTGGAGTACGGCGATAGCGCAGCGTTGGCCGCAGCGGGTGTACAGCTGGCGCGCAAGAAAACCGTGATTGACCTGCGTGCGCTGGGTTGGAATACCGAAAAAGCCGAAGGTCTGGCGCTGGTAGACGGCAGTACGCTGGCGGTGATCAACGATAACGACTTTGGCGTGTCCAGCGAATTACGCGGCAGCAGCCTGAAACTGGACGAGCTGCGCGTGGCCGACGGCAAGCTGGTAGACAAGCAGGGCCAGCCGCAAGCCGGCGCCAGCCTGGGGGTGGCGGCCAACGGCGAAAGCACCCAGCTGTGGCTGATTACGCTGCAAAAGCCGTTGAAAGAGCTGCTGCAGTAAACCGTTAGCGCATCACGACAAGGCCCGCTTGCCGCTGCAAGCGGGCCTTGTCGCTTGCAGCGGCTTGCAATCCGGTTATAAGAACAGAGCTTAATATTACAAAGCACATTTTTTATGTAACTTATTGATCTGAAAGTACAAACGCGGTGTCTGGCGGCGGCGGTGGGTGGCGGGGTGGCGAAGCACCTGCGCCGCGCCCGTATAATGCGGCCAACGAGGAGAGCATCATGACCCAGCCTGAATTCAAATACCTGGAAGACTTCGTCGGCAACACCCCGCTGGTGCGCCTGAAGCGCATGCCCGGCAACAGCAATAATGTGGTGCTGGTGAAGCTGGAAGGCAATAACCCGGCCGGCTCGGTAAAAGACCGCCCGGCGCTGTCTATGATCCGTCAGGCCGAGGCGCGCGGCGATATCCGCCCCGGCGACACGCTGATCGAGCCCACCAGCGGCAATACCGGCATTGCACTGGCCATGGCGGCCACCATGATGGGCTACAAGATGATTCTGGTGATGCCGGAAAACTCCAGCCAGGAGCGCGTTGACACCATGCGCGCCTACGGTGCCGAGGTGGTGCTGACGCCGAAGGAAGTATCGATGCCTGGCGCCATTGACGAGGCGCGCCGGCTGCAGGCGGCCGGGGTTGGCCGCATCCTGGACCAGTTTGGCAACCCGGATAACCCGCGCGCCCACATCGAAGGCACCGGCCCGGAAATCTGGCGCGATACCGCTGGCACAGTGACGCATTTCGTCTCCAGCATGGGTACCACCGGCACCATTATGGGTACCAGCACCTATCTCAAGCAGCAGAACCCGGCCATCCAGATTATCGGCGTGCAGCCGCAGCCGGGCAGCCAGATCCCCGGCATCCGCAAGTGGGAAGACGAATACCTGCCCAAAATCTGCGACTTTGGCCGTATTGACGAGCTGCTGCTGGTAGACCAGCAAACAGCGGAAGACACCGCCCGCCGTCTGGCGCGCGAAGAGGGCATTCTGGCTGGCCCATCGTCCGGTGGCGCGCTGGCGGTGGCGCTGCGGCTTAACGAGCAATTGCAGAATGCCGTGATTGTTTCTATTGTCTGCGACCGCGGCGACCGTTATCTTTCCACCGGTCTATTTTCCTGAGCGCAAGGTTGGCCGCATGCGGCCAACCTTCACCCATACCACTATGTCCCAACACGTCTTTTCGCCGCCAAGCGATGGCTCCATGAGCCCGCAAGCCTGGTATCAGGCTGCCAGCCAGCAAGAAGGCTTTATTCATGATGCCGCCCAGGCAGCAGCGATCGAGCGCCTGGATGCCCTGTGGCAAGCGCTGGTCGATTTCAAGGATAAGCGTAACCGCTTTCTGGGGCGCAGCCTGCGCAAGCCGGACGTGCCGCGCGGCCTGTACTTCTGGGGGGGCGTAGGCCGGGGCAAGAGCTTCCTGATGGATGCTTTCTTTAGCTGCGTACCCTACCAGCGCAAGCGCCGCGTGCATTTTCACCATTTCATGGCAGAAATCCACAAGCAGCTGCGCACGGTATCCAACGAGGCCGACCCGCTGAAAACCGTGGCGGCGCGTATTGCCAAAGACGTACGCCTGCTGTGCTTTGACGAGTTCCATGTCAGCGATATCGCCGATGCCATGATTCTGGGCCGCCTGTTCAGCGAGCTGTTTGCGCACGGCATCATCTGCGTGATGACTTCGAACTACCCGCCGGACAGTCTGTACCCCAATGGCCTGATGCGCAGTAATTTCCTGCCGACCATCGCGCTGCTCAAAGCCAATCTGGACGTGCTGAACGTGGACGGCGGCAACGATTACCGCCTGCGCGAGCTCACGCGCGAGCCCTTGTTCCACGTGCCGGCGGGTGCCGAGGCCGAGCAAAAAATGCAGGCCATGTTCGAGCGCCTGGCCGGTGCCGCGCCGGAAGAAGCGCATGTGCTAAGCGTGCTGGGGCGGGAGATTACGCTGAGGCGCCACGTACCAGGCGTGATCTGGTTCGACTTTCTGGCGATTTGCGATGGCCCGCGCGCGCAAACCGACTATCTGGAAATCGCCAGCGAATACCACACCGTATTCGTATCCGATATCCCCAAGCTGGCCGCGCGCGACGCCGCCATGGCGCGGCGTTTTACCTGGCTGATCGATGTGTTTTACGACCATCGCGTCAAGCTGGTGGCATCGTGCGCGGTGGAGCCGGAGCAGATATACACCGAGGGTACCCAGTCCAGCGAGTTCTTCCGCACCGCCAGCCGCCTGACCGAGATGCAGTCGCGCACCTATCTGGAGCTGCCGCATCTGGTGGATAACTTCAGGATTGGCGACGGTGTCAGCGAAACCTGATGGCAGGGTGTGGTACGTAAAAAAGCCGCAGCGGGTGCTGCGGCTTTTTTGCGGGCTAGCTGGCTTGGCTGGCGGCTAGTGTGCGCCTGCTGGTACCAGTAGTGGCTGGTAGCCCAGAGCTTTGAGCTTGGCCATGGCTTCTTCGGCCTCGGCGCGGGTGTTGAACGGCCCCAGCTGCACGCGGGTTTCGGTGCGGGCGCTGATGCCGCGTTTTTTCAGGTCATCCAGCAGCTTTTCTGCATTGCCCGGGCTGGCAAACAGGCCGAGCTGTACTTGGTAGCCCAGCGAGGCACCACCCGGGGCAGCTTTTACTGCCGGCAGGGTTGGCATGGTGCCCTTGCTGGCAGCAGGCGCGATGGCCGGCGCAGCGGCGGGCGGCAGCTCGATCTCGCTCACCGGGCTGGTCTTGCCGCTGCTGCGTGCTGCTGCCGGTGCGGGTGGCGTGATCGCTGCTTTGGCAGCAGGGGGCGCTGCTGGCGGTGTGGCTGGCTTGGCAGCGGGTGCTGGTGTGGCGACGGGTGCGGCCGCTTTGTTGTTGGCTGCTACGCTGTTGGCGCTGCTGGTTTTGCCTACCGGGGTGGCGGTGGCCATCGTTGGCGTGGCAGGGGCGGCGGTGGCGGGCAGCGGGCTGGTTTGCCCCAGGTTGGCCGCAGGGGTCTTGCCCAGGTCTGGTGTGGCCGGTGACGGCGTGGCGATGGCGGGGGTACTGGCGGCGGCCGGGGCGCTGCTTTCCGGTAGCTGTGCGATAACCAGGGTAGGCTCGGACGCGGCTTCTTTATTGACGATGCGGCCGGAGCTGACGGGTACGCTGGTGGGTGTGGTTTCCGGCTTTTTGCCGGACATGCTGTCCAGCACCGGGATGGCAGCCAGGGCAATAGCCACCAGGCCTGCCGCCATGGCCAGGCGTTTTTTCAGCTCTGGGGTCATGGCAGTTGCAGAATCAGAAGTGGTGCGCGGATCGGGAGAGGATGGATTCATCGCTGATTAAATTCTGTGCAGCAAACGCTGGTGAACACTGGTAAAATGCCGGGTTCCTCAAAATTGGGTCACTGGCAAGCCTGAAATGCGCATGCCAAGTGTAACCATTTCACTTGCAAACTGGGAGAATTTGTATGGCTATCGAACGCACTCTGTCCATCATCAAGCCGGACGCTGTTGCCAAGAACGTAATCGGTAAAATCTACGACCGTTTCGAAACCGCTGGTCTGAAGATCGTTGCCGCCAAGCTGAAACAGCTGTCCCGCGCTGAAGCCGAAGGCTTCTACGCTGTACACAAAGAGCGTCCTTTCTTCAACGATCTGGTGTCCTTCATGATCTCCGGCCCGGTAATGATCCAGGTGCTGGAAGGCGAAAACGCCATGCTGAAGAACCGCGAACTGATGGGCGCTACCGACCCGAAGAAAGCTGACGCCGGCACCATTCGCGCCGACTTCGCTGACTCCATCGATGCTAACGCCGTTCACGGTTCCGACAGCCTGGAAAACGCAGCGATCGAAATCGCTTACTTCTTTGCTGCTACCGAAGTAGCCGCACGCTAATCGCCGTTTGCGGCCAACCCTGGCCGTACGCGGAACCAGTTGTACCCGGCGGCTGCCCAAGGGTGGCCGCCTTTATCCGAGATACACATGAAGACCAACCTGCTCGACTTCAACCTGAACCAGCTGACTGAACACTTTGCCGCGATGGGCGAAAAGCCGTTTCGTGCCAAGCAGATCATGCGCTGGATGCACCAGATGGGTGAGGCCGATTTTGACGCCATGACCGATATCGCCAAAAGCCTGCGTGCCAAGCTGCACGACACCGCGCTGGTGGGTATTCCGGATTTGATGGTGTCGCAGGAATCCGAAGATGGTACCCGCAAGTGGCTGCTGGACGTTGGCACCGGCAATGGTGTGGAAACCGTATTCATCCCCGAGGATGATCGCGGCACCTTGTGCATATCATCTCAGGTGGGCTGTGCGCTGGAATGCACCTTCTGCTCTACCGGCCGCCAAGGCTTCAACCGCAACCTCAGCACCGCCGAAATCATCGGCCAGCTGTGGTGGGCCAATAAGGCCATGGGTGTGACGCCGCGTAACGAGCGCGTGGTTTCCAACGTGGTGATGATGGGCATGGGCGAGCCGCTGGCCAACTTCGATAACGTGGTGTCGGCGTTGCAGATCATGCTGGACGACCATGCCTACGGTTTGAGCCGCCGCCGCGTTACCGTGTCCACCTCGGGCATGGTGCCGCAGATGGACCGCCTGAAAGAGGCCTGTCCGGTGGCGCTGGCCGTATCGCTGCACGCGTCCAACGACCGCATTCGCGATGAAATCGTGCCGCTGAACAAGAAATACCCGCTGAAAGAGCTGATGGCAGCGTGTCAGCGCTACCTGGTAAAAGCGCCGCGCGACTTCATTACCTTCGAGTATGTGATGCTTGACGGGGTGAACGACAGGCCGGAACATGCACGCGAGCTGATTGCCCTGGTGCGAGATGTGCCGTGCAAGTTCAACCTGATTCCGTTTAACCCGTTCCCGAATTCCGGTTACGATCGTTCCAGCAATAACGCCATCCGCGCTTTCCGCGAAATCCTGCAAGAAGCAGGCTTTATCGTGACCGTGCGTAAAACCCGTGGCGATGATATCGATGCTGCCTGTGGCCAGCTGGCCGGGCAGGTGCAGGACAAGACGCGGCGCCAGGAAAAGTGGATCCGTATCGCAGAGGATAAAGGCTGATGAATAAAACACGTATCCTGACCGGTTTGCTGGCGGCGCTATGCGCTGCCCAGATGGCGTTGGCCGCAGCCCCGCCGCGCGAACTGGCCGAGGTGCGTGCCCAGCTGGCTATCGAATACATGCGCTATGGCAATATGCGCGTCGCGCTGGAGAATGCCGACCAGGCCATTGCAGTAGACCCTACCTTCCAGGCCGGCTACCTGGCCCGTGCGCTGATCTACATGCAGCTGCGGGTGGATGGCGAAGCCGAGGCGTCGTTTCGCAAGGCGCTGTCCATTCAGGCTGGCAATCCGGAAGTCAACAATAACTACGGTTTGTTCCTGTGCAATCGCCGCCGTTTTGACGAAGCCCTGGCGCGATTTGATCAGGCACTGGCTGATCCGTTTTTCTCTGCCCCGCATACTGCGCTGATCAACAAGGCCGTTTGTCTGGGGCAAATGAACCGTAACGACGAGGCCAACCAGCTGCTGCTGGAGGCCCTGCGCCGCGCACCGAACGATGCGTCGGCACTACGCGAGCTGACGCGCCTGGCTTTGCAAGGTGGCAATGCGCAGCTGGCACAATTTTATTTTGAGCGGCTGGGTAAAGACGAAAAGCGTTTCGGCCCGGCCGAGTTGCTGCTGGGGGTGAAGCTGGCGCGCCTCAAGAAAGACGCTGCTACCGAGCAGCGCCTGGCCGGCCTGCTGAAAAGCCGCCACCCGGATAGCCTAGAAACCCAGCAGCTCTTGAGCGGGACCTGATCCCAGGAAGCATGCCCAGGATATGACCTCTTCTGTTGCACAACAAATCGGCCAGCAGCTGCGTGATGCCCGCGTTGAGCGTGGCCTGAGCCTGCACGATGTGGCCGACCGTCTGAAACTTTCCCTGCGTCAGCTCGAATGGATGGAAGCGGGTGATTTCGCCCGGCTGCCAGGTGCGACCTTTGTTCGTGGCTTCGTGCGCAACTATGCCCGTTTTCTGGAGCTGGATAGTGCACCGCTGATGGCACTGCTGGAGCAGGAGTATCCCTCCAGCCCTGCTGATCGCGCCCCATCGGTACAAGCAGCCGAGGTGCGCGCTGCCGGTGGTGGCAAGCCGTGGTGGCTGCTGGTGCCTGTTTTGCTGGTGGCTGCCGTGGTTGCCTGGCAAATGCAGGGCAGTAGTGGCGAGGCGGTAGCGCCGCAAGGCGAGCTGGCACCCATGCTGCACCAGGCGTCCAGCGATGCCTTGGCCAGTGTGTCGCAAAGCGAGCCTGCCAGTGCGCCTGTAGCGGTGGCAGTCGCGCCTGTGGCCTCTGCCGTGGCAAGTGCCAGCCCGGCTAGTGCCGTGTTGGCGGTATCGAAACCTGCCAAGCAGGCCTCTGCGCCGGTGGCGCAAGCTGGCCAGAAATCGGTGCGTATACAGGCCAGTGGTGATAGCTGGGTGTCGGTGGTGGATGCCAGCGGCAAGAAGCTGGTGTACGGCCTGATCAGTGCAGGCCAAAGCCAGGAGGTGCGTGGTGTACCCCCCTTCAAACTGAAAATCGGTAATGCCCCCCAGGTTGTCTTGAGCTACGACGGGGCGGTGATCGATCTGAAAGACAAGACACGCGGTGCGACCGCCAAACTGGAATTGAACTGATAACAGATGGACGCAACGATCAAACGCCGTAAAACGCTGCAGGTAGCGGTAGGCCATGTGATGGTAGGTTCCGAGCACCCTGTGATGGTGCAGTCGATGACCAATACCGATACGGCCGACGCCGCTGCCACGGCACAGCAAGTATTCGAATTGGCACAAGCTGGCTCGGAAGTTGTCCGCATCACGGTAAACAGCCCAGAGGCAGCCGCGCGCGTAGCCGAAATCCGCCAGCGTCTGGACGATATGGGCTGCGCGGCACCGCTGGTAGGCGATTTCCACTTTAACGGTGAGCGCCTGCTCAAAGACTACCCGGACTGCGCGCGCGCGCTGGGCAAGTACCGCATCAACCCCGGTAACGTGGGCAAGGGTGCCAAAGGCGACGATAAATTCGCCTACATGATCCGTACCGCCGCCGAATACGGCAAGCCGGTACGCATCGGCGTGAACTGGGGCAGCCTCGATCAGGCGCTGCTGGCGCGCATGCTGGACGCCAATAACCATGCGGCCAACCCCAAGGCACTGGACGTAGTGATGCGCGAGGCGCTGATCGTGTCGGCGCTGGAGTCCGCCGACAAGGCGATGGAGCTGGGCCTGCCGGCCAACCAGATATTGCTGTCATGCAAGGTCAGCAATGTGCAGGACCTGATCACCGTATACCGCGATCTGGGCAGCCGCTGCGAGTTTCCGCTGCATCTTGGCCTGACCGAAGCCGGCATGGGCAGCAAGGGCATCGTGGCCTCCAGTGCTGCGCTGGCCGTACTGCTGCAGGAAGGTATTGGCGATACCATCCGTATTTCGTTGACACCGCAGCCGGGTGAAGCACGCACCAAAGAAGTGGTGGTGGCGCAAGAGCTGCTGCAGACCATGGGCCTGCGCTCGTTCACCCCGCTGGTTACAGCCTGTCCCGGCTGTGGCCGCACTACCAGTACCTTCTTCCAGGAGCTGGCCGATAGCATCCAGACCTTCCTGCGCGAGCAGATGCCGGTCTGGCGCCTGCAGTACCCCGGCGTGGAGGACATGAAAGTGGCGGTGATGGGCTGTGTGGTCAACGGCCCGGGAGAGTCCAAGCTGGCCGATATCGGCATCAGCTTGCCAGGCACTGGCGAGGTGCCGGTAGCACCCGTGTATGTGGATGGCCAGAAAGACGTGACACTCAAGGGCGACAATATTGCGCTGGAGTTCAAGGCTATCGTGGAAAACTACGTGCACACCCGCTACGGCGTAGGTGGCGCCAAGCGCCGCGAAGTGGTGGCACGTACTATCCCCATCAAACAGGTTTAAGCCGGTGGCCAGCGTTGGCCGCCGCTGCACATGATCAAGCAAAAGAAAGTATGAGAATGGCCCAGAAAATCCAGGCTGTGCGTGGCATGAATGATGTGCTGCCGGCAGAGTCGCAGCAGTGGGAATACTTTGAAACCGTTTTGCGCGGCTGGCTGCACGACTATGGCTACGCCAATATCCGCACCCCCATCGTGGAGCCGACACCGCTGTTTGTGCGCTCCATCGGCGAGGTGACCGACATTGTCGAGAAGGAAATGTACTCCTTCGAAGACAAACTCAACGGCGACCCGCTGACGCTGCGCCCGGAAGGCACCGCCGGTACGCTGCGCGCGGTGGTAGAGCACAACCTGCTGTACAACACCACGCAAAAGCTGTGGTATATGGGCCCGATGTACCGCCACGAGCGCCCGCAAAAAGGCCGCTATCGCCAGTTCCACCAGATCGGTGTGGAAGCGCTGGGCATGGCCGGCCCGGATATTGACGCTGAAATCATCGCCATGACTGCCGACCTGTGGCAGCGCCTCGGTCTGGCCGCCAGCGTGCAGCTGGAAATCAATTCGCTGGGTAACAAGGAAGAGCGTGCCGCACACCGCGAAGCGCTGATCGCCTACCTGGAAAAGCACGTTGATATCCTGGACGAAGACGGCAAGCGCCGCCTGTACAGCAACCCGTTGCGTGTGCTCGACACCAAGAACCCGGCGCTGCAGGATATGGCCAATAATGCGCCGCGCCTGGCCGACTACCTGGGTGATACCTCGCGTGCGCATTACGAAGGCTGGAAGGCGATGATCAGCGCCTTGGGCATTCCGTTTGTGGAAAACCCGCGCCTGGTACGTGGCCTGGATTACTACAACCTGTCGGTATTCGAGTGGGTCACCACCGAGCTGGGCGCGCAGGGCACCGTATGCGCCGGTGGTCGTTACGATGGCCTGATCGAGCAGCTGGGTGGCAAGCCGGCGCCAGGCATCGGTTTTGGCATGGGTATGGAACGTGTGCTGCTGTTGCTGGCCGAAAAAGGCCTGCTGCCAGCGCGCCGTGGTGCGGACGTGTTCATCGTGAACCAGGGCGCAGGCGCCGCTGCTTACGCCATGCAGCTGGCACAAGGCCTGCGCGCTGCCGGCTTGAGCGTGGTGCAGAACATGGGCGATGGCAGCTTCAAGTCACAAATGAAAAAGGCAGATGGCAGTGGCGCCCCGGTGGCACTGATCATCGGTGAAAACGAAGTGGTCAACGCACAGGTGGTGGTCAAGCCATTGCGTGCCGAGGCTGCTCAGGAAACCGTGGCCGCCGCCGACGTGGTAGCCGCTGTTTCCCGCTTCAAGTCTTAATTACAAGGGGGCCGCATGGCTTACGACCTGCAGGAACAAGAACAGATCGACGCGCTCAAGAGTTTTTGGGCGCAGTGGGGCAAGCTGATTGGCGGCGCCGTGCTGGCAGTTTCGCTGGGTTTCATCGGTTACAAAGCCTGGCATGCATACCAGAAAAGCCAGGCCGAACAGGCTGCCGTGGTATACAGCCAGCTGGAACAACAGCTGCAGGCTGGCCAGCTGGATAAAGTAAAAGCTACCGTGGCTGCCTTGCAAAAAGACTATGCCACATCGGCTTATGCGGCCAACGGTACCCTGCTGGCTGCCAAGCTGGCCTTTGACAGCAAAGAGCTGGGTTTTGCCCGCAGCCAGCTGAAGTGGGTAGTGGAGCACGCCGAGAAGGACGAAACCTTGCAGGCCGTTGCCCGCCTGCGTCTGGCGGCCGTATTGCTGGACGAAAAGCAGTACGATGCCGCCCTGGCCGAGCTGGCCATGGCGCACCCGGTAGCGTTTGATGCCATGTTCCTGGACCTGAAGGCCGACGTGCTGGTAGCGCGTGGCGATATTGGCGGTGCACGCGAAGCCTACAAGGCTGCGCTGGCTAAATCTGCTCCTGAAGCGCCGGTACGCGAGTTTATCCAGGCAAAACTTGACTCTTTGGGGAGCTGATCATGATGCGCCGACTGTTGCTGTGTGCTGCACTATTGCCTGCGCTGGGTGGTTGCGCATCGTGGTTTGAGGGCGAAGCAGCCTATCAGCCTACGCCGCTGAAGCCTTTGCAAGCGTCTACCGGGCCAAAGGTGCTGTGGCAAGCCAGTGTGCCGGATGCCGATCGTGGCCTGTTTTCCCCCTTTATCGAACAGGGTAAGCTGTGGGTCGCTGGCAGTAATGGCAAAATCCAGCAACTGGACGCGCAAACCGGTAAAACCCTGCATACACTGGATGTAAAACAGGTGCTGGTAGCCGGTGTGGCGGTAAATGACGGCTTGGCGTTTGTGGGTAATGATCGCGGTGAGCTGCTCGCAGTTAGTGCTGCAGATGGCAAGCTGGTATGGAAGCAAACGCTCACCAGCCTGCTGGCAGAAGCACCGCAGTTGGCCGGCCAGGTGTTGATCGTGCGTGCTGGCGACGGGCGTGTGTCTGGCTTCGACGTAAAAACCGGCCGCCAGGTCTGGACGCAATGGCAGGCCCAGCCTCCACTTACCGTGCGTGCTACCACTCCGCAAATCAAGGTGGAAGGCAGTGACGTGCTGCTGGTAGGCGAGGCGGCAGGCAAGGTGGCAGCGTACGCCGCCGAACGTGGCGACCAGCTGTGGCAGTCTGTGGTGGCCAATGCGCGTGGTGCCAGCGAGCTGGAGCGTGTCACCGATGTGGTGAGCCAGCCCATGTTTGATGGCCGCCGTGTGTGTGCCGTAGCGTACCAGGGCCGTGTCGCCTGCTTCGATTCACGTGGCGGCCAGCAGCTATGGGCGCGTGACCTGAGCAGCAGCCGTGGCTTGGTGTCGGATGGCAAGACCGTCTTTGTGACGGCAGAAGATGGCGCGATCTGGGCATTTGATGCCGACTCGGGTCGCAACCTATGGAAACAGGACGATTTCCGCTACCGCAATGTTTCTGCCCCGGTAACGCTGGGCGACAAATTGCTGGTAATTGATGGTGAAGGCTATGCACATCTGCTTTCATCCCTTGATGGACGTATAGTTGGCCGCAGTAGCCTGAAAGTAAACGGCACCGTGCCACGCCCGCTGGTAAGCGGCGACGTGGCCTATGTGCTGGATAACAATGGCAACCTGTCCGCGCTGACGAAGTAAGTAGTACACAATGAAACCGACTATTGCCCTGGTGGGCCGCCCGAATGTGGGCAAATCTACACTTTTCAACCGACTGACCCGTAGCCGTGATGCCCTGGTGGCAGACCAGCCGGGCCTGACCCGCGACCGTCACTATGGCCATGGCCGTGGTGCCAGCAAGCCCTACCTGGTAGTGGATACCGGCGGTTTCGAGCCGGTGGTGGACGAAGGCATTCTGTTCGAGATGGCCAGGCAGACCCTGCAAGCCGTAGACGAAGCCGATGCCATCATTTTCCTGGTGGATGGCCGCGTGGGCCTGACGCCGCAGGACAAGATCATTGCCAACCGCCTGCGCCAGTCCAACCAGCCGGTTTACCTGGCGGTAAACAAAGCTGAAGGTGTGAGCAATGCCATGGCGGCTGCCGAGTTCCACGAGCTGGCACTGGGCGAGCCGCTGGCGATCTCTGCCTCGCATGGTGACGGTGTGCGCGAGCTGGTAGAGCTGGTGCTGGAAAACTTCCCGGAAGCCGAGGAAGAAGAAAAGACGCATCACCCGAAATTTGTGGTGATCGGCCGCCCGAATGTGGGCAAATCCACGCTGGTGAATGCCGTGCTGGGCGAGGAGCGTGTGATCGCTTTCGACCAGGCCGGTACCACGCGTGACAGCATCTATATTGATTTTGAGCGCGATGGCCGCAAATACACCATTATCGATACGGCAGGGGTGCGCCGTCGCGGCAAGGTAAACGAGGCTATCGAGAAGTTTTCGGTCATCAAGACCATCCAGGCCGTGGAAGACGCCAACGTAGCGGTATTGGTACTGGATGCCCAGCTGGATATTTCCGAGCAGGATGCCACCATCGCCGGTTTCGCGCTGGAAGCCGGCCGTGCGCTGGTGGTGGCCGTAAACAAATGGGAAGACCTGGAACTGCACCAGAAAGACACCATCAAACGCGATATCCTGCGTAAGCTGGGTTTCCTGGATTTTGCCAAGTTCCACTATATTTCCGCGTTGCAAGGCCGTGGTGTGGGTGACTTGTTCAAATCTATTGATGAAGCGTACAAAGCTGCCATGAGCAAGCTGCCTACGCCGAAGCTGACACGTATCCTGCAGCTGGCTACCGAACGCCAGCAGCCGCCGCGTGCCGGCCAGGTTCGCCCGAAACTGCGTTATGCCCACCAGGGTGGTATGAACCCGCCGATTATCGTGATTCACGGTAACTCGCTGGACAAGATTCCGGACAGCTACACCCGCTATCTGGAAGGCATGTTCCGCAAGGCGTTCCATCTGCAAGGCACACCGCTGCGCGTACAATACAAATCGAATAGCAACCCGTTTGAGGTCGAAGCGACAGGTACCAAGGTAAGTTTGCTGCGCCACAAGGGGTTCAAATAGTCTGCTGGAATTTTTTATGCTAAAAAGACTGTTAGCACCAGCTCGCTTGTACTGAATTACAAAAACTGCATCGAATCGGAGAACAAAAATGAGCGCCAAAGGGCAAATGTTACAAGACCCGTTTCTGAACATCCTGCGTAAAGAGCACGTACCGGTATCCATTTACCTGGTAAACGGTATCAAGCTGCAGGGTCAGATCGAGTCGTTTGACCAGTACGTAGTTCTGCTGAAAAACACGGTGACCCAGATGGTGTACAAACACGCCATTTCTACCGTGGTTCCTGCCCGCCCAGTGAACATCCCGCACGAGCACCATGGTGCCAAGTCGGACTCGCAAGACGCGTAATCCCTAGTCTTACCCCAAGGCTGGCCGGCGTATGCTGGTCAGCCTTATTTATTGAAAGTCCCCCTGCGTGTTTGATCGTCCTGATCTTGGTGACCAAGCAGTACTGGTAAGTCTCGACTTTGGCGAGGCGGATTATGAAGACGGCGTTAGCGAGTGCCTGGAGCTGATAAAAGGTGCTGGTGTCGCTGTAACCGGCCTGATCAAGGGCAAGCGCCAGCGCCCGGACTCCGCCTTGTTTGCCGGTAAGGGCAAGGTGGAAGAAATCGCCGCGCTGGTCAAGGCTACCGATGCCAATGTGGTGATTTTCAACCACGCACTGGGGCCGGGGCAGGAGCGTAACCTTGAGCGCGTCCTGCAGTGCCGGGTAATAGATCGCGTCACCCTGATTCTGGACATTTTTGCCCAGCGTGCGCGCAGTCACGAAGGTAAGCTGCAGGTCGAGCTGGCTCAGCTGACACATATGTCTACCCGCCTGGTGCGCGGCTGGACCCACCTGGAGCGTCAGAAGGGTGGCGTGGGGATGCGCGGCCCGGGTGAAACACAGCTGGAAACTGACCGTCGCTTGCTGGGCTTGCGTGTGAAGGCACTGAAAGACCGCCTGGCCACTGTACAAAAGCAGCGTAAAACGCAAAGGCGTAGCCGCGACCGCTCCGGTTTGCCATCTGTATCGATAGTCGGCTATACCAATGCGGGCAAATCCACGCTGTTCAATGGCCTGACCAAAGCGGGTGCCTACGCGGCAGACCAGCTGTTTGCCACGCTGGATACCACCAGTCGGCGCCTGTTCATTAATACCGATGTATCCATCGTGCTGTCGGATACGGTCGGGTTTATCCGCGATTTGCCCCACTCGCTGGTGGCTTCTTTCCGCGCTACGCTGGAAGAAACCATCTCTGCCGACTTGCTGCTGCATGTGGTTGATGCGGCCAACCCTATGCGTGAGCGGCAGGTCGAGGAGGTCAATAAAGTACTGAAAGAAATCGGTGCCGATCACGTACCGCAGCTGATGGTGTGGAACAAGACCGACCTGCGCGGTTTGCCCCCAGCCATCCTGTACGATGAATACGGCGCGGTAGAGGGTGTACGGGTTTCGGCACTGTCCGGTGCTGGCCTGGAACTCCTGCGTGAAGCCATTGCCGAACGGGCGTTGGCAACGACTCACTCGCAAACCACAGAAAAAGTAGATCACTATGGCACAGAATGACGATAACCGCGGCAAGCGTCCTGACGACGGCCCGCCGGATCTGGAAGAAATCTTTCGCCAGCTGAACCAGAAGCTGTCACGCCTGCTGGGTGGCAAGCCTGCGCAGCCGGGCGGCAATAATGGTTTTGGCGGCGGTAATGGCGGCATGCCTTCCGAGCGCGGCATGAAGTTTGGCGCTGCCGGCATTGCGGCCATTCTGGGTGGCTTGTGGCTGGCAAGCGGCTTCTACGTGGTGGATGCGCGCGAGCAGGGCGTGGTGTTGCGTCTGGGTAGCTATGACCGTATCAGCGATTCCGGCCTGCAGTGGCATGCGCCTTATCCGTTCGAGCAGGTAGAGATCGTCAATCTTACCGAAGTACGCAGTGTCGAAATCGGCTACCGCGGCTCGGCCAAGAGCCGTGTCGAAGAAGAGTCGCTGATGCTGACCGAAGACCAGAACATCATCGATGTACAGCTTTCGGTGCAATACGACATCAAGGATGCACGTGAATTCCTGTTCAACAACCTGGCCATGGAAGAGGGTGCTCAGGATGTGGTGAAACAGGCTGCCGAAACGGCTATCCGTGAAGTAGTTGGCCGCAACAAAGTGGACTTCGTGCTGAACGAAGGCCGTGGCCAGATTGCCGTGGATACCCAGCGCATCATGCAGGAAATTCTGGATCGCTACGGCATGGGCGTACGTATCGCCAAAGTGAACATTAACGACGTGCAGCCGCCAGAGCCGGTGATTGCCGCCTTTGATGATGCGGTAAAAGCAGGTCAGGACAAAGAGAAGCTGCGTAACGAAGGCCAGGCCTACGCTAACGAAGTCATCCCTAAAGCCCAGGGCTTGGCAGCGCGCCTGGCGCAAGAAGCCGATGGTTACCGCCAGCGTGTGATTTCCACTGCCGAGGGTGATGCAGCCCGCTTCCAGAGCGTGTTGGCAGAGTACGGCAAAGCGCCGAAAGTGATGCGTGACCGCCTGTACCTGGACATGATGCAGCAAGTGCTGACCAATAGCAGCAAGGTATACGTAGACCAGAAAGCCGGTAGTAACCTGCTTTACCTGCCGCTGGACAAGCTGATGCAGCAAACCGCCAGTGATAAAGCAGCCGAGGCCAAGCCTGCCCCTACTGCGCCGGCCCCCGATACGGCTGCCCCGGCTGCCCAGCCCAACCAGAACATGGCACGCCCGCCGGTAGAGCGCGACGTTGTTCGTGGCCGCTAAAAGGATAGCAAGATGGATCGTTTCTTTCCTGTAGTACTGGGTATCGCCGGCGCTTTGCTGCTGGCATCCGGCTCGCTGTATACCGTAGACCAGCGCCAGTTCGCCATGGTGTTCCAGTTTGGTGAAGTGGTGCGCGTGGTGAAAGAACCAGGCATCCAGTTCAAGGTGCCGATGCTGCAAAACGTGCGTTATTTCGATCGTCGCATCCAGACCATCGACCCGGAAGCACCCGAGCTGTTCAACACCCGCGAGAAGAAAAACGTGCTGGTGGATAGCTTTGTGAAATGGCGCGTGCGCGATGTAGAGCAGTTCTACAAGAGCGTAGGGGGCAACGAGACGGTTGCCGTGCAGCGCCTGCGCCAGACTATCAATGATGGTCTGCGTGCCGAGTTTGGCCAGAAAACCGTCGCAGATGTCATTTCAGGCAAGCGCGATGAGGTGATGGAGCTGGTACGCAAGCGTGCCAACGTTGATGCGCAGAAAATCGGCATGGAAATTCTCGATGTCCGCTTAAAGCGCGTGGATTTTCCGGATAAAATCAGCACCTCGGTTTACGAGCGCATGAACTCCGAGCGCCGCACCGTAGCCAACCAGCTGCGCAGTGAAGGCGCAGCCGAAGCCGAGCGTATTCGCGCCGATGCCGACCGCCAGCGTGAGGTCGTGCTGGCTGAAGCCTATAGCAAGGCCCAGGCTATCAAGGGTGAGGGGGATGCTAAGGCTGCGGCGATTTATGCCCAGGCTTATGGCAAGAATCCGGAGTTTTATGCCTTCTGGCGGAGCATGGATGCGTACAAGCAAACCTTCCGCAACAAGAGCGACGTGATGGTTCTGGACCCAAGTTCAGAATTCTTCAAGTATTTCAAGAATGCGCAACCGAAGCCACGCTGATAAAATGGCGTGACTTGCGACAGCCCGGCACTTGCCGGGTTGCGATAAAAACAAGGCGGGATCACGCATCCCGCCTTTTCTTGTGTGCAAAAAACAATGCGTAACTGGCTGCTGCCCGAACATATTGCCGATATTTTGCCCGCTACTGCCCGCCAGGTAGAAAGCGCAAAATCGGCCATGCTGGACCTGTTTCGCCTGTCCGGCTACGAACTGGTACTCCCGCCGCTGGTGGAGTACGCCGATGCCCTGGTGTCTAGCGACGATGCGACGCTGGATCTGAAAACCTACAAGCTGGACGACCACCTGTCCGGCCGTCAGCTGGGCCTGCGTGCCGATATCACGCCTCAGGTGGCGCGTATTGATGCGCACCTGCTGTCTGCCCGTACCGGCGTCACCCGCCTGTGTTACGCCGGTAGCGTAGTGCACGCCCGCCCGTCCGGCCTGATGAGCTCGCGTGAGCCATTACAGGTTGGTGCCGAGTTGTACGGCTACGCCGGTATCGAGGCCGATGTGGAAATCATCGGCCTGATGCTGGATGTCCTGCAGCAGGTTGGCGTGAGCCAGGTGCGGCTGGACGTAGGGCATATCGGTATTTACCGTGGCCTGGCTGCGGCCGCAGGCCTGTCTGCCGAGCAGGGGCGCGAGCTGTTTGCGGCGCTGCAAGCCAAAGACGTTGCCACCATCAGCGAGATGGTGGCTGGCGTAGCAGAACCGTACCGCAGTGCCTTCCTGGCCCTGCCGGAGCTGTACGGCCCGGCCAGCATCCTGGATAAAGCGCGTTCGCGCCTGCCATCGTTGCCGGAGATCGAGCTGGCGCTGATGCAGCTGTCTGCCATTGCCGCAGCGGTGGGCGATCGCGTGCAGCTGAGCTTTGACCTGGCCGAGCTGCGTGGCGATGCCTACCATACCGGCCTGATGTTTGCCGCCTACGCGCCCGGCTGGTCCGAAGCGCTGGCTCGCGGTGGCCGCTACGACAACGTTGGCCGCCGTTTTGGCCGTGCGCGTCCTGCCACCGGTTTCAGCCTGGATCTGCGCGATCTGGTGCGCATCCTGCCGCAAAAAGACAGCGTGCAGGGCGTCAAGCTGGCTGCCCGCCTGTTGCCCATGGCTGCAGGCAAAGTGACTGAACTGCGCGCTGCTGGCGAGCGGGTCATTATCGACTATCTGGGTGAATCTGCCGAAGCCCTGAACTGCGACCGCGAACTGGTCCTGGTATCGGGCGAATGGCAGCTTGTGCCTTTCAAGTAATGTGATTTCTGAAGAGAAGAGGTTTTTTCCAATGTCCAAGAATGTCGTGGTAATCGGTACCCAGTGGGGTGACGAGGGCAAGGGCAAGATTGTTGACTGGCTGACAGACCACGCCCGTGCGGTAGTGCGTTTTCAGGGTGGTCATAACGCGGGCCATACCCTGTGGGTAAACGGCAAGAAAACCGTGGTGCGCCTGGTACCGTCCGGCATCCTGCGTGATGGTGTGGAATGCTTCATCGGCAACGGTGTCGTGCTGTCGCCTGAGGCACTGCTGAAAGAGATCGACGAGCTGGAAGCCGCTGGTGTCAATGCATCGGCCCGCCTGAAAATCGCTGAAGGCTGCCCGCTGATCCTGCCGTATCACATTGCGCTGGACCAGGCACGTGAAGCGGCCAAAGGCGATGCCAAGATCGGCACCACCGGCCGTGGTATCGGCCCATGCTACGAAGACAAGGTAGCGCGCCGCGCACTGAAGGTGATCGACCTGTTCGATACCGACCGTTTTGTGGCCAAGCTGAAAGAAAACGTCGAGTACTACAACTTCCTGCTGACCAAGCTGTTCAACGCCCAGCCGGTAGACTTTGACACCATTCTGGCCAACACCATGCAGCAAGCCGAGCGCATCAAGCCTATGGTGGCTGATGTGTCGCGCATCCTGCACGACCTGGACAAAGCCGGCGTGCCTATCCTGTTTGAAGGCGCACAAGGCACCCTGCTGGACATCGACCACGGTACTTACCCGTACGTGACCTCGTCCAACTGTGTAGCCGGTGCAGCAGCACCGGGTGCTGGCGTTGCCCCGCAGATGCTGAATTACGTGCTGGGCATCGTGAAGGGTTACGCTACCCGCGTGGGTTCCGGCCCGTTCCCTACCGAGCAGGAAAACGATATTGGCGCTTTCCTGGCCAAGCGTGGCAACGAGTTCGGTTCTGTTACCGGCCGCCCGCGCCGCTGTGGCTGGTTTGATGCCGCTGCACTGAAGCGTTCCATCCAGATCAACGGTGTATCCGGCCTGTGCGTGATGAAGCTGGACGTGATGGACGGCCTGGAAGAAATCAAGCTGTGCGTAGGTTACAAGCTGAACGGCGAAGTGGTAGACATCCTGCCATTCGGTTCCGATGCCGTGACTCGCTGCGAGCCGATCTACGAAACCATGCCAGGCTGGAGCGACAGCTCGGTAGGTGCCAAGCGTTGGGAAGACCTGCCGGCTAACGCCCAGGCCTACCTGAAGCGCATCGAAGAAGTTTGCGGTGCGCCGATCGACATCGTGTCCACCGGCCCGGATCGCGAAGAAACTATCGTACTGCGCCACCCGTTTGGCCTGTAATGGCCTGATACCGTCGGCGCCTGCCGGTGAGGTGTAACAAAAAGCCCGTCCATGTGACGGGCTTTTTGCTGGGTAGCCCGAAGTGCCAGAAAAAAGCCCCTTGCTAGAGCAAGGGGCTTGGTTAACAGATGCCGGGGCGATCAGAGCCCGGTATTCTGCACGCGTACTTTCTGTCCCGGTTGCAGGTTGGCCAGCTGTTCCGGGTTGTTCCAGCGCAGGATGTCGGTATGGGCTACGCCAAACTTGCGGGCAATGCTGAACACCGTGTCGCCGCGCTGCACAACATAGTCTACTGCTACCACTGCCGTGGCCGGGCGGCTGAAGGATGCAGGACGCAGGGCGCTGCTATCGGTGGCGCTGGCTACGGCGGTGCTGCTGGTGCCGATCACTTTCAGTACCTGGCCCAGTTTTACCGTGTCGTCCTGCAGGCTGTTCAGGCTACGCAAGTCGGTAACACTCATACTGTAGCGGCGGGAAATATTGTACAGGGTGTCGCCTGGGGCCACGGTATGCAGGCTGGCGCTGGCGCTCACGACTTTATCCGGGTTGCTCACCGGAATGTTGTCACCCAGCGAGCCAGCTGTTTCGGCCTTGGCTGCCACTTTGACCACCTCTGGCTTCACCAGCTCGGCGCGAATCGGCTCGAAGCGTGGTTCGTTGCGGCTAGGCACTGCGACAGGTTCGGTGCGCGTGGCAACACGCACGGTGGCCTGCTCGGGGCGCGGGCTGGCATCGATGCGTGCAGGCTCGGCTTTTTGCAGGGTGCGCAGTGGTGTGGTTTCGGCCGTTTTGATGGTATCAGGCTGCGGTGCCGGCTTGACGGGCTCGGTGACTGCTTTGGGTGTATCCATCGGCCCAGCGTTGGCCGCAAAGGCAACCAGAGTGGCACTCTCAGCTGGCTGAGCAGCGATGTCAGTGCTTTCCAGGTTCGGGGCGGTACTGTTGCTGCGCAGGGCGACCAGTACTGGCCGGCCCGCCGACAGCGCGCTGCCTTTCAGGTTGTTAGCGGTGATCAGTTCGTTCGGATTCATGTCGAACTGGCTGGCCAGCTCGCTGGTGGTGGTGTCGCTATCCGGCACGTGAACCTGCCAGGTCAGCAAGGGTTTGTCCCACTTGGCCAGATTGGTTTCAAACTTGTGCAGCTTGGTCGCAGGCAACAGCATCTGGCGGCCCGGCTTGTGGGCATACACCGGCAAGTTGAAGGCCGGGTTGAGTTCCTTGAATTCGGCTACCGGCATCTCTGCCAGCTTGGCGGCAATGTCGATATTCATGTGGCGACCGTTGCTGGTGGCCACAAAGGTGGGTTTGTTCGGGAACGGGTCCAGTTTCAGGCCAAACTTTTCCGGTTCCAGCATGATGTTACGCACGGCCAGCAGCTTGGGCACGTAGTTACGTGTCTCGGCTGGCATCTGGATGTTTTCGTAGGTTTCCACTTCGCCACGTGCGCGTACTTTGGCGATGGCGCGCGACAGGTTGCCTTCGCCCCAGTTGTAGGCGGCCAGGGCCAGGCTCCAGTCGCCGAACATGGTGTACAGGTTTTGCAGGTAGTCCAGCGCGGCGCGGGTGGACTCCATCACGTCGCGGCGGCCGTCGTACCACCAGGTTTGTTCCAGACCATACTGGCGGCCAGTGGCCGGCATGAATTGCCACAGGCCCGAAGCACCGACATGAGACTGGGCACCCGGTACGAAGGCACTTTCTACTACGGGCAGGAAGGCAATTTCGGTAGGCATGCCACGGCGCTCTACCTCGTTCATGATGTGAAACAGGTATTTGCGACCCCGATCCATGGTGCGCTTGAAGTAGGCCGACTTGCCTGCAAAGTTGCGCTCGTGGCGGCGCACCAGCTCCGGGTTGACTTCCGTCATCTGGAAGCCTTCCCGCGCACGGGTCCACACACTGTCACCGTTACGTAGCGGGCTGGTATTCAGCAGCATCATGTCCAGGCCGGCAGACAGGCCATCGTCAACATTCCCCGCGGGGTAGTTGTAAACGGGCATGGCACTATTGGCGTGAGCCAGCATGGGCAAGGACAGCGCGAGGGTGACCGACAATGCGAGCGGAGTAAGCTTTTTCATGGGCGGGGCCTGTTTTCTCTATGCGGGCGATGCTAACACGGCTTGAGCAAGCAATAAGTCATAAAAAGTGCTCAAGGCCCTGATTTTTGCTGATTTTTAGAGGGCTTTCAGCAGCTTGGCTAGTGATTTTTTACAGTTACTTGATATTTTTGTCTAAAAGTTATTTTTCCATAAGCGGAGTGTGGCAAAAATGCCTTCTTCAGCGCTGATTTCTTGCCCGGCATATTGTTTGGCTGCGTGGCATACGGCGGCCTCCGCGGTGCGCAGAAAGGGGTTGGTCGCCAGCTCGTCCGCCAGCATGACAGGCAGCGTGGGCAGGTTGGCCGCACGGCTGGCCCTGTCGCGTTGCAGCCGGGTTGCAATGGCGCTGTTGGCAGGCTCTACTGCTGCAGCAAAGGCCAGATTGGACAGCGTATATTCGTGTGCCGGGTAACACAGGGTGTCTGGCGGCAGGCTGGCCAGGCTGCGTAGCGAGTGGAACAGGTCTGGCAGGGTGCCATCAAATACGCGCCCGCAACCAGCACCAAACAAGGTGTCACCACAGAACAGGTGGGGTGCCAGGTAAAAGGCCAGATGGTTGGCCGTGTGGCCCGGAATGGCCATGACCTGGGCCGCGCAGCCAAAAGCAGGAACTGTGCTACCGTGGCGGCAAGGGTGGTTCACGCCTGTGATATCCGCCGGCCCGTATACCGCCAGCTGCGGCCATGCGGCTAGCAGGGCAGGCAGCCCGCCGATGTGGTCGGCATGGTGGTGGGTAACCCACACCGCTTCCAGCTGTAACTGCTGTCGTGACAGCCAGGCTTGCAATGGCGCGGCATCGCCCGGATCTACCGCAATGGCACGGCGGCTGTCGTGCAAAACCCAGATATAATTGTCAGCAAACGCGCTTATAGCGGCGAGGCGAAACATGTCGGCCATGATGTATCCCGAAACGATGGAAGAATTTGCGGACTGGCTAGCCAGCAGCGAGCTGGGGCACGATCTGCTATGCCGCGAGCAAGCCTTTTTTGACCATGCGGTGGCAGATATATTCGGTTTCCGTGCCGTGCAGCTGGGCCTGGTGGATTATGACTTTCTGGCCTGCAACCGCATACCCTGGCATGGCTATGCCGGTATGGATGGCCAGGCTGATGTCGTGTGCGACCCGGCCTACCTGCCGTTTGACAGCAAAAGCCTGGACCTGCTGCTGATGCCGCATGCGCTGGATTTTACCAGCGAGCCGCACCAGGTGCTGCGCGAGGCCGAGCGCGTGCTGTTGCCGGAAGGCCGGCTGGTGCTTACCGGCTTCAACCCGTTTTCATTATGGGGCGCTAGCCGGCTGCTGTACCGCTGCCGCCGTGTGCCCTGGTGTGGCAATTTTGTGGGCACCAGCCGTCTGAAAGACTGGATGACTTTGCTGCAACTGGAAACCACCGCTACCCGGTTCATGGCATACTCGCCGCCTTTCGCGCGCGCCGACTGGCTGGCCCGCTGCCGATTCATGGAGCAGGCTGGCGAATACTGTTGGCCGCAGCTGGCGGGTGTCTATGGTGTGGTGGCGGTAAAACGCCAGCGCGGCATGCGCCTGATCATGCCACGCTGGCAGCGTGCCAAGCCGGCCAGGTCGCTGGCTGTGGCCAGCGGCAACGAGCGCCAACCCATTAACCGAACCCAAGCGAACGAGACAAGCCATGAGTGACGACGCAATCGTCGAGATTTACCCCGATGGTGCCTGCAAGGGCAACCCAGGCCCTGGTGGCTGGGGTGTGCTGCTGCGTTACAAAGGGCAGGAAAAAGAGCTGTTCGGCGGCGAGCACGGCACCACCAATAACCGCATGGAGCTGATGGCGGTGATACAGGGCCTGCAGCTACTGAAGCGCCCGTGCCGCATTGTGGTGTACACCGACTCGCAATACGTGCAAAAGGGCATTTCCGAGTGGATACACGGCTGGAAAACCCGTGGCTGGAAGACCGCCAGCAAGGAGCCGGTAAAAAATGCCGACCTGTGGCAGCAGCTGGATGCCCTGCGTAATGGCCATCCGCATGTGGAGTGGCGCTGGGTAAAAGGCCACGCCGGCCACGAATTCAACGAACGCGCAGACCAGCTGGCCAATGCCGGCGTGGAAAGCCTGCGCTAGCCTGTATTGCCGGCAGCCCTGGGGTTGCCAGCCGAAAGCCCATCATGCGTCAGATCATTCTTGATACCGAAACCACCGGCCTGGACCCGAACCAGGGCCATCGCATTATCGAATTTGCCGGCCTGGAGATGGAAGGCCGCAAGCTGACCGGCCGTAGCCTGCATCTGTACATTCACCCGGAGCGCGATATCGACCCGGATGCCGAGCGCGTGCACGGCATCTCGCTGGCCAGCCTGGAAGGCAAACCGCGCTTTGCCGAGGTAGCACAGCAGCTGGTCGATTTTATCGACGGTGCCGAGCTCATCATTCATAACGCCCCGTTTGACGTGGGCTTCATGAACGCCGAGTTCAAGCGCTTGGGCATGCCGCCAGTGGCCAAAGTGGCAGGCGGGGTGATCGACACCCTGGCCATGGCACGCGACAACTTTCCCGGCAAGCGCAACAGCCTGGACGCACTGTGCGACCGCTTCGCGATCGACCGCAGCAACCGTACCTACCACGGCGCGCTGATCGACTGCGAGCTGCTGTCCGAAGTCTACCTGTGGATGACGCGTGGCCAGGACAGCCTGCTGATGGACGCCGGCCTGTCCGAAAACGACAACAGCGCCAGCGGCATGCGCATGGCCTTCGAGCGCAAACCGCTGGCCGTGCTGCAGCCCAGCGCCGACGAGCTGGCCGAGCACCAGGCCTACCTGGACCTGCTGGATAAAAGCGTGAAAGGCAGCTGCCTGTGGCGCAGCATCGAAAACCCGCCGCCGGCGGAGCCTGCGGCATGAGCCAGCGTATTGCCCTGATACCGGCAGCCGGCCATGGCAGCCGTTTTGGTACCGCCACCCCCAAGCAGTACCAGCTGCTACACGGCCAGCCACTGCTGGCACATACCGTCAACGTACTGTGCGCCTGTGCTGCGATAGACCGCGTAGTGGTGGTGATTTCCCCCGGCGACGAGTGGTTTGACAGCTACAGTTGGCCGCAAGCCAAGCTGGAAGTACTGCGCGCTGGCGGCGCCAGCCGCGCCCAGAGCGTGGCCAATGGTCTGGTGGCGCTGGCTGCCGACGAAGACGACTGGGTGCTGGTGCACGACGCCGCGCGCTGCTGCCTGAGCCCCGCCGCACTGCAACGCCTGCTGGACGAAGTGGGCGACGACGCCATCGGCGGCATCCTGGCGCAGCCGGTAGCTGACACCGTCAAGCTGGGCAAGGTTGGCCGCATTGCCGCCACCGTACCGCGCGACAATCTGTGGCTGGCACAAACCCCGCAAATGTTCCGCGCCGGTTTGCTGGCCGAAGCGCTGCAGGATGCGGCCAACCCGGCCATTACCGACGAAGCCTCCGCTATCGAGCTGTTGGGCCACGCGCCACGGCTGGTGGTGGGCGAGGCGCAGAATTTCAAGGTGACCTGGCCGGGTGACCTGGCGCTGGCGGCGGCCATTCTGGCGGCGCGCCAGGCCTGACACCGGCTGCGGCCAACCATTGCAAGGACAAGACATGACACCGTTTCGCATAGGCCAGGGTTACGATGTACACCGCCTGGTAGAAGGCCGCCCGCTGATCCTGGGCGGGGTAACGATCCCGCACGACAAAGGCCTGCTGGGCCACTCGGACGCCGACGCGCTGCTGCACGCCATTACCGACGCCGTGCTGGGCGCCGCTGCGCTGGGCGACATTGGCCGCCACTTTCCCGATACCGACCCTACGTTCAAAGGCGCCGACAGCGGCGTCCTGCTGCAAGAAGCCATGCGCCGCGTGCGCGCCGCCGGCTGGCAGCTGGTGAACGTGGATAGCACCATCGTTGCCCAGGCCCCCAAGCTGGCGCCGCATATCGACGCCATCCGCGCGCGCATTGCCCAGCTACTGGACATCGACGTGGCTTGCGTCAACGTAAAAGGCAAGACCAACGAAAAGCTGGGCTACCTGGGCCGCGCCGAGGCAATAGAAACGCAGGCTGTCTGCCTGCTGGTGCCCGCCAACTGATTTCTCTTTCTTTTTTGGAGTGCTACACCATGGACCAGAACCAACTGAAACAACTGGTAGCCCAGGCTGCCGTCAAGCTCGTACCGGAAGACTGCATCGTCGGCGTGGGTACCGGTAGCACCGTCAACTTCTTCATCGACGAGCTGGCCAAGATCAAGGGCCGCATCAAAGGCGCGGTTTCCAGCTCCGAGGCGTCGACCCAGCGCCTGAAAGCCATCGGCATTCCGGTATTCGACCTGAACACTGTGGGCCCGGACGAAGTGCCGGTGTACGTGGACGGCGCCGACGAGGTCAACCACCATCTGCACATGATCAAGGGCGGCGGCGCAGCGCTGACACGCGAGAAAATCGTGGCGGCCGTGGCGCAGCAGTTCATTTGCATTGCCGACCAGAGCAAGTACGTGGAGATCATGGGCAAGTTCCCGCTGCCGGTAGAAGTCATCCCGATGGCACGCAGCCACGTGGCGCGCGAGCTGGTGAAGCTGGGTGGCCACCCGGAATGGCGCATGGGTGTCACTACCGATAACGGCAACATCATTCTGGACGTACACGGCCTGCAGATTGCCGAGCCGGTGAAACTGGAAAACCAGATCAACCAGATCGTGGGCGTGGTCACCAACGGTCTGTTTGCCCAGCGTCGTGCCGACGTGCTGCTGCTGGGTACGCCAGACGGGGTAAAAGAGCTGCGCTAAACCCGGCAGGCCGGCCCGGTGTGGGTTTGCTGCTGCAAGCCAGCGCCGTGCCGGCCTTTTTTGTGCAGATGAAACATAACTGTCATCTGGCCGCCATATCATGACGCGTTGAGTCTATTTCCGACGAGGTTGCCATGCCTGAACATATTTCCAAACAGTTTGACCTGGAGCTCGAAACCATCCGTACCCGCGTACTGCAGATGGGTGGGCTGGTAGAACAGCAAATCCGCGCCGCCATGGATGCTTTGCAAAGCGGCGATGTCGACCGTCTGGACAAAGTGGTGGCCGACGATACCAAGGTCAACGCGCTGGAAGTGCAGATCGACGAAGACTGCCAGCACATCATTGCGCGCCGCCAGCCGGCCGCCAGTGACCTGCGCATGGTGATCACCGTGATCAAAACCATTACCGATCTGGAGCGCATCGGCGACGAGGCGCAAAAGATTGCTCGCGTTGGCCGCACCATGTACCAGACCGGCCGCTACCCGGCGCCGCGCTTTCGCGAAGCCGCCAAGATGGCCGAGGTCGCCCTGGGCATGCTGCACCGTGCGCTGGACGCCTTTGCCCGCCTGGATGCTACCGCCGCCATCGAGCTGGCCGAGCAAGACCTGCTGCTGGACCAGGACTACGCCTCCGAGCTGCGTGCCCAGGTGACTTTCATGATGGAAGACCCGCGCACCATCAGCATGTCCATTGACACCATGTTCATCTGCAAGGCCATCGAGCGTATCGGTGACCACGCCAAGAACATCTCCGAATACGTGGTGTACCTGGTGAAGGGCAAAGACATTCGCCACACCTCGCTGGAAGACAAAAAACGCGAGTCTCTGGGTGATGCTGCCACGCAATAAGCATGGCAAGCAGGGCCAAGCGGCGGTAACATCGGTTACCGCCGTTTTTTATTGACCTACTGACAAGAGAGAAGGGGTGACATTTGAGCTCCGTTAAGCCCCCGTTTGACGTGCTGGCTACCGTAGATATGGGGTCCAACAGCTTTCGGCTGCAGATTTCCCGCGTGGTAGACGACCAGCTGTATACCCTGGATTCCCTCAAAGACACCGTGCGACTGGGCGGTGGCCTGCAAGACGACAAAACCCTGGATAGCGAAACCCTGCAGCGCGCCCTAGCCTGCATGGGCCGCTTTGGCGAGCGGCTGCGCGGGCTCGACCCCAAACAGGTACGCGTGGTGGGCACCAATACCCTGCGCGTGGCGAAAAACGCCCCCGAATTCATCGTGGAAGCCGAGCGTTTGCTGGGCTTCCCCATCGAAATTATTGCCGGCCGCGAAGAGGCCCGCCTGATCTACCTGGGTGCTGCGCACAGCCTGCCGGCCACCAAAGAGCGCCGCCTGGTGGTGGATATTGGCGGCGGTTCTACCGAGTTCATCATCGGCAGCGGCTACAAAGCGCACGTGACCGAAAGCCTGCCGCTGGGCTGCGTGGTGTTCAGCAAGCGCTTCTTTGTGGATGGCAAGATCAGCAAGAATGCGTTTCGAGACGCCGAGCTGGCCTCGCGCAACGAAATCCAGCGCATCGTGCACGAGTACCCGGCCAGCGAATGGCAGCTGGCGGTAGGCACCTCCGGCACCGCGCGGGCACTGCGCGACATGATGGAAGCCAACGGCTGGAGCAACGGCGAGATCACCCTGCGCGGCATGAAGCGCCTGCGCGACGACCTGATTGCCTGCGGCCACACCAAAGACATCCGTATCAATGGCCTGAAAGACGACCGTGCGCCGGTGTTGCCGGGCGGCCTGGCCATCATGATTGCCATTTTCGAGTCGCTGGCCATCGAGCAGATGATCGTGACCGATGGCGCCCTGCGCGACGGCGTGCTGTACGACCTGATGGGGCGCCAGCGCGAAAAAGACATGCGCGACTCCACCATTACCCAGTTCAAGCGCCGTTACCACGTAGACGTGCCGCAGGCCGAGCGGGTGTCCGGTCTGGCCGAGCGCCTGTTCCGCCTGGTGTCGGGCGACGCGCTGGACCCGGACATGCTCAAACGCGTGATCTGGGCCGCCAAGGTGCACGAAATCGGCCTGACCATCGCCCACGCTGCGTATCACAAGCATTCGGCTTATGTGCTGACCAATGCCGACATGCCCGGCTTTTCACGCCGTGAACAAAGCACGCTGGCGACCATCGTGCTGGGCCACCGTGGCGATATGGGCAAGATGGTAAAAGAGGTTACCGACCCGGCGCTGTGGCCTGCCGTGCTGTCGCTCAGGTTGGCCGCATTGTTCTACCGCAGCCGCAACGAGCTGGATATCAACGCCGTGCACGGCCTGACACCCACCATGAACGGCTACGCGCTGACCGTGGGCAAAGACTGGCTGGCGGCCAACCCGCTCACCACCGCGGCCTTCCGTCAGGAAATCGCGCAGTGGCGTGCCATTGGCGTGGCGCTGGAGCTGCGCGGCGACTAGTACCGCGGGCAATATGAACCGCAGCGGCGCAGGCCGCTGCAAGCCGGCTTTGCCGCACTTCGGTGCGGCTTTGTCACGTATCAAGGTCTGGAAAAGGATAACCATGCGCCACCCCGAGCTGAAACAGCGCCACCCCACACTAGGCGAGGCACCCGGTACGTTGGCCGCATCGGCTGGTGATGCGGTGGCCAGTAGTATCTCGCTGGTGGAATACACGGCAGACGACTACCTGGAGACGCGCTTTGCCACGGTAGAAGAAGGCCTGGCGCACCGGGCGCAGCTGCCCAACCTGTGGCTAAACGTGTACGGCCTGACCGACCCCGCCGTACTGCAAGCCATCGGCCAGCGCTTTGGCCTGCACCCACTGGTGCTGGAAGACATCGCCAACATCCGCCAGCGGCCAAAGGTAGACGACTACGGCAGCTACCTGTTTATTGCCACCCGCGTGTACCGCTACCAGCAGGAAGGCCAGCGCCTGGTGCATGACCAGGTGTATCTGGTGATAGGCAGTGGCTTTGTGCTGACTTTCCAGACCCAGCCCTTGGGCGTGTTCACCAGCCTGCGCGAGCGCCTGCAGGCTGGCCGTGGCCTGGTGCGCCAGCTGGGGGCGGACTACCTGGGCTACTCGCTACTGGACGCCATCATCGACGACTACTTTGGCGTGCTGGACCAGTTCAACGCCCGGGTGGAGGATCTGGACCGCCAGGTGCTGGGCGGCCACGACCGCTTCATCCTGGCGCGCATCCAGCGCCAGAAGCAGGACGCCATGCGCCTGCGCCGCGCCCTGGTGCCGCTACGCGAGGTGCTCAATACGCTGGTGCGTGGCGATTACGCCTTCTTCCAGCGCGACACCATGGTGTACCTGCGCGATGCCTTCGATCACACCCTGCACCTGATCGAGTCGCTGGAAGCCGCGCGCGAAGCCATCGGTGGCATGCTGGACCTGTATATGTCGGCGCAGTCCAACCGGCTGAACGTGCAGATGCGCGTGCTCACCGTGATTACCATCATCTTCATGCCGCTGACGCTGATTGCCGGTATCTACGGCATGAACTTCGACAATATGCCCGAGCTGCACTGGCACTTTGGCTACTACTACGCCATCGCGCTGATGGGGGCCATTGCGCTGGGGCTGGGCATTGTCTTCTGGCGCAGGCGCTGGCTGTAGTGGCTTGTTTAATACCCCTATGGGGTATACGATAGTGCTATCAGTCAACCGGTAACGCCCGATGAATACCGCCCATCTGCACCTGCCCGTCAGCGGCATGAGCTGCGCCGCCTGCGCGCTGCGCATCGAAAAAGTGCTGAACCGCCTGCCCGGCGTGGCCGCTAGCGTCAGCTTTGCCAGCGAAAGCGCCGACCTGGATTACGACCCGCAGCAAACCACGCCGCAACAGGTGCTGGACGCCATCGCACGTGCAGGTTTCACCGTGCCTGACACGGTGCTGACGCTAGCGCTCACCGGCATGAGCTGCGCCGCCTGCTGCCAACGTATCGAGAAGGTGCTGAACCGCCAGCCCGGCGTGCAGGCCAGCGTCAACATGGCCAGCGAAACCGCGCAGCTGCGCTTTGCCAGCGGCCTGTATACCCCCCAGCAGCTGGTGGCGGTGGTGCAGGGCGCCGGCTTTGGCGCCAGCGTGCTGGACGATGCTGCCCCGGCCACGCCGCAGCACGACGACCGCCGCGAGTTGGCCTGGTTTGCGCTGGCCCTGCTGCTGACGCTGCCGTTTGTCGGCGAGATGGTGGCCATGTTCGGCGGCGGCCATCATGGCTGGCTACCGCGTGAATGGCAGCTGGCGTTATCGGCACCGGTGCAGTTCATCGTGGGCTGGCGTTTCTATCGCGGCGGCTACCACGCGCTGCGCAGCGGTGCTGCCAATATGGATGTGCTGGTGGCGCTGGGTACCAGCGTGGCGTGGCTGCTGTCGGCCTGGGTAACGTTGGCCGCAGACCACAGCCAGCACGTGTACTTCGAGGCCAGCGTGTCGGTGATTACGCTGGTATTGCTGGGCAAGCTGCTGGAAAGCCGCGCCAAACGCCGCACCGCCGGTGCCATCGAGGCGCTGCTGGCGCTGTCGCCCAAAACCGCCAACGTGGAACGCGACGGCCAGCTGCACGAAGTCGCCATCGGCCAACTGTTGCCCGGCGATGTGGTGGTATTGCGCCACGGCGAGCGGCTGGCGGTAGACGGTACCGTTTTGGCGGGTAGCGCCGTGCTGGACGAAAGCGCGCTAAGCGGCGAAAGCCTGCCGGTAGCGCGCGGCGAGGGCGATGCCGTCTACGCCGGCACCCAGAACGCCGGCGGCATGCTGAAGGTACGCGCCACCAGCGTCGGCCAGGCCACGCAGCTGGCCGCCATCGTGCGCGCCGTGGCGCAGGCGCAGGGCAGCAAGGCGCCGATACAAGCGCTGGCAGACCGCATCTCGGCCGTTTTTGTGCCGGTGGTGCTGGCCATCGCCACGCTCACGCTGCTGGCCACCGCCTGGTGGAGCGGCAGCTGGCAGCAGGCGCTGATTCACGCGGTGGCGGTGCTGGTGATTGCCTGCCCGTGCGCGCTGGGCCTGGCCACGCCCACCGCGGTGATGGTGGGCGTTGGCGTTGGCGCGCGGCGCGGCATGCTGTTTCGCCACGCCGCCGCCTTGCAACACGCGGCCAACATCGACCTGCTGGTAGTGGACAAAACCGGCACGCTAACCGAAGGCAAGCCGCAGCTGACCGACATCATCCCGCTGGCCGACATCCAGCCCGACGCCGTGCTGACGCTGGCTGCCACGCTGGAGCAGGGCGCCGAGCACCCGCTGGCACAGGCCATCGTGCAGGCCGCCGCCGCCCGCCAGCTGGCGCTGCCGCATCTGGCTGGTTTTGCTGCCGAGATCGGCCACGGCGTGCGTGGCCAGATTGCCGGCCAGGCTTACCGCCTGGGTGAGCCGCAATGGGCGCTGGGCCAAATACCGCCGCAGGCCGCCGCGCTGTACGCGCAAGGCAAGACCGTGCTGGCACTGGCGAGCGGCGATACACCGCTGGCGCTACTGGCGCTGGCCGACCGCCTGCGGCCAACCTCTGCCGCTGCCGTCACCGCCTTGAAAGCGCTGGGCGTGCAGGTGGTGATGCTCACCGGCGACAAGCAGGCCACCGCCGACGCCATCGCCGCGCAGGCTGGTATTGCCGAAGTCCATGCCAGCCAGCGCCCGCAGGACAAGGCCGCCTATATCCAGCGCCAGCAAGCTGCCGGCCGCCGCGTGGCGATGGTGGGCGATGGCATCAACGACGCTCCGGCGCTGGCGGTAGCTGACGTCAGCTTTGCCATGGGCGCCGGTGCCGATATCGCCATCGACACGGCGGATGTCACGCTGATGCACGGCAACCTGCAGTACCTGGCCGACGCGCTGCGCCTGGCGCGCGCCACGCTGGGCAAGATCCGCCAGAACCTGTTCTTTGCTTTTGTCTACAACGTGCTGGGCATCCCGCTGGCCGCGCTGGGCCTGCTCAACCCGGTGCTGGCCGGCGCTGCGATGGCGCTGAGTTCGGTGTCGGTGGTCAGCAACGCGCTGCTGCTGCGGCGCTGGCGGTGATGTGATGTGTGCGGGATGGGGACCGTAGCCCGGATAAGCCGCAGGCGCATCCGGGGAGGGGTGTTGGCTGACTAGCAAGTGGCTGTTGCCAAGCAAGGTTGGCCGCACTGGCGCGCTGGTGTTGTGGTGTTGCCTGTCGGTACTGATGACTTAACCCGGATGCGCCTGCGGCGTATCCGGGCTACAACTTGTAAACCCCTCACCCCAACAGCCAGTTGAACAGCCCGCCGCCCACCATCAGCCAGCCAAACAGCAGCCCGGCCAGCAGCAGCGGTTGCCAGCCCGCGGCGCGGATGGCGCTGGCGCGGGTGTCCAGCCCCAGCGCGGCCATGGCGGTGGCCAGCAGCAGGGTGGTCAGCTGCTGCAGCGGAGCCACCACGCTGGCCGGCAGCCAGCCGCTGCTGTTCAGCGCCACCATCGCTACAAAACCGAAGGCAAACCACGGGATGGTGATGCGGCCACGCTGGCCGTCCGCCTGCGGCTGGCGGCGCTGCCACCAGGCGGCTAGCAGCATCAGGAACGGCGCCAGCATCATCACGCGCAGCATTTTGGTGAGCACGGCGGCGTTGGCTGCCTGCTCGCTCACTGCCTTGCCGGCGGCCACGACTTGCGCCACTTCGTGCAGGGTAGAGCCGGTCATCACGCCGTAGGCGGTATCGCTGACACCCAGGCTGGCCAGCAGCGGGTAGGCCGCCGGGTACAGCAGCATGGCGATGCTGCCGAACAGCACCACGCCGGCCACTGCCAGGCTGGCGCGCTCGCCGCTGGCACGGATCACCGGTTGCGCGGCCATCACCGCGGCGGCGCCGCAGATGGCGCTACCGGCGCCGATCAGCACGCTGCTTTCGCGGTCCAGCCCCAGGCGCGGCCCAGCCCATTGCGCCAGCGCGAAGGTGCTGCACAGTACGGCGGCGTCAATCAGCCACACGGTAGACCCTAGCTGGCTCAGCTCGCCCAGTGTCAGGCGCAGGCCGAACAGCACGATGCCGGTGCGCAGCAGAGTACCTTTGCAGAATGCCAGCGTGTGCGGGTCGGGGCGGGTGTGGCGCGGGCCCAGGTTGGCCGCCAGCATGCCCAGCAGCATGGCTAGAGTGAGGGCGGATACGCCGTGTGTCGCCAGCCACGGCAGGGTGGCCAGCCATAACGAGGCCAGTGCCAGCGCCACTGCCAACAGCAGGCCGTGTTGTTTATCCAGAATCTTCATATCGTTATTACCTCCATGAATAAGCCAAGCTTAGCGGGCTGCAATTCAGTGGTAAAACAGATAATATGAATGGTACCGATCACTAAAACTGATTAATCATGGCGCTAAGACTATCGCTGCGTGAACTGGAAGTGTTTGCCGCCGTAGCCGCCTGCGAGTCGGTGACCCGCGCCGCCGCCGAGGTGGCGCTGTCGCAATCGGCCGCCAGCCAGGCGCTGGCGCAGCTGGAGCAGGCGCTGGGCGTACCCTTGTTCGACCGCATCGGGCGTGGCCTGCAGCTGAACGAACACGGCCGCACGCTATTGCCACGGGCGCGGGCGCTGCTGGACGAAGCCGCGGCGCTGCAGGATTTGTTCGGCGAGGCGGCGTTGTCGCTGCGGCTGGGGGCCAGTACCACCATTGCCAATTACTTGTTGCCGCAGCGGCTGGCCGCTTTGCGGCAACGTTGGCCGCAATGCCGCGTCAGCCTGCAGGTGGCCAATACCCGCGACATCGTGGCGGCGGTGGCGGCGCTGCAGGCCGACTTTGGCCTGATCGAGGGCCCATGCCACCACCCGGCGCTACATAGCTTGCCGTGGCAGCAGGACGAGCTGCTGGTGTTCGCGGCGGCCAACCACCCGCTGGCCGGGCGGCCGGTGAGCCTGGCCGAGCTGGCGGCTGCGCCGTGGCTGCTGCGCGAGGCCGGTTCCGGCACCCGCGAGGAAGTGGAGCGTGTGTTGCTGCCGCATCTGGGCAGCCTGAACGTGGAAATGGAGCTGGGCGATTCCGAAGCCATCAAGCGCGCCGTGGCAGCCGGGCTGGGCGTGAGCTGCCTGTCGCGCCGCGTGGTGGCCGAACTGCTGGACAGCGGCGCGCTGGTGCCATTACAGACAGCCTTGCCGCCGCTACAGCGCACCTTGTGGTGCATACGTCATCGCGACAAGGCGCCCGGCAGTAGCATGCGCGCTTTCCTGCAGCTGGATGGGCTGGGGCCTTAGTGCCGCCACGCATACTGCTTCCTGCGTTGCACTGAATCGGGGGTTTTGACGGGGTGTGTTGCTGGCGTTGGGTAGCTACGCTTAGGCTGCCAGCGTGCGCCAAGCCATCAGCACGGCAAAGCCGATCAGCAACACGCCGCACAGCTGGTTGACGCGCTGTTGCCCGGCCGGCCCCAGCCGCGCCAGCAGGCGCCCGCCGCCGTAGGCCAGCAGCAGCCACCACAGCGCCGAGCCGGTAAACACGCCGGCCACCATCAGCCCGGCCTCGGCCGGCGTGGCTGGCTGGCCGCCTGCCAGGCTGGCAAATACCGCGATAAACGACAGGATGGTCATCGGGTTGCTCAGCGTCAGCCCCAGTGCCGACAGGTAGGCGGCTAACAGCCCGCCGCCTTCGCTCGCTTGGGCGGCATGGTTGGCCGCAGCGCGGCGCAGCGTGCCCGCGCCCATGTACAGCAGTAGCGCGCTGCCAGCCAGCGCCAGCGGTGTGGCAATGGCGCTGAGCAGGTGCAGCAGCGTGCCCATGCCGGCGGCACCGGCGCTGGCGTACAGGCCATCGGCGCTGGCGGCACCCAGGCCGGTGACAAAACCGGTGGCCGGGCCACGGCGCAGCGTGCGCTCGATGCACAGCAGGCCGATGGGGCCGACCGGCGCGGCAATGGCCAGCCCGATGGCGGCCGCTTCCAGAAACAGGCTCATGGTGTTCTCCTTTGCTGCTGCATAGTGTGGCGCGGCGTGGCGCGGCTGCCCATGCCGAGATGCAGGCGATGCGCTATGCTGGCCTAAGAAAATCAGGCCAGACGGCAGAAAGGCTTAACAAATGGAAGTAGATGCCAAATCGTGGGCCATTCTGGCCGCGCTGCAAGACAACGCCCGCCAGTCGCTGACCGAGCTGGCGCAGGCGGTGGGGCTGTCGGTACCGGCGGTGTCGGAGCGCGTCAAGCGGCTGGAAGAGGCGGGGGTGATTCGCGGCTACCACGCGGTGGTGGCGCCGCTGAAGGCGGGGTATGCGCTGTCGGCGCTGGTAGGCATTACCGTGCCGCAGCCGGCCAAGAAAACGCTGCTGGACAGGTTGGCCGCCATGCCGGAGGTACAGGAGTGCCACCATGTTACCGGGGTGGATTCCTACGTATTCCGCGTGCTGGCGCGGGACGTGCAGCATCTGGAGCTGCTGGTGTCGCATTTGAACGATCTGGGCGAGACGCGCACCAGCATCATTTTGTCTACGCCGCTGTCGGCGCGGCCGGTGTGCCCGCCGCGTTAGGCGGTGGCGGCCGGGCAGGGTGGTGCCGTATAAAACAGCAAGGCCCTGCCGCATGGCAGGGCCTTGTTCGTTGCGGCCAACCTTGGCCGCAGGCACTTAATCCACGCGGATGTACGCCCAGCCCTTGGCCTTCATGCAGCTGCTGTACATGTCCTCGCGCTGTGTTGCATTGGCATCAAAACTTTCGCGCCGCTCCGGCTCCCAGTAGCCCGGCGTCCACGTGCACTGGTTGTTGGCGCCGCAGATCTGCCGTGGCGGCTGGAACGAAGCGGCGCGCGCCACGCGTTCGCGCATGTCCGGCGGGAAGGCTTTGGCAGCCTCCTGTTTGCACGGGTAGCTTTCGACGTCAAAGTTGCGGGTGCCGTCGCCGTGGCGCCACTGGTAGGTGGCGCAGCCGGCCAGCAGGCTGCACAGCAGCAGGGAAATAATGGCTTTCATGGCAGGCTCCTCAGGCAGTTTGCGGCTGGCGCGCCGCCCAGCGGTACAGGGCGATGCCAGCCACGATCATCGGCAGGCTCAGCCATTGGCCCATGCTGATTACGTCGGACTGGCCGAAGATGCCGGCGTCCGGGGTGCGGAAGTACTCGGCAATAAAGCGGAAGCTGCCATAGCCCATCAGGAACACCGCCGATACCTGGCCCACCGGGCGGCGGCGTGCCGAAAACAGCCACAGGATGACAAACAGTGCCAGGCCTTCCAGCAGCGCCTGGTATAGCTGCGACGGGTGGCGCGGCAGCATGTCCACGCGCGGGAACACCATCGCCCATGGCAGGTCGGCCGGGGCCACGCGGCCCCACAATTCGCCATTGATAAAGTTGCCGACGCGGCCTGCGGCCAACCCTGTGGGTACCAGCGGGGCGACAAAATCAGCCACCTGCCAGAAGCTGCTGCCTTGCTTGCGCGCAAACAGCGCCATGGCCACCAGTACACCGATAAAGCCGCCGTGGAAACTCATGCCGCCTTTCCACACCATCAGGATTTCGGCCGGGTGCTGCAGGTAGTAGCCGGGCTGGTAGAACAGCACCTCGCCCAGGCGGCCACCCACCACTACACCCAACACTGCCCAGGTGAGAAAGTCGTCCAGGTCCTTGGCGCTCCAGCCGCTCCACGGCTGGCTTTTCACGCGCAGATTGCCCAGCCACAGGAACAGGCCAAAGCCCAGCAGGTACATCAGGCCGTACCAGTGCACGGCCAGCGGGCCCAGGTGGATGGCGACGGGGTCAAACTGAGGATGGATCAGCATTTGTCAGTAATGTGCGTTTGCGGTAAAAGGAAGATCGAAATTATACGGAAAGCGCCAGGTGGCGTCCCGACGCGATCATGACGGGATGGTGCCATTAACAGAAACTTCACGCACCCGGAAGTTCCTGCCAGCTGCTCACAGAAGCGGCGATGCGCGCAAACAGGACAAGATTCAGGCTGTGCCCGAGTGGCGCAGGCAAAGAGACCCAAAGGATAAAGCCATGCCGCAATACCGTTCCAAAACCTCTACCGCAGGCCGCAATATGGCCGGTGCCCGTGCGCTTTGGCGCGCCACCGGCATGAAGGACGAAGACTTCCAGAAGCCCATTATTGCCATTGCCAACAGCTTTACCCAGTTCGTACCCGGCCACGTGCACCTGCACAATATGGGCCAGCTGGTGGCGCGCGAGATTGAACGTGCCGGTGGCGTGGCCAAGGAATTCAACACCATCGCCGTGGACGACGGCATCGCCATGGGCCACGGCGGCATGCTGTACAGCCTGCCCAGCCGCGACCTGATCGCCGACAGCGTGGAATACATGGTGAATGCGCACTGCGCCGACGCGCTGGTGTGCATCTCCAACTGCGACAAGATCACCCCCGGCATGCTGATGGCCGCGCTGCGCCTGAACATCCCGGTAGTGTTCGTGTCCGGCGGCCCGATGGAGGCCGGCAAGGTGCAGTGGGGTAACGACATCCGCAAGCTGGACCTGGTA
This sequence comes from beta proteobacterium L13, assembly GCA_000335715.1. Lineage (GTDB taxonomy): Bacteria > Pseudomonadota > Gammaproteobacteria > Burkholderiales > Chromobacteriaceae > Vogesella. The sequence goes on from AMYZ01000007.1 coordinate 89,718, forward strand.
GACGCCATGGTGGAAGCGGCCAACAGCGCCGTGTCCGACGCCGAGGTGGACAAGGTAGAGCGCAGCGCCTGCCCGACCTGCGGGTCCTGTTCCGGCATGTTTACCGCCAACTCGATGAACTGCCTGACCGAGGCGCTGGGTCTGTCCCTGCCGGGCAACGGCAGCCTGCTGGCCACTCACGCCGACCGCAAAGAGCTGTTCCTGAAAGCCGGCCGCCTGATCGTGGAGATCACCAAGCGTCATTACGAGCAGGACGATTTCAGCGTGCTGCCGCGCAGTATCGCCACCAAGGCCGCGTTCGAGAACGCCATGAGCCTGGACGTGGCCATGGGCGGCTCCACCAATACCGTGCTGCACCTGCTGGCGGCCGCCAGCGAAGCCGGTGTGGATTTCAAGATGGCCGACATCGACCGCATCTCGCGCAGCGTGCCGTGCCTGTCCAAGGTGGCACCGGCCACGCAGAAGTACCATATGGAAGACGTGCACCGCGCCGGTGGCGTGATCGCCATCCTGGCCGAGCTGGACCGTGCCGGCCTGATTCAGCGTGACGTGCCCACCGTGCATAGCGCCAGCATGGGCGCCGGCATCGAAGCCTGGGACGTGAAGCGTCACGGCCCGGACAGCGAGCCGCACCGCTTCTACCGCGCCGCACCAGGCGGCGTGCCCACCACCATCGCCTTTAGCCAGAGCATGCGCTACCCCACGCTGGACGACGACCGCGCCGGTGGCTGCATCCGCGATAAGGCCAACGCCTACTCGCAGGACGGCGGCCTGGCCGTGCTGTACGGCAATATCGCCGAGCGTGGCTGCATCGTGAAAACCGCCGGCGTGGATGATTCCATCCTCAAGTTCACTGGCCGTGCCCGCGTGTTTGAAAGCCAGGACGACGCAGTGGCAGCGATCCTCGCCGACCAGGTGGTGGCGGGCGACGTAGTGGTCATTCGCTACGAAGGCCCGAAAGGCGGCCCCGGCATGCAGGAAATGCTGTACCCCACCAGCTACCTGAAATCCAAAGGCCTGGGCAAGGCCTGCGCGTTGCTGACCGACGGCCGTTTCTCCGGTGGTACCTCTGGCCTGTCCATCGGCCACGTGTCGCCGGAGGCTGCCGAAGGCGGCGCCATCGGCCTGGTGGAAGAGGGCGATACCATCGAGATCGACATCCCTAACCGTGGCATCCAGCTGGCGGTAAGTGCCGAAACGTTGGCCGCACGCCGCACCGCACAGGAAGCCCGTGGCGCACAGGCCTGGAAGCCGCTGGAGCGCCAGCGCGTGGTGAGCCCGGCGCTGCGCGCCTACGCCGCGATGACCACCAGTGCCGACACCGGCGCGGTGCGCGATGTGTCGCAGGTAGAGCGCAAGTAAGTATCAGCACGCAGCCTGGCGAGCCTTGGCCAGATCAAGGCACTGCTTGGCCGTGCCAAAAAACAAACCCCGCTGGTTGTACAGGCGGGGTTTGTCTTATTTGCTAGCGGCTAAATGACTGTTGTCGGGCGATGGGTACCCGCAATAGCCATAAGTCGGCGCTGTCTTCACGGGGCGGCAGCTGCTAATGAAAACACTACAATGCTATTTTGGTCAGCAGGAGAGGGGTGGATAGCAACGGTTGCTATGCCTGGTCGGGAGCGTCTTATGGCATGAATTGAGTCTTGCTGGCAGTGCAGCCCGCTATCAAGTTTGCGGTCTGCATACTGGCGACTAGTTGCAACAGATTGCCTGCTAGCATTTTTCTGACTTGGCAGAAGCCACTTTCCACTAATAGTAGCTGCGAAAGCGTACAGCCACTGTGCTATTGCGTATTCTGTGGCGTGAGGGGCAAGCATGGTTTCGCACTAGGTTGCTTGCACAAAAGTGAGCTATTTTTTGCGATGTATGCGAATCACTATTTCTTGGGGGGTGAAGTACCCTGCGGGTGCTGTTTTTGGTTCACTCTGCTGGAGTGTGCGCTTTTTTAATACTTGGCCATATGGTTTTTTAATGAATTTCTTCTGGGTGGCAATGTAAATACTAATTGCTCTGATGATATCGCTGAATGGTTTGCTGTGGTGCCGCTATTGGTTATTTGTTTTGATGTTTTAAAGTGTGCTTGGTTGGGTATTGCGGCTATAATTTCGTATTCTAGTAGGTGATGCTGTATTTCAATAAGAAAAATCAAAGCTGTATTTCTGGTGGAGTTTAAAAATGCGTAGATTAGTCGATATTTTTAAATATTTAATTTTGGTATGCCAGATTTTGCCGGCGGCGGCGCTGGTTGTACCCAATCTGCCTATGGTTGGTGCTTCCGTCTCGCAACCGCCGCTGAATGTGCTGGTTGTTGGCCGCGACCGCAATATGTTTGTTGAAGCCTATAACGACGCGACCGACCTGGATGATGACGGCTTGTACGACGTGGAGTTCAAGCCGGCTATCGATTACTACGGCTATTTCAATAGCAATGTCTGTTACGAATACGCCACCGCCAATAGCCGTTTCGAGGCAAAACAGTTCACGCCCGATAAAAAGTGCGGTGGTAATTACTGGTCCGGAAACCTGCTGAACTACGTGGCCATGTCGCGTGCGGATGTACTGCGCAAATCCCTGTATGGCGGCCAGCGCGAGGGTAAGAGCGCAGTGCTGGTGCGCTCGCGCATCACGCGCGATGCCCATGCCTGGGGCAAGCAATTCACGGCCAACTTGTCAGGGCAGGGTAGCCTGCTGGATTACGTGCCATCGGATTTCAGACTAGGCACGCTTGCTTATTGTAACGATGGCAATAACAGCAACTTGTGCGTCGGCGTGTCGGGGGCCGCCAATACCATCAAGAGCAGGCTGGATCTGGGGCATACGCTGGTGTTTGCCAATGCCGATGAAGGTACGACACCGGTCATCAAAGTCGCATCGGCCAGTAGTGGCGTGGATATTACCCAGTGGGTGAGTAGCGAGGCCAATGCCAACCTCAACAATAACCGGTTTACTTCTATGGTGGGTATGACGGCAAAGGTCGAGTCTTGCACCAGTTACGACCTGGCCGCTGCTGTGGCACTGGGAAAGAATGCCAATTGCCGGCTGTATGGCAGTAGCTACAAGCCAACCGGCCTGCTGCACAAATACAGCGTGGATAACAATATGGAGTTCGCGCTGCTGACCAGTATCTATTCCAGCCCGCGTAGCGGTGCAGCCTTGCGCGTGGGCATGCGTCGCTTTGCCAGCGAGATTGATGCCAACGGCGACTTTGCCGTGGGCGGTATCGTCAGGACACTGGACGCGCTGATGATCTACAAACCCAATAATGGCGGTTATAACGGGGGCGGGGACGGTAACTGGGGCAACCCGCTAGCCGAAATGTATTACGAGGCACTGCGCTACTACGCAGGCAAGACAAGTCCGTTTTACTTTACTGCGGGTAGCAATAGCACCATCGATAAAAACAATATCGGTATCAACTTTCTGGAAAATTGGGCCAACTACAAGCCGTATGCGGGCAAGTACTGGTGTTCCAAGCCGTTCATCACCGTGGTTAGCGACGCGGTGGCATCATTCGACAGCCAGCTGCCCGGCTCGCCGTTCGAGAGCATGGGGGCCGAGTCAGGCATGAGCGACCTGAATGTCGGCACGCTAGCAACCACACTGTGGAACAAGGAATTTGCCGGCGCGATGAAAACCATCATGATCGGCCAGGTGAACGGTAGCAATAACAGTGTGGGCCTGCCAACCGGTAAACCCGCCAGCTCCTTTAATGTGCGCGGCATTTCGCCGGAAGAGCCTACCCGTCAAGGTGGGTTCTATGGCGCGATGGCGGCTTACTACGCCCGTACCAAGCCATTGGTAGACGTGGCTGTGCCCGCCGGCAAGAGCAAACCCGCCATTCGTACTTTTGCCATTGCGCTGTCAAATTCCTTGCCCAAGGTAGAACTGAAGTTTCCACAGCAGACGGTAACGTTTATCCCGTATGCACGCTCGGGCGCCAACACCATGTCCATTGTGGATTACTACCTGTTCAAGAGCGATAGCAGCTGTACCTGGCCAAACTGTTACCGCTTCCGGGTGAACTTCGAAAACTCTGAAGACGGTAGCGACTGGGACGTAGATCACATTGCAGATTACCGTATCAGTAAGGACAGCAGCAGTACCGTGCGGGTGAAGGTCGACACGTTCTATGCTGCCAATGGTGCGCAGACTTACGCCGGTTTCATCATTTCCGGTGTTAGCCCGCTTGGCGGGGCCAGTGATGGCAATAAGACCGGCCCCTATCTGGTGATCCGCGAGAAAGAAGACGAACCATGGGCGTTGACCTGGAACGGCTACAAGGGTACCAGTATCGAGTGCATTTCTACCGGCCAGCCTTACTACAGCCTGCTGTACGGCTTGTACAACAGCCCGCGGCGCAGTAATTGTCCGATCCTGCCGGAAAACTTCGATCGTGTCTTTACGGTGAGCAATGGCGATGCCACTGTCGAAAGGTTGCAGTCGCCACTGTGGTATATGGCGAAGTATGGCGGCTACACCGATGCCAAAACCGGGACGGACCCGAATGCGCTGGTAAGTAATAGTCAATGGGATGCCGATGGCGATGGTACGCCGGATGCGTATGCCTCGGCGACCAACCCCTTGAAGCTGGAGCAGCAGCTGGACCGCATTTTCAACACCATCCAGCAGCAGGCGCCGTTTCTGGTGCCGGCAGTAGGAAGTGGCAGCAAGCTGGAAACCGATACGGCGGAATATACTGGTGGTTATGACTCTTCCGATTGGTCGGGCAGCCTGATAGCCAAAAAATATGACGGAGCGCAGAAGAAGTTTGCCACTACGCTGTGGTCTGCGGCTGAATTGCTGCCAGCCAGCGGCAGCCGGCAGATCATTGCCGGCGTCAGCCACAGCAGCGTGAAAGCCATTCCGTTTACCGCGGCTAGTCTGGGCTTGCCGGCTTACAACTTGCTGCCCTCACTGCGTGAGAACTTTGAAGTTGCCAGTGTGGCCAGCAACCGTGTTGATTACCTGCGCGGCAGTGCCGACAACGAAGGCACGACCAACGGCAAGTTCCGCGTACGTAGCCGTACCAAGCTGGGTGATATCCTGCATTCACGCGGGGCCTACGTAGGCCCACCGCTAAGTAGCTTCCGCAGCGACAGCAGCTACGCCAGCTTTTACAGCAGCAACAAAGGCAGGGCTGCCATGCTGTATGTCGGGGCCAACGACGGCATGCTGCATGGTTTTGATGCCGCCAGCGGGGTAGAAAAGTTTGCTTTCGTGCCGAAAGTATTCCTGTCATCCGCGGTGGGCCAATCGCCGTTGATCGACCTCACCGAGCAGCATTATAGCCATCGCTACTTTGTGGATGGTCAGTTGCACAGCAGTGCTGCGTGGGCCGACAGCCGCTGGAAGACTTTACTGGCAGGTGGTTTGCGCGGTGGTGGGCGTAGCCTGTTCTTGCTGGATGTGACTGCTCCAGGCAATCTGTTGGAGTCCAAGGCCAACGATCTGGTGCAGTGGGAGTTTACCTCGGCAGACGATGGTGACCTTGGCCTCACGTTTGCCCAGCCGCAGATTTTGCAACTTAACGATGGCAACTGGTACGTGGTATCGCCCAACGGGTACAACAGCAATGCGGGCAAGGCGGCTATGTTCTTCCTACCTGTTAATGCACGCACCAGCTGGGCTGCGGCCAACTACAAGAAAATGGTGGTGGAAGATGCCAGTGCGGCCAACGGCTTGTCTGACTTTTCGTACTACGATCTTAACAAGGATGGCAAGGTCGACCTGATTTATGCCGGTGATCTCAAGGGGAACATCTGGCGCTTCAATGTCAGCAGTAACGATAAGGATCAATGGAGTGCGAGCAGTATCTTTGTTGCCACCGGCCCGGATGGCAAGGCACAGCCGGTGATCCTGGCGCCGCAGCTGTCGCAACACCCCACACTTGGCCTGACTCGTACGGCGAGCAAACCCAACCTTGTGCTGACGTTCTCCGGTGGCAAGTTCCTGGAATCCTGTGACAAGGACGCAGCGGGTTGCAGTGGCGAATCTACTACTCGTAGCGTCTACAGCATCTGGGACTTCGGTGGCACTATCTGTAAGCGTAGCGAGTTGGCCGCAGTGGGCGTGGAGCACTTTCCAGCCACGACCATGCCCAAAACCCGCCATGTGTTTGACTATGGCTCGCTGGCCTACCCGGGCTCGGCAGTAAACAACGCAGCTTGTGTCACCAGCGGCGACCGTACGCTACTCAGCCCGGATGGCAAGACATCGTATAGTTTGGCCAGTTACAAGCTGGGTTTTTATGTTGATCTGGAGTTGCCGCAGGAAAACGTGGTGAACCTGGAGGTGTTCGGCAAAAACCGAGTCATCTTTGAAACCGACTATCGCAAGTCGGGCACGGATGCCTGCGAGTCCGAGTATGTCACTTATCCATACGATAACTTCAGCCTGACTGGCAAACCGCTGGTGGGTGTCATTAACCCGCCACTGACTGCTGAAGTACAAGCGCTAGTGGCAGAGCTGATGGCTCGCGGGTATACGGAAGAAAAGGCACGCCAATTGGCAGCCGGTATTGGCGGCCCCGGCAGCCTGCCGCTGTCTGGCGCTTATGGTCTGATCCGGCGTAATACGTTCAAGCAAGGTAATCAGTGCTATCTCAGCTACAACGGCAGCGTTATCGGCCCTGTGCCTTGTGGTTCCGGCCGTATCGTCCAGCGGGTTAGCTGGCGAGAGGTGATTGATGACTAATGGCAAGCCATGTCATGGAGAGGCTCATCCGGGGTGCTCCCGCTGCTGGGCGTGATGGCATATCGGCTGTCATCCGGTCAGCCCTCTGATCCATAAAGGGCAATGGGGCGGTTTGTAGCAATACTAGTGTCAGTGGCAAAAGGGAAGCCTTGCTGCCAAGCAGGGTTTCCTCTGATGTTCTTATCACGCTGTCACGTCTTTTATCGCACACCCATCACCGCGTTAACCCTGCAGGCTTCGTGTGCGGCCTAAGCTGGCGTGCCTGCGCTGCATTTCAAGGTTGGCCGCGGCTCATGGCCTGTTTTTGAAGGGCCGGCAGGTCTGGAAGCCGCTGTTCCTTTTGCGGCCCCGTCTGCTTTCTCCGCCAGTCTGGCTTGCGCAGGTGCTTATTCAAGGTTTCACGCGGGTGTGAAGGTGAGTCTATGGCGATACTTTGTCGGGACTATCACTTGGTTCTTTAGGTATCGATTTATAAAAGAAGAATCTTTATGCAAGTTTTAATGGAAATGGCATCGGCTGGGTAGGTCGATGCCATTTTTATTTTATATTTATTAAATTATGGCCCTTGCTTGTATTTATTTTTATGATTTTGTGCTTGCAATTTATAGGCTATTTTCAATGCTGCTTTTATCGACTACGATAAAAGTAGCCTAGCTGGCTTCATTGCTTTTTATCGGATTTTATATGACATCGTTTTTTAATGGGTTGAAATTATCCGCCATTTGCATGCTGGCTGGGTTTGCCCACGCTATTGTGCCATCCAGTACCTCGCCGCTGGCCGGTACGGGTGATACCGACGGCCCCAATGTGTTGCTGGCACTGTCTATCGAGTTTCCTACCGCCGGCTGGGCCTACCAGACGGGCTACACCACTAGCAACGAGTATCTGGGCTATTTCGACTCCGGCCTGTGCTACAGCTACGTCACCAACGACAGTGCTGCGGGGGTGAACTATTTCAACCCTGTAAGTAAGGTAAACAATAGTACGTACCGTACGTGCAACGATGGTTACTGGTCGGGCAACTTCCTGAACTGGGCGGCAGGCACCGCTACCGATATTTTCCGTAAAACCCTGACTGGCGGTTACCGCGTAAAAGAGAGCACCGGCAAGACGATTCTGCGTTTTTCTCGCCATGGCTATGGCGATGCCTCGCGTAGCTATGGTGATTTTCGCGGATACCTGCCTGTGCTATCCGGACATAGCATCACGAACAGCTATCAAAGCATGGGGGCTACCCTGGTGCGCCCCAGTGCCAACCCGTTTTCTTTGAACCTTACCCGTACTTACCAGCGCTGGAACGGTTTTGGCTGGCAGTCGTTTAACAACACCACCCTTTACGACCTGAACGTGCGCGCCTGCGTGCAGTCCGGCAGCTTTGCCATGGGTAGCAACTGCACGCTGTATACGCCGTCTACCGGTGTGGTGGACTACAAGCCGGAAGGCCTGATCCAGAAGTACGCCAAAACCATGCGGGTAGGGGTGTTCAGCTATCTGCTGGATAGCAGCTATGACCGTGATGGTGGTGTGCTGCGGGCGCGCTTGAAATACCCTGGCTGCTACCAGACTGTGACCACCAATGGTGGCAATACCATTGCGCTGGGGCGCGAGTGGGATCCGAAAACCGGCGCCTTCTACACCAACCCCGACCCTACCGATGCCAGCAATAGCAGTGTGAGCAATAGTGGCGTGGTGAACTATCTGAACCGCTTTGGCGAAGGGGGCTACAAATCTTACGACCCGGCGGCCGAGCTGTACTACGCTGCCCAGCGCTACTTGCGTAACAAGGGCAACCTCAGCGCCTACACCAACATCACCAACAATAACCAGAAAGATAGCTTCCCTGTCATTACCGACTGGGACGACCCGCTCAAAAGCTCCGACCAGAACAACTTCATCATCTATCTGGGGGATGTCAACGTACACGGCGATGTGGACTTGCCGGGCTCTACCTGGGGTACCCCCAGAAAGCCGGCAGATGATACCGACCTGAATGTCAGTACGCTGCTGAATACCGTGCGTGGTGGCGGTACCAGCAATATCGGCTCTACCAATTCCCCAGGCTATATTGCCGCGCTGGCTTACTGGGGCAATATGTTCGATATTCGTAGCGATAAATCCGGCGAGCAGCACGTCAAAGCGTTCATGATCGACGTGGTAGAAAGTGGCTCTTACAAATCCGAAACCACCAACTCGTTTTATCTGGCGGCCAAGTGGGGTGGTTTCGAAGACAACGACGGTAGCAAAACACCTAATGTGAAGTCGGAATGGTCCAGTGATTTGCAAACCATCAGCGCGTTTCCCAACGGCGTGCCGGACAACTACGCACCTGCCAATAACCCGGAAGCCTTGGTGAAGGCGCTGAACCGGGCCTTCAGCTACGCCGCCCTGGCGGTGAAACCGTCGCTGTCTGGCCTGGCGGTGTCATCCGGCACTAACAATGTCAATAATGGCAGCCATATGTTCCGCACCACCTTCGAGCGCTCGTCCACTGACAGCACCGACTGGTACGGTGACGTAGAGGCGTACAAGGTAACGCTGACCAATAATGTGCTGAACAGCGGCTCCCTTTCCCTGGACTGGAGCACCAAGGCCAAGCTGGAAGCACAGCTGGGCACCACGGCCAGTGGCCGCAATATCTACGCCTATAACAAGACCAATGAAACAGGCATCAGCTTTAGTAGCGCCAGCAGCTATCTGCAAAGCGAGACAGGCCTGAATGCCAATGGCCTGGCCTATCTGATGGGCGACAATACCAATGCCGGCAACAACGGTAGCAAGGCATATCGCACCCGCAGCGCCCGCCTGGGGCCGATCGAGCTGGCCAAGGTTGCCTTTGGCGGGGCGCCTGTCGATATCAGCGGCTGCGGTACCTTCTCTGTAGCGGCAAAAGCCCGCCCGTCCATTTACGCCGTGCCGGCCAATGACGGCTTTTTGCATATTTTCAACTATGGCGACAAGGTCAAGGCAGACCAGGGCAAAGAGCTGTTTGCCTTCATGCCTTCCGCCATCTACCCCCAGGCAGCCAAGTTGGCCGCAAAAGACTACGAGTACCTACGCCTGCATGATGGCAGCCCGGTGATCAAAGACGTCTGCCTGAACAACCAGGCCGCCACCTTGCTGATTGGTGCCTCGGGCCGGGGCATTACCAAGCCGGACGGCTATGGCAGCAGCAGTATCTACGCGATTGACGTTACCACCCCCACCAGCATGAATGCGGCCAACGTACGCTGGGAATTCTCGTCGGCCAATGACAGCACGCTGGGCAATATGATGACGCTGCCCAAGCTGGTAAAGCTCAACAATGGCCGTTGGGCGGCCGTGCTGGGTAACGGTATCAACCAGACGGGTACCAATGCCGGCGTATTCCTGCTGATGCTGGACAAGCCCGCCGGGCAAGCTTGGGTACTGAATGACAACTACTTCAAGCTTACGGTCACGCCGTCTAGTACCCCGCTGTATGCACCCAACGGCATTACCGATGTCAGCACCTACGACAATGATGGCAACGGGACTGTGGACTACCTCTACGCCGGCGACCTGAACGGCAATGTATGGAAGTTCGATATCAGTGCAGCCTCGCCCACCAGCTGGAACGTGGCCCTGGGTGCTACCCCGCTGTTTACCGCCTACACCATGAGCGGCTCCACGCTGGGCAGCCGTCAGCCCATCACCGCCGCACCTGTGCTGATGAAGACTACGGGCGGCCAGAAGGTGGTGGTGTTTGGTACCGGCATCAATTACGACGAGCAAGACCGTGCCTCTACCGGGCACGCCATTTATGGCATTTACGATAACGGCAGCGCAGTAGGCGACCCGCGCAACTTGTTGGCCCATGCCACGCCGTCGTCGGATTCCGGTTATTCGCGCACCTCTACCAGTAGCATGACGGCCAACCAGAAAGGCTGGTACATCCCGCTTACTACCAACGAACAGGTCGTCTCGTCGCCGTTTTATATGTCGGTACTGAAAAACGATATGGTGGTGGTGGATAGCATCCGTCTGCGCCAGGAGTGCTCCACGGCAGGCGAAGCATCGTTCCGCACCATCGTCAGCCTCAGCAATGGCACCGCGCCCGACAAGCCACTGATGGACACCGATGGCGATGGCCGCGTCACCAGCAGGGACAGCAAGGCAAACCGGCAATCGCTGTCGACAGGCGTCAACTACGGTGGTTCTTTGCTGGTGACACTGGCCGGCAACAAGAACAAGCTGGTGCTGTGCAATACCGGTGTTAGCGGCACGATCGAATGTAACCAGATGGGCTCATCCAGCCGTGTGGTCAGCCGGGTAAGCTGGCGCGAGCTGGTGGAAGACTAGCCCTGTAGCATCCATACGCGTTGTTTCCTGTCAGCAAAGCCACCGCATCTTACGATCGCGGTGGCTTTTTTGTCTGGGTGAGGCGGGGATCAGGTACTTGCTTGGCATGCTGCCTTGGTCTGGTTATTAAGGCATCTGCATTTATGATGTGCAAAGGCTTGCATTTTCAATAATTTTACTTATCGAGTACCATATGCAGAACGATTGCAATATGCCTTCTTTCTGCCGGAGTTCTCGTGGCCCGTTCACCGCTGCACTACCTGTCCTTGTTCGCTACCTTGCTTACCTCTTCCGCTCTTGCGCTGGTTCCCGTCGCACAGTCACCACTGGCTGGTACGGGCGATACTGATGGTCCGAATGTATTGTTGGCCTTGTCTATTGAGTTTCCGACTGCGGGGCGGGCCTATAAAGGTGTGGATACCTTTGTGGCTACTACCGAGTACGTTGGCTATTTTGACAGCAATCTTTGCTATGACTATGTCGACAACGATACCGAGGCCAAAGTTGAATATTTTGACCCGGTAAGCGAAGTACTAAGCCAAACAAAACGGAATTGTGGTGACGGTTATTGGTCTGGCAATTTTTTGAACTGGGCGGCCAGTACCTCGATTGATATCTTTAGAACCACTATGACCGGTGGTACGCGCATCGTCGATACCACTAACAAGACCATTCTCCGGCTTTCCCGGCACGATACCCGTAATGGCGGTTTTTCACTGACGCATAACGCCTTTTTGGGATATGTGCCCACGCTCCGGAGCACGCATCGAATTACCGATACTTACAGCAATATGAGCATGAGCCTTAACCGAGATGATAGTTATCGTCTTAAGGTTACTCGAAGTTATACCCGTAATCGTGTTGCTCACGAACCTGGAACGCTTTATCGTCAGCTCAATGTCCGTGTTTGTGTCAAGTCGTCTTCATTTCCGCTTAGTAAAAATTGCAATATCAGCTACCCAGCTTTGCCCAAGCCGGAAGGGTTGATTCAAAAATATGCCAAAACTATGCGCGTTGGCGTGCTCAGTTACCTGATGGACGATAATTACAATCGTGATGGCGGCGTGTTGCGTGCTAGGTTGAAGTACCCCGGCTGCTATCAGACGGTAACCAGCAATGCTGGTATTACCTATGTACTTAAGCCCGAGTGGAGTACGTCGACTGGTATTCAGGTGGCCGACCCGGACCCGCTTCCTGGCACGCCCAATAACTCTCCGCCGTCGGATATGCCTGTCAAAAGCAACAATAGCAATAACAGCGGTGTGATCAACTACCTTAACCGCTTTGGCGAAGGTGGCTATAAAACATACGACCCGGCTGCCGAGCTTTATTACACGGCTTTGCGTTACTTACGGAACAAAGGCAATTATGCTGCCTATTCCGATATTACCAATGAATCACAAAAGGACAATTTCCCGGTGCTGGCTGACTGGGAAGATCCGCTTAAAAGCTCTGATCAAAGTAATTTCATTATTTATATCGGTGATGAAAATGTGCACAGTGATGTGGATTTGCCAGGGTCTGTTTTTTCAAATTTTACACGTAGGGGTAGTCCTAAAGTTTTGCGTCCTCCCAATGATGATGCTGATCTGAATGTGTCTACCCTGCTGAATACTATTCGCGGCCTGGGTAAGAATAATGACAATATCGGTTCGACGGAATCGCCAGGCTATATTGCTTCGCTCGCTTATTGGGGCAATACGGCAGATATACGGCCCGATAAATCGGGGCGGCAGCACGTCAAGGCTTTCATGATTGATGTGTTGGAAAGTGGATATGGTTCGCCAACAAATAATAGTTTCTATCTTGCTGCAAAGTGGGGCGGTTTCACAGATGGAAATAATAATGACAAGCCCGATATCAAAGCAGAATGGTCAACTGGTGTGCAAGCACCTATAACTGCATTCCCCACCGGTGAACAAGACGCACCTGATAACTACGCCCCTGCCAATGCGCCGGAAGCGCTGGTAACAGCACTGAACCGTGCCTTCCGCTACGCGGCGCTGTCGGTAAAGCCGTCGCTGTCCGGCCTGGCGGTATCGTCCGGCAATAACGCGGTGAATACCGGCAGCCACTTGTTCCGTACCACTTTCGAGCGCGCACCCGGCGATAGCACCGACTGGTACGGCGATGTGGAAGTGTACAAGGTGACGCTGACTAGTAATGTCTTGAACTCCAGTGCGCTGTCACGGGACTGGAGCACCCGGGACGTTTTGGAAACCCAGCTGAAGACCACTGCAAGTAGCCGCAATGTCTATGCCTACGACAAGAGCACCCGGCGTGGCATCCGCTTTGATAGTGCCAGTATCTACCTGAAAGAGGAGCTCAAGCTGGATGCCAACGGCTTGGCTTACCTGCGTGGCGATAATACGAATGCGGGTAGTAACGGTACCAAAGCCTACCGCGCGCGCAGCTATCGTCTGGGGCCGATAGAGCTGGCCAAGGTCGCCTTTGGCGGGGCGCCGGAAGCGCTTGCCGGCTGCGGTACTTTTTCAGACGACATTAAAAAAAGGCCTTCCATCTATGCGGTGCCGGCGAATGATGGCTTTCTGCATATCTTCAATTACGGCGATAAAGACGCAGCGGATAAAGGTAAAGAGCTGTTTGCCTTCATGCCCTCTGCCGTTTACCCGCAGGCCGCCAAGTTGGCCACAAAAGAGTACGAATACCTGCGCCTGCACGACGGCAGCCCGGTTATCAAAGATGTGTGCCTGAGTAGTGCGGCTAAAACCGTACTGATTGGCTCGTCCGGCCGTGGTATTACCAAAAGCGATGGCTACGGCAGCAGCAGCGTCTACGCTATCGACGTCACTAACCCAGGCAGTATGAGCGAGGAATCCGTACTGTGGGAGTTTTCATCGGATATCGACAGCATGCTGGGTAATACGATGACGCTGCCCAAACTGGTGAAGCTTAATAACGGCCGCTGGGCGGCTGTGCTGGGGAATGGCATCAACCAGACCGGCGGCAACGCGGCAGTGTTCTTGCTGATGCTGGATAAAACGCCGGGCGAGCAATGGAAATTGGGTAGCAATTATTTCAGGTTGGCAGTCAGCCCAGACAGCACGCCACTGTATTCCCCCAATGGCATTACCGATGTCAGCACTTACGACGACGATGGCAATGGCACGGCCGACTACCTGTACGCTGGCGACCTCAATGGCCATGTATGGAAGTTTGATATCAGTGCGGCCAACCCGACAAGCTGGAGCGTAGCACTGGGTGGCAAGCCCCTGTTCACTGCCCACAAGATGAAAGGCTCCACGCCAGGCGAGCGCCAGCCCATTACGGCAGCGCCGGTACTGATGAAAACAGCAGGTGGACAAAAGGTAGTGGTATTCGGCACAGGTATCAATTACGCCGAAACAGACCGTGGTGCTGATGGCCAGGCTATTTATGGCGTGTACGATAACAATAAGCCGGCGGGTACCCCTGTTGACCTGCTGGCTTTGGCAATGCCGTCCGCCGACTCCGGCTTCACGCGTACCGATAGTGGCACCCCGACTGCCAGTCAGAATGGCTGGTATTTTCCGCTGACGCTGAACGAGCAGGTGGTATCCGCACCGTTTTACCTGAGCATGAAAAAGAATGATTTGGTGGTGATAGACAGTATTCGTCTGCGGCAAGAGTGCGCGGCCGGTGGCGAGGCTTCATTCCGCACCATTGTTAGCTTGGCCAGTGGCGCAGCGCCAGAAACCTTGCTGATGGATACCAATGGTGATGGCAAGGTCAGTAGCAGCGATACCAAGTACAACCGGCAGTCGCTGTCCACCGGTGTGAACTACGGGGGGTCGTTACGGGTAACGTTGCCGGGTGCCAAGCAGGCACTGTGTAACACGGGGGCGGGTGGCACAATCGAGTGCAATACCCTTGGCAGCGGCACGCGTACTGTCCGCCGGGTTAGCTGGCGCGAGATCACTACCCCGTAAGCAGCATGGCCGATAGTGCTTTGCCCATGCGGCCAACCTTTTAACAGGTTTGGGGAATGATTGGGTAATTCTTCCCCCGCAAACCCTTGCCCAATCAGGCAAGAGACCTGTCAGTGATGAGCTGATGCAGCCAACAAAAAAGGACAGCAACCGGTGCGAACCGGTGCTGTCCTCAGTGTTTGGCTTTAGCGTTTAGCTGTCGCCTTGGCGCTTACTCTGCCTGCTCGCTACCAGCGCCACCCTCTACCTGGCGGGCTTCGAAAGCGGCGCGCTTTTCAGCGTTGGCCGCAGTGCGGGCCTGGAACTCGGCGGTGCGGGCGGCTTTGGCGGCCTGCTTTTCAGCCTTTTCGATGGCACGCAGCTCGGCTAGCTGGATTTCACGCACTTCGCGGGCGGCAATGGCGACGGCACGGGCGGCATCGCGCTCGGCTTCTTCGCGTGCTTCCATTTCCGCTACTTCCGCGTGGGTCATGCACGGGCTGGTTTTTTCGAACCAGGCAATGGACTCCACGTGGCCGGTGTGCGGGAACATGTTCACGATGCCGGCCGATTTCAGCGTGTAGCCTTTGGTGTGTACCAGAATGCCGGCGTCGCGTGCCAGCGTGGACGGGTTGCACGATACGTACACCAGGCGCTGCGGGGCGGTTTCTTCGGTAAAGGCTTTTACCAGCTGGATGGCGCCGTCGCGTGGCGGGTCGATCAGCATTTTGTCGAATTTGCCTAGCGATGCCAGCGATTCTTCGGTCACGTCGAACAGGTTGGCCATTTCGTAGCTCACCTTGTGCTGCAGGCCGTTGTGGGTGGCGTTTTCCACGGCGCGTTTTACCAGCGCCTGGCTGCCTTCCATGCCATGCACGGTGGCGCCGCTACGGGCGATGGGCAGGGTGAAGTTGCCGATACCGCAGAACATGTCGGCAATGCGTTCGCCGGCTTGCGGGTCCAGCAGGCGCAGGGCGCGGGCGACCATCACGTTGTTGATGTCCGGGTTTACCTGGGTGAACTCGGTAGGGTAGTACGGCATTTCCACGTTGAAGTCTGCCAGGCGGTAGGTCAGGCGTGGCGCGTCCAGCGGGTAGATCGGGTAGCAGGTTTCCGGGCCTTTGGGCTGCAGCCACATTTGCAGCGGGCGGCCTGGCTGGCTGTATTGGTCGGAAAAACCTTTCAGGATGGCGACGTCGGCGTCGGTGATGGCGTCCATATTGCGGAACACCAGAATATCCACGTCCGAGCCCACGGCCACTTCTACCTGCGGCATGCGGTTGTTGATGGACAGCTGGTAGATCATCTGGCGCAGCGGGGTAATCAGCGCCGAGATGTGCTTGGGCAGAATATGGCACTCGTTCATGTCGGCGATGAAGCTGGAGCGCTTTTCATGAAAACCCACCAGTACGCCGCCTTTTTTCTCTACCAGGCGGGCAGACAGGCGGGCGCGGTGGCGGTAACCCCAGGCCGGGCCGGCGATAGGAGTCATCACGACCTGCGGGCGTACCTTGCCGATGCGGGCCAGGTTGTCTTCCAGCACGCGCTGCTTGATGGCGACCTGGGCGGTAAATTCGACGTGCTGCATGGAGCAGCCACCGCATACGCCGTAGTGCGGACAGGATGGCTGGGTGCGCATATAGCTGTCTTTCAGCACATCAACCGCTACTGCGTTCTCGTAGCTGGGTTTTTTACGGAAGCTGCTGTAAGTAACCACTTCATAAGGAAGTGCGCCTTCGATAAATATTGTCTTGCCTTCGACGTGGGCAACACCACGTCCTTCATGGTCCAGGGATTCGATCTGGGCGATTTGTTGCTGTTGAGTCATTGTTTTTTAAAGTCAAAATGCGTTGGCAAAGGCGGCAATTGTCGCAGAAACCACAGCAAAACGCACGGTGAGCGGTTGGCCGCATGGCAATACAACAAATCGCCTTGCATCTGCTACCATCCTCGCTATTGCAACCTGTTCAAAGTACCAAATTGACACTCAAGCCCAGCCTTGCCCTCTTTGCGTTAATCAGTAGCACTGTATGGGCGTCTACCCCCGAACCGGATGTCGAAATCGCCCCTTTGGGCCAGCACCTGGTGGTGAACCTGCCGCAAACCCGCGTGTTGCTGTATCAGGATGGTGTTCTGCTGCGTAGCTACCCGGTGGCGGTGGGCAAGCAGATCACGCGTACCCCCACAGGTAGTTACACTATTAATGGCATACACCGCGACCCGACCTGGCATGTACCCAAGTCCATCCAGGCGGAAATGGCGAAAAAGGGCCAGCCGGTGAAAACCGAAGTACCGCCCGGGCCGGATAATCCGCTGGGCAAAGTATTCATCCGTTTTGGCGAGCAGCGCCTGGGCTTGGGTTTTCACGGTACCAACCAGCCCGGCAGTGTACCTGGGGTGCGTAGTCATGGTTGTGTCCGCTTGAAGAACGAAAATGCGCTGGCCTTGGCCGACTGGGTGAACAATGGCGCCCAGGTGACCATCGCCTACCAGCCGCTGGTATTGAACGAAGACGAGGCCGGCGAGCTGTGGCTGACCGCCTATCGTGATATCTACGGCATGAAAGACCCGTCCTACCGCCACCTGGCCAATACGCTGCTGGAGTGGCAGCGTGACAACGCTAAAGTACTGCATGGCGCCCGCGTGGATGCGGCGATTCGCGAACGCACCGGCAAGCCGGTATGCCTGTCGTGCAAGGATGCGACTAGCGCCACCATTACCGGCGGCCTCAGCATCAAACGCTGGCTTAGCGTCGAGCCGGAGCCAACGCAGCAGGAGGCAACCGTACCGGTACAGGGGCGTGCCTTGCAGAGCAAGGCGCCTGTCGTGAGCCCAAGCTAGTACCCGTACAAGCCGGCCACAGTAAAAAGCCCACCCTTTGCGGTGGGCTTTTGCATGCGCTAGCACACGCTGGCAGGTGGCAAGCTGCGCTGGTAGTGCAGCAGTCGGCCGCGATAGGGCGTGCCGTCCCACAGCGGGGCCTCTATCATGGTTTCGCTCAGCGTAAAGCCCAGCAAGGCCATCTGGCGGTGAAACAGGCTGCGGTTGCCCCGGTTCGGGTCGATGATGATGACCTGGGCGGCCGGGGCCGCATGCAGGGCAATAAACGCGGCCAGGGTCAGCGGCTGGTCGCGCTCGTACAGCACATCGCTGCCGATGATCAGGTCGAACTCGCCCAGCCCCGGGTTGCTGTGCCCCCAGTTGCCGGTAAGGTAGGGTAGCGGCGGCAGTGCGTTTAGCGCCACGTTGGCCGCCAGGAAACCCGCCGTGAGCGGGTGGCAGTCGCTGGCGGTGATATTGCCGGCGCGGCGCTGTATCACCAGGCTGGCCAGCCCCAGGCCGCAGCCTATTTCCAGAATGCGCTGTGTGCCCAGCTCCCAGCCCTGCATCAGGTCGGCCAGCTTTTGTGCCGATGGCCATACCAGGCCAAATAGCGGCCAGCTGGCTTCGGAAATACCCAGTGCGGCGGCTTCGCCCAGCGGGTCGGCGTATTGCTGGTTATCCAGCAGGGATCGGATGACGAGATCGGGGGCCCCAGCCACGTGGACGTGCTGGGTTTTCACTGTATAGCCTGGCATGGCAAACCTTTGGTGCGGTACGAGCTGGACTCTATGTGCGTCGAACAGACGTCGCGACCAAAGGGCAGAGGCGATGCTTGGGCGATGAGAACATCGGGTAAAGCAGGCGGGAAACGGGAAGATACGAGGCCGCATGGTACCACAGTCGGCCCCCCAAGCCTGTGCTTGCCTGTTTTTTTCATGCCGTGCGGGTAGGTGGGCGAGTATTTGATCCGCGTCAGTTGCGGGTGCATCCGCAGTGCAATACTGAAATCAGCCCGTACAGCACGGTGCTGCTAGGGCTGCCAGGACACTGGATACCCGATGAAACCAGAAGACTACTTGATACAAACACACCAGCATTGCCAGCAGTTGTTCCAGGCCTTGCAGGGCCATATAGCACAGCAGCACTGGGTGCCGGCTCAACAAGCCTGCCACGATTTTTGTGCCGAGCTGGACAGCCATTTTGCCGACGAAGAGCAGGTGCTGTACCCGCTGTACGAACAATTAAATGGCCAGCGGGAAGGGCCCATCGAAGTGATGCGTTATGAGCACGAGCAGCTGCGCGAGCTGATGGAAGCGCTGTACCAGGCCGTACAGCAGCGGGATGTTGCCGTATGCGCCCCCTTGGCTGGCGTACTGCAACGGCAGCTATGGCTGCACCATAGCAAGGAAGAAAGCATCCTGTATCCGTTTTGCCAGCTCAGTACGGTGGATCTGCTTGCGCTGCGCTGGCCGGGTGCTTCGGCCGGGGGCTGAGCATCAGGCCGCGTGCTGCAGCTTGCGCCGCGCCTGCGCCAGGTCCCAGTCGCCTTGCAGGTCCAGCCAGAAGCGCGCGGGCAAACCGAACAGCAGTGATAGCCGCAGCGCGGTATCGGGGGTAATGCCGCGATGGCCCTGGATGATTTCGTTCAGACGGCGGCGTGACAGCCCCAGCCGGTTGGCGGCATCGGTTTGTGTCAGGCCGGCCGGTCGCAAGAAGCGGCTGTGCAAAAAGCGCCCGGGGGCGATGGGGGTACGGGCGGTAAGGATTTTGTGTGCCATGCGGCCAACCTTTGAAAAAATGGCCGGGGTTTCCCCCGGCCCAACTTACCCACACACTCTACAACTATCGTTTGCCGGCACCGCGTGGCGGGCCGGCGTGTTGCTACAGGGCCTGCGTGACAGCAAAGACGCCGTTACGTCCTGCCCTAGTCCTTGAACATGCGAAAGCCGCTGATCATGGTGGACACCATGCTCTGCTTGGACATGATGTCCTCGCGGATGGCGGCGTACACGTGGATCATCACGAACAGCAAAATCGCCCACATGCCCAGCCGGTGCCAGCTGTGCACGTCCAGGCTGTTGCCAAAGGCCACGATCACCCAGTTAAAGGCGGTATGCGCCCAGCTGCCATCGCCGGTACCTTCGCCGTACAGCGCAAAGCCGGTGGCGCACATGAACAGCGTGGCCCAGATAAAGCTGGCCATCGCAATCTGGCCCACCGGGTTATGGCCGATGTACTTCTTCGGATAGCGCTCGATAAACAGGTACCAGCGGATCTCGAAGAAAAATTCCTGCCACCAGGCCTTGTCCCACACCGGCACCAGGATGATCTCGCGCGCGTGGTGGTTGCCCACTACCGCCCAGTACAGCCGCCCCACCAGCCCCACTGCCAGCACGTAGCCGGCAGCAAAATGGGCAAAGCGGATGTAGCCCATCACGTACTGGAAGGTGGCCTCGCCCGGCACGCTGGGTAGCGGCTTGCCGATAAAGTAGCCGGTGAGCGACAGCGTGATGATGCACAGCACCGTCACCCAGTGCCACAGCCGTACCGGCGCCTCGTACACGTAAACCGACGTTACCTTGCGGCCCAGCCCCTGCGGGGCGTTGCCGTCAAAACCATAGCTTTTCATCGCTTGCTCCTGAGTCTGTGCCACCCCCCGCTACGCGCTGCGGTAGCGGGGCCGTGGCAGCTGCTCTGAATGAACCGGCAGCACCGCGGCAGGGGATTGCAGCCCCCGCCGCGGGCCATTCCGGCGATCCGGCCGCCGCCGGGGTGTGCGGTGGCGGCAGCCGGGTCTGGGGACCAAAGGTTGGCCGCATGCGGCCAACCCGATGCGTTTAGCGCACCTGTACCTTCACCAGCTCGCCGCCGTCATCGCCGATAACGTGGGTAGAGCAGGCCAGGCAGGGGTCGAAGCTGTGCAGCGTGCGCAGGATCTCCAGCGGCTGGTCTGGCACCGCCATCTTGGTGCCCATCAGCGAGGCTTCGTAAGCGCCGATCTGGCCCTTGTCGTCGCGCGGGCCGGCATTCCAGGTGGTGGGTACCACGCACTGGTAGCTGTCGATCTTGGTGTTTTCAATCTTCAGCCAGTGGCCCAGCGCGCCGCGCGGCGCCTCGGTAAAGCCCACGCCTTTTACCGACGCCGGCCAGGTGGACGGGTCCCATTTCTCGACGTTGGCGGTGGCAGTGTCGCCGTTCTTGATATTGGCGATCAGCTGGTCGTAGAAGCTGGCCATCTGGCGTGCCGCCCACACCGATTCCAGCGCGCGCGCAGCGGTGCGACCGTTGGTGGAGAACATCACCTCCAGCGGCGCGTTGAAGTGCTTGAGCAGCGCGTCTACCGGCTCTTTGAACTCCGGCTTGTTCTGGTGGTAGCCAATCAGGTAGCGCGCCAGCGGGCCAACCTCCATGGCGTGGCCTTTCCAGCGCGGCGACTTGATCCACGAATACTTGGCCGACTCGTCCAGCGACTCGATGCGCGTCTTGGTGCCTTTGTGGTTCGGCCCCAGCTCGAATTTGGGCTCGGTAATGCCGTCAAACGGGTGCAGGCCTTTCTTGTCGTCGCCGTAGCTGTACCAGCTGTGGGTGACAAACTCCTGGATCTCGTCCGGTGCGTACAGGTCCACCGGGTGGATGTCGCTGAACTTGCCGTTGATGATGGCGCCGCGCGGCAGCAGCAGGTTGGCCGCACTGTAGTCGTTGGCCTTGTCGGGGAAGTCGCCGTAGGACAGCAGGCTCTGGCTGGCCAGGCCGCCGCCGATCTTGAACCATTCCGGGTAGAAGCCGGCGATGGCGATCACGTCCGGCACGTACACCTGCTCGCAGAACTCGATGGTGCGGTCGATCACCTGTTTCACCAGGTTCAGGCGTTCCATATTGATGGCACCCACCGCGCCGGTGTCGTCCACGTTGATGGCGCACGGCATGCCGCCCACCAGCCAGTTCGGGTGCGGGTTCTTGCCGCCGAAGATGGTGTGGATCTTGACGATTTCCTTCTGGAAATCCAGCGCTTCCAAGTAGTGCGCCACCGCCATCAGGTTGGCTTCCGGCGGCAGTTTCATCGCCGGGTGGCCCCAGTAGCCATTGCGGAACGGGCCTAGCTGGCCGCTTTCCACAAAGCGCTTCAGCCGCGACTGCAGGTCGCGGAAGTAGCCGGGGCTGGACAGCGGCCAGCTGGAGATGCTTTGCGCCAGCTCGCTGGTTTTCTTGGGGTCGGCTTTCAGCGCCGATACCACGTCTACCCAGTCCAGTGCGTGCAGGTGGTAGTAGTGCACCAGGTGGTCGTGCACGTACAGCGCGGCCTGCATCAGGTTGCGGATCAGGTTGGCGTTGGCCGGGATATTGATCTTCAGCGCGTCTTCCACCGCGCGCACCGAGGTCAGCGCGTGGGTGCCGGTGCACACGCCGCAGATGCGCTCTACAAACGCCCAGGCGTCGCGCGGGTCGCGGCCTTTCAGGATCACTTCCAGCCCGCGCCACATGGTGCCGGTGGATACCGCGTTGGTAATCACGTTATTGCTGTCCAGGTTCACCTCGCAGCGCAGGTGGCCTTCGATGCGCGTTACCGGGTCTACCACCACGCGGCGGCCGCTGTTGTCCAGGGTAAAGCCTTGGGTCTGGTAGGCCATTACACGTTCTCCTTGTTCTTGTTCTGGGTGTCGTCAAGCGGCTTCAGGTCCTGCTTTTTCAGCACCGTGCTCTTGATGGCGCTCACCGCCGCGTGGGCGGCAATGGCCGCCCCCACGCCGCCGGCTACCGTCATGCCGATCTGGTCGGCGTTGGCCTCGATGCCGAACTGCGGAATGCTGGTGACGCGGTCGTAGAACGAGCCCTTGTCCCAGAAGCCGTCTTCCGAACAGCCTATGCAGCCGTGGCCGCTTTGTACCGGCCAGCTCACGCCGCCGTTCCAGCGCACGGTGGAGCAGGCGTTGTAGGTGGTGGGGCCTTTACAGCCCACCTTGTACAGGCAGTAGCCCTTGCGTGCGCCTTCGTCGTCCCAGCTTTCCACGAACTGGCCGGCGTCGAAGTGCGGGCGGCGGTAGCATTTGTCGTGAATGCGCTGGCCGTAGAACATCTTGGGGCGGCCCTGGCGGTCCAGCTCCGGAATGCGGTCGAAGGTCACCATGTACGTGATGACGGCGGCCATTACCTCGGGGATGGGCGGGCAGCCCGGCACCTTGATGATGGGCTTGTCCAGAATCACCTGATGCACCGGCGTGGCGCGGGTGGGGTTGGGCTTGGCGGCCTGTACGCAGCCCCAGCTGGCACAGGAACCCCAGGCGATCAGCGCCTTGGCGTCGGCCGACACGCGCTTGAGTTTTTCCACGAACGGCTCGCCGCCGGGGAAGCAGAACATGCCGTCCTCGTTCAGCGGCGGGTTGCCCTCGATGGCCACGATGTACTCGCCTTTGTGCTTGGCCATGATCTCTTCCAGGATGGCTTCAGCCTGGTGGCCGGCGGCAGCCATGATGGTGTCGTCGTAGTCCAGCGAGATCAGCGACAGGATGGCGTCTTTGGCCAGCGGGTGCGCCGAACGGATAAACGACTCGGTACAGCAGGTGCATTCCAGCCCGTGCAGCCA
Organism: beta proteobacterium L13; assembly: GCA_000335715.1. GTDB lineage: Bacteria > Pseudomonadota > Gammaproteobacteria > Burkholderiales > Chromobacteriaceae > Vogesella. The sequence goes on from AMYZ01000007.1 coordinate 113,043, forward strand.
GATCACCGGCGTACGCGGTTTGGTTTCCAGTGCCTGGGCGATGCGCGGCACAAATGCCGAGCCCAGGCCCATCGAGGTGGCGGTGAGGCTGCAGAACTTCAGAAAGCTGCGGCGGGTAACACCCTGGCGCCGCATGGCCTGGTAGAAAGTCTCCATCGTGGTCTCTGCCTTATTCTGTTTTATAGGGGGGTGGTTACAACATGGGTGGCAGCCTGTTACAAGAAGCGTGCCAGCTTGCCGGTGTGTGCAAGTGGCTGTTTTTAATTGGTTTTGTTGGTGGTGTTGCGGCGGGGTGGTAAGCGGCTTTGCAGTGGGTGCGGCCAACTGGTTGCCAGCTGTGCGGCGGGGGCGGGCAAAAAAATACCGGGCAGGCGCGGGGGCGGCCTGCCCGGCTGTTGTCATGCATAACAACCAGGTTTGGATGGAGGAGTGTGAGCGGCAATACCACTCGTGCAGCGCCCGTCAGGCAGGCGCTGCACGCGGGGTACGACCAGCCTTGGCTAAATAGGCATGCGCCGGCCGTTTTCAAGCCCGGCCGGCAACAGAATTACAGGCTGGACGCCAGCAGCCAGGCACCGCTGGCGGCAATGGCGGCGCCGCTAGCGCGTAGCCACAGGCTGGCGCGGGCCAGCAGGGTGTGGCCAGCCACCAGGCCGCCAGCGTGCAGTGCGGCGGTCGCCAGCACGAAACCGGCCATATAGCCGGCCAGGCTACCGGCTGGTGCTTCGGCACCGTGGGCATGGCCGTGTACCAGGGCAAAGGCGGCAATCAGTGGCAAGCCGATGCTGGCCGGTACGCGGCTACCGGCGGCCACCATCAGGCCCAGCACCAGTACCGACAGCGCAATGCCCGGCTCTACGGCAGGCAGGTCGATACCGGCCGCGCCCAGCAGGCAGCCGCCCAGCATGGCCAGCACAAAAGTCGCCGGCGCCGCCAGGCGTACCTTGCCCTGATGGGCTGCGGCCCACAGGCCGACGGCCACCATGGCCAGCAGGTGGTCCAGCCCGCCTACCGGGTGTGCCATGCCGGTCAGCAGGTTAAAAGTATCGTTGTGGCCGGTGTGGGCCAGCGCGGGCAGGGCGGCCAGGCTGAGCGCGCCAGCCAGAAAGCTGCGGGTCGGGGTCATCGGTGTCTCCAGGTGGATGCGTGTCTTGCCCGTTTTGGCTCGGGCATGGTGGCGGCACTGCAGGAAGCATGCCAGCCCCGGTCAAGGCTGTCAGGCTGGGCAAGTGGCTGTTTTTCAAAGAGATGGCGCCAGTCTGTAACGGGTGAGGTTACAGCGCCTGGCAAGCGGCTTTGCACTATGGTGCACCAGCCGGCAGCCGCCTTTGCTGGCGGGGTGTCATGGCGCTGTCACGCCATGGCACTACAGTGGTGCCTGTTCTCTAGGTTTTGTCCCGATGTTTCTGCTTTGTGCGGCCTGCCATGCAGGCCGTTTTCTTTTGCTAAGGCGCTGGCGGCAGCGGGCAGGCCAGCCCCAGCAATACGCCATCCTGGCGTACCACCTCAAACCCCTCGCGCAAATAGAAAGCGACAGCCCGGCTGTCGTGGAAGGTACGCAGCCGCAACTCGCGCCGCCCGGCGGCTTGCTGCCGTAGCCAGGCCAGCGCCTGCGCGCCCAGGCCACGGCCTTGCCACGCGGGCAGCAGGTGCAGCTCGGCCAGATAGACGGCAGCGGTTTCCAGCCGGTAGCCGATGAGGCCGATACGGTCTCCGCCCAGTAGTAACCAGTAGAAATGGGTGTCGGCGGCACGCAGCTGGAAGGCTGCGCTGTCCCACTGCAGCCCATGGCGGGCATAGCAAGGTGCCATGGACTCGCGGATCAGCTGTTCCATGGTGTCGGCATCGCTGGCGCCTGCCAGGAAAAACGAGAGTTTCATGATGATGGCCGGGTAGCAAGGCAGCCAGTCAGCATACCGCGCTGGCCACGTGCGGCCAACTTTGCCATGGCAATACGACTTGTCACGTTGTGGTCATGAACGCGCCTTACATTAGTGCGTGCGCGGGTTCTTCATAGGTTTTCGCGTCTCTCCTTTTCTTGTTTCTGTCCCGTATGGATGGTTGGCCCGCTTAGGCGGGCTTTCTTTTTGCTACGGTGTCTTGATGCAGGTCTTAAACGCGTGTTTGTCCGTCTGTTAGCCTGACCCTGTTTGTCTTGTCACCTCAAAGGAGTAAGTATGAACGCTGCCAAACGTATCAAGAAACTGATGGATGCCGGGGCCGACCCGCAGCAGCTGGAAACACTGAAACACCTGGCACTGGCGCTGCAGCTAAAGCAGCCTTACGAGCTGCACCGACTGTACGAGATTGACTACCCCTTCTTCGAGATCGCCATACAGCTGCTGCAAGACTGGCGGCTGGGGCACCATATCGATGCCCGCAGCAAGCTGATAGAGCGCCTGTTTGGTGAATACCCCGAGCTGATGCTACCCAGCGAGGCCGAGCAGCACCCCGAGCTGCAGCCCGAACAGCCCGTGCCTGCCGAAACCACCCCCGCCAGCGAGGTGGCAGATAAGGCGGCAGCACCGGCCAAGCGCACGCGCAGCAAGAAAAAGCCTGCCAGCGAATAAGCCGCCAGTATTGATAAACCCCCTTTGCTGCAGCGGTGTAGCCAAGGGGGTTTCGCTTTATGGTGTAGCGGTGGCTGCTACTGGCAGCGTCAGCGTAAAGCAGGCACCGCCTTCGGGCAGGTTGGCCGCAGACAGCGTACCGCCGTGCTGCTCCACAATGCCGTAGCTGATCGACAAGCCCAGGCCGGTGCCTTTGCCTACCGGCTTGGTGGTAAAGAACGGGTCGAAGATACGCGCCAGGTTGGCCGCAGCAATGCCGGGGCCGTTGTCAGCCACGCTCAGGCTCACTTGGTGTTGCTCGCTGGCTAGCGTCAGCGTCAGCGCCGGGGCGGCTTGCGTGTCCACCGCGTCGTAGGCGTTCTGGATCAGGTTCACCAGCACTTGCTGCAGCTGGTTGGCCGAGCCGGTGACCCACTGCGCGTCGTCCAGCCCGTGGCAGTGCACGTTGACGCGGTGCGGTGCCGCTTGGCCCACCCAGTGCAGCGCGCGCTGCACCGCCTCGGCCAGGTTCACGCGCTGGCGGGTATCGGTTTCGATGGCAGAAAAGCGCTTCAGCGCGTCCACAATCGCGCTGCTGCGCTGTGCGCCTTCCATCAGCCCGTCCAATAGCGACGGCAAGTCGGCCAGCAGGCGGTCTATCTTCAGCTGCTGGCGCAGCGCACCGGCGTCGGGGTTGGCCGCGTGCACGGCGGCCAGGTACTGCTGCAGTTTGCCAGCGTAGCGCTGCATGGCGTGGGTGTTGCCCACGATGAAGCTGATGGGGTTGTTCAGCTCGTGCGCCACGCCGGCCACCAGCCGCCCCAGCGACGCCATTTTCTCGGCCTGCACCAGCTGCGCCTGCGCCGCCTTCAGCGCCTCGTGCGCCTGCTTCAGCTCGGCGTAGGCTCGTTTGAGCTCGCCCACCGGGCGGCCCACCGCCACAAAGCCGCTGTAGCGGCGTTCGCCGTCGTACAGCGCGCTCACATTCCAGGTGACCGGTATCGATTCGCCGTTATGGGCGATCAGCGCGATTTCGATATCGCAGCCCTCGGCATTGCCTGCGGCCAACCTTTGCAGCAGCAGCTCGCGTTCGGCCTCGCCCGGTACCAGGTCGGTAAGCTTGCAGGCGGTGAGCAGGTTTTCGCTCAGCCCGGTGAGCGACACCATGGCACGGTTCACCTGCCGCACCTGGCCCAGGGTGTCGCACACCACCATCACGTCGGTCATGGCCTCCAGCACGCCTTCGGTAAAGCGGTGCGCGTCGGCCAGCTCGCGGTGTTTGGCTTCCAGCGTTTCCTGCGATTGCACCAGCTCGGTGTACACCTGGTCCATGCGGCGTATCACGTCTATCCAGGCTTCTTCGGCCAGCTCGCCGCCCAGGCGGGTGGCTTCGGCGCTGCTAATGAGTTTGTCGGGCATGGGATCCTCTACTGCACCGTGCACACCTGGCACGGGTCGAAGCTGCGCACGATGTGCTGCACTGCCAGCGCCTGCGCGTCGTCGGCCACGGTGCCCAGCAAGGCGGCTTCCAGCGGGCCGGGCTGGCCGTCGCTGTCGCGTGGCGAGAAGTTCCAGGTGGTGGGGGCGATGATCTGGTAACGCTGGATGCGGCTGCCGTCCAGCGTGACCCAGTGGCCCAGCATGCCGCGTGCGGCTTCGGTCAGGCCTTCGCCGCGTGCGTACAGCGGGTGGGCGGGCAGGGCGGTCTGGAACGGCGCGTCCAGCTCGATGGCGGCCAGCCAGCCTTGCATTTGCAGCACCAGCAGCGCCATCTCGCGCACCCGTGCCAGCACGCGGGTGTACACGGTGCTGCCCTGTGCCTGCACCAGCGCGGTAGTCAGGCGGTCGCGGCGTAGCAGGGCGCGGGCGATGGCGCCGGTTTGCGCGGGCTGCCCGCCCAGGCGGGGTGCTTTGCTCCAGCTGTAGGCGTCGGTTTTGTCCGGCACCGGCAGGGTGTCGTCGTCAAACGGGTGGGTGGGGCCGTAGTCCACCAGCCAGGCGTGGCGGCTGTGTTCGCGGATCAGCGCGGTATCCAGTATGTCGGTTTTACCTTGCTGCCATACGCCGGCCGGTGCCCAGGCGCTGCTGCCTTCGCCTTCCAGGTAGGCCGGGCCGGCAATCAGCGGCGCGTCGCAGCGGCCCAGCGTGGCTAGGCCAAGGCTGTCTGCCAGCAGCAGAAAGCGCGCCAGATCGGCCTGCGGCTGGCGGCTGGCGTAGTCGGCCAGCGCTGCCGGGCTGTCCCAGGCGGCGACCTCCTGCAGCGGCACGCCGTAGGTGTGTTGTTCCAGAAAGCGGCGGAAGGCGGCCAGCCATTGCCCCAGCCGCACGCGTTCGGCGGCGCTGACGGTGCGGCTGACGCCGCCGGGCTGGATCACCATGGTGTGCGGCCAGTGGCCGGCCAGCGTGCCCATGAAGCGCATCAGCGTGGCACGTGCGGCCAACATCGGCGCGTGGGCGCTGCCTTCCACCGCCTTGAAGCGGGCACGGATGTCGGCGTGCCAGCTGTGGCCGGCGTAGGCGTCGCGGGCGAAGTCCGGCATGAAAAACAGGTAGAAGTGCGACAGGTGGTCGGCCACGTTTTCCACGGCGTGGATCAGGTTGGTGACGCGCTCGCCATTGGCCGGCGGCGTCACGTGGTACAGCTGCGCCAGCGCGCGCGCGGCGGCCACCGACTGCGACACCGAGCAGATGCCGCAGATGCGCGGCACGATGGCCAGCGCGTCCATGGCCTGGCGGCCCACCAGAATGCGTTCGAAGCCGCGAAACAGCCCGCTGGTGGCTTCTGCGGCGGCTACTTTGCCGTCTTGCAGTTCCAGCGTCAGCGTCAGGTCGCCTTCCACACGGCCCAGCGGGCCCAGTATGCGTCGTGTCATGGGGTGTTCTTTTTGGGGAGCGAGGGCGGCATGGTGATGCGGTCCTGGGTGGCGTTCACTTTCACCCGCGTCGGTGTGGCCGACTTGGACAGCGTGGACAGCGCCACGAACCAGGCCTTGGGCATGTCGGTAGGCAGGCCCACCGGGAAGCCGGCAATCTTGGGCGTGTCGAAAAACGCGTGGCCGGGGTCGGCAAAGTCGGGCGCGGTGCAGTTGATGCACGGGTAGCCGCCGGTGAGGCAGGAGCCTTCGCCGTTCCACGGCCGGATATTGCAGTCGGCGTGTGCCTGCGTGCCCTTGCAGCCGACAAACTCCATAAGGCAGCCCTGCTGGCCGGGCGCCTCGGCGCTGGCCTTGAATTCGTAAAACTCGTTCTTGTCGCAGCCGTGGTGCACCAGCTTGTCGGCGTAGAAGCGTGGCCGGCCCAGCGGGTCCAGGTCGCTGGCGGCCAGCGCGTCGGCGGCCAGCAGCGCCAGCGTTTCCAGCACCCAGCCGGGGTGGGTGGGGCAGCCGCTGATATTGACTACCGGCAGGCCGCTGCTGCCGGCAAAACCGTCGCCCAGCAAGCCGCCTGGCTGGCTGCCCTGCCACGCCAGACCGGTGGCGCCGGTGAGGTTGTCGCCGGCGGCGGTAATGCCGCCGTAAGCGGCGCAGGTGCCCACCGCCACCACGTAGCGGGCGCGGGCGGCCAGCGCGGCGATTTGCCGGTAATACGGCTGGTGTTCGCTACCACTGATGTGGAAGCGCCCGTCCGCCCCCAGCATCACCGAGCCTTCCAGGCACAGGATGTCGATGCCGTCTGCGGCCAACCCTGCCAGCAGCGGGGCCACTTCGTCGCCGCTGGCTTCGGTCAGCGACGGGTGGTAGGCCAGGCGGATGCCGCTGTCGGCCAGCGCGGTAAAGAAGTCGGGGCTTTCCGCGCACAGCGCCGACAGCGTACAGCCGCCGCAGCCGCCGCTTTGCAGCCAGACCAGGGTTTTGCTTGTCATGTTATTCCAGCCCGTAGCGCGTCAGTTTGCTGCGCAGGCCTACCCGCGACAGGCCCAGCTCTTCTGCCGCGCGGGTCTTGTTCCAGCGCTGGCGGGTGAGGGTTTCTTTCAGGATGCGCTTTTCCAGCGCCTCCAGCCGCGTTTTGAGGTCGCCCTCGATGCCGGCCAGAAACGCCAGCTCGGCCACCTGTTCCTCGGCCGCGGCTTGCAGTACCTCGGGCGAGAGCAGCTCGGCGCCAAGCAGCTCGCCATCGGCCAGCACCAGCATGCGGTTCAGCTCGTTGCGCAGCTGGCGCACATTGCCCGGCCAGCGGTACAGCCGCAGCGCGTCCTGCGCTTCGGCCAGCAGCGTCAGGCCGGGGCGCTGGTAGTGCTGGCGGGCTTCGTCCAGCAGCTTTTCGGCAATCAGCGGAATATCGGCCGGCCGTTCGCGCAGCGGCGGCACGGTGACGGCAAACGCCGACAGCCGGTAGTACAGGTCTTCGCGGAAGCGCCCCTCGCGCACCAGCTCGGCCAGCTTGCGGTTGGTGGCCGACACCACGCGCACGTCTACTTTCAGCGGGCGCGGGCTGCCTACCGGGCGGATTTCGCCTTCCTGCAGCACACGTAGCAGCTTGGCCTGGAAGGCGGGCGAGGTTTCGCCGATTTCATCCAGAAAAATGGTGCCGCCGTCGGCTTGCTGGAACAGGCCGATGTGGTCTTGATAGGCACCGGTAAAGGCACCGCGCTTGTGGCCGAACAGCTCGCTTTCCAGCAGCTGCTCCGGCATGGCGGCGCAGTTTTCCACCACGAAGGGGCGGTCGCGGCGGTGGCTGGCGTAGTGCAGCGCGCGCGCCAGCAGCTCTTTGCCCACGCCGGATTCGCCCTCGATCAGCACCGCAATGTCGAAGCCGGCCACGCGCTCCAGCAGCTCGCACACTTTGTCCAGCGGGCTGCCGGCGGCGCGGGTGATGTTGGCCATCGCGTTACGGGCCTTCAGCTCGCGGCGCTTGCCGTCCACCCGGCCTTGCAGCCACGGCGCCGAGGTTTTCAGCTCCACGTTCAACAGTTCGTTGTCCTGCTGCAGGCGGAACAGCTCGGCCGCGCCCTGTACGGTCAGCAGCAGGCTTTCCGGGTGCCACGGTTTGAGCAGGTACTGGTAGATGCCGGCTTCGTTGACGGCGGCGATGATGTCGGCGTTGTCGGTGTAGCCGGACAGGATGATGCGCACCACCTGCGGGTGGCGTTCGCGCACGCGGCGCAGCAGCGCCACGCCGGTCATGTCCGGCATGCGCTGGTCGGTGACGATCACCTGGATGAATTCGCTTTCCAGGATGGCCAGCGCTTCGTCGGCGCTGCTGGCGGTAAACAGCGTGAAGTCGTCTTCCAGCGTGCGTTGCAGCGCTTCCAGCGAGCGGATTTCGTCGTCCACCAGCAAAACGGTAGCTTGGGGGCTCATGGCGTGTCTTTCTGTAGCATGGGCGTATTGTAGCGGGGCCTAGCAGATGCGCGGCAGCATCTCGCCGGCCAGCCAGTCCAGCAGGCGCTCGCCGCCAAACGGCGTGCGTACGCGCACGAAATGGTGCGGGTCGGCCACCACCTGGCCGATGTTGGCCGCGTGGCGGCCCAGCGGGTGGGCGCGCAGCGCGGCCAGCGCGGCGTCGGCCTCGGCGGCGGGGCAGACGGCAATCAGCTTGCCCTCGTTGGCCACGTACAGCGGGTCCAGGCCCAGGAACTCGCAGGCGGCGCGCACGGCCGGCTGCAGCGGAATGGCGTCTTCCTGCAGCTGCATGCCCACGCCGGATTGGCGGGCGATCTCGTTCAGCGTGGTGGCCAGGCCGCCACGGGTGGGGTCGCGCATCAGGCGCAGGCCGGGGCTGGCTGCCATCAGCGCCGCCGCCAGCGTGTGCAGCGCGGCGCTGTCGGACACGATGGGGCTGGCAAAGCCCAGGTTTTCGCGCTGGCTCATCACCGCCATGCCGTGCTCGCCCAGCGTGCCGGATACCAGAATCGCATCACCCGGCCGCGCCTGGCTACCGCACAGCTGCACGCCGTCGGCCACCACGCCAATGCCGGTGGTGCTGATGTACACGCCGTCGCCGTGGCCGCGTTCCACCACCTTGGTGTCGCCGGTCACGATGCGCACGCCGGCGTCGCGGGCGGCGGCGGCCATGCTGTCCACGATACGCTTCAGGTCGGCCAGCGGCAGGCCTTCTTCCAGAATAAAGCCGGCGCTCAGGTACAGCGGCGTGGCGCCGCCCATGGCCAGATCGTTCACCGTGCCGTGCACCGCCAGGCTGCCGATGTCGCCGCCGGGGAAGAACAGCGGCGAGATCACGTGGCTGTCGGTGGCGATGGCCAGGCGGCCGCCGGGCGGCGGCAGGATGGCCTGGTCGTTACCCTGCGCCAGGTAGTCGTTGCGAAAGGCCGGGGCGAACAGCTCGTCTACCAGCTGCGCCATGGCGCGGCCGCCGCTGCCGTGGGTCATGTCGATGCGGCCGTGGGCCAGGTCCAGCTTGCGGGGGTAGTGGCTCATGCCGGTTGCTCCTGCGGCGCGGTAAAGCGGCCGTAGTGGTAGTGGGCGGCGCAGGCGCCTTCGCTGGACACCATGCAGGAGCCCAGCGGGTTGTCGGGGGTGCAGACAATGCCGAACACCTTGCAGTCCTGCGGCTGCTTTTGCCCGCGCAGGATGGCGGCGCACTCGCAGGCGCGGTGGTCCGGTACGTGGCGGTAGGGCAAGCCAAAGCGCAGCTCGGCGTCGAAGTCGGCGTAGTCGGGGTGGATGGCCAGCGCCGACTGCGGCACCTGGCCCAGACCGCGCCATTCGAAGGTTGGCCGCAGCACCAGCGTTTCGGCCACCACGGCGCGGGCGGTGGCGTTACCGTCGGTGGTGACGGCGCGGGTGAACTGCGTGGCCACGCCGGCCTCGCCACGGTTGATACGCTCCACCAGCATCAGCACCGATTGCAGCACGTCCAGCGGCTCGAAACCGGCAATCACCACCGGCTTGGCGTAGGCGTCGGCCACCGCCTGGTACGGCGCGCTGCCGATCACGGTGCTGACGTGCGAGGGGCCGATGAAGCCGTCCAGCTGCACCGCATCGCCGGCGGCCAGCAGGTGCTGCATGGCAGGCGGGGTCAGCACGTGGTTGCAGAACACGCTGAAGTTGCGCAGCCCTTCGGCGCGGGCGGTTTTCAGCGCCAGCGCGGTGGGCGGGGTGGTGGTTTCAAAGCCGATGGCAAAGAACACCACCTGCCGCGTCGGGTTGTCGCGGGCGATCTGCAGCGCGTCGGCGGTGGAGTACACCATGCGCACGTCGCCGCCCAGCGCCCGCGCCTTGTACAGGCTCAGCTTGTTGCTGGCCGGTACCCGCAGGCAGTCGCCGTAGCTACAGACGATGGCGCCGTGCTGCAGTGCCAGCTCGATGGCGGAATCGATACGGCCAATCGGCAGCACGCACACCGGGCAGCCGGGGCCGTGTATCAGCTGCACCGCCGCCGGCAGCAGGCCAGTCAGCCCGTAGCGGGCAATGGCGTGGGTGTGGCCGCCGCAAAACTCCATCAGCCGGTAGCTACGGCCGGGCTGTACCGCTTCGGCAATACGCGCAGCCAGGCCGCGGGCCACGTCGCCACGGCGGAATTCGTCTACGTATTTCATGGCTGGCCCTCCTGCGGCAGCGCGGCCAGCTCGTGCATCAGCGCCAGGGTTTTTTCGGCTTCGGCGGCGTCCAGCCGGCCGATGGCGTAACCCACGTGCAGGATCACGTAATCGCCGGGCTGCACGCCCGGCACCAGGGCGATGGATACGTCGCGCATGACGCCGTCCACCTCGACACGGGCGTTATCGCCCGCCAGTAGCTCTGTCACTTTCACCGGCATGGCCAGGCACATGGGTCAGTCTCCTTGTTGGCCAGTATCTGCCGTGCTACCCAGGCCTGGCCCACGGCCAGACCGTCGTCGCCGGCCGGCAAGGCCTGCGGGTGGTAGACGGCCAGTCCGGCCTGTTGTAATGGCGGTAGCAGCGCGGCCAGCAAGGTGCGGTTGGCAAAACAGCCGCCGCCCAGTGCCACCGTGCTGAGGTGGTGGTGTTGCGCGGCAGCCAGCACCCAACTGGCCAGCGCCGCCGCCAGCGTGGCGTGCCACAGGCTGGCGATGGCGGCGGCGTCGAGCCGGGCCAGCAGCTGCCGTAGCAGCGGCGCCAGGTGCAACACGTTGGCCGCATCGATATGCCAGCCGCCCGGCAGCGGCGCGCAGCGCTGCGCCAGCGCTTGCAGCCGTTGCGGCGCTTCGCCTTCGTAGCCTTGCTGCAGGCACACGCCGGCCAGCGCGGCCACCAGGTCGAAATAGCGGCCCATGCTGCTGCTGTACGGCGTGTTGATGCCGCGTGCCAGCTGTTGCTGTAGCAGCGGCCACGCCGGCTGGTGGCCAAAGCGGCGTTCGGCTTCGTCGGCATGGCCGTGTTGTAGTAGCCAGGCGGCGGCTACGCGCCACGGTTCGCGCGCGGCGGTGTCGCCACCGGGCAGCGCCAGCGGCGCCAGGTGGCCGATGCGCTGGCTGTGCGCGCCGTCTACCCGCAGCAGCTCGCCGCCCCAGGCGCCGCCGTCATCGCCGACGCCGTGGCCGTCCAGCGCCAGGCCCAGCACCGGGCCGTGCAGCTGGTGTTCGGCGCACACGGCGCCGATGTGGGCGTGGTGGTGGCTAATACGCAGCAGCGGGATGTTGGCCGCGGCGGCCAACTGTGCCGCCAGCTGGCTGGCAAAGTGCTCGCCGTTGTCGCAGGCGATGGCCTGCGGCGCGTGGCCGGCGTGTAGTTGCAGCGCGGCGATGGCGTGCTCCAGCGCCACGCAGGCAGCCGGGTGCGCCAGGTCGCCTACGTGGGCGCCGGGCAGCGCCGCGTTGCCGTACAGCAGCGCCGGGGCGTTTTTGAGATAGCTGCCGGTGGCCAGCACGGTAGCGCCGTCGGCGGCCAGCGGCAGCACGTCCGGCACGTAGCCACGGCTGCGGCGCAGCGTGGCGCGGCCCAGCGCATCGACGCGCAGCACGCTGTCGTCGCTGCGGGCGTGGATGGCGCGGTCGTGCTGCAGAAAGCCGTCGGCGATACCGGCCAGCGCGGCGAGCGCTTCGGTGTTACTAATGGCTACCGGCGCGCCGCTGGCGTTGCCGCTGGTCATCACCAGCAGCATGGGCTGGGCGTCATCCAGCCAGCCGGTGCCGGCCGGGCGGCCGGCGGCCTCGTGCCACAGCAGCAGGTGCAGCGGCGTGGGCGGCAGCAGTACGCCCAGCTCGGCCAGGCCCGGCGCCAGCGCGTCCGGCAGGGGCACGTCGCCGCGTGGCAGCAGCACGATGGGGCGCGCCGGGCTGGCCAGCAGCGTGGCAGCGGCGGCATCCAGCTGCACCACGCCGTGCAGGCTGGCCAGGTTGGCCGCCATCAGCGCCAAGGGCTTGGCCGGGCGGTGCTTGCGCTGGCGCAGGCGGGCAATGGCACCAGCGTTGCGCGCGTCGCACGCCAGATGAAAGCCGCCGCTGCTTTTTATCGCGACGATGCCGCCGCCTTGCAGCGTGGCCAGCGCCAGTGCCAGCGGGTCGCCGGCTTGCGGCGTGCCCTCCGCGCCCAGGTAGTGCAGCTGCGGGCCGCAGGCCGGGCAGCAGGTGGGTTCGGCGTGAAAGCGGCGGCTGGCCGGCTGCTGGTAGTCGGCGGCGCAGGCCGCGCACAGCGCAAAGCCGGCCAGCGTGGTGGCGCTGCGGTCATAGGGCAGGGCGCGGGTGACGCTGTAGCGCGGGCCGCACTGCGTGCAGTTGATGAAGGCGTGGCGCCAGTGGCGGCCAGCCGGCTGGCACAGCTCGGCCAGGCAAGCGTCGCACGGCGCGCTGTCGGGCGGTAGCCGTACCTGCGCCGTGTTGCCTTCGCTGGCGGTGATGCTGAAGTCGCGCCCGCCCTGCGGCGGCAGCGCGTGGCTGGTGAGGCTATCCACCTGCGCCTGTGGCGGCAGGCCGGCCAGCAGCTGTACGGCAAAGGCGTCCAGCTGCGCCGTGGGGCCTTCCACCTCGATCACCACCCCGCTGGCGTGGTTGGCCACGTGGCCGGCCAGCCCCAGCGCGCTGGCCACGCGCCACACGTGCGGGCGAAAGCCCACGCCTTGTACGCGGCCACGGGCGGTGAGGCAACGGCGTTGCAGCGTCATGCCTTAGCCCTGCGCCAGCTGCGTTTCGAGCGCGGCGACCTGGGCTTTGAGTGCGGCCAACTGCGCCAGCTGTGCTTCCCGTTCGGCACGCTGGGCGCGCGCTTCGATCAGGCCGTAGGCCAGCCACTGCAGCCAGGCGTCCATGCCGTCGCCGTTGCGGGCGCTCAGTTGCAGCACCTCGATGGCGGGGTTGACGCGGCGGGCGTAGGCGATGCAGGCGTCCACATTGAAATCCAGGTGCGGCAGCAGGTCGGTCTTGGTCAGCACCATCAGGCTGGCGGCGGCAAACATGTCCGGGTACTTCAGCGGTTTGTCCTCGCCCTCGGTGACCGACAGGATGGCCACCTTGTGCGCCTCGCCCAGGTCGAACGCCGCCGGGCACACCAGATTGCCGACGTTTTCGATCAGCAGCAGGCTGTCGTCCTGCAGCGCCAGCGCGTCCAGCGCCTGGCCCACCATGTGCGCGTCCAGGTGGCAGCCCTTGCCGGTGTTGATCTGGATGGCCGGCGCGCCGGCGGCGCGGATGCGCTCGGCGTCGTGCGCGGTTTGCTGGTCGCCCTCGATCACCGCCAGCGGGGTGGAGGCGGCCAACCTTTGTACGGTTTCGGTCAGCAGCGTGGTCTTGCCGGAGCCGGGGCTGGATACCAGGTTCAGCGCAAAAATGCCGCGCTCGGCCAGGCGGCGGCGGTTCACCGCGGCGTACTGATTATTCTTGCCCAGGATGTCCTGCTCTATTTTCACCATGCGCGCCTGGCTCAGCCCCGGCGCGTGCGCGTGCGCCGGGCCGTGGCCGTAGTGGTGGCTGCCGTCGGCCAGCGTTACCGGCGTGCTGTCGGCGGCGTCGGCTGCCTCCGCGGCCGGCTGGGCGTGCGCGTGGCTGTGGTCATGATGCGGGTGATCATGCGGGTGATCGTGGTCATGATGGTGATGGCCATGCGCGTGGCCGCCTGCGCGGCGCGGGCGGTACGGGTATTTCACGGCCGGTTTCTGGCCCTCGATGCTGACATTGCCTTCGGCGCAGCCACAGACGGTACACATGGGTGGGGTCCTTTCTTGTTCTGTTCGGTGTTGTGTTTTTCTTGGTGCGGGTGGTAACGGTGCTGGCAGGGCTTATTCCACCTCCAGCTCCGCCACGCGCAGTTCCTCGCCGCCGGTAACCTGTACCTGGTGGCGGCCGCAGCTGGGGCAGGCGTCAAAGCGGGCGTGGATGGCTACCTCCTGGCTGCAGGCCAGGCACCAGCCACGGCCGGGTTCGCGCAGCAGGTGCACCTGCGCACCGTCGGCCAGGCTGCCGCGCAGTACTACATCCAGGCAGAAGGTGAGCGCTTCCGGCTCGACACCGGCCAGCTCGCCTACCTGTAGCCAGATTTGTTTGACGCGGCGGAATTGCTGCGTGTGTGCGTGCTCTTCCAGTAGCTGCACGATGCCTTCGGCCAGCGACATTTCATGCATGGGGGGTGTCCTCGTTATCGATACCGGCAAGTGTAAAGCTTACGCAGGGGTCGATCAGCAATAGCCTGCGCTGCACTTGTGCGGCCGTACCGTTGGCCGCGGCCTGCGCCATGCAGCCTTGCGGGTGGCTGTGCCATAGCGTGGGCGGCAGCACGCGGTAATGGCTGATACGGCCGTCGCCGCCCAGCGTGGCCAGGTGCAGCAGCGGGCCGCGTGCGGTGTCCACCAGCGCCAGGCCGCTGCCGGCCAGCGTGCAGCTGTCGCTGCCCGGTTCGGCCTCGCCCAGCCAGGCGGCCAGCGCCAGCCAGCGCGCCAGCAGGCGGGCGGCGCTGACGTGGCCGGCGTCCAGCCAGGGTTGTAGTAGCGGCTGGTAACGCGCCAGCGCGCCGGTTTCTACCGCCTGGCCGTGCCAGGCCGGGGCGGGGCCGGCCAGCCAGTGCGGGTCGGCGGCCAGCGCGGCGGTGCGGTCCAGCGTGTGTAGTGCCGGTACGGCTTCTGCCGGGTCATCCAGTAACAGCTGCAAGGCACGGGCGGCGGCACTGTCGCCACTGGCCACCCATTGCTGCCAGCCGTGCAGGCCGTACTGGCACCAGATGGCTGGCTCGGTACCGAAGATGCTGTACGCGGCCAGCTGGCGGTAGTCCTGTAGCGTGCTGGCGCGCGCCAGCACCGCGATGGCACTGGCGTCGCAGGGTTGGCCGCAGGCCGGCGCCCAGTCCAGCAGCCAGCGGCGCAGCGTTTCGCGGATGGCTTCCAGCCGCACGGCGGCCAGTGCCTGCGCGTCGGCTACCGCAGGCTGGCCGCTGGCGGCGGCCAGCGCCAGCGTGGCGGCCAGCTGCTGGGCGTGGCCGCACAGCGAAAACAATTGCGGCGCCAGCGCGATGGCCTCGGCAGGCGCGCGGCCAATAAACAGCTGCTCTGCGGCCAACCTGGGCCAGTGCACGCTCACCTGGCTGTGCCGGCGCTGTAGTGTGATGCCGTTCATGCGCCGCCCAGCCCGAACAAGCGGCGGCGGCTCATGTCTGGCTCGGCCGCTGGCTGCGCTGGCGGCGGTGCTATGTCGAATAGCAGGCGCAGCACCTCGCTGGCGGTGTCGCGCGCTGATTGCTGGTCGGCAAACTGCGGCAGCGGCGAAAACAGCGAGCACATCAGGTAGGGGCCGATGCTGTCCTCGCTGCCCGGCAAAAACGGCATGATGCCTTCCGGCAGCGCCACCAGCCGTTCTTCACCGGCCGGGCCATCCGGCAGCGGCGCGTCGGCCGGCAGCAGCATCAGGTTGATGAACCACGGCGTAATCAGCACGCCGGCCCACCAGCCCTGATAGCGGCGAAAGCCCACGCTTTCCACGCTGATGGCCGGGTTCAAGATGGGGATGCCCTGCATGCGCGTGTGCTGGATGTGGCGGTAGGCCTGTTCCAGCGTGGTGCCGGGGTGCTGCAGCCAGCCGGTGCTGCCGTGGCGCGCGTTCATGGCAGCACCATGAACTGTTCGTGCGCGCCGTCGCATACCGGGCAGCGCCAGTGCGCGGGCAGCGCGGCAAACGGCGTGCCTGGCGGTATCTGCCAAACGCTGTCGCCTTGCGCCGGGTCGTACACCCACCAGCAGATTTTGCACTCCAGCCGCGCGTCGTCGGCCAGCTCGCCGGGTTTGCCCAGATAGCTGCCTTCAAAAGTGTTCATGCCACTTGCTCCCCGGTGAGCCAGTCCAGTGCCTCCTGCAGCCGGTCGATGGCGTCGGCCAGGTCGTCGGCGGCGGCCAGTGCTACCTCCGGCATGCGGGTGATTTCCAGCGTGTCCAGCAGGATGCTGTTCATGCCGTTGAAGTACTGCACCCGCCATACGTTTTGCAGGCCGGTGGCCATCACCCGGCACTTGCCGTAGCCGCGCGAGAACACCCCGCTGTTGCCGCCGCCGAGGTTGGCGTCGATATAGGCCAGGTCTTCCGGCGTCATCGGCAGCAGGCTGAAGTTGATGACATGGTCTTCGTCGCCGTCCTGGTAGGCGGCGGCGCGTTCGGCCACCTCGGCCAGCACCGCCGGCGCGTTCATCAGCGCCACGCCGGCCGGGTCGAACGGGGTGAGCTCGCGCTGACCGAAGGCGCGGGCCTGCTGCCATACGGCAGCGGGGATGGCACAGGCTTCGATGCGGTCGGCCAGCGGCTGGCCGTCGGCGTCCAGCTCCAGCACGCGCCACACGCCGGCGAACACCGATTCCTGGATCAGCAGCTCGTGGCCGTTCAGGCAGCGCACGCGGGCGCTGACTTCGCCTTCGCCCAGCAGCTGGCTGACTAGCGTGCGGCCGTCGCGGTCCAGGCCGTTGAGCAGCAGCGACGGGTAGGGCTCGCTCGTGCCGTCCCACGCTTGCATGCGGCGGATCAGCTCGGCCACCAGCGCCTTGGCGTTGCCCAGGTGCGCGGTTTCTTCGGCGGTGGGCAGGTAGGGCATGTCAAAGCCGTCCAGCTCGCGCGGCAGCGGCATGTAGTTCAGGTCGGGGTCGGCCGGCTGCGAGCCGGGGCCGATGCCCACTACCGGAATGGGGAAGGCTTTGGGCAGGGTAAAGGTGCTCATTGGCAGGCTCCGCTGGTGGGGCTGGTCACAGGAATGCCCACCGACGGCGGGCGGCGCGCCGGTGCGGCCAACAGTTCGGCAAAACGGTGTACGACGTCTGGCCAGTCCATCAGGCCGACGATGACGCCGGTGTACTGGCCGCCGCGCAGGAACACCAGCGCCGGGTACTTCAGCACGCCAAAGCGGCTGGCAAGCGTGCGGCTGGCGGCCGGGTCGGCCCAGCAGATGTGCGGGGCGGCGCCGGGCAGGCTTTTCAGCACCTCGGGCACGATGATGGCGTTGTCGGCCACCTCGGGGTGCTGGTGCGGGTCCGCGTTCAGCATCAGCACCAGGTAAGGGTGTGCGGCGGCCAGGGTGTCAAGGTTGGCCGCGTCGGTCTGGCTGTAGCCCAGTGCGGCCAACCGTGTGGCAACGCTGTCGAAAGTAGGGATATACGATTGCATGGTGGGTGGCCTTGCCTTGTCAGCTTGATGGGGTATCGGGTGTCAGCAGCGGCTGCAGGTGCGGTGGCAGCTGCGGCTCGCGGTGGTACAGGTCGGCAAAGTGCTGCTCGGGCTGGTAACGCCCGGCCAGCGCGGCTTCCAGCGCGGTGATGGCGGCCAGGATGTCGGCGGCGCGCTGCTCGTCCAGCAGCTCGCGCGCGGCGCCGGTGAACACCAGCAGCCACTGGCCGGCGCTGACATCACCCAGCAGGCGGGTGTCGATGTCCACCAGGCTGCCGTCGCGGTCGCGGCAGCGGGCGCTGAACCAGCCGGGGCTGATCACTTGCATCGGGGTGCCCATGCACATCAGCGTGGCTCCCCGTCAAACAGCACGCGGGCGTCGCCCACGCGGCAGGCACTGTCGGCGCTGGGGCGTTCGCTTTCGTAGCGCGTCATGTCCAGGCTGGCGTCGTTCAGGCGCGCGCCGTCACCGCTGGCGGGCTGTACCTGCACGCCCCATTCGGCCAAGGTTTGCACGGCAATGGCCAGTGCTTCCGGCAGGCGGGCGCGTACCGCCGGCGACAGGCTGCCGCCGTAGTCTTCCAGCTCGGCCGGCTGCACGCCGATCAGCGTGATGTTGGCCGGCAGGGCTCCCTTGAGCTCGGCCAGCGCCAGCACTTCGGAAAAACCGGTCTGGTGCAGGCTCATTTTCTTGGCAGTGAGGTAGGCGGGTACCGCGTCGTTGTGGAAGACGCGCAGCGTGGCCGGTGGCAGGCCGAAGTCGATGGCATCCAGGATCAGCAGATGGTCGGCCGCTTCCACATAGGGCAGCAGCAGCAGGCCCTGGGTGCCGCCGTCGATTACTTCCACGTTGGCGGGCAGGGTATGGCCGGCGTACAGCGCCTCGGCACAGCGCACGCCGAAGCCTTCGTCGGCCCACAGCAGATTGCCCAGACCCAGTACCACGATGTGTGGCGTTGACATGTTTGCCTTCCCGGTGTGTTACGGAGGGCGTTACATATACAAAGGCCGTGCCAGCTTTGAGCGGGTAGGTGCTTTGGCCAAGTGGCTGATTTTTATGGGCTTGCTGTTGCGTGCCTGCTGGCTGCGCTTGCCGGGTGGAAGGTTTGTTTTCGTTTTGATGCTTTTAAGTGGAAGATAGCTTTGCAGTGTGGTGGCTAGTGATAGCGTGCAGTCAGCTGCTGTATCCAGCCGCGTTTTTGCAATTGGCGGAAGCTGGCCTGGTAGCGTGCCAGCTGGGTAGCCGGTGTACCCGGGCTAAAGGCAAGGTACAGCGGCTGCGACAGCCCAGTCAGGGTAAAGGCTGGCTGCAGCAGGCGGCTATCCAGCCCGGCCTGGGCGCTGCGGTATCGCAGCACGATGTGGTTGGAAAAGGGTAGCAGGTCGATGCGGCGCGCAAACAGCTTGCGGATATTGCTCAGGTCGTCGCTGCTTTCCTGCAGGTTTTGCCCCAGTACAAAGCCCTGTTGCAGCAGGTATTGCATTTTCACATCGCCTGCGGTGGCACCCAGCTGCCATACGCGGGCTTCGTCCAGGTTACGGGCGTTGACTTCCTGGCGGGCGGCCAGGCGCCAGACGGTGACGTCGTTGGGGGCAATTTCCCCTATCCAGCCAAACTGCGCTTCACGCTGCGGCGTGCGTGCCAGGCAGAAGATCATCAGCCCGGGGGTGGTTTCGGCCATCTGGTAGGCCCGGGCCCAGGGCAGGAAGCGTACATCCAGCGTATCACCGTTGGCTTTGGCCAGCTGGCGTGCGGTTTCCAGCGCGATGCCCCATGGCTGGGGCTGGGCGCTCTGGAAGGGCGGAAACTCGGTGGTTACGGCGGTGATGGTTGCCGCGCAAACCGGAGCACTGAGTAACAAAAGGAGCAGGCGGGTGTACACGGTAGGCTGGCGGCTTGGGCAGTGGGCGGGTTGGCATGACTCTAGCGCGCTATGCTTGCGTCGTTAAGTGCTTTTGGCCGGCTAGGTGCAAATTTATCGAATTTCGGTATGAAGTGGTGTTTCATAGGCGATTTGTCGCGTTATTCTAATGGTCTATTTATTGCTCTGGCGCCACCACCCCCCTAAGCTGTACTAAAGGCATCGTGGCGTAAACCTCATGAAAATACCCGTATCACCAGCCCTTTCCCTGTTGCATCGTTGCAGTAGCGCCGTGCTGGCCAGCCACTCGCAGGCTGTGCCTGGCTACCCCTTTGCCACGGTGCTGCCTTTTGCGCCGGGGCCGGATCACAGCCCGTGGCTATTGATGAGCAGCCTGGCCGAGCATTGCCGTAATGTTCAGGCCGACCCGCGTGTGAGCCTGCTGTTGCAGGCGCCTACCGATGAGGTGTTGCAGCAGGCCCGCATGACGCTGGTGGGCGAGCTGCAGCCGCAGCAGCCGGATGCGGCCCTGCAAGCCAGATTGCTGCGCTATTGCCCGGATTTCGAACAGTACCTGGCCTTGGGCGATTTCAGTTTTTACCGCCTGTCATTGCGTGCGTTGCGCTTTATTGGCGGCTTTGGCCAGATGGGCTGGATACAGGCAGAAGCCTGGCAGGCTAGCGCCCAGCTGGACCTGGCTACCGAAGCCAGCCTGCTGCCGGCGCTGGTGCCGCCGGGCAAGCATGTGGCCGTGCTGGGGGCGGATTGCTACGGTGTGGACTACCTGGTACATGGCCGGCGCCAGCGTCTGGATTTCGGCGATGCCATAGCCGCCGCCCAGTTGCTGGAGCGTACCCGCACAGCGTTGGCCGCAGGCGAGTTGCGCTGATGGTACACGGCGTGGCGTGAGTGCGGTGTTGGGCGGGTAAATGCGGCATACTGTGATTGTTGTTTAAGATTTTGCCGTTTATTTGAAACCAAAAATCATCAAGTGAGGTGAGTTATGAGCCAAAAAGTCAGGCTGGACCGCTGGTTCTGGCAGTCTTTCCTGCGTACGGCACTCCTTCCCTTGCTGGTTATCGAGCTCGGGTTTTTGCTGATTTACTGGGTAAGCGCCCAGATGATTTACCAGGATAACAGCCGCACGGTTGGCGATATGTCCAAGGCCTTCATGCCGCATGAGGTGACCACCGAAGCGCGCGCCTTGTCCGAACGCCTGAATGCTGTCTCGGGTATCACCGGGCTGTTAGCCAGCCAGACGGGGCGTGCCCTGCAGACACCCTATACCCCCAGTGCGGATGAAAAGTCGCGCTACCAGCGCACGCCAGACGGGGCGCTGATTACCACCCGTGACAACGGGGGAGCCGCAGCCTACTACAGCGGCATCGTGCCGCTAGGCCCGCAGCAGCAGGAAACCATAGACCGCAGCGTACAACTGGACCCGGTACTGAAAGATATCAAAGCGGCCAACCCGCTGATTGCACAGGTCTACCTGAATACCAAAGATTCATACAACCGCATCTATCCCTATTTTGAAGTGAAGGGCCAGTACCCGGCCAAGATGGATATTCCGTCGTTCAACTTCTACTACGAGGCCGACGGCAAGCATAACCCCGCGCGCAAACCGGTATGGACCGACGCCTATCTGGACCCGGCAGGCCAGGGCTGGATGGTGTCGTCCATCGCGCCGGTGTGGCAGGGCGATACCCTGCAGGCGGTGGTGGGCATCGATATCACCCTGAAAACCGTGGTGGATGACCTGCTGGCGCTGGATCTGCCCTGGGGGGCCTACGTGATGCTGATCGGGCGCGATGGCACGATTCTGGCGCTGCCACCGCAAGGCGAGCACGACTGGGGGCTGCAAGAGCTCGGGGTGCACAGTTATACCGAGGCTATCCGCCAGAACGTGTTCAAACCCGAAAAGTACCGTATCGACCTGCACCCGGAGGGCAAGAAGTTGGCCGCACTGATGGCCAAGAGCGCTTCCGGAATCGCCAGCATGCCGCTGCGCCACGGCCAGCGCGAGGTGGTGGCCTGGTCGCGGGTGGCCGGCCCGAACTGGACCATGCTGATGGTGGCCGAGGAGCCGGTTATTCTGGCCGAGGCGCAAAAGCTGCATGAGCGCATGACGACCATTGGCTGGTTCATGCTGGCTGCCTTGCTGGTGTTCTATGCCGTTTTCTTTGCTTTGCTCGCTCGCCGCGCCCGCCAGATGAGCCAGCGCGTGGTGGCCCCGCTGGCCAGCTTCCAGCAAGCGGTAGAGCAGATCGGCGCCGGGCAATACCGCACCACCATTGCCCAGCAGCCCATCGCGGAGCTGGATGCCCTGGGCCAGCACATCGGCCAGATGGCCGTACAGCTGGAAAAAGCCACTGGCGTGGAAGAGCAAGCCCGCCTGCAGATGGAAAAAGCACTGGCCACCGAGCGGCAAATCAACCAGCAACAGCAGCATTTCATCGAGGTGCTGTCACACGAGGTGCGCACACCGCTGGCGCAGATCGATTCTGTTGCCCAGGCGCTGCAGCGCCGGGGCAGCACGACGGATGCCGATACGCTCAAGGCGCGTCTGGCCCTGATCCGTGATGCAGGCGAGCGCCTGGGCGCCATGCTGGATCGCAGCCTGCTGGCCTTGCTGCCGGTACAGGATAACCATGGCCCCTTGTTGCCGGTATCGCTGCCCGCCTTGCTGGACAGCCTGCTTGCCGACGGCCTGACCGAGCAGCGCATCCAGCGCCAGCTCGATGCGCCGGATAGCCCTGCCGTACGCGAGACGCTGTTACGCCTGGTGGTGCAAGAGCTGCTGCAGAATGCGGCCAACCATGGCGGTGGCCAGATATGTGTCGCCAGTAGCCGGCAAGGCAAGGAATGGCTGCTACGTATCAGCGATGGCGGCCCCGCGCTGCCTGCCGACGAGCTGGCACAGCTGCTCCAGCCGTTTTATCGCCGTAGTGGCGATCGTGCCGTCGGTAGTGGCCTGGGCCTGACCATGGTGGCGCGCTTTGTAAATGAAATGGGCGGCCGGCTGCAGCTGGATAGTGCCGAGGGCGAAGGGCTGATCGTGTCCGTCTACCTGCCGCTGACGGAGCATGACCATGTCTGAACAAAGAACCGTGCTGTGCGTAGAGGACGACAACACCATCCGCATGCTGATCTGCGAGGAGCTGGCTTTTGCCGGCTACCACGTGCTGCAGGCGCGCGATGGGGTGGAAGGGCTGGAAATGGTCCGCCAGCACAGCCCGGACCTGGTGGTGTGCGACGTTTCCATGCCGCGCATGAATGGCTTCGAGCTACTGGAAGCCGTGAACCTGAACGATGACGACCCGGTGCCCTTTGTCATGCTGACTGCGCTGGGCGACCGCCAGAACCAGATACGCGGGCGCGAGCTGGGCGTGGTGGACTACCTGGTCAAACCGGTGGATTTTGACCTGCTGCTGGCTGCCGTAGCGTCGCGTATCAAGCGCCGGCGGCATTCCGATACCTTTGCCGACGCCAGCGGGCAGTTCCTGAGCCGCACGCTATTGCTGGAGCGGCTGGAAGCGGCCCGCCGCGTGGTATCGCCGGTGAGTGTGATCCTGACCAAGATCGACAGCTTTCTGGGCTTGTCCATCCGCCTGGCGCCGGCAGAGCAGCAGCTGTTACGCAGCCAGGTGCATGCCCAGCTGGCGCAGCTGGCAGAGTCCGGCAAGGTGTATGGCTGGGCCGATGGCTGCTGGGCACTGATCGAGCGCGCCGATACCCAGGACAGCGATATCCCCGCCAGCATGCAGCGCCATGAAATCCTGGTGGGTGGCGTGGTGGTGAATTACACCTTCAGCATGCTGCGTATCCAGGTGGACTGGACATCGCCCGAGCTGCGCCGGCTGGACGCCAGTGCGCTGGTGGAGGCTTGCGCGCTGCATCTGAACTTCATGAGTGCCGGCAACGCCCGCCGCTTTATCTATCTGGGCACCGCCGATTATCACGCGCTGGAAGCGGCCCGCTACGCCGAGCGCAACCTGGCAGAAGCCATACGCCATGGCGAGCTGGAACTGGTGTTCCAGCCGCGGGTGGATATTGCCAGCGGGGGGATTGTCGGTGCCGAAGCCCTGCTGCGCTGGCCCGGTGCCGCCATTGGTGCATTATCGCCAGGCTTTTTTGTCCCCGCTGCCGAGCGCATGGGCCTGGCCGCCGAGCTGGACCGCTGGGTGATCAGCCGCATGCTGCAAGCCGTGCGCCAGATGGTGCAGCGCTCGCCTAATACCGTGCTGTCGTTCAACTTGTCCGGGCAAAGCCTGGGGGCAGGGGTGCCGGCCTATCTGAACGACTGCCTGAAAGACGACGCGCAAGGCATTGCGGCCAACCTGGAAATCGAAGTCACCGAAACCTCCATGGCCCACCTCACGCCCGAGGTAGAGCAGGCTATTGCCCGCTTGCGCGAGATGGGTACCAAGCTGGCGGTAGACGATTTCGGCATGGGCTACGCCTCGCTCGCCTACCTCAAGCGCCTGCGAGCCGAGGTCATCAAGATAGACCGCAGCTTTGTCACCGATATTGCGCGGCAGGAAATCGATGCCCAGATTGTAGAGGGCCTCATTGGCCTGGCGCGCGCCATGGGCTGCACCGTGGTGGCCGAGGGGGTAGAGACGGCGGTACAGGCCCAAGCCTTGCTGAACCTGGGCTGCCGCTACGCACAGGGCTATTATTTCTACAGGCCCATGCCATTGGATGAACTTCTTGCCCTGCTGGAGGCACCATGACAGCCATTCCTCCGGGCTGGCTGCCGGCACTGCCGGCATTGAACCAGCTCAGTACTGCCATCTGGTTTTACCATTTCAGCCAGCAAACCATTGTGTGGGCCAACCTGGCAGCACTCAAGCTATGGGATGCGCCAGACCTGGAAGCCCTGCAGCAGCGCGACCTGAGCATGAGTAGCGAAGGCGGGCGCTTGCGCCTGCAGGGCTACCAGGCAGCCTTTGCGCGGCAAGAAACCGTGCGCGAAACCTGGACCATCTACCCGCGAGGCCGGCCAGTGCAGCTGCACTGCAGCTGTGCCCAGCTGGACGTGGCGGTGCCGGAAATCATGCGCGTAGAAGCCAGCGAGCTGAATTTCGAAACCCAGGTATCGCGCTCGGTAGAAATGCTGCGCCACGTGCGCGAGATGGTGAGCTTGTACGACCTGCACGGCAATGTGCTGCTGCGCAACCCGGCCGCGCAGGCCTACTTGCCGCAGGCGGACGATGCGTTTGCGGCCAACCTGCATAGCGCCGCCATCGCCCGCGAGCTGCGCACCGCGGTATCGGAAAGCCGCTCGGTACGCCGCATTGTGGAAGTCAATCTGGCCGATGGCAGCACCACGCGCCACCAGATGCAGCTGGTAGAAGTGGCCGACCCGGCCACCGGCGACCCGGCGCTGCTGGTGAGCCAGCACGATGTCGGCGACCGTGAAAAACTGCTGCAGCTGCAGCGCGAGCGCAGCGAGGAGCTGCAGAGCATTCTGGATGCCCTGCCGCTACCCATGGTGATTTCCGAGCTGGAAGGCGGGCGCATCCGCTACGCCAACCGGCTGGCGATAGAGCTGTACGGCATGTGGCTGGGTAGTAGCGGGGACTTGTCGCCCGTTTCGGTGGGTTTGTACGAAAACCCGGAAGATCGCACCCAGTTTCTGGACTTGCTGCAGCTGCAGGGCATGGTGTCCGACTTCCAGACCGTGCTGCGCAACCGCCAGCAGCAGCGTTTTGATGCCAGCCTCACCGGCTGCCTGGTGGATTACCGCGGCATCCCCAGCATTCTGGTGAGCGTGCTGAATATCTCGCACATCCGCGAGCGCGAGCGTTCGCTGGAAGCCACCTTGCAGCACGAGCGCGAGCTGATGGAAATGCAGCGGCGTTTTGTCTCCATGGTGTCGCACGAGTACCGCACACCACTGGCGGTGATAGACGGTATCGCCCAGCGCATCCTGCGCAGCCCCGGACAGTTTACCTGCGACATGCTGCACGAGCGCGTGCAGCGTGTGCGCGATATGGTGGCGCACATGGTGACGCTGGCCGATAGCGTGCTGACGCTGAACCGGCTGGAGTCGGACCAGATTCGCGTGGAGCACTTGCCGGTACGGCTGCTGCCGCTGCTTAGCGAGCTGGTGGAGCTGAACCAGGCCATTTACCCGGACTGCCATATCGAGCTGGACGCCCAGGCCGAGGTGGCTTTGCAGGTAGAGGGTGATATGGAGCTGCTGCGGCTGATTTTTTCCAACCTGATCAACAACGCCATCAAGTACTCGCCGCGCTGGCAGCGTGTGGCGCTGACCCTGCGCCAGGAGAATGACACGGTAAGGGTGTCGGTGCGTGACTGGGGGGTGGGCGTGCCGGAAAGCGAACAGGGCCGGCTGTTCACGCGGTTTTTCCGTGCCAGTACCGCGCAGGGCATACCCGGTTGCGGCATTGGCCTGGCGCTGGTGAAAGAGCTGGTGCAGATGCACCACGGCAGTATCGAGCTGGAAAGTAGCGAGGGTAATGGCGCCATGTTTACCGTGACGCTGCCGCTGCGCCAGCCGGATTAGCCCGCGCCTTGATGATAAAAGACAAACACTGTTTGCCAGTGCAAACAGGGTTTTTTACTGCCGGGCCCCACCCAAACGGGCAGGGGCATGGCGGCGGCTTACTCGGCCTTGGCAGCTTCCAGCGCGATGTTCAGTTTTACATCATCGCTGATGGCTGGCAGGAAGGTTTTCATGCCGAATTCGCTACGCTTGATGGTGGCCACGGCGTTGGCACCCCAGTTTTCAGCACCGGTCATCGGGTGCTTGGCCTTGGTCACGTTGACCAGCTTCAGGGTCACCGGCTTGGTCACGCCCAGCAGGGTCAGGTTGCCTTTTACCGCAGCCGGCTTGCCGTTCTTGAACTCAACCGCGGTGGACTTGTAGGTCAGGGTAGGGAATTTTTCCACGTTGAAGAAATCGGCGCTCTTCAGGTGTTTGTCGCGGTCGCCCAGGAAGGTTTGCAGCGAAGCGGCATCGATGGTGACATCCACGGTGCCGGTTTTGGCAGCTTCATCCACGGTCAGCTTGCCGCTGATCTTGGTGAAGGTGCCGGCTTGTACCGACAGACCCAGGTGGTTCACTTCGTAGCTGGCGTAGGTGTGGGTGGGGTCGATGTTGTACGACACCGGGGCGGCAAAGGCGGCACCAGCAGTGGCAAACAGGGCGGCAAACAGGGTGGTACGGATCATTTTCTCTCTCCAGAGTAGGGTGGGGCTATCAGGGCAAATACGTTGGTGCTGAACCCGGGTATCAGGGGTTGACCAGCACCAGGCGGAATTTCAGGTCTACGTTGTCGGCTACGGTGCCGGTATCACTCCAGCTGCCTTCACCGATCTTGAACGCCAGGCGCGAGATCGGCAGCGTGCCGTCCACAGTAAGGGTCTTGCCCTGGGCGGTAGCGGTAAACGGGGCGCTGACGTCACGGCTGATGCCTTTCAGGGTCAGCTTGCCGTTGACCTGGTAACGGTTGTTACCCAGAGACTTCATGCTGGTAGACACGAAGCGCGCTTGCGGGAACTGGGCGGCGTTGAACCATTCCTTTTTGCGTGCTTCGGCGCTGGCCTCGCCGGTGGGTAGTGCAATGCTGGCCACGTCGATGCTGATGTCGGCTTTGCCGGTTTCTGCTTGCGCCGGGTTGAAGTCCACGTTGGCCGCAAACTTCTTGAAGCTGCCGGACATCGGCACGCCCATCTGTTTCAGGGTAAAGGCCAGCTGGCTCTTGGTCAGATCTACCGGCTGGGCAAAGGCTGGCGCTGCGAGCAGGGCAGCCAGGGGCAGAAGCAGTGCTTTTTTCATGGGTGGGTTCCTGTGTGTGTGCCGCGCAGGCTTAGCCGCGCAGGCTCATGCGGCTCAGCAGGCCGTCCTTGTCGATGAAGTGGTGTTTCAGTGCCGCCGCTACGTGGCCCAGTACCGCCAGTAACAACAGGGTATTGAGCGCGCCGTGTAGCTGGCCCAGTTGCGGTGCCAGCTCGGGGTTGGCCGCAATCAGGTCGGGTACTTGCCACAGGCCGAACATCACCACGGGGATGCCGTAGGCCGAGCTCATCAGCCAGCCGGACAGCGGGATGGCGATCATCAGCACGTACAGCAGCAGGTGGCCGGCGTGCGCCACCAGGCGGGCTGCGGGTGACATGCTGGCCGGCAGTGCCGGTGCGCCCTTGGCCAGACGCACCAGAATGCGCACCACCACCAGTGCCAGTACGGCCATGCCGGCCCACTTGTGGTAGCTGATCAGCTGGAATTTGGCCGGTGACAGCGGCAGGCTGTGCACGTATTTGCCAAAGGCGAAAGTACAGACCATCAGCAGGGCCATCAGGCTGTGCAGCATGATTTGCACGGGGTGGTAACGGTTGGCTTGCTTCATTCGGCTGGCTCCAGTTTCTGGCCGATGGCGGCGCGCAGTGCGGCCAACATGGCGATGTGTTGGTTCAGGCTGGCGTCGTCCAGGTGGGCAAACGCTTCGCCGCAGTGGCTTACTACATCAGGAAAGGCGCTATCGAATACCGCTTCTCCTGCCGGGGTCAGTGCAACAAACAGGCTGCGCCGGTCGTGCTCTGGCACGGTGCGGCTAATCAGGCCTTTGTCCAGCAGCCGGTCCAGGACGCCGGTCAGCGTGCCTTTGGTAATCAGCGTGCGCTCCGATAGCTCGCGGCAGCTCATGCCGGGGGTGTTGCCCAGCGTGGCAATGACATCGAACTGCGCGTGTGTCAGGCCGTGTTGCTTGATGCGCTGGCTGCTGAGCTGCTCGAACGCCTGGTAAGTACGTACCAGTTCGCGTACCAAAGGTATCGAGCGGTGTTGGCCGGGCTGGTCTGGCATGCCTGTGTCTCCGAGTAAGTTGTGATTAGGATAGTTCCAGTTAGTACTAAATAAAATCAAGCTTTTTTGTAAATCTTATTCAGCAATTCTGAACTGTATAGGGTTACGCTGGTGTGACGGTGAGCGGGCGGGTGGGGTGGCTGGCCGTGCGCTGGTACGCCGGCTGGTTTTGACAAGGTGCAGCGGTAAAGGGATACACGGTGTAACCCCCGCCGGCTGGCGGGGGCAGGATGGCTAGGCTGCCGGGGTGCTGCGCTGGGCCCGCTCTTCGCGCGGGGTAATGCCGAAGTGGCTGCGGTAGGTGCTGGAAAAGTGCGGCCCGCTGGAGAAGCCGCAAGCTAGGCCGATCTGCACAATGGACTTGCTGGTTTGCTGTAATAGCTGTCTGGCGCGGCTAAGGCGCAGTTCCAGATAGTATTTCGAAGGCACGGTACCCAGGTGCTGCTTGAACAGCCGCTCCAGCTGGCGACGCGATACCCCCACGTAATAGGCGATATCGTCGGTGGTCAGCGGCTCTTCGATATTGGCTTCCATCAGGCTTACCGCCTCGGTCAGCTTGGGCTGGCTGCCGCCGATGCGGGTGGCCAGCGGGATGCGCTGGCGCTCGCTACCGGGGCGCAGGCGCTCCATGCTGAACACCTCGGACAGCGTGGCGACAAACTCCTGCCCCAGGTTGGCCGCCACCAGCGCCATCATGAAATCGAAGGTGGCTGCGCCGCCTGCGCTGGTCAGCCGGTTGCCATCCAGTTCAAAAAGATTGGATGACACGATGACATCAGGAAACTCGTCGGTCAGGCGGCTGATCTCTTGCCAGTGGATGGTGGCGCGATGGCCTGCCAGCAGGCCGGCACGCGCCAGCCAGTAGCTGCCGCAGCCTATGCCGACCAGCTGGGTATGGTCGGACAGCTGGCTGCTGATGGCTTTGCCCAGCTCGTCGGCCGATACGTCAATGCCGACTTCATCAGCCAGTACCACCAGCACGTCCAGCTTGGGGGCGTGCGCCAGCGGCAGGTCTACCGGCATGCGCATGCCATTGCTCAGGGTGACCATTTCACCGCTCAGCGAGAGTGGCAAGAACTCGTAAGCGCGGCGTTCTGCCAGCTGGTTGGCGCGGGTGAGCACTTCGGTAGCAATGGCAAGGTCTGCCATCGAGGCATGGGGCAGTAGCAGGAAGCCGAAGCGAACGGGTTTGTGATGTGGGGCGATATTGACCATATCCGGTAGCCGGGTGCTCCAGGTGCTGTAGCAGCGGGGTGAATCAAGCGCGCATTGTGTCGTGCTTGCAGGTGGCAGGCAATATGCAGCCGTATAAAAACTGCGTGCTTTTCCGGCATGCCTGTAAAAAACGGCGCCATGCAAACGTTGTAGCTTGCATGGCGCCGGTAGATCAAGCCAGACGCGTTATTTCAGGCTGCCGGACAGGAACTGCGCCAGGCGTTCGCTCTTGGGCTGCGCCAGTACTTCGCGCGGGTTGCCTTGCTCTTCGATACGGCCCTGGTGCAGGAAGATCACGTGGTTGGACACCTCGCGGGCAAAGCCCATTTCGTGGGTTACCACTACCATGGTACGGCCTTCTTTTGCCAGGTCTTGCATCACGCGCAGTACTTCGCCTACCAGTTCCGGGTCCAGCGCCGAGGTCGGCTCGTCGAACAGCATCACTTCCGGCTCCATGGCCAGCGCACGGGCAATGGCCACACGCTGCTGCTGGCCGCCGGACATGTGCGACGGGTATTTGTCTTCCACGCCTTTGAGGCCAACCTTGTCCAGGTACTTGCGGGCACGGGCGATGGCTTCGTCCTTCGGCACGCCCAGTACGTGCACCGGCGCTTCGATGATGTTTTCCAGCACCGTCATGTGCGCCCACAGGTTGAAGTGCTGGAACACCATGGCCAGCTTGGTGCGGATGCGCGCCAGCTGTTTCTGGTCGGCCGCTTTCAGCGCGCCGTTACGCTTGTCCGTAGTCAGCGCCAGCTGTTCGCCGGTGACGGCAATGCTGCCGCTATTGGGCTGCTCCAGCATGTTGATACAGCGCAGGAAGGTACTTTTGCCGGAGCCGGACGAGCCGATGATGCTGATCACGTCGCCCGCATGGGCGGTCAGCGATACGCCTTTGAGGACTTCGTGGCTGCCGTAGCTTTTGTGCAGGTCCTGCACTTGCAGTTTGATATTGGGTGTCTGGTTCATGCTGAGAGCAACTTTCCGGTTTTGAAGGCCTCGGCGCTGGCAACTTTGGCCAGCCACTGGCCTGCAGTAGCGTAATGACGGCTGTCGGTGGCGTACAGCATGCCGGCGCGGTGGGCGCGCAGCGCGGTAACGCGGTCGTTTATCGGGTCGATCACATCGGCCAGGTGCTGGCCGCTTTCTACCAGGGTGCCGGGCTGCACGTAGTAGTGCACTACGCCGGCGTGCGGGGCGAGCAGGCTTTCCGAGCCGGCCAGCGGGGTGGCCGGGTAGACCAGCGCGGGTAGCGGCGGGGCCTCACCACGGATGATGCCGCGGTGGCTCAGGAAGGCCAGCAGCCGGTCGGCATCGCCGGCGGCCAGCTCGTGGCTCACATCAGCCTGGCCGCGCAGCTCTACGGTAACCGATAGGCAGGCCATGTCGATGGCGGCGTCCAGGCCGGCATCGCGCACCAGGTCGCGTAGCTGCCACCATAGCTGGCTGCAGGCTTCGTCGAACGGGTTGTCGCCCGAGTCTTCTGCCAGCAGTGTGGCGGCGGCGCCCAGGTAGCGCGCCAGCGGCTCGCACTGCGGCCACAGCGGGGTGCCGGTATACAGGTGCAGGGCGGCGTCCAGGTCGCAGTGCAGGTCCAGTACCACGTCCGCGTCGCAGGCCAGCAGCATCAGCGTTTTGCGCTGCGAGGCCAGCTCGCTGGCCGGCTCGATAGCCGCCACCATGCTGCGCAAGTGCTCGCGTACCAGGCGGGTGTTGGCCGCAGCGTCCGGGCCCAGCTGCTCGCGCAGCTGTTCGAACAGCTGGCGGGCAAAGGCGGGGTAGTGGCGGTTGAAGTTCTGGCCGCTACCCAGCTCGAAACGCCCCAGGGCCACGCCGTTCAGGTTCTGGTCCAGGCCGATGGGGTTGGCCACCGGCACCAGCACGATTTCGCCGGCAATGCGGCCCTCGGCTTCCAGTGCGGCCAACCTTTGCTTCAGGTGCCAGGCGGTCAGCATGCCGGGCAGCTCGTCAGCGTGCAGGCTGGCCTGGATGTAGACCTTTTCGCCCAGGCCAGGCTGGCCATAGTGAAAGCTGCAGATGCTGCGCCCGGTAGTGAGGCTGGGCGACAGCAAGGGGTGATCTATGCGTTGCATGGCGGCTCCTTAGTGCTTGCGCGGGGCCAGGTAGGCCAGCCAGCGGCGCTCGGCCAGCTTGAACAGCCACACGAAGCCAAAGGTCAGTACCAGGTAGAAGCAGGCCACGGTAATGAAGGGCTCGAACGGCATATAGGTATCGCTGAACACGCGGCGGGCTACGCCAGTCAGGTCGGCCAGGGTTACCAGGCCGGCTACCGAGGTGGACTGCATCATCATCACCACTTCGTTGCTGTAGGCCGGCAGGGCGCGGCGCAGCGCAGACGGGATCACGATACGGCGCATCATCAGCCATTTGCTCATGCCCATGGCTTTGGCCGCTTCGATCTCGCCATAGTGGGTATTGCGGATCTGGCCGGCGATGATTTCGGTGGTGTAGGCGGCGGTGTTCAGCGTAAAGGCCAGGATGGCGCAGGCGTAAGCCTCGCGCAGGTATTCCCACGCCCAGCTATCGCGTACCCAGTCAAACTGCGACAGGCCGTAATAGATGATGAACAGCTGTACCAGCAGCGGCGTGCCACGGAAGACATAGGTGTACAGCCACACCAGGCTGGACGCCACGCGGTTTTTCGAGACGCGCATCAGCGCCAGCGGTACCGCCAGCAGCAGGCCGCAGGCCAGCGACAGGAACAGCAGCTCCAGCGTCAGCTGCAGGCCGTCGCTGGTAGACATCATCGGTGCGCCGTCGGCCCCGCCCAGAAAGGCGGGGAGTTTTTCCACGATCAGGTTGAAGTCGATCATAGTTCGGTCTCCCGTACGCCCAGCGAGTAGCGTTTCTCCAGGCGTTTGAGGGCAAAGTCGGACACGCTGGTAATGGCCAGGAAGATCAGGCCCACCACGGCGTACACGGTAAACGGTTCCTGGGTGATGGATTTGGCGGTGTCGGCGCGGTACATCACGTCATTCAGGCCGATCACCGACACCAGAGCGGTGGATTTCACCAGCACCAGCCAGTTATTGGAAAAGCTGGGCAGGGCAAAGCGCACCATCTGCGGGAAGGTAATGCGCAGAAACACGCGCAGCGGGCTCATGCCGTAGGCCAGGCCGGCTTCCATCTGCCCCTTCGGTACCGCCATGATGGCGCCACGGAAGGTTTCGGTCATATAGGCACCGAAGATGAAGCCGATGGTCATCACACCGGCAAAAAAGGAGTTGATCTCCGGTGCCGGCCAGCCCATGCGGGTACAGAAATCGTTGATCAGCATCTGGCCGCCAAAGAACAGCAGCAGCATCCACACCAGGTCGGGTACGCCCCGCACCACGGTGGAATACAGCTCAGCCAGCCAGACCAGCGGTTTGGAGGGCGCCATCTTGAACATGGCGCCAATCAGCCCCAGCACCACCGACACCAGCAGCGATGCCACGGCAACCTGCAGTGTCAGTATGGTGCCTTCCAGAATGCTGGGTAGGTAACCCTGTAGAAACATTGTTTTACTCCATCGTTCCTGCTTGATGTGGCAGGCGGCCAACCTGGGGTTGGCCGCACGTTTTGCCAGACGGCGGGTGTTATGTGCTGCTTACTTGCCGTAGATATCGAAGCTGAAGTACTTCTTCTGGATCTTGTCGTAGCTGCCGTCGGCGCGGATCTGCTTCAGCGCCTGGTTGATGCGCGCCAGCAGGGCCTTGTCACCCTTGCGCACCGCAATGCCGGAGCCCACACCGAAATATTTCGGGTCGTTGTAGTCCGGGCCTACCAGGGCAAAGCCCTTGCCGTTGGCGGTTTTGACAAAGTCCACGTCACCCACGGCGGCGTCCACGAAAGCGGCATCCACGCGGGCGGCTTTCAGGTCCAGGAAGGATTCCGGCGCCTTGCCATAGCTCACCAGCTTGGCACCCAGCTTCACGAAGTGTTCGCGGGCGTATTTTTCCTGGATGGACGAGCGCAGCACGCCGATCTTCTTGCCCTTGAACCAGGCATCATTGACCTGGCTGCCTTCACGGGCGACCAGGCGGCTGGCCATGTTGTAGTACTTGTCGGAGAAATCCACCGCCTTCTTGCGCTCTTCGGTGATGTTCATCGAGGCAATCACGGCGTCGAACTTCTTGGCGTTCAAGGCCGGGATAATCCCGTCGAAGTCTTGCGGCAGTACTTCGCACTGCGCCTTCATGGCTGCACACAGTGCCTGGGCGATGTCCGGGTCAAAGCCGGTCATCTTGCCGTCGGCCCCCTGTTTGGAGAACGGCGGGTAGCTGGCGTCGGTGGCAAAACGCAGGGTGTCTGCGTGGGCGGCAGTGGTCAGGGCGAGTGCAAGCGCACCCAGCACAAGCAAGGGCTTCTTCATGTTTCTCTCCGGCACGGTGGTTTTTTGTGTTTTTAGGTATGAAAAACCCTGCCTCCGGACGAAGGCAGGGCGGGGCTGGCAGGTTTAGTTGCCGTATACGTTAAAGTTGAAGTACTTGTCCTGTACTTTCTTGTAGCTGCCATCCTTGCGGATTTGCTCGATGGCTTTGTTCAGGCGCTCGGTCAGGGCGCTATTGCCTTTCTTCACGGCAATACCGGCACCACGGCCGAAGTATTTCGGGTCGTTGTAGTCGGGGCCGACAAAGGCAAAACCTTTGCCTTGGGACGATTTCAGGAAGTCGGTGTCGCCTACCACGGAATCGACGAACACGCCGTCAATACGGCCGGATTTCAGGTCCAGGAAAGCTTCCGGCACTTTGCCGTAAGCCACCAGGCTGGCGCCGCTCTTGGCCCAGTAGTCCTTGGCGAATTTTTCCTGGATGGAGGCGCGCAGTACGCCGATTTTCTTGCCCTTGAAGCTGGTCTGATCAACCTTGGTGCCTTCTTTGGCGATCATGCGGCTAGGGGTGTGGTAGTACTTTTTGCTGAAGTCCACCGCTTTCAGACGCTCTTCGGTGATGGACATGGACGACAGGATGGCGTCGAACTTGTTGGCGTTCAGTGCCGGGATCAGGCCGTCCCAGTCTTGTGGCACGATCTGGCAAGTCACTTTCATCGCGGTACACAGGGCATTGGCGATATCCACGTCAAAGCCTTGCAGCTTGCCGTCGGCGCCTTGTTTGGCAAACGGCGGGTAGTTGCCGTCGATACCGAAGCGGATGGTTTCAGCTTGTGCCGACATGCCGGCAGCGGACAGGGCCAGTGCGGCCAGGATGAGCGCTTTTTTCATGCTGCTATAACTCTCTTTGAAGATGGTGAACCCCGGCACGCCGGGGCAGGGGTACCACGCCGGATAGTGGCGGTAGTACTGGCCTGGTGCAGGCCTGACCTTGTTTGCAATATTGTTGTTTTCGCATCCCCTCTATGGGGGACGGCGAAATCTTTGCACGCAAGCGGCAGCAGGCACAATGCGCCTCTATGGCCGCCTTGAGTGCTCGCGTGCGGGGGGCGAATTCTACTGTCTTTTTGTTCAGGAGGGAAATGTCTTTAGATACAGTGGCTTGCCGCGTATTTTTGCAAAAAAGCCTGTTTTTTACGCATATTCATTTTGTAATTTGCCGTCGCATTGCTATAAGGCAAAAAGTGCACGATTTGTCAATTTGCCGCTGCGCAAGTACTTGTCATTGTGCAGTGCGGTTGTTGAATGTGTACGAGCATGTCGCAATAAGGAAATCCCTAGGGTGTGGGCCCTCTTACAATGCGCTCACACAACACCTGTGTTCCCAAAACAAATACGAGAAGCAACATGTCGCTTACCAACAAGACTGAATTTCTGAGCCTGATTGCTGATATCCAGGCGGTAGCAGAGCAGAAGCTGTCCAGCCAGGACGCCGCAAGTCTGGGGTCCTTTGTGCCGCTTTACTTTGAAGAAACCGAACACGAAGACCTGAAAAGCTTCTCGCCGCTGGATCTGTTCGGCGCAGCCATGGCGCATTTCGAATTCGCCAAGAAACGCGCGCCGGGCCAGGCCAAGGCCCGTATTTACAACCCCGATTTCGAGCGTGACGGCTGGCAAAGCACCCACACCGTGATCGAGATCGCGAACGATGACATGCCGTTCCTGATCGACTCGGTCGCCATGCTGCTGGCACGCCACAACCTGAACCTGCACCTGCTGGTACACCCGGTGCTGTCGGTTGGCCGCAATGCAGACGGTGTGATTGCCGAATTCAAACGCACCGAAGACCGTAGCCTGCCGCTGGAATCCTTTATTCACGTGCAGGTAGATCGCGTTAGCGACCCGGCCGTGCTCAAGGCATTGCAAACCGACCTGAACGACGTGCTGTCCTACCTGCGCCGTGTGGTAGACGACGAGCCACAGATGCGCGAAGTGGTCGCTGCCCTGCGCGCTGACCTGGCTGCCATCAAGGGCGAGCGCGAGCGCGAAGCCGCCGAAGCGGTGGCCTTCCTGGACTGGATGGCGGCCAACCATTTCATCTTCATGGGTTACTGCGATTACGACCTGGTGAAGCGTGACGGTAAAGACAGCCTGAAGATCGTGAAGAACTCCGGCCTGGGCTTCCTGAAAGACCAGGGTAATAAAGAGTACTCCGAGAGCTTTGAGGCGCTGCCGCAAGACCTGCGCGAACTGGCACACCAGCCACAGCTGCTGATCCTGAACAAATCGCAGTCCCGCTCGGTGCTGCATCGCTCCGCCTACATGGATTTTGTCGGCATCAAGCGCTTCAACAGCA
Source organism: beta proteobacterium L13 (assembly GCA_000335715.1). Classification (GTDB taxonomy): domain Bacteria; phylum Pseudomonadota; class Gammaproteobacteria; order Burkholderiales; family Chromobacteriaceae; genus Vogesella. The sequence goes on from AMYZ01000007.1 coordinate 148,674, forward strand.
AGGGCGAGGTTGTCGGCGAACGCCGTTTCCTGGGCCTGTACACCGCCAGTGCCTACCAGCAGTCGCCGAAGGACATCCCGCTGCTGCGTGAAAAAGTGGCCCACGTGGTATCCGCATGCGATTACGTAGACAACAGCTACAAAGCCAAGACCCTGGGTTTTGTGCTGGAAAGCTACCCGCGTGACGAGCTCTTCGAGATCCCGGCCGAAACCCTGACGCCTATCGTGGAAGGTATCGTGAACCTGCAGGAGCGCCCGCGTGTGCGCCTGTACACCCGTACCGACCGCTACCATCGTTATGTAAGCTGCCTGGTGTTTGTGCCACGCGACAGCTTCAATACCGAAATCCGCCTGAAGATCGAGCGCGTGCTGATGAATGCCTTTAATGGCGCGTCGGCTGAATTCAGCGTGCAGATCAGCGACAGCACCCTGGCGCGCGTGCATTACATTATCCGCACCCAGGGCGGCCACCTGCCACAGTTCCGTACCCACGAACTGGAAGCCGACATCGCCCGCGTGGTACGCGGCTGGCAGGAAGAGCTGCACCATCTGCTGATCGAAGCGCACGGTGAAGAGAAGGGCAACCTGCTGTTCAACCGTTACCGTGGTGCCTTCCCGGTGGCCTACCGTGAAGAGTTTGCCGCGCGCAACGCCGTGCTGGATATCCAGCTGATCGAAGAAGCTGCCGCCAGCCACGGCCTGACCATGAAGCTGTACCGTGCCTTCCACCGTGGCCAGGGTTTCAACCTGAAGCTGTTCCGCGGTGGTGAGCCGCTGGGCCTGTCGGCCAGCCTGCCTATCCTGGAAAACATGGGTGTGCAGGTGCGCGACGAGCACCCGTACCGCATCGAGCTGAACGACGGCACCGTATGGGTGAGCGACTTCGGCTTGGAGCTGGGTGGCGCTGCCGAATCCATGCAGGACGAAGCCGTACAGAAAAACTTCCAGGCGCTGCTGTCGCGCGTGTTTGCCAAAGACTGCGAAAACGACGGTTTCAACCGTCTGGCCGTGGTGGCTGGCCTGGACTGGCGTGAAATCACCCTGGTACGCGCACTGGCCAAGTACCTGCGCCAGGGCGGCCTGACCTTCAGCCAGACCTATATCGAAAACTGCGTAGCGCACTACCCGGAAATCACCCGTCGTCTGGTTCAGCTGTTTGCTGCCCGTCTGCACCCGGTAGCGTTTGACGACGCCCGTGCGGCCAACTTGCAAGAAGAGCTGAAAGACCTGCTGGACGGCGTGGCCAACCTGGACGAAGACCGAATCCTGAACGGCTTCCTGCAGGTGATCCTGGCGACCCGTCGCACCAACTTCTGGCAGAAAGACAAAACCGGCGAGTTCAAGTCGTACGCGTCGTTCAAGCTGGAATCCAACCTGATCTCCTTCCTGCCGCAGCCGCGCCCGATGTTCGAGATCTGGGTGTACAGCCCGCGTGTGGAAGGCGTGCACCTGCGCGGCTCCAAAGTGGCCCGTGGCGGCCTGCGCTGGTCCGACCGCATGGAAGACTTCCGTACCGAAGTGCTGGGCCTGGTGAAAGCCCAGATGGTGAAAAACTCGGTGATCGTGCCGATGGGTTCCAAGGGCGGTTTCGTCGGCAAGCAACTGCCGGCACCAAGCGACCGTGAAGCCTTCATGGCCGAAGGTATCGCCAGCTACAAGACCTTTATCTCTGCGCTGCTGGACGTGACCGACAATCTGGTGAACGGCCAGATCGTGCCGCCGGCCGACGTACGCCGCCTGGACCCGGATGACCCGTACTTGGTGGTAGCTGCCGACAAGGGCACCGCAACCTTCTCCGACATCGCCAACAGCATCTCCGAAGCTTACGGCTTCTGGCTGGGCGACGCGTTTGCATCCGGTGGTTCTGCCGGTTACGACCACAAAGGCATGGGCATTACCGCCCGCGGCGCATGGGAATCGGTAAAACGCCACTTCCGCCACCTGGGCATCAACACCCAGGAGCAGGATTTCAGCGTGATCGGTATCGGTGATATGGCTGGCGACGTATTCGGTAACGGCATGCTGCTGTCCGAACACATCTGCCTGAAAGCCGCGTTCAACCACCTGCACATCTTCCTGGACCCGACGCCGAACGCTGCGGCCAGCTTTGCCGAGCGTGCGCGCCTGTTCAACCTGCCGCGCTCCAGCTGGGCCGATTACAACCGCGAGCTGATCTCGCAAGGTGGCGGCATCTTCGAGCGTTCCGCCAAGTCCATCCCGCTGTCGCCGGAAGTCAAAGCCTGGCTGGAAACCGACAAGGACAGCATGGCGCCGAACGAGCTGATTCACGAGCTGCTCAAAGCCAAAGCCGACCTGCTGTACAACGGCGGTATCGGTACCTATGTGAAGGCCTCTACCCAGAGCCACGCCGACGCCCGCGACCGCGCGTGCGACCCGGTACGTGTCAACGGTAACCAGCTGCAGGTCAAAGTGGTAGCCGAAGGCGGTAACCTGACGTGCACCCAGCTGGGCCGCGTAGAGTTTGCGCTGGCTGGCGGCCGCATCTGCACCGACGCCATCGACAACTCCGCCGGTGTGGATTGCTCCGACCACGAAGTGAACATCAAGATCCTGGTGGGCGCGGTAATGCAAGCCGGCGACATGACGCTGAAACAGCGTAATGACCTGCTGGCCGAGATGACCGAAGAAGTAGGCCACCTGGTACTGCGCAACAACTATCTGCAGACCCAGATCCTGGCAGTAAACCGCAGCCATGCCGCGTCCATGCTGAGCACCCACTCGCGCATGATCACGCACATGGAAAAAACCGGCGAACTGAACCGCGAGATCGAGTACCTGCCGTCCGACACGCAGATCAACGAGCGTCGTCTGGCACGCCAGGGCCTGACCCCGCCAGAAGTGGCCGTACTGCTGGCTTACAGCAAGATTTCGCTGGACCAGGCCATCCTGAAGACCGACGTGCCGGATGACGCCGACTTCCTGCCGGTGCTGGTGAACTACTTCCCGAAACCGCTGCAGCAGCGTTTTGGCGATGCCATGCAGAAGCACCACCTGAAGCGCGAGATCATCGCCAACCAGCTGGCCAACCTGATCATCAACCGCATGGGCACCACCTTCGTGTTCCGCATGCAGGAAGAGTCGTCGTTCTCGGCCGCCGACATCACCCGCGCGTTCTGGATTGCCAGCCGCGTGTTTGATGCCGAAAGCCTGTGGACCCGCATCGAAAGCCTGGACAACCTGGTATCGGCCGACCTGCAAGTAGAAATGATGGTGATGGTGCGTACCCTGGTAGAGCGCGTGGTGCGCTGGGTACTGCGCAACCGCCGTGCTGCCGGCTCGGTAGAGGCCACCATCGCGCAGTTTGCCGACAAGGTACAAGCCCTGCTGGCCAAGCTGCCGCAGCTGATCAGCGCCGACACCTACCCGCAGGTAGCGCGTCTGGAAAAACGCCTGACCCAGCCAAACGTACCGGCCGAGCTGGCCAGCGTACTGGCGCGCCTGGAGTTTGCCGTGCCGCTGATGGACCTGATCGAGATTGGCGAAGATGGCGGGCTGGCGCTGGAAGACATTGCGGCCAACTACCTGCAACTGGGCCGCGACCTGCAGCTGGACTGGCTGCGTGCTGCCATCACCCAGCTGCCACGCGACAACCGCTGGCAATCGCTGGCACGCAGCGCGCTGCGTGACGACCTGTACCGCCAGCACCGCTCGCTGACCCAGCGTGCGCTGTCCGTGTCGCAAGACGCCGGCTTTGTCAGCCAGTGGCTGCAGCAGCGTGCGGCCGAGGTGGAAGCCTGCCAGCAGATGTTTGCCGAGCTGCAGTCTTTCGAGACGCTGGACCTGGCCATGCTGTCTGCCGGCATGCGCGAGCTGAACAACCACCTGCTCGCCTAAGTCGTTTTCGCATTACTCCCTTCAAGCCGACCGCAAGGTCGGCTTTTTTTTGTTGTGGCGATACGACAAACAACTGTTTGACATCGCGGTGCAATGAAGGCGCCATTTGGTGCATTTCCATGCGGTGCACTCCGTGAATCGCGCATATTCATCTCAATAAATCCCAATTGCATGCACTGAAAAAGTGCCTGCTGTCTTGGCCTGGCTTCGATGCTTATTCCTTTTTCGAAAAAGCACGTACAGGTAGTTTGTTTTATTAAACGGGGCGATTAAATTAATGGACACCTGTACACAGAGACAGGGGGACAAACCGGCCGGCTGGCGCAAGCCATCACGCTTTACTTCGGTTTTGATGCTGGTTAATCTGATAAAAACTGAAACAACATTCCGCCAAGCGGAACTATCAGGAAGGACATGATGAGCGAGAAACACACGGCCTCCGACACCCTTGTCAGCTTTCGCGGTGTACAGAAGAGCTACGATGGCGCGTCACTGATCGTCAAGAATCTGGACCTGGACATTCGCAAAGGCGAATTCCTCACCATGCTCGGGCCGTCCGGTTCCGGCAAAACCACCTGCCTGATGATGCTGGCCGGTTTCGAAACCCCCACCCACGGCGAAATCCGCCTCGGCGACAAGCTGCTGAACCACGTGCCGCCGCACAAGCGCAACATCGGCATGGTGTTCCAGAACTACGCGCTGTTCCCGCACATGACCGTGGCCGAGAACCTGGCCTACCCGCTGACCATCCGCAAGATGAGCAAATCCGAGATTGCCGACCGCGTGAAGAAAGCCCTGGGCATGGTAAAGCTCGACGCGCTGGCCAACCGTTACCCCGGCCAGATGTCCGGCGGCCAGCAGCAGCGCGTGGCGCTGGCCCGTGCGCTGGTATTCGAGCCGCAGCTGGTGTTGATGGACGAGCCGCTGGGCGCGCTGGACAAACAACTGCGCGAGCACATGCAGCTGGAGATCAAGCATATCCACGAAAACCTGGGTATTACCGTGGTGTACGTGACCCACGACCAGGGCGAGGCGCTGACCATGTCCGACCGTGTGGCGGTGTTCAAGGACGGCATCATCCAGCAGATCGATGCGGCCAACGTGCTGTACGAAAAGCCGGTGAACTCGTTTGTGGCCAACTTCATTGGCGAGAACAACACCCTGCACGGCGAAGTCGTCGCCCTGCAAGACCAGCACTGCACCGTACGCCTGGGTAACGGCGACACCGTACAGGCCGCTGCTGTCTGCGTTGGCCAGGCTGGCGAAGCCACCTCCATGTCGATTCGCCCGGAGCGCGTGCGCCTGAACCGCCACGCCGAAGCCTGCGAAAACCGCCTGCAGGCCCGCCTGGCCGAGTTCATCTATTTCGGCGACCACGTCCGCCTGCGCCTGGATGTAGCAGGGCAGAGCGGCTTCATGGTGAAAGTGCCTGCCGGCGAGCTCGATAGCAGCTGGAAGGTAGGCGACAAGCTGGATATTGGCTGGATGGCCCGCGACATTCGCGCGCTGGATGCCTCGGTTTACACACACTAAATAAAAAGCCCGACCACACGGGCGCTTTCAACGTCCTGCAAAGCGATATCCCCAGAGGAGTTATGACTATGAGCAAAAACACCCCACGCCTGTTGGCCCTGTCCGTTGCTGTTGCGCTGGCTGCCCCGGCGATGGCCAAAGACATCACCGTGATTTCTTTCGGTGGTGCCAACAAGGACGCACAAGCCGTGGCCTACTACCAGACATTTGAAAAAGCCACTGGCAACAAGGTCGTTGCCGGTGACTACAACGGCGAAATGGCCAAGATCAAGGCCATGGTCGATGCCAAGAAGGTGAGCTGGGATGTGGTAGAGGTTGAGTCGCCAGAGTTGCTGCGCGGCTGCGAGGAAGGCCTGTTCGAGAAAATCGACTGGGCCAAAGTAGGCAAGAAAGCCGACTTTGTGAAGCCTGCGGTTTCCGAGTGTGGTGTGGGCATTTTCGTGTGGTCCACCGCCATGGCCTACAACGCCGACAAGCTGAAAACCGCCCCGCAGAACTGGGCTGATTTCTGGGACGTGAAGAAGTTTCCGGGCAAACGTGGCCTGCGCAAGGGCGCCAAGTACACGCTGGAGTTCGCACTGCAGGCTGACGGCGTGAAGCCGGCCGATGTGTACAAGCTGCTGGCCACCAAGGCCGGTGTGGACCGTGCCTTCAAGAAGCTGGACCAACTGAAGCCGAACATCCAGTGGTGGGAAGCCGGTGCGCAGCCTCCGCAGTTCCTGGCCTCGGGCGATGTGGTGATGAGCTCGGCTTACAACGGCCGTATCGATACCGCACAGAAAGAAGGCAAGAACCTGAAAGTGGTATGGACCGGCAGCGTGTACGACGTGGACTCCTGGGCTGTGCCTAAAGGCTCGCCAAAGCTGAAAGAGGCGATGGACTTCATCAAGCACGCCAGCCTGCCGGAAAACCAGGCCGTGTACTCCAACAAGATCGCCTACGGCCCGACCAACCTGAAAGCCGTGCAGAAGGTAGACCCGAAGTCTGCGGCCAACCTGCCGACCTGGCCTGCCAACCTGAAAAACGCGCTGGCCCTGGATGTCAACTTCTGGGTTGAGCATGGTGAAGAGCTGGAAGAGCGCTTCAATGCCTGGGCTGCCCGCTAAGTAGCCACCCTGCCTGAACCGTCCCGCCACGCCCGCCGGCTGGCGGGACTTTGCTGGAAGTGATGCCCACCATGTCCCAAACCCTTACCGAGAATGCGCCGCTGACCGCAGCTGATGGCGAGTTGCTGACCGTCAAGCTGGCACGCGAGCGCCGCAACAAGCAGCTCAAAGCGGTGGCGCTGGTTGCCCCGCTGGCCATTTTCTTGCTGCTGACCTTTCTGGTGCCCATCTTCATGCTGCTGGGCCGCAGCGTCGATAACCCTGAGGTCGTCACCCACCTGCCGGCCACCAGCAAGCTGATTGCCAGCTGGGACCGCCGTGCCCTGCCATCCGAAGAAGTTTTCCAGGCCATGGCGCGCGACCTGACTGCTGCCAAGGAAGCCAAGACCGTACCCGATGTGGCCAAGCGCCTGAATATGGACATCAGCGGTTTTCGTTCGTTGATCCAGAAAACCGCGCGCAAGATGCCGCTGGAGTTGGCCGCAGGCGAAAGCATGCGCGACCGTTTTATCCAGATGGACGAACGCTGGGGCGACCCGGACCACTGGCACGTGATTGCCAAGAATGCCAAGAGCTGGACGCCGTACTACCTGTACAGCTCGCTGGACCTGCGTGAAACCAAGGCCGGTACGCCGGAACTGGCGCCGGAAGAGGAGCGTGCCTTCATCAGTATCTTTGGACGTACGCTGTGGATCAGCTTCTGGGTCACCGTGTTCTGCCTGCTGCTGGGCTACCCGCTGGCGTACTGGCTGGCCAACCTGCCGGCGCGCAAGAGCAACCTGCTGATGATTCTGGTGCTGCTGCCGTTCTGGACCTCGGTGCTGGTGCGTGTGGCGTCGTGGATTGTGCTGCTGCAGCGCGAAGGCCTGATCAATAGCGCGCTGATGAACCTGGGCATTATCGGCGAGCCGCTGCAACTGGCGTTCAACCGGGTCGGCGTGTACATCGCCATGGTGCACATCCTGTTGCCGTTCGTGATCCTGCCGGCCTACAGCGTGATGAAGAGCATTCCGCAAACCTATATGCGCGCCGCCATTTCGCTGGGCGACCACCCGTTTGCCGCTTTCTGGAAGATCTACTTTCCGCAAACCGTGGCCGGTGTGGCTGCCGGTGCCTTGCTGGTGTTCATCATGTGTATCGGTTACTACATCACGCCGGCACTGCTGGGTAGCCCGGAAGAGCAGATGGTGAGCTACTACGTGGCGTTCTACACCAACGTCACCATCAACTGGGGCATGGCCGCCGCGCTGGGCAGCCTGTTGCTGATCGCCACCATGACGCTGTACGCGGTGTACAGCAAGCTGGTGGGTGCCAACAAACTGAGTCTGGGGTAAGAAATGCTGCCAACTTATGCTTCGCCTATCGAGCGCATCTGGTTCTGGAGCTTCCGCATTTTCTGCGTGCTGATCCTGATCTTCCTGGTGTCGCCGCTGCTGGTGATCGTGCCGCTGTCGTTCTCGGCCGATACCTTCCTGCTGTACCCGATCGAGTCGTTCTCGCTGCGCTGGTACGAGGAATTCTTCGGCAACGGCGTGTGGCTCACCGCGCTGAAGAATAGCTTCATCGTGGCACCGGCTGCCACGCTGCTGGCCACCACGCTGGGCACGCTGGCTGCCGTGGGCCTGACCTCGTCGGACTTCCCCGGCAAGTCGGTGCTGATGAGCGTGCTGATCTCGCCCATGGTGGTGCCGGTGGTGATCGTTGGCGTGGGGGCTTATCTGTTCTTTGCCCCGCTGGGCCTGTCCAATAGCTACTTTGCGCTGATTCTGGTGCATACCGCGCTGGGCGTGCCGTTTGTGGTGATTACCGTGTCGGCCACGCTGCGCGGCTTCAACGCCAACCTGATCCGCGCCAGCGCCAGCCTGGGGGCCAACCCGGTCACCACCTACCGTCGTATCGTGCTGCCGCTGATTGCGCCGGGTGTGATCTCGGGTGCGCTGTTTGCCTTTGCTACCTCGTTCGACGAAGTCGTGGTGACGCTGTTTCTTGCCGGCCCCGAGCAGACCACGCTGCCGCGCCAGATGTTTGGCGGTATCAAGGAAAACATCAGCCCGGCGATTGCCGCCGCGGCCACGGTGCTGATCCTGTTCTCCATCGCCTTGCTGCTGACGCTGGAATGGTTGCGTGGCCGGGCCGAGAAAACCCGCACCAGCGCTGCCTGACCCCCGCTAGCCGCATAAAAAAGCCCCTGCCATCTGGCAGGGGCTTTTTGCTGGCTAAGGTTGGCCGCAGTAGGGTCAGAACAGCTCGATATCGCCTTCGTGTGGGGCTTGTTCGACGATTTCGCCGCACTGCAGCAGTTGTGTATAGGCACAAGTCTGGTTGCGGCCGTTTTCCTTGGCGTAATACAAGGCGCGATCGGCTTGCTCTACCACGTTGGCCGGCAGCATCTGGCCCCCGATCAGCACGTAGCCCATGCTGATGTGAACCTGGCCTACTTGCGGGAAATTAAAGCTGGCGATGTTTTCCCGCAGCGCTTCCAGCCGGGTCATGGCCAGTTGCGGCTCGTCGCGCAGGATGATGCCGAACTCCTCGCCACCGTAGCGATACAGCTGGGCGTGCACGCCCAGCACTTGCTCCATGTGGTGGGCCACCAGCAGCAGCACCTCGTCGCCCACGATATGGCCGTAGCGGTCATTTACCAGCTTGAAGTGGTCGATATCCACCAGCGCCAGGGTGTGCTGGTAGTCCGGCTTGTCCAGCAGCTCGTACAGGCGGGCGTCGAAAGAGCGGCGGTTCAGCAGGCCGGTCAGCATGTCACGTTCTGCGTCGTACAGCAGGCGCAGGTAGTTTTCGTGGATGCGTACCATGCCGCTAAGAAAACCCAGGTCTTCCGGTACAAGCGGGCCGTGCTCTATCTGCAGCAGCGCGATGATGTTGTTTTTCTGGTAAATCACTTGCCAGATATGGTCGCCATACTCCCACGGCGCACGATTGTCGCGGCCGATGGCGATGGCTTTACGCGCATCATCACCTGCGGGTAGCCAGCCGCAGCCTTCTGGCGAAATAAAGCTGTCGTCATTTCCGCTGACCTGAAGCAGCTTCAGCTCGGGCAGTGACTCCGCGTGCCGCACGCCGTATAGCGCAATGCTGTCGCTTTGCAAAAACGCGCCCACCAGCTCCAGCAATGCCCGCTCCAGCTCGCGCTGCTCACGCTGCGAGGTCATTTTCGCCATCTGCTCCATCAGGGTGGCGATGCTGGAAGGGGGAAAGTGCTGGTCCATTTTCATCCGTAACAAGAGTGTTTACTGGCGGCCGGTACTACCAAAACCACCGCTGCCACGTTCTGTATCGATAAAACTCTCTACAATATTAAACCCTACTTGTACCACTGGCACGATAATCATCTGAGCAATGCGTTCCATTGGCGCCAATGTAAACGGCATGTTGCCGCGATTCCACATCGATACAAACAGCTGGCCCTGGTAGTCGGAGTCGATCAGGCCGGTGAGGTTGCCCAGCACGATGCCGTGTTTGTGGCCCAGGCCGGAGCGCGGCAGGATCATGGCCGCCAGCCCCGGGTCGGCCAGGTGGATGGCCATACCGGTAGGTACCAGCACGGTTTCACCAGGCTGGATCACCATGTCGGCCTCGGTCGCGGCACGCAGGTCCAGGCCGGCAGAGCCGCTGGTGGCGTAGGCGGGCAGGTTGTCTTTCAGGCGCGGGTCCAGGATTTGTACGTCGATAACAGGTTTCATGCGATGTCAGTTTTCAGGTTAAGGCTTTGGGCCAGATGTTGAACGATGGCACGGGCCACATCGGCCTTGGGCATGTCGGGCAGCGGGTGCTGGCCGTGGTCATCCAGTAGCGTCACGCTATTGGTGTCAGCGCCCATGGCGTGCTGGGCCAGGTTGGCCACCAGTAAAGGGACTTTCTTGCGGCGGCGTTTCTGGTCGGCAAATTGCAGCAGGTTCTGGCTTTCTGCGGCAAAACCCACGCAGAACGGCGCGGCCGGCAGGCCGGCCACGGTGGCCAGGATGTCGGGGTTTTCTTCCAGCTCGATCACCGGCAGGCTGTCGCCTTTCTTGATCTTGTGTTCCGAGCGGTTTTTTACACGGTAGTCCGCCACCGCCGCTACGCTGATGAACACATCGCTGCGGCCAACCTCGGCCAGGACTGCCTGGTACATGTCCTGTGCACTTTGTACCGCAATGGTATGCACCAGCGCAGGCGGCGTCAGGGCGGTAGGGCCGCTGACCAGGGTAACCTCGGCGCCGGCGTCGCGGCAGGCGCGGGCCAGCGCATAGCCCATCTTGCCGGAGCTGATATTGGTGATGCCGCGCACGGTGTCGATCGGCTCGTAGGTGGGGCCGGCAGTCAGCAAGACGTGCTTGCCTGCCAGCGGCTTGCTGCTGAATACGCCGCCCAGCAGGTCGAACACTTCTTCCGGCTCCAGCATGCGGCCAGGCCCGGTTTCGCCACAGGCCTGCACGCCGTGCGCCGGGCCCCATACCTGCACGCCATCGGCTTGCAGCTGGGCAATATTGCGCAGGTTGGGCGGGTTTTCCCACATCTGGCGGTTCATCGCCGGTACCACGACCAGCGGGCAGGTACGCGCGGCGGCCATGGTGCTGATCAGGTCGTCGCAAGCGCCATGCGCCAGCTTGAAAATGCAGTCGGCGGTGGCGGGTACGATCAGGAACACATCTGCACGGCGCGACATCTCGATATGCGCCATGGCGTTATCCGGGCGCGGGTCCCAGATATCGGTGTAAACGGCATGGCCAGACAGCGCCTGGAAGGTAGCGGGAGTGACAAAGCGGGTAGCGGACTCGCTCATTACCACTTCTACATGGTGGCCTGCCTTGACCAGTAGCCGGGTCAGCTCGGCCGACTTGTAGGCGGCAATACCGCCGGTAATGCCTAGAAGAATGCGTTTCTGCGTCATGTTACGGCCTGCCGTATGTCGTGCAAGGCATGATTGTAACGTAATGCTGCACCTGCACGCAGGCTGCCGTGCATGGATCGTGCTTCATGAAAAATGCATTTTATGGAGGTCGCCGTATGCATGATGATGAAGACTTCGTCAGCGCGCAGGAGGGTCTATGTCTATCAGCGAATGGCCCGCGGCCGAACGTCCGCGTGAAAAATTGTTGGCACGGGGGGCGCAAGCCTTGTCAGATGCCGAATTGCTGGCGATATTTCTAAGAACAGGTATCAAAGGATGCTCCGCTGTCGATATGGCGCGCCAGTTGATGCAGCGTTTTGGCAGCCTGGGGCGTTTGCTGGGGGCGCGTGCTGACGAGTTTCAGCAGCAGGCCGGGCTGGGCCCTGCCAAGTACGTGCAATTCATGGCCATGCACGAGCTGGCGCGGCGGCTGCTTGCCGAAGAAATGGCTGCGGCAGACGTGCTGGACAGCCCGGATGCCGTGCAGCGTTTTTTGCGTGTGGCGATAGGGTATTGCGAGGTGGAGGTGTTCAGCGTGATTTTTCTCACGGCACAATACCGCGTGCTGGCTGTCGAAGAACTGGCCAGGGGCACGTTGACCGAAACACGGGTCTACCCGCGCGAGGTAGTGCGGCGGGCCTTGCAGCACAATGCATGTAGCGTGATTGTGGCGCATAACCACCCCTCGGGCGTGGCCGAGCCGTCCGACGCCGACCGCCGGCTGACCGCCACGCTCAAGCAGGCTTTGCAGCTGGTCGATATCAACTTGCTGGACCATTTTGTCGTCACGGGGGAGCACGCCGAATCTCTGGCAGCGCGCGGTTGGGTGTAGCGGCGGCCGCTTGGCTGCCCCTGCTGTTGTTGTGCGGCCAACCATGCCGGTTGGCCGGATCGCAAGGAGCAAGCCATGAACATCCTGCGTTTGATGAATCAGTCCGAGTACATTCAGGTAAACAACCAGCTGGTGAAGCCGGAATTCATGTACGCCAGCGAAGACTACGCGGATGACGACGATGTGGCACTGGAGGCGCATATCGACGAAGCCGACCTGGTGCTGACCGTGGCCGACCTGGAAGAGGCGACGCCGCTGGCTGATGGTGCTTACTGGATAGAAAGTGTCGGTTACATCCGCTTTCTCAGCCGGCATGCCCTGCATTGACTGTCATGTATGGCAATCGTAAAAGCGATTATTTATGCTTCATGCATTTTTATTTCATACTTTATTATTGTAATTTTAAGCAATAAAATTGCGCATTGGTGATGATTTCTATACAAAGTACTCGGGTTTGATCTGGCGCAAATCATGCCGGTGCGAGCTTGATAAAGTACCTGCTTCAATGCGTGTTACATAAGGCGCAAGCGAGGATGGACATGAACAAGATTCGTATTGCCATGGTGGGCGCCGGTGAAACGGCGACACCGCTGTTGCGGCAGCTGCTGGATGCGCCCTATGTGGAGCTGATCGGCGTGGCCGAGCTCAACCTGGCTTTGCCGGGTGTGGCGCTGGCGCGTGAGCGCGGGGTGCCGGTAACCGACAATTTCATCGAGCTGGCAGAGCAGGGCGAGCGGGTGGATATCATTATTGACCTTACCGGCTCGCGTAAAGTACGCGAAGATCTGCGCCGTTTCATGCAGTTTGCCGGTAACACCCACACCGTCATCATGCACGAGCGCATTGCCCTGCTGCTGATGTCGCTGTCGGCGGGCGAGCTGGTAGAAACCCGCCACGACTCGCTCAGCTACTGAAGGCTAGTGCTGGGCTACTAAAGTATCGATGCAGTAAACGGCCGGTGTGCGACTGTACCGGCTGGCTTGAAGGGCGTGCGAAAGCACGCCCTTTTTTCATGCGGCCAACTTGCTGAAGGTTGGCCGCATCCGCTGGCATGCAGGTGCGACGGTCCCGAGCAGCTAGCTAGCCAAACCCGCGTTTTTTCAGTGCGAGGTACAGCATGCTGGCAGTGATGGCGTCGTTCAGTGCGTCGTGGCGCGGCAGGGCGGGGACACGCAGGTCTTCTACCAGCGTGGCCAGGCGCAGGTCCACGTTGCTGTCCGGGTGTTGCCGCAGCTTGTAATCGTAGTAGCGGCCGGATACCTCGATCTGCCGGTTCGGCAGCTTGATGCCGGTCAGCGGCTGCACGTACTTGTTCAGGATCGCCACGTCGTATTCCAGGTAGTAGCCCACCAGCGGGCGGCCGCCGATAAAGTCCAGCAGGCGGGTGACCGCCTCTTGCGGGGCCAGGCCGTCGGACACATCGCGCGGGCGCAGGCCGTGTATGCGTACGCTGCCGGCGTCCGGCTTGCGTTCCGGGCGCACCAGTACGTAGAACGATTCACTGCTGAGGATACGTTGGCCGCGTATCTTGACGGCGCCGATGGAGAGCAGCTCGGCGTCGCGCACGTTCAGGCTGGTGGTTTCGCAGTCCACGCTGACCAGTTCTTCGTTCTGCTCTTGCAGCAGCATGGCAAAGCGCGGGTCTTTCAGTCGGTGTGCTGCCCACTGCTTTTTCAGCGCGCCTATCATGCTACGGCCCCCAGGCGGAACTGGTGGCGCAGCAGGCTTTTGAACTTTTTCACCAGCGCCAGGGCGTCTTTCAGCAGGTCTTTTTCCAGTGTGGACAGCTTGCCCGGGCGAATCAGGTTGCTGGCCGGGCGGCCGTCTTCCAGGTCGGCCAGGCCGTGGCTCAGGCGCAGGCCCAGCAGGAAAGCCAGCGTTTCGTTGATATCGTTGGCGAAGTCCCGCTCCAGGTGGCCGTTTTCGGCCAGTCGCTGCAGGCGCTCGAAAGTGTTGTTGGCCGCAATATTGTGGCGCAAAGCCAGCGAGCGGATGCCGTGCACGATGGGGAAGATGCCGCCTTTCTTGATGTCCAGCGTGGCTTCGCCGTTCTGCTCGCGCGTGAGCAGCTGGGCAAAGAAGCCCAGCGGGGTGTCGAACTGTTCGATGGCGCGGGCAAAGCGGGCGTAGAAGCTTTCATCGTCCGATAGCAGGCTGTTCAGGTAGTGTTTGCTATGCGCCAGCAGCGCATGGTCGCCGGCAACGGCTTCGGCATCCACAAAGATGGCCAGGTTCATCAGTGCATCCGCGTCCGGCATGTATAGCCAGCGGTACAGCTGGTCGCGCATGCCTTGCTCGTGCTGGCACCACTGCGGGTTGCTCACCATGATGCGCCCCGGGCAGGGCGGGTAGCCAAAGCGTGCCAGCGCATCGCTGAATGCCTGGCAGGCACCTTGCAGTGTAGGGTGGTCGAAGCCATCGCGGATGATCAGCGCGTTGTCCTGGTCGGTTTTCAGGATCTGTTCGCCACGGCCTTCCGAGCCCATGACAATCAGGCAGCTGTTGGCCACCACTTCCGGCAGGGCGATCAGCTGCCAGGTGCGCTCGAACAGCCGTGCATTCAGTGCCTGTACCAGTCGACCCAGCTGCGGGGCTTTTACCCCGTGGCTGGACAGGATGCCCACCAGGCGGGTGATCTGGCCGGCGATGTCCTGCAGCTCGTCCAGGGTGTCGGCGCGCTCCAGCTTGTGGGCAATCAGGTGCGAGTGGTTGGAGAAATAGGACAGGATATCCACCTGCGCCAGAATGCCTACCGGCTCGCCCTGATCCATCACCACCAGGCGGCGGATGTTGCGCTGTGTCATGGTAAGCAGGGCGTCAAACAGGAAACCGTCGATATCGGTGGTAATCAGGTTGAAATGGCACACCTGGTGCAGCGGTGTACTGGAAGGCAGTTCGTTCAGGATGGTGTCGCGAAAGTCGGTGGTGGTGAACATGCCCAGTTGGCCGCGGTGGCGCACCAGAATGGACTTGCTCTTGCGCTGTTTCATCAGGCGGGCGGCGTCCAGCACGCTGTCCTGGCCATCGGCAAAGACCGGCAGGCGGCTGCAGGCGTCGCGTACGGTGGCGGTGAGCAGGGTTTGCAGCTCGCGTGTGCCGGCATTTTGCGCCAGCGCGCCGAATTTCTGCGACACGCTGGCGTAGAAGAAGGCACCAAAGCGCGGGTTGCTTTCGGTGAGCTGCATGACCATGGCACGCGGCAGGCAGTAGGCCAGTGCCTCTTCGTGCACCACAAAACGCTGCGTGGCTACACCGGCCACCATGGCGCGGGCATCGAAGGTGTCTTGCGCGTGGTACACGGCCAGCACTTCGTCGTCGGCCATCTCGCGCACCACGCCCTTGATCAGCACGTACAGGCTGTCCACGCTGTTGCCGGGGGCCATGATGACTTCGTCGTTATCGAAGAACACGATATCCGCCGCGCCCTCCAGTGCCAGTCGTTCGTGCTGGCTCAGGTGGGTAAACGGCGGATGGGTAAAGTCGAAGCGGCTCATGCTGGCAGGTCCGGTGGGTGGCTCATTTCTGCAGCATACGGCTCTATCGAAATGGCTAGCCAGCCCTGCCTGGTGTAAAGCGGCTAGATTTGCGCTGGATCAGACGGTTTTGCAGCATTCGTGCAGCACGGTGCAATGCGCGTGGCCGGTAGTGTCACGCTGCTACGCCGCACGATGCCATCGGTAAACAAGGCCAGCTCACCATCTTGCATCGCGGTCCACTGTTCGTTGTCGGTGAGCGGTACGGTAGCAATCACCGCTACGCGGTCGTCGGGCGTGGTGACGGTGGAAAAGTCCACCGTCACGTCGTCGTCCACCAGGTGGGCGGTAGGGAACGGCGCCTTGCGCACGATGTAGTGCAGCTTGGTGGAGCAGTGGGTAAACAGCCATTGGCCGTTGGACAGCATGAAGTTGAATACGCCGTAGCCGCGCAGCGTAGCGGCCAACCCTTCGATGGCCTCGAATAGCTCGTCCAGTGATGGCGAAGTGCACCAGCGCTGGCGCAGCTGTTCCATGATGTAGCAAAACGCTGCTTCGGAATCTGTGCTGCCCACCGGGTTGTAGTGGCAGCCGGGCGCGGGTGCAAAATCCACCAGGTTGCCGTTGTGGGCAAAAATCCAGTACTGGCCCCAGATTTCACGCTGGAAGGGGTGGCAGTTGGCCAGGTTGACCTCGCCCTGGGTGGCTTTACGGATGTGCGCGATCACGTTTTCCGATTTGATCGGGTACTGGCGCACCAGCGCCGCTACGGGCGAATTGGCAGACGGTTTGTCGTCCAGGTACAGGCGCACGCCCTTGCCTTCGAAAAAGGCAATGCCCCAGCCGTCGGCATGGTGGTCGGTCAGCCCGCCGCGGCGGTGGAAGCCTTCAAAGGAAAACAGGATGTCGGTGGGCGTATTGCAGTTCATGCCCAAAAGCTGGCACATGGGGGTGTCCGTGTTCAATAGATAGCCTATTGTTTCATGCAGGGGCAGCCGCGCCAAGCAGCATTCTGCCGGGCTGCTGCCTTGGGGTGGGCTTGTGATTTATGAGAAAATCCCGATATGTGTTTTCCTGGGCCGGCCGGCAATGGTGCTGTTACCGGCCCGACCCAACAGAAAGGCGGGCATGACCACCATCGTCGTAGTAAGCAAGGGGGCGGAAATCGCCATCGCCGCAGACAGCCAGACCACGTTCGGCGACGACCAGAAGCTGCTGGCGGCCTACGATGTGCACAGCGACAAGATCTTCAAGCTGGGCGACAGCTACCTGGCCATTGCCGGCTCGGCAGCGCACGACCTGGTATTGCAATCGGCACTGAAAGGCATGAAATCCCGCGATTTCAGCAGCCGGGCCGGCTTGTTCGAAACCTTTCGCAAGATTCACCCCAAGCTGAAAGACCACTTCTACCTGCGGCCGGAAGAAGAGGAAGACGACCCGTACGAGTCCAGCCAGATGATGGTGCTGGTGGCCAACGGCCACGGCATTTTTGGCGTGTACCCCATGCGCGAGGTGTACCAGTTTGCCCGTTACTGGGCCATTGGTTCGGGGCGCAAGTTTGCCATGGGTGCCATGCACGCCCTGTTTGATACCGACATGACGGCCGGCCAGATTGCCGAAGCGGCCATCCGTGCCGGCTGCGAGTTTGACGCCAGCTCCTCGCTGCCGTTGACGATTCACACTATCCAGAAAGAGAAGGACACCCGCTCATGAGCCAACACGATACGCTGCAACGCTTCCTGTTTGACGGCATCCCTGTGCGTGGCGCACTGGTACGCATGGACAGCGCCTGGCAGGAGGTGGTGGCACGCCATCAATACCCGCCGGCCATCCGCCATGTGCTGGGCCAGATGCTCGCTGCCAGCAGCCTGCTGGCGGCCAACCTGAAGTTTGACGGTACGCTGATCATGCAGCTGCACGGCAAGGGCGCGCTGCGCCTGGCCGTGGCCGAATGCACCAACGACCGCACCGTACGCGCTACCGCACGCTTTGACGACGGCATTACCGACGCCCCGCTAGCCGAGCTGCTGGGCGAGGGCGGTACCTTTGTCATTACCCTGGAGCCGAAAGACGGCGAGCCGTGGCAGGGTATTGTGGCGCTGGAAGGCGACAGCATCGCCCAAATGCTGCAAAACTACATGCTGCGTTCCGAGCAGCTGGAAACCCACCTGGTACTGGCCTGTAACGACGAGACCGCCGCCGGCCTGCTGCTGCAGCGCCTGCCCGACGGCCATGGCGATGCCGAAGGTTGGCCGCACGTGAAGGCGCTGGCAGAAACCTTGCAGCAAGACGAGCTGCTGCAGCTGGACGCGCTGGATATCCTGTACCGCCTGTACCACCAGGACGCCGTGCGCATTTTCGACCCGGCACTGGTCAGCTTTGCCTGCAATTGCAGCACCGAGCGTGTGGGGGACATGCTGAAGCTGCTGGGTGGCGAAGAAGTGGCCAGCGTGGTGCTGGAGCAGGGCAGTATCGAGGTGGGCTGCGAGTACTGCGGCCAACGTTATGTGTTTGACGACGAAGACGTCAACACGCTGTTCGGTATGGACGTGGTAGCTGCGGTGCGCGCCGAGCAGCAGCGCCACTAATCGCTATCCGCTGCAGTCAAACAAAAACCCGCCAGCTGGCGGGTTTTTGTTTGCGGGGCTTACAGGCCGGCGTGGATGCGGTCGTGCATCTCGTCTACCCAGTCTTCAAACTCCACTTCGTGCATGCCCAGATAGGCGATCAGTTCTTCCGAGCGGTCTTTCCAGCCCGGGTCGCCATTCTGGTCGGTACTGGTGCGCCAGATGTGCTGCGCGGCGCGGGCGACGGCAATCATCATCTTGTGGTTGTGATCCAGCAGCTCGTCGTTGCTGTCCTGGAACAGGTCCGGGTTGTGCTGCAGCAAGATGGCCTGGCCAAAGTCTTCCGGCATGTTCCAGGTCCGGGCGACCAGGTAACCGACCACGTCGTGGCTGGTGCCATGAAACTCTTGCTCGATCTTGCTGATCTGGCGGTCGCGCGCCTGGGTAATCAGCCGCAGCGTGCGCTCGTAGTTGGGGTAGCGCATCAGCATCACGGCGATGCCACAGCTGCGGAATAGCGCAAAGCTCTGGCATTCGTCCGCCGGGCGGCCCAGCTTTTCGCACAGGCTGGCGGCGATGGACGCCTCGTGCATGGTGCGTTCCCAGAACTGCTCGATCACCGGCGGGTTCTGGCTGGTTAGCGTCAGGCGCAGCAAGAGGCCGTGTACCAGGTGAACGATATTGCGTTCGCCCAGCAGATTCACGGCCTGCATGATGGAAGTCAGGGTACGGCCGCTACCGAAAAACGGGCTGTTGGCCGCTTTCAGGATGGCGGCAGACAAGCCCAGGTCGCTGGAAATGATATCGGCCACGTCCATCAGGCTCATGTCCGGGTTGCTACGCAGGGCGACCAGCTTGTCCAGGATTTCGGGACGGGGCGGAATCACCAGGTTGCGCACCAGATCGGCTGTGGTATTGGCGTCGAATTGAGGGACCTTCATTGCTAAGGATCCGGTATAGGCTGGGTTATAGGAATTTCAACTCATTCTAGCAGTGAAGGCGGGGTATTTCATGGCGAAATCAACATCTGGACCACCTTTTTTGTAAGTGAGTCCGGGTGGGCGGTAATGCGCAGGACGTGCTGCATGGCCGGGTGTGGTGGGCGGTGTACGGCAACGCCTTGAAGCCACAGTGCTTTTTGGCGCGTCAGTGCCGCTTCGGCGTCCGGGTAGACGATAGCCAGGAAATTGGTATGCGACGGGATGACACGCAGCCCGCCTTGCTGCAAAGCCAGCTGCAGCTGCTCGCGTAGCGCCAGTGTGTCGGCAATCAGCCGCTGGCTGCATTCGGGTTGGTCCAGCGCGGCCACGGCGGCGGCCTGCGCCACGCTGGAGGTGCCGTACTGGGTGCGGATCTGGTCGGCCTTGGCTACCCATTCTGCCGGTGCCAAGGCGTAGCCGATGCGCAGGCCGGCCAGGCCGTGCGCTTTGGACAGCGTGCGCAGGCGGGCGGTGTCGGGCAACGTGCCCTGGCGCTCGGCCTGGTCGCAAAAGTCGATATAGGCCTCGTCCAGCAGCAGGAAGGTGTCGGCAGGCAGGGCGGCGCGCAGCGCGGTGATGTCGGCCAGCGGCAGGTAGCTACCGCTGGGGTTGTCCGGGTTGGCCAGGTACAGCAGCGCGGCCTCGTGCTGCTGCGCGGCGGCCAGCAGGGCGGGCAGGTCGTTCACCAGGCTGTCGCCGTGCTGCGCGTACGGTACTTCCACCACGCGGGCACCCACGCCTTCGGCAAAGTAGCGGAAGGTGGGGTAGGTGCCGGCGGTGCACACCACCACGTCGCCAGGCGAAACGCGGGCGCGCAGGAAGAGGGCGATCAGGCTGTCGGCCCCGGCATCCACTACCACGTTGGCCGCATCCACACCGTTGAGCGCTGCGGCGCGCTGGCGGATGGCGCCGGCGTACGGGTCGGGGTATAGGCGGGCCAGCTCGTACAGCGCCTCGCCCCATTGCTGGCTGACGCTGTGGCCAGCAATGGCCATGCTTTCGTTGGAGCCGATGCGGCTGTCGATGCGGCGGCCGATCAGCGTTTCCAGCCTGGGCAGGCCGGGAAACGGGTTGGCGATGGTGACGTCTTGCAGGTGGCGTGCATAGCGGGGCATGGCGGTATCCATAAAAGCTGATGGCATGACACTAAGGCAAAACGCGGCGGCGTGCCATGCCGGTTATGCATAAGCAAAGAACGCGGCCAAGGTATCGGCCAGTGCGGCGGGCTGCTCCCACTGGATCATGTGGCCGGCGTCGGCGATGGTGGTTTCTGTCAGCTGCGCAAAGCAGGCGCGGCGCTCGGGTAGCGTATCGAATACGCCCTTGGCCATGGGGTGGTCCCACATATCGCCGCCTATCACCCACAATACCGGCGCGCTGATGCGCTGCCAGCAGGCTTTGGCTTCTTCCAGCCGGTACAGCACCGGGTTTACCATCTTGTGGCGCGGGTCGGCGCGGTATTGCCACTGGCCGTTGTGCTGATGGCACAGCGCGGCGGCCATGTGCTGCGCGTAGGGCAGCGCCATGCGCGGGTTGCGCGCCTGCAGCTTGGCGGCCACCTCGTCCAGGCTGGCTAGCGCGGCAAAGGCGGGTACTTGCTGTTTTTCGCGCAGCCAGCGCGCGTAGCGGCCCGGGGCTTCGGCCGGGCGGGTGGCGGCCAGGCCAAAGCCTTCTACCAGTGCCAGCCGCGCCACGCGATCGGGGCGGATGCCGGCGTACAGGCCGGCCACCATGGCACCCATGCTGTGGCCGATAAGGTTGGCCGCACGGTGCGGGCTGTAGTGCTGCAGCAGTGCGTCCAGGTCGGCCAGGTAGTCGGGCGAGTAATAGCTGCCGCTGTTCCACGCGCTGCGGCCGAAGCCGCGCCAGTCGGGCGCTACGATCTGCCAGTTGCCGGCCAGGTGGTCGGCGACAAACTGGAAGGTGTCGGCGCAATCCATCCAGCCGTGCAGCATCACCAGCAGGGGCGCATCGGGCTGGCCCCAGCGGCGGACGTGGTAGGCGTGGCCATTAAAAGTATGCCACTCGCTGCGCGGCGGCTGCTGTGGCTGGTAGGGCAGGGTGGGGTGCATGCAGAATCGCAACCTGAATCAATTGGAGGCGCCTAGTGTACGCACAGGAGGAGACAGATGACGAGTAGCGACACCCGCCGGCGCCATGTACAGCGTGTTCTGCAAGTGGTGCATTACCTGTGGCAGCACCCGCAGCAAGACACGCCGCTGGCGCTGCTAGCCGAGATGGCGCACTTTTCGCCCTATCACTTTCACCGTACCTACGTGGCGGTGATGGGCGAGAGCGTGAACGACACGCGACAGCGTTTGCGCCTGCAGTTGGCCGCACTGGCACTGCGTCGCCAGTCCGTGGTGCCTGTGCAGCAGATGGCGCAGCGGGCCGGTTACGGCAGCGCAGCCGCCTTTGTGCGCGCCTTCCGGCTAGCCTATGGCATGCCGCCGGGGCGCTATCGTCAGCACTGTGTCCAGCGCCTGCAAACCTTGTCCCGACTGGAGAATGTCATGTATACCCCCGAATTCCGTACCCTGAACCACGCCATGCCGCTGGCGGCCTTGCCGCACCGTGGCGATTACATGCAGATAGGCCAGGCGTTCGAGCGCCTGGGTGCCATCGCCCGCCCATGGCTGGCACCGGATAGCCGCTGGTACGGCATTTATCTGGACGACCCGCGCGCGGTGCCGGCCGAGCAGCTGCGCTCGGCCGCCTGCCTGACGCTGCCGCCTGGCGTTAGCCTACCTGATGGGCTGGAAGCGTGGCGCATCGAGGCCGGCCGCTACGTGGTGATCTGCCATCGTGGCCCGTACAGCGAGCTGGAGCAAGCCTACGGCTGGCTGTACGGTGTGTGGCTGCCAGCCAGTGGCGAGCAGCTGGCCGACCGGCCGTGTGTGGAGGCGTACCTGAATTCGCCGCAGGATACCGCGCCCAAAGACCTGCTGACCGAAATCTGGGCGCCGCTGGTGTAGCTGGCGAAGCTGCTGCCGCCCCGCCGTGCCTGGCTTTGTATTGCAGGGTCAGGGGCAAAGAAAAACCCCGCAGCACGCTGCGGGGTTTTTGCGGCCAACCGTGGCGCGGGCTTAGCGGCCCACGTTGTAGTTTGGCGCTTCTTTGGTGATCTGTACGTCGTGCACGTGCGACTCGCGCATACCGGCGGAAGTGATTTCCACAAAGCCGGCTTTTTCGTGCATCACGTCGATGCTAGGGCAACCCAGGTAGCCCATGGACGAGCGCAGGCCGCCCACCAGCTGGTGGATAACCTGGGCGATCGGGCCCTTGTACGGTACGCGGCCTTCGATGCCTTCCGGTACGAATTTGTCGGCAGCGTTGGAGCTGTCCTGGAAGTAGCGGTCGGCCGAGCCCTGGCTCATGGCGCCCAGGCTGCCCATGCCGCGGTACGATTTGTACGAACGGCCCTGGAACAGTTCTACTTCGCCCGGTGCTTCTTCGGTACCGGCAAACATGCCGCCCAGCATCACGGCGTTGCCGCCGGCTGCCAGTGCCTTGGAGATGTCACCGGAGAAACGGATGCCGCCGTCGGCGATCATCGGTACGCCGGTGCCTTTCAGGGCTTCGGATACGTTGTGGATGGCGGTCAGCTGCGGTACGCCTACGCCGGCCACGATACGGGTGGTGCAGATGGAGCCGGGGCCAATGCCCACTTTCACGCCGTCAGCGCCAGCGGCCACCAGGGCCAGGGCAGCTTCGGCAGTGGCAATGTTGCCGCCGATCACGTCTACCTGCGGGTAGGTTTCCTTCACCCACTTCACGCGGTCCAGTACGCCCTGGCTGTGGCCGTGGGCGGTATCCACCACGATCACGTCCACGCCGGCAGCCACCAGCGCTTTGACGCGCTCGTCGGTGTCGCCGCCAGTACCCACGGCAGCGCCTACGCGCAGTCGGCCCTGGCTGTCTTTGTTGGCGTTAGGGTGTTCGCTGGTCTTGATGATGTCCTTGACGGTGATCAGGCCTTTCAGCTCGAAGTCATCGCCAATCACCAGCACGCGTTCCAGACGGTGGGTGTGCATCAGCTCGCGGGCTTCTTCGATGCTGGCACCTTCTTTTACGGTAACCAGGCGCTCGCGCGGGGTCATGATGCTGGCTACCGGCTGGTCCAGACGGGTTTCGAAGCGCAGGTCACGGTTGGTCACGATGCCGACTACCTTGCCATCCTGAATCACCGGCAGGCCGGAGATCTTGTGCTGGCGGGTCAGCAGAACCAGGTCGCGTACCAGCATGTCCGGGGCGATGGTGATCGGGTCTTTCACCACACCACTTTCATGACGCTTGACCTTGGAAACTTCCAGGGCCTGTTTTTCAGCGCTCATGTTCTTGTGGATGATGCCGATGCCACCTTCCTGGGCCATGGCAATCGCCAGGCGCGACTCGGTCACGGTATCCATGGCGGCGGAAACCAGTGGCAGGTTCAGGCTGATGTTTCGGGTAAGACGGGTGTGGAGGGCAACGTCGCGCGGCAGTACTGCAGAATGGGCCGGGACGAGGAGAACGTCGTCGAAAGTGTAGGCTTTCTCGATGATGCGCATCTTCGCGTTTCCTTAGGCGGCAAAAACGCATTATACCGATCTGCTGCCCCAAGTGCAAAATGTGATGGCGGTTTTGCCTATAGTGTGCATGCAGTGTATAAAGTGGCCGTTTGCTGCCGATTGCAAAGACGGTTTTCATGAGAAAAGACATAGTGATAGCAGCGCTGCTGCTGGCTGCCAGTGGCATGGCCCAGGCCGAGGTCTACAAATGGGTAGACGCCAACGGCCGTGTGGTATTTTCCGACCAGCCGCCACCTGGCAAAAAGGTAGACAAGGTGAAGGTTTACCCGGGCGGGGTGCAATTGCTACGCCAGGCGGCCTCCGCCCCTGCTGATGCCGCAGCAGGGCAGTCTGCCGGCGGGCTGGATGCGGATGTGAAAGCGCTTAACGAGCGCATTGAAAAGCACAACCGCGACGTGAAGGCGCAAAACTGCAAAACCGCCCAGGCCAACCTGGCGGCGCTGGACCGCCCGGGTAGCAAGGCCGGCCGCGAAGACATGCTCAAACGTGCGCGAGAGGAAGTGCAGATCTGGTGTGGTAAGTAATGCAGCCTGCTTTTGATTACCGGCCGGTTCTGGCCAGCCTGCCCGGCCTGCCCGGTGTGTACCGCATGCTGGATGCCTCGGGCAATGTGCTTTATGTCGGCAAGGCTATCGACCTGAAAAAGCGCGTTAGCTCCTACTTCCAGAAAAACGACCTGAGCCCGCGCATCCAGCTGATGGTGGCGCAGATCGCCAGCATCGAAACCACGGTGGTACGTAGCGAAGCCGAAGCGCTGATCCTGGAAAACAACCTGATCAAGGCGCTGGCGCCCAAGTACAACATCCTGTTTCGCGACGACAAGTCCTACCCCTACCTGATGCTGTCCGGCCACGCCTACCCGCAGCTGGCCTATTTTCGCGGCGACCCGAAAAAGCCGCATCAATATTTTGGCCCGTACCCGAACGGCTACGCCGTGCGCGAAAGCATCCAGATCCTGCAAAAAGTCTTTCGCCTGCGCAGCTGCGAAGACAGCGTATTCAGCAACCGCTCGCGCCCCTGCCTGTTATTCCAGATCAAGCGCTGCACCGCGCCCTGTACCGGCGAAATCAGTGCCGAGGCCTACCGCGAAGACGTGCGCGGTGCCGTGGCTTTCCTGCAGGGCAAGCAGAACGAGCTGATCGACGCGCTGACCGAGCGCATGTTGGCCGCATCGGAATCGCTGGCGTTCGAGCAGGCTGCCGAGCTGCGCGACCAGATCCAGGCGCTGGCGCGGGTGCAAGAGAAGCAGTTCATCAGCAGCAATACCAGCCAGCTGGACGCCGACGTGGTGGCCATTGCCGCGCACGGCGGCCTGGTGTGCGTGAATCTGGTGATGATCCGTGGCGGGCGCCACCTGGGCGACAAGAGCTTTTTTCCGCAAAACGCCGACGAAGCCTCGCTGGCGGCCAACCTGGAAGCCTTCCTGGCGCAGCATTATCTGGGCGTGCCGCTGCCTGCCGTCATTATCCATAACGAACAAGTATCGCCCGAGCTGCAAGCGCTGCTGATCGAGCAGGCCGAAAAGCGCCTGGCTTTTGTGGGCAACCCGATCGGCGAGCGCCGCGTATGGCTGGAAATGGCCGAGAAAAACGCCCAGCTGGCCATCGGCCAGAAAATACTCAGCGTGGCCGGCCAGCAAAGCAGGTTGGCCGCATTGGCCGAGTTGATGGAAGTCGAGCAAGTGGCGCGGCTGGAGTGCTTTGACATCAGCCACACGCTGGGCGAGGCCACGGTGGCCTCGTGCGTGGTGTACGACCGCGGCGGCATGCAGCCGTCGGAGTACCGCCGCTTCAATATCGAAACCGCGGCCGCTGGCGACGATTATGCCGCCATGCGCGAGGCACTGACCCGCCGCTATAGCAGGTTGGCCGCAGAAGAAGGCAAGCTGCCAGACGTGCTGCTGATCGACGGCGGCAAGGGGCAGGTGGGTGTCGCGCTGGAAGTGCTGGCCGAAGTAGGGGTGGATGTGCCCATTGTAGGCGTGGCCAAGGGCGAGGAGCGCAAGCCCGGTCTGGAAACGCTGATCGTGCCGCATCTGCAAAAGACGTTACAATTGCCGCGCGATCATGCCGCCCTGCACCTGATACAAACCGTGCGCGACGAGGCGCACCGCTTTGCCATTACCGGCCACCGCGCCAAACGGGCCAAGGCGCGCACCTCGTCTACGCTGGAAGATATCCCGGGGGTGGGCCCCACGCGCAGGCAGCGCCTGCTTACCCGTTTTGGCGGGTTGCGCGGGGTGGTGGCAGCCAGTATCGATGATCTGGCTCAAGTAGACGGTATCAGCCGCGCGCTGGCCGAAAAAATTCATAACGCACTGCACTAGCACACCCGAGCCGACACATGCCCTTTAACCTGCCCATTTTATTAACCTGGCTGCGCGTAGCCCTGATCCCCGTATGCGTGGCGGTGTTCTTTCTGCCGGATAGCGTGCTGCTGCAGCATCATCGTAATAGCCTGGGGGCCTTTATCTTTGGTCTGGCCGCCGCCACCGACTGGCTGGATGGCTACCTGGCACGCCGCCTGGGGCAGACCTCGGCCTTTGGCGCGTTTCTGGACCCGGTGGCCGACAAGCTGATCGTGGCTGCCGCGCTCATCCTGCTGGTAGAGCTCGGCCGGCTGGAAGGCTGGATGGCCATGATCATCATCGGCCGCGAAATCGCCATTTCGGCACTGCGCGAGTGGATGGCCGAGATGGGGCGCCGTGGCAGTGTGGCGGTGGCGTACATCGGCAAGCTGAAAACCGCTGCCCAGATGGTGGCCATTTTGTTGCTGCTGTACGCAGGCCCGCTGGTGCCGGGGCTGAGTACCATGCTGGCAGGAAAATTGTTCATGATTGTCGCTGTCATATTGACTTTGTGGTCAATGGTTTACTACCTGCAGATGGCAGCGCGTGAATTCTCGGGCAAAAAAATTGATGTTTGAGTGTTGACACCCCCGAAAAGATCATTATAATTCGCCTTCTCTTAACGACGCAGCGACGGAAACGAAGCAGCAGGCATTAAGAAAAACCAAGTTTTATGCGGGAATAGCTCAGTTGGTAGAGCGCAACCTTGCCAAGGTTGAGGTCGCGAGTTCGAGCCTCGTTTCCCGCTCCATAAAATTTAAGCAGACCATGCGACGCGGGAATAGCTCAGTTGGTAGAGCGCAACCTTGCCAAGGTTGAGGTCGCGAGTTCGAGCCTCGTTTCCCGCTCCATAAAATTTAAGCAGCACCATGCGACG
>AMYZ01000008.1 GCA_000335715.1 beta proteobacterium L13
AACGGGTGATCCGCACCTTGAAAGAGCAGTGCGCGCATCGGCACCGCTTTGAAAGTCTGGCACACGCCAGCCGGGTGATTGCCGACTGGATCGGGTTCTACAACCACCGGCGCCCACACCAGGCTTTGGGGATGAAAACGCCGGCGATGGCGTATCAATTAGCAGCCTGACCTGTGCAGAAATGGCTGGGTCATTACATGGCTTCAGAGTAGCCGGTGGAATAGTTTGTCGAAATCACTTACTAGACTATGCGGTATTCCTTTGGTGTGAGGCTGGGCAGTCAATGGACTGATGCGTTAAGCTTGGATTTTTATACAGTTGGGGGTAAGTCATGAAACAGAAGGTTGTGATCTTGCTTTGCTGCCTGGCTAGCTTGCCAGTGTGGGCGCAAAAGGCCAATGTCGATGCCTTGTTGCTATCCGCACAGATGGCTTATCAGGACGCTGACAGCAAGCAGGATCAGGCTCGCCGTCGTTTACTGCAGGTGGAGGAGGAGTTGAAGCAGGCACAAAAGCGTCTGGCGGATGCTCAGCAACTGCAGCAGCAGGCAATGGCGACACAGCAGCAGGCCTTAGCTGATAAAGCAGCCGCAGATGCTTTGATGCAGCAGGCTACACAGCGTTTGCGGGATGCTTGGCAGCAGAAAGAAGGGCAGTAAGCGGCTTTAACGGGCCGGTGCCGGGGAGGCTTTGTTCAGCTCTTGAAAGCGAAGCATGTCTTGCGCCGCCTTGAGGCGAAGCCGTTCGATTTCGGCTCGGCGCGACTGGATCAGTGCGAGTGTTTCATTCTGCAGGCGCTGTTTCTCTTCCAGCTGGCTGCTCAGGCCCTGAGAGATGCTTTTACCGCTACTGCGCAGTTTATTGGCTTCGTTGTTCAGGTCGGTGAGCTGGGCACTTGCCATGCGCAGCTGGCTTTCCAGCGTACGCAGGCCGGTCTGTAGGGCTTTTACCTGCTTGTCGCGCTCGGCGGCAATCTCTGCTGTAGAGCGGTAGCGCTCTTGCAGTGCGCGGTCATAACGGATTTGTTCGGCGCGTTGGGCTTGCTCCTGCTTTTGTCTGGCCAGCTCGGCTTCGTGGGCGCGTCGGTCCGCTTCGCTTTCGCCTTTACGCAGCAGGATACCCTGCTTGTTCAGCTTGCTGACGCCACTTTTCTGTTCGGTAGATGGCGGGTAGTCGCTGTAGTGCACCACCCCGCGCTCGTCTGTCCACTTGTACAGGCCTTCGGCCCCGGCTGCCGAGGCAAGCAGGGTGATCAGCAGAGCGAGGTGGTGTGGGCGCATGATTAGTCGTTGACTCCGTATTGGGCGCGGTAAGCCCGCACCGCCTCCAGATTGTCTGCCAGTTCCGGGCTATCTTCAAGGAATCCGAGCAAGTCTTTTAGGTTTGCGATGGCAATGACGGGCAAATTGTACTCACGTGCTACTTCTTGCACGGCCGATAGCTCGCCTGTGCCGCGCTCCATGCGGTCCAGTGCGATGGCCACACCTGCTGGCTCTGCGCCGGAGGCGCGGATCAGCTGAACCGATTCGCGTACCGAGGTACCGGCCGAGATCACGTCGTCGATGATCAGTACCTTGCCTTGCAGCGGCGCACCGACCAGTGTGCCACCTTCGCCGTGGTCTTTTGCCTCTTTGCGGTTATAGGCAAACGGTACGTTGCGGCCCTGTTCGGCCAGTGCCATGCTGGCGGCGGCGGCCAGGATAATACCTTTATAGGCTGGCCCGAAGATCATATCGAATGCGACGCCGCTCTCGCTGATAGACTTGGCGTAAAAGCGGGACAGCTGCAGCGTGCTTTCGCCGTCGTTGAACAAGCCGGCATTGAAGAAGTAAGGGGAGGTGCGGCCAGCCTTGGTGACGAAGGCGCCAAAGCGCAATACCTGCTTCTTAAGCGCAAAACGAATAAAATCCTGGCGGAAATCGCTCATCTGAATACCCCTTATATACTTTTAACGCGTTGACGTGGCTGAAAAATCGCCGCAAGGATACCACGGGAGACACCATGCTTCGAATCGTTTCCGCCAACCTGAACGGCATCCGTTCGGCGGACAAGAAAGGTTTTTTTGACTGGCTGGCTAGCCACCAGGCTGATTTTGTCTGCCTGCAGGAGCTGAAGGCACAGGCGGGCGACCTGAGCCCGCGCATGCAGAACCCGGATGGCCTGACCGGCTACTTTCATTACGCCGAGAAAAAGGGCTATAGCGGGGTGGGGATTTATACCCGCCACACGCCGGACCGTGTGATTACCGGCCTGGGTGTGGACTGGATCGACGCCGAAGGCCGCTACCTGCAGCTGGATATTGGCAACCTGTCGGTGGTATCGCTGTACCTGCCGTCCGGCTCCAGCAGCGATGAGCGCCAGCAGGTGAAGTTTGATTTTCTCGATGTGTTCATGCCGCATATGGAAGCGCTGCGCGCCAGCGGCCGCGACGTGGTGATCTGCGGTGACTGGAACATCGCCCATCACGAGATCGACCTCAAAAACTGGAAGGGCAATCTGAAAAATTCCGGTTTCCTGCCGGAAGAACGCGCCTGGATGACGCAATTGCTGGGCAGCGGCTGGTGCGATGCGTGGCGTACGCTGTACCCCGACGCACCGGGCTACAGCTGGTGGAGCAACCGCGGCCAGGCTTACGCCAAGGACGTGGGTTGGCGTATCGATTACCACATCGTCAGCCCCGGTCTGATGGCGCAGGCGCGCAGCGCCAGCATCTATAAAGACGAGAAGTTCTCCGACCACGCCCCGCTGACTGTCGATTACGAGCGTAGCCTGTAATGTGGGATGACGACGATATCTTCCTGATCACCGTGCCCGGCTGGGGCAACTCCGGCCCGCGCCATTGGCAAAGCTACTGGGAAATGCTGTACCCGCTGGCGCGCCGCGTGGAGCAGGATAACTGGCTGTACCCTGGCCGCGACGCCTGGGTGCAGCGCCTGGCCGACACGGTGGACGGCTGTAGCGGCAAGGTGGTGTTGGCCGCGCACAGCCTGGGTTGCCATACCGCGGTGGAGTGGTTGGGCCAAGCCAGCCTGCTGCAGCAGCGCAAGGTAAAAGGCCTGCTGCTGGTGGCACCGCCGGCCTTGCCGATAACCGAGGCACGGGCGCGGGCTAGCGGCGAGCTGCCGGACGACGCCGCGCTACCGGCGTTTGACGGCTTTGCCGCGCCGCGCGATATGCGTATTCCGGTACCGGCGCGCATGGTAGCCAGCCGTGATGACCTGTTCTGCGATTACGCCAGCAGCGAGGCGATGGCGGCGTGCTGGGGCGTCCCGCTGCTGGACGCCGGTAATGCCGGCCATATGGGCAGCCACAGCGGGCTGGGTGACTGGAAGGCCGGGCAGAAGCTGATCCAGCAACTGATGCTGGGCTGATGAGCCAAGGGCAGTAAAACAAAAAGGTTGGCCGCATGCGGCCAACCTTTTTTCATGTGCGGGTGAGCGGGGCTTAGTCGCCGGTGGCTACCGGGCGGTTGTCGTCGCTGCACCATTCGCTCCAGCTGCCGGCGTACAGCGCGGCACCGTCCAGCCCGGCGTGCGCCATGGCCAGGCGGTTGTGGCAGGCGGTGACGCCGCTACCGCAGTACAGCACCACGTCGCCGGCGGCAGTATCGCCCAGTACGGCTTGCCATTCTGCGGCCAGCACGTCAGCTGGCTTGAAGCGGCCGTCCTGCAGGTTCAGCTGGAAGAAGCGGTTGCGCGCGCCAGGAATGTGGCCGGCTACCGGGTCCAGCGTTTCGTTCTGGCCGGCAAAGCGGTCGGGGGCGCGGGCATCGATCAGCACGCGTTCGGCTTTATCGAGGTTGGCCGCTACCATCTCCACATCAAACAGCTGCTCCAGCGCCGGGCGCATCACGAAGCGGGTGCTGTTTTTCTCGGGTGCATCGGTGGTCACGTCACCACCGGCGGCTTGCCAGGCCTGGAAGCCGCCGTCCAGTACGGCGACGGCTTCGTGGCCCAGCCAGCGCAGCAGCCACCAGGCACGTGCGGCGTACATGCCGCCGGCGTCGTCGTAGGTCACCACCTGGGTGTTGGGGCCGATGCCCAGCGCGCCAAAGTTCACCGCCAGGCGTTGGCCGTCCGGCAGCGGGTGGCGGCCGTTATTGCCGTTCTTGGCGCCGGACAGGTGATAGTCCAGGTGCAGGTAGTGGGCGCCGGGCAGGTGGCCGGCTTCGTAAACGGTGGGGCCGTAGGACGGGTCGGCCAGCTGGAAGCGGCAGTCCAGCAGCACCAGATCGGTGGTGTCGTGCTGCAGCAGGTCTGCTGCGCTGATCAGGGTACGGTACATGGGGTTCTCCTTTGCACACGCTTGGGCACCTTGCGAAGCCAGCCGGTGGCCGGCTTCGCAAGGCGTCCTGGCAGGCTGGCTGCCGTTGACGGTGGTCAAGCGTTGTTTGAAATATTAAACGTTGACCACCATAGCACGGCCGGGCTTCAGCCGGCCAGCGCGGCGCGCAGGGCGGCGGCCAACTGTGGCATGCCGTGCGCTACGCCGTCGCGCTGGGCCTGACCCCACAGCGGCTGGGGGAAGTGCTTGTCGTCGGCAAAGCGCGGAATCACGTGCCAGTGCAGGTGCGGCACCATATTGCCGAAGCTGGCCAGGTTGATCTTGTCCGGGTTCAGCAGGGTGCGCAGTGCCGCTTCGGTGCGGTACACCCAGTCCATCACGTGGGCGCGGTCGGCCGGGGGCAAGTCGGTCATTTCCTTGATGTGGCCGTGCCAGATCACGCGGCAGAACGCCGGGTAGTCGGCGTCGGCTACCAGAATCACGCGCAGTTTGTCGTCGCGGTACAGGATGTCGCCACCGTCCTGGTGGCATAGTTCGCAGTGCATGGGGTGTCCTTTGCGGGCTTAACGTTGGCCGCGCCCTTGCCAGTTTTCGTAGTCGAAATCGGCCAGGTTGATCAGGCCGAAGTCACGCGGCGGGCGGGCGTGTTGCTTTTTTTCATTGTCGGGGTCACTGGTGTGGTAGCTCAGGCTGTCTACCGCCACCAACTGCCAGGTCTGGTCGCGGCGCGACCAGGCAAAGCGAAAGTCCTCGCGCCAGCGCCAGTTACTGCCGCCGTAGTGCAGCAGGCTAAAGCCACCGGCCTGGGTCTGGACGCCTTCAAACGGGTCGCCAAACACGCCGCCGCATTGGCGGCACATCACCGCGCGCTGGTTGCGCACGACGACCTTGAGCTTGCCGTCGGGCTGGCGCAGCAGTACCTGCAGCAGCCTGGGGCCCTCATCTTCGCCGGCTGTCTTGGCTTCGCTCACCAAGATAGCGTCGGGGCGGCCGTCACGGTTCAGGTCGGCGGCTTCCCAAACCAGCAGTGCCTGGCCTGCGGGCAGCGCAGCTTGTTCCTCGGTGGCGCGTGCGCCTGCCGCATGGCTGCTCTGCGCTGCTAGCAGCATCAGCGCCATGGTCAGTTGGCGCAAGGTTGGCCGCAGCTTATTCATACCCACTCGCGGTGCGGCAAAAAGTCGGTGTACAGCGCGGCTTCCGGGCTGCCGGCTTCCGGCTGGTAGCCGTACTCCCAGCGCACCAGTGGCGGCATGGACATCAGGATGGATTCGGTGCGGCCACCAGTCTGCAGGCCGAACAGCGTGCCGCGGTCCCACACCAGGTTGAATTCCACGTAGCGGCCACGGCGGTACAGCTGGAACTGGCGTTCGCGCTCGCCCCACGGCGTGTCTTTGCGGCGCGCCACGATGGGCAGGTAGGCGTCGGTAAAGCCGTTACCTACCGCCTGCATGAAGGCAAAACTGGTGTCGAAGTCCGGCTGGTTCAGGTCGTCGAAGAACAGGCCGCCCACGCCGCGCGCTTCGCTGCGGTGCTTCAGGTAGAAGTATTCGTCGCACCACTTTTTGTATTTGGGGTAGGTGTCGGCGCCGAATGGCGCGCACAGGTCGCGTGCCACGCTGTGCCAGTGCACCACGTCGTCCACGTTGCCGTAGTAGGGAGTGAGGTCGAAACCGCCGCCAAACCACCAGACCGGTGCCTCGCCGTCTTTTTCGGCTATGAAAAAGCGCACATTGGCGTGGCTGGTCGGCACGTAGGGGTTTTCCGGGTGGATCACCAGCGACACGCCCATGGCCTCGAAGCGGCGCCCCGCCAGCTCCGGGCGGTGCGCGGTGGCGCTGGCGGGCAGCGCGTCACCGGACACGTGCGAGAAATTCACGCCGGCTTGCTCGAACACGGCACCGCCGGTCAGCACGCGGCTACGGCCGCCACCGCCGGCCGGGCGCTGCCAGCTGTCTTCGATAAAGTTGGCCGCACCGTCGGCGGTGGCCAGGCCCTGGCAAATATGGTCCTGCAGACCCAAAAGAAACTGTTTTACCTGATTGGCGTGCGGGTGGCTCATGCGCGTAGTCCGGGTTCGAAAGTCATGCCGGATTGTAATGGCAAACCGCGGCGTAAACGACTGGGCTGCAAGGTGGGCGATAGCGGTTTTCAGATAGGTACCGGTGAATAAGCCGCCGTGCGCGCCGCTGGCTGCGGGCTTGGCATCACAATTTTGCCCGCCCGGCATGGCGGTATTTTGCTGCAAAAAAATCACTCTGCAATTTTAGATGGCGGCGGTGCTTGCCATTGGCGTGTGTGTATGGCCGCAGAGCAACGATTTGATACGGCTAAGCCAGCTGGCTTTTATGCACGAATGTGCGTCATGTCCTGCTCAGTCTTACATTGAAACTATAAAAAATGGCAGCTATAGCACTATGGAAACTCATAAAACAAAAAGGTCATACCGTGCTGAGCCTGCAGAAAAATACACCGCACATTGCTTATCTGGCCGGCTCCGCCGTGCTGGGCCCGCTCTTGGTCTGGGTTGCCGGCAGCGCCTGGTGGCTGGCGGCCGTACTGTTTGTCGTGCCCGTGCTGGCGATATGCCTGTTGCCAGGCCCGCCGGCAGACAGTAGCGACGCCGAGCCGCCAGGGTTGCCGGAGCCAGCCCAGCCGCCGTACTGGCACGAAGCCGGCCGGCTGGTAAACCAGGTGTTGCCGCTGTGGTCTGGCCAGGTGCAGTTGGCCGCCAGCCAGGTAGAAGACGCAATCGGCAAGCTGGCGGCACGCTTTGCCAGCATGAACGACATCATTCGCCAGTCGCTGGGCGACAAAAGCGCCGGTATCAGCGATTTCGCCAAGCTGGAGCAGGCCGAGCACAAGCTGCTGCAAACCCTGCGCGTACTGGATGAATCGGTCACCAAGCGTAACCAGCTGATCGAGCGCATAACCCAGCTGCAGGGCCACACGCAAAAGCTGCAAGACATGGCCGAGTCGGTGTCATTTATCGCCGGGCAAACCAACCTGCTGGCGCTGAATGCGGCGATTGAGGCCGCGCGTGCAGGCGAAGCTGGCCGCGGCTTTGCCGTGGTGGCAGACGAGGTGCGCAAGCTGTCCATGCAGTCCAACGATACCGGCAAGAGCATGGCCAGCGCGGTGGAGCTGATTGTCGGCGAACTGGACGCCGCCGCGCAGCGCGCCCAGCAGCTGGGGCAGGAAGAAAAAGCCCTGATGGGCGAGGCCAGCAGCTCGGTAAGCGAGGTTATCCAGACTTACCAGCACGTGACCCGCGAGCTGAAAGACAGCCAGCAAACCCTGTCTGCCAGCGGCAGCCATGTGCGCGATGAAATCCAGGATGTGCTGGTGAATTTGCAGTTCCAGGACCGTATCAGCCAGATCCTGGGCCACGTGATGGCCGACATGCAGCGGCTGGAAAACAC
The DNA here is from genome assembly GCA_000335715.1 of beta proteobacterium L13. Lineage (GTDB taxonomy): Bacteria > Pseudomonadota > Gammaproteobacteria > Burkholderiales > Chromobacteriaceae > Vogesella. The sequence goes on from AMYZ01000008.1 coordinate 7,703, forward strand.
GCTGGGCGGGGCATTGGCCGCGCCGCAGAGCCAGCTGCCACCGCCACCGGATACGCAAGGCTGGCTGGCCGAGCTGAAAAGAACCTACACCACACACGAGCAGCACTCACTGCACAGCGGCGGCAAGGCGCAGGGCGGTAGCGCCAGCGAAGAAGTGACCTTTTTCTGATTAACGGGGAGCAAGAACATGGCCAAGACCATATTGATAGTGGATGACTCCGCCAGCCTGCGCCAGGTGGTGAAGATTGCACTGATAGACGCCGGTTACGACGTGATAGAAGCCGGTAATGGCCAGGAAGGCCTGCAAAAGCTGGATGGCCGCAAGATTCACCTGATCGTGTCCGACGTGAACATGCCGGTGATGGATGGCATCACCTTTCTGAAAAACGTGAAGCAGCACGCCTCGTACAAGTTCACGCCGGTGATCATGCTCACCACCGAAACCAGCGACGAAAAGAAAAAATCCGGCCAGGAAGCCGGCGCCAAAGCCTGGGTGGTCAAGCCTTTCCAGCCGCCCATTCTTCTGTCTGCCATTTCCAAGCTGATTCTGCCCTAGCCCCGGCCGCACGCCATCAGGGACACACTGCCACGCTGCCGGAGGAACGCCATGTCATCCACCATCAAGCTGGACGAAGAATGCACCATTTATCAAGCGGCCCAGCTGCGCCAGCAGCTCGCCGATGCCCTGATTGCCAGCGACAGCCTGACGGTGGATTTGTCGGCAGTTGGTGAAATGGACAGCTCGGCAGCGCAGGTACTGCTGTGGCTGCACAGCGAAGCCGCCAGGCTGCAAAAGACGCTCGCGCTGGTGCAGCTGTCGGCCGCTGCGCGCGAGCTGCTCACCATGCTGGGGCTGCTGATCTACCTGCCAATCGTGGAAGAGGAGGCCGGCCATGAATCTTGATGCCGCCAAGCAAACGTTTCTGGAAGAAGCGCGCGAGCTGCTGGAAGACATGGAGCGCATCCTGCTGGATGTGGAGGCCACCGACACCACCGACGAGCAGCTCAACGCCCTGTTTCGCGCCATGCACACCATCAAGGGCTCGGCCGGTTTGTTTGGCATGGACGAAATCGTGCACTTCACCCACGAAGCCGAAAACGTGGTGGACCTGCTGCGCGGTGGCCATCTGGCGCTAAGCGAAGACCTGTCCGGCCTGCTGCTGCGCTGCCACGACCACGTCAAAGCCATGCTGGCCGTGGTAGACGACAAAGCCATGCAGCAGGAGATGCTGCAGACCAGCCTGCTGGACGAGCTGCGCCAGTACGCCCAGCCCGCAGCCACAGACGAGCCCGCCAGCAGCAGCCAGGCCAGCGTGCCCGAGCAGGGCGGCCTGCGCGACTGGGTGATGTCGCTACGCTTTAACGAAGACGTGCTGCGCAACGGCATGGACCCGTCCGCCTTCTTCCGCTACCTGCGGCTTTTGGGCGAGTTCCTGGTAGTGCAGCCGGTACTGTGCCGCCTGCCGCAGGCCGAGCGCTTTGACCCGGAAAGCTGCTACCTGCGCTTCGAGCTGCTGTTTTCCAGCGATGCCAGCCAGCAAATGCTGCTGGATGTATTCGAGTTTGTGCGTGAAGACAGCCAGATCCATATCTTCCCGGTGGGCGAGGCCGCGGCGCACTGGCCGCAGCTGATCGCCCACGCCGACGAGGCAGAGCAAGCCGCCGTGCGCCAGGCCTGGCGCGCGCTGGGGCTGGACCCTGACGCCAGTACAAGCGCAGCAGCCGAACCCGAGCCCGCTGCCCCGGCAGCCAAAAGCGCAGACAAAGCCAGCGACAAAGCCGACAAGCCCGCCACCAGCGCCGCCGAGGCCAAGCCGCCGCGCGCCAGCGAAAGCCGCTTTATCAAGGTAGAAGCCGCCAAGCTCGACAGCCTGATCAACCTGATCGGCGAGCTGGTGATCGCTGGTGCGGCGGCCAACCTGATGGCGCGGCGCTCGGCGCAAAGCGCGCTGGTGGAGTCCACCATCGCCATTGCCAACCTGATCGAGCAGATCCGGGCCGGTACGCTGAGCATGCGCATGGTGCAGATCGGCGAGATTTTCAGCCGCTTCCCGCGCGTGGTACGCGATGTATCCAAGGAGCTGGGCAAGAGCATCCAGCTGAATGTGTCCGGTGCCGACACCGAGCTGGATAAGTCCATGGTGGACAAGCTGGGCGACCCGCTGATGCACATCGTGCGCAACGCCATGGACCACGGTATCGAGTCGTCCGAGGCCAGGTTGGCCGCAGGTAAGCCCGCCGAGGGCAATGTGTGGCTGAACGCCTACCACGAAAGCGGCAGCGTGGTGATCGAGGTGGCCGACGACGGCGCCGGGCTGCGTAAAGACAAAATCCTGGCCAAAGCCGTGGCCAATGGCCTGGTGCCCGCCGACAGCGTGATGCCGGATGGCGACATCTACAAGCTGATCTTCGAGCCCGGCTTTTCCACCGCCGAGCAGGTCACCAATATTTCCGGCCGTGGCGTAGGCATGGACGTGGTACGGCGCAGCATCGAACAGCTGCGCGGCACCATCGATATCGACTCGGCCGTGGGCGAGGGCACCACCTTCCGTATTCGCCTGCCGCTGACCCTGGCCATTATCGATGGCTTCCTGGTGTCAGTGGGCAACGCCACCTTCGTGATACCGCTGGAAACCGTGATCGAGTGCATCGAGCTACCGAGCGATGCGCTGCAGGGCGACGCGCACAACTGCCTGAACCTGCGCGGCGAAGTGCTGCCGCTACTGGGGCTGAACCGTTTTCTGGAGCTGGGCCAGCCGCACGCCAAGCGCCAGAACGTGGTGGTGGTGCGCTACGGCGACAGCAAGGCCGGGCTGGTGGTGGACGAGCTCCTGGGCGAGTTCCAGACCGTGATCAAGCCGCTGGGTAACCTGTTCCGCCACCTGCGCGCCATTAGCGGGTCCACCATTCTGGGCTCGGGCGAGGTGGCACTGATTCTGGATGTACCGTCGTTGATTCATTTTGCAACAAGCCAGGAAGCAGAGCGTTTTGCCAGCCACGCCGAACACGCACAGCAGCGTGGTGGCCACGGTAATCACTAAATCAACCATGGCAGCCGGTGGCTGCGGGGGAGTGTAAAAATGAGCACAAAACAGATGTCTGTCGCCATGCGCCTGGGCCTGGGCTTTGGTGCGGTGATTTTCTTCATGCTGCTGGTGTTTGTCATTGCCATGAATGGCTTTCGCCAGATCAATGTGCAGATGAGCGCCATCACCAAGGAAAACAACCCCGAGCTGGTGCAGATCAATGCCATGAACGACGCGGTGCAGGAAATGCGCGTGCAGTACCGCAACGTGATCATCATTACCGACCCTGCCGAGCTGAGTAAGGCAGTAGAGATCTATACCAGCAGCAAGAACAAATACCCGGAGGCGTATCGCAAGCTGCAAGACCTGTTTGCCGCCCAGGTTGAGCCGATGACCGAGAAAGAGCGCGACCTGATGAACCAGATTGCCGCGCAGGCGGCGGTGGCCTTCCCGCTGGTAGACCGCGTGGTGCAGCTGGGTGCGGCCAACCAGAACGAAGAGGCATCTGCGCTGATGCAGCAGCAGGCCAACCCGGCCATGGGCAAGCTGCGCAGCCTGATTTCAGAGCTGGCTGCGTTTGAAACCCAGCTGAGCTTTGACATGGCCAAAGAGGCGGACGACAAGTACAACGCCGCCTTCATGCAGATGCTGACCGTGTCCATCATCGCGCTGGTGGTGGGCATCGTGGTGGCCATCCTGATTATCCGTAATATCGCCCGCTCGCTGGGTGGCGAGCCGCACTATGTAGCCGACGCCATGCGCGAAGTAGCCAACGGCAACCTGATGGTGAATGTCACCGTAAAACCGGGTGATACCACCAGCCTGGCGGCGTCCATTGCCATGACTATCGACAAGCTGCGCGGCATCATGGCCGAGGTACGCAGCAACGCCGACAACCTGTCGTCCGCCTCGCAACAAGTTAGCGCCACCGCCCAGTCGCTGGCGCAGGGGGCTAGCGAGTCGGCCGCCAGCGTGGAGGAAACCTCGGCGTCGGTAGAAGAAATGTCTTCGTCCATCAACCAGACCAGCGATAACGCCAAGCTCACCGAGAGCATTGCCACCAAGGCCGCGCGCGAGGCAGCCGAGGGCGGCGACGCGGTGAAACAGACCGTAGTGGCCATGCGCCAGATCGCCGACAAGATCAGCATCGTGGACGACATTGCCTACCAGACCAACCTGCTGGCGTTGAACGCAGCGATCGAAGCCGCCCGTGCCGGCGAACACGGCAAAGGCTTTGCCGTGGTGGCCGCCGAGGTGCGCAAGCTGGCCGAGCGCAGCCAGGTAGCAGCGCAGGAAATCGGCGAAGTGGCCAGCGGCAGCGTGTCCATGGCCGAGCGCGCCGGCCAGCTGCTGGAAGAAATCGTGCGCTCCAGCTCCAAAACCGCCGACCTGGTGCAGGAAATTTCTGCTGCATCGATGGAGCAGGCCACCGGCGTAGGCCAGATCAATGCCTCGGTACAGCAGATCAACTCGGCGACCCAGCAAAGCGCGTCGTCCAGCGAGGAGCTGGCGTCGACGGCCGAGGAAATGAGCGGCCAGGCGGAAAACCTGCAAGACCTGATTTCGTTCTTCCGTATCGAAACATCGGGCCTGGGCCGTCGCCGCAACACGCCGCGTGGTACGGCCAGCAGCCAGCCTGCGGCCAACCTGCACGGTAGTGTGGGTGGCGAGGCGGACGAAAACGATTTCGTGCGCTTCTAAGCGGGGAGACCACCATGGGTGCACTCACCATACGCCGGGGGCGGGACGCCGCCCTGGTAGAGGAGGTCCACGAGGACGTCCTGCAATACCTGACTTTTCAGCTCAGTGGCGAGACCTACGCTATCGGTATCTTGTCCATCAAGGAGATTCTGGAATACACCACGCTGACCCAGGTGCCGTTGATGCCGGCCTTTATCCGCGGCGTGATGAACCTGCGCGGCGCCGTGGTGCCGGTGATCGACCTGGCGGTGCGCTTTGGCCGTAACGAAACCGGCGTGTCGCGCCGCACCTGCGTGGTGATTATCGAGGTGGCCAACGAAGAGATGCAGCAGTACATCGGCATTCTGGTGGACGCGGTGCACGAGGTGCTGGCAATACGCGCTGCCGATATCGAGCCGCCACCGCAGTTTGGTAGCCGTATCCGCGTGGATTTCATCTCGGGCATGGCCAGGGTAGACAACCGTTTTGTGGTGCTGCTGGACGTGGAAAAAGTCTTGTCGGTAGAAGAAATGGCCACGCTGTCTGCCATGAATGGCGGCGAGGTAGCAGACCTGCGCGAAGCCGAAGTATAAAACGGCCCGCCCGTGCTACGGCGTGGGCGGGCGACACAGCGCACTGGCTGCCGGCGCCTGGCCGGCAGGCCGCAAGGAGGGGAGCATGCAGTTATCCGATGCGACATTTTCACGTTTTGCCGTATGGATGAAAGCCCAGACCGGGGTGCATTTCCCCATCGGCAAGAAAACCCTGGTGCACCAGCGCCTTACCCGCAGGTTGGCCGCACGTAATGTGGCCACCTTCGAGGCGTATTTCCGCATGCTGCAGGACCCGGCCGAGCTCACCGAACGCGAGGCGGCCATCGACCTGCTGACCACGCATGAAACGTTCTTCTTTCGCGAGCCCAAGCACTTTCACTGGCTGGAGGCGCAGCTGCGCCAGCACCCGGTAGCCGGCACGCTGCGCATCTGGAGCGCGGCGTCGTCCAGCGGCGAAGAGGTGTGGAGCATCGCCATGCTGCTGGCCGATATCCGCGGCATGGATGGCGACTGGACGCTGATGGGCAGCGATATCAGCCAGGGCGTGCTGGCGCGCGCGGAAAAGGGGCACTACGCGCTGCAGCGCTGCGAAGGCATGCCGCCAGACTACCTGCGCCGCTTCTGCCTGAAAGGGGTGCGCCAGCACGCCGGTACCTTCATGGTGTGCAAGGAGTTGCGCCGCAAGGTGAATTTCCAGCTGATCAACCTGGACAAGGACCTGCCTACCATCGGGCCTTATCACGTGATTTTCCTGCGCAATGTGCTGATCTACTTTGACGCGGCTACCAAGCTGCAAGTGGTGCAGCGCGTGCTGGGCCGCTTGTCGGTAGGCGGCTTTTTGCTGGTGAGCCATTCCGAAAGCCTGCACGGGCTGCCGCTGCCCATCCAGCTGGTGGCGCCGGGTATTTACCGGAAGCTGTCATGAGCGAATCCCACCAGCGTACCGAAGTGTTCCTGAAGCCCGGCGAATGGTATTTCGGCGGTGCCGAGGCGCTTATCAAGACCCTGCTGGGTTCGTGTGTGTCCATCACCCTGTGGCACCCGCGGCTGAAGCTGGGCGGCATGTGCCACTACCTGCTGTCGCAGCGCAAAAACGGCGAAATCAGCGACACCTTCAGCGGCCGTTACGCCGACGAGGCCATGCTATTGCTGGTGCGCGAGGCGCTGCGTAGCGGGCGGCCACTGCGCGAGTTCCAGGTCAAGCTGATCGGCGGCGCGTCGGTGCTGTCGGGTAGCGAGCGCGATGGCCAGGTCACCGACGTACCCGGTGAAAACATCGTGATGGCCAGGCTGCTGGCTACCCAGCTGGGGTTGAACGTGCAGGCAGAAGATTTTGGCGGTAGCGGCGCACGGCTGGTGTTGTTTGACGTGGCCTGCGGCGATGTGTGGGTGCGGCAGAGCAATGAACGCGATGTGCCTTCCGGCCATCGTGTCAGCCATAGAAAAAGGGCTTCAACATGACAATCAAGGTAATGCTGGTAGATGACTCCGCCGTGGTGCGTCAGGTGCTGACCGCCGTGTTTACCCAGGCTTCGGGCATCGAGGTGGCCGACGTGGCGCACGACCCCATCATGGCGATGGAAAAAATGAAGGCACGCTGGCCGGATGTGATCGTGCTGGACGTGGAAATGCCGCGCATGGACGGCATCACCTTTCTCAAACAGCTGATGAGCACGCGGCCAACCCCGGTGGTGATTTGCTCGTCGCTGACGCAAAAAGGCTCGGACATGGCCATGAACGCGCTGGCAGCCGGCGCGGTAGAAGTGATCGCCAAGCCTACCGGCGGGGTAAAAGCATTTCTGGAGGCCAACGGTAACGCGCTGGTACAGGCGGTAAAAGCAGCTGCCTCTGCACGCATGGGCAATGTGCGGGTCGCGCCAGCCCCCGCTGCACCAGCTGGCGGCAAGCCACTATTGGCCACGCCCAGCAAGCTGTCTGCCGATGCCGTGCTGGACGCGCCCACCGGGCGCGAGATGTTCAGCACCACCGAGCGCATTGTGGTGATCGGCACCTCCACCGGCGGTACGCAGGCGTTGGAGCATATTCTGACCCGCCTGCCGCGCGGCTGCCCGGGTATTGCCATTGTGCAGCACATGCCGGAGCGCTTTACCTCGTCGTTTGCCGAGCGGCTGAACCGGCTGTCGGTGATCGAAGTAAAAGAAGCGGCCAACGGTGACCGCATCATTCCCGGCCGCGCGCTGATTGCGCCGGGCGGCAAGCACATGATGATCAAGCGCAGCGGGGCGTTTTACCACGTGGATATTGTCGATGGCCCGCCGGTAAGCCGGCACAAGCCGTCGGTGGACGTGCTGTTCCGCTCCGCCGCCAAGTTTGCCGGGCGCAATGCGCTGGGTGTGATCATGACCGGCATGGGCGACGACGGCGCCAAGGGCTTGAAAGAGCTGCACGATACCGGCGCGCATACCATTGCCCAGGACGAGCAAAGCTGTGTGGTATTCGGCATGCCCAAAGAAGCCATCAAGCTGGGTGCGGCGCGCGATGTGCTGTCGCTGGAGGCGCTACCGGCGGCCATTAGTAAACACTAATGCGGGGTATGTCCTTGAATTTTAATAAGCGGTGTTTAATATTCAGGCATAAACATGGCGCCTGATGCCAGGCGCCACCGTGTACGACCCCATTAGCAGGATGGCGGCCCATGCCCAAGTTTACATTGCAAGATGTTCTGATCGTGGATGACAGCCCGTCGCAGCTTTTGCTGCTGGCGGAGCTATGCCGCAAGATGCGGATCAGCGAGGTGCGTACTGCCCGCAACGGCGAAGAGGCGCTGCAAGCCATGCGCGAGCGCCTGCCTTCTTTGCTGGTGCTCGATCTGGAAATGCCCAAAGTCGATGGCGTGCAGGTACTGCAGCGCATGGCGCGCGAAGGCCTGATCACGCCGGTGGTGGTGGCCTCGGCCAAAGACCCGATGCTGATCGCCACGGTAGAGCTGATGGGCCGCGAGCTGGGCCTGCCGGTGCTGGGCGCCTTGCAAAAGCCCATTAGCCTGGCCGAGTTGGGCGACCTGGTAAGCCGTGCTTACCAGCAGGGCGCCAGTAGCGGGCAGAGCCAGCCTTTGTGTACCGATAGCGATATCCGCCTGGCGCTGGACCGTGCCGAGATCGTGCCGTACTACCAGCCCAAGGTGACCTTGCATGGCCAGCTATTGAAAGGTGCCGAACTGCTGGCACGTTGGCCGCAAGGTGACGATGTGGTGATGCCATCGCGTTTTATCCCGGTGATCGAACATTGCGGCTGGAGCACCGAGCTGACGTTGCTGATGCTGCAACAAGGCCTGGCGCAGTGGCAGCAGTGGGCGCGGCGCGGCTTGCGCCTGCCCATGTCCATCAACCTGTCGGCGCTGTCCATGGATAGTGGCGAGCTGGTGGGGCGCATCGAGCAGCAGGTGGCGCAGAGCAAGGTGCCGCCGCGCTATATCATTTTCGAGATTACCGAGACCGCCGTTGCCGACAACCTGGCCGAGGCCATGGGCGTGGCCGCGCGCCTGCGTCTGGCGGGCTTTGGCTTGTCGATAGACGATTTCGGTACCGGCTTTGCCACCATGCAGCAGTTGGTGCGTTTCCCGTTTACCGAGCTGAAGATCGACCAGTCGCTGGTACAGTCCATCAGCCATAAGTCGCACCTGGAAAACGTGGTGCATAGCGTCATCGAGCTGGCCAAACGCATGAACCTGACCACGGTAGCCGAGGGGATTGAAACCGAGGGCGACCAGCAATGCCTGAATAATCGCGGCTGCGTGCTGGGGCAGGGTTATTTGTACGCCAAGCCACTGCCGCCGACACAGTTCGAGTCGTGGATACGCCAGCGCCGCCAGCCAGAGGGCGCACCGGCCTGAAGTTGGCCGCAAAAAAAATGCCCGTCCAGGGGACGGGCCAAGCAACGCACTAGCACTCACTTAGGAGATGCCCACCGCGAGGCGGGCAGGGAATACACACGAGGAGAAACGGGGTAAAACGGGTCAAGCAGGCGGCCTGTTGCCTTGTATCAGGCCGCCGTCGGGCTTAGAAGCGGTAAGTCATGCCCACTTTCAGCGCGCCTACCGGGGCGGTGTCAGTGATCTCTTTATGCTTGATGTTGCCGATGCCGTCGTACTCGGCACGCAGGCTCACCTGCTTGTTCAGCTTGTAGTTGGCACCCACACCCAGGCCCATGCCGAAGGTGCTGTCCTTGCTACCCTGCAGCGCGGCGGTGCTGCTGGTGAACTTGCTGCGGATATGGTTGGCCGATACCTTGCCGTACACTTCGAACTGGTCGTTTACAGGGATAATGCCAAGTGCAGCGACACGAAAGGCGTCGTAGTCCAGCTTGCCTGCGCCTTTGAGCTCGGTGCCATCACCGTGGTTCAGGTAGCTGCCTTCTACGGCGAAGTTGTCGTTTACGCGCTGGCCGACACCCACTTCAAACATGCCGGATGTGGCATCGTCATTCTTTACTTTCTTGTCGCTCACGCCGGCTTTGGCGGCGGAGCCGTCTTTCAGGGTCCACTGGTTGGCGGACACGCCCAGGTTGCCGAATACATAGGTGCCGGTATCGGCTGCGAATGCGGTGGTGCCGGCAGCGGCGAAGAGGGTGGCAATAATCAGCTTTTTCATGTGAGGCTCCTGTTGGGTCATCTGCGATGTCGATGGAGCCATTGTGCCTAGCTGGGCGTCTTAACACTATGTCGCTTGCGTGCGGGGAATGTACGGCCAACATGCCGTTGTGTGACGCTGTGTGACAGGGCCGCCTGACAAGCGCCGCCGTATCAACAATAGCGTTAACAGGCTCTAGTTGGCCGCAGGGTGCTGCGGCAGGGTCATGGCCATGCGTGCACCGCCCAGGCTGGCTACGCCGGCGTGGGCATGGCCGCCGTGGTGCAGGGCAATCAGGCGGACAAACGATAGCCCCAGGCCGTGGCCGCCGGTGGCGCGGTCGCGCGAGCGGTCCAGGCGCTGGAAGGGCTCGAAAATGCGCTCGCGTTCTGCTGCGGGAATACCGGGGCCGTCGTCCTCCACGGCAATGTGCAGTTGGCCGCCGTCCAGGCTGACGGTCATGTGTACCTGGCTGCCGGCGTACTTGAAGGCGTTCAGCAGCAGGTTGCGCGTGGCCACGTACATCAGTTTGCGGTCGAAGGTGGCGCTGCCGGGCTGGCAGTCCAGGCCAAGCTGCAGCTGGCCGGGCCGTAGCGGCTGCATCAGGTCGATGAGGTCGTCAAACCATTCGTTCAGGTCCACGGTTTCGTATTGTAGCGCTACTTCGCCACGATCCAGCCGCGCGTAGCTGAGGCTGATGTTCAGCAGCTCGTCCAGCTCGGTGAGGTCGCGCTCCATGCCTTCGCGGTATTGTTGGCGTTCGTCATCGTCTTCCGCCTCGTCCAGCATGGACAGGCCAAAGCGCAGGCGCGCCACCGGGGTGCGCAGCTCGTGCGCCACGGCGTGTGCCAGCGCCTGGCGGGTTTCCACCTGGCGCTCCAGTGCGGTGGCCATGTCGTTGATGACGCTGCCCAAGGGGGCAAACAAGGGGCTTTTCAGCGTGGCGGCTCGGGCGGACAAATCGCCCTCTGCCAGTTGGTTGGCGGTGCTGCGCAGGGCGATGAGCGACTGCCAGTGCGGGCGCAGGTTCAGGTAGATCAACACGCCCATGGGTAGGCCAAAGAAGCCGAACCACAGCAGGAACAAGCCCCATTCGGTTTGCAGGAAGTTATGTGGCTCGGCCTCCTGGTTGAGCGGGCCTAGCTGCAGTACCTGGCGCGTACCGGGCAAGGGCGCATACAGCAGCTCGTTGCCGTAATCCAGCCAGCTCTGGCCGCTGGCGAGCCTGGCGCGTGCGTCGTCGCCCAGACCGGCGGGTATGGCAGGCAGCAGTTTGATGGGGTAGGCGAACAGCTCGTTGATGGTGGCCAGCTCGGCTGGCCGGCGGGCGGGGGGCTGCGCCAGCAGCTGGCGCTGGATCATGCGCACGGTGCCATCCATTTGCTGCTCTATGCGGTCGCGGTCGGCGCCGGAGGTCAGGAAGATCAGCAGGGTGACAAAACCCAGTAGCAGGATGAACTGTACCACCATGGTTTGCACGAAATAGCGGGCAAACAATGCGGCCAACGTGGCGGGTGGTTTCACTCCCAATCGCTCCGCGAGAACAGGTAGCCTTTGCCGCGCACGGTCTTGATGCGCGTTGGCGTATCGGGGTTATCGCCCAGCTTTTTGCGCAGGCGCGAGATGCGGGCGTCGATGGAACGGTCCAGCCCGTCAAAGCCTATACCGCGCAGCGCATTCATGATGTCGTCGCGCGACAGGATTTCACCGGCGTGGCTGGCCAGCAGCCACAGCAGGTCGAATTCGGCGGTGGTGAGCTCCAGCGTGTCGCTACCCAGTGCGGCCTCGCGGGTCGCCTGGCTGATGGTGAACTGGCCAAACACGATGCGGCCCTCTTCGCTGGCCTGGCTGCTTTCGCCTTCGCTACGGCGTAGCAGGGCGCGGATGCGCGCCAGCAGCCGCCGCGGCTCTACCGGTTTGGTGAGGTAGTCGTCGGCACCGAGCTCCAGCCCCAGGATTTCGTCGATTTCCTCGTCGCGCGCGGTCATCATCAGGATGCGGCCATGGTAGCGCGGGCGGATATCGCGGCAGACTTCAAAGCCGTCCTTGCCCGGCAGCATCACGTCCAGTATGACCAGATCCGGGTTTTCCGCCAGGATCTGCTCGGCTGCGGTATCGCCCCTGCCATGATGCAGTACCTCGTAACCGTGCTTGCTCAGATAGACGCGTACCAGGTCGGCCAGGCGTTGGTCATCTTCTACTAGTAACAGGCGTGGGGGCATACGGGGTCTCGTGTCGGTGGGTGAAAGGGGGCGATAAATGCAAAACAGCCCGCCAGGCGGGCTGTTGTGTCAGGCATGCCGCTATCAGTAATGATAGGTGATGCCACCGCTCAGGCGGGTACCGGAGTGAGTATCTTCCTGGCCGCCGGTGCTGGATTTTACCTTGCCGGTCTGGGCGATTTCTACAAAAGCACGCAGATCGGGCTGAATCTGGGATTCTACGCCAATGCCGATCACCGGTACGGTTTTACGCGCCTTGAAGCTGTTGGCACCGGTAGTTTTGCTTTCTACGCGCGCCATGCCGGCACGGCCGTACAGGCCCAGTTTTTCGTTAAGCGGCAGGTGGCCAATGGCGCTGACACCTACGCTGGACAGCTCGGATTCCACTTTGCTGCCGTTGCTGAGGGTACGCTCGCTTTTACCGTAGTTCTGGTAGTCCAGCTCCCAGGACAGCTTGTCGTGGCTGTAGAAGCCGGCGCGCAGGCCGTAGCCGTTGCCGTTGTTGTCTGTCTTGGTGGTGGTGTAGCCAGGCATTGTGACGCTGTGACGGCTCAGGGACAGGTTGCCGCCAATGTATTCGTCTTTGCTGCTGTCCACTGCGTAGGCAGCCAGCGGAGCCAGCAGGGCCAGCAGTAGCAGGTTCTTTTTCATGTTGATGCTCCATGCGTTGGGGGGTAGTGCTGCATGTTAGTAGCAAGCTGTGCCTGCCGCAATATGACTTGGGTATGCTTTTTTGCTACTAGTTATTTCGATAGATACTCTCTGAAATTACAGCCAGAAGCGCGTGCGTTGGCGGTGTGCGGCCAACAGCTGCTGGAAAACCCCCGGGTCTTTGGTAAAGGTCAGCTCGCCGCTAGCAGGCTGGTGGAAGTCCAGCAAGCGCGATACCCAGAAGCGTAGTGCCCCCGCGCGCAGCATCACCGGCCAGGCATCGGCTTCGCTGGCGTTGAGCGGGCGCACGGCCTGATAGCCGGCCAGCAAGGCGCTGGCCAGGGTATCGTCGATGCTGCCGTCCGGCAGGCGGGCCCAGTCGTTCACGGCAATGGCGATGTCGTATAGCAGGATGTCGTTGCAGGCGTAGTAGAAGTCGATAAAACCGGCAATGCGGTCGCCATCCATCAGCACGTTGTCTTTGAACAGGTCGGCGTGGATCACGCCCTGTGGCAAGAAGTCGAAGCGATGGCTGGCCTGGAAGGCGATCTCGTCGCGCAGCATGGCGGCGTCGGCTGCGGGCATGGCGTCGTATAGCGTGCTGGCAGTGTGTGCCCACCAGGCCGGGCCGCGCGGGTTATCCATGCGCAGCGGGAAGGTCGCGCCAGCCATGTGCATTTGTGCCAGCATTTCACCCACCGCGTGGCACTGTGCCGTATTGGGGGCGCTGACATCGCTACCGTGCAGGCAGCTCACCAGGCAGGCGGGCTTGCCGGCCAGCAGCGAGGCAAACTGGTCGTTGTGGTCGGCAATCGGCGCCGGGCAGGCGACGCCGTGGCGCGACAGGTGGCTTTTGAGCTGCAGGAAATACGGCAGCTCTTCCAGCCGCAGTACCTCGAACAGCGTCAGCACATAGCGGCCGTGCGTGGTGGTGACAAAGTAGTTGGTATTGGTGATGCCGGCGGCGATGCCTTTGAGTTCTACCAGCTCGCCCAGCGCGTAGCGCTGCAGCCAGGCCTGCATGTCGTCGTTGGAAACCGAGGTGTACACGGACATGGCGGCCTCCTAGAACGTCATCAGCACCCAGCGCGGGGTAACCTGCTGCTGGGAAGGGGAAACACGCTGCATCACGCCTTTGCCGTCTTCATCCATCATGAAGTAGGCCGGTGCACCCTGCGGGGTGACTTTCACCATATAGACCTTGCCGTTCATCCGGTATTCTTCCACGGTGTCCGGGCCGTTCTGGTAAACGCGAACTTCCGGCTGCGGGCCGCTGAGCGTGGCCGGTGGTGGCGGGACGGTGGCGGGGGGCGTATCGGCGTAAGCCGCGAGCGAGGCTGCCATAAGGGTAGCCAGCAAAAGGCGCTGCATGAGGGTTTCCTTGGTCCTGGGCTTGGTGGCGGGGGGCTGTTGCCCCCTCTGTCAGGCCAATTCTACAGGTTTAGCAGCTGTTCGCGCTCTTCCGGCAGCGTTTCGAAGCCGCGCGTTTCGTAAAAACGGAAAATGGTTTCCACGATTTCCTGCGGGTCGTCGATCAGCTGCAGCAGGTCGAGGTCGGCCGGGTTGATCATGCCGTCGCCGGCCAGGCGCTGGCGTACCCAGTCCAGCAGCCCGCCCCAGAAAGCGCTGCCACACAGGATGATGGGCATCTTGCGGCTCTTGCCGGTCTGGATCAGCGTCAGTGCCTCGAACATCTCGTCCAGCGTGCCAAAGCCGCCCGGCATCACCACATAGGCCAGTGCGTGTTTGACAAACATCACCTTGCGGCTGAAGAAGTGGTCGAATTTCAGGCTAAGGTCCTGGTACTCGTTGGGGCGCTGCTCGTGCGGCAGCACGATGTTCAGGCCCACCGACGGGCTCTTGCCGTAAAAGGCGCCCTTGTTGGCCGCTTCCATGATGCCGGGGCCGCCGCCGGAGATCACCGAAAAACCGGCGTCGGAAAGCAGGCGGGCGATGTCCTCGGTGAGCTTATAATACGGGTGGTCACGCGGCGTTCGTGCGCTGCCAAAGATGCTTACTGCAGGTGTAATGGTTTGCAGCTCTTCGGCGGATTCGACGAATTCCGACAAAATCTTCATCACGTGCCACGCTTCGCGCGCCCGGAAGCGTTGCATCATCGCGTAACGGTCGCTTGTTTGCGGTAATTTATCGTGCAAGCCCATACCTTAGCCCTTTTTGATTATGAAAACCCTGTTATTGATCGATGGCTCTTCTTATTTGTATCGCGCCTTTCACGCGATGCCCGACTTGCGTTCGCCGCAGGGGGAGCCCACCGGTGCCATCTACGGCATGGTGAACATGCTGGCCCGTTTGGAAAAGGAAGTCCAATTCGATTATAGCGCCTGCATATTCGACGCCAAGGGCAAGACTTTCCGCGACGAGCTGTACCCCGAATACAAAGCCAACCGCCCGTCCATGCCGGCCGAGCTGGCCGCGCAGATCGAGACCGTGCACGAGGTGGTGCGCGCCAGTGGCTGGCCGCTGTTGATGGTGGAAGGCGTGGAGGCCGACGATGTCATCGGCACGCTGGCGCGCCAGGCCGAGGCCGTCGGCTTGCAGGTGATCATCTCCACCGGCGACAAGGACATGGCGCAGCTGGTAACGCCCGCCGTCAGCCTGGTCAATACCATGACCAACGAAAACCTGGACGAAGCCGGCGTGAAGGAAAAGTTCGGCGTGCCGCCGAACCTGATCATCGACTACCTGACGCTGATCGGCGACAAGGTGGACAACGTGCCGGGCGTGGATAAATGCGGCCCGAAGACGGCGGTGAAATGGCTGGAACAGTACGGCTCGCTGGCGGCGGTGATGGAGAATGCGGCCAACGTGGGTGGCAAGGTGGGCGAAAACCTTCGCGCCGTGCTGGACTGGCTGCCGCGCGGGCGCGAGCTGATCACCATCAAGTGCGATGTGGAGCTGTACCACGAGCTGCCGCAAGGCATGGACAGCCTGCGCCACGGCAGCAAGCAGTATGCACAGCTGGCGGTGCTGTTTGCCCAGTGCGGCTTCCGCACCTTCCTGCGCGAGGTGAACGACAAGCTGGGCGGTGCGGTAGCGGCCAACCCTGTGCCGGTGCAGGCACCGTTGCACGTCAGCGGCAGCCTGTTCGGCGACGAGCTGGACACCGTGTCGGCCATTGCCGCCGGCATCGAGCCGCAGCTGCCGCCGCCGCCGGCAGTGGAACGCCACTATGAGACCATTCTCACCCAGGCCCAGCTGGACGCCTGGCTGCACAAGCTAGCCAGCGCCGAGGTAGTGTCGGTGGACACCGAAACCACCAGCCTGGACCCGATGCAGGCGCGCATTGTCGGCCTCAGCTTTGCTGTGCAGGCGGGCGAAGCCGCCTACCTGCCGCTGGCGCACTGCGGCCCGGACGCGCCGCAGCAGCTGGACTTTGACGCCACCCTGGCGCAGCTCAAACCGTGGCTGGAAGACGCCAGCCGGCCCAAGCTGGGGCAGAACCTGAAGTACGACCGCCACGTGCTGGCCAACCACGGCATTACCTTGCGCGGGGTGGTGGACGATACGCTGCTGGGGTCTTATGTGATCGAAAGCCACGAGCGCCACGGCATGGACGACCTGGCGCGCCGCCACCTGGGCGAAACCACCGTTACCTACGAGGAAATCTGCGGCAAGGGCGCCAAACAGATCGGCTTTGCAGAAGTGGCGGTAGAGGTGGCGGCCAACTACGCCGCCGAAGACGCCGACATCACCCTGCGCCTGGCACAGCACTTTGCCCCACAGCTTGCCGGTGCGCTGGGCAGTGTGTACCGCGACATGGAGCTGCCGGTGGCCGAGGTGCTGTTTGCCATGGAGCGCACCGGCGTGCTGATCGACCGCGACAAGTTGGCCGCACAGAGCCACCAGCTGGGCAGTGAGATGCTGCAGCTGGAGCAGCAGGCTTACGAGCAGGCCGGCCAGCCGTTCAACCTGAACTCGCCCAAGCAGCTGCAGGAAATCCTGTTCGGCAAGCTGGGTATCCCCACCAAGGGCGTGCGCAAAACGCCGTCGGGTGGCTTCTCTACCGACGAGGAAGTGCTGGAAAAACTGGCGCTGGACCACCCGCTGCCCAAGCTGATTCTGCAGTACCGCGGCCTGGCCAAGCTGAAGTCCACCTACACCGACAAGCTGCCGACGCTGATTAATCCACAGACTGGCCGCGTGCACACCACTTATGCACAGGCAGTGGCCATTACCGGCCGCCTGGCCAGCAGCGAACCCAATCTGCAGAACATTCCGGTGCGTACCGCCGAAGGCCGCCGCGTGCGCGAGGCCTTCATCGCCCAGCCAGGGTTCGTGATTGTCAGCGCCGACTATTCGCAGATCGAGCTGCGCATCATGGCGCATCTGTCTGCCGATGAAGGCATGCTGGCCGCCTTTGCCAGTGGCGAGGACATTCACAAGGCCACCGCCGCCGAGGTGTTCGGCACCCCGCTGGCCGAGGTCAGCAGCGAGCAGCGCCGCGCCGCCAAGGCCATCAACTTCGGCCTGATCTACGGCATGGGCAAATACGGCCTGGCCTCGCAGTTGGGTATTAGCAACGACGCAGCGCAGCTGTATATCGACAGCTACTTCCGCAAATACCCCGGCGTGGCCGACTACATGCAGCGTACCCGCGAGCAGGCCGCCGAGCAGGGCTATGTAGAGACGGTATTCGGCCGCCGCCTGTACCTGCCGGACATCCGCGCCGGCAACCAGGCACGCCGCGCCGGCGCCGAGCGCGCCGCCATCAACGCGCCGATGCAGGGCACCGCCGCCGACCTGATCAAGCTGGCGATGATCGCGGTACAAGGCTGGCTGCTGCAGGACGGCCTGCGCAGCCGCCTGATCATGCAGGTACACGATGAACTGGTGCTGGAAGTGGCGCAGGACGAGCTGGACCTGGTGCGTACCCGCCTGCCGCAGCTGATGGCCGGTGTGGCGGCGCTGAAGGTGCCGCTGCTGGCCGAAGTGGGCGTAGGCGATAGCTGGGAAGCGGCGCACTAAGCCCGGCCTGGGTGGATGACAAAGCCTGTTTGTTCGCAAACAGGCTTTGTTTTGTCTGCGGGATAGCGGCGCACGTACAGGTAAAGGCTTGGGTGGCATATGGCCTGCCAGGCGCTTGGTGCACCGAGGTTGGCCGCAGCGGCGTGAGGGGCTGCGCTATAACGCAGTAAGTCTGTTTATCGGGGCCTGCGCTTGCCATGATCGATGTCCATATTCTGCCCATCGCCCTCACCATTATCCTGGTGGGCTGGAGCAGCTGGCGTTTTGCCGCCAGCCAGGCAGAGCTGGTGCGGGAGCGGCGTATCTGGCTGCAAGGCTGTTTGTGTATTGCCGCAGGTTTGGTGGTGGAGGCACAGCCCGTGCTGAGCTGGCGCTGGCTGGATGCGCTGAGCATGGGGCTGCTGCTCGGTGGGTATCAGCAGTTCGCTCTGGTGCTGGCCAGCCTGCAGGGGCGGCGGCTTACGTACTGGGCTGATGGTGTGCTGTGTTTGCTGAGCGTACTGGCGAATACCCCCTTGCTGCCTGAATACTGGGCCTTGCTGTGGAATACCTTGGCACTGGGTGTCGTGTTTGCCCGTCTTTCCTGGCTGCACTGGCAGATCGAGCGGCTTATCCGCCATGGCTACCCCATTCTTACCACGCTATATGCCCTGGGGGCGGTAACGTTCTGTCTGAGGTTGGCCGTACTGGGCTGGCTGGCCGAGTTCACGCTCTTGATGGAGGTGGCCGACCCGCTGTTATACCTGTTTGTCTCGACCGCCACGATTTATGGCAGCTTCGGTTTCTTGATGGTGATCTTGCGGCGGCGCACCCAGCATCTGGTGCGCGAAACCTTGCAAGACAGCCTGACCGGAGCCCTGAACCGCCGTGGTCTGGATGAGGCTTTGCTACAGCTGCGCCAGAGGGTGCCGCCGTACCGGCATGTGGCCATTGCCATGCTGGATGTGGATCATTTCAAGCAAGTCAACGATCGCCATGGCCATGCGGCGGGGGATGAAGTGCTGCGGCAACTGGCACGGTTTGTCTGCCAGTCGCTGCGCGAACAGGATGTGTTTGCCCGCTATGGCGGGGAAGAGTTTTGCCTGTTGTTACCGGGTGTCAGCCTGGCGGACGCGCAATACAAGCTCGACAGCTTGCGCGAGCAGTTTGCCCGTTTTCCCGTGGCGGCCGGGCAGGCGGTGCTGTGCTGTACCTTTTCGGCGGGGCTGGTGTGCTGGGACGAGGTCGAGGTGAATCCGGAAAAATTACTGCACCAGGCAGATGACCTGCTTTACGCAGCCAAGCGTGCCGGGCGCAATTGCGTCATGGTGGCCGCCCCGCACGGCGATTAGGCATGGCTGGCGATATGTACGCGGTTGCGCCCCGAGTTTTTGGCTTCGTAGAGTGCCTTGTCGGCCTGGCGCATCATGTCGCCCAGTGCCTGGCCAGGCAGCCTGCACGTCAGGCCGATACTGACGGTCAGGGCAATGCTTTGGCCGTGGCTCAATACCGGTGTTTGTGCCACCAGGCGGCAGATGCGCTGGGCTGCGGCCATGGCGTCTGTCGGGCTGGTGTCGGTGAGCAGCGCGGCAAACTCTTCGCCGCCCATGCGGCAGACCAGGTCTTGAGCCCGCAGGCTGTCCTGCAAAATGCGGGCAAACGAGCGCAGTGCCTCATCTCCTGCGGCATGGCCGTAGCGGTCGTTTACCTGTTTGAAGTGGTCCAGGTCAAACATCAGCATGCAGAGCGGTTTGGCCGGCAGCGGGTGGCTGTTGCAGGCTTCTTCGGCCAGGGTCATGAAGTGGCGGCGGTTATATAGCCCGGTTAGCGAGTCTTGCGTGGCGAGCTGGAACAGCTGGCTGGCGCGGCGCTCCTGCTGGATGGCTATGGCCATCAGGTGCGAGGTGCGCAGGGTGATGTACTCGCTGTGCTTGTCGGGCGCGCAGGGGTGGGCAAAATAGATGGCAAAGGTGCCCAGCACGCGGCCATCGTGCGACTTGATAGGGTAAGACCAGCAGGTGCGCAGATTGTGCAGGCTGGCTAGCGCGGCAAACTCGGCCCAGAACGGGTGCTGCTGGATATCCGTCACGATCACGGCTTCGCCGGTAAAGGCGGCAGTGCCGCAAGAACCGACGCTGGCGCCAATGGTGATGCCGTCTACTTGTGCCTTGTATTCGTCTGGCAGGCTGGGGCCGGCAGCCACGCGCAGGTGTATGCCCTCATCGTCCAGCAGCATGATGGAGCACATCGAGCCTTCGATTTGCGACTCGATCATATGGCAGGTCCACACCATGACTTCTTTCATGGGGCGGTCGTTGGCAATCATTTCCAGCAGGCGGTTTTCGTCGGCCTGCCATAGCCGCATGGCGTGCTCTTCGCTGATGTCCCGGTCAATGCATAGCAACGATTGCACCTGGCCATGCTCGTCGGTTTCGGGGAACAGCCGCGATTCAAACACGTAGTGCCTGTCGTGGTGATTCAGCTGGTTTTCAAAAGTTACCGGTTTACCGCTGGCCAGTACCTGGCTACTGGCATGGCGAAACGCGTCGCACACGTGCGCCGGCAGGCCGCGCTCTTCTATGCCCAGGCCAACGTGCAAGGCCGGGGGGATGGGCGAGTAACGGGCGAGGGCACTATTGGCGTACAGGCAGACCAGCTGCGGGTCGTAGCGGCTGATGATGTCCGGCGAGTTTTCAATCAGGTTGCGAAAGGTTTGCCGGTCTTCGCGGATGCTCAGCATGGTGCCATCCGGCAAGGGTGTCAGCAGCCAGTCCAGCAACTGGCCAGCATAGACTTGCTGGCTGGCATGCGCTTGTCCGGCCTGCAGTGCCGGCCGCAGCTCCTCTGGCAACAGGCCGGCGGGCAGCGGTTGGCCGTACTGCAGCGGTGCGCAGTGCAGTAGCTGGTAGAACCGCGCGGTAGCAAAGCAGACCCTTCGGGCTTCATCCAGTAGCAAGTAGCCACCCGGCAGGGCGCTGAGGGCTTTTTCCAGTGTGGCAGTGGCCGGCACATTGTTCTCCATGGCTGGGCGCGCACGGCGAAAGCGTGCTTACTCTGGATTGTAGCGATAAAAGGAAAACTGTCATGACTTGCGTATCGCGTTATGATTTTTTCATGATCAGGCAGGCTGTCCCTGTCGTGTAGCGGTCGCCAAGCGTGACACTGCGGGTTATGCTCGAGTGCATTCTGGCAGGAGGCTATGTGGAGTATTTTCCGATTTTCATGCGCTTGCAGGGCGAACCCTGCTTGCTGGTTGGCGGGGGCGAAGTCGGCCTGCGCAAAGCCCGGCTGTTGCTGTCGGCGGGTGCCCGGCTGACCGTGGTGTCCCCCGAGCTGGCACCGGAGCTGGCACAGATGGCGGCTAGCGGTGAGCTGGTACATATTGCGGCCAACTTCGAGCCGGCACACATTGGCGACTACAAACTGGTGGTGGCTGCGACGGACGTGCGCGCCGTCAACCGTGTGGTGTCGGATACGGCACAGGCACGCAATATCCCGGTAAACGTGGTGGATGACCCGGAGCTGTCCAGCTACATCACCCCGGCTATTGTGGACCGCTCCCCGCTGGTGATTGCGGTGTCGACCGGCGGTGGTGTGCCGGTGCTGGCACGCCTGGTACGCGCGCGGCTGGAAAGCCTGATTCCGGCCGGCTTTGGCCGGCTGGCCCGCTTTGCCGCCGGTTTTCGCGAGCAGGTGAAAGCCCGCTTTGGCAATGTGGAAGAGCGCCGTGCTTTCTGGGAAGCCGTGCTGGAAGGCCCGCTGGCCGAACAGGTGATGAATGGCGACGAGGCCGCGGCACGCGATGATATGCAGCGCAGGTTGGCCGCAGCAGATACGGCGCCTGCCGGCGCGGTCTACCTGGTGGGCGCCGGCCCTGGCAACCCCGACTTGCTGACCTTCCGCGCTCTGCGCCTGATGCAGCAGGCCGATGTGGTGCTGTACGACAACCTGGTTGCTCCCGAGCTGCTGGAGCTGGTACGCCGTGACGCGGAGCGTGTGTTTGTCGGCAAGCAGCGCGCCAACCACACCTTGCCGCAAGAAGACATCAACGCACTGCTGGTGCGGCTGGCGCAGGAGGGCAAGCGCGTGTTGCGCCTCAAAGGCGGTGACCCGTTTACTTTTGGCCGTGGTGGCGAAGAAATTGCCCTGCTGGCGGCCAACCATATACCGTTTGAAGTGGTGCCGGGTATTACCTCGGCCAGCGGGGCCGCGGCGTATGCCGGTATCCCGCTGACACACCGTGACCATGCCCAGTCGGTGACCTTTGTCACAGGTCATAAAAAGGACGGTAGCATTACGCTAGACTGGCCAGCGTTGACGCGAAGCGGGCAAACCGTGGTGGTGTACATGGGCTTGGCCATGGCAGAGGAACTTTGCCAGGCATTCATTGGTCATGGAAAAGCCCGCGATACACCCGCTGCCGTAGTGGAACAAGCCACGACACCCCGGCAAAGAACCGTGCTGGGGACACTGGACACCTTGCCTGCCTTGATTCGTGCGAATAGTATCAGCTCACCTGCATTGATCATCGTGGGTGAGGTGGTGTCGCTGGCACCGCAGCTGGGCTGGTATCGCAGCTCGGCAGAAGGTGCCTGAGGGTGCTGCCTCCAGGGGCTGCCTGTACGGTAGTGTTTGACGCGTTGGCAATAGCCGGCATGCGCCGGGGTGAAGAATATGGTTGGTGTACTACTAATTTCGCATGGCAATCTGGGCTTGAGCCTGGCTGACTGTGCCCATCATGTACTAGGCCGGGTGCCGGATAACCTGGCGATCATGGGCGTGGAAAAACACGACGACCCCGAGGCCAAGCGCCTGGAGGCCGAAGGTCTGATTGCACAGCTGGAACAAGGGGACGGCGTGGTGGTACTGACCGATATGGTCGGTGGCACGCCTGCCAACATTACTGGCCGCCTGGTACAGGCTGGCCGGGTAGAGGCCGTGGCAGGGGTAAACCTGCCCATGCTGGTGCGCGCGCTGAGTTATAGCAGCCAGCCACTGGAAATCGTGGTCAGCAAGGCCATTACCGGGGGCCTGGAAGGGGTCTTCTATATGCTTCCGGAGGGGAAACATGCAAAAACAGCAAATTGAAATCATCAATAAATTGGGGCTGCACGCACGTGCTTCCAGCAAATTTACCCAGATATCCAGCCGCTTCAAGGCCGAGGTCTGGATTGCCCGCAACGGTCGCCGCGTCAACGGCAAAAGCATCATGGGAGTGATGATGCTGGCCGCGGCCAAGGGCGCCACGGTCGAGCTGGAAACGAACGGGGAAGACGAAGAGCAGGCCATGGCGGCGTTGGTCGAACTGATCAACAACCGCTTCGACGAGGCGGAATAAACGCCCGCGACAATAAATAGGCAGGGGAGCAAGCATGAGTATCGTGTTGCACGGTGTACCGATCGGTGGCGGTGTGGCCATCGGCAGGGCACATTTGCTATCGCAAAGCATGGACGACGTGGTGCATCTGGTGCTGGACGACAGTGAGATCGCCGCCGAGCAGCAGCGTTTCGATAGCGCCGTGCGCGATACCCGCAAGCAGCTGGAGCTGCTGTGGGGCAGCATCCCTGAAAATGCCCCTGCGGAGCTGGGGGCGTTTCTGTCCCTGCATATCATGCTGCTGTCCGACGTGACCATCTCGCGCGACCCGCGTGACCTGATCGACAGCCAGCGTTGCAACGCCGAATGGGCGCTGAAACTGCAGTGCGACACCCTGGTGGAGCAATTTGACGCCATCGAGGAAGACTACCTGCGCGAGCGCAAGCACGACGTGCTGCAGGTAGTGGAGCGCATCTTCAAGAACCTGGCCGGCCACAGCACCGACTTGCAGTTTGTCGAAGACATGGACGAGGACGCCATTCTGGTGGCGCACGACCTGTCGCCGGCCGATATGGTGTATTTCAAGGATTCAAGCGTCGCCGCGTTTGTGACCGATGTGGGTGGCGCCACCAGCCACACCGCCATTCTGGGCCGCAGCCTGGACCTGCCGTCGGTCATTGCGCTGCACCACGCGCGCGAGCTGATCCGCGAAGACGAACTGATCGTGGTGGATGGCCAGCAAGGCGTGCTGATCATCAACCCCGAAGAAACGGTACTGGCCGAATACCGCCGCCGTCAGCGCAACTGGATAGAAGCACGACGCAAGCTGTCCAGCATCCGCAAGACCGACGCCCTGACCCAGGATGGTACGCCCATCGAGCTGCTGGCCAATATCGAGCTGCCGCAGGATGCGGCCAACGTGCTGGAATCCGGCGCGGTAGGCGTAGGGCTGTTCCGCAGCGAATTCCTGTTTCTGGGGCGCGACAGCCTGCCGTCGGAAGACGAGCAGTTTGCCGCGTATCGCGAGGTGGCCGAGGCCACGAATGGCGCCCCGGTTACGGTGCGCACCATGGACCTGGGTGCCGACAAGAACCCGCGCTGGCTCAACCACGGTGCCGCAGAAAACCCGGCGCTGGGTCTGACTGGCGTGCGGCTGTGCCTGGCCGAGCCACTGATGTTCCGTGCCCAGCTGCGCGCGCTGCTGCGCGCTACCGTGTACGGCAAGATCCGCATCCTGTTCCCCATGATCAACGGCCTGGGTGAGCTGAAACAGGCGCTGGCGCAGCTGGAGTACGCCAAGAAAGAGCTGCGCGAAGAAAACATCCCCTTCGCCGACAAGGTGGAAGTCGGGGCGATGATCGAAATCCCCTCTGCTGCGCTGGTAGTGGGCAGCTTTGTCAAATACGTGGACTTTCTGTCCATCGGCACCAACGACCTGATCCAGTACACGCTGGCGGTAGACCGCAATGATGACTCGGTAAGCCATCTGTACGACCCGGTACACCCGGCGGTATTGAAGCTGATTTCCCATACCATCAAGACGGCTACCAAAGCCGGCGTGCAGGTGTCGGTATGCGGCGAGATGGCGGGTGACGAGCGCCTGACCCGTTTGCTGCTGGGTATGGGGCTGCGCCGTTTCTCCATGCACCCGGCCAACCTGCTGGCGGTGAAGCAGAATGTGCTCAACAGCCACCTCGACACCCTGGCGCCACAGGTTGCGCGTATCCTGCGCAGTGAAGACCCTGATAGAATCGCCGACTTGTTGACACAACTGAATGCCGGGCCGGACGCCTGATCCGGCTTTTTTCTTTTCATGCTCATAGACGCCATCGATCTGACGGCCGTGCGCCGCGTATTGCTGATCAAGCTGCGCCACCACGGCGACGTGCTATTGTCCTCGCCGGTTTTGTCGGCGCTGAAAACGCACGCACCTCACGCCGAGATAGACGCGCTGGTGTACCACGACACGCGCGAGATGCTGTCCGGTCACCCGGCTTTGTCGCAGCTGCATACCATAGACCGGCAGTGGAAGAAGCTAGGCCCGCTGGGCCAGCTGCGTGCCGAATGGCAGCTGCTGTCGGTGCTGAAGTCGCGTCAGTACGATCTGGTCATCACGCTGACCGAGCATAATCGCGGTGCCTGGCTGGTGCGCTTGCTCAAGCCGCGCTGGTCGGTAGGCCCACAGGGGCCGTATGGCCGCTTCTTCAAGAAAACCTTTACCCACCGCTACCTGCAGGTACCGGGTAACCGCCGCCACACGGTAGAGGTGCACCTGGATGCCTTGCGCCGCATCGGTATTTACCCCGAGCCAGATGCCCGCGCCCTGACGCTGCTGCCCGGTGCCGGCGCCGAGGCGAGCCTGGCGGCCAAGTTGGCCGCATCGGGCCTGGTGCCTGGCGGCTACGTGCTGGTACACCCCACCTCGCGCTGGTTGTTCAAGAGCTGGCCAGCGGAAAAAATGGCCGAGCTGATCAACCAGCTCACCGCCCGTGGCGAGCAGATTTTGCTGACCGCGGCCCCCAGCGCAGACGAAATGGCCATGCTGGCTGACATTAGTGCGCGTTTGCAGCGGCCGGTGGCCAGCCTGGCGGGCCAGCTCAGCCTGAAAGAACTGGCGGCGGCCATTGCCGCGGCGCGGTTGTATATCGGTGTGGACTCGGTGCCCATGCATATTGCCGCCGCTGTGCAAACGCCTTGTGTGGCCTTGTTTGGCCCGTCCGGCGATATCGAATGGGGCCCGTGGCAGGTGCCGCACCGCGTGGTGGCGGCCAGCATGGCCTGCCGTCCCTGTGGCAATGCCGGTTGCGGTGGCAGCTGGCGCAGCGAATGCCTGGAAAAAATCAGCGTGCAGCAGGTGTTGGCCGCAGTAGACAGTTTGCACGAGGAACTGGCATGAAGCGTATTGCCATCATCCGCCAGAAATTCAATCCCGCTGGCGGTGCCGAGCGCGTCGTCAGCGCCATTTTGCGCCAGCTGCAAGGCCATGCGGCGCTGCATACCCTGCTGATCAACCGCAAATGGGAAGCCGTGCCGGGCATCGAGGCGCATAGCGTCAACCCGTTTTATCTGGGCAGTGTGTGGCGTGACTGGGGTTTTGCCCGTGCGGCACGCCGCTTGTGGCAGGCGCTGGATGCGGCATTGGTGCTCTCGCATGAGCGCATCCCTGGCTGCCATGTGTACCGCGCGGATGACGGCGTGCACGCTGCCTGGCTGGACGTGCGCCGCCAGCGTGGCGGTATCGCCGCCCGTGTGGCCATGGCGCTGAACCCGTATCACCATTACATGCTGGCCATGGAGCAGCGCATGTACCGCGACCCGGCATTTCGCGGCGTGGTGTGTATTTCCGAGATGGTCAAACGCGACGTGATGCAGTACACCGGCCTGCCGGCCGAGTGTTGCCACGTGGTTTACAACGGCATCGACAGCGCATTTTTCAACCCGCAGGATGCCCGTGCGCAGCGCGATAGCCTGCGACAGCAGTACGGATTAAGCGCGGACGCACCGGTGTTGCTGTACGTGGGTTCCGGTTTCGAGCGCAAAGGGCTGGCACAGGCGCTGCACGCCATTGTGCCGCACCCGGAGGTGCAGCTGGTGGTAGTGGGCAGCGACAAGAAAAGCCGGCACTACCAAGCCTTGGCCAGCCAGCTGGGCGTGGCCGGGCGCGTGCACTTCGCCGGTGCGCAGCGCGATGTACGCAGCTACTACGGCATGGCAGATGGCTTCATCCTGCCGTCCATTTATGAGCCATTTGGCCTGGTGGTGGCCGAGGCCATGGCCTGCGGCCTGACGGTACTCACCAGTACGCGCTGCGGCGGTGGCGAGCTGCTGCAGCCCGGGCAAACCGGCTGGTTGGCCGCACCGGATGACAGGGCCGCGTGGCAGCACAATGTGGGGCAGTGGTTGGCCGCACGCGCCAGTTGGCCGCAGCGGGGCGAGCAAGCGCGCCAGGCTGTGCTGCCCTATACCGAGCAGCGCATGGTCGGGCAGATGCTGACCCTGTTCGCCACCTTGCTGCCTGACGCGGAGGGCTTGGCATGAAAGGGCGCTTCCCCGGCCGTGTGCTGATTTTTGCTACCTTGTTGTTCCGTTTGCCGTGGCAGTGGCTACGTCGCAAACCGCAGCCGCAGAGCGTGCAGCGCATTCTGGTACTGCACCAGTTTTTGCTGGGTGATGCCCTGATGGCCACCAGCTTGCTGGCCAAGCTGCGTGAGCGTTTCCCCGCTGCGGACATCGTGCTGGCCTGCCCGCCATTGCAGGCTGGGCTGTACAACAGCCAGCCCTATGGTGTACGTGCCATGCCGTGGCACCCGCGCGACTTCGCCAGCATCCGCCGCCTGTTTGCCTTGCCGCGTGTCGATATGGTTTACCTGATGGGCGAGAACCGCCTCAGCTATTTGGCGCGTGCCATCGGTGCGCGCTGGATTGTGGGCTTTGACGGCGAGATACCGCATTACAAGAACTGGCTGGTGGACGAGCGCATCCCCTACGCCCAAGAGCCGGAAGCGTGGACAGATACGGCCGCCAGGCTGGTAGACGGCCCGGCACCCCGGCCATTTGACCTGGCGCATTGGCCGCTGGGTGAGCAGCGTATTCCTGCGCTGCCACAGCGATACGTGGTGCTGCATGTGGGGGCGAGTTCCCCCACACGCTACTGGCCGAGCGAATACTGGCAAAGCCTGGCGGCCTCATTGCGCGAGCGAGGCTTGGCCGTGGTCTGGTCCGGTGGGCCGGGCGAACACCACCTGATCGAGCGGGTTGCCCCGTTGTCGCAGGATACGGTTATTTCCGGCACGCTTTCCTTGCCGCAACTGCGTGCGGTGTTGGCCGCGGCCCAGGCCTGCGTGTGCCCCGATACCGGCATTGCCCACTTGGCCAAAACCGCGGGTGTACCGCTGGTCATGCTATTTGGCCCAGGTAGTGAAGAGCTGTTCGGCGCCAGCCATTTCTTTAGCCGTTACACCTGTCTGGGTGCAGGTCCAGCACTGTTTCCTTGCCGCTTTCAGCGTAGCGTGCACCACCGCCCGGTGGATTGGGCGCTACGCTGCTTCCGGCCTGCCGGTGAGCAACCTGGTGGCTGTAAACAGGTGCAATGCATGGCGGTGGTACGGCCGGAGGCGGTGTTGCAATCCATTCTGACGGCAGGGAATTTCACATGAAGTCGTTTGCTCTGTGGCGTCAGCCGGGTTTCTGGGCGGTTCTGCTGGCCATTCTCTTTCTGACCGTATCCAACGTTTCTCATACGATCGCACTGCGCTACGTACTCCTGGCCCTTTTTCTGGTGTGGGCTGTTGTCGAGAGACAGGTGCTCTTGCGTACGCTCTCCAGTTGGCCTGTACCTACCTTGCTGTTAGGGAGCTTTTTGCTGTATGCCCTGCTACACAGTGTGGTGCTATCCGGCTGGACGAGCATATCGCTGGCAGAATGGCGCAGCCAGTTGCTAATGGGCGGGTTGTGGTTTATTGCCGGGACGGTGCTGTTTAGTCGCCAGCGCCCTTTGTCCATCCTGGATTGTGTGGTAACAGCCGGGCTTTTGCTGGTGGCCGCAGAAGTATTCATGGCCGTGCGCTATTACTACCAGCATGGGGCATGGCCGTATATGGAGGTGTTCACCACTGCGACCAAGCTGGAGTTTACGTTTTTTGTGAACTTTGCCATGGCATTTGTTGCTGTATTGGCCGGGTTTGGTAAGGGCAAGACCCGCTTTCCACTGTGGGGCCTGCTTGCCATCGGCGCCTTGATGTTTTTTGCCAGTTTTCATGCAGGGGCACGTAATGGCCTGATCGGTTTGAGCTATCTGGTCTTATCGTTTACGTTGATCTATGTGCTGACGCATCGCCAGCAACTGTCTCGCACCCGGCTGTTGGCTTTACTGTTGCTGGTGGGTATCGGCATGGCCGGCTTCGTCTCCAAAGCGGTGCAGAAAGATGCACGTAACCAGATATTTGTGCAGTCCGCGACCATCGCCTGGCAGGATCGCGATGGTCTGGGGTGGCTGCGTATGGGACCCTACCCGCAGTTAGACGATGGTCGAGAAGTTGACGGCTCTGCCTATGAGCGGGTTGCCTGGATACGTGCCGGTCTGGATCTGATGGCGGAGCGGCCCATGGGTTACGGCTATGACCGCAGGGCGTTTAGCCAGGCACTCTTTGCCGTGGGTAAACCCAACCAGATTGGCCATAGCCATAGCGGTTTTATCGATATGGGGGTCGGGCTTGGTATCCCGGGAGTCCTGTTATGGTTATCTTTCTGTCTGAGTCTGATTGTGATCGGTCTAAAAGCTTTTGTTGTACGTCGCGATGTGGCTGGCCTGGCATTGATGCTGGTGACCTGTGGCTTTCTCGGGCGCATGGTGTTGGAGAGTGTCAGCAAGGACCACATGCTGCATATTTTCCTGTTTGCGGTAGCGGCGCTGCTGGCGTGGATCCATCAGGGCCAAACCGGGAAGTCACATGTCTAATTACGTACTTTTCACCGAGTCTTCCCCCAATGTCGGCGGGCAGGAGCTACAGCTGATGCAGCAAATGCGGCAGCTGGCACTGCTCGGGTACCAGCCGGTACTGGCTTGCCGGCCTGGCACCCGTGTAGCGGCCGTGGCGCAAGAGCAGGGCTTGCAAGTGCTGCCTGTGCGGTTCCGTAACAGCGTGCATTTGCCATCCATCGCCATTCTGCGCCGCTGGATGGCGACCTACTGCCCACGGCTGGCTGTTTGCCATAGCGGGCACGATAGCAACAATCTGGCTATTGCCGCGCGCCTGGTGCGGCACCGGCCTTTTCTGCTGCGCTCGCGGACTTATCAGCCGGGCAAAGCCTCGGCATGGTCGTATAACCAGCTGGTGGATGCCACCATGCTGCCTAGCCAGTACCTGCGTGATGCACTGCTACAGAACCCGGCGATACACGCCGACCGTTTACACGTGGTGTACCCGGGTATCGACTTTGAGCGTATCGACAGCGATGCCCACGCCGCCCTGCCTGCGCCAGTACAGCAGTGGCTGGACGAACATCCTGGCCCGCTGATGGTGCAGGCCGCCATGCTGCGTGGCGAGAAAGGGCACCAGACGATTTTGCAGGCCATGGCCTTGTTGGTGGCACGTTGGCCGCAACTGCGTTATGTCATTGCGGGCGAGGGCCCGGAGCTTGCCCGTTTGCAGTCGGAAATTACCCGTCTTGGGCTGACGCAGCACGTGTTGCTGGCGGGTATGGTGCAGCCTGTCGCTGCCTTGCTGGCCAGCGCTGACCTGGTGCTGATGCCATCCAGCTACGAGCCCCTGGGCATGTCGCAGATCGAAGCCCTGGGGCTGGGTATCCCGGTGCTGGCCAGCCGTACCGGTGGCATACCGGAAACCATTGCCGACGGTCAAACCGGCTGTTTGCTGCCGCCGGGCGATGTACAAGCCTGGGCCAATGCCATTGATGAAGCCTTGCAACAGTCTGAACGGATGCAGAGCCTGGCACAGGCGGGCTGCCAGGACGTGCGTCACCGCTTTTCACCTCATACCAATACCACCCGCCTGCTGGCGCTGGCCGGGTTGGCCGCTACTGCTGCGAAAGAGCCATGAACGATTCATTTAAACACAGCTGGCAGGTGTATCGCCGGCTGCTTGCCTATATCCAGCGTTACTGGAAAATACTGATCCTGTCGCTGATTTCCATGACCATCGCGGCCTTGACCGAGGCAGCGTTTGCGCGCCTGCTCAAGCCGCTGATCGATGGTGGTTTTGTCAGCAAAGACCCGGACACCATCCGCTGGGTGCCGTTGGCCATCATTGGCGTATTCATGCTGCGCGGTTTGACCAGCTTTATCAATGAATACACTGCCAGCTGGCTGACTGGCCGCCTGGTGCAGACGCTGCGTGAAGAGATGTTTGCCAAGCTCTTGCGCTTGCCGGTGAGCTTTTACGACGAGAGCCAGTCCGGGCGGCTGATTTCGCGTATTGCCAACGACGTGAACCAGGTAACGGAAGCCGGTTTTAACGTGATTACCGTGGCGGTAAAAGACGGCGTCACCACGCTGGGTTTGTTGGCGCTGCTGCTATATACCGACTGGCAGCTCACGCTGATCTGCTTTGTGGTGATGCCTGCCGTGACCGCCTGCATGCATTTTGTCGGCAAGCGCCTGCGTGGTCTGGCGCGTGAAAACCAGCTGCGTATGGCCCAGATGACCCAGGTGGTGAGTGAAAGCATCGATTGCCAGAAAGTGGTCAAGATTTACGGTGGCGAAAGCTATGAGATTGGCCGTTTTCACGAGGCTGCCGATGCGCTGCGCCGCAACCAGGTCAAGCAAAGCGCGGCCAGCTCGGCCAATACTGGCGTGACCCAGCTGATGATTGCCTGTGCTCTGGCGGCCATCCTGTATTTCGCCGCGCTGCGTGCACAGCAGGGTGATTTCAGTGCGGGCGACTTCATGTCGTTTCTCACCGCCATGATGCTGCTGTTTGCGCCGATCAAGCGCATTACCGGTATCTCGCAGGCGCTGCAGCGTGGCTTGGCCGCAGCCGAAACCATCTTCCAGTTCCTGGATGAGCCGGAAGAAAAAAATGCCGGTGCGAGCATGTTGCATAGGACGCGTGG
Organism: beta proteobacterium L13; assembly: GCA_000335715.1. GTDB lineage: Bacteria > Pseudomonadota > Gammaproteobacteria > Burkholderiales > Chromobacteriaceae > Vogesella. The sequence goes on from AMYZ01000008.1 coordinate 39,278, forward strand.
CGAGCTGGAGATGGTGAACTTGTCGTTCAGCTACCCGGGTGTAGAAAAACGCGCCTTGCAAGGTATCAATCTGGCTATACGGGCAGGTGAAACCGTTGCATTGGTCGGCTCGTCCGGCTCGGGTAAAACCACACTGGCTAGCCTGGTGCCACGTTTTTACGAACCCGATAGTGGCCAGCTGCTACTGGATGGCAAACCGCTGTCCGACTACGCGCTGCCAGCGCTACGCCAGCAGATTGCCCTGGTGAGCCAGGACGTGGTGCTGTTCAACGATACGGTTGCGGCCAACATTGCTTACGGTGCCTTGAATCAGGTGAGTCGCGAGCAGGTTATCGAGGCGGCACGTGCGGCCAACGCGCTGGATTTTATCGAGGCACTACCGCAGGGGTTTGATACCGAAATCGGCGAAAACGGTACCCGCTTGTCGGGTGGGCAGCGTCAGCGTCTGGCTATCGCCAGAGCCTTGCTGAAGAATGCGCCGTTGTTGATTCTGGACGAGGCGACGTCGGCGCTGGACACCGAGTCCGAGCGTCTGGTACAGGCGGCACTAGATAACCTGATGAAAAACCGCACCACGCTGGTGATTGCGCACCGCCTGTCTACGATTGAGCAGGCTGACCGTATCGTGGTGATGCATCAGGGCGAGATCGTCGAGTCGGGGACGCATCAGTCGCTGCTGGCGGCTGAAGGGTTTTACGCCCGGTTGCATAGCATGCAATTTACCGAATAGCCTGATCCGTGACGAAGCAAACCGCAGCCTGGTGCTGCGGTTTTTTATTGGGACATGTTTATTGAATTTGCCATGTGGCTTGAATCATTTTAATGAATAGAAACAACGGCATGGCCTGATGTGAAAAATGCATTGACATGCATAAAAGCACTTTTCTAAGCTGCCTCATTCCATTCATTCGGCATTGCGGCTGTGTTGGCGCAGCCGGTTTGACGCGGAGGTGCTATGTCTCGGACACAAAACGGAATAGGCTTGCTGGAACTGCTGCTGGCCATGTCGCTGCTGCTCTTGCTATGGACCTGGTCTGCCGCGCCGTATGCCCGTTTCCAGGAGCAGCAGGCACTGGATACCCAGCTGTCGCGTATTGCCTCCGGCTTGATGCGGGTGCGCAGTGAGGCCATTACCCGTAATGCTTCCGTGCACATCTGCATTGCCAACCTGAAAACTAACCTGGATGTACAGGGTTGCCAGACAGTGGTTAAAGCCGCTAATGGTTACCCGCTGGCCGAAGGCGTGCTGTTTTTCATTGATAGGGCGGGTGGTGTGGCCGGTGCGTACGATAGCAAGGAAGCCTTGGATGTACTGACATTGCCTGCTGGCATACAGGTAGAGCTCTCCAGCAGTGTGGACCGTTATCGTATAAGGCCTAGCGGCGTGCTTTCCGTTTCTGCTGGCGTCAGCTATACCGCACGCGGCAAGAGTAGTGGCTTATGTCGGCGCTTGCAGGTAGGGGCGACAGGCTTTCGCCAAGTGAGTGACTGCTGATGGCTAGCCGCGGTTTTACCCTGCTGGAACTGATGATGGCGCTGGCCATTGCCACCATTCTGACCATGTTGGCCGCATGGCTGTATCGGGACGAACAACTACGCGCTGACCGGGCAGCTGTAGCGGCACTGCTGCAGCATGATGCCGTGTTTCTGGAGGCATACTATAGCCAGCAGGGTGGTTACAAAGAAACCGCTTCGCGCTGGCCAGATTTGCCGTATACGCAGTATCCGGTGCAGGGCACTGCACGCTATGCAATCGGCTTTGCTGCTACGGCACGAAATACGGATAACGGTTATTTTGTCTTGCGCGCCACGGCAGCAGACGTGAAGCTAGGCTATGTGGAGCTGACACAGACCGGGATCATGAAGTACTGCGTACCCGAAGGCAGCAAAGAGCGCTGCCGTTTGGCCTAACTCAGGCCTGGTACATGAACAGCGGCTCATAGGGTGCCAGAGCCTGCCCTTCTGCGCAGATCGTGTGCCACGAACCTTGCCCTGCCAACTGCGGGGCCAGTTCACGCGCCAGCTTGCAGTAAGCCGGGATATCACGCAGGTAGGCCAGCGTCTGCAGTAGCAGCATCTTGGCTTCCAGATTATCGGGCTCCTGGCGCAGCGTATGGCTGAGCACCTGCAAGGCTTCGCGGCGTTTACCGTAAGCAAGAAACACTTCAGCCTCGCCAATCGGGTCAATCAGTCTTTCGCGTGGCGACACATAGCGCCAAGGGGTATGGCTAAGCAAGCCCATTTCCTGGCTGGTCTGAACTTTATCGGCAAGCTTTTTGACAAGGCCTAACATAGCAATCTCCTGAGCGATTGCTGCTATTGTCCGGGCTTTGCCTGATGCTGCCTATTCGTAGAAATTCGTAGTATTTGTACGCAACTATTTGGCAATGAAGCGGCTATGCAAGGTGGCGTGAAGTACCGTCTCCGGTAGCGTTGCGACAATGGCATGGCCCAGTTCGCGCATCAGTACGAAGCGGATGGCGCCATCGCTCACTTTTTTGTCATGACTCATGTGTTCCAGCCAGGTGCTGTAGCCCAGGTCCGGGCTGACGGTCGGCAAGCCGGCCGCGTGCAGCAAGGCTTCAATGCGGCCAACGTCGCTGTCGCTCAGATAGCCTAGCTGGCGGGATGCCTCTGCCGCCAGCATCATGCCGGCAGCCACCGCCTCGCCGTGTAGCCAGGTACCAAACCCCAACCCGGCTTCGATAGCATGGCCAAAGGTATGGCCCAGGTTCAGCAAGGCACGTACTCCGCTTTCGCGTTCGTCCTGGCTCACGATATCTGCCTTCATGGCACAGCAGCGGCGTACGGCTTCGGCCAGTACGGCTTTATCTTTGGCGCGCAGCGCAGCCATGTGTTCTTCCAGCCAGCCGAGAAAGCTGACATCGCCCAGCAAACCATACTTGATCACTTCGGCCAAACCTGCAGACAGCTCGCGCTGCGGCAGCGTGTCCAGCAGCATCATGTCGGCAATTACGGCTTTGGGCTGATAGAAGGCGCCGATCATGTTCTTGCCCTGCGGGTGGTTGATGGCCGTTTTGCCACCGACGGACGAGTCCACTTGTGACAGCAGGGTGGTAGGCACCTGGATGAATGGCACGCCACGCTGGTAGCAAGCTGCAGCAAACCCCACCATATCGCCAATCACGCCACCGCCCAGAGCAATCAGGGTAGTGCTACGCTCGCATTTGTTGCTCAGCAAGGCATCAAAAATCAGATTCAGGGTTTCCCAGGTTTTGAAGTCTTCGCCGTCGGGTAGGGTAACGGTGAGAATACTCACACCGTGTTGCTCCAGCGCCGTTTTCAGTGGCTCCAGATAGAGTGGGGCGACCGTGGTATTGCTGATGATCACAGCCTTTTTCTGCTTCAGGTAGGGCAGTAGCAGTTCGGCATTGCCCAGAATGTGCTGGCCGATATAAATAGGGTAGCTAGTGTCTGGCAGGGAAAGGTTGAGCGTGATCATGGCGTTTTAGCGGGTTTTGCTTTGAAGGGAGAGCAGCCGTTGTTCCAGCCGGTGGATGAGCACGTTCACGTTCTGGTGAGAGGTGTCTATCACGATGTCGGCGATTTCACGGTAGAGCGGGTCGCGTATGGCAAACAGCTCTTCAAGCTTGCTGCGGGGGTCTGCGGTTTGTAGCAGGGGGCGGCTTTTATCATGCTGGGTGCGGGCCAGAATGTCGTCTATCTGGGCGCGCAGATAAATCACGGTGCCATGCTTGCGCAGTGCCTGGCGATTTTCCGGCGCCAGGATGGCACCACCGCCGGTAGCCAGCACGATGCCCTGCTGCTGGCACAGCTCGGCGATGGTATCGCGTTCGCGCTCACGGAATTTCGGCTCGCCTTCGATATCAAAAATCGTCGTGATGCGCACACCTGTACGACGCTCGATTTCATGGTCCGAGTCGTAGAAGGTTTTGCCAGTGTGCCTTGCCAGTGTGCGGCCAACCGTGGTTTTGCCCGAGCCCATCAGGCCCACCAGAAAAAAATTGCCTGCCAGTTCCATGGCAGGCATTGTATCGGATGACTTCATAACGTGTCTGCTAGCTTAGCGGCTGATGAACTCATTCTCCACGATACGGGGCGTGATGAAAACCAGCAGTTCGCGGCGGTTGTTGGTATTGGAGCTGTTGCGGAACAGCGCCCCTACCACAGGCAGGTCTCCCAAAATGGGCACGCGGTTTTCTACCGTGTTTTGTTCCTGGATATAAATGCCACCAATCACCACGGTACCGCCATTTTCTACACGTACTTCGGTATCGACGGTCTTGTTGTCGATGGCCGGGTTCTCGCCTACTTTCAACTTGGTGTTGGGCGTGTCTTTGGTGATATTCAGCTTCAGCACAATATCGTCTTCAGGTGTGACCTGAGGCGTGACAGACAAGCTCAGGTTGGCTTTCTTGAAGGTAGTGGAGGATTTGCCATTGTCGTCGACAGTCTGATACGGAATCTCCGTACCTTCCGTGATGGTAGCTTTGGTGCGATCGGCGGTGAGAATGCGCGGGCTGGATACCACCTTGCCGCGGTCTTCGGCCTGCATGGCCGACAGTTCCAGGCCGATGATCGAGCTGGCGTTCCTGAAAATGGCGGCAATCGAGGCGCCAGAAAGCGATGACGGCAGACTAACGTTCGGGTTAAAGGTCACATCACCGCCAGGTATGCCGCCAAGGGGGATTTTTGTATCGTTAGCCAGTGAGCCTACCGAGGTATCGCCTCCGGCACGTGTGTATTGTAGACGTACCCCCAGGTCACGCTGGAAGTTGTCTTTCGCCTCGACGATACGTGCTTCGATCAGCACCTGGCGTAATGGCATATCCAGTGTCTGGATTACCTTGCGGATTTCCTCGATAACGGAAATCCGCTCGCGAATGATGATCTTGTTGGAGCGCGGATCAACCAGAATCGCAGCCTTGGTGCTATTGCTGGTACTGCTGTTGCCCTGTGCCGAGGTGCTGCTTTCATTGTAGAAACCGGCCAGGTCTTTTAGCGCCTCGCGGATTTCCTCGGCAGCACGGTATTTGATCTGGAAGGTTTCAGTAATGATGGGTTCATTAGTGGTACGCTGCTTTTGCGATTCGGCAGCCTGACGCTCTATGGCTAGCAGCTCTTCACGCGGGGCGATGCGCACCACGTTGCCGATCTGGCGTTTTTCCAGGTTTTTCTGCGCCAGAATCAGGTCTAGCGCTTGGTCCCATGGCACATCCTTCAGGCGCAGCGTCAGGGTACCGTTGACCGAGTCACTGGTGATGATGTTCATGCCGGTGAACTCGGCGATGACCTGCAGCAGGGATCGCACTTCCACATTCTGGAAGTTCAGCGACAGTTTTTCCCCTTTGTAGTTGGCCTTGCCCTGCGCCAGTAACGCGGCCTCTACTTCCTCTGCCGAGCTCTTGCGTACTTCTACTACCAGGCGCTTATCGGTCTGGTAGGACGAGTATGCCCAGTCGCCTTCGGATTGCACGGCAATACGGCTACCACTGCCCTGGTTTGTCGCGTCGACACGGCGTGCCGGGGTGGCAAAGTCAGTGACATCCAGGCGGCGCTCCAGATGGCGGGGTACTTTCACCCCTGCCAGGTCGATGATGACGGATTTACCTTCCCGCTTGATATCAACAGGCGTATTGGCACTGTTCAGGTCGATCAGAATGCGTGCTTCGCCGTTGTCCCCACGTTTGAAATCAACATTCTGCACTACGCCATTGGGGGCGATGGCGTGTGGCGCGGCGGCTACGACAGGGGGCAGTATCTCGGTCGGGGTTTCAGTGCGGCCAACTACAGGGCTTTGCGGACTGGTATTGCTGGGACCATTCAGGGTGATGAGTAGCTTGTTGTCTTGTACTGCGCTGGTATAAGCGGTGGATTTGCTCAGGTTCAATACCAGGCGCGCTTTGCCCTGGCCTTCTACCAGCGTGGCGGTGTTGAGCAGGCTGGCGGCAAAGGGCAGCTGGTTTTTGCCCGTCAGGTTGCGGGTGTCGGGGAAGTCAAAAGCGACACGTGGCGGATTCGAAATGGCAAAACTGTTGGGGGCGGCGGGCAGGGCGCTATTGAAGGTCAGTGCCAGAACCTGCTGATCCTGGCTGTTCTTGATCAGTTCGATACCGGTAATGCCATTTGCCGCCCACACGACCTGGGTGAGGCCGGCAAGCAGCATGGTACAAGCGAGATGCGTCAGGGTCATTGTTTTCATGGTGTTTTTCCTTGTTCCTGAAGCAGGTAGAGGCTGTTGTCCTGTTTTACCCACTCGCCGTTCACATCCTCGACAGTTTCTTCCAGTTTGATTTCGGTTTCTGCAACGGAGCGCACGATGCCGTAGTTGGGGCCGATAAAGCTGCCTACGCGAATGCGGTAGATGCCCCCTTCCGGGGTCTGGATCAGCCCAAGCCGTTCCGATTTCAGCAGCATGGTGCCGACCAGTTTGAGCTTGTCCAGCTCGTAATTTTCCAGTATTTCGCGCGGTCTGCCGGTATCGGGCAAGTTGCCAGCCGTATTCTTGCGTGCCACTTGCAAGCGATTGGTTTCAAATGGAGAAACCAGGTCCTGCCCGCGGTACTGATAAGGTTTGTATGGCTCGATCTGGGGGAGCGGCTCCACCTGGCCGTGCAAGCCGCTGCCGGCTTGCTGCATCCATTGCTCCAGATCGTCTTGTTCGGTAAAGCTGCAGCCTGCCAGCAGGAACAGCAGCGGAATGAGTCGCGTCATGATCATTTCGGTGCAGAGAGTTTCTCTTCTGCCTCCAGCGCGCGATAGGTTTTGGCGGTGGCCATCATCACCAGACGGCTGGATTTGGCATCGCCTACCGGGGTAAGCGAGATGTCGCTGATGGTGACAATGCGTGAAAGCTGGGACACGTCGGTAACAAATGCGGCCAACTCGTTATAGGTGCCGGTAAGGCGTATCTGGATGGGCAGCTCGGCCATCTGGTCGGTTTTGACTTCGCCTGCGGGGCGGAACAGCTCGAATTGCAGGCCGCGACCAATGCCCGCCTGGTTGATCTCGGTAAGCAACGAGTCCATTTCGGACTTGGTTGGCAGCTGTTTGAGTAGCGTGCCAAACGAGACTTCAATCTGTTTGAGCTGGTTTTCCAGTGCTACCAGGTTGCTGGCCTGGCGTTTCTTGTCGACAAAAGTCTGGCGCAGCTGTTCTTCCTGCAGCCGGGCCTGTTCGATCTCATCCTGAACCGACGAGAATACGGCGAGGTAGGCAGCACCCAGAACCAGCAAGACCAGCAAGCAAAGGGCGGCGAGCTGGCCGGGAAGAGGCCAGTTGGGCATGTCTTTGAAGTCAAGGTTGCGCACTTCATCTAGGGTCATTGCGGTGCTCCGGTGCTAGGCGCGTGCTGGGCTTTCAGCGCCACGCTCAGGCTGAACTGGTTGGCACGTATCTTGTCCACGTTGGCCGCGCTGACTTCGATCAGTACCGGGTCTGCAAAGGTGCCGGATTCGGCCAGATTACGCATGAAGGCCGATACGCGCGCGCTGGACAGAGAGTAGCCACTGAGTGCAATGCTGCTGCCGGTCTGGCGGAAGTCTTTCAGGTACACCCCTTCCGGTACGAGGCGGATCAGTTCGTCAAAAATGTATACCGCCTGGGTCCGGTCAAACTGCAGTTTTTCTACCAGCTGCTTACGCGATAGCAAAACGGCTTTCTTCTGGCGTAGCGACTCGATATTGCTGAGCTTGCTGTTGATCTTGTTGATTTCTGTTTCCAGACGCTGGTTGCGTGCCAGCTGGTTGGCTTTCTGCTCTTCCAGTGCCATATGGCACAGATAAGTCAGGCCCAATGCCAGCAAGATACTGCCCAACAGCAGGGCCTGGAAGCGTTTGCGGTGAGCCGCTTTTTTCTGTTCGCGGTGCGGCAGCAGGTTAATGCGGATCATCTAGTCAAATCTCCGCAGGGCCAAACCGCATGACACCAGGAGCGAAGGCGCATCCAGCAGCAACTCTTTGAGCTGTATGCCCGGAGCCTGTGTCATGGTCGTGAACGGGTTGGCAATCATGGTGCTGATCTGTGTACGGTTCAGAATGGCGTCATCCAGGCCGGACAGCATGCTGCAGCCACCAGCCAGCAGAATGTAGTCCACACGCAGATATTGCGACACGCTTACCGTGGTGTAGAAAAACTGCAAGGCACGCTGGATTTCCTGCGCGAGTGAATCCACAAAGGGGTAGAGCAGCTCGGCTTCGTAGCCGTCTGGCAGCGACATGCTGCGCTTGCCGGCTTCTGCCTCTTCGTAGGTATAGCCATAACGGCGCTGGATATCCCGCGTGAGCTGTACGCCGCCAAAGACCTGTTCGCGATAATAAAGCTGCTGGCCGTTACGGATCACCGAGCAGTGAATCTTGCTGGCGCCAATATCGAACAAGGCAAAGGTCTGGTTCATGCCCTGGTCTGGCAGCTGTTGCTGAATCTGCTCGAAGGCAGTCATCATGGCAAAAGCGTCGATATCGACAATTTCTACTTTCAGGCCGGCCATCTCCGCTACCGCCACGCGCTCTTCCACTTTCTCTTTGCGGGAGGCGCAGATCATAACATCCAGGTCGTCTGCACTATTGCTGGATGGGCCCAGCACCTGGTAATCCAGATTGACTTCATCCAGGGGGAAGGGGATGTACTGGTTGGCTTCATTTTCAACCTGCATCTCCAGGTCGTCACCCAATGCACTGGCCGGTACCAGGATTTTCTTGTAGATGGCCATGGACGTAGGCAGGGCAATGGCCGCGCGGCGTGTCGGCGAGCCCAGGCGGTGCCAGGCGCGACGAATGGCATCGGCTACCTCGTCCATATTGTTGATGTTGCCGTCGGTAATCAGGTCTTTGGCGAGCGGTTCCACCACATAGCGCTCCAGCTGCGGGGTGCGCCCGCTACGGCTGAGTTCTACCATTTTGATGGAGGTGGAGCTGATGTCCAGGCCAAGCATGGATTGACGTGATGAGGGGAGCCAACTGCTAAATAGCTGTTGAAGGCGGTTTCTATCGAAACGACTTTTTTCTCCAGGCATCATTATCTGGTGCCGCCGTAACGGGCTGGTCACCAACCTCCTTGTTGCAGTGCACACCGGGGTGTACGTTTGCTATTCGTCTTAAGGCGCCGCCTTGCGGTTATAATGCGCCATCACTTTTATAGGCTAGAACAATGATGCTCCAGCGCTTTTTTACCGTTACCGCAGGCCTGCTTGCCGGCTTGGCCGTTATTGTAGCGGGCCTGATGCTGATTGCCGTGGTGATTACCTATCCACGCTTGCCCAGCCTGGATGTGTTGACCGATTATCGCCCCAAGATGCCACTGCGTGTCTATTCTGCCGATAATGTCCTGATTGGCGAGTTTGGTGAAGAGCGACGCTCGTTTACCCGGATCCAGGATGTGCCGCAGCATATGAAACAGGCACTGTTGGCCGCAGAGGACGAACGCTTTTACCAGCATGGTGGCATTGATTACTTGGGCGTATTGCGTGCTGCAGTCGGCAATATAGTATCCGGTCGCGCGCACTCTGGTGCAAGCACCATTACTATGCAGGTGGCAAAAAATTTCTTCTTGTCCAGCGAGCGCACTTTCACTCGAAAATTCAATGAAGCGCTGCTGGCATTCAAGATTGAGCATACTTTATCGAAAGACCAAATCTTAGAGCTGTATATCAATCAAATCTATCTCGGGCAGCGTGCTTACGGCTTTTCGGCTGCTGCGCAAGCCTATTATGGCAAGCCTTTGGCCAATCTGAGCGTGGCCGAAATGGCGATGCTGGCGGGTTTGCCCAAAGCGCCTTCCAGCTACAATCCTGTTGTTAATCCGGAACGCGCGCGCTTGCGTCAGCTGTATGTGCTGCGCCGCATGCACGAGCTGCGCTTCATCAACAGCGACGAGTACGAGCAAGCCAAGGCCGAGCCCATGGTATTGGCCAAGCCTACCCTGGAAGCCAGCCTGCCTGCGCAATACATGGCGGAGATGGTGCGTCAGGCCATGTACGGCCGCTATAAAGAGGCGGCATATACCGAGGGCTACCGCGTGTATACCACGCTGGACAGCAAGCATCAGCAGTGGGCTTTCGATTCGCTGCGTGCCGGCCTGATCGACTACGATCGCCGCCAGGCCTACCGTGGGCCGGAAGCGTTTACCGACCTGTCTGCCATTGCGCCAGAAGAGCTGGAAGAGGCGCTGGATGAGTCGCTGGCTGCCATTCGCGATAGCGGCAATATGCAGCCCGCTATTGTGTTGGCCGCCAGCCCGTCTCGCGTACGCGTGTACCTGCGTGGCGGCAAAAAAGTGGACATCACCGGTGGCGGCCTGAGCTTTGCCCGCTCTGCACTTTCCGAGCGGGTTACACCGGCACAGCGCCTGCGCCCCGGCGCGCATGTGCGGGTGGTGCAGGATGCCAAGGGCGGCTGGCAGATTACCCAGATGCCCGAGGTGGAAGGTGGCTTTGTCTCCATGGACCCGCGCACTGGCGCCATCCGTTCGCTGGTGGGCGGCTTCGACTTTAACCGCAGCCCGTTCAACCACGTGACCCAGGCTATCCGTCAGCCGGGCTCCACCTTTAAACCGTTTGTTTACTCCGCTGCGCTGGACCGGGGCTTTACGCCTTCTACCATGATCAACGATGCGCCTATCACGGTAGACCCGCAGACCATAGGCGGCCAAAGCTGGGACCCGAAAAACGACGATGGCCGCTATGCGGGCATGATTACCATGCGCCGTGCGCTGGCCTTGTCGAAAAACCTGGTGTCTATCCGTATCCTGATGTCCATCGGTACCGACTTTGGCCAGCAGTACGTGCAGCGTTTCGGTTTTGACGGCAAGAATATCCCGGCCTATCTCACCATGGCGCTGGGGGCAGGTACTGCTACGCCTATGCAGATTGCCGAAGGCTACTCGGTGTTTGCCAACGGTGGCTTCCGTACCCGGGCCTACTTTATCGACCGTATCGAAGACGCAGGTGGCCGCGTGCTGGCGCGTACACTACCCGCCATTGCCGGGCAGAATGCCCCTCAGGCCATCGACCCGCGCAACGCTTTCATCATCAGCAATATGATGCGCGACGTGGTGCGCTACGGTACGGCCAACCGTGCCATGGCACTGGGGCGTAACGATATCTCGGGCAAGACCGGTACCACCAACGACTTCCGCGACGCCTGGTTTGCCGGTTTCAACCCCAATCTGGTGGCGGTGACCTGGGTTGGCTTCGACCAGCCGCGTAGCCTGGGCCGCTACGGTTATGGCGGTACCGCAGCGCTGCCGATCTGGGTGAATTACATGAGCAATGCGCTGAAAGGTGTGCCGGATGTCGAGCTGCCGCCGCCTGCCGGCGTGGTGGTGAAACCGGGTGCCGGTCTGCGCGGCAACGACGAGTATTACCTGGAAGAATTCCAGCGCACCAACCCTGAGCTGCGTATCAATAACCGTGGCTCGGTGCCGGGTGCCGGCCGCAGCGAAGAGGGCGATGCATCCGGTACTGCTGGCGACGAGCCTGCGGCCCCTGTGCAGGACGCCGTAGAAAACGTGAAGGACCAGCTGTTCTAAAGGGTGGTAAACACACTGATCTACCACCAAGAACAATCCCCGGCGTGCCGGGGATTGTTCTATCTGCTTGAAATGCCGTGGCTTTTCTGCCTGTTGTCACCCGTGGTGGTAGCGGGGCATGCCCATGGGCTGGCGCAGGCGGCAGGCCTGGTGGCCCTTTGCACTATAATAGCGCCAGCAGGTTTTCTGGCGGCCGCCCGATAGCGGCCTTGCTGCTACTCACTGCCAGCGGGCGCTCGATCAGCTTGGGGTGGGCCAGCATGGCCTGGATCAGGTGCTTGTCTTCCAGCGTCACGTCGTCCAGATGCAGGGCGATGTACTCCTCTTCCTTTTTGCGCATCATGCTGCGCGGGTCTCCCCCCAGCATGGCGACGATGGCGGCCAGCTCGTCGGCTGATGGTGGCGTTTTCAGGTACTCGATCACCTCTAGCTGGGCGCCATGCTGCTGAAGCAGCTGCAGCCCCTCGCGGGATTTCGAGCAACGCGGGTTATGGTAGTAACGAATCATGATGCTTTCCGTATGCTGCGAGAGTGTCACTTTTATATCGCAGTTTTCCTGGCAAGAAAGTCTTTTTTTACATGTCTGATTCATCTAACCGCCGTTTCGGCGTGCTGGCCCTGCTGTTGGCCGCATTGGCGTCGATGGGGCCATTCTCTATCGATACCTTTTTGCCGGCCATGCACGAGATGGGGGCTGCGCTGGGGGCGTCGCCCATCGAAATGCAGCAAACCCTGTCGGTCTACCTGTTTTGCTATGCGGTGATGATGCTGTGGCACGGTGCCATTTCCGACTCGGTAGGCCGCCGTGCGGTGATTCTGGTGTCCACCCTGGTATTTGCCGTCGCCTCGGTAGGCTGCGCGCTGGCACCCAATCTGGGGACCTTGCTGTTGTTCCGGGGCATGCAGGGCTTGTGTGGCGGTGCCGGGCTGGTAGTGGGGCGGGCGATCATTCGCGATACCTTCCACGGCCATGATGCGCAGCGCATGATGTCGCAGGTCACCATGCTGTTTTCCTTGTCGCCGGCCATCGCGCCGCTGATTGGCGGCATGTTGTTCGGCGCCTTGGGCTGGCGTTCCATCTTTGTGTTTCTGGCCCTGCTGGGGGTGGTGATCTTTGCCGTGTGCTGGCGTGCCATGCCAGAAACGCATCCGGTGGCGGCGCGTACGCCATTTGCGTGGCGACAGCTGCTGGCCAATTATCTGGAGGTTGGCCGCAAGCGCGAGTTCCAGCTGCTGGCGCTGGCGGTGTCGTGCAATTTTGCCGGCTTTTTCGTGTACATCCCGTCGGCGCCGGTGTTCGTCATGCAGCACCTGGGCTTGGGGCATAACGATTTTCTGTGGATGTTCGGCCCCATCGTGTCGGGCATCATGTTCGGCGCGTTTTTGTCCGGCAAGCTGGCCGGGCGGCGCGATACCCGCACCATCGTCAATATCGGCTATGTGCTGATGTTTGCCGCCACGGCGGCCAACTTGCTGCAGGCTTTCCTGATGACGCCGTCGGTGCCGTGGGCGGTGTTGCCGCTGGCGCTATACACCACGGGGATGTCGATGTCGGCACCGTCGATGACACTGACGCTGATGGACCAGTTTCCGCACTTGCGCGGTACAGTGTCGTCGGTGCAGGGCTTTGTGCAGACCATGTTTTCCACGCTGCTGGCCGGGGTGATTTCACCGCTGGTATGGGGCAGCGTGCAGAGCCTGGCGCTGACCATGCTGGTGTTTCTGGTGGCGGGCTTTGTGCTGCGCAGCGCTTACCGCCGCCGTATCCGGCGGCCGGTGTAATCAGCAGGCTTTTACCAGTACCGGCTGCAGTACGCGTTGCAGCTCGGCCGGTGCCATACCCACCAGAAAACCACGTTTGCCACCGTTGATGTAGATGCGTTCCAGCCCGGCAATGCCGGCTTCCATATACACCGGCATCTTGCTCTTGGTGCCGAACGGGCTGGTGCCGCCTACCTGGTAGCCGCTGTGCTTGTCGGCGGTTTTCGGGTCGCACGGCGTGATCTTCTTGGCGCCGACCTGCTTGGCCAGCATGCCGGTGGCCACCTCGCAGTCGCCGTGCATCAGCACAATCAGCGGCTTGCGCTGTTCGTCTTCCATCACCAGGGTCTTGATCACAGCGTGCTCGTCCACGCCCAGCTCGCGCGCAGACACGCGGGTGCCGCCTTTTTCTTCGTATTTGTACAGATGCTCGGTGTAGGCCACTTGGTGTTCGCGCAGCATGCGCACGGCTTGGGTGACCGGGGCTTTTCCCTTGGACATGGTTATCGATAGGGCAGGGTGAGACAGGGCGCTATTGTACCCGCGGCCCCATGGTTGGCCGCAAGCGCCACCACAGCCGCAGCCCCAGCAGCAGCGCCAGCACCGCCGCGTACAACAGCGGCTCGGTGAGGTTGCGCTTTACCAGCCATAGGTAGTGAACCACCGCCAGCACGGCCAGCGGGTAGACCAGCCGGTGCAGCTGGCCCCAGCGCCGTTTCAGCCGCCGCAGCCAGCCGTCGGTCGAGGTGATGGCCAGCGGCAATAGCAGCGCAAACGCGGCCATACCGACGGTAATGAACGGGCGCTTGATGATGTCGTGCAGGATAGCGGGCCAGTCGAACAGCTGGTCCAGCCACAGGTAGATCAGCAAGTGCACGCTGGCGTAAAAGAAAGCATACAGCCCCAGCATGCGGCGCAGGCGCAGCAGCCAGCCGGGCGCACCCAGGCGGCGCAGCGGGGTAATGGCCAGGCCAGCCAGTAACAGGTTCAGCGCCCAGCTGCCGCTGTCGCGGGTGAGCGTTTCTACCGGGTTTACCGCCTGGCCGCTGAACGCCTGCCACAGGCTGGCGGCCAGTGGCAGCAGGCACAGCACGAAAACCAGCGCCTTGATGCGGCCAACCATGGCCGGCGAGGGGTTGGCGAGCAAGGTTGGCCGCATCAGAAGTTTTTCACCAGATCCATGCCGCGGTACAGGCCGGCTACCTGGTCGGCGTAACCGTTGAATGGCAGCGTCTTGCGTTTCAGGAACTCGCCGATGCGCCGTTCGCTGGCCTGGCTCCAGCGCGGGTGGTCTACCGCCGGGTTTACGTTGGAGTAAAAGCCGTACTCGCTGGGCGCCGCCATATTCCAGCTGGTAGGCGGCTGCTTTTCCAGCAGCGTGATGCGGCTGATGGACTTGATGCTCTTGAAACCGTACTTCCACGGCACCACCAGCCGCACTGGTGCGCCGTTCTGGCCGGGCAGCGCCTCGCCATACAAGCCTACCGCCAGGATGGTGAGCGGGTGCATGGCCTCGTCGATGCGCAGGCCTTCGCGGTACGGCCAGTCCAGCACGCGGCGCGCCACGCCGGGCATTTCGCCGGGGCGCAGCGCGGTTTCGAACGCCACGTATTTGGCGCGGCTGGTGGGGTCTACCTGTTTGAGCAAGCTGGCCAGCGGGAAGCCCACCCACGGGATCACCATGCTCCAGCCTTCCACGCAGCGCAGGCGGTAGATGCGCTCTTCCAGCGGGAACTTCAGCAGCTCCTCGATGCTGAAGCTGCGCGGCTTGCCCGCTTCGCCGCCCACCGCTACCGACCACGGCCGCGTTTTCAGGCGGGCGGCGTACTGCGCGGGCTCGTCCTTGCCGGTGCCGAACTCGTAGTAGTTGTTGTAGCTGGTGATGTCCTGGCGGCTATTGGGCTTTTCGGTAGTGGAATAGCCACTTTTACTGGCAGGCAGGGCGGCGATGGACGCCACGGGTAGCAGCAGGCCCGCACTGCCCAGCATGAACTGGCGGCGGTTCAGGTACACACTGTGCGGGGTAATCTCGGAGGGCAGGATGTCGGTGGCGCGGCGTATCAGCATGGCGTGAGCTCCAGGGGGTATCGGTAATGAGTCGGATACCGGGGGCTGATCTGACAGCGCCAGGGCAGAAAAATTCGCTACAGGCGAATCCCCGCCAGTGCCAGGCCCAGAAACAGGAGGCCGCTGACCAGCAGGGCAATGGCCAGGGTATGCACAAACTCGTGTACGGTGGCACGTTGCCGGCGGTTCAGCAGCCAGCGCACCACCATTACCAGCACCATGCACAGCAAGGCCAGGCGAAACAGGCGACCTATCATCAAAAGCATCCTTAGCGCAGAGGCCACGATTATTGGCAGCGACAGGACAGGTGCGCAAGCCAGCGATGCCTATATAATCGCAGCATTGCCTAGGAGAAGCCTTGAAAAAGGGGTGGCAGAGCCGCAAAGGCCGTCCGTAGCCCAGCTACCCGCCCCTGGCCGACTATCAAAGAGACAACCATGTCCAGTAATGCATCCTCTGTCGGTATTGTCAGTGCGCAGCGCGCGCTGTTCGAGACACCGCTGCCGCTTGCCGGCGGTACGGTGTTGCCCAGCTACGAGCTGGTGTTTGAAACCTACGGCCAGCTGAACGCGGCACGCAGCAACGCCATCCTGATTTGCCACGCGCTGTCCGGCCACCACCACGTGGCAGGCCGCTACAGCGAAGACGATAAAGCCGCCGGCTGGTGGGACAATATGATCGGCCCCGGCAAGCCCATCGATACCAACCGTTTTTTTGTGGTGGGTGTCAACAACCTGGGTGGTTGCCACGGCAGTACCGGCCCGTCCAGCATCGACCCGGCCAGCGGCCAACCTTGGGGCTCGCGCTTTCCGGTGGTGACGGTGCCAGACTGGGTCACGGCGCAGGCGCGCCTGGCCGACCGCCTGGGCGTGGAGCGCTGGGCGGCGGTGATCGGCGGCAGCCTGGGCGGCATGCAGGCGCTGCAGTGGAGCATCAATTACCCCGAGCGCGTGGCCAACGCGCTGGTGATCGCCTCGGCGCCCAAGTTGTCGGCGCAAAACATCGCCTTTAACGACGTAGCGCGCCAGGCCATCATCACCGACCCCGATTTCTGCGGCGGCGACTTCTACGCCCAGGGCACCATCCCGCGCCGCGGCTTGCGCCTGGCGCGCATGCTGGGCCACATCACCTATCTGTCCGACGACGGCATGGGCGAGAAATTCGGCCGCATGCTGCGCTCGGGTGAATACAAGTTCGGCTACGACGTGGAGTTCGAGATCGAGAGCTACCTGCGCTACCAGGGCGACAAGTTTTCCGACTATTTCGACGCCAACACCTATCTGCTGATGACCAAGGCGCTGGACTACTTCGACCCGGCCAAGGATTACGGCGGCGACCTGGTGGCCGCCTTGCAGCACGCCACGGCCAACTTCCTGGTGGCCAGCTTCACCAGCGACTGGCGCTTCTCGCCGGAACGCTCGCGCGAGACGGTGAAGGCGCTGATCGCCGCCGGCAAGCGCGTAGCCTACGCCGAAATCGAGTCGGTCCACGGCCACGACGCCTTCCTGATGACCGACGAACCCTATATCAACCTGATGCGCGCCTACCTGCAGCGCGTTGCCGTGGAGGTTGCCGCATGAGCCAGCCCGTTTCCGCCTTGCGCCCCGACCTGCAAATGATCGCCGACTGGGTCAGCCCCGGCAGCCGCGTGCTCGACCTGGGTTGCGGCGAGGGCGACCTGCTGGCCTGGCTGCAGGCCCACAAGCAGGTGTCCGCCTACGGCGTGGATTTTGATGTCAACAACGTGGTGCGCTGTGTAGCGGCCAACGTCAACGCCATCCAGGGCGACCTGGAGGCCGGCCTGGCCGAGTTTGCCGACCAGCGTTTCGACCACGTGGTGCTGTCGCAAACCATCCAGGCCATGCACAACACCGAGCAGATTTTGCTGGAGATGCTGCGGGTTGGCCGCGAAGCCATCGTCACCTTCCCCAACTTCGGTTACTGGGAAAACCGCTGGCAGATCCTCAAGGGCCGCATGCCGGTGTCCGACGACATGCCGTACCAGTGGTACAACACCCCCAACATCCACTGGTGTATGCTCGGCGACTTTGACGAACTATGTGCCAAGAACGGCCTGCGCGTGGTGGAGCGGGTGGTGATGACTGGCGGACGCCGCGTCACCTTCCTGCCCAATCTGCGCGGCAGTCTGGCGTTTTACCGCGTGACGCGCGGCTAAGGTCGCAGTAGTGATGGCGCTTCGGCGCCATTTTTTATCGATAACTAAAAAAACGGGAGGCGCGCATGCGCGATATCCGGCAGCAGGGCGCGTGGCGCATGCTGATGATCTGGGTGCTGGGCTTTGCCAGCGGTCTGCCACTGGCCTTGTCCGGTACTGCCATGCAGGCGTGGCTAACGCTGGACGGTATCGACGTGGCTACCATCGGTTTTCTGAGCCTGGTGGGGCTGCCGTATACCTTCAAGTTTCTGTGGGCGCCGCTGATGGACCGCTTCGAGCCACCGTGGCTGGGCCGCCGTCGCGGCTGGCTGGTGCTCACCCAGCTGGGCCTGGCCGCCGTGCTGCTGGCCATGTCCGGCATGCAGCCGGCCAGCGACGTGCAGGGCTTTGCCTTGCTGGCGGTGCTGCTGTCTTTCCTGTCCGCCTCGCAAGACGTGGTGATCGACGCCTACCGTACCGACGTGGTACAGCCGGCCGAGCGCGGCCTGGCGTCGTCGCTGGGCGTGTTCGGCTACCGGCTGGCCATGGTGCTGTCCGGCGGTATCGCCATGGTGTGGGCCGACCCGCTCAACGGCAACGGCTGGAGCTGGGGTACCGTGTACCAGGTGATGGCCGGCATCATGTTGGCCGCAGCGGCCATCTCGCTGCTGTTTGTGCCACCGGTACCCAAGGGCAACGTGGCGCCGGTCAGCGACGCGCGCAACGACCTGAAAGGCTTTGCCGCCGTGCTGCTGGCGGTGGTGATTGGCTACCAGTTCACCGCCCACGTGGCGGCGCCGCTGGCCGAACGTGTGGTGGCACCGTTCTACCCGGCGGTGGCCGAGGCACCGGCCAGCCCTGCGGCCAACCCTGTGCCTGCGGCGCCTGTTGCCAGCGCGGTAGTCGCCAAAGCTGCCGAGGCCGCCAAGCCTGCAGCCGACAAGGGCGACAAGAAGGGCAACCCCAACCAGAAGAAGTGGGTGGATCTGCTATCGCTGCTGATGGGCATGGCCTTCACGCTGCCGCTGGCGTGGTGGGCGGCGCAAAAGGCGCGCTTCGATACGCTGAACCGCTCGCTGGGCAACTACTTCAGCATGGAAGCCGCGGGTGCCTTTCTGGCGCTGATCATCCTGTACAAGCTGGGCGACGCCTTTGCCGGTGCGCTCACCACCACCTTCCTGTTGAAGGGGGCCGGCTTTGCCCAGGCCGAGATCGGCGTGGTGAACAAAGTGATCGGCATCTGGCTCACCATCGTCGGCGCGCTGGCCGGTGGCGCGCTGATGCTGCGCCTGGGCCTGTACCGTTCGCTGATGGCGTTCGGCGTGCTGCAGCTGTTGTCCAATCTGGGCTTCTGGCTGGTAGCCGTGTCGGGTAAAGGTGCTTGGGGCAGCTTTACCCTGCCGGCCTTCGACTGGCTGATCGTGGCGCTGAAAAGCAGCAGCGATGTGGATTACCTGCTGCTGTTTGCCGTGGCGGTAGAAAACCTGTCCGGTGGCATGGGCACTGCGGCCTTTGTGGCCTTCCTGATGGCGCTGTGCAACCAGAAATTCACCGCTACCCAGTTTGCGCTGCTATCGGCCTTCTCTGCTGTTGGCCGCGTGTGGGTGGGGCCGCTGTCTGGCGTGCTGACCGAAAGCATAGGCTGGCCGGCGTTCTTCCTGTTTTCCACTGCTGCGGCGGTGCCGGGCTTGCTGATGCTGGCGCGCTTGAAGGTGCGGGTGCAGGCGCTGGACGTGCCCAAGGGGCCGGTGGCGCTGGACGATTAGCCGGCCATGTGGCGGGCAAACAAAGCTTGATGCCGCCTGCGGGCGGCATTTTCTTGCCCGCCAGCCGGCTTTTACTTATCGAAATGTCACATGCCGGGTGAATGTCGGGGATAATGGCGGCCTGCATTTTCCGGGCCTCCATCATGAAAACCCTGCTTGCCGGCGCGCTGCTGCTGGCCCCCTTGTTCAGCCACGCCGCTGGTGTGGCCACCTTCAGCCCGCAGGGCGAGGTGAAGGCGCCGCAACAGGTGCGGATCAGCTTCAGCACCCCCATGGTGCGCTTGGGCGACAGCCAGGCCGCCGCGCCGCTGCAGTGGGACTGCCGGCTGGACGGCAGCGGCCACTGGGTGGACGACAAGAGCTGGGTGCTGGACCTGCGCACGGTGCCGGCGGCTGACACCCGCTGCCGTTTCAGCCTCAAAAGCGGGCTGAAAGACGCGCAGGGCGTGGCGCTGGCGCCGGCCAGCTACCAGTTTGCCACCGGCGCGCCCAGCATCGTGCAGAGTTGGCCGCAGGACGGCGAGCGCATCGAGGAAGACCAGGCCTTCGTGCTGCGCCTGAACGCCCGCCGCAGCAGCCTGCCCGGCCTGTACTGCCAGAGCTCGGCGCTGGCCGAACGCCTGCCGCTGCAGCCGCTGCCAGCCGCCGAGCGCCAGCGCCTGTTGCAGCACCTGAAGCTGGAAAAAGACGCCGCCAGCGTGCTGACGCTGCGATGCGGCCAACGTCTGTCGGCCGACAGCAAGGTATCGCTGCACAACCCGCGCCCCGGCGAAGCCGAGCGGCTGGATTTCCGCGTGCGCCTGCCGTTCAGCGCCACCCTCAGCTGCAGCCGTGACAACGCACGCGGTGCCTGCATCCCGTTCAAACCCATCAGCCTGATATTCAGCTCGCCGGTGCCGGCGGCGCAGGCCGCCGCCATCCGCCTGCAAGGGGAGGGCGAGGCCAAGGCCCGTACGCCGCAGCTGGACGGCCAGCGCGGCGAGCCGGTAGACAGCATCCAGTTCAAGCCGCCGTTTACCCCGCAGCAGACGCTGCAACTGCAGTTGCCCGACGATCTGGTGGACGAGGTTGGCCGCAAGCTGGTGAACGCCGCCAAGTTTCCGCTGGCCGTGCGCATTGGCGACTTCCCGCCGCTGGCCAAGTTTGCCGCCGCGCCGTTTGGCATTATCGAAGCCGGCAGCGATGCCAGCCTGCCGGTGACGCTGCGCGGTGTGGAAGCCGCGCTGCCGCTGCGCAGCGTGTCGCTGAGCGGCCAGGGCGTGCTGGCGCGCGACGACCGCAACATGATGCGCTGGCTGGGCAAGGTACTGCGCTACCACGAAAGCACGCTGCCGCAAGGCCAGGGCAAAGAGGTGGAAAGCCGCCGCCTGTCGCTGCTGAAAAAACTGCCGCAGGCGCACAAGCTGTCGCTGCCGGCGCAGCCGGATGCCAAAGGGCGCTGGCCGTTCGAGGTGGTGGGGATTCCGCTGCCGCAACGTGGCCTGCACGTGGTGGAAATCGAATCGCGCCTGCTAGGCCGTGCCTTGCTGGGCAAGGCGGCACCGATGTACGTGCGCAGCGCGGCGCTGGTGACCAACCTGGCGGTACACCTGAAGCGCTCGCCGGAAAACGCCGCGGTGTGGGTCACCTCGTTGGACCGCGCCGTGCCGCAGCCGGACGCGCTGGTCAGCGTGTACGACTGCCGCGAAACGCTGCTGTGGCAAGGCCGCACCGGCAAGGACGGCGTGGCGCGCATCGCCAAGCCGCTGCCGGAAGCCAAGTGCGACGGGCCGGAAAGCCTGGACGGCCTGTTTGTCACTGCGCGCCTGAAACTGGCCGACGGCAGCGAGGACGTGTCTTTTGTGCGTAGCGGCTGGAACCGCGGCATCGAAAGCTGGCGCTTCCCGTTCCCCACCAGCAGCGGCGAGCAGCCGTCGGTGGTGGCGCACAGCATTCTGGACCGCAGCCTGCTGCGTGCCGGCGAGACGGTATCGATGAAGCACCTGCTGCGGGTACAGAACAGCCGCGGTCTGGCGCTACTGAAAGCCGGCGAGCTGCCGCAAAGCGTGCGCATCAAGCACGACGCCAGCGACGACGAATTCGTGCTGCCGCTGCAATGGCGCCGTGGCCGCTACGCCGAGACCAGCTTCACCCTGCCCAAGGAAGCCAAGCTGGGCGAATACAGCATTTACCTGCTGCGCAAGGGCAGCCGCAGTAGCGGCGACGCGCAGCCGGCTTCGCTGGCGCTGGACGGCTACGAGCTGTACAGCGGCAACTTCCGCGTGGAAGCGTTCCGCCTGCCGGTGATGAGCGGGCGCATCGGCTACCCGGCCGGCGCCGGCATCGCCGCCGAGCGGCTACCGCTCAGTGTGAACCTGGCCTGGGGCAACGGCGGTGCGGCGCGCAACTGGCCGCTGCAAGTGAGCGCCATGCTGCAAGCGCGCTACGAGCAGCCGCGTGGCTATGACGGTTTCAGCTTCAACCCGCCGCAGGGCGGCGATGACGACGAAGACGAGGCTGACAGCAACAAGCTGGACGGCAAGGTAGTGCTGGACAAAGCCCCGCTGCAGCTGGACGGCAACGGCAACGGCAAGCTGGCCATCGACAAGCTGCCGGCGCTGGACCGCCCGTACTGGCTGCTGGCCGAGGCCAGCCTGCGCGACCCGTCCGGCGAAACGCAGACCCTGTCGCGCATGGTGCCGCTGTGGCCGGCGGCGCTGCAGGTGGGCGTGGCGGTGGACGACTGGGTATCGGTGGGCCGCACGCTGAACGTCAAAACCGTGGTGCTGGACACGCTGGGCAAGCCGCAAGTTGGCCGCAAGGTCACGCTGCGGCTGGCCAGCCACCACTACCTGTCCAGCCGCAAACGGCTGGTCGGCGGCTTTTACGCCTGGGAGCACACGCACGAGCGTAGCGACGAGGGCAAGCTGTGCAGCGGTACCACCGACGCCAGCGGCCTGCTGATCTGCGAGCTGTCGCCCAAGGAAGAAGGCAATCTGGAAGTGATTGCCGAGGTAGAAGACGACAAGGGCCATACCGCGCGCGCCGCGCAGCAGGTGTGGGTAAGCCGTCACGACGAGGTGTGGTTCGACGTGGCCGACAACGACCGCATCGACCTGCTGCCGGAGCAGCGCAGCTACAACCCCGGCGATACCGCGCGCTTCCAGGTGCGCATGCCGTTCCGCAAGGCCACCGTGTGGCTGGCCATCGAGCGCGAAGGCATTATCGATACCCGCGTGCTGCAGCTGGAAGGCAAGTCGCCGGTAGTCGAGCTGAAAGTAGGCGAGGGCTGGGGGCCGAACGTGTACGTGTCGGTGCTGGCGGTACGCGGCCGCGTGCGCGACGTGCCGTGGTACTCGTTCTTTAGCTGGGGCTGGAAAACCCCGGTGGAGTGGTGGGACGCCTACTGGCTCGAAGGCAGCGACTACACGCCACCGTCCAGCATGGTGGACCTGTCGCGGCCGGCGTTCAAATACGGCGTGGCCGAGATCGAGGTCGGCGACAAGGCGCGCCGCCTGCAGGTAACGGTGACGCCGCAGCGCAGCCGTTACGGCATCCGCGAAACGGTGCCGGTGCGCATCCAGGTACGCATGCCGGACGGCAAGCCGGCGCCTGCCGGTAGCGAGGTGGCGTTTGCCGCGGTGGACGAAGCGCTGCTGCGCCTGCAACCGAATAACAGCTGGCAGCTGATGGAGGCCATGTACCAGCGCCGCAGCTACGGCGTGGATACCGCCACCGCGCAGCTGGAGGTAGTCGGCAAGCGCCACTACGGCCGCAAGGCGCTGCCGCCGGGCGGCGGTGGCGGCCAGGCGCCCACGCGCGAGCTGCTGGACACGCTGCTGCTGTGGCGGCCGTCGGTGGTGCTGGACGCCCACGGCGCGGCCAACCTTAACGTGCCGCTGAACGACGCGCTGACCCGCTTCCGCCTGGTGGCGGTGGCCGACGTGGGCAGCCATTTCTTTGGCACCGGCCAGGCCGACGTGGACGTGGTGCAGGACGTACAGATCAGCAACGGCCTGCCGGCGCTGGTGCGCGAGGGCGACCAACTGGCCGCCACCGTTACCGTGCGCAACGGCAGCGACAAGGCGCTGACGCTAGACGTGGCCGCCAGCGCTGGTAGCCAGAAACTGGCGCCGCAGCGCATCAGCCTGCCGGCAGGCGAAGCACGCGAACTGCGCTGGCCATTCACGGTGCCGGCCGGCATCGAAGCGCTGGACTGGGTGGTCAGCGCACAGGCGGTGGCCGGCAAGGGCAGCGACCGGCTGGCCTTCCGCCAGCAGGTGGCGCCGGCAGTACCGGTGACGGTAGAGCAGGCCACGCTGCTGCGGCTGGACGCAGCGCAAGCGCTGCCGGTGGGCCTGCCGGCCGGCGCCTTGCCGGGGCGCGGCGGGGTCAGTGTGAGCCTGCAATCGCGCCTGGGCAGCAGCCTGCCGGGGGTGCAGCGCTGGTTCGAGCAATACCCGTACAGCTGCCTGGAGCAACGCGCCTCGCGCGCGCTGGGCATGGCCAATGCCGCGCAGTGGGACGCGCTGGGCAAGGAGCTGCCGCTGTACCTCGACAGCGACGGCCTGGCCGCGTACTTCCCGCTGTCCGAAGGCAGCGGGCCGTGGGGCAGCGACGTACTCACCGCCTATCTGCTGCAAGTGAGCCATCAGGCCGGGCAAGCGCTACCGGAAGGCCCGCGCCAGCGCATGCTGGCCGGCCTGGCCGCCTTTGTGGAAGGCCGTTTGCAGCGCCCGCTGCCGCTGGCCAGCCAGCATCGCGACGCGCGGCTGCTATCGGCCATGCTGGCATTGGCACGCCACGGCAAACTGCAGCCGACCATGCTGGAGGTGCAGGACGGCCAGACCCAGCGCTACAGCACCGCCATGCTGATCGACTGGCTGGAGCTGCTGCAGCGCACGCCGGCCGCGGCCAACCGTGCCGCCGCCATGGCGCAGGCCGGCCAGCTGCTGCGCAGCCGCCTCAGCTACCAGGGCACGAGGCTGGTGTTCAGCAACGAGGCCGACGACAACGCCTGGTGGCTGATGGGCAGCCCCAACCAGAACGCTGCCCGCCTGCTGCTGCTGGCCAGCACGCTGCCGGATTGGCAGGCCGACGTGCCGCGCCTGCTCACCGGCCTGCTGGCGCGCCAGCAGCGCGGCCACTGGCAGGGGACCACGGCCAACCTGTGGGGTAGCCTGGCAGTGGCGCAGTTCTCGCGCCAGTACGAAAGCGTGCCGGTCAGCGGCAGCAGCAGCGTCACGCTGGGCGGGCGTCAGGCCAGCCTTAGCCCCACCGATACTCCGCAGCGTTTGCCGCTATTGCCATGGCCGGCGGGCGGCAAAGGCACGCTGACGCTTGCGCACCAGGGCAGCGGCGCGCCGTGGGCCACGGTGGACGCGTTGGCCGCGGTGAAGTTCAGCGGCGAGCGTAGCGCCGGCTACCGCATCAGCAAGACGCTGACGCCGGTCAGCCAGCAGGTGTCCGGCGAGTACCGCCCCGGCGACGTGATGAAGGTGACGCTGCAGATCGACGCCCAGGCCGACATGGGCTGGGTGGTGGTGGACGACCCGGTGCCGGCCGGCGCCAGCATTCTGGGCAGCGGGCTGGGCAACGATTCGGCCATCGCCGTGGCGCAGGCGCGCGAGCGCGGCAACGGCTGGGCCGACTATATCGAACGCCTGCCGGGCAACTACCGCGCCTACTACCGCTACCTGCCGCGCGGCGCGCTGACGGTGGAATACACGGTACGGCTGAACACGCCAGGCCGCTTCCAGCTACCGCCGACGCGGGTCGAGGCGATGTACGCGCCGGGCGTGTACGGCATGCTGGCCAATGCGCCGTTCGAGGTGGCCGGTGCGCGCTAAAGCGGTGATCTGGCTGTGGCTGGCAGGGTTGGTCGCAGCACAGCCGGTGGCGGCCAACCCCGGCTTTGCCGAGGTACGCGCCGCGTGGCGGCCGTCGGACGTGATCGTATTGGACCGCCACGGCACGCCGCTGCAGCGCGTGCGGCAGGACAAACGCGCGCTGCGCCTGGACTGGCTGCGGCTTGCCGACACCTCGGCGCCGCTGCGTTACGCGTTGCTGCTATCGGAAGACCGCCGCTTTTACCAGCACAGCGGCGTGGACTGGTCCGGTGTGGCGGCGGCAGCCTGGGGCAACCTGTGGCATAGCCGCACCCGTGGCGCGTCCACCCTCACCATGCAGCTGGCCGGTTTGCTGGACGCCGACCTGAAAGCCGGCAGCGGCGGGCGCAGCCTGTGGCAGAAGCTGGGCCAGACCTGGTCGGCCAGCGCGCTGGAAAAACAATGGCGCAAGGACGAGATCCTGGAGGCCTACCTGAACCTGGTGAGCTTTCGCGGCGAGCTGGTGGGGCTGCCTGCGGTGTCGCGTGCGCTGTTCGGCAAGTGGCCGCAGGGGCTTAACCGACAGGAGTCGGCCATTATCGTGGCGCTGCTGCGCGGCCCCAACGCCGGGCCTGATCGCGTGGCCACCCGCGCCTGCGGCATCCTGCGCGACATGGCGCTGGACACTGCCCGCCAGCAGCGCCGCCCGCCGCCGCCGGAAACCACGCTGCAGCGCGATTGCGACCGCGCCAGCATCCAGACCCGTCAGGCGCTGGCGCGCCGGCTGCCGGTGGTGGATGTGCAGGCGCAGCTGGCGCCGCACTTCGCACAAAAACTATTGCAACAGCAGCCGCAAGCCGCCGGCAGCGTGCTGCGCAGCACGCTGGATGCGCCGTTGCAGCGCTACGCCAGCGCCTTGCTGCAGCGCCACCTGCTGGCGCTGCGCCAGCGCAATGTGCAGGACGGCGCCTTGCTGGTGCTGGACAACGCCAGCGGCGACATCCTGGCCTGGGTGGGCTCCAGCGGGGCCTTGTCGGCGGCGGCCAACGTGGATGGCGTCACCGCCTTGCGCCAGGCCGGCTCCACGCTGAAGCCCTTCCTGTACCAGCTGGCGCTGCAGCAGCATTACCTGACCGCGGCCAGCCTGCTGGACGACAGCCCGCTGGACCTGCAAACCGCCGCCGGCCTGTACGCGCCGCAAAACTACGCCCGCGACTTCAAGGGCCCGGTGTCGGTGCGCAGCGCGCTGGGTGCCTCGCTCAACATCCCCGCCGTACGCACCATCACCATGGTCGGCCCCGGCGCGCTGCGCGACCGGCTGTACGCGCTGGGGCTGCACAGCCTGCAGCAGGACGGCGACTACTACGGCTACAGCCTGGCGCTGGGCGCGGCAGATGTGCGGCTGATCGAGCTGGCCAACGCCTACCGTACGCTGGCGCAAGGCGGGCTGTACAGCGCGCCGCGCTGGACGCTGGCGCAGCCGCCGGCCACGCCGCAACGCCAGCTGGACGCGGCGTCCAGCTTTATCGTTAGCGACATGCTGGCCGACCGCAGCGCGCGGGCGCGCACCTTCGGGCTGGAAAGCGTGCTGTCCACCCGCTACTGGAGCGCGGTGAAAACCGGCACCAGCAAAGACATGCGCGATAACTGGGCCATCGGCTACAGCCGCCACTACACGGTGGCGGTGTGGGTGGGTAACGCCAGCGGCGAACCGATGTGGGATGTGTCCGGCATGCACGGGGCGGCGCCGGTGTGGCAGGGGGTAATGGACTGGTTGCAGCGCGGCCGGCCATCGCTCCCGCCGCCGGTACCGGCCGGGGTGAGCCAGCGCCGCGTGCGCTACGCCGCTGGCGAAGAGGCGACGCGGCAGGAGTACTTTGTGGCCGGCACCGAGCGCACGCTGATTAGCGGCCAGCCGCGTGGCAGCGCGCAGCCGCCGGGCATCGTGTCGCCGCTGGGCGACAGCATTTACGCGGTGGACCCGGACGTGCCGCCGGCCAACCAGCGCCTGCTGCTGCAGGCGCGCGGCGTGGCTGCGGCGCAGTGGTGGCTGGACGGCCGCCTGCTGGGGCGCGGCGAACGCCTGCCGTGGTTCCCGTGGCCGGGGCGCCACGTGCTGGAATTGCGCGACGGCCGCGGCAAGGTGGTGGAGCGGGTGCGTTTCGAGGTACGCGGCGCAGTGGCCAAGCCGGGCACACAACGCCCGGCCCGCTTCGGTTAGCATGAGTGTTGTTTAACGGGTAAACCAACAGGAAGGACTAGCTAAGTTCACTACTAGAAGGTTAGTCAGGAACCCAAACCCGTTGGCGCGAGCTGTGCAAAAAGGTATACCCCAGGTTTTAAGACGCCGATTTGTTTGAGCCGCGTGACGTTAGCGCGCGGCGAGTTCGGCGGCGCCTGGGGTGTGCCGTTTTGCACGGGGTTTCGAGCAGCCCCGGGGCGCGGGGGATCGACAAGGGGGCGGCGACCCGCCCCCTTAGTTCCGTCTTATTCCCTCGCGACGCTACGCTTGCCTCGCTCGGTCACGGGCGGAACCGGCATGTTGAAAAAATATCCGCGTAGCGGATTCCATGCCGTTTTCCGCTCGTTAAGCACGTAAGGAACGCATTGATCCAGGCGCAACGTTGCTGCGTGGACGCTTACGCGGCCAACCTTTTCGCCATCTCGGCCAGGCGCTTGCCCTGGGCGATGGCCAGCTTCTTCTCATCCTCGCTGATCGGCGCGTTGTTGCTGCCGGCCACGTGGGTCACGCCGTAGGGGCTGCCGCCGGTGGTGGTGTGGCTGAGCGCCGGCTCGCTGTACGGCAGCCCTACCAGCAGCATGCCGTGGTGCAAGAGCGGCACCATCATGGTGAGCAGTGTGCTTTCCTGGCCGCCGTGCTGGGTGCTGCTGCTGGTGAACACGCAGGCCGGCTTGCCGGCCAGCGTGCCTTGCATCCATTGCGGGGCGGTGCCGTCCAGAAAGTATTTCATGGCGGCGGCCATATTGCCGAAGCGGGTGGGGCTGCCCAGCGCCAGGCCGCTGCACTCGGCCAGGTCTTGCGCCTCCACGTACGGTGCGCCGCTGTCCGGCACCGCCGGGGCGGTGGCTTCGCACACGGTGGACACCTTGGGCACGGTGCGCAGGCGGGCGCGGCAGCCTTCCACGCTATCGATGCCGCGGGCAATCAGGCGTGCCAGCTCGCGCGTGGCGCCGTGCTGGCTGTAGTAGAGCACCAGAATTTCCTGCATGGCCATTCCTATCGGTTAACATTGCGGATCTGAAAATTTTACCTGACATTGCGGACTTATCGTGACCAAGCCATTGTCTTTCTGGGGCTTTGCCGCCTTCCTGCACCGCCGGCTGGCGCAGCAACGCGTGATGCAGGTGGCTGGCAGCCTCACTTTCACCACGCTGCTGGCGCTGGTGCCGCTGCTGACTATTGCCATTACCGTGATGTCGGCGTTCCCGGTGTTTTCCGACTACAGCACCCGCTTCAAGGTGATGCTGCTGTCCACGCTGGTGCCGGAATTTGCCGGCAAGGTGATCTCGGTGTACATGCGCCAGTTTGCCGACAACGCCGAAAAGCTCACTGCCGCCGGTATCGTGATGCTGGGCGCTACCTCGCTGATGCTGATGGCCACCGTGGAGCGCACATTCAACAGCATCTGGGGCGTGCGCCGCGCGCGGCCGTGGCTGCAGCAGAGCATGGTGTACTGGACGGTGCTGACGCTGGGGCCGCTGGCGCTGGGCGGCGGCCTGCTGGGCTGGCGTTTGCTGTTCAAACTGACGCATATCGAGCGCATTTCGCCGCTGCTGGACGAAACGCTGCAGTCGCTAGGCAGTGTGACGCTGACCATGCTGGTGCTGGCGCTGGTGTTCCGCATCGTGCCCAACCGCTACGTGCCGGTAAAGCACGCCATGCTGGGCGGTTTGCTTACGGCCATCCTGCTGGAAGTGACCAAGTTGGGTTTTGGTTTTTACATCGGCCAGATTGCCAGCTACCAGCTGGTATACGGTGCCTTTGCCAGCGTACCCATCCTGCTGCTGTGGCTGTTCTGCCTGTGGCTGGTGGTGCTGGCCGGGGCGGTGCTGACGGCGTCGTTCTCGTACTGGGAAGGGGGGGCCTGGCAGCGCCGTAACGAGCCGCGCCGCCGTTTTCTGGATGCGGTTGAGGTGCTGGTGATGCTGGATCGCGCCCAGGACGAAGGCCGCGCGCTGCGGCCGGAAGACCTGCGCCGCGAGGTAAAAGTGGGCTACGACGAGCTGGGCAGCGTGCTGGACCGGCTGGCGCAAGCCGGCTACGTGCAGCGCGGCGCGCGCGATGGCTGGGCGCTGCTGCGCCGTGCCGAGCACATCGAGCTGGCCGAGCTGTTCCGCCTGTTTGTGTACCGGCCAGAACAGCACGCGCAGGACGACGACATCGCCGCCGAGGTAGAAGCGCTGCTGGGCAGCACCATGGCTCAGCTGGGCGAGGTCTCGGTGGCGGCGTTTGCCCGCCGCGTGGGGCGGAAGTAGGCGGTATTGGCGTAGAAGGCCGCGTCCTGTTGCGGCCACCAGCCGGGCAGGCCCAGCAGCGGTAGCGGCAGCAGTTCGCGCGGGCGAGCCAGCCAGCTGTCGTCCTGCAACAGGGCGGCCAGGCGGGCGTCCAGCTGTTGCTGGCGCTGCGCGTAGTCCAGCGTGAAGAAGTCTGCTGCTACAGGCAGCAGCAGCGCCTTGCCGCACCAGCCGATATGCATGGCCAGCCCTTGCTCGAACAGCGCGTGGCCCAGCACGTGGCTGTCGATGCGCGTGCCCCAGGCGTCGGCATGCGTTACCAGCAGCGTCTGCCAGTCCATGGCTTGCAAGGCGGCTGCCAGCGCCGGGTCGGCTACCGGCACAATTACCCCGCATTCATCCAGCAGCGTGGCCGCATCGCGAAACGGGCCGCGGCCAACCTCGCCGCGCTCGATGGCGCGCACGTGGCGGTCGTTCAGCGCGGTCTTGCTGCGCGGCCACGACAGCCACGCCAGCGCGCCAAACCAGTCGTGCCAGTTTTGCGTGCGGGTCGGTACCTCGCCGTGGGCACCAATGTGCATCTCGTAATACAGCGCGGGGTCGAGGTCGCAGGCAAAGCGCAGGCCCGGCGGCAGCGGCTGGCCCAGCTGCCGCGCGTGGGCGGTCAGGCGGTCGAAGTCGGCCTGTTGCGGCCAACCTTGCGGCTGCAGCGCCTGCAACAGTGCCAGGCTGCGGTACAGCGGGTGGTCCGGCCACGGGGTAAAGCCGGCGGGCAGGCAGCCTTGGGCAATCATGCGCATGGCGCGGGTTTACTGTGCCTGGCTGGCGGATACGTTGGCCGCAGCTTGCGGGCGGGTAAGGTGGTGGATGGCGACAGACAGCACCACGCCGATGACGGCGAGCAGGGCAAGGCGTTGCAGCAGGTTCATGTGTATTACTCCGTATTCGGAAAGACAAACGCCACCCGGCGGGGTGGCGTGCAGGTCGGGGTGGCGCCCCCGCCGGGAATCGAACCCAGAACTGCCCCTTAGGAGGGGGCCGTTATATCCATTTAACTACAGGGACAGCCAGAAACTTGGTACTAGGCGTTGCGTGCCACCGACAGGCGGGCGATTTCGGCCATGGCAGCTTTGTGCTCGCTATCGGGTAAGGCGGCCAGGGCGGCTACGGCACGTTCGGCGGCTTTTTCGGCCTCGGCACGGGCGTAGTCCAGCGCGCCGCAGGATTGTACCGCAGTCAGCACTTCATTGAAACGCTCGCGGCTGGCGGCTTCCAGCGATTCACGCACCACCGCGGCAGCCTCGGCCGGGCCCTGGCGCATGGTGTAAATCAGCGGCAGCGTGGGCTTGCCCTCGGCCAGGTCGTCACCCAGGCTTTTGCCGATGGTGGCTGCGTCGCCGCTGTAGTCCAGCACGTCGTCGATGATCTGGAAAGCCGTGCCCAGATGCATGCCGTAGTCGGCCAGCGCTTGCTCTTGTTCCGGTGTGGCATCCGCGATGATGGCACCGACGCGGGTAGCGGCCTCGAACAGTTTGGCAGTCTTGTACTGGATCACTTTCAGGTAATCGTCTTCGCTCACGTCCACGTTGCCGATGTTCAGCAGCTGCAGCACTTCGCCTTCGGCAATGATGTTGGTAGCGTCGGCCATCACTTCCAGGATGCGCATGCTGCCGGTAGATACCATCATCTGGAAGGCGCGGGTGTACAGGAAATCACCCACCAGTACGCTGGCGGCGTTGCCGAACATGGCGTTGGCGGTCTGGCGGCCACGGCGCATGTCGGATTCGTCCACCACGTCGTCATGCAGCAAGGTAGCGGTGTGGATGAACTCGATCATCGCGGCCAGCTCGAACAGGTGCTTGTCACCGTAGCCCAGCGCACGGCCAGCCAGCAGGGTCAGCATCGGGCGCAGGCGTTTGCCGCCGGCAGAAATGATGTACTCGGCCACCTGGCTGATCAGGACAACATCGGAATGCAGACGGGTGCGGATAGCCTGATCGACGGTGTTCATGTCGTTGGCGGTAAGCGTGCGAAAGAGCGGAGTGGATGACATCGCGACCGGGTTCTTTGTATTAATATTGGCTGGAAAACCGCGCGATATTAGCAGAGTTGGCCGCACTCTTGCCATGGTCGCCCACACGCACAGTGTTGTTTTGACGAGAAAATTGACAACAAACAATCACTTGCGTATAGTGCTGCGTTCTTCGCGCACATCGCGCGTTGACAGAATATTAGGAGCTATACGAATGTATGCGGTCATAAAAACTGGCGGTAAACAATACAAAGTTGCCGTTGGTGAAAAACTCAAAGTAGAACAGATACCTGCAGACATCGACAGCCAAATCGTACTGGAAGAAGTGCTGATGGTTGTGGACGGTGATCAGGTTTCCGTAGGCGCCCCGCTGGTAGCTGGCGCAAAAGTGCAGGCTACTGTTGTTTCCCACGGTCGTGGCGACAAGGTACGTATCTTCAAGATGCGTCGTCGTAAGCACTACCAGAAGCACCAGGGTCACCGTCAAAACTTCACCGAAATCCGCATCGACGCGATTTCCAAGTAAGGATAAACAGACATGGCACACAAAAAAGCAGGCGGTAGCTCCCGCAACGGTCGTGACTCCGAAGCCAAACGCCTGGGCGTTAAGGTTTACGGCGGCGAACTGATCCCGGCTGGTTCCATCATCGTGCGTCAGCGCGGTACCAAGTTCCACGCTGGCGAAAACGTTGGCATGGGCAAGGACCACACCCTGTTCGCGAAAGTGGACGGCTATGTTGAATTTGCTGTTAAAGGCTCTTTCAACCGCAAGACCATTACCGTTGTTCCGTACACCGGTGTTGACGCCGAGTAATCTCGCGTTGACGAAAAAAAGCCCTATCTTGTGATAGGGCTTTTTTGTTTAAGCTAATCGCGTTGGTTCTGAGGCGTGAGGCGCAAGCGGCTGCTGCCAAGCCCTGGCAATGCAGTTTTGGCGGCTGTTTGCGCCTGACTCCTCGGTAATACTGGAGGTTCCATGAAGTTTATTGATGAAGCACGTATCGAAGTACGTGCAGGTAAAGGCGGTAACGGCTGCTGCAGTTTCCGTCGTGAAAAATTCATTCCGCGCGGTGGCCCGGATGGTGGTGATGGTGGCCGTGGCGGTAGCGTGATTGCGGTAGCCGACGAAAACATCAACACCCTGGTGGAATACCGCTTCGTGAAGAAGTACCTGGGTGGCAATGGCGAAAACGGCCGCGGTGCCGACTGCTACGGCAAAGGTGCCGAAGACGTGTACCTGCGTATGCCGGTGGGTACTCAGATTATCGATGCCGATAGCGAAGAGGTGGTCGCCGACCTGACCTTCAACGGCCAGGAAGTGGTACTGGCCAAAGGCGGCAAGGGCGGCCTGGGCAATATCCACTTCAAGAGCTCGGTCAACCGCGCCCCGCGCCAGTTTACCCGTGGCGAAGTCGGCGATATCCGCAACTTGAAGTTGGAGCTGAAAGTGCTGGCCGACGTGGGCCTGCTGGGCATGCCGAACGCGGGCAAGTCCACCTTCATCCGCGCCGTGTCTGCCGCCAAGCCGAAAGTGGCCGACTATCCGTTTACCACCCTGCACCCGAACCTGGGTGTGGTGCGCATGGACGATACCTCCAGCTTCGTGATCGCCGATATCCCTGGCCTGATCGAAGGCGCGGCAGAAGGCGCTGGCCTGGGCCACCGCTTCCTGAAGCACCTGCAGCGTACCGGCATCCTGCTGCACTTGGTGGACCTGGCCCCGTTTGACGAAGCCGTGGACCCGGTAAGCGAAGCCCGTGCCATTGTGGAAGAGCTGAAAAAGTACGACGAAGAGCTGTACCACAAGCCGCGCTGGCTGGTGCTGAACAAAGTCGACATGCTGCTGGAAGAAGAGCGCGACGAGAAGGTAAAAGCCTTCCTGGAAGCCTACGACTGGCCGCAGCAGCAGCCGGACGACCGCTTCGGCTTCGACATGAACGCGCAGCGTTACTTTGTGATCTCCGGCCTCACCGGCGAAGGCACCCGCGACCTGGTATTCGCCATGAACGAATACATCAAGGTACTGCGCGAGCAAGAGCGTAAAGCCCGCCAGCTGGCCGAAGAAGCCGAGCGCGCCGCCAAGCTGGCCAAAGCCGCCGCCGCGGTGATCCAGCCGGCCCCGGCCGATGACGCAGCGCCCGCTGCCGATGCCGCTGGCGATACCGTCGCCATTGACGAGTAAGACCCCACCTCTGACAATCCGGTCTGTTTCCCGCAGACCGGATTGTTTCCTTGGATTCCCTTTCCGAATTTTTCCGCCCGGGCATGGCCCCGGACAGCCTGCCGGCGCTCTCGCGCCTGAGTGCAGCCTGGCCTTACCTGGCGGTGTTTGTCACCCTGTTTCGCGGTGGCGACGAAGAAGTGCTGATGCGCCTGTTGGTGCTGCGCGAGCTGGGTAGCCGCGCCGACTCACCGTACTGGACGCCACAAGACATTGCCCAGCGCTTTGCCTACCTGAACGACACCAAGCTTGGCACCATCCTGGGCCGCCTGCGCGAGGGCGAGCTGCTGGTATACGACAGCGACAGCGGCCACTACGCGCTAAGCGAAGGCGCCCGCGTGGCGCTGGCCGCGCTGGCCACGCTGATCGACTTTGCCGGCGACGACGTGGAGCTGGGCTATCTCACCAGCCAGGTGGCCGCCGGGCAGTCGGTAGGGCAGGTATCGGACGAAGCCATGCAGCACCTGCTGGCGCGCCTGAACGAGCTGCACGCCGAGTTTGCCGACGCGCTGGAAAGCCAGTCCGAGTTCCGCATCCGCGCCGCGCAGCACCGGCTGGAGTCGGTGTGGCGCTGGGTGGGCAAATCCACCGAGGTGATACGCAGCCTGACCCGCGACGACACGCTCACGCTGACCACGCTCAACCAGGCGCAGGCCATTGCGCTGGCGCAAAGCCGCATGCTGGCGCTGGCCGGTACTTTTGAGCGCCGTCTGGCGCAGCTGGCGGCGCAGCGCGTACACCTGGGCAGCTCCGGCCTCACCTCTACCGATATTGCCGACTGGCTGCGCCACCAGGGCGGGGCCAGGCTGGCCGCGCTGCTGGGCAATGCGCTGTCATTCGGTGTGGAGCCGGCTTTTCTCACCACCCCCGAGCTGGGTGACGTGGCCGAGTTCGAGCTGCTGGGCCGCGAAAGGTTGGCCGCGGCCAACACGGCGCTGCCACAAGCCGCCAGCGCCGAAGCCGCCGACGCGCCCGAGATGGAGCGCCTGCTGGAAGCCGAGGCGCTGTACGACAGCCTGCTGCAGCTGGGGCTGGACGGCGCGCCGGGCGAGCAGGGCTACCCCATTGCCGACGCGGTGTTGGCCGCAAGCTACAACGAAACCGCCTACCGCCTGTCGCTGCTGTCGCTGCTGGGCGACCCGGAAAGCAGCAGCGACCAGAGCGTGATAGCGTCGCTGGCGCGCCTGCCGCTGCAGCTCGCTGGCGGCTATAGCATCATCACCCCCGATCACCCCGAAGTCGCCTCGCTGTCCGATGCGCGGCTGATAGCGCAGAAACCCTGAGCATGGAACAGCAACTGACCACCCTGATTGCGCGCCTGTTGGCGCACCGCGTGCTGCCGCGCAGCGACGCCCTGGCGCGCCGCGCGCTGCTGGATGAAACCTTCCGCCTGGAGCTGGACCAAAGGTTGGCCGCAGCCGGCCTGCAGCTGGTAGAAAACCCCTACGCCGAGCACATCGCCGTGGCGCTGCTGCCTGCGCTCACCGAGCCGGTATTCGGCAGCGGTGAAGCCTGGCTCAACAACAACCTGGGCCTGCCGCGCGACGGCGTGGCGCTGCTGGTGATTGTGTGGGCGCTGATCATCCTGCCCAAGCGCGAACGCCAGGTATCGCGAGTGGCCGCCGGTAACGAAGGCCAGCACGATATGTTCGGTGCGCAAAAGCCGCTGGAAACCGGCGACACCGTGTCGGTGGGCGTATCGGAAGACGCGCTCTACGCCGATTTTGGCAAGCAGCTGGGCGGGCGTACGCGCTTTAACGCCAACCTGGGCCGCCTGGTGAACCTGGGCTTCTTGCAGCGGCGTAACCGCTGGCTGGTAGAAGGCCCGCTGCTGGACGTGATGATCGACTACAGCCAGCTGGCGCCGCGCATCATCGAAGGCGCGCTGGCCGAGGTGCTGTCGCGCCGCGGCCAGCTATCGCAGCACCTCACCGCGCAGCAGCTGCAGGACGGCCCGCCAGGGTTGGCCGCAGACAGCGCAGAAACAGACAAGCCACACGAGGAGCAAGCCTGATGTTCCAGATGAAATCGGTAGAAATGGTGCACTGGGACTTCTGGCAACGCCTCACCGTGCCGCTGGATGCGCAGATCGTCACCATCATCGGCCCCAACGGCTCCGGCAAGACCACCCTGCTGGACGCCATGCGCACGCTGCTGGCCATCAAGTGTTCCGGCAAGCGCGACTACAAGCGCTACGTGCGCAACAACCGCGAGCCGTATGCCTTTCTGAAAGGCGTGGTAGACAACCCGCGCCGCCTGCAGGGCGGCCTGTACCCCACGCCGTTCTTCCCGCTGCTGCAGCCGGAAGTCACCCTGCTGTGCCGCATCAAGAAGCAGGGCGGCGACTGGGTGCGCCACTATGCCATTTTGGAAGGCGACGTCGCGCTGGATCAGGCCATTGGCGATAGCAGCGTGCCGTGGCTGGGCGTGCAGGAATACCGCCGCCGCCTGGAGGCCGCCGGCCTCACCGCCGCCGTGGCCGAGGTGCTGGCGCTGGAGCAGGGCGACACCGACAAGCTCACCGAATACAGCCCCAAGCAGCTGCTGGACCTGGTGTTCCAGGTGTTTGGCGATAAAGACGTGCTGGCCAACTACCAGCACGCGCGCGACGAACAGAAAGCCGCCGAGGCCGAGTTGGCCGCACTGGGCCGTCAGGAAGAGGCGCTGCAAGGCCGCGTCGAGATGATGAAAAGCCGCGCCAGCCGCTACCTGGAATGGGTGGGCCTGAGCAAGCGCATCAGCCGCTTGCGCGACGAGGCGCTGCCGGTGCTGGGCCTGATCGACGGCCGCGCCGCCACCGGCAAGCTGTGGCAGGACTACCGCCGCCTGCAGGCCGATTACCTGGGCGTCAGCCGCCAGCACCGCGACACGCTGCAGCTGGTGGCTACGCTGCGCGACGCCGAAGCCGGCGCGCTGACAGCGCGTAACGCGGCAGAAACGGTGCGCAAGCAAGCGCAAGAAGCCTTCATGCAAGCGCGCGACCCCGAACGCGACATCGCCAGCCAGCTGAAAGAGCGCGACCGCCTGCAAGCGCTGGCCAGCCGCGAATACGGAGAAGACGCCGCCACGCTGGGCCACAAGTTGGCCGCACTGCGCGACGCCAACGAGCGCCTGCGCGATACGCTGAAAGCGCAAAAGATCGAACGCGACGGCTACAGCGCCGAGCTGGCCGCATTGGAAGGCGGCAAGCCGCGCGCGCCGGAAGACGTGCGCCACTTCCGCGCCGCGCTGGACGAAGCCGGCATCGGCCACCAGATGCTGGCTGACATTATCGAGGTGACCGACAGCCGCTGGCAGGGCGCGGTAGAAGCGCTGCTCAAACCTTACCGCCACGTGGTGCTGCTGCAAGACGCTGGCGACCGCCGTGCGGCCTGGCAGTTGGGTGAAAAGCTGCGTTACCGCCACTTTGTGGTACCGGAAACCGCCAGCGCACCGCGCGCGCGCAGCGGCAGCCTGCTGGAAGTGGTGCGCTTTGCCGCCGACGCGCCGGACTGGCTGTACCAGCAGATGAACCGCGTCAGCCGCGTGGCCAGCGTGGCCGACGGTGCGGCGGAAGACGGCGACTGGATCACGCCGGAAGGCTACTTCCGCGAGCGCCGTGGCGCGCGCCACATCGGCGTACCGGCGCACGACTTTGCCTTTGGCGAAGCGGCGCGCCAGACAAGGCTGCAGGCGCTGCGCGACAGCCTGAAGGCGCTGAACGTGGCCATGCTGCGTCACGAAGAACAGCTGGTGGCCGGCACCCGCGACGCGGCGCAGCTGGCCGAGTACCTGTCCGGCATGGACGCCATCCGCCTGCTGGATAGCCGCGCCGAAGAATTTGCTGCGCTGGCGGCGCAGGCCGACAGCCTGAAGCAGGCGGTGGCCGAGGCCGGCGAAAGGTTGGCCGCAGCGCAGGCCGAGCGCGACGCCGCCGAGCAACGCTACAGCGACGCCCGCCTGGCGCACGACCGCGTGTGCCAGCGCGAACAGGACAGCCTGCAGCGCGAGCACAAGGCACAAACCGATATGGCGCAGGCCCGCCGCGCTATCCGTCGCCATCTGGTCGAGCTGCGCGACTGCCGCAGCCACCTGCCGGCTGCCGCGCAGGATGCGGCCTTTGTGGCGCAGCTGGCCGACGAGTTCGAGTCGGCCGCCGACGTGCGCCACGAGATCAACTATCTGGAAGAAAGGTTGGCTGCAGGCGAGTGGGAGCGCGACGACGCGGTGCTGCAGCTCAAAGACAAGCTGCAGGAAGACCTGACCACCCTGACGCGCGAATGCCAGCGCCGCCAGGCCGAAGTGGAACGCGCCGCCGGCCTGACCAGCGACGCGCGCGACGCCTACCTGGGCAAGCTGCGCGCCACCGTGCGTGCCTACGGCCACAACGTGAAGCGGCTGGGCGAGCTGGCCGGTATCGGCGTGGAGGTGGAGCTGCCCACGCTGGCCAACGATGACGCACTACTGGCGCAGGCCGGCCTGGTGCTGAAGTTCAACTTCGACCAGAAAGGCCTGATGGGCCTGAACGACGGCGAAGCGTCCGGCGGCCAGCAGGTGATGAAGTCGCTGATCATGCTGATCGGCCTGATGATGGACGAAAGCAACCCGTCCGGCTTCGTGTTCATCGACGAGCCGTTTGCCCACCTGGACATCTTCAACATCGACCGTGTGGCCGGCTTCCTCAAAGCCACCGAGGCGCAGTACCTGATCACCACCCCCAACACGCACAACATCAATATCTTTGCGCCGTCCGGCTTGACGCTGGCCACGCGCAAGAAGCGGCCGGGCGAGCAGTGGGCACCGCCCATCCTGCAAACCCGCCGCCGTGTGGATGCGGCGTCGTAAACCCCAACCCGGCCTGGCCGGGTTTTTCTTTGCGCGCATTTGATGAAAGATGATTAGACATTCATAACGCATACTAATAAAATGCCTTTCTTTTTTGACTTTGGCATAAAACCATGAAAAAGCTCGCGCTTGTCTCCCTGCTGTCCCTGGCCCTGTGCGGCCCTGCCCAGGCATTTGGCCTGAATACCCTGCTGAGTGCCGGTACCGATCTGGTGAAATCCGCCACCCTGTCCGACGCAGAAGTGCAGGCCATGGCCGCCGAATCCAGCAAGGTGCTGGACAAGCAGGCCAAAGTAGCCGCCGCTGGCAGCCCGCAAGCTAAACGTTTGGCCAAGATCGTGAGCGGCCTTAACAGCGAAGACGGCCTTAAGCTGAACTTCAAGGTGTATCTGGATAAAGAAGTGAACGCCTTTGCCATGGCCGACGGTACCGTACGCGTGTACAGCGGCCTGCTGGACAAGATGACCGACGACGAAGTGCGCTATGTCATCGGCCATGAAATCGGCCACGTAAAACTGGGCCACAGCAAAAAAGCCATGCAGGTAGCCTACGCAGCCTCTGCCGCGCGCAAGGCGGCTGCCGGTAGCGGTAACGCCAATGTGGCGGCGTTCTCCGAGTCGGAAATGGGCGAGCTGAGCGAGCAGCTGCTGCACGCGCAGTTCTCGCAGTCGCAGGAAAGCGACGCTGACGCCTACGCGGTAGAGTTCCTGAAGCGCCATAACTACAAGCTGGACGCCGCCCCGTCCGCCCTGCGCAAGCTGGCCGCGCTGTACGGCAACGACAGCAGCCTGCTGTCCAGCCACCCGGCCGCCGGCGACCGTGCCGACAAGGTAGAAAAACTGATCAAGTAAGCCTGCCGGTACTGCCGCAGGTGCTAAACCGCAAGCCCTTTTGCCATGCAAAAGGGCTTTTTGTTGTGCGATTGCCCCACTGCATACTAGCGGGTTTGCCATGCCGCAAATGCCGATGTGCTTTGCTGTGTCACGCGTGGCCATGGGCGCTACACTGGTGTTTCGATAAAAAAACCGAGAGCGCATCATGACTAAACGACTGCTGGCCCTGGTGGCCTCCCTGGCTATGCTGGCGCCTGTGGCGCAGGCCGAAACACTGGTGGATGCGGCCAACCCTGCCGCCTTGTACGAGCTGGCGCGTGGCTACGGTTCGGCCGAGCTGGGCAAAAGCGAGCGCGGCAACCCGAAGATCAAGGGGCGCATGGATGGCATGGCCTATACCATTTTCTTCCTGCAGTGCGACAAGGGGGAAAAGTGCCGCGATGTACAGCTCAGCGCCGGCTGGTCAGGCTACGAGGTAAGCCAGGCACAGCTATCGGCATGGAATAGCAGCAAAAACTACAGCAAGGCGTATCTGGACGACGAAAACGATCCGATTCTGGAAATGGATATCGTGATGAGCCCGGGTATGAGCCCGGCAGCGTTCGAGCGCGCACTGGGGCTATGGAAGCAGGCACTGCGTGATTTTCGCAAAGAGGTGCTGAAAGTGCCCGATTAACACCGCACCGGGCTCGTGTTGGCACGCATACGCATCTTGGGCATGACAGAACCAAGCACTTGCTTGACAATATCGCACCACAAAACGGGAGGTTCCGATGCGCCGATTGACATCCTTGCTGGGCAATTCACAAAAACTGGACGGCGGTGCCATGTTTGGCAACGCGCCGCGTGCGGTATGGGCCGGCTGGCTGGCGCCGGACGAGCAAAACCGCGTACCGCTGTGCTGCCGCTGCCTGCTGGTAGAGGAGGCGGATGGCCGCCGCATCTTGCTGGAAACCGGCATCGGGGCGTTTTTTGCCCCCAAGCTGCGCGAGCGTTACGGCGTGATGGAAGAAAACCACGTGCTGCTGGCGTCGCTGGCCGCGCACGGGCTAAGCCACGAGGATATCGATGTCGTGGTGCTGTCGCACCTGCATTTCGACCACGCCGGCGGGCTGTTGGCCGCATGGGATGGCGGGCCGGCGCGGCTGTTATTCCCCAATGCGCAAATCGTGGTGGGGCGCGAAGCCTGGCAGCGCGCGCTGAACCCGCACCCGCGCGACCGCGCATCGTTTGTGCCGGAGCTGGTGGCGCTGCTGGAAAGCTGTGGCCGCCTGGTGCTGGTGGATGGCGAGCTGCCACCGGCCTGCCTGCCGGCGGACTGGCGTTTTGGCGTGTCGCACGGCCATACGCCGGGCATGCTGCTGGCCGAGATCCCCATGCCGGATGGCCCGGTAGTGTTTGCTGCCGACCTGATTCCCGGCGCGCCATGGGTGCACGTGCCCATCACCATGGGTTACGACCGTTTCCCCGAGCAGCTGATAGACGAAAAGCGCAGCTTGCTGCAGCGACTGGCGGCAGCACACGGGCGCTTGTTCTTTACCCACGACCCGACCGTGGCCTGTGCGCCTGTACTTTTTGATGCCGACAAGCAGCGTTTTTCGGTAATGGCGGGGCAGGGCAGCTTGCAGCGCCAGGCCAGTTAGACAGCTTGCTGCCCTTGTTTGCCGTTGTGTTCTTGGCTGGCATTTTTGCAATATGCCAGTGGAAATGTGTGGCGTATGTTTAACATATTCTACGACATTTAAACGCACGTTTGCGGCACAATAAGCCACAGTTTCACCCTGGGGTTCCTGGGGGTGAAACCGTGGCTTTCTTGTTGTTGCAGCTAGCTTATTGCCTTGTTTTTTAATAATTTATGACGGGCGTGCTAAGCAGCGCTTTGGCGGTTTTGTGGCGAGGTTATCAGTGGCAGGGCTGCCATCTGGTTTGCGCCGTGTTTAATAAATTGCTCGGCTTGTGTTGCGGGCTGGCTATAATGCCTCCCACAACAAAAGTAACAAGCCGATTGAGCGTGGCCGTTTTGTCTGCCCTGTGGCGGGCTGGCGCCACACTTGCCGAAACACTGCATTGGGAGAAGGAGACTCAGACATGCTTGTCTGGTTCGTCGTCATGTATCTGGCCGTTACTGTGGGTATTGGCCTGTACGCATCTACACGCGTGAAAAACGCAAAAGATTTTGCGGCCGGTGGCCGTAGCATGCCATTCCATATCGTCGCGGCCATGGTGTTTGCTACCTGGTTTGGTTCCG
This sequence comes from beta proteobacterium L13, assembly GCA_000335715.1. Taxonomy (GTDB): domain Bacteria; phylum Pseudomonadota; class Gammaproteobacteria; order Burkholderiales; family Chromobacteriaceae; genus Vogesella. Next base: position 80,976 of record AMYZ01000008.1, read on the forward strand.
AGGCGGTACTGGGCATTCCGTCTACCTTTATCGAGGAAGGCTTCCACGGCATTGTGGAAGACCCGTTCGGCTCGTTTACCTGCCTGATGCTGGTGGGGGTGTTCTTCGCCCGCCCGCTGTACCGCATGAACCTGCTGACCATGGGTGACTTTTTCCGCCAGCGCTACGGCAGCACGGTAGAGGTGATTACCAGTCTGGCCATCATGATGTCCTATCTGGGCTGGATTGCCGCGCAGCTCACCGCGCTGGGTGTGGTGTTCAATGTGTTGTCCGATGGCAGCATCACCACTACGCACGGCATGCTGATCGGTGCCGGTATCGTGCTGGTGTACACGCTGTTTGGCGGTATGTGGTCGGTGGCGCTGACCGATTTCTTCCAGATGGTGGTGATCGTCGGTGGCCTCTTGTACCTGGTGTGGCTGTTCAGCGGTATGGCCGGTGGCGCCGACAAGGTCATTGCCAAAGCCGCCAGTGACGGCAAGTTCACCTTTATCACCAGTACCGAGCCGCGAGACCTGGTGGCCTTTATCGGCGCCGCTGTCACCATGATGTTCGGCTCCATTCCGCAGCAGGACGTATTCCAGCGCGTGATGTCGGCCAAGAGCGAGAAGATTGCCGTGCGCGCCACCATCGTGGGTGCCGTGTTTTACCTGACCTTCTGCCTGTTGCCGGTATTCCTGATTTACGCCGCCTCGATGATCAACCCCGAGCTGGTACAGAAATGGCTGGCGGAAGACTCGCAGATGATCCTGCCGCGCATGATTCTGGAAGAAACCCCGCTGTTCGCCCAGGTGATGTTCTTTGGCGCATTGTTGTCGGCCATCATGTCTACTGCTTCCGGCACCCTGCTGGCGCCGTCGGTGATCTTTGTGGAAAACATCTTCAAGCACTTCAAGCCGAAGATGAGCGACCGCGAATTCCTGCTGGCTACCCGCGCGGCCATTCTGGTGTGCGCGGTGGGTACCACGCTGTTTGCGCTGTATTCCGATGCTTCCATTTACGAGATGGTGGGTAATGCTTACAAGGTCACCCTGGTAGCGGCGTTTGTGCCGCTGACCGCCGGCCTGTTCTGGAAACGTGCCACCACACAGGGTGCCATGCTGGCGATTGCATTGGGTGTGGGCACCTGGATTCCACTGGAGCTGATGGCGACGGATGCCGACTTCTGGCCGCCGCAGCTGGCTGGTTTGCTGATGAGCGTGCTGGGGATGATCCTGGGCTCTTTGCTGCCACAGCTGGTGGCACCGCAACAGCCCAGCCGCGACCACGGCGCCCAGCCGCAAACGCAGGCGGGCTAAAGTGCTTTGCCGGCCGCACAGCAGGGGACCGTGCTTTGGGCTGTGCGGCCTGGCCATTGTCTTACCGGGGCGTTTGCCCCGGTTTTTTTATGGGAACAGTTTGTTGCGCCGTGGCCGCTTGCCCGCTATTCAAGCACATGGCATGGTGGGTGAATGAAAACGCCCCTGTGTGCCTTGCCTATCTGCTGCTTACCCTGACGGCCCTGTTCTGGTCGGGTAATTTCGTGCTGGCCCGCGCCATGCACGCCAGCGTTGCCCCGATGACGCTTTCCTTTGCCCGCTGGGCCATTGCCTTGTGCCTGCTACTGCCTTTTGGCTGGCGGCCAGCCTGGCAGCAGCGTGCGCTGTGGCTGCCGCACTGGCGGCGCCTGCTGCTGCTGGCGCTGCTGGGCGTCACCGGCTTCAACTCGCTGGCTTACTGGGGGCTGCAGTACACCGCGGCCACCAATGCGGTACTGCTCAACTCCTTCATCCCCATCCTGATCGTGCTGTTCGGCGCGCTGTTTTTCGGCATGAAGATCGGCCTGCGCCAGGCGCTGGCGGTGGGCATTTCCTTTGTGGGCGTGCTGTTCATCGTGGCGCACGGCGACTGGCACAGGTTGGCCGCACTGGATATCAATCGTGGCGACGCGGTGGTGTTTCTGGCCATGGTGGCGTGGGCGCTGTACACCCTGCTGCTCAAGCCGCTGCCTGCCACGCTGGACCGCATCGGCCTGCTCACCGTGCTGGTGGCTATCGGCCTGCTGGGCATCGCGCCGCTGTTTGCCGCCGAGCTGGCCAGCGGCCGGCACACGCCGCTTACTGGCGGCACGCTGGCCACCTTTGCTTACGTGGGTACGCTGCCGTCGGTGGCCGCGTACTACTTTTACAACCTGGGCGTGGCCCGCGTGGGCGCGGCGCGCGCCGGCATGTTCATCCACCTGATGCCGGGCTTTGGTGCCGTGCTGTCCATGCTGTTTCTGGGCGAGGCGCTGCAGTGGTACCACCTGGCCGGTATCGGGCTGATACTATCGGGTGTGGTGCTGGCCACGCGGGCTGGCAAGTAGCCCCCTTGTTGACAGGAGTGATGGCATGAGCGAGCAAGACAAACAGGCCGGGCTGGCGCGGCGCACACAAGTGATGGGCGAGGCGTTTGCCACGCGCGCGATGAGCGATCTGGACGGTTTCAACCGCCCGTTGCAAGACTGGCTGAACGAGCACGCCTGGGGCAGCACCTGGCAGCGTGACGGTATCGACCTGAAAACCCGCAGCCTGCTGACCTGCGCCATGTTGGCCGCGCTGGGCCGCAGCCAGGAGCTGAAAGGCCATATCCGTGGCGCTATCAACAACGGTGCCAGCCTGGTAGAGATCCGTGAAACACTGCTGCACTGCGCCGTGTATGCCGGGGCACCCGCTGCCGTGGAAGCGTTCCGCGCCGCGCGCGAGGTGCTGGCCGAGCTGGGCTTGTCCCTGCCGGACGACGCGCAGCCCTGATCGTGGCGCTTTGCGGCCAACCCTGCTGCCAGCGGGGTTGAATTTTCGCCAGCTTGCCCCACACTCAGCGCATTACCCACTGTTCTTACCCAAAGGAAACATGCAATGGCAACCGTTACCCTGAAAGGCAACCCTGTAGACGTAGCTGGCACCCTGCCGGCCGCTGGCAGCGCCGCCCCGGCTTTTACCCTGACCGCTGGTGACCTGTCCGACGTGGGTCTGGCTGCTTTTGCCGGCAAGAAAAAGATCCTGAACATCTTCCCGTCGGTAGATACCCCGACCTGCGCTACCTCGGTACGCAAGTTCAACGAAAAAGCGGCTGCCCGTGACGGCGTGGCCGTACTGTGCATCTCCGCCGACCTGCCGTTCGCACAAAAACGTTTCTGCGGCGCCGAAGGCATCGAAGGCGTGGCCAATCTGTCCACCTTCCGCAACCCGGGTTTTGCCGAAGCCTACGGCGTGAAGCTGGCGTCCGGCCCGCTGGCCGGCCTGACCGCCCGCGCCGTGGTGGTGCTGGACGAAAACGACCAGGTGCTGCACAGCGAGCTGGTAGCCGAGATCGCCGACGAGCCGAACTACGACGCCGCGCTGGCTGTGCTGTAAGACAGCCAGGTTACGAAGGCGAAAAACCGGTCAGCTTGCGCTGGCCGGTTTTTTTATTGGGAGGCGCTGGTCTGTACGGGTGCTAGGCGGCGGCGGGCAGCGCATCGCCGGTGCCGGGCAAGGCCGGCGGCGGGGTGCGGCCAACCTTGGCCTGCGGCTGGGTGCGGAACCACGCCAGATCCTGGTTCAGCTGCTGTGAAGCGTCGGTCAGGCGGCCCATGGCCGGGGCCAGGGTTTGCATCTGGCCAAAGATGCCGGCGGCCAGCGTGGCCACTTCGTCGCCCTGGCTCACGATATTGTCGCTGGCGGTGTGCTGCGCCTGGCGCGCTTCTTCGATGTCGCGCATGGCCTGGCGGAAGGCGGTCATGGCCTGGTCGGCTTGCAGCAGTGCGCTGTTCAGTGTTTCTTGCGCGCCTATGCTTTGCTCGCCGGCCTGGTGGGCTTCGTCCATGGTGGCCGCCAGCGCCTGGCTGGCCGACTCTACCCGCAGCAAGGTATCAAAGATACGCGCTGTGGCGCTTTCGGTGCGCTCGGACAGCTTGCGCACTTCGTCGGCTACCACGGCAAAGCCACGACCTGCTTCGCCGGCTCGGGCGGCTTCGATCGCGGCGTTCAGCGCCAGCAGATTGGTTTGCTCGGCCACATCACGAATCAGGGTGCTGATCTGGGCAATGTCGCGAATGGCGGTTTTCAGCTGTTCGGCGTCGTTGACGCCGCCTTGCAGGCGCACGGACAGCTTGTGCAGGGTGTCGGCGGTGCTGGTGGCGAGGCTGCGGGCGTGGCCGGTACGTTCGCTGCCATTGTCGGCATGGCTCACGGCCTGCTCCAGCGCCTGGCTGATGCGCTGGTTGCTACTTGCAATCTGGCCTGCTGCCGTGCGGGTGTTTTCTGCCTTGTCGGCTTGTTGCTGGGTAACGGTAATGACCTGGCCGGTAAGCGCCAGGATGCCGCGTGCCTCGTGTTCGCTCTGCGCTGCGGTGCTGCGTACGGTGGCCAGCAGGGCGGTGAGTTTATCCAGGAAGCGGTTGATATGGCGCGCCGCTTGCGACAGCTCATCGGCACCGCTCACCGGCAAGCGCGCTGCCAGGTCGCCTTCGCCCAGCTGGTCGGCTGCGCGCTGCATCGCGGCAATCTGCGTTTTCAGCCGGCGCGCCAGCATGACCTGCGAGAGCACCACAATCACGCTCGCCAGGCCCAGCGGCCCCAGCACCAACATCACCAGCCGGCCTAGTGCGCCCTGCATGGCGGTTTCTGCCTGGGCTAGCAGCTGGCGTTCCGATACTAGGCGCTGGTCGATCAGCCCGGTCAAGGGTTGCAAGCTCATCTGGTAGGCTTGCTCTGGAATGGATAGCGCGTCTTCCGGCGAGGTCTCGGCAATCTTGATCGCCGATTGCAGGTTCTGGTGGTAGGCCTGCCAATGCTGGCTGGCCTGCTTGCCGAAGCTGTCGCGCTCGGCAGCGGGCAAGGCCGCCACGATCGCGGCAATCAGCTGGCGGCTGCTACCGTTGACGGCGGCAAGGCGGCTGGCGGTATCGGGCAGCAGCGGGTCGGCGCGTGCTAGCGACAGTACCTCGGCTTTCAGCGTTTGCAGGTTGGCCGATAACTGCTGACGGCTACGGTATTGTTCAAAGTCACTGCGTAGCGACCACAGCTGCTGGCTGCTCAGCAACATCACCGCCAGCAGGCAGGCGAGCGTAAGAATTACAGTGAGCCACAAGCGTTTGACCAGCGTCATTTTAAATCCATTCTTATTAAAGCTGAGCGCAGTGTAGGCGGCCAACGTTACTGGCAGATGACAATTCATCACAATGACGCATGGGTGTAACCGAGGCCGGTTTTAGCCCATCGGGTACAAAAAGAGGCGCCTGTTTTCTAGACTAGGCGCCATTCGTTAAAAATCTGTGAATAATTAAACATCTCAGCCGGCAGCGGCGCTGGCCTTGTGCTTGTCCATTACCTTCACGTAGTGTTCGGCCGAGTACTTGAAGTAGGCCAGCTCGCCAGCAGTGAGCGGGCGCACCTGTTTCACCGGGTTGCCCAGGTACAGGTAGCCGCTTTCCAGACGCTTGTTGGGCGGCACCAGGCTGCCGGCGCCAATCAGCACGCGGTCTTCGATAACGGCGCGGTCCAGGATGATGCTGCCGATGCCGATCAGCACTTCGTCGCCGATAGTGCAGCCGTGCAGTGTCACGTGGTGGCCGATGGTAACGTGGCGGCCGATGATCAGCGGCGCGCCTTCCGGGTCGCTTTCCTTGCGGTGGCTGACGTGCAGCATGGCAAAATCCTGCACATTGCTGCCTTCGCCTATGCTGATGCGGTTGACGTCGCCGCGGATCACGGCGCAGGGCCACACCGACACGTTGGCCGCCAGCGATACCTCGCCGATCACCACGGCGGCGTCGTCGATATAGCAGCTGGTGTCGATTTGCGGGCGGTGCCCGTCGTAGGAACGGATATTGCGATTCACGGAATTGTCCTTATCTTCAGTCTGTCTATGCGCGGATGATGCTGCGCCACTTTCCACAGGATGCCAAACATGACCACCAATCCGCTACTGGACTTTAGCGATCTGCCGCGCTTTGCCGCGATCAAACCCGAACACGTTACCCCGGCGCTGGACGTGCTGCTGGCCGAAGCGCGCGCTGCGGTAGAGCAGGTGATCGCTACCGGCGGCGACGACTGGGATAGCGTATCCGAGCCGCTGTCCGATGCCACCGAGCGCCTGGGGCGCGCCTGGGGCGTGGTGGGCCACCTCAATAGCGTGATGGGCAATACCGACGGCCTGCGCGAAGTGTATAACGCCGAAATCCCGCGCATTTCCGCCTTCTTTACCGAGCTGGGGCAAAACCTGGACCTGTTTGCGCGCTTCAAGGCGGTGGCGGCCAACCCGGCTTTTGCCGACGCCAGCGCCGCGCGCAAGAAAATCATCGACAACGACCTGCGCGACTTCCGCCTGTCCGGCGCCGAGCTGCCGGACGCGCAGAAAGCGCGCTTTGCCGAGCTGTCCAGCCGCCTGGCCGAGCTGTCCAGCCAGTTCTCGCAAAACGTGATGGACGCTACCGACAGCTTTAGCCTGTATATCGACGATGCTGCCGAGCTGGCCGGCATTCCGGAAGATAGCCTGGCCATGTACGCCGCCATCGCCGAGGTAGACGGCCAGCCGGGCAAGTTCAAGCTGGGCCTGCAGTTCCCGCTGCTGTTCCCGGTGCTGCAGTACGCCGACAACCGCGCGCTGCGCCAGCAGCTGTACGAAGCCAACGCCAAGCGCGCCAGCGAGTTCGGCCCGGCCGAGCAGGACAACACCGCGCTGATCCGCGAGCGTCTGGTGCTGGCCGCCGAAGAGGCGCAGCTGCTGGGCTTTGCCAACTACGCCGAGCTGTCGCTGTACACCAAGATGGCCGAAAGCCCGCAGCAGGTGATCGACTTCCTGCGCGACCTGGCCGCCCGCGCCAAGCCTTACGCGCAGCAGGATCGCGCCGAGCTGGAAGCCTTCGCCCGCGCCGAGCTGGGCCTGGACACGCTGGAAGCCTGGGACATCAGCTACGCCGCCGAAAAACTGCGCGTGGCGCGCTATGCGTTCTCCGAGCACGAGGTGAAGCAGTACTTCCCCGAGCACAAGGTGCTGGCCGGCCTGTTCAGCGTGGTACACAAGCTGTACGGCATCAGCGTGGCAGCCCGCGACACCGAAACCTGGCACCCGGACGTGCGCTACTACCAGATCCACAAGGACGGCGCGCTGCTGGGCGGCTTCTACCTCGACCTGTACGCCCGCGACGGCAAACGCCCCGGCGCCTGGATGGACGACGTACGTGGCCGCCGCGTCAAGGCAGGCCAGGTGCAGACGCCGGTGGCCTATCTGGTGTGCAACTTTACCCGCCCGGTGGGCGACAAGCCGGCCACCTTCAGCCACGACGAAGTGACCACGCTGTTCCATGAGTTTGGCCACGGCCTGCACCATCTGCTCACCCGTGTGGACGAGCTGGGCGTGTCCGGCATCAGTGGCGTGGAGTGGGACGCGGTAGAGCTGCCCAGCCAGTTCATGGAAAACTTCTGCTGGGAGTGGGACGTGCTGCAAGGCATGAGCGCTCACGTGGACAGCGGCGAGCCGCTGCCGCACGCGCTGTACGACAAGATGCTGGCGGCCAAGAACTTCCAGAGCGGCATGCAGACCGTGCGTCAGCTGGAGTTCTCGCTGTTCGACATGCAGCTGTACACCGCGGCCAACCCCGACACTGTGGACTGGCAAGCCTTGCTGGAAGAGGTGCGCGACGAAGTGGCCGTCAACCGCCCGCCAGCGTACAACCGTTTCCCCAACAGCTTCAGCCACATTTTTGCCGGCGGCTACGCGGCGGGCTACTACAGCTACAAGTGGGCAGAAGTGCTGTCGGCCGACGCTTACGCTGCTTTTGAAGAAGCCGGCGGCGCCAACCCGGCAGTAGGCTACAAGTTCTGGGACGAGATCCTGGCCGTGGGCGGTAGCCGCCCGGCACTGGCATCGTTCCGCGCCTTCCGCGGCCGCGACCCGCAGATCGACGCGCTGCTGCGCCACAGCGGCATGAGCCAGCCGGTAGCAGCCTGAGCTCGGCAGTATGCTGCGGCCAACGTTGGCCGCAGCAAGAGGTGACACCCCAAGGGCAAGCCAGGCGGCTTGCCCTTGGGCATTGTGCCAGGCGCAAAGCTGGGGACCTTATCCAGGCTGGGTGGCTTCGGGGCCGGGAGACGCCAGATTTGGCCGTAAAAATATTCTGAATTATCGATGGCTTGGCTGTTATCGATACTTTGTAAATCAATAACTTGGCTATGTTTTATCGGTGAAAATCGCTTGCGATAGGGTGTTCCTATTCCGTACGCATCTGTCTTCCAGACTGGTGCCGCCGGGATGCCATTTACGGTATGGAAACAGGAGATCTACCCATGAAATCGATCAGCCTTGTCATCGTGGCAGCCTTGCTGTCCACCGCCTGCGCCAGTATGAGTATTGGCACACAGCCATCCGCCACCCCGCCCCAGCTTGTGCGTGCCATGGGTGGGGGCGCGGGCTGGGATAGGCCGGGTGCTTTCGGCCCACTCCCCTCTGCCATGGCGGCCAAAGGTGAAACCAAGTGCGCCATGCTCAATACCGCTAGCCAAACTTACCGCGCACTGGGCTATCACCCTTACGCCAAAGATATGGATGGCAAGCCACTGCCAGAGGGGGGCTTCTACTGCGTGCCGAATTGAGTTTCACACGGAGCGCGGGGCACTAGCCGGTCTGCTGGCTTGCTACCGCCTGGGCGGCCGGCGTTGTGCGGGCCGCCTTTTTGTTAGGCTCAGGCAACAGTTAGCATTTGTTAACGTCTGCAATTTGAAACGAGTGGTTTCGGGTGTCAGCATGGTGGCATGAACATTGCCCGGAGACTTGGCATGACTTACCTCTCCCGTGTATTCCGCTGTATGTCCATGCTGCCATGTCTGGTGCTGGCAGGTCTTCTCTCTGGCTCGCCTGTCAATGCCGGGCCGCTGAGCGAAGCTTTGCAGCAGCGGCAGCTATCGTCTGCCAGAGCAGGGCGTACGCTGACTGTAACGCTGACACATGCAGGCCAGCAGCGCAGCTTTTTGCTGCACGTGCCACGCCATTATCAGCCGGCGCAGCCTATACCGCTGGTTCTGGCACTGCACGGTGGTGGCGGCAGTATGGATTTCATGGCTAACGACCGTCATTACGGGCTGATCAGCCACAGTGAGCAGGCAGGATATCTGCTGGTGCTACCCAATGGTACAGGCGCGCTGGGCAACAAGCTGGCTACCTGGAACGCCGGGCGCTGCTGCGGCAAGGCGCGGGACGAAGCGGTAAACGATGTGGCCTTTGCTCGCGCAGTGGTGGTCTGGGTACTGCAGCACTACACGGTAACGCCCGGTCGCGTGTACGCGGTGGGGATGTCCAATGGCGGCATGATGGCTTACCGGCTGGCGTGCGAGGCCGCCGATGTGTTTGCCGGGGTGGCATCGGTGGCGGGTACCGATAATACGCTGACGTGCCAGCCATCGCGGCCCGTGGCCGTGCTGCATATTCATGCCCAGGATGACGATCATGTCCTGTTTAACGGTGGTGCCGGGCCTGGGGCGTTCCGCGACGATAGCAAGGTGACAGATTTCACCTCGGTGCCCGCGACCATGGTGCAGTGGCAGACGCATAACCAGTGCCGCCCGCAGCCGGTGCGCAGCCTGACCGTAGCGGGGGCCTATTGCGAGCGCTATACCGGCTGTGCTGCCGGCGGTGCATTGCAGCTGTGCGTTACCGAGCAAGGCGGCCATAGTTGGCCGGGTGGCGGCCGTACACGTATCGGCAAGGCGGGGCCGAGCCAGGCGCTGGATGCCAATGACGTGATGTGGGCCTTTTTCAGTGGTTTGCCGTCACGGCCATGACGCTTATAGAACAGTCTGTGCGCAGGCAGGGCGAGCCAAGCCCGCATCGGTGCGCTAGCATGACGTTTGCTTTCTCAGGAGCCCGCCATGATCAGCCACATCGACCACCTTGTTCTTACCGTTACCGATATCGAAGCGTCGGTAGCTTTTTATTGCCGCGTTTTGCAAATGGAGGCGGTGACCTTTGCCAATGGTCGCCGCGCGCTGCACTTCGGCAACCAGAAGATCAACCTGCAGCTGCTGGGCCAGGAGCCGCGCAACCGTGCCGGTGTAGGCTCGGGCGACTTGTGCCTGATCACCCGTTGGCCGCTATCGCAGGTGGTGGCGCATCTGCAGGCCGAGGGCGTTGATATTGTCGAAGGCCCGGTAGCCAAAACCGGTGCGCAAGGTGTGATCCAGTCGGTGTACTTGCTGGACCCGGACCAGAACCTGATCGAGGTCAGCGTCTACCCGCCACAGGCATGACAGGGTTTTTTGCTTGCAGCGGGAACCAAGTACACCGTGCGAGCTCACACCATGACTGTTTGTCTAGCAGGCACAACAGTGAGCGAACTTGACTGTGTTTACCCCCGCCCGGTGCGGGGGCATTTTTTTGTAGGCTGTCGCGTATAGCGCGGTGCCGAACGTAACAAGGGCCTTTCGCCATGCGAAAGGCCCTTGTCGCTGTGCATGCTGGTGTTTTAGCGCTGCACGGCAGCCAGCATCACCCCGGCCAGCACAAACAGCCCGCCAGAGGTGCGCGAGAAGCGCTGCAGGCGTTGGCCGTGTGCCAGCCAGCCACCCAGGCGGCCACCGGCGGCGGCCAATGCCACGGCCACCACCATGTCCGCTACCACCCAGGTGGCGGACATGGTCAGGTACTGCGGCCACAACTCGCGGCTGGTATCCAGAAAGCGCGGCAGCAAGGCCGAGAAAAATACCGTGTCTTCCGGGTTGCTGACTGCCAGCAAAAACGCCGGACGAAAGCCGCTCCATAGCGGGCTGGCACTACAGCCTTGCGCTTGGCCCAGCTTGAACGGCTTGCGCCACAGCGTGATACCCAGCCATACCAGATAGCCCGCGCCCAGCATCTTCACGATATTGAACGCTGTTGGCGAGGCAAACAGCAGGGCGGTAATGCCCAAGGCAGACAGTGCCATCAGGGTAAGCGCACCGGCAGAAAAGCCCAGTGCGTTGGGCACACCGCCACGGGCACCGTGCTGTGCGCCGTGCGACAGGGTAAGCAGCGGGCCGGGGCCCGGTGCCAGCATCAAGAGCACGATGGTGCCCAGGTACATAATCCAGTTGTGAAAATCCATAGCCAATACTCGTCTGCCCTGGCGTGCGCAGGCAGCATGCGGCCAACCTTGCTACGGTATGGATACCGTGGCAAAAGCAGGCAGGCAGCTGGGTGCATGCGGCAAGGCGTTACTGGCTGCTACCGTGCAACAGGCGCGGCGGCAAGCCATGATTCAATCGTTACTGCGGGAAAAAGGGCAGAAGCGAGGGGCGCTAACGCGGTGGCTCGGACTGGGTGTCCGGTTCGTCGGCGGGGGTCAGGCTATGGCGGTGGGCGAAGCTGGGAGTGCGCAGGGCAAAACTCTGGGCAAGCGGTGCAAGGCGGCCGCGGTGGGCGGCATTGGTTGGGCATAGGGTGCCCGGATTTTGCGCGGTTTGGCGCGGTTTTTTGGAAAACAATTTCTGCTTCCGGTGATGACGATGGTGCCATTCTAGGCGGGCTACAGCTGCGCTGGCAAGTTTTGTGTCTATTTTATTAATCGCACCATCTTGGTAAGTAGCTGCTTTTATTGGGCGTGGCGGGGTGGTGTGTTTGTAATATTAGCCGCGTTGCCAGCCTGCTTGCTGCACGCTAAGGTGTCGGGCTGTTATCAAAGGGAGAGCCCCATGCAACTAGCCACCTGGAACGTCAATTCGCTGAAAGTGCGCCTGCCGCACGTGGTGCAATGGCTGGCGGAAAACCCCATCGATGTACTGTGCCTGCAAGAGCTGAAGATGGATCACCCGGTATTCCCGCTGGCCGATATCGAGGCCGCCGGCTATCAGGCGGTGTGGTTTGGCCAGAAAACCTATAACGGCGTGGCCATTCTGGTAAAGAACGGACGCACCATCAGTGATGTTGTACAAGGCATTCCCGGTTATGAAGACGAACAGCGTCGCGTGATTGCCGCCACCATTGATGGCGTGCGCGTGATCTGTGCTTATTTCGTGAATGGCGAGGCGGTGGATTCGCCCAAGTACCAGTACAAGCTGGGCTGGTTGGCCGCGCTGGAAGGCTATGTGGCCAGCGAGCTGGCCCGCTACCCGGATTTTGCCTTGCTGGGCGACTACAACATCGCCCCGGAAGACCGCGATGTGTACGACCCGGAAGGCTGGCGTGAGCAAGTGCTGTGTACGACGCCCGAGCGCGATAGCTTCCGCCGCCTGATAGGTATGGGGCTGGCAGACAGCTTCCGTCTGTTCAACCAGGAAGACAAGCAATACAGCTGGTGGGATTACCGCGCCATGATGTTCCGCCGCAATATGGGCGTGCGTATTGACCATATCCTGATTACCGACAGCCTGAAGTCGCGGGCAACCGGCTGTGTGATCGATAAAACACCGCGCAAATGGGAGCGGCCATCTGACCATACCCCGGTAGTGCTGACACTGGCGTAAGCAGCAGTCTGCTGCGCATTGGCTGTTGTGGCTGATACTGTTGCAGCCATGGCCTGCAATGCATGGTTTTAAAATGCATAGTGGGCCATGGTTAAAAATAAAAAAGCGAAATCGCTTGCCGGGCACGGGCTTAGTGCGTATAACGTGCTCAAGCAAGATTTCAAGCTAGTTGATCCAAAGTTCAGAGTTGTTCCACTTCAAAAGCGGTACTCCATTGTTTCATCCGGTCCCTTCTTGATTATTTCGCTGACAGGCATTTCGCCTAATTTTTTACGTTTTTTCAAAAGGAAGACAAAATGGAAACCGGTACCGTTAAATGGTTCAATGATGCAAAAGGCTTTGGCTTCATCACTCCGGACGCAGGCGGCAACGACCTGTTCGCTCACTTCTCCGAAATCCAGGGCAACGGCTTCAAATCCCTGGCTGAAGGTCAGAAAGTAAGCTACGTATCCGGCATGGGCCAAAAAGGCCCACAAGCTACCAAAATCCAGCCGATGTAATATCGGTTGCCATTTTGCTGGCAATAAAAAAAGCCCCGCTCGCGGGGCTTTTTTCATGTTTGTAGCAAACGCCGGCTAGCGGCGTTTGCGTGCTTGGCAGGGCTTAGTTTATCAGGTCGCCATCTTTGACTACCGGGCGTGTCCAGCGCAAGGTTAGCCTTGCCAGTAATACAAGCAGCATGCCCCACAGGCCAAAGGCCAGCCAGCGAATGACGCTCCAGGTGCCTTCCCCCGCTTGGGCCAGGCGGATGCTGGTGATATTGGGGTAGAGCGAGAACATATTGATGCGCCAGCCATAAGACGAGATGTAAGCAGGCTGCCGCGCGTTTTCCAGCGCCCGTGCCGTCGCTTGTACGTCGGAGGCATCAAACTTGAAGTACGGCGGCCAACCCCAGCCGGTGTCTTCGTTGCGGTAAACGCGCACATCGTCGATCGCGTGCTGGGTATAGATCAGGTACATGTCGCGTACCGGCTGGTCGGCCGGGTTCTGTTTGCTGATGGGGCCGTCTTTGTCCGCCAGTTTGACCTCTACGCCGGTAATGGTGGTGATGGCGTGTTCGGGCAGGTAGTAGTCCAGTAGCAGGCTGCCGCCCAAGGCAAACAAGCCCAGTAGCGTCATGCCTGCCTTGCGAAGTTTTGCACGCATTTCTATGGTTTTCCTTTAAAAATCATTGGGTTTAAGGTGTTTTTCACAATTATGCCCCTACACTTGCCACTTGTGCCCGTGATTTTGTGCCCTGTGTGCCATCAAGCTGATGGCATGGTACGCGGGCAGGCCGTTACACTGTAGGCCTGCCTAACGGGCCTACCTTGCCCCCAGCCTGCCGGAGCTATCCATGCGCTTTTTTCCTGCGGTACTGCTGTCCGCCTTGCTTGCCCCCGTGACCCATGCTGCGGGTACGCCAGGGCAGTTCGATTACTACGTCATGGCCTTGTCGTGGTCACCGGATTACTGTGCAGTACGCCCGGATGACCGCGAGCAGTGCAGCCGCCAGTATGGTTTTGTGCTGCATGGCTTGTGGCCGCAATATCAGCGTGGCTACCCGGCAGACTGCAGCGCAGAGCGTTTTGACGAAGGCATGCTGCAGCAGTTTGCCGGCTTGTACCCCAGCCGCAAGCTATACCGCCACGAGTGGGAAAAACACGGCACCTGCAGTGGCCTGGGCCAGGCGGCCTACCATCAGCTGGCTGCCAGCCTGAAAGCCCGCCTGACTGTACCGGCAGCCTATCAGGCCCCGGTACAGCCTCTGCGTAAAACCCTGACAGAGCTGAAAGCCGAGCTGCAGGCGGCCAACCCCTGGCTGGGCGCGCGTGCATTGGCGGTATCGTGCAGCGGTGGTGGCCGCTTCCTGAAAGAAATCTATGTGTGTACCGACAAGCAGGGCCGTCAGGGCCGGGCGTGTGGGGATGATGTGCTGGCTAGCGAGCGCCGTAGCTGCCGCCAGCCGGATATTTTGGTGCGAAGCGTACGTTGATGATGAGAAGCAAAATGAGAATGCTGTTGGCCGCATGCCTGTGCTTGCCTGGCCTGCTGGTGTGGGCGGCCGAGCCGGTAGCGCCACGTATCGGGCTTGTGCTGGGCGGTGGCGGGGCGCGTGGCTTTGCCCACCTGGGTGTGTTGCAGGAGCTGGAAAAGCTGCGGGTGCCGATTGCCTGTATGGCGGGTACGTCGGCCGGTGCGCTCATTGGCGGCGCTTACGCCAGCGGCCAGCAGCTGGACGCACTGGAAAAGCAGTTTGCCGCAGCGGACTGGGAAACGTTGCTATCCGGCAAGCCGCGCCGGCAGGACGTGCCGTACAGCCGCAAGCAGAGTGATAGCCGCAATTATTTCGACATCAGCATTGGTTTTCGCGATGGGAAATGGCGCTTGCCCAAGGCGGCGATCAACGCACAAGGCATCGATCTGTTTATCCGCCAGCTCACGCGTGCGCGCAATGAAGACAGTTTCGACCAGCTGAGTATTCCCTTCCGCGCGGTGGCCACCGACCTGGAAAGCGGCGAAGCCGTGGTATTCGACCGTGGCGACCTGAGCCTGGCCATGCGCGCCAGTATGGCGGTACCCGGCATGTTTGCACCGGTAGAAGCCGGCGACCGTGTGCTGGTAGATGGCGGCCTGGCGCGGCAGCTGCCGGTAGAAGAGCTGCTGGGGCGCTGCGCCGACGTACTGATCGTGATCGACGTGGGTACGCCGCCGGTACCGCGTGATCAGCTGGGTAATTTTCTGGACGTGCTGGACCAGACGACCTATCTGATGGTGGCGCGTAACAGCCGCGAGTCGCTGGCGCGGCTGCGGCCGCAGGATATCCTGATCCGCCCGCAGCTGGACGGCGTATCCCCGGCTGACTTTGGTGATAACGCGCGCATTATCGAGGCCGGGCGCCAGGCCGCGCGTGCACTGGCACCACAGTTGGCCGCACTCGGTGTGGGCGCAGAGCAGTACGCCAGCTGGCAGCAGGGTCGCCACCCTGGCGAGCGGCCACGTATAGACCGCATCAACCTGGCGGGCGATTTCAACTTTGTCGACCCGCAGGTCATGCAGCAAAAGCTGTCCATCAGCAGCCGTCTGGGCCTGAGTGCGCTGCACCAGAAGCTGGACGACGTGTTTGCCGAGGGCGACCTGGACAAGCTGGACTATACCCTGCACCGCGAGAACGGCAGCCACGTGGCTGATGTGTACCTGCAAGAGCGCCATACCGGGCCCAACTACATTCGTGCCGGCCTGGAGTTGCGAAGCAGCACGCAGGGCGATGCCACCTTCTCGTTGCTGGGCGAATACAAGCGCAGCTGGCTCAATAGCGCCGGCGGCAGCCTGCTGGGCGAAGCCAAGCTGGGCGAGGAGCCGACCTTCCGTGCCGAATGGCAGCAGCCGCTATCGGCCAGCTCGCCCTTCTTCCTGAGTGCGGGGGCGGGGCGGCGCGAAAAACGCTACAACCTGTACATCGACAGCCATCAGCCCACGGCAGAGCTGATCCGCCAGACCAATAACATTAATCTGGATGCCGGCTTCAGCCTGGGCAAGCTGGGCGAGTGGCGCAACGGCTGGTACGCCAGCCGCGATAGCCTGGCGCTGGGTACCGGTGTTCGCGAACAGTTTGACCTGAGTGAAGCCAAGTCGCGCGAGCAGGGCTTGCGCAGCCTGCTGGTACTGGACCAACTGGACAACCCGCGTTGGCCGCGTAACGGTTTTGCCATGCAGCTGGAAGCACGAAAGCCCCTGCACCGTACCGATGACCCCAGCCCACAGCCTAGTGCTTCGTTAATGATCGATACCGTGAATACCGACCATCACGATATCAGCTGGCGCCTGACGCTGCGTGGTGGCTACAGCGACAAGAACGATGCGGCCGAGGTATTCGAGCTGGGCGGTTTCCGTAATCTGTCCGGCTATCAGCCGGGTGAATTGCTGGGCCACAAGATGGCGTTTGCCCGTGGCATGGTGTCGTGGCGGGTAGCCAGCCTGCCATCGGCGCTGGGCTCAGGCTTGTACGTGGGGGCTTCGGCCGAGCTGGGGCGCATGTGGACCACTTTGCCGCTGAATCGGAGCACCCGCTGGCTGCCGGCCGGTTCCGTATTCATGGGTGCCGATACCTTGCTTGGCCCTGTGTTCATGGGTGTGGGGCATGGCAGGAAAGGCCAGCTCACCGGCTACTTCAACCTGGGGGTGGAGTACTAGCGCCTGGGGTGTGGGGGCCTGGTTGTGCAGGCGGCCCGTCTTGGTATATGCCAAGACGGGCCGCCTTGCTTTTTGCGGCTAGCGCCCGCTGCTGGTAAACGCCATGCCTTCCTGTTCGCCGATCGGGCGGGCGTGCAGCTGGGCTTCGAACTGTAACGTGGCGGCGGCCCAGGAGAAGCCTTCTGCCACACGGCGCACGTGCTGACGGTCTAGCGCCAGCGCCTGCAGGCAGGCGGCTTTCAGGTCGTCGTGCAGTACGCCGCCGCCGCTATCGCCTACCACGTCCAGCGGGCCGGCTACCGGGTAGGCTGCTACCGGGGTGCCGCAAGCCATGGCTTCCAGTAGCACCAGGCCAAAGGTGTCGGTACGGCTGGGAAACACAAACACGTCGGCCGCGCGGTAGATGCGTGCCAGCTCGGCCTGCGGGAATACGCCGGCAAAGTGCACCGCCGGGTAGCGTGCCTGCAGCTCGGCCAGCTGCGGGCCTTCACCGACTACCCATTTGCTGCCGGGCAGGTCCAGCTGCAAAAAGGCCTCGATATTCTTTTCTACCGCCACGCGGCCAACGTAGACAAAGCGCGGGGGCGCCGTGTCCAGCCTGTCGCGTTCGCCCGGGCTGAAAGTCGTGGTGTCTACACCGCGGCTCCACAGCACGACATTATGAAAACCACGGGCTTTCAGGTCGGCCACGATGGCTGGGGTGGGGGCCATCACGGCTTGCGCGGCGTTGTGGAAGCGGCGAATCCAGGCGTAGCTGATGGCCAACGGTAGCCGGGTGCGCGCGTGGATGTATTCGGGAAAGCGGGTGTGGTAGGCGGTGGTGAAAGGTTGGCCGTGGCGGCGGCACCAGCGGCGCGCGGCCATGCCCAGCGGGCCTTCGGTGGCGACATGCACTGCGTGGGGGGCAAACGCAGCCAGACGGGCGGCAGTTTTGCGATAAGGCAGCAGCGACAGGCGGATATCCGGGTAGGTAGGGCAGGGCAGGGTGAGAAAACCATCGCCCTCATCCTGCTCGCCGCCTTGCGGGGTAATCATGGCCACCTGGTGGCCCAGCAGGCGCAGTTCGCGCACGGTTTCCACGATGCTGCGTACCACACCGTTGACTTGCGGGTACCACGCGTCGGTAACAATCATGATGCGCATGTTTCAGCCTCCTCCAGCGTGCCTTCGTGTACTGGCTGGGCCGCGATGATGGCAGCTTCGCTAGCGCTACTGGCCTGGCGGGTCCAGTACACCACCTCCAGCCGCCCGTCGGCGTGTTCTACTAGCGCGGACAGGCTTTCTACCCAGTCCCCGCAGTTGCCGTACAGCACGCCGTCGATGTCTTTGACTTCGGCCTTGTGGATGTGGCCGCAGATCACCCCGTCAAAGCCGCGGCGGCGCGCTTCGTCGGCCAGAATCTTTTCGAAGTCGCTGATGAAGTTCACCGCGTTCTTGACCTTGTGCTTCAGGTACTGGGATAGCGACCAGTACGGCCGCCCCAGTTTTTGTCGCAGCCAGTTGTAGTAGCGGTTCAGGTGCAGGATCACCGTGTACAAGCTGTCGCCCACATAGGCCAGCCATTTCACGTGCTGGATGACGCCGTCGAACTCGTCACCGTGGATAACCAGCAAGCGCTTGCCGTCGGCGGTGAGGTGCTCGGCTTCCTGGCGGATGGCAATGCCGCCGAAATCCAGCCCGCAGTATTGCCGCGCTGCCTCGTCGTGGTTGCCGGGCACATAAATGACCTGTGTGCCCTTGCGCGCTTTGCGCAGCACTTTCTGCACCACATCGTTATGGCTTTGCTTCCAGCCCCAGGATTTTTTCAGCTGCCAGCCATCGATGATGTCGCCCACCAGATAGAGGGTTTCTGATTCGTGGTGTTTGAGGAAGTCCAGCAGGAAGGCGGCCTGGCAGCCGCTGGTGCCCAGGTGGACATCCGACAGCCAGATGGTGCGGTAGCGGTGGCTCATGGGGCGCTCCGGCGTAGCAGATAGCGCCATGCTGCGGTGTGTGTGTGACAGCAGAATGAGCCAGCTGTGACAGAAGCGTGACGTCATTTATTGCCATGGCGCCCGTTTGATAAGCCCGACTTAAGGTTGCCTTGTTTCACTGTGGGCCCTATCTCGCAAACTTGGCTGCCCGCATGTTTTCCCCCGTTTTCCGCCCTTTGCGTGCCGAAGTGTTGGCCGCCAGTCTGGCGATGCTGCTGGTGTTGTTTTTCAATATATCTTTCTGGCAGCGCCTGTACGGCATTGTCAGCCCGCTGGACGCGCATGGCGTGAAAATGCTGGGCCTGGCTTTTGTGCTGCTTACCGCCTTTTTCAGTTTCCTGTTGCAGCTGCTGGTGTGGCCAAAAATAGGCAAGCCCTTGCTGGCCGCCCTGCTGCTGACCACGGCGGGCGTGAGCTACTTCATGAGCCAGTACGGTGTGCTGATCGACATGAATATGGTGCGCAACGCCATGCAGACCGACGGGGCCGAGGTGCGCGACCTGCTTACCGTCAAGATGGTGCTGACCGTGCTGCTGCTGGGCGGCCTGCCCAGCCTGTGGTTGTGGAAAACACCGGTGCTGTACCGCCCGCCCTTGCGCGAGCTGGGCGTGCGCGTGGTGGCGCTGCTGGTGAGTGCCGGCGTGCTGGTTGCCGTGGCCATGGTGGGCTACCAGGATTTTGCCTCGCTATTTCGCAATAACCGCGAGCTGCGCTTTGCCCTGACGCCCACCAACTACCTGCAGGCAACCAGCTCGTATATCAAGCGCCTTACCGCCAAGCCCGCCGTGCTGCAAAAAGTAGGCGAGGATGCCCGCCGCACCGCGCCATGGCCTGCCGACAGCAAGCCGCGGGTGCTGGTGATCGTGGTGGGCGAAACCGCCCGGGCCGACCATTTCTCGCTCAATGGCTACCCGCGCCAGACCAACCCGCAGCTGGCGCGCATACCGGGCCTGATCAACTACCCCGACACCTGGTCGTGCGGCACCGAAACCGCCATCTCGGTACCCTGCATGTTCTCGGCGCTGCCGCGCGAGAAGTTTGACGCCGACGAGGCCAAACACCGCGAGAACCTGCTGGATATCCTGCAACGCACCGGCATACAGGTGGCCTGGCGCGATAATAATTCCGGCTGCAAGGAAGTATGCAACCGTGTGCCGACCGAAAGGGTGTTTGGCGACAAGAACCCGGCATTCTGCGCCGATGGCGAGTGTTTCGACGACATTCTGCTGGATGGCCTGCCGCAGCGGCTGAAGGCGCTCAAGGGCGACGCGGTGATTGTGTTGCACCAGAAAGGCAGCCACGGCCCGGCTTACTACAAGCGCTACCCCAAGGCATACGAACGCTTCACGCCGGTGTGCCGTACCAGCGAGCTGCAAAAGTGCAGCCAGCAGGACATCATCAACGGCTTTGATAACACCATCCTGTACACCGACGCCATCCTGGCCAAAACCATCGCTGCCTTGCAAGCCGAGCCTGCTGTGGCCGGCGGCATGATCTATCTATCCGACCACGGCGAATCGCTTGGCGAAAACAATATGTACCTGCACGCCACGCCGTATCTGGTCGCGCCGGATGCGCAAAAGCACATCCCCATGGTGGCGTGGTTCTCGCCGGCCTGGCAGCAGGCAGCCGGCATGCAGCAGGCTTGTCTGCAGCAGGGCAGCAAGCAGCGCTACAGCCAGGACAACCTGTTTCACAGCGTGCTGGGCCTGATGGGCGTGAAA
Source organism: beta proteobacterium L13 (assembly GCA_000335715.1). GTDB lineage: Bacteria > Pseudomonadota > Gammaproteobacteria > Burkholderiales > Chromobacteriaceae > Vogesella. The sequence goes on from AMYZ01000008.1 coordinate 101,280, forward strand.
ACTGCCTTGTATGAAGCGCCGCTGGATATGTTTGCCGCCTGCCGCCGCCCGGGCTGACGCCAGCAGTGCGTATAAAAAAAATGCCCGCCTGGTACAGGCGGGCAAACGCAAACTTGGAGGCGTGCCCTTACTGAATAGCATCTACCGTGCCAGCTGCAGCCTGCAGCGCGGCCAACTTGCGGTACAGCGTGCGTTCGGTGATACCCAGCGCTGCAGCCAGGCTGGCACGGTCGCCCGGGTGGCTGGCCAGCGCCCACGCCAGATAGCGCTGCTCCAGCCCCGCCAGCGGCAGTAGCGGGCTGTGAAACCCGGCGTCAGGGTTGGCCGCAGGCGTGGCCAGCGCGTCCAGCCACAGGTGTTCCGGCTGGATGTGGCTGCCGTCGCACAGCAGGCTGGCGCGCTCCAGCGTATTGCGCAGCTCGCGGATATTGCCGTGGAAGGGGTGCTGCAGCAGCCAGGCCAGCGCATCAGCCGACAGCGCCAGCTCGCGCCCCGGCGCTACCCGCGCCAGCAGCGCCTCGGCCAGCAGCGGGATGTCCTCCTGCCGTTCGCGCAGCGGCGGCAGCCGTAGCGGAAACACCGCCAGCCGGTAGTACAGGTCGGCGCGGAAGCTGCCCTCGCGTACCATCTGCGCCAGGTCGCGGTGGGTGGCGGCAATCACGCGAAAGCGCGCCGGGATGCTGCTGATGCCGCCCACGCGGCGGAAGGTGCCGGTTTCCAGCAGCCGCAGCAGCTTTACCTGCTGGCTGGGCGGCAGGTCGCCGATTTCGTCCAGGAACAGCGTGCCGCCGTTGGCCGCTTCTACCAGGCCCTGCTTGCGCTGCGTGGCGCCGGTAAAGGCACCCTTCTCGTAGCCGAACAGCTCGCTCTCTAGCAGTGTTTCGGTGAGGCTGGCGCAGTCTACCGCCACAAACGGCCGCGCTGCGCCGCCGCCATCGTGGATGGCGCGCGCCAGGCCTTCCTTACCGGTACCCGATTCCCCTTGCAACAACACCGCCACCGGCGACGGCGCGGCGCGCTGCGCCAGTAACAGCATGCGGCGAAACGCCGCACTGCGGCCAACCATGCGGTCCGGCACCGCCTGGCTGCTGGCCAGCGCCAGCGGTTTCATCTTCTCCACAAACAGCAGCGGGTAGCCGCTGACATCTGACATGGGTGACAGCTCCACGTCTACGTGTTCGTCGCCGTGGCGGCTGCGGTGTATGTGCAGCACGCGCTCGGGCTGGCCGCTTGCCAGTGTGGCTTTCAGCGGGCAGCTTTCGCCCTCCTCGTCGCAGGGGCGGCTGTAGCCATGCGATACCGCAAAGCAGGTGCGGCCAACTGCGTCGTCACCATAGGCCGCACGGTAGGCCGGGTTGGCGTGGCGGATGTGGTAGTCGGGGGTAATCACGATGCGCGGGTCGGGCACGGCGTCCAGCATGGCGGCGATGGTAGCCAGCGTGGATTGTGGCTGAATGGGTGACATATTTGTCAGTCCTGACATGACGGTGTTGGCTGATTATGCCGCCAAAAGTGGCTGAATGGCAGCTTTGGCCCGTTTCAGGCATGGCACGGCACTTGCACTATGGAGGGCAGGCTGCGGCAACGTGTCACATTCCGTGATGTTGGCCGCATGCGCACACTTTAACCCTGTCGCCGGCATGGTTGGCCGGCGGCTTTTGCTCAGGGAGGGCGGCATCTTGTTACCGGAAGACCGACGCTTACGCCGTGAATTGTTATGGGTGGTGGTGCTGAAACTGGCGGTGCTGTACGCACTGTGGCACGCCTTCATCGCCCCGCAGCGGGTACAGGTGGACACGCAAGCCATGGCCAATGCCGTGGCCGCGCCGGTGGCTGCCGCCCGTCAATCAGGAGAAGAACATGATCGATAATGTTGTGGACCTGTCGCGGCTGCAGTTTGCCGCCACAGCCATGTACCACTTTCTGTTTGTGCCACTCACACTGGGGATGGTGTGGCTGCTGGTGATGATGGAAACCGTGTGGGTGATGACCGGCAAGCAGGTGTACCAGGACATGACCAAGTTCTGGGGCAAGCTGTTCGGCATCAACTTTGCGCTGGGGGTAACCACCGGCATCACCATGGAATTCCAGTTCGGTACCAACTGGGCGTACTACTCGCACTACGTGGGCGATATCTTCGGCGCCCCGCTGGCCATCGAGGGCCTGATGGCTTTCTTCCTGGAATCCACCATGATCGGCCTGTTTTTCTTTGGCTGGGACCGTCTGTCGCGCAAGCAGCACTTGCTGGTGACGCTGCTGATGGCGATTGGTACCAACCTGTCGGCGCTGTGGATCCTGATTGCCAACGGCTGGATGCAGAACCCGATCGGGGCCGAGTTCAACTACCACACCATGCGCATGGAAATGACCGACTTCTGGGCGGTGCTGTTCAATCCGGTGGCGCAGGCCAAGTTCGTGCACACCGTATCGGCGGGCTATGTCACCGGCGCCATGTTCGTGCTGTCGATTTCCAGCTGGTACCTGCTGCGCGGCCGTGATGTGGAGTTTGCCAAGAAGAGCTTCCGCATTGCCGCAGCGTTCGGCTTTGCCAGCGTGTGCTCGGTGATCGTACTGGGCGACGAGTCCGGCTATTCGGTGGGCGAATCGCAACAGACCAAGCTGGCGGCCATGGAGGCGATGTGGCACACCGAGCCGGCACCCGCTGCGTTCAACGTGATTGCCTGGCCAAACGAAGCCGAGATGAAGAACGACTGGGCCATCGAAATACCGTGGGTAATGGGCCTGATCGGTACCCGATCGATCAGCAAGGAAATCCCCGGCATTCACGAAATCATGGCGGCCAACCGTGTGCGTATCGTGTCCGGCCAGCAGGCGGTGGTAGCGCTGGACAAACTGCGTATCAACCGTGGCGATACCGCGGCGCAGGCGCAGCTGAAAGCACACCAGGCCGACCTGGGCTTTGGCCTGCTGCTGAAGAAATACACCGATGATGTGGCACAAGCCACGCCGGCGATGATAGCCGCCGCTGCGCGCGACACCATCCCCAAAGTGGCGCCGATGTTCTGGAGCTTCCGCCTCATGGTGGCGCTGGGCGTGGCCATGCTGGCCCTGTTTGGCTGGGCGCTGTGGGCGTCGATTCGCGGCAGCTTTGCGGCCAACCGCCGCTTGCTGAAGTTCGCGCTGTACAGCCTGCCACTGCCATGGATTGCCTGCGAAGTGGGCTGGTTCGTGGCCGAGTACGGCCGCCAGCCGTGGACCATCTACGGCGTACTGCCCACGCGGCTGTCGGTGTCCACCTTGTCTGAAGCGTCGCTGTACGGCTCGCTGGCCGGTTTTATCGGCTTCTACACCGTGCTGCTGTGCGTGGAGATGTACCTGATGGTGCGCTTTGCCCGCCAGGGCCCCGGCAGCCTGGGTACCGGCCGCTACGCCAACGAAGCCCCCGCTCACTAAGGAGTCATCATGCTGGATTACACAACCCTGAAAATCATCTGGTGGGTGCTGGTCGGCGTGCTGCTGGTCGGCTTCGCCATCATGGACGGCCACGACATGGGCGTGGGCACGCTGCTGCCCTTTGTCGGCAAAGGCGACGTGGAGCGCCGCGTGGTCATCAACACGGTTGGCCCGCACTGGGACGGCAACCAGGTGTGGTTCATCACCGGCGGCGGTGCCATTTTTGCCGCCTGGCCGCTGGTGTATGCCACCGCGTTCAGCGGCTTTTACTGGGCCATGCTGGCGGTGCTGTGGGCGCTGTTCTTCCGCCCGGTGGGTTTTGACTACCGCAGCAAGATCGACAACCCCGCCTGGCGCAATGTGTGGGACTGGGGCCTGTTCATCGGCGGTTTTGTGCCGCCGCTGATCTTCGGCGTGGCTTTCGGCAACCTGTTCCAGGGTGTGCCGTTCCATTTCGATAACAACCTGGTGCCGTACTACGAGGGCAGCTTCTGGGCGCTGCTGAACCCGTTTGCGCTGCTGTGCGGCGTGGTGTCCAGCGCCATGATCACCGCCCACGGCGCCGTTTACCTGATGCACCGTACCGAAGGCGCCATCCAGGCCCGCGCCAGCCGCGCGCTGCACGGCAGTGTGCTGGTGGCGCTGCTGGCCTTTAGCGGCGCCGGCATCTGGCTGGCCATGGGCATAGACGGCTACGCCATCACCTCGGCGGTACAAACCGGCGCGCTGCCGGACCCGCTGGCCAAAACCGTGGCGCGTGAAGCCGGTGCCTGGCTGGCCAACTACCAGCGCTGGCCGCTCACCATGCTGCTGCCGCTGCTGGGCTACGCCGGCCTGATCGGCGCGCTGTTGCTGGCCAGGGTTGGCCGCACCTTTGCCGGCTTCTGGGCTAGTGCGCTGGGGCTGACCGGCATTATCGGCACCGCCGGTATGTCGCTATTCCCCTTCATCATGCCGTCGTCCAGCCACCCGGCGTCCAGCCTCACGGTGTGGGACAGCGTGTCCAGCCACCTGACGCTGGGGCTGATGCTGGGCGCGACCTTGATCTTCATGCCCATCATCATCCTGTATACGCGCTGGGCTTACCGCGTGATGGCCGGCAAGGTCACCGCCGACTATGTACGTGAAAACAGCCATAGCGCCTACTGAGAGGGTAGCCATGAAGATAGCCGTGTGTTGCCAGAACGGGCGCGAGGTCAGCGCCCACCCGGGCAAGTGCACCCGCTTTGTGCTGGTGGACAGCCGCGGCCTGGCCGAACCGCAGCTGCTGTTGCTGCCGGCCAGCGCCATGCTGCGCCAGGCCAGTTTGCACGGCCACCCGCTGGCCGACTGCCAGGTGATCCTGGCCGGCGGCGGCGGGCATGGGCTGGCACAAAGGTTGGCCGCAGCCGGCATCACGCTGGCACAAACACAGGAACGCGAGCCGCTGCTGGCGGTGGCCGCCTGGCTGGCAGGGCAATGCCGGCCGGTGGCGCAGCCTGGCAAGCAGCTTTGTCAGGCGCTGGATTAAAAACGCTGGATCGAAAGGAAACATCATGTGGTATTTCGCCTGGGTACTGGGCATCGGCTTTGCGGTGCTGTTGGGGGTGTTGAACGCGATGTGGGGCGAGTACGAGCAAGACCGCACCCCGCGTGGTGTGCCGGAGCAAGGCCATGTCTGAGCCGGCGCGCACCCGGCCGCTGGCCTTGCTGCTGGGGGTAGGGCTGATGCTGGGCATCAGCCTGCAGCCGCAGTGGCTGACCACTGCTGCGGGTGTGGCCGACCACCCTGCTGCCATGTTGCTGATGTGGGCGATGTCGGCGGGGCTGGTACGCGGCGTCGGCTTTGTGCCACAGCACTGGCTGCCGCGCTGGCTGCTGGGCCTGCCTGCCATGCTGCTGGCGCTGCTGGCGGCGCTGTGGCGCATCGTACTGATCAACTGAACGCAAAGGAGCCTGCGTGCAAGGCATCACCATTATCGGCGCGGGTTTTGCCGCGCTTACCGCCATTCGCAGCCTGCGACGGCGCGGCGTGCAGCAGCCCATCACCGTAATTGCACCGCGTGAGGCGCTGCACTATCTGCCCAGCAGCATCTGGCTGGCGCCCGGGCTGCGCCGTGCGGCGCAGCTGCGTATTCCGCTGGGCGGGTTTTTTCGCCGCCACCAGGTGCAGTTTGTGCAGGCCAGCGTCACCGGCCTGCGCGATGGCGGCCGCGTGGTGCAAACCGACCGCGGCGAGTTTGCCAACAGCCAGCTGCTGATTGCCAGCGGTGGCCGTTTTCTGCACGGCCTGCCGGGTATCGAGCACGCGCATATTCCCTGCGCCGGCCTGGATAGCGCCGAGTTCATTGCCAGCCGCTTGCAGGCGATGACCGGCGGCACCATTGCCGTAGGTTTTGCCACCAATCCGGCCGAGCCGGGGGCGATGCGTGGCGGCCCGATGTTCGAGTACCTGTTCATCATCGATAGCTGGCTGCGCCGGCAAGGGCGGCGCAGCCAGTTCCGGCTGGTGTTTTTCAGCCCCTCACCGCGCCCCGGCGCACGGTTGGGCGAGCGGGCGGTAGACGGTTTGCTGGCCGAGATGAAGCGCCGCGATATCGCGACGCATCTGGGCCATTCGCTGGTGCGCTTCGAGGCCGACAAGGTGGTGACGCCAGCCGGCAGCCTGCACGCTGACCTTATCCTGTTCATGCCCGGTATCACCGGCCCGGCCTGGCTGGCCGACAGCGACCTGCCACTATCACCTGGCGGCATGGTAGCGGCCGACGCCTACTGCCAGGTAAAGGGTTGGCCGGGTGTCTGGGTAGCTGGCGATGTTGGCTCGTTTCCCGGCCCCGACTGGTTACCCAAACAGGCGCACCAGGCCGATCTGCAAGCGCAGGCAGCGGCTGCCAATATGGCGCTGGCACTGGCCGGGCAGCCGCCAAGGCAACGCTTCAAGGCCGAGCTGGTGTGCATTGTGGATACCCTGGGCGCCGGCATGCTGGTTTACCGCAGTGAACGGCGCCATATCGTACTGCCAGCGCTGCGGCCCCTGCACTGGCTAAAGCGTGGCTTCGAGTGGTTTTACCTGCGCCCCTTGCGCTAGGGGGTGGCTTGCTCGTGCTATGATGCGAGCCATTCTCATCTGAAGGCCCTTGCCATGCTGCGCCGCCTGTTTGCCCTGTTATCGCTGTGTCTGTTGCTGAACCCGGCTGCTGTTGCGGCCAACCTTGTGGTGGGCGACGCCATGCCGCCGCTGGCGCTGGCTGACCAGTTCGATAAAAAGCACACGCTGGCTGGTGACACGCGCTGGCTGCTGTTCAGCCACGACCGTGCCATCAGCGACGCGCTGCACCCCGTGTTGGCCGCACTGCCGCCGGCACAGCGCGATGGCGTGGTGTACGTGGCCGACATCAGCCGCATGCCGGCGCTGGTGTCGCGGCTGTTTGCGGTGCCCGCCATGCGCGAGCTGCCGTTTGCCGTGTGGCTGGCGCGCGATGCGGCCAACGTGGCCATGCTGCCGCGCGAGCCGGGCAAGCTCACCGTGCTGGCGTTGCAGGGCGGCAAGGTGGCGGCGCTGCATTACCTGGCCGACGTTACCGCCTTGCCGGCCTTGTTGCAGCGCTAGTTGGCCGCAAGCTGCATTGCTTATCGATGAATGCTTGATAAGCAAAGCAGATTTTCTTGGTTCTGGCCGGCGGCAGGCTTGGCTAGATTTCCCCCATCGCACTCTCACTGATGGGGATACACCATGACGCGCCTTACCCGCCTTGCTACTGCCACCACCCTGCTGTTTGCCCTGGCCGGCCACGCCCTGGCCGACGTTACGCTGCTGAACGTGTCCTACGACCCGACCCGCGAGCTGTACCAGGACTTCAACGCCGCCTTTGCCAAACAGTGGAAAGCCAAGACCGGCGAAACCGTCACCATCAAGCAATCGCACGGCGGCTCCGGCAAGCAGGCACGCGCGGTGATCGACGGCCTGGAAGCCGACGTGGTGACGCTGGCGCTGGGCTACGACGTGGATGCGCTGAACACCGAAGCCAAGCTGATCCCGCCGACCTGGCAAAAACGCCTGCCTAGCAATTCGGCACCGTATACCTCCACCATCGTGTTCCTGGTGCGCAAGGGCAACCCCAAGGCCATCAAGGACTGGAACGACCTGATCAAACCGGGCGTAGAAGTGGTGACCCCGAACCCGAAAACCTCCGGTGGCGCACGCTGGAACTACCTGGCCGCCTGGGGCTACGCGCTGAAACAGCCGGGCGGTAATGATGCCAAGGCCAAGGACTTCGTGAAGAACGTGTTCCAGAACGTGAAAGTGCTGGACTCCGGCGCCCGCGGCTCGCTGGTAAGCTTTACCCAGCGTGGCATCGGTGACGTGCTGCTGGCGTGGGAAAACGAAGCCTACCTGGCCACCAAAGAGCTGGGCCCGGACAAGTTCGACATCGTTACCCCATCGCTGTCGATTCTGGCCGAGCCGCCAGTGAGCGTGGTGGACAAGGTGGTGGACAAACGTGGCACCCGCAAGGTGGCCGAGGCCTACCTGCAGTACCTGTACAGCCCGGAAGGCCAGGAGATCGCTGCGGCCAACTACTACCGCCCGCGTGACGCCAAGGTGGCTGCCAAGTACGCCGACAAGTTCAGCAAGGTCAAACTGTTTACCATCGATCAGGTATTTGGTGGCTGGACAAAAGCCCAGAAAACCCATTTTGACGATGGCGGCGTGTTCGACCAGATCCAGGTGCGCTAATGCCACTATCCTTGCCCTTGCTGGTGCTGGCTGACAGCCGCCAGTCCGATGGCAGCACCCTGCTGGCGCTGGCGCGCCGGCAGGGTATTTTGCTGGATGGTGCCCTGGCAGCAGCAGGGCAGGGTACGTCAGCGCCAGCTTTGCCACTGGCGCTGCCACCCGGTAGTACGCCGCCCTTTATCTTGCTGGCACATGGCAGCTATTGCCTGCCCACCCTGCAAGCGGTGCGCGCTGACCCGCGTTGCCGTGCTGCCATGCTGCTTTCCCCCGATGGCGACGCCCGCCACGAGCGCGCCCTGCCGTTTCCTGCCTTGGTGGTTTGCCACCGCCCCGATGCCCGTTACCCTCGCCTCACCCAAGCCGCCTCGCTGGCGGCAGTGTGGCAGGCGCGCCTGCATTTGCTGCAAGGCCATGATGCGCTGGCCGAGCTTGCCCCGTTGTTTGCTGCTTTGGCCAGGTTGGCCGCGCAGCCGCTGTGCGGCGACTGCTAGCGCGCCCTGGCCATGGCTGGCGTGTCCGCCGGCTATCAGCCCAATCTGCTTATTCGCCGCGCTCTCCTGTCTGACGCAAGCCACTGGCACCTGCTTGTGCAGCCCCGGTGGCGCTTGCGTGGCCTGGCAGCGTGGCTGGGTCGGTTTTGCCAGCGATAACAGCCAGCGTGCCTTTTCTACTTATTGAATAAGCAACGAAGAAATCCTTATTTCTGGAATAAAGCAGCGGCCAATATGCTGTCTTCCGTTATATCAACCACCGGATACCACCATGTCGCCACTGCAAGGACGCCCCCTATGAGCCGTGCCGCTACGCTGCCCCGCGTGCTGCCTGGCTTCGGTTTGTCGCTGGGCTATACGCTGTCTTATCTGTCGCTGATCGTGCTGATTCCGCTGTCCGCCGTGTTCATTCGCGCCAGCGAGCTGCCGCTGGACGCGTTCTGGCACGCCGTCACCGCGCCGCGCGTGCTGGCGTCGTACCGCCTGAGCTTTGGCATGGCGCTGTTGGCCGCGGCCATCAATACGGTGTTCGGCCTGCTGCTGGCGTGGGCGCTGGTGCGCTACCGCTTCCCCGGTAAGAAGCTGGTGGACGCGCTGGTGGACTTGCCGTTTGCGCTGCCTACCGCGGTGGCCGGTATTGCTCTGACCGCGCTGTACGCCGGTAACGGCTGGCTGGGCCAGTACCTGGAGCCGCTGGGCATCAAGGTGGCGTTTGGCCCGCTGGGGGTGCTGGTGGCGCTGGTGTTTATCGGCCTGCCGTTTGTGGTGCGCACGGTGCAGCCGGTGCTGGAGGACATGGAAACCGAGCTGGAGGAGGCGGCCACCAGCCTGGGCGCGCACCGCTGGCAGACCTTTCGCCATGTGATTCTGCCGGTGTTGCAGCCGGCGCTGATGACCGGCTTTGCGCTGGCGTTTGCCCGCGGGGTGGGCGAGTACGGCTCGGTGATCTTTATCGCCGGCAATATCCCGATGGTGTCGGAGATCACCCCGCTGATGATCATCAGCAAGCTGGAGCAGTACGACTACGCTGGCGCGACGGCCATTGCCAGTGTGATGCTGGTGGCGTCGTTCCTGTTGCTGCTGGCGATTAACGGTTTGCAGGCGTGGCAGGCACGCCGTCACGGAAGGAGTGCGTAATGGCCGGTGCTGTTTCTTCGCTGTCTGTACAGCACGACAAGGCGGGGCTGCTGGAAAGCCGCCAGGCCACGCGCGAGGCGCCGTGGGTCAAGGCGGCCATTCTCACCGTGGCGCTGAGCTTCTTTGCCATCTTTTTGCTGCTGCCGCTGGTGGTGGTGTTTGTCGAGGCGCTGGCCCAGGGCTGGGAGACTTACCTCACCGCGCTGGTGGAGCCGGACGCGCTGTCGGCGGTAAAGCTGACGCTGTTGGCCGCCGTTATCTCGGTGCCGCTGAACCTGGTGTTCGGCGTGGCCGCCGCCTGGGCCATTACCCGCTTTGACTTTCGCGGCAAGCCGCTATTGATTACGCTGATCGACCTGCCGTTCTCGGTGTCGCCAGTGGTCGCTGGCCTGATCTACGTGCTGGTATTCAGCAGCCACGGCTGGTTTGGCCCGTGGCTGGCCGAGCACGATATCAAGGTGATCTTTGCCGTGCCCGGCATCGTGCTGGCCACCATCTTTGTTACCGTGCCGTTTGTGGCGCGCGAGCTGATTCCGCTGCTGCAGGCGCAGGGGCGCGAGGAAGAAGAAGCCGCCGTGGTGCTGGGCGCGCGCGGCTGGCAGGTGTTCTGGTACGTGACGCTGCCCAATGTGCGCTGGGCGCTGCTGTACGGCGTGATCCTGAGCAACGCGCGCGCCATGGGCGAGTTTGGCGCGGTGTCGGTGGTGTCCGGCCATATCCGTGGCGAAACCAACACCCTGCCGCTGCACGTCGAGATTCTTTACAACGAATACAACTTTGCTGCGGCCTTTGCCGTGGCTTCCCTGCTGGCATTGCTGGCACTGGTGACGCTGGCGGTAAAAAGCTGGGTGGAATGGCGCGCCAGCCAAACCGTGGCTGTAGAGGACTAGAGCATGAGCATTCAGGTACAGAACATTCAAAAAGCGTTTGGCAGCTTCATCGCGCTGGACAATCTGTCGCTGGACTTCCCCGCCGGCGAGCTGGTGGCGCTGCTGGGCCCGTCCGGCTGCGGCAAGACCACGCTGCTGCGCGTGATCGCCGGGCTGGAGCAAGCCGACAGCGGCCGCGTGCTGCTGGACGGCGAAGACGCCTCCGACACCCACGTGCGCGAGCGCCAGGTGGGCTTTGTGTTCCAGCACTACGCGCTGTTCCGCCACATGACCGTGTTCGACAACGTGGCCTTCGGCCTGCGCATGAAGCCACGCGGCCAACGTCCGTCCGAAGCCGAGATCAAACGCAAAGTGCACGAGCTCTTGAACCTGGTGCAGCTGGACTGGCTGGCCGACCGCTTTCCCGCGCAGCTGTCCGGTGGCCAGCGCCAGCGCATTGCCCTGGCCCGCGCCCTAGCAGTCGAGCCGCGCGTGCTGCTGCTGGACGAGCCGTTCGGCGCGCTGGACGCCAAAGTGCGCAAAGAGCTGCGCCGCTGGCTGCGCCGCCTGCACGACGAGCTGCACATCACCTCCATCTTTGTCACCCACGACCAGGAAGAAGCGCTGGAAGTGGCCGACCGCGTGGTGCTGATGAACCACGGCCGCGTCGAGCAGATCGGCAGCCCGGCCGACGTCTACCACCAGCCCGCCACGCCGTTTGTGTACGGTTTCCTGGGCGCGGCCAACCGCTTTGAAGGCAGCAGCAGCGCCGGCGGCATTGCCGTGGGCGCCAGCACCCTCACCGGCGACGCGCAGCCCGAGCACGGCAAAGTCGTGGCCTTCGTGCGCCCGCACGAGCTGGACATCATCTTGCAACCGGACGCCAGCGGCATCCCGGCGCGCATCAGCCGCGTGCTCACGCTGGGCGCGCTCACCCGCGTGGAGCTCGAAGGCCAGGCCGACGTAGCCGGCCAGCACTTTGACGTAGAGCTACACGCGGCCAACCCGCTGGTGGCACAGTTGGCCGCAGGCCAGACCGTGCGCCTGCAACCACGCCAGGTACGCGTGTTTGCCCAACCCGACACCGCAGGTGCCGCATGAACTTCCAGCAACTTCGCATCATCCGTGAAACCGTGCGGCAGAACTTCAACCTGACCGAGGTGGCCAACGCGCTGTTCACCTCGCAGTCCGGCGTGTCCAAACACATCAAAGACCTGGAAGACGAGCTGGGCGTGGAGCTGTTCATCCGCAAAGGCAAACGCTTTCTGGGCCTGACCGACCCTGGCAAAGAGCTGCTCGTCATCGTGGAGCGCATGCTGCTGGACGCCGGCAACATCAAGCGCCTGGCCGAGCAATTCAGCCAGCGCGACGAAGGCCAGCTCACCATCGCCACCACCCACACCCAGGCCCGCTACGCGCTGCCCAAGGTCGTCACCGCCTTCAAGCAAGCCTTCCCGCGCGTACACCTGGTGCTGCACCAGGCCAGCCCGGACGAGCTGGTACGCCTGCTGCTGGCCGGCGACGCCGACATCGGCATCGCCACCGAAGCCGTGGCCCAGGTGCCGGAACTGGTGTCCTTCCCCTACTACAGCTGGCACCACGCCGTCATCGCCCCGCCGGCGCACCCGCTGCACAGCCAGCCGCTGTCGCTGGACACGCTGGCCGAGTACCCGATCGTGACTTACCACCAGGGCTTTACCGGCCGCGCCCAGATCGACCGAGCCTTCGCCGACGCCGGCCTGGCGCCGGACATCGTCATGGCTGCGCTGGACGCCGACGTGATCAAGACCTACGTAGAGCTGGAGCTGGGTGTCGGCATCATCGCCTCCATGGCGGTAGACGCGCAGCGCGACAGCCAGGTACGCGTGGTGGAAGGCACGCCGCTGTTCGGCCACCAGACCACCCGCGTAGCCATCCGCCGCGGCCACTACCTGCGCAGCTACGCCTACCGTTTCATCGAGCTGTGCTCGGCGGCGCTGGACGAAGACACCGTACGCCAGGCCCTGCTGCCGGCAGTGCAGGACTGAGCCCCCGCATCAGGCACAGCATGGCCCCGCCTGCCAGCGGCGGGGCGGCCCCTGCGGCCAACCTTGGCCGCTTTCTTTTTCCCTTGCGAGGCATGGCGTGAATCTGCAACGGTTGGTCAGCTATTTCGAGATCTGGGGCCGTTCGCAACACGGTGCCGGGCCGCAGCTGGCTTTTGACGACGACGGGGCCTTCGGCCGCTTGGGCCAGTTGCGGCTGGACAGCTACTACCAGCCCTTGTTCGACCGCCAGCAGCGCGCGGTAGCCTACGAGGCGCTGTTGCGCGTCAGCGACCCGCAGGGGCGGCGCATCGCGCCGGACCGCTTTTTTGCCGCGCTGGATGACAGCCACAACGTGATCGGTGTGGACCGGCTGTGCCGCGTCATCCATAGCGTGAACTTTCTGACCCAGCAGCCGCAACAGCAGGCGCTGTATCTGAACGTGAACGGCCGCCATCTGCTGGGTATTGCCAGCGGCCGCCACGGTGCCACCTTCGAAGCTTTGCTGGCCTACTGCGGGCTGGCGCCGCAACAGGTGGTGCTGGAGATTATCGAATCCAGCATCGATGACCTGGCCTTGCTGCAGCAGGCCATTGCAGCCTATAAGTCCAAGGGTTTTCGCATTGCCATCGATGATTTCGGGGCACGCCATTCCAACTTTGACCGGCTGTGGGCGCTGGAGCCGGACATCGTCAAGCTGGACCGCAGCCTGACGGCGCAGGCGGCGCAGAACCCGCGTGCGGCCAAGGTGCTGCCGGTGCTGGTGCGGCTGATCCAGGAGCTGGGTGCCAAAGTGGTATGCGAAGGCATTGAGACACCGGCACAGCAGGCGCTGGCGCTGGACGCCGGCGCCGACCTGCTGCAGGGCTATCTGTACGGTGAGCCGTCGCCGCGCTTGCTGGCGGCGCAGGCGCTGCCGGTTTGATTCAGGCGGCAGCAGTCTGCCGCGCCGGCCACGCCAGCCACAAGGCGGCACCGGCAATCATCAGCCCGCCCAGCCAGCCGCTGGCGGCCAGTGGCTCGCCCAGCCAGCTCACCGCAAACAAGGCTCCCCATAGCGGCTCGCTGCCCAGTAGCAGCGCTACCTTGCTGGGGCTGGTGGCCGCCAGCGCGCGGTTCATCGCCCAGAACGCAAACAGCGTGCAGCACAGCGTGAGAAACAGCATCGGCAGCCAGAATCCGGCCTGTAGCGGCAGCGCGGGCAGCCCGCCTGGCTGCAGCACGCCCAGCGCCAGCGCGGCGGCCCCCACCAGCAAGCCTTGCACCGCCGTCAGCCCCAGCATGTCTATGCCCTTGCCGGCGGTAAGCCGGGTAGCCAGGCAGCTCTGAAAGGCGCGGATCAGCGCGGCCAACAGCATCAGCGCATCGCCGTCGTTCAGCCCGCCGCCTGCCATGCCGGTGAGCAGCCAGGTACCCAGCAGCGACACAATAGCCGCCAGCCACAGCTTGCCGGCGGGGCGCTTGCCCAGCCATAGCCATTCCACTGGCGGCGTCAGCAGCAGGCACAGGCTCACCAGAAACGCTGCCTTGCCGGCACTGCTGTGCGCCACACCGGCGGTTTCGGCCAGAAAAATCGCCAGCAGGCCCACGCTGGTGGGCAGCGCCACCCGCACCGTAGCGGCGCGCTGGGTAGACGGTAAGCGTAGCCAGTACGGCAGCAGCAGCGCGGCGGTCAGCAAAAAGCGGATGGCGATGACACCGGCCACTGGGTAGTAGGCCAGCGCGGTCTTCACCATACTGTAGCTGCTGCCCCAGATCACGGCAGTCAGCAGCAACAGCATCTCGGGCGGTAGCGGGCGGCGGGTGGGCATGATTTCTCCTTGTCTTGGGTGTGGCTCAGTATGAAACTGTTCGCACAGGCTGATAATGGGCCGTGCAGGCAAAGGATTTGTGCGCCATGAGAACAAATGAACTGCTGCCGCTGCTGCCAGATCTGGCAGTACTGGTGGACGTGGTAGAGGCCGGCTCGTTCAGCGCGGCGGCACGGCTGCAGGGCAGCACGCCGTCGGCAGTCAGCCGCCAGATGGCGCGGCTGGAGGCGGCGCTGGGGCTGACGCTGCTGGAGCGCAGCACACGGCGGCTGCGGCTGACCAGCGGCGGGCAGGAAGTGGTACGCCACGCGCGCAGCATGCTGGATGCGGCGCGGGCGGCCTGCGATGGTGCCGCGCGCCACGCCAGCACCGTAGCAGGGCGGGTAAGGTTGGCCGCACCCAAGGCCGCCTTGCGCCAGATCATTCATCCACAGCTACCGCTGCTTTTGCAGACTTATCCACAGCTGGCGCTGGAGTTGCAGGTGAATGACCAACCCGGCGACCTGATCGCCGACGGCGTAGACATCGCGCTGCGGTTGGGCGACCCGCCTGCCGGCTACGTGGCGCGGCCGTTCATGGTGGTACGCACCAAGCTGTACGCGGCGCCCGCCTATCTGGCCGAACACGGCACGCCGCAGCACCCATCCGAGCTGGTGCGCCACAGCTGCCTGCACCTGGCCGAACAGGCCGGCGATGACGAGTGGTGTGCAGTGCGCGATAACGAGCGCGTGGTGGTGAACGTGCGTGGCCGCTACGCCAGCAACCACAGCGAGATGCGGCGCGAGGCGGCCGAGTGGGGCATGGGCATCGCCAGCCTGCCCGACTTTACCGCGCGCCAGGGGCTGGATTCGGGCCGACTGTTGGCCGTGCTGCCCCAGTGGCAGCTGCTGGGGCGCTACCAGGGCACCAGCTGGCTGGTGTACCACGCCGACCGCTACCGCTCGGCGCGCGTGCGCGCGGTGGTGGATTTCCTGCTGGACGTGGCCACGCAGCAGGGCTACGGCGCGGCCAGCGTGCCGGCGGGCTGATAAGCCGGTAGCAACACAAAGCAAAACACCCCGCCGTGGCGGGGTGTGCAGGGTTGGCCGCAGGCCGACGCTTACTTCTCGACGAAGGCGCGTTCGATGGCGAAGTGGCCTGGCTCGCCCATGCGTGGCGACTCTTTGAAACCCAGGTCTTCCAGAATGTGGCAGGTGTCTTCCAGCATGGCCGGGCTGCCGCACAGCAGGGCGCGGTCGGTTTCCGGGTTCAGCTGCGGGATGCCCAGCTGCTTGGCCAGCTCGCCGCTCTTGATCAGGTCGGTCAGGCGGCCCTGGTTGCGGAACGGCTCGCGGGTCACGGTAGGGTAGTACACCAGCTTGTCGCTGATCATCTCGCCCAGGAACTCGTGCTCGGTCAGCTCTTTGGTGATGTAGTCGTGGTAGCCCAGCTCGTTCACCCAGCGTACGCCGTGGATCAGGAAGATCTTGTCGTACAGGTCGTAGACTTCCGGGTCCTTGATGATGGACATGAACGGTGCCAGGCCGGTACCGGTCGCCAGCAGGAACAGATGCTTGGCGTTAGGCAGCAGGTTGTCCTGTACCAGGGTGCCGGTGGGCTTGCCGGAGATGACTACCTTGTCGCCAGGCTGCAGGTGTTGCAGGCGCGAAGTCAGCGGGCCGTTTTGCACTTTGATGGAGTAGAACTCCAGGTGCTCTTCCCAGTTGGCGCTGGCCACAGAGTAGGCGCGGATCAGCGGTTTGCCGTTCACTTCCAGACCGATCATCACGAACTGGCCGTTGATGAAACGCAGACCCGGGTCGCGGGTGCAGGTGAAGCTGAACAGGGTGTCGTTCCAGTGATGGACGGACAGGACGGTTTCGGTCGAAAGAGTAGCCATGTGGATTGTCTTTGAATACAGGCAAAAATCATCAAGCGCGTATTCTACCGCAGCTTGCAAATAACTGCTTGGACGGAAAGGTTCTGTCTTTATTGCGTTTTTTGATGTTGATCAATTTATATAATGATATAAGTTCTCGATAAGCAATACACACGCGGCTGTCAGGGTGTCGGACAGCCTGTAGTTGCACACCTACACGCGGCGCGCTATGTTGCCCTGCAACAACAACAGGGAGAAAGCGCGATGAAACTGTGCGTGATTGCCGGTGACGGCATCGGGCAAGAGGTGGTGCCGCAAGCGGTACGCGTGCTGCAAAGCATGCTACCCGCCTTGCAAACAGTCACCGCCGACGCCGGCTGGGCCACCTTTCAGCAGCAGGGCACGGCGCTGCCGGACGCCACATTGGCCGCCGCGCGCGCTTGCGGCGCGGTGCTGTTTGGCGCGGTGAGCTCACCGGCGCGGGCGGTGGCAGGCTACCGCTCGCCCATCGTGCAGCTGCGCCGCCTGCTGGGCTGCCACGCCAACCTGCGGCCAACCCTGAGCCTGCCCGGCTGCGGCTTGCCAGGGCTGGATGTGCTGATTGTGCGCGAGAACACCGAAGACCTGTACGTGGGCGAGGAGCACAGCGACGGCGACACCGCCACCGCCGTCAAACGCATCACCCGCGCCGCATCGTTGCGCGTGGCCGAGAGCGCGTTTGCGCTGGCCGCGGCCGACGGGCGCCGCCGCGTCACCATCGTGCACAAGGCCAACATCCTGCCGCTGACCGACGGCCTGTTCCGCGACTGTGCACGCGAGGTGGCCGCGCGCTACCCGCAGCTGCAGGTAGACGAAATGCTGGTGGATACCGCCGCACTGAAGCTGGCGCAGGCCCCGCAGGCGTTCGACGTGCTGCTGGCACCTAATTTGTATGGCGATATCCTGTCCGACCTGGCGGCGGCGTTTGGCGGCGGCCTGGGTGTGGCGGCCTCGCTGAACCTGGGGCAGGGCGTAGCCATTGCCGAGCCGGTACACGGCAGCGCACCCGATATTGCCGGCCAGGGCGTAGCCAACCCGGTAGCCAGCCTGCTGTCGCTGGCCATGCTGCTGCGCCATCACTGGGAGCTGCCCGCGCCAGCCACGCAGCTGGAGCAGGCGGTGCAGCGCGTTCTGGCCGCAGGCACACGCACGCCAGACCTGGGCGGCAGCGCCAGCACGGCAGCGTTTTGCGATGCGGTGATGGCAGCCTTGTAGCCCCCTGCGGCAAGGTGTCGCATTCCGCTGGCGCTGGCCATGCATTACATTGCGTTTGGCAGGGGGGCGCCCCTGCATGCGAATAGAACACTTGATGCCGCCCTACTCCAAGAGGGCGGCTTTCTTTTTTGGGCGCGACAAAATGCCGCAGCCCTGCGCCGGCCGCCATGCCGGATGGTAAAGTGCCGCCATGATGCCTACTGTGTTTCCGGCCCTGTTTGCGGCCAACCTTGAACTGGTGCACCAGCGCCTGCTGCAGCTGCGCTGGGCCATGCTGCTGGCCGCCTTGCTGCTGATCGTACTGGGCCAGCTCGCTGGGCTGGTATTGCCGCTGGTCCTGCTGGGCCAGGCCTGGCTCACGCTTGCTTTGCTGAGTCTGGCTACGCCATGGCTGGCGGCGCAGGGCTGGCAGGTGCGCAGCCTGATCAGCCTGGGCCTGCTGGCCGATATGGTGGTGCTCACCGAAATGCTGGCTTTTACCGGCGGTGCGGCCAACCCGCTGGCCTCGCTTTACCTGCCCCCGGTCTTGTTTGGCGCTTTGCTATTGCCACCGGCGCGGGCGTGGGCGCTGGCCATCATCAGCCTGATGGCTTATGGCCTGCTGTTTGTCTGGCACTTGCCGTGGCCGCTGGCAGGCAGCGATGCCGCCTACGCCTTCCAGCTGCACCTGGTGGGGATGTGGATCACCTTTGCCGTGTCGGTCACGCTGCTCACCGGCTTTGTGTCCTATCTGGCCTGGCAGCTGTCGCAGCGCGAAGCGGCGCTGGCCGCCGCGCGCGAGGCACAGCTGCGCGACGAACAGCTGGTGGCGCTGGGGGTACAGGCCGCCGGGGCGGCGCATACGCTGTCTACGCCGCTGAACACGCTGACCTTGCTGTGCGACGACATGCTGGCCAGCTACACCACGCCGCCCGCGCTGATCGAAGACCTGCAGCTGATGCACAGCCAGCTGGCGGTATGCCGCGACGCGCTGGCCAGGCTGAAGGCCGGCGCCGAAAGCCGGCCGGCGCCGCAGCCGCTGTGCGAGGCGCTGGACGAGCGCCTGCAGGGCTGGTACTCCAGCCGCCCGGACGTCAAGCTGTTGCGCCACGGCCTGCTACAGGGCGGGCCGATGGTGGCGTTCGACCCGCGCTTCTGGCCGGCGTTTTTCAACCTGTTGAATAACGCTGCCGAGGCGGGCGGCGGCGAGGTGGAGCTGACCGTGGCCAGCAGCGCAGGCTGGCTGACACTGCATATCCACAACCGGCGCGGCAGCCTGAGCGACGCCCAGCTGGCGCGTGCCGGCCTGGCCCCGCTGGACAGCAACAAGCCTGCCGGCCTGGGCCTGGGGGTCATGCTGTCGCACGTGACGCTGTCGCACCTGGGCGGCGAACTGAACCTGGATAACGACCCGCAGGGCGGTGTACGCGCCACCCTGCGCCTGCCACTGGATACACCATGAACGACTTGCTGATTATTGATGACGACGTGGCGTTTGCCGGGGTACTGGCGCGCAGCCTCACGCGGCGCGGCTATACGGTGCGCCATGCGGCCAACCCTGAAGCGGCACTGGCCGAAGTGACGGCGGCAGCGCCGCCGCAGATCATTCTGGATTTGAACCTGGCCGGTGAAAGTGGCCTGCGTCTGTTGCCGCTGCTGCTGGAAAAAGCACCGGCGGCGCGCGTACTGGTGCTGACCGGCTACGCCAGCATTGCCACGGCGGTAGAGGCGGTAAAGCTGGGCGCGGTGAACTATCTGGCCAAGCCGGCTGGCGTGGATGACATCCTGGGCGCACTGGGTCAGGTGGCGGCCAACCCTGAACAGGACGTTACCGCACAGCCCATGTCGCTCAAGCGCGTGAGCTGGGAACATCTGCAGCGCGTGCTGGCCGAGCACGACGGCAATGTATCGGCCACCGCCCGCGCCCTCAATATGCACCGCCGCACGCTGCAACGCATGCTGGCCAAGCGGCCGGTAAAGAGCTGAGTCAGCACCATACGGGTTGGCCGCAGCCCCGGGTGTATTTGCCGAATGGCTATCTGACATGTAGGGTGTACCGCATTGGCATAAAGACTCCGGCCTGCTGCCAAGTACGGTAGAAGTACGCTACTTGGCAGTGGAACTTATTGCCAAGGCCCTGACAAAACCATGGACAATCTAGAGCAATTGCGTTAAATTGTGCACTGCACTCAAGCCGAAAGGTTTTTGTGGTGTTAGCCCCTCGAAGCATCGTGTCGGCCCCTCGCCGGCGAGATGTTTCTTCCTCGTGTTGGCCCCTGTGGAGGACCCTCAGGGGATTTTTTTTGCCTGTCGCTTTTGCACTGCCCGCCGCCATCCCCCCCGTAAACCCCGCGCTGCCTAGCCTGGCGCTTGATTGTCTGTGCCCGCTGCCGGTGTATTGAGCTCGCTGATGGATGCCAGCACGTGCGGTTTGTTGCCTACCATCAGCGGTGACAAGCCGATTTTGCAGGGGAACAGGCTGCCATCGCGCCGTCTGGCTTGCAGTACCTGGCTGTCTGCCATGTGGCGGCTCACCGGTGTCTGCATATACAGCTTCATCTTGCCTTGGTGCTGTTCGCGCTGGGTTTCCGATAGCAGGTAGCTGAAATGCTGCCCCAGCAGCGTGGCGCGCGGGTAGCCGAACAGGCTTTCCATGCGGCTGTTGACCAGCCTGATCAGCCCGGCATCGTCCACCATCATCAGCCCGTCAGGGATGGCCTCCACTACCTGGCGCAGCAGGGCTTCGTTATGCCGCAGTGCGTCTTCGCTGCGCGTGCGCGCGCTGATATCAATGGCAGATGGAATCAGGTGCGTAATGCGGCCGTATTCGTCGCGCAGCGGGGCCAGCATGAAGTCGATGGGGGTCAGCACGTCATTTGCCATGCGCACTACCACGTCAAAGCGTGATACCTCGCCGCAGGCGGCGCGCAGCACTGCGTGCTGTATCTGTGCCTGTATCTGCGGCGAATAGTTCCACCAGGGGCAGTCCCAGAATTTCAGCCCGCGAACGTCTTCGATGCGTATGCCGGCGGCTTCCAGCGGCGCACGGTTGGCACTTTGCAAGGTGCCGTCCGGTGCCAGTACGCCGACAAAGGCAAACAGGTTGTCCAGCACGCGGCGCAGGTGGCCTTCGTTTTCGCGCTGTACCCGCTCGGCTTCGTAGCGGGCGGTGACGTCTTCCACCATGGCCACAATGCCGCAGCGCTGGCCATCGGGCATGGGTAGCGGGTGGTAGCTGGCTTCCCAGTGGCGCAGCAGGCCGGAGCCGGGCGGGATTTCGGCACTGGCGGCAAAGCGCGTACGTGGCTGGCCACTGCGTTGTACCGCCAGCATGATGGCTTCCAGCGCCGGGCCGGCGTCGGGTATCACGTCGCGCGGGCGTTTGCCGATGTGTGCTTCAGGCGGCAGGCCGTTGGAGTCGGCCAGCCGCTGGTTGATATGCACATAACGAAAATCAGCGTCCAGCACCGCAATGCCGATCGGCACGCTAGTCAGCAGGGTGTTTACCAGCCCTGATGGGTCGGGGAGGCAGGACATTGGGCAACCTTTTATCGAAATAGCCAATATTCAGGATAGCCATTTGTCCTGACAAAACAATGCTTTTCAAATACCTGTTTGCGCCGCGCTGCCGGCATACGCCTTGTCGCTGTACTGTTGCTGCCCCTTTTTTTACAGCCAGCGCCCAGGGTTCATGATGTTTTGCGGGTCCAGCTGCTGCTTGATGCCGCGCATGATGGCCAGTGCGGCCGGGTCTTTGTAGCGTTGCAGCCAGTGTGCTTTCAGCTGGCCGATGCCGTGCTCGGCGGCCAAGGTGCCACGGTAGCGGTACACGTGCTCGTAGACGATGGCGTTGACCGCGTCTTCGTCGGCAAACAGCTCGGCGTTGCCGGTGCGGGTGTAGCTGATGTTGTAGTGCAGGTTGCCGTCGCCGGCGTGGCCGAAGGCAACGATGCGCACGCCGGGGAAGGCCGCCTCCAGCGCCGCGCCACAGCTGGCCAGAAAGGCGGGGATGGCGGAGCTGGGCACGCCGATATCGTGCTTGATGCTGGGGCCTTCGCGCTTTTGCATGTCGGAGATGTCTTCGCGCAGCTGCCACAGGCGGGCGCGTTCGGCCTCGCTTTGCGCCAGCACGCCGTCGTGGAAAGCCTGGCTGCCTAGCCACTGCTCGAAGCTGGCTTGCAGCGCGGCTGGCTCGCCGCCGTCGGACAGTTCCACCAGCAGCGCCCACGGCGCAAAGAACGGCATGCAGCCGGGCTTGTGGCGCTCGGAGATACGCTGGCACGGTTCGGAGATCATCTCGAAGGTGGTCAGGCGGTCGCCAAAGCGTGCCTGCAGCGCGTTCAGCGTGGCGATGGCGGCCTCGGCGCTGTCCACCGCCAGCAGGGCGGTGCTGTAGGCGGTGGGCAGCGCAAACAGCTTGAGCGTGGCGCCGGTAATCAGCCCCAGCTGGCCTTCTGCGCCGATGAACAGCTGCTTTACGTCCAGCCCGGTGGTGTCCTTGCGTAGCGCAGACAGCGCGTCCAGCAGCGTGCCGTCCGGCAGCACCACTTCCAGCCCCAGCGTCAGCTCGCGCATGGTGCCGTAGCGCAGCACCGCCAGGCCGCCGGCGTTGGTAGACAGGTTGCCGCCGATCTGGCAGCTGCCCTCGCTGGCCAGCGACAGCGGAAACAGCCGCCCTACGCTGGCCGCTGCCTGCTGCACCTGGGCCAGCGTGCAGCCGGCGTCCACGGTGATCGACAGGTTGGCCGCATCAATGCTGCGTACGCTTTGCATGCGGCGCAGGCCGATGATCAGCTGACGGCCGCTGCCATCCGGCGTGGCGGCACCGCAGGTGGAGGTATTGCCGCCCTGCGGCACGATGGCGATGCCTTCGGCCGCGCACAGACGCACCAAGGCCGCGACCTCATCGCGGCTGGCGGGTAGCGCCATGGCCAGTGGCTGGCCACTGTAGCGGCCACGCATGTCAGTCACCGCCGGGGCCAGCGCGTGCGGGGTGGTCAGCAGGTTGGCCGCACCCACGATGGCGGCCAGGCGGGCGTGCAGTTCAGTCATCTTGTGCTTCCGTTTCGGGGCGTACTTCGACGTAGGCATCGCAACCGTGGCCTATGGCCAGGCAGCGGCGCGCCAGGCGCCGGAATAGCGGCGCGGCGGTGGCGGGTAGCCAGCGCAGGTAGTGGCGCGGCGCCAGCAGCAGGCCGCAGCCGTAGCGGCTATCGGCTGCCTGCCATTGCAGCGCCGGGCAGGCGCCTTGGCGGTGGCCTAGCAGCAGGCGCGACAGCGGGCAGGGCGCGGCGGCGCAGCACACGCCACAGCCGTTGCACGGTGCACCCGGCGTGGGTTTGGCCGGTGCTTCGTGCTGTAGCCAGATGCGCTGCGGCTGCGCCATGGTGGGGTTTACTCGTCGATATCCGGCGCCATCAGCGTGGCCGGGTGTTCCCAGCCCGGCTGCGCGGCGATGCGCGCCAGCCACGCGGCCACATGCGGCCAGGCGTCCAGCGTCAGGCCGGCGTCGTCGATCAGCCACAGGTAGGCGCTGGCCGACAGGTCGGCAATGGTCAGGCCGCTAGGCAGCAGGTAAGCCTGATGGGCCAGGTGGGCGTCCAGCACGTCCAGGTCGCGGCGGGTGCGGGCTTCCAGCCAGGCGTCAGCGCCCGCATCCAGCGGGGCAAACTTGCGCGCGTAGCGCAGGTTGGGCAGCGAAAAGCCAATGCGGTTGGCCTCCCAGCTCAGCCATTCGCGTATGCCCTGGCGCTCGCCGGGCTGGCCGGCCAGCACGCCTTCGCTTTCGGCCAACCATTGCAGGATGGCGTTGGACTGCACCATGGGCTCGCCATCCACCACCAGGGCCGGTACTTCGTCCCAGCGGCTGGCGGCGCGGAAGTCGGCGTCGCGCTCTTCGCGCGGCAGGCTGAGCGACACGTGGCGGTATTCGTGCGATACATCGCCCAGTACCAGGGCCAGGCGCACTTTGTAGCTGTGGCCGGAAAGACGGTTGCCGAACAGGGTGATCTTGCTCATGTGGGGTTCCTGTGCCTGCGTGGGCGTATGCATAAAAGCACGATGATACGCGCAAGGCGCGGGCGGTGGCAGCCCTATAGCCAGCCCGCAGGCAGGCGCTGGCTCAGCCATAGCAGGATTTCCGCCCCGGCCCACCACAGTAGCCCCACGTACAGCCAGGCCAGCACGGTAGCCACGTAGCCGGCCAGCAGCAGGCCGCCGTCGCGCACGCGCAGACCCCAGGCCAGCAGGGCAATGGCGGCGGCGGGCACCACGTTGTCGAATGACACCAGCGGCATCGGCGTCATCATCGATGCACCGGCCAGCGCCAGCATGCCGCCGTTCAGCCAGCGCCAGCGCGGGCCGCTCAGGGCCAGCAGGCGTGGCTGGCTGATGCGCCCAAGCACGCCGGCCAGGCGGTGCAGTACGCGGTGCAGCGGGCCGTGCAAGGCGTGCGGGACGTGGCGGCGGCCCAGCCAGGCGGGCAGTGGAAAGGGGCGCGCCAGCGCAACAGACAGTGCCACCAGCAGACAAAACGCGCCCACGGTGGTGGCCATGCCAGGGATAGCCACCGGCAGCAGCAGCGGTGCGGCCAACAGCCCCAGCCAGGTGAGCTGCTGGCGCGGGTGGCGGCCGATGACCTCGCCTAGCGTGCCGTGCTGCAGCTGTTGTGCGGCCAACGCGATACGCAGCCAGCTACTGCGTGGGGTGGTTTTCAGCGAACGGGGGCGGGTAGGCAGCATGGTGGCGGCAAGTGAAGGCAACAGTGCGATGCGACCGCCCCGTTACCCGCCAGTTCACTTTTGCCAGTAGGTTTTCACGTTCACAAACTCGTACAGGCCGAACTCGGACAGCTCGCGGCCGTAGCCGGAAGCCTTCACGCCGCCAAACGGCAGCCGCAGGTCGGAGCTGGTGTAACGGTTGATGAACACCGCGCCGGCCTCGATATCGCGGCCCAGCTGCCAGGCACGTTCCACATCGGCACTGAAAATGCTGGCGCCCAGGCCGAACGGCGTGTCGTTGGCCAGTCGCAGCGCGTCGGCCTCGTCGCGGGCGCGCAGGATGGTGGCTACCGGGCCGAACACTTCTTCCTGGTACACGCGGCAGGCGGGGCTAACGTGGTCCAGCACCGTGGCGGGGTAAAAGAAGCCGGCACCGTGCGGCATCACGCCGCCGGCCAGCAGGCTGGCGCCGTGGCTGATCGCGTCCAGCACCTGGGCGTGCAGCGCCTCGCGCAGGTCGGCGCGCGCCAGCGGCGCCAGCGTGGTGTGCTCGTCGGCCGGGTGGCCGGGGCGCAGCGCGGCCACGTGTTGCAGAAAGCGCGCCACGAAAGCGTCGGCAATCTCGGGTACCACGATCATGCGCTTGGCGGCGTTACAGCTCTGGCCTGCGTCGCGGTAGCGCGAATGGGCGGCCTCTTGCGCGGCGGCGTCGATGTCGGCGTCGGCCAGCACGATAAACGGGTTGCTGCCGCCCAGCTCCAGTACGGTTTTTTTCAGGTGGCGGCCGGCCAGCGCGGCCACCTGGCGGCCGGCGGTGGTGGAGCCGGTAAAGGCCACCGCGTCGCAGCCCTTGATCGCGTCTTCGGCCATGTCGTGGTTGATCCAGGCCACGTCCAGCACGTCCAGCCCGGCTTCATGCACGATATCCAGCAGCAGCGCGGTGCACTGCGGTACCGACGGTGCCGGTTTCACCAGGCAGCCGTTGCCGGCCATCAGTGCCGGGACGGCAAAGCGCAGTACCTGCCACACCGGGTAGTTCCACGGCATGATGGCCAGCACCAGGCCCAGGGGTTCGAACGCCACGCCGCTGCGGCTGGCCTGGGTCGGAATGTCCTTGGGCGCCAGCAGCGTGGGGGCCAGCTCGGCGTAGTAGCGTATCAGCTGGGCCGATTTGTCGATCTCGGCCAGGCATTCGCGCTCCAGCTTGCCCACCTCTAGCGACACCAGCGCCGCCAGCGCGTGGCGGTGGGCGCTCAGGGCGTCGGCCAGGCGCAGCAGGCGGCTGGCGCGGGTGGCGGTATCCAGATGAGCCCAGTGGTGCTGGGCGCGGCGCAGCGCAGCCAACTGGCTGGCCAGTTGTTCGCTGCTGGCAATCGGGCGGGTGAAGACGACTTCGCCGGAGGCGGGGTTACAGCTGGTGAACGCGGTCATGGCAGGGCGTAGTAAAGGGGTTACATGACAGAAGCAGCCCACTGTAACAAATGCGGCCAACCCTGACCACGCTGCCGCAGCACGGGTAAGGTTGGCCGCAGCCGCGCGGGTTTATACCGGCTGCAGGTCCAGCGGTTTTTCGCCGGTCAGGAAGTAGTGCATGGTTTCGCTGGCGCTGCGGATGGCGTCGCCAAACGGCAGCGGGTCTGCACCGCGGAAGAACAGCCCCTTGCTGACTTCGCCACGGAAGGCGGCGGCCAGTTTCAGGTCGATGCAGAACTGGCCTACCTTGGCCAGGCCGTCGCGCAGGCCGCATACCGACAGACAGTTCAGCGCCTGCGTGCAGCGCGCCGGGTCGGCTTTGGCGTTGGCCTGCAGCTTTTCTTCGCGCTTGAGGTAGCTTTTCAGGAACGGCGTCAGCACGCCGCGTGCCGGCAGGCCGGCGACTGACATGAACTCGGCAATGTCGTCACGGCTGGCGCCAGCCAGTGTGCGCTTGAAGTTGATGTGGGCGTCGCCGTCGCTGGTGACGGCAAACGCGGTGCCGATCTGCACGGCGCTGGCACCGTAGCTGTTCAGGTAGGTTTGTACTTTTTCGTGGCTGTTGACGCCGCCAGCCACAATCAGCGGCACGCGCTCGCGCTCCAAGCCCAGGCCTTTGAACAGCTCGAAGGTTTCTTCCAGCACGCGGGCAAAGTCGAATTTGGCATCGCCCACGTCGGCAATGCGGGCCGCGCCCAGGTGGCCACCGGCGTGGTTGGGGTGCTCGATCACGATGGCGTCCGGCAGGCGCCCCTTTTTCATCCAGCGCTTGAGCACAATGCCGATGCCGCGCGACTCGGACAGGATGGGAATCAGCGCCACGTCCGGGTGACTGGCGGTCATTTCCGGCAGGTCCAGCGGCAGGCCGGCGCCCATCACCACGGCGTGTGCGCCCGATTCGCAGGCCTGGCGCACCAGTGCGGCGTGGTTGTCTACCGCCTTCATCACGTTTACCGCCACCATGCCGTGGCCTTCGGCCCGTGCCAGTGCACCTTTGATTTCACGGTCCAGCGCGATCAG
The DNA here is from genome assembly GCA_000335715.1 of beta proteobacterium L13. Lineage (GTDB taxonomy): Bacteria > Pseudomonadota > Gammaproteobacteria > Burkholderiales > Chromobacteriaceae > Vogesella. The sequence goes on from AMYZ01000008.1 coordinate 128,043, forward strand.
GTTCAGGCGGTTGATGCCTTCCTGGCCTTGCTGGTTGGCCGCATCGGCCATCAGGTCGTCGTGCAGGTGGCGCAGGTCCACGCTGGCCACGGTACCCAGGCCGCCCGCCCGCGCTACGGCGCCGGCCAGCTGTTTGGCGGAGATGCCCACGCCCATGCCCCCTTGCACGATAGGCAAGAGTTCACGGCCACGGATGACGAGGGGTGCAAAAAGGGAGCGGGACATGCGTGCTTTCGGGGTGATTAGAGCAGGAGCACGATTCTGACCAGCGTAAAAAAGCCGTGCGTTGACGAGCGTCAAGCACGGCCGGATAGGGCAATGTCCTGCCAAGAGCCTGCACCCTGGCAAGAAATGGTGTCAACAGGCCATGGTCAGGCAGCCAGGCCTTTCTGGATGCCCAGCACAATGGCGTGGGTGCGGTTATTGGCTTCCAGCTTGCGGATGATGTTGGCCGCGTGGAACTTTACCGTGCGCTCGCTGATATCCAGGATGGTGGCGATTTCCCAGTTGGTTTTGCCGCGCATCATCCAGTGGAAGATGTCCTTCTCGCGGTGCGACAGCGGGTTGTTGCCGCTGGGTGCCGGCGCCAGACGCTGCAGGGTGGGGTGCAGGTGTGGTAACAGGCCGCCCATCATGCGCAAGGTAGCGGCATCATCGGCTACGCGCGGTTGCACGTATAGCAGGGTGGCCAGGCCATCGCGGTGCATGGCAAAGCACGCTGTTGCCGGGCTGGTGTGAGCTAGCCAGGTAAATTGCACCTCGCTGCCAATGTCGGCTGGCAGCCGCTGCCAGTCGTGGCTATGACAAGCGGCTGGCTGGCCCAGTGTGCGCGGGTTGGCTGTCCAGGCTTGCGGGGTGGCCGAGCCATGAATAATCCACAAGGCAGCGACGGTACTGTCGCTAGCTAGCGTGTGCAGGAAAGTGTGAAGTTCTCTCTCGTCTGCCATCTGCGGCAGGCTGTGGATCCACTCTAGAAGCTGACAAAGCTGAGTGTGTGACAGACCCGCGGAGATTGAGCCAGAGGCAAAAGGTATACCTTTTGACATACTGTTCCCCTTTTATGTTTTATGTATTGAACGCTTATCTTAACGAAGGGTCGTACCAGGCCCAACATTTCTTCTTTTATGTATGAGTAAATGTAATGGCTGCTATCTTGCTGGGTATTGCCATTACATAAAACCGGCCTCTACGCCTGTTCTGCTTGTTGCAAAAGCGCATCACTTTGAAAACTGGCTGTTTGGACGGGGGAGAACTGGCACAACGGCGGGTGACTCAGAGCATTTGTGCGTGATATGACGCCATTTGACAGAAAATGCGAAAATATCTTTAAGTGAATCTAGTTTTGTCCTATTATTTGTCAGTGAAACTGTCAATTTCACCAAGCTTTACCCCAAAGCCATTTTTAAATAGGGTGTTTTTCAACACTTGTTATATGTCATCTGCGAGATAGCCCAATGGATACTTTAAAAGCGCTAATGGTCTTCATGACCACTGCTGAGAACGGCAGCTTTTCCGATGCTGCTCGCAAGCTGGGCGTCTCGCCAGCTGCAGTCAGCCAGAGCATTGCCCGTCTGGAGCAAGAACTGGAGGTACGTTTGTTCAACCGTACCACCCGCCAGCTGACCCTTACCGAAGATGGCCGCCGTTTCTATGCACAGTGCCGTGGCCCGGTAAACAACCTGGATTCGGCTATTAACCAGCTCAAAGCCAGCCGCGATGAGCCCGCTGGCCACCTGCGCATCAGTTTGCCGAATGCTTTTGGCCGCCGCTTCATCCTGCCGCTGATGGAAGAGTTCTGCCAGCGCTACCCGAAGATCCGTGTGTTCTTTGGCATGGACGACCATTTCAGCGACCTGATCGAAGACGGTTACGACGTGGGCGTGCGTGTGGGCATGATGCCTGATAGCCGCATGGTGGCACGCCACCTGGCGCACATCCCGCAATACGTGGTGGCATCGCCGGACTACTGGGCCGAACACGGCAAGCCGCGCAGCCCGGAAGAGCTGTCGGCACACGACTGTATCAACTTCCAGTTCCCGACTTCGGGCCGCCTGTACAAGTGGGAGTTCGAACGTAATGGCGAGCGTATCCCGCTGGAAGTCACCGGTACTTACACGGTGAACGACGTGGATTCGGTGGTAGAAATGGCACGCCTGGGCCTGGGCGTGGCGCAGCTGCCGGGGCACGAAGTGCTGGCCGACGTGCGTGCTGGCCGCCTGCAAGCCGTGCTCACCGACTACGTGTCGATGGAGCGCTCCATCTATATTTGCTTCCCGCACCGCGACCACATTGCGCCGCGTACCCGCGTGTTTGTCGATTTTGCGGTGGAGAAGCTGCTGGATCACCCGGACATTATCGCCGACCTGCCAGGCGTGGATTTGTCTGCCAAGCGCGAAGCACTGCGCATGCACCTGGGCCTGTAAACCCGCTGCAGTGTCGCCCATAGCCCGGCTTGCCGGGCTTTTTTGCGACATGGCCGTTTAACATATTAGACAAAGCGTAGGCGCTTGCGCATAATCCAAGCCATAAACCCGTGCCTGTTGGCCGCAAGTGTTTAAAAAATGGATGGGATACCTCATGAGTCAGCGCATCGAACACACTAATTCCTACTACGCCTATTCTGCTAACCCTAGCCCAGAGCGCCCTGCGCTGGCGGGGAGCGTGCGGGCAGACGTCTGCGTGATTGGCGCCGGCTATACCGGTATCTCCACCGCACTGCACCTGGCGGAAGCCGGCTTGAACGTGGTGGTGCTGGAAAGCGCCCGCGTGGGCTGGGGCGCCTCCGGCCGTAACGGCGGCCAGATTGTGAACAGCTACAGCCGCGATATGGATGTCATCGAGGCGCGCCACGGCAAGGAAGCCGCCAAGCGCCTGGGCGCCATGGCGTTTGAAGGCGGCAAGATCATCCGCGAGCGCATCGCCAAGTACAACATCCAGTGCGACCTGAAAGACGGCAATGTGTTTGCCGCCTTTACCCAGAAGCAGCTGGACGAGCTGGACGCCAAGCGCCGCCTGTGGGAAAGCTTCGGCCACACCGGCATCCAGATGATCGACAAGGCCGGCATGCAGCGCATCGTGAACTCCGACGAGTACGTGGGCGCACTGCTGGACAACTGGGGTGGCCACATCCACCCGCTGAACCTGGTGCTGGGCGAGGCTGCCGCGTTCGAGTCGCTGGGCGGCCGCATTTATGAACAATCTGCCGTCACCAGCGTGGTACGCGGCCAAGCTGCCGTGGTGAAAACCGCTGGCGGCCAGGTAACTGCCGATTTTGTGGTGGTGGCCGGTAATGCCTATCTGGGTGACCTGATCCCGATGCTGGCCGAGAAAACCCTGCCGTGCGGCACCCAGGTGGTAACGACCGAGCGCCTGTCGCCCGAGCTGGCGCGTAGCCTGCTGCCCGGCGACAACTGCGTGGAAGACTGCAACTTCCTGCTGGACTACTACCGCCTCACCGGCGATAACCGCCTGCTGTACGGCGGCGGCACGGTATACGGTGCGCGCGACCCGGGCGCCATCGAAAGCCTGATCCGCCCGAAAATGCTGAAAACCTTCCCGCAACTGAAAGACGTGAAAATCGAATTCGGCTGGACCGGCAACTTCTCGCTCACGCTCACGCGCCTGCCGCAGGCCGGCCGTATCGATAACAACATCTACTACTCGCAAGGCTGCAGCGGCCACGGTGTGACCTACACCCATCTGGCCGGCCGCATCATGGCCGAAGCCATCCGCGGCCAGAGCGAGCGCTTTGACGCCTTTGCCAGCCTGCCGCATTACCCGTTCCCGGGTGGCCGCCTGTTCCGTGTGCCCATGCTCACGCTGGGTGCCTGGTGGTACGGCATGCGCGACAAGCTGGGCCTGTAATACCGGTAGGTGCCGGGCACCTGCCTTACGCTCTGTCCATCCTCGGCTGGCCTCGTGCCAGCCATTTTTTTGCCTGTCAGAACGGCCACACCAGCTTGGTTTTGGCAACCGCAATCATGTAAATGGGCATGGCCACCGCAGCGGCCAGTACCACGGCGCGCCACGGCGAGCCGTGCAGCTTTTTCAGGCCGATGGTGCCCAGCGCGATATACGCCAGCAGCGCGGCGATTTTGGCCGCCAGCCAAGGCTGGTTATGCGGCGACAGCCCGGCCATCACCGCCAGCGTGATGGCTGCGGCCAACAGGCCGGTGTCGATCACGTGCGGCGCGATTTTCAGCGCACGCGCCTGCAGCAGGGCAGGGCGGGTGTAAGACAGCACGGCGCGGGCAGCAAACAGGGTGACAGACAGATACGCCAGCCCGGCGTGCGCGTGTTTCAGAACCTGATAATCCATGGTGAAGCCTCAAAGTAGATAGACGTCGTGCGGCGCGATCATACCGCTTTGTACCGCAGGCAGAATGCTAAACTGCCGGGGTCGATGACCACGCCATAGCCTGCGCCATGCCGCTGAACCTGTATCAATCCAACCGCCTGGAAGCCCTGGGCATCCTGTACAGCCACCTCACAGACAGCCCGCTGGCCGATGCGTTCGCGCCGGAAGTCATCATGGTGCAAAGCCGTGGCATGGGGCGCTGGCTGACATTGAACCTGGCGCAGCAGCGCGGCCTGGCGGCCAACCTGGAATTCGTGCTGCCGGCCGGCTTTGGCTGGCGGCTGATGCAGGCCGTACTGCCCGAGCTGCCGCCCAAATCCGCCTTTGCCCCCGACGTGCTGTGCTGGCGGCTGATGGACGTGCTGCCCACGCTGGCCGGCGAGCCGTTTACCCCGCTGCAGCGCTACCTGCAGGGCGGCGAGCTGGCGTGCTTCGAGCTGGCCGGCAAGATCGCCGATATCTACGACCAATACCTGGTGTTCCGCCCCGACTGGATACGCGCCTGGGAAGCCGGCCGCCTGCTGGGGCTGGGCGAAGACGAAGCCTGGCAGGCCGCGCTGTGGCAAAGGTTGGCCGCAGAGGTGCCCGGCCGCCACCGCGTGATGATGCTGGACGACTTCTTTGCCCGCCTGCGCAGCGAGCACCTGCCGCAGCGCGTGTCGGTATTCGGCATCGCCACGCTGGCGCCCATGTACCTGGCGCTGCTGCAGCGCATGGCCGAGCTCACCGAGGTGAATGTGTTCCTGCTCAACCCCAGCGAAGCCTATTGGGGCGACCTGCAGGCGCGCAGCCGCCAGGCGGCGCTGTTTGACGACGACGCCAGCGCCGGCGGCCACCCGCTGCTGGCGTCGCTGGGCCAGCAGGGGCGCGACTTTTTCGACGAGCTGGCCGGCGGCGTGGCGCAGCCCATGTCGGCCTTCATGGCGCCGGACGGCCACAGCCTGCTGGCGCGCCTGCAGCACGATATCCTCACGCTGACCCCGCCTGCGGCCAACGTGGCACCCTATAGCGCGGGGGATGCGTCCATCCGCTGCCATATCGCCCACAGCCCCATGCGCGAGCTGGAGGTGCTCAAAGACCAGCTGCTGGCCATGCTGGCCGCCGCCCCGTCGCTGACACCGGCCGATATCGCCGTGCTCACCCCCGATATCAACGCCTACGCGCCCTACATCGACGCCGTATTCGGCTACCGCAGCGACGCGCCGTCCATCCCCTACAGCATCGCCGACCGCCGCCTGGCGCGCGAGGTACCGCTCTTGGCCACCTTTGGCGCCGTGCTGCAGCTGGCCGACTCGCGCTTTGCCGCCAGCGACGTACTGGCCCTGCTGGACTGCCCGGCGCTCTTGGCGCGCTTTGGCCTGGCCGACGACGACGTCAGCCTGCTGGCGCAATGGGTGCGCCAGGCCGGCATACGCTGGGGGCGCGACGCCGAACACAAAGCCCGGCTCGGCCTGCCCGCCGAGCCCACGCACACCTGGCGCTGGGGGCTGGACCGCCTGCTGCTGGGCACCATGCTGCCCGCCAGCCTGGCCGGCGACGGCGCGCCACTGTTTGCCGGCCTGCTGCCAGATAGCGCCGCCCAGGGCCAGGCCGCCGACAAACTCGCCAGCCTGGCCAGCCTGTACGACGTGCTGGCAGGGTTGGCCGCAGACTGGGCGCAGCCCGCCAGCATGGCCGGTTGGGCGCAGCGCCTGCGCGACGCCGCGGCGCAGCTGTTTCTGGTAGACGAAGCCGACGAAGCCGCGCTGCAGCTGCTGCACGGCATTGCCGACACGCTCACTGCCGACGCCGCGCTGGCGCAGTTTGACGGCGCGCTGCCGCTGGCAGTGATCCGCGACGCCGTGCTGCGCCAGCTGGACATGTCGTCCAGCGGCGGTTTTCTTACCGGCGGGCTTACCTTCTGCGCCATGGTGCCGATGCGCTCCATCCCGTTCCGCGTGCTGTGCCTGGTGGGCATGAACGACGGCGCCTACCCGCGCGACGAGCGCCCGGTCAGCTTCGACCTGGTGGCGCGCAACCCGCGCCGTGGCGACCGCTCGCGCCGTTTCGACGACCGCTACCTGTTTCTGGAAGCCATCCTGTCCGCGCGCGACGCGCTGTACCTGAGCTGGGTTGGCCGCAGCGTGCGCAGCGACGAGCCATTGCCACCGTCGCCGCTGGTGGCCGAGCTGCTGGACACCCTGGCCAGCATGTGCGGTGGCGATGTGGCACCGGCCATCACCACCCGCTACCCGCTGCAGCCCTTCAGCCGCCGCAGCTACGACGGCAGCCTGCCCAGCTACGAGCCGCTGTGGGCCGCCGCGCTGGCGCAGCCGGCCGCCGCCGCGCAGCCCTTTGCCAGCACGCTGCCCGCCGTGGCACCGCAGGTGGTGCTGCTGGCCGATTTCCTGCGCTTCTGGCGCAACCCGGTACGCGCCTGGCTGGCCGACCGACTGGGGCTGAAGCTGGCGCGCCACGCCGACGAGCTGCCCGTGCGCGAGCCGTTTGCCATCGACCGTGACAGCCGCAGCGACATCCGCGACACCCTGGTCGGCAGCCTGCTGGCCGGCAAGCCGCTGCGCCACGCCGAAGCACGCCTGGCCGGCCAGGGCCTGCTGCCCGATGCCGCGCTGGGCGACGCCTGCCTGGCGCAAGAGCGCGCCGCCAGCGCCCGCTTTGCCGCCCGCCTGCCATCCAGCCTGCTGGCCGACACCCTGCCGCCGCAGCCGGTACGGCTACAGCTGGGCGGGGTGATGCTCAGCGGCGAGCTGGCCGGCCTGCGCCCCGAAGGCCTGCTGCGCGTGGTACCGCGCAAGGCTTACGCCACCGAGTTCATCACCCTGTGGCTGGAACACTTGGTGAGGTTGGCCGCAGGCCTGCCCGGCATCGCCCCCGACAGCGTGCTGTACGCCGACGACGGCGTGCACCGCCTGGGTGCCAGCAGCCGCGACGGCCAGCCGCTGGACGCCCACGCGCTGCTGGCAGCGTGGATGGCGCGCTACCTGCAGGGTCAAAGCCAGCCGTTGCCGTTCTTTGCCCGCACCTCGCTGGCCTACGCCCGCGCCGAGCCTGGCAAGCAAATGGGCGCCGCGCAAAACGAGTGGTCGCCCGACTTCACCGGCCTGGGCCGCACCCCGCAGCGCGACGATGCGGCCAACCTGCTGGCCTTCCGCCACCTGGAGCCGCTGTCCGACCCGCTGTTCGCGCAGCTGGCCGATACGCTGCTGGCGCCGCTGGTGGGCGCGTTGATAAATGAAAAGGATTAGTATGATGCAGTGGCAATATCAAATAAATTGGGATGCTGTAATGAAATTTATTTTGCGAACTCTTGGTGTGGTGGCTAAGTTTTTTTGGCGATTTTTAGCATTTCTTTTCGGATTGCTTTTGGTTTTTTTTGCTTATGGCTTGTTAATGGAAGGTAAGTTCTCAGGGGTTGAATTTATCTCTGTTATTGTCATTTCAATTTTTCTTTTTTTATGGTGGTGCTTGTCTCTGATATTCAGGAGTTTTCGATTGGGGGGGCAGTTCTAAAATTAAGGGATATGAAGAAGGATGTGGATGAGTCGGTGCGGCAGCTTGAGAGAGATCGTATCAGCATGTTCAAGATTTTCCTAAAACTCTCTCTGCGGTTGTCGGGGGGCTTTGGTGATGATAATAGTTCAATAGATGACAGGGTTGGTAATTTCTTGTTGTTGGTACAAAAGATTGAATCATCAGGATGCCTGCAAGATCTTAAGCAAGATATAATTGAGCCATTTGAATTAATTCGAGAAGGACAGTTTGAAGCGCTGAAGCAGTATTGTGCTGGTGAGTATTTTGACCCTGTGGCTGAATATTTGGAGCTTGCTTCGGTTGTGTTGAGCTGTGATTTTGTTCGGAGTGTTGCCGCTAAGAAAGAATTTGGTGAAGAGAAGGTGCGCGAAGATCTGAAAAAATCTTTAAATTCAATAAAAGAGATGATTCGGATAGGAAATTTGTTGGAGGCAACAAATTAAATGCAAGCCCTAGACGCCCTGAACTGCCCGCTGTCGGGCATCAACCTGATCGAAGCCTCAGCCGGTACCGGCAAGACCTGGACCATCGCCGCGCTGTACACGCGCCTGCTGCTGGAGGACGCGCCGGACGGCACGCCGCCGCCCACGCTGGACCGCCTGCTGGTGGTGACCTACACCAAGGCCGCCACGGCCGAGCTGCGCGAGCGCCTGCGCCGCCGCCTGGTGGAGCTGCAGCAGGTGCTGGACGGCGGCGCGACGGGCGACCCCTTCCTGCAGGCCATGGCGCACAGGTTGGCCGCAGGCGACATGCCGCTGGCGCAGCAGCGGCTGCGGGCGGCCATCAACGACTTTGACGCAGCGGCCATCTACACCATTCACGGCTTTTGCCAGCGCGTGCTTACCGATGCCGCCTTCGACAGCGGCCAGACCTTTGCCGCCGAGCTGGCCACCGACAACCACGCCGACCTGCAGCAGCTGGCCGACGATTTCTGGCGCACGCACATCGTGGCGCAGCCCGCGCTGGCGCAGGTGCTGGCCGAAAACGGCGACACGCCGGACGCCTGGCTGGCCGAGGTGCGGCCGTATCTGTCCAAACCCTATCTGCGCACCCCAAGCATCGACAGCGCCGCACTGTTGGCCGCCCGCGAAGCCGCCGCCGCAGCCTGGGCGCCACTGCAGGCCGATAGCGCCACGCTGGCCGAGGGCTGCGCGCTAGTGTTGGCCGCAGAGGGGCTGAAGCAGACCAGCTACAAGCCGGCGCAGTGCCAGCGCTACGTGCGGCTGCTGCAGATGCTGGCCGCCGACGCCAGCCTGCCGCAGCTATCGTCCACCCAGGCCAAAGACCTGGCGCGCCTGGGGCAAAGCCAGCTGGACAAAGGCGTGAACAAAGGCCACAGCGCGCCGCAGCACCGGCTGTTTGCGCTGGTGGATGGCTGGCTGGCCGCGTGGGACAGCTACAGCCGCCAGCTGGCGCAGAACATCGCCGGGCTCAAGCTGGCCATGATCGCGTGGATAGACCGGCACGCCGTGGCGCAGCGCCGCGCCACGCGCAGCCGCGGCTTTGACGACCTGCTTACCGACCTGGCCAGCGCGCTGGACGACCCCGAGCACGGCGCCAGGTTGGCCGCACGCATTGCCGCCGACTTTGCCATAGCGCTGATCGACGAATTCCAGGATACCGACCCGCTGCAGTACCGCATCTTCCGCCGCGCCTTTGTGCAGCAGGCGCGGCCGGTGTTCATGGTGGGGGACCCCAAGCAGGCCATTTACAGCTTTCGCGGCGCCGACATTTTTGCCTACCTGAGCGCGCGCGACGATGCCCCGGCCGACAAGCAATACACGCTGCTGACTAACCGCCGCAGCCAGCCGCCGCTGGTGGCCGCTGTGAGCCAGCTGTTTGATCGGCCGCAGCCGTTTCTGCTGGACGGCATCGACTACCCGCAAGTAGACGCCGCGCCCAGCGGCGGCAGCACCCTGCACGTGGCCGACGACGACGGCGCGCTCACCGTGCTGGCCTTTCCCGCCAGCGATAGCGATAAAGGCGTAAACAAGGCCGAGGCCACGCAATACGCCGCCGAAGCCACCGCCCACGAGATCGCCCGCCTGCTGGCGCTGGCGCGCCAGGACAAGGCGCAGCTGGAAAAAGGCGGCAGCCGCCGCGCGCTGGCCGGTGGCGATATGGCCGTGCTGGTGGCCACCCACCGTCAGGGCGACGCGGTGCGCGATGCCCTGGCCGCCCGCGGCGTGAAAGCCGTCGCGCTGACGCAGGAAAGCGTTTTTGCCAGCCACGAGGCGGGCGAGCTGCTGGCGCTGCTGCGCGCCTGGGCCGAGCCAGCGTCTGAAACGCGGCTGAAAGTGCTGTGTGCCACCACGCTGCTGGGGCTGGACGCCGCACAGCTGCTGCAGCTGGCCGAGGACGAGGCCGCGTGGGAGGCGCGACTGGTGGCCAACCACGACGACCACAAGCAGTGGCAGCAGCGCGGCTTCATGGCCGCCTGGCGTGGCTTCATGGCGCGCGAGGGCGTAGCGGCGCGCCTGTTGCCGCTGCCGGACGGCGAGCGCCGCCTGACCAACCTGGGCCATCTGGCCGAGCTGCTGCAGCAGGAAGCCGAGCGCATCGCCGGCCAGGCCCCGCTGCTGGCGTGGTTCGAGGCCGCCGTGGCCAGCCCGCCGGCCGGCGAGGAGGCGCTGCTGCGGCTGGAAAGCGACGCCGAGCTGGTGAAGATCGTCACCATCCACACCTCGAAAGGCCTGCAGTACCCGCTGGTGTTCTGCCCCTTTCTGTGGGATGGCGCGCTGGAGCGGCGCGACACCACCTTCTGGCGCTACCGTGACGGTGGCGAGTCGTGGCTAGCGCCGGGCGAGCTGGTAAGCGACGCCGCGCGCGACGCCGCCCGCAGCGAGATCCTGGCCGAAAAGCTGCGCCTGCTGTACGTGGCGCTGACCCGCGCCGAGCACCGCCAGTACATCGTATGGGGGCACGTGCAAAAGATGCAGACCGCCGCGCTGTCGTGGCTGCTGCACGGGCGGCATGCGGCCAACCTGGCCAGCCTGGAAGACACGCCGCTGTCCGACGCCGCCATCAGTGCCGACCTGGCCGCCTACGCGCGCAGCCAGCCCGGTGCGGTGCACTGCCGCAGCGTGAACGTGGCCATGAACACGCTGCCCGCGCTGCAGGCCGGTAGCTTTACCCCGCAGCTGGCCACGGTGCGCCGCCGCCTGCGCACGCCGTGGTGGGTAAGCAGCTTCAGCAGCCTGACCCGCCACCTGCACGGCGGCGGCGCGGCACGGGCTGGCGAGGTACCGGACCACGACCACGGCCCGCTGCAGGACGTAGCGGCCGCCGAGCAGCTGGCCGACCGCTTTGCCTTCCCGCGTGGCGCCCGCGCCGGTACTTGCCTGCACGATATGTTCGAGCGCGTGGACTTTACCCGGCCACAAGGTTGGCCGCAGGTGGTGGCCGAAGCGCTGCAGCGCCATGGTTTTGACGCACAGTGGCAAGACGCCGCGCTGGCCATGCTGCAGTCCGCCATCCAGGCCGAGCTGGCCCCCGGCGTGCGCCTGGCCGAGGTGCCACCGGCGCGCCGCCGCGTGGAGATGGAATTCACCTTGCCGGCCAATGGCCTGAACCTGGCAGCCCTGCAAGCCGTGTTGTGCCACCCGGCGCACGGCCTGGCCGCGCCGCTGCGCGAGGCGGCGGGCACATTGAGCTTCGAGCGCGTACAGGGCTATCTGAAAGGCTTTATCGACCTGGTGTTCATTGCCGATGACGCGCTGTGGCTGGTGGATTACAAGTCCAACCACTTGGGCGACAGCTACGCCGACTACGGCACGCCACAGTTGGTCGCGTCCATTGCGCGCGAGCATTACTACCTGCAGTACCTGATCTACTGCGTGGCGCTGCGCCGCTATATTGCCCAGCGCGCGCCGCAGCTGCGCCTGGGCGGCGTGCGTTACCTGTACCTGCGCGGTATTGACGGCAAGGGGCAGGGCGTGTGGCACGATGCGCCGCACGAGGCACTGCTGGCGGCGCTGGACGCGCTGTTCGTGCCCTAGGCAATCAGGCAGACGCACCGTGCCAGCCGGCCTACACTGAGTAGACCGAACAGAGCACGGCAAGGAGGAGATATGGGACGACGCATGCTATGCCTGCTAGCGATGTGGCTATGCTGGGCACCTCTTTTACAGGCAGCACAGCCGAATATTGTCTTTATCCCCAAGGGGGCCTCGCACGTGTTCTGGAAAGAAATGGCACGCGGGGCGCAAGACGCGGCGCTGGGCCTGAGCCTCAATATGGTGTGGCGTGGCCCCGCGCTGGAAAACGATGCCACGGCGCAGGGTAAGCTGCTGGGGTACTACGCCGCCAAGGGGTTTGCCGGCATGATCGTGGCACCCAACGCCTCGGCCGCGTTGCAGGCGCCCTTGCGCCAGGTGAAGAATGCGGGGGGCAAGGTGGTGATTGTGGATTCGCCGCTGCAGCCGGGGCTGGGTTTGCCTTATGTCGGCACCCATAACGCGGCGGCGGGGGCGCTGGCGGCCGAGTACGCGGCACATCTGCACCCCGCACCGCGCAAAGTGCTGCTGCTGCGCTTTTCGGACAAGCACGACTCCACGCGCGAGCGCGAGAACGCCTTTCGCGACCGCTTGCAGCAGCTGTTGCCGGCCAGCCGCATAGAAGAAGGGGCGGAAGTCGGCATTACGGTGTTCGATACCCGCGACAAGGTGCAAAAACTCCTGGCCGCCCACTCCGATGTCGACCTGGTGTTTACGCCGAACGAATCCACCACCGAGGGCACCATCCAGGCGCTGCAGGATACCGGCCTGGCCGGCAAGCTGCGCCATATCGGCTTTGACTACTCCCCGCGTATCGACCGTGCGCTGTCTGGCGGCCAGCTGCTGGCGGTGGTGATGCAAGACCCCTACCAGATGGGCGTGCGCGCCATGACCATCCTCGCCGAGCTGCTGCAGAAAAAGCCGGTGCCTGCGGCGTCCTATACGCCTGCCTCGCTGGTAACGGCTGCTGATCTGGCACAGCCCGTGGTGCAGGCGCGGGTGCGGCCTTACCTGGATTACCTGCAACGCTAGGCAGGATATTGGCTGTACACCCCGCTATCGACTTACAATCCTGTCATGCCGTGCTGCGGCCAACCTGACAGGAAGGAATACCATGTTCGAATCTGCCGAGATCGGCCACGCTATCGACAAGGCGGCCTATAAAGCCGAAGAGGCCACCCTGCGCGAAGCCCTGCTGGAGGTGCAGTACGAGCTGAAGCAGCGCGGCGAGTTTCCGGTGTTGATCCTGATCCACGGCATGGACGGGGCAGGCCGCGGCGAGACCCTGAGCCAGATCAACGAATGGCTGGACCCGCGCCTGATCCACACCGCCGCTTTTGACGCGCCCAACGACGACGCCCGCGAGCGCCCGTGGATGTGGCGCTACTGGCGCGAGCTGCCGGCCAAAGGGCGCATCGGCATGTTCTTTGGCTCCTATTATTCCGACGCACTGTTTGACCGCGTTGCCAGCAAAACCAACCGCGACACCTTCGACAAGCAGCTGTTCGATATCCTGCGTTTTGAACGCATGCTGGCCAACGACGGCGTACTGGTGCTGAAGTTCTGGCTGCACCTCACCGAAGAAAAGCAGAAAAAACGCCTGAAGACGCTGGAAAAAGACCCGACCACTGCCTGGCGCGTCAGCCAGGCCGACTGGCAGCACCACCAGCAGTACGGCCGCATCAAGAACACCGCCGAGCACATGATGCGCCTCACCAATACCGCCTACGCCCCCTGGCTGGTGGTGGATGGAGAAGACGCTAACTACCGCAGCCTGGCGGTGGGCCGTGCTTTGCTGCAGGCCCTGCAGCAGCGCCTGGCCATGGCCGAATCCTGGCACCCGCGCTCGGACGCAGCGCCCATCACGCCGCCCGCCGACAACAAGCTGCTACTGGAATCGCTGGTGCTGGAGCACGAGCTGTCCAAAGACGACTACAAGCAGCAGCTGGCCGTGCTGCAAGGCCGCCTGAACGGCCTGACGCGTGACCCGCGCTTTGCCGAGCACTCACTGGTATTGGCGTTTGAAGGCAACGACGCGGCGGGCAAGGGCGGTGCCATCCGCCGCATCACCCAGGCGCTGGACGCGAGGCACTACCGTATTGTGCCGGTGGCCGCCCCCACCGAAGAAGAGCGCGCCATGCCATGGTTGTGGCGCTTCTGGCGCCACGTGCCGGGCAAGGGCAAGGTCACCATCTTCGACCGCACCTGGTACGGCCGCGTGCTGGTAGAGCGGGTGGAAGGCTTTGCCGACACCGCCGACTGGATGCGCGGCTATTACGAGATCAATGACTTCGAGCACCAGCTCACCGACAACAAGGCCATCGTGCTGAAGTTCTGGCTGGCCATCAGCGCCGACGAGCAGCTGGCGCGCTTCAAATCGCGCGAGGAAACCGGCTTCAAGCGCTTCAAGATCACCGAAGAAGACTGGCGTAACCGCGACAAGTGGGACGACTACAAGGTGGCGGTGTGCGACATGATAGACCGCACCAGTACCAGCGCCGTGCCATGGACGCTGGTGCCGGCCAACAACAAGTACTACGCCCGCATCAAGGTGCTCACCACCGTGTGCGAGGCTCTGGAAGCCAGGCTGGGCAAGGCATGAGTGTGATGGAAGCCGCCGATAGCCTGCTGCCGGCGCAGCTGGCCGCCCTGATGGCGCGGCTGGACCCGCAGCACGGTGCCGCGCTGCAGCCACTGCTGCAACGCCTGCTGGCCGCCCTGGCCAGCGGGCATGTCTGCCTCGGCGGCCTGACGCGGGACGAGTTCGCCCTGCTGCGCCACAGCCCGCTGGCAGGCCGCCCCGGCGACTACGCCCCGCTGATTGTGGACGACGCCGGCCGCCTGTATCTGGCGCGGCAGTGGCAGGACGAAACCCGCCTGGTGGCCGCCCTGCAGGCGCTGGCCGCCGACCCGCAGCCGCTGGCCGGCGACGTGGACAGCGTGCTGGACAGCCTGTTTGCCGGTGCGCCGCGTGCTGACTGGCAAAGGTTGGCCGCATGGCTGGCCACACAGCACCGCTTCATGGTGATTTCCGGCGGCCCCGGTACCGGCAAAACCACTACCGTGGTGCGCCTGCTGGCCGCGCTGGCGGCGCTATCCGGCCGCCTGCTGGTCATGGCCATGGCAGCCCCCACCGGTAAGGCCGCCGCGCGGTTGACCGAGTCGGTACGCGCTGCCCGCGATGCATTACCGGTGGACGCAGCCACCCGCGCCCAGCTACCGGACAAGGCGCAAACCCTGCACCGCCTCATCGGCCTGCTGCCCGGCACCGCCCGCCCGCGCCACCATGCGGCCAACCCTTTGCCGCTGGACGTGCTGGTGGTGGATGAAGCCTCGATGGTAGACCTTACCCTGATGGCGCAAACCGTGGCTGCGCTGCCGCCGCATGCCCGGCTGATTCTGCTGGGCGACAAATACCAGCTGGCCTCGGTAGACGCCGGCGCCGTGCTGGGTGACCTGTGCAGCCAGCAGGCCTGGCGCAGCGCCACCGCCGCGCAGCTGCAGGCGCTGGGTACCACGCCGCCGGGGCGGGTGGACGATAGCGCCATGCTGGCCGATAGCGTGGTGGTGCTGGAAAAAAGCCACCGCTTTGGCGAGCACTCCGGCATTGGCCGCCTGGCCCGTGCCGTGAACGCCGGCGATACGGCGCAGGTGGGCGCGCTACTGGCCGATGCGGCCAACCTGGACATTGCCAGCCAGCCACAGCTGCCCGACGCTGCCGGCCTGCACGCACTGCGCGCCGGCTACTGGCAAGCACTGGACGAGTTGGGCGAGGGCGATAACTGGCCTGCGCTGTTTGCCGCCTTCAACCAGTGCATGCTGTTGGCCGCAGAGCGCCATGCGGTCATGCAGATCAACGAACAGATCAGCGCCGAGCTGGTGCGCCTGGGGCGCAAGCCGGCAGATAGCGACTGGTACCCCGGCCGGCCGGTCATGATTACGCGCAACGACTACAGCGTGGGCTTGTTTAACGGCGATATTGGCCTGACCGTACCGCGAGGCGGCCGCCTGCGCGTGATCTTCCCCACCACCGACGGTGGCTGGCGCGAAGTATCGCCCGCGCGCTTGCCCGAGCACGACACCGTGTACGCCATGACCGTGCACAAATCGCAGGGTTCCGAGTTTGGCCATGTGTGGCTGGCCTTGCCGCCGCAGCCCACGGCCACGCTGACCCGCTCGCTGGTGTACACCGCCATTACCCGTGCCCGTCAGCGCTTTGTGCTGGCCGGCAGCCTGGCTGTATTGCAAGCTGCCGTGCAGTACGCGCCGGTGCGGCAATCCGGCCTGGCTGAAAAAATATGGGGCAGGGGCTTGACGGCCTGAAAAGGCATCTGTATAGTTCGGGTCTTGTTCGGAGTGTAGCGCAGCCCGGTAGCGCATCTGCTTTGGGAGCAGAGGGTCCAAGGTTCAAATCCTTGTACTCCGACCAGAATTAAAAAAGCCGCAGTCAAACGACTGCGGCTTTTTGCATTGCACTGGCCGGCAGTGCTGGTGGTATTTATCGAAGTGTTGCATTCGCGCACGCCGGCGCGCAGTGCGCCGGTTTGCCACCGCCAAAGCAGGGCAATGCCTGATCAATATCCGTAAGATGGCGCCTTCACGAAGCAGCAGGGAGTTGTCATGCAGGTGCAAGGCGTTGCCGGATTGCTGGAAAAAATCATCCGCTACGATCAAACGGCGTTTATCCCACTGGCGCTAGGTGGTGCGCCTATCGGCTTTATCAACCAGGTCTGGCGCGAGCGCCTGCTGGCACACCACGGTGAGCTGTTTGCGCTGCAAGACGGTGTGATGCAGCTGCTGGCTACCGATATGTCTTACAGTGCACGCAGCACTTTGCTGCAAGCCGCAGCCGAAGCCTGGCGCGACGCCGGCTGGTTTAGCGGCTGGCGCAACGAGAAATTCATTGCCTACCTGCCAGACGGCACCCCCTGTTTCGAACTGGAACGCGCCGCCTTCCGCCCGTTGGGCCTCACCAGCCGTGCCGTACACCTGAATGGCCTCACGCGTATGCCCGATGGCGAAGTGCGCATGTGGATAGGCCGGCGTAGCCCGTTCAAGGACGTGGCGCCCAACCGGCTGGATAACCTGATGGGCGGTGGCGTGGCCGCCGGCGAAAGCATTATGGATGCGCTGCTGCGCGAAGGCTGGGAAGAAGCCGGCATGCAGGCCGCGCAGCTGTCACCGCTGCAGCAGCAGGCGTTGCTGCTGGCTACCCGCCCGGTGGCCCGTGGCCTGCACCGCGAATGGCTGTTTGTTTACGATATCTGGCTGGCGCAGGGCGATATCCCGCGAAACCAGGATGGCGAAGTGGCCGAACACGTGCTGATGACGCTGGCCGAGGTAGAGCAGCACATCATCAATGGGCAGTTCATGAGCGATGCCGCGCTGGTGGCCATCGATTGCATGGCGCGCCTGGGTTACTGGGGCAGCCAGGCAGCGCCGGTGCAGGTGCTGCTGGACGAGGTCCGCGGTACGGTAGGGCAAAACGTGCAGGGAAAATAAGCCGCAGCCCGGTGCTAGCAGATAAAAAAGCCAACATTGTGTTGGCTTTTTGTTTATGGCGGGCTTTGCCCCGATAGGGGGTGAAAAATGCGAATTATAGAAGCAATAGCAAGCCTGTATTGTGGGCCGGGTAGGTTGGCCGCAATAAAATAACAGCAGGAGCTTGCCATGTTTCGCGTGCGCTTGATTTCCGACTATTTTGGGGTGGACGAGGGCGGGCCCATTCACGCCACACAGGAAGAGGCGCTGCGCGCGGCACGGGTGATGCTCAGCATTCATTCCTACCCGGTGCGCGCCGAGATCCGCCAGTTTGTGGACGACCGTTTTCTGCTGACGCGTGTGGTCGGCGTGCTGGAACGCAGTAAATAAACACAGGTTCATCGTGCAAAAGCCCCGCGGCCAGAC
Organism: beta proteobacterium L13; assembly: GCA_000335715.1. Taxonomy (GTDB): domain Bacteria; phylum Pseudomonadota; class Gammaproteobacteria; order Burkholderiales; family Chromobacteriaceae; genus Vogesella. The sequence continues at coordinate 145,833 of AMYZ01000008.1, forward strand.
GGCGTGGGGCTTTTTGCTGCCGTGTGCTTATTCGTGCCGCAGCGCTTCTATCGGGTCCATACGTGCGGCGCGGCGGGCGGGCATATAGCCGAACAGCACGCCAATGGCCGCCGAAAACAGCAGCGACATCAGGTTGATGGCCAGGTCGAACTGGTAGGGCACCCCCATCAGCCGGGATAACCAGTACGAGGCCACGGTGGCCACAATTATGCCGATCATGCCACCCAGCGCCGACAGCACGACCGCTTCGATCAAAAACTGCAGCAGCACTTCGCCTTCCAGCGCGCCCACCGCCAGGCGCAGCCCGATTTCGTGTGTGCGCTCGGTCACGCTCACCAGCATGATGTTCATGATACCGATGCCGCCCACCAGCAAGCTCACCGCCGCCACCGCGCCCAGCAAGCTGGTAAGTACGGCCATGGTGCTGGACAGGGTTTGTGCCAGCTGCTGGGTATCGAAAATATTGAAGTTGTCGTCGTCGCCCTCGGCCAGGTGGCGGCGCTCGCGCAGCAGCTGGCGCAGGCTGGCTTTCAGCGGGCCGCTATCACTGCCGGGCTGCATGGAAACCAGCAAAATGCCTACCTTGTGGCTGCCGGTCACGCGGCGCTGCAGCGTGCGTAGCGGCAGCAGCACCGTATCGTCCTGATCGCCCATGCCGCCCTGGCCCTTGGCCGCCAGCACGCCCACGACCTCGCAGGAAAACTGCCGCACGCGCAGGGGTTGCCCCAGCCCGGTTTGCCCCACGGTGTTGCCCCAGAGCTCGCGCCGTACCGTTTCGCCCACCAGGCAGACGGCGGCGCCGGCTTGTTGTTCGTTGTCGGTAAACTGCCGCCCGCTGGCCAGCTGCCAGTTGCCGGTGTCGAACCAGGCATTATTGCTGCCGACCAGCGTGGTGGCCCAGTTGCGGCCGTTGGCTACCACCGTGGCGTTGGCGCGGCCCTGCGGGGCCACGGCGGCCACGCCGCCGATCTGGGCGCGGATGGCATCGCCGTCGGCCTCGATAAACTGCGGTACACCGCCGCCGCCACCGCCGCCCAGGCGTTGGCCGGGGCTCACCATCAGCAAGTTGGTACCCAGGCTGGTGAGCTTGTCCTCAATAGCCTGGGTGGCGCCGTTGCCCAGGGTCACCATGGTGATGACGGCGCTGACGCCAATCACAATGCCCAGGATGGTCAGGAACGAGCGCAGCATATTGCGCCGTACCGAGCGCAGAGCCAGCATCAGTATGCTAAACAGCATCAGCTTACCTCGCTCGGCGCTCGCGCTGCGCTGCCGGGTGTGGGGTGCGGGTTGGCCTGGTCACTGGCGATGCGGCCATCGACAAAGCGCACCAGGCGGTGGGCGTAGCTGGCCATGTCTGGCTCGTGCGTGACCATTAGCACGGTAATGCCGTGGTCGCGGTTTAGCGCCAGCAGCAAGCCCATGATTTCCTGGCTGCGCAGCGTGTCCAGGTTGCCGGTGGGCTCGTCGGCCAGCAGCACGGCGGGCTGGGTAACCATGGCACGGGCAATGGCCACGCGCTGCTGTTGGCCGCCGGATAGCTGGGCGGGGGTGTGTTGCTCCCAGCCGGCCAGCCCCACTTCTTGCAGCGCCTGGCGTGCAGCCAGGGTGCGGGTGCGGCTGCTGTCGCCACGGTACAGTAGCGGCAGCGCCACGTTTTCTTGTGCCGAGGTGCGCGCCAGCAGGTTAAAGCCCTGAAACACAAAGCCCAGGTAGCGGCGGCGCAGCCGCGCGCGCTGGTCGCGGGTCAGCGCCTCTACGTGCATGCCTTTGAACAGGTACTGCCCGCTGCTGGGGGTGTCCAGGCAGCCCAGGATATTCATGGCGGTGGACTTGCCCGAGCCGCTGGGGCCCATGATGGCGACAAACTCCCCGGCGCTGACATCCAGATCGATGGCCTGCAGCGCCAGCAGCCCGGCGGCACCACTACCGTAGCGTTTACTGACGCCGCGCAGCTGGATCAGCGGCGGGCTCATGGCGCGGCCGCCGTTTTTTGGGCGGTGATCACCTGCATGCCGGCTTGCAGGTCGCCGCCGGTGATTTCGGTCATGTGGCCGTCGCTGATGCCGGGCAGTACGGCGACCGCCAGCGGTACGGCGGCGCCATGCCCGGCGATGGTGGCGGGCAAGACCCAGACGCGGCGTGCCATGGCGGTGCTGGCGTTATCGGCTGCACTTTTACGCTGGCTTTCGGTTTTGGGTGGGCCAAAGCTGATGCCGCCGGCCAGGCCTTTTTGCGGGTTGGCCGCAGCGTTGCTGGGGGTGTAGCGCAGGGCGGCGTTGGGCACTTGCAGCACGTTCTTGCGCTGCCTGGCCACAATGCTGGCGGTGGCGGTCATGCCGGGGCGCAGGCTGCGGTCGCTGTTGTCTACGTCCAGGTAGGTAAGGTAGGTCACCACATTGTCGGTGAGGGTGGGGCCAAACCCCACGCGGGTGACGCGTGCCGGGAACGGCCGGCCCAGGTAGGCGCTTACGGTAAAGGTGGCTGGCTGGCCGACTTTCACGTCGCCCACGTCGGCCTCGTCCACGTAGACCCACAGCCGTAGCCGGTTCAGGCTTTCGGCGATGGTCAGCAGGGTAACGGCCTGCAGCGAGGCGGCCACGGTATTGCCCGGGTCGACCGAGCGGGTCAGCACCACGCCGTCGGCCGGGGCGCGGATGGCCGCCTTGGCCAGGTTGGTCTGGTCGGTGGACAGCGCCGCCTGCGCATCATTGATACCGGCTTGCGTGCTGGCGTGCTCGTCCTGGGCGCGTGCCTGCGTGGCGCGTGTGCTGTCCAGCTCGGCCTGGGCGGGCACCTTGCCGCCCGACAGGCGGGCCACGGCCTCTTGCCGCGCCAGCATGGCGTTGGCTTCGGCCAGTGTGGCAGCGCTTTGCTGGTGTCGTGCGCGGGCGGCGGCCAGCGCCGCCTGCGAGCGCAGTATTTGGTCGTGCAGCCTGGCGGTATCCAGCTCTACCAGTATCTGGCCGCGCTGAATCGGGTCATTCACATCCACATTGACCTTCAGCACTGTGCCGGATAGCTCGCTGCCGATATTGATGGCGCGGGTGGGCTGGACGGTGCCGTTGGCCGTTACCGTCAGGGTAATGTCGCCGCGCCCCACGGTGACGGTGCTGTAGCTAGGGGCGGCGCGTGCGGCGCGCGCCTGCCACCACCACGTGAGGCCGCCTGCGGCCAACAATAGTGCAGCCACGGCCAGCCACAGCCAGCGGCGCAGGTACCAGGGGCGGCGGGGTGGCTCGCCCAGCAGCTCGCCCAGTGCGTTGCCGGGTGGGGGGCTGGTGGGGGCCGCGGTAATGGGGGTAGTTTGGTTCATGGTGGTGTGCCCGGTGTGTCGGGGCGCCAGCCACCCCCTAGTGCGGTGAACAGGCGGATATGGTCGCTGGCAATATCGGCCTGGCCGCTGGCCAGGCTGTCTTGTGCGGCCAACTGTGTGCGTTGGGTTTCTTGTACGTTTTGGAAGTCGATCAGCCCGCTGTCGTAGCGCTGGCGCGCCAGCCGGGCTGCGCGCCCGGCGGCATCGGCAGCCTGCTGCAGGCTGGCTACGCGCAGCTGGTTGCCGCGGAGGGCGGCCAGCGCATCTTCTACCTGCTGCAGCGCGGTCAGTACTGCCCCGCGGTAGGCCAGCTGCGCTTGCGCCAGCGCTGCTTGCTGTACGCCTACCTGTGCGCGCAGGGCGCCGCCGTCAAAAATCGGCAGCGTGATGCTGGCCAGCAGGCTGCCTAGCACGGCGCCGGCGTGGCTGAGGCCGCCAGCGGTAGCGGCCTCTACGCCTAGCGAGCCGCCAATGGCAAAGTCGGGCCAGCGCAGCGCCTGTGCTTGCCCCACGCGTGCCAGCGCGGCAGCGACCTGGTATTCGGCGGCGCGAATGTCAGCCCGCTGGCGCAGGGTGTCGGCCGGTATCGCCGGGGTAATACGCCCGCGCACGAGCGGTATCACGCCAGCCAGGCGCGGGTCGCGCAGCGCCGGCAGGCTGGCGGGGGGCTGGCCGGTGAGCACCGCCAGTGCGTGCTGGCTTTGTTCTATGCTGCTGGCCAGTGCAGGCAGCAGCGCCTGGTTTTGCGCGGTGGCGGCCTGCGCTTGCTCGGCTTCCAGCGCACCCAGCAAGCCGGCTTGCTGGCGCCAGCGGGTCAGCTGCAGTATGTCTTGCTGGCTGGCCAGGTTTTGCGTGGCGATGGCCCGCCGTGCCTGCGCACTGCGCAGTAGCAGGTAATGCTGCGCGACTTCTGCCGCGAGCTGCACCTGTACGTCGCCCAGGCTGGCCTGGCTGGCGGCCATGCTGGCGTTACCGGCGGCCAGCGCCGCACGTTGGCCGCCAAACAGGTCGATAGCCCAGCTGGCATTCAGCCCTGCCTGCAAACGGTTACCCGTGCTATGGCCACCGGCACTGCCGCGCTGCGCCGACGCCGAGGCGCCCAGTGCCGGCCACATGGCGGCTGCTGCCACATCGCGCAGCGCCTGTGCCTGTTGCAACGCTGCCTGCGCACCCTGCAGGCGGGTATTGGCCAGCAGCGCCTGGCGTACCAGTGCGGCCAACTGCGGGTCGTCAAAGCGCAGCCACCAGTCGGCCAGTGGCGTGCCCGCTACGCGCAAGTCACCCGCTGGCATGGCATCCGTGGCAGACCAGCTTGCGGGTAGCACTAGCGCCGCGGTAGCCGGCTCTTGCGGCAGCAGCGTGCTGCAACCCTGTAGCGTGCACAGCAGCACCGCCAGCAGGCTGGCATGGCCAGTGTTCATCTTGCTACGGCGCGGGTAGCTGCGGTGGCGTGTCATGCGGCGGTGCTCGTGAAAGTAAGACAGTAAGGTTCACGAGGGTTATAGACGGGTGGTGCGGGCTGGTCTGTTCGGCAGCGCACGTGTGCTGAATTGGCTACGGCAGCAGGGTGAGAAACACGGGGCGGGTAGGGCAGTACAGGAAAGCAGGCAGGTGCGGATACAGGGTGAAGCAGGGGGAGGTTGGCGTACCCGACTGGAGTCGAACCAGCGACCTTCAGCTTCGGAGGCTGACACTCTATCCAACTGAGCTACGGGTACACACAAGCCGCGCAATATAGCCTATGCATGGCGTTTTCGTCCAGCGCCATTGCGTTTGCGCAAACATTATCGATGGGACATTTTGCCGCAGCAAGGCTTTGCCGTATAATTTCCCTATTCTTCGGATTGTCATTATTAATTCAGGTGAGGCAGGAATGAGCAACGAAACCAAAGCCCCAGGCAAGATCGTGCCGGTTTTGCTGGGTGTTGTCGTGCTGTTGGTAGTAGCAGTGTATCTGCTGGCCAAATTGGCCACCGGCGGCTTTGATGTCAACGCAGAAGTGATGACCAAGGAAGCTGTCGCTGCCCGCCTGAAGCCGGTTGGCGAAGCCAAAGCCAGCGATGCTCCTCCGGGGATGAAAACCGGCCAGCAAGTTTACGAAGGCATCTGCATCACCTGTCATGGCGCCGGCCTGGCTGGCGCGCCCAAATTTGGCGATGCTGGTGCATGGGCTGCACGTGTGGGCCAGGGCTGGGATACGCTGGTGAAACACGCGCTGGAAGGCTTTAATGCCATGCCGGCCAAAGGTGGCGCGGCCGACCTGACCGACGACGAAGTAAAACGCGCCGTGGCGTACATGGGTAACGCCGCAGGTGGCAAATTTACCGAGCCGCCAGTAGGTGGTGCAGCCGCTGCGGGTGCTGCGCTGGACCCGGCTGTAGCAGGCAAGAAAGTATATGAAAGCGTGTGTGTAGCCTGCCACGCTACCGGTGCTGCCGGTGCGCCGAAGTTCGGCGACAAGGCTGCCTGGGCTGCGCGTTTGTCCAAGGGTGACGATGGCCTGCTGGCATCGGCTACCAAAGGCCTGAACGCCATGCCGCCTAAAGGTGGTTTCACCGGCTCGGATGAAGAGTTCAAGGCTGCTGTAACTTACCTGGTCAACGCTGCCAAATAAACCGGGCTGCTGTTGTCAAAAACGCCGCGATGCATCGCGGCGTTTTTGTTGTTGTGCGCCCCGCTTATGCCGGTTGGCCGCATGGGTTCCCGCTTGCCTGCTGGCAGTTTGGGTAGTGCTCCGTCAGTGCAGGGCAAACTGCTGCCCCGCACGGGCAAGGCAGCAAGCCGTGTGTGCGGCCAACCTTTATGGCTTCATGCCTGCAAGCAGGCTGCTGAGGACCTGATCGGCGTTATCTACGCGAATCAGGCCCTGGCGCGGGTATTCCAGGTCGACTATCACAAATACCGCCAGCGCCATGATGGCAGCAAATACCACGATATGCAGCCAGCTGCGCTGCACGTTGGCCGCAGAGTCAAAGCCGATCAGCAGTGCCCCTACCAGCACCAGAATGCCCAGCAGCAGATAGACCACCAGTGGCGGGTGATTCTGGCTGGCCATGGCGCGGGTGGTGGTGATGTCGAACATCTCGTTCAAGGCGGGCAAGAGCAGTACGCCCGCCTGTGGTGCGGCCTGCGGGTGCTGGCTGGCGGCCAGTGCTTGCTGCCAGATCTGGTTTTGCAAGGCGGTGGTGGTGGCTTGTTCTTGCTGTTGCAACGGGCTTTGGCCGCCGTGGCGATAGGCAGTGCTGCGCAGCTCGGTGTAGTGGCGGAAAGCTTGTCGTAGCGGCCCCTGGCTGGCGGCTGGCAGCAGGTCCAGCCTTAGCCAGGCGGTGCCGATGGCGTTGGCTTCTTCGGTAATCAGGTGGCGGCGGGCTTCAAAGCGTTCGGCCGCACCGGAGAAGGTGAAGGCAATCAGCAGGCCCATCAAGCCGAATACGGCGGCTTCGGCAGCGCCGGCGCCTTTGGCGGGGTCATCCTGGTTACGGGCGCTACGTGCCAGGCCAATGCGGCGGCCCAGCTCGTAACACAACATCATGCCGATAAACAGGCCGCAACCAACCAGTGCGGTGGTGATGGTCAGATCCATACTGCTCTCCTCAATGATGATGTAATAGGTTCACCTTGAGTCGAGTGTGGTCTGCGGCGCAGGCAGCTGTAAAGCCGCTTGCCTGCTTGGGCGGTGGCTAGCTGCCTTTATCGTCGGTTTTCTGCACCTTGCTGCCCAGCATGGCAGTCAGATTGGCCAGCCGGCTCTTGCCTTCGGTTTTGCTGACGATAGGTTCGCCGCCTTTTTTACCAAAGTGGCGCAGGTCGTCGCCGTTGATTTCGCCGATAAAGCGCGACGGCTCCACAAACAGCCATTCGCCGGCACGGCGGCGTTTCACACAGTAGGTGAGGGTGAGGCTGCGCTGGGCGCGGGTAATGCCCACGTACATCAGGCGGCGTTCTTCTTCCACCATGCCGTTATCCACCGATTCGCTGTGCGGCAGGATGCCTTCCTCGCAGCCCACCAGAAATACGTGCGGGTACTCCAGGCCCTTGGACGCGTGCAGCGTGGACATATGCACCGCGTCCACCTCGCCTTCGTCGCGGCCTTCCAGCATGGTGATCAGCGCGATGGTCTGGGTGAGCTCGATCAGGTTCTTGCTGTCGGCCTCGCCCTTGCGTTGCAGCCAGGCCACCAGCTCGAACACGTTCTTCCATTTGCTTTCCGCCGCCTTGGGGCTGTCCTCGCTGTCGTACAGCCAGGCTTCGAAGCCGATGACCTTCAGCATGTCCATCACCAGCTCGCCGGCCGGTTCGCGCGTGGCACGGTATTGCAGGTTGGTGATGAAGCGGCAGAAGTCTTCCAGCGGCTTGAGCTGGGCGTCCTGTACCTGCACGCGAAAGCCCGGCTCGCTGGCGCTGGCAAACAGGCTCTTGTCGAACAGCGCGGCGCTGGCACCCAGTTTTTCCAGCGTGGTGGCACCCACGCCGCGTTTGGGTGTGGTCAGTGCGCGGATAAACGCCGGGTCGTCGTCCGGGTTGGCGATCAGGCGCAGGTAGGCCAGCACGTCCTTGATTTCCGGCTTGTCGAAAAAGCTTTGCCCGCCTGCCATCTGGTAGGGGATGCGCTGGTTACGCAGCACGGTTTCGAACACGCGCGATTGATAATTGCCGCGGTACAAGATGGCGTAGTCTTTGAATTCTGTGCGGTATTCGAATTTGTGCGCCAACAGGCGCTGCACCACGATTTCGGCCTCGTGGTCTTCGTCCTTGCACATCACGGCATGAATCGGCTCGCCCAGGCCCAGCTCGCTCCAGAGCTGCTTTTCGAACAGCTTGGGGTTGTTGGAGATCACCGAGTTGGCCGCACGCAGGATGCGCGCGGTGGAGCGGTAGTTTTGCTCCAGCTTCACGATTTTCAGCGCCGGGAAGTCGTGCTGCAGCAGGCGCAGGTTTTCCATATTGGCGCCGCGCCAGGCGTAGATGCTCTGGTCGTCGTCACCCACCGCGGTAAACAGGCCGCGTACGCCGGCCAGCAGCTTCACCAGCAGGTACTGGCAGGTGTTGGTGTCCTGGTATTCGTCAATCAGCAGGTAGCGCAAGCGGCCCTGCCATTTGATCAGCACCTCGGGGTGGGTCTGGAACAGCCCCACCGGCAGGCGGATCAGGTCGTCGAAGTCCATGGCCTGGTAGGCCATCAGCGTGGCCTGGTAGGCGCTGTAGGTGGTGGCGCAGATGCGGTCGAATTCGTTATCGGCCGCCACCAGCGCGGCGTCGGCGTCCAGCAGCTCGTTTTTCCACAGCGAGATGCGGCTTTGCACCTTGCGCACTTCGTCCTTGTGCGTGCTTTTCAGGATGTCCGAGATGATCTTGGCGGCGTCGTAGCTGTCCAGGATGGAAAACTGCGTCTTGTAGCCCAGGTGTGGCGCCTCCTGGCGCAGGATGTGCATGCCCAGCGAGTGGAAGGTGGACACGGTAATGCCCTTCAGCTCGCGGCTTTCCATCAGCTTGCCCACGCGCTCCAGCATTTCGCGCGCCGCCTTGTTGGTAAAGGTGATGGCGGCAATGTGCCGGGCGTCGTAGCCGCACTCGCGGATCAGGTGGCAGATCTTCTGGGTGATGACGCGGGTCTTGCCGGAGCCGGCACCCGCCAGCACCAGCAGGGGGCCGTCCACGTATTTGATGGCGTCGCGTTGGGGCGGGTTCAGTTGCAGCAGGGACATGGGCCGTCGTCAATCTTTCATGGACAGCGCGCATTGTAGCGCATGGCCGCCGCTGTGCAGCGGCGACGGCAAGCGGCGCATCCATTATCATCGGGGCTGCGGCATGCGCTATGGCCAACCCGGCCGCGATCTGTACAGGAAAAACACATGGCCACCTACGCGATTGGCGATTTGCAGGGCTGCTTTACGCCCTTTATGGCGCTGTTGCGCCAGATAGATTTCAACCCCGGCCGCGACACGCTGTGGCTCACCGGCGACCTGGTCAACCGTGGCCCCGAGTCGCTGCAGGTGCTGCGCTGGGTATTCGACAAGCAGGACTGCGTGCAAACGGTGCTGGGCAACCACGACCTGCACCTGCTGGCGGTGGCCGAGGGCTACGGCAAGGTGCACAGCGACGACACCATCCAGCCCATTCTGGACGCCGCCGACAGCAAGGTGCTGCTGGACTGGCTGCGCTGCCAGCCGCTGATGATCTACGAGCAGGGCTACGCCATGGTGCACGCCGGCCTGCTGCCGGAGTGGAGCATCAAGAAGGCGCTGCGTCTGGCCGAGGAGGTGGAGGACGAGCTGTCCGGCAAGCACCACCGCCAGTTTCTGGGCAAGCTGTACGGCAACAAGCCGCTGCGCTGGCAGGACGACCTGAAAGGCATGGACCGCCTGCGGCTGATCGTCAACGCCATGACGCGCATGCGCTTTATCACCCAGGACGGCGAGCTGGACCTGTCGTACAAGGGCGAGCTGGACGGTGCGCCGCCGTACCTGCTGCCGTGGTTCGAGGCCGCTACCCGGCGCAGTGTGGATACGCCCATTATCTGCGGCCACTGGTCGGCGTTGGGCTTGCACCTGGAAGACGACGTGCTGGCTATTGACAGCGGCTGCCTGTGGGGCGGCAGCCTTACCGCCGTGCGGCTGGAAGATCGCGCCGTGTTTTCGCTGCCGTGCCAGGCCTACCGCGAGATCAGCCGCTAAGGTTGGCCGCAGGCTGCGGCCAACCTTTGGCGCAGCATTAGACGCAAAAAAGCCCCGGTGTCTGTGCCGGGGCTTTTGCTGACAGTATGCTGCGCGGGGTTTAGCTCAGCTCTTTGGACACTTCGCGTGCCAGGTGCGGGGCGTCTACCGGAGCGCCGTGGTTGATCGGCGTCGGGTTGGCCAGCTCGCGTGCCATCTGTTCGGCGTCCAGCGAGTTTTCCCACTTGGCGACCACCACGGTGGCCACGGCGTTGCCGATCAGGTTGGTGATGGCGCGGGCTTCGGACATGAAGCGGTCGATACCCAGAATCAGCGCCAGGCCGGCTACCGGAATCTCCGGTACCACCGCCAGGGTGGCGGCCAGGGTGATGAAGCCGGAGCCGGTGACGCCTGCGGCACCTTTGGAGGTGAGCAGCAGCACGCCCAGAATGGTCAGCTCTTGGGTCAGGGTCAGGTCGATATTGCAGGCCTGGGCAATGAAAATGGCCGCCATGGTCAGGTAGATCGAGGTGCCGTCCAGGTTAAACGAGTAACCGGTTGGTACCACCAGGCCCACCACCGGCTTGGCGCAGCCCAGCTGCTCCAGCTTCACCATCAGGCGTGGCAGGGCCGATTCGGACGACGAGGTACCCAGTACGATCATCAGCTCTTCTTTGATGTACTTGATCAGCTTCCACACGCTAAAGCCGTAGAAGCGGGCGATGCTGCCCAGTACCAGGCCCACGAACAGCACGCAGGTCAGGTAGAAAGTACCCATCAGCGAGGCCAGCTGCACCAGGCTGCTGACACCGTATTTGCCGATGGTGAAGGCCATGGCGCCAAAGGCGCCGATCGGGGCCAGCTTCATGATGAAGCCGATCATGGCAAACAGCACGTGCGACACTTTTTCAAAGAAGCCCAGCACCGGCTTGCCTTGCTCGCCCATCATCGACAGGCCGGCACCAAACAGTACCGAGAACAGCAGTACTTGCAGGATTTCGCCTTCGGCAAACGCGCCTACGGCACTTTGCGGGATGATATGCAGGATGAAATCTACCGTGCTTTGGCCGGCGGCTTTTTCGGTGTATTTGGCAATGGCGCCGGTATCCAGCGTGGCCGGGTCCACGTTCATGCCGCTACCAGGCTGTACGAAGTTCACCACCAGCAGGCCGATGGCCAGCGCCAGCGTGGTCACTACTTCAAAGTACAGCAAGGCTTTGCCGCCCACGCGGCCAACCTTTTTCATGTCTTCCATGCCGGCAATGCCGACCACGATGGTGCAGAAGATGATCGGCGCGATCATCATTTTCACCAGCTTGATGAAGCCATCGCCCAGCGGCTTGAGCTTGGCGCCCAGCTCCGGCATGAAATGGCCCAGCATCACGCCCAGCACAATGGCGACAATCACCTGGAAATACAGGGTTTTGTAAAACGGCTTACCCGACATATCGACCTCTCTAGTGTTATGGCGGCGCTGCAGGCAGCACCGGCTATCTCTTGGGTCGATCATGCACTGGCAGGGCAGTGGGCAGAATTGGGTATTTCCGCATTGCGGAAAACCCCAATAGCCCCGCCCAGCGGGGTGTCAGGCTTGCTCCGGCAGGCCCAGCGCGCCGGCTATGCGGGTGCGGGCGGTTTCCGATAGCGCAAAGCGGGTTTGTTCTGCCGTTATCCCTTGCGGGATGGCGTCGGTGTAGTGCAGCTCCACCACCATGGCGCGGGTACGCAGGATCTGGCGCAGGCTTTGCCAGAAGGTGGTGTCGCCGGCGTAGGCGGCGGCATCACAAAACTGCCCGCCGGGGGTGGTAAAGCGTATGGCGACCGGCTGTACGGTGGCGCCTGCCAGGCGGGCGGCCTCGAACAGCGACGCCTTGAACGGCAGCATGGCGCGGCCGTCCGAGGTGGTGGCTTCCGGGAATACGGCCATACAGCCGCCGTCCTGTAGCGCTTGCGCCAGCTGCTGGTTCACGCGGCTGGCGTCACGGCGGTTGGCACGGTCGATAAACAGCGTGCCGGCGTTTTTGACTATAAAGCCCGCTACCGGCCAGTCGCGCAGCTCTTTTTTGGCCACAAAGCGCGATACCGTTACGCTGTTCAGCGCAAAGATGTCCAGCCACGACACGTGGTTGGCCACCACCAGGGTGTGCGCCGGGTACACGCCGGGCGGCGTGCCGATGACTTTGACCTTGATGGCCAGAATATGCAGTAGCTGGCGTGACCAGCGCTGGGTAATTACCGCGCGGGCAGGTTGCGATAGCCGGGGGTAACGGGTGCCGACGGCAATCACGCCGCGGCACACATGCAGGGCCAGGCGCGCCAGGCGTAGCGCGCGAACGGGGAGGGCAGTAGGGGCGTGCACGTAGGGGTCCGTGTCAGAGGGGTTGGCAATGCGGGCAGAAGCAGCTGCTGCGCTGCCCTTGGCGTAGCTCGGCAATCAGTGAGCTACAATCATGACACGTCAGGCCGGCTCTGCCATAGACCTTATAGCTTTGCTGAAAGTAACCCGGCTTGCCTTTGGCGTCCATGAAGTCGCGCAGGCTGCTACCGCCAGCGTCTATGGCACGGGCCAGCACCAGCTTGATCTGCGCTGCCAGGCGCTGGCACTCGTCGCGGCTCAGGCTGTTGGCCGCACGCGCCGGGTGGATGCCGGCGTAAAACAGCGATTCGTTGGCGTAGATATTGCCCACGCCCACCACGACATGGTTATCCATGATCACCAGCTTGATGGCGCTGCCCTTGCGGCGTGTTGCCTGGTACAGCACGCTGCCGTCAAACGCATCGCTTAGCGGTTCCGGCCCCAGACTGGCCAGCAAAGGGTGGGCATCAACCGGCCCCGGCTGCCACAGCATGGCGCCAAAGCGGCGCGGGTCGCGGTAGCGCAGAACTGTTTGCCCCAGGTCGATGTCTACATGGTCGTGCTTTTCCGGCGTGGTGCCGGGCGGCACAAAGCGCAGGCTGCCGGACATGCCCAGGTGCACGATCAGCGTGCCGTGCTCAAAGTCGATCAGCAGGTATTTAGCGCGCCGGCTCACGCTGCGCACTGTGCGCCCGGCCAGCAGGGCGGGTAGCTCGGGCGGAATCGGCCAGCGCAGCCGTGGCTCGCGTATGGTTACCGCGCGCAGCGTGGCCCCGGCGAGCTGTGGGCTGATACCGCGACAGGTGGTTTCGACTTCTGGCAATTCGGGCATGAATGACTGTCCTTGCGCGCTGCATGAATTAACTGGATGGCGTGGTATTCTACCTGCCTGAATCGATGTCTGGGCCCAGCATGAACGCACTTCTGAGACTAGTAGCCGTACTCACGCCGCTGGCACTGGCTGCCTGCGCCTCGCATGCCCCTTTGCAGGCAGCTGCCAGCCAGCCTGTCGCCGCTGCGCCAATAGCGGAGCCTGACGAAGAACCCAAAGCCCTGGCCGACGCCGACAACCCGGCCATCCCCAAGCTGCAGCTGCAGCCCGAATGGCTGTACGGCATCATGCTGGCCGAAATGTCGGCCCAGCGCGGCGGCGCCGCCCAGGCGGCCGAAACCTATCTGAGCCTGGCCCGCAGCACCAAAGACCCGCGTCTGGCGCGCCGGGCGTCCGAATTTGCCCTGTTTGCCGGGCAGATCACCACCGCTAGCGCCGCGCTGAGCCTGTGGCTGGCGCTGGACCCCGCCGACGAAGTAGCGCGCGAGCAGTTCTTCATCACCCTGTTGCGCAGTGGCAAGCTGGCCGAAAGCCGCGGCCTGCTGGAAAGCATGCTGGCGCAGCAGCCCAAGCGTGCCGGTGCCATTTTTGTGCAGCTGGCCAGGTTGGCCGCACGCCAGGCCGACAAAGCCGGCGCGGAAAAACTGGTGACCGAGCTGGCTTCCCGTTACCCGGACCTGCCCGAGGCACGCTTTGCCCGCCTGGCCGTAGCGGCAGAAGCCGGTGATAGCGCCGCCGTGGATGCCGAATTCGCCCGCCTGGCCGTGATTGCCCCGCAGTGGGACTTGCCGGTGATGTGGCAGCTGGAGCGCCTGCGCCGCCAGAGCCCGGCTGTCGCTATCGATTTCCTCAAGGCCGAGCTGGCGCGCCGCCCGCAAGCCAGCGTTGAGCTGTGCATGAACAATATTCGCCTGCTGGCTGGCGAGAAGCGTTACGCCGAAGCCGAGGCCTACGCCCAGACCCTGATGCCACGCTACGGCCAGCACCCGGGCGTGCTGCATCTGGCGGGTTTGCTGGCGTTCCAGAATGGCAAGCTGGAGCAGGCCAGGCAATATCTGGAAGGGGCGCTGAAAGCCGGTTTCAACGACCCGAACGAGCTGCGTTACGTGCTGGGCCAGCTGGCCGAGGAGCGCAAACAGCCGGCGCAGGCACAAAGCTGGTATGCGCTGGTGGATGCAGGTGACAACCTGTTGCCCGCCCGCGTACGCCTAGCGCAGCTGCAGTCGGCGGCCGGGCAGTGGCAGCAAGCCATTGATAGCCTGGCGCCATTGGCGGCCGACCCGCAAAACACCGTGCGCATCAGCCTGGCACAGGCGCGTATGGCCAAAGAGGCCAAGCAGCCCGAGCAAGCAGTCGCACTGCTGGACGCCGCGCTGAATATCCTCCCGGGGCAAGCGGATGTGCTGTACGAACGGGCGCTGCTGCTGGAGTCGCTGGGCCGCATTGCCGATGCCGAACAAGACCTGCGCACTATCCTGAAAGGCCGCCCGGACGAGCCACAGGCGCTGAACGCGCTTGGCTATATCCTGGCCAACCAGGGGCGCCAGCTCAAAGAAGCGCAGGGTTATATCGAACAGGCGCTGAAGGCCGAGCCGGACAACGCCATGATGCTCGATAGCTTGGGTTGGGTACTGTTCCGCCAAGGCCATGCACAGCAGGCGCTCAAGCATCTGCAGGATTCTTACGCCAGCTTGCCGGATGCCGAAGTCGCCGCGCATCTGGGCGAGGTGCTATGGAGCCTGGGGCGCAAGGACGAAGCCCGCGCCATCTGGGAAAAGGCCCGCCAGAGCAGCCCTGACCACCCCATTCTTACCGAAACCCTGAACAGACTGAAACCATGAAGTATCAGTACGGCTGGCTGTTGGCCGGCCTTCTTCTGCTGGCCGGCTGCGCCAGCACGCCCGAAGTGAACAGCACCATGCAAGCGCCTGCGGCCAACCTGCGCGACGAGCCTTTCGAAACCAGCGGCCGCCTGGCAGTGAACTACCAGGGCAAGGGCGAAGTCGCCAGTTTCGACTGGCAGCACGCCCCGGGCGGAGACCAGCTAAATGTCAAAACGCCCATCGGTACCACCGTAGCCAGCCTGAGCCGCAACGCACAAGGCGTAACACTGAAAGCCAATGGCCGCGAGCAGTACGCCACCGACGTGGAAACCCTTACCGAAGCCACGCTAGGTTGGCCGCTGCCGCTGTCCAACCTGGCCTGGTGGGTGCGCGGCCACGCGGCCCCGGGCTGGCCAGCCCGTTATGCGGACGATGGCCGCCTGATGCAACAGGGCTGGCTGATCCGCAATACCCGCGACGCCGACACCCAGCTGCCACGCCGGCTAGAGCTGGAGCGTGAAGGCATGAGCATCCGCCTGGTTTTTTCCAGCTGGCAATGGCAGCCGGCACCGCAACCCTGAGTCATCATGCAAGCCCAGACCTTTCACACTTTTCCCGCCCCGGCCAAACTGAACCTGACGCTGCTGATTACCGGCAAGCGCGACGACGGTTACCATTTGCTGGATACCGATTTCCGCTTTATCGATTTGTGCGACAGCATCGATATTGCCGTGCGTGACGATGGTGTCATCGAGCTGCTGAACCCGATGCCGGATGTGCCGGCCGACAGCGACCTTACCGTACGCGCCGCGCGCCTGTTGCAGCACGCCACGGGCAGCCCGCTAGGTGCCACGCTGCGGGTGCACAAGCGCATCCCGATGGGTGGTGGCCTGGGGGGTGGCTCGTCCGATGCGGCCACGGTACTGCTGGCGCTGAACCGTCTGTGGGGTTGCGGCTTGAGCCGCGAGGCGCTGATGCAGCTGGGCGTACAGCTGGGTGCCGACGTGCCGGTATTCATCTATGGCAAGAACGCCCGCGCTAGCGGTATTGGCGAGCAACTGACCGAGCTGGCGCTGCCGGAAGCCTGGTATGTGGTATGCAAACCACCTGTTCACGTGGCGACTGGCCCGGTATTCCAAGAATTTTCACAAAGGTTGTTGACAGGCAAAGCTTCGTTCTCCATAATGCGAAGCCTGTCTGGCGCGACGCAAAAACAAAACGATTTGCAGCCAGTCGTAGCAGAAATATATCCAGCGGTAAAACAGGTTTTGAATCGTTTAAGTGAATACGGTTCGCCGCTGATGACAGGTTCAGGAGCATGTGTGTTTCTGGAGCTGGCAAATGAAGATCAAGCAAATAAAGTATTCCACTCTTTGTCTGGTGAAATGACTGTGTATGTTGCCAAGGGGTTAAAGGCACATCCGGTTTCAGACGGGGAATAGCAAGGATACTGGGGAGTCGCCAAGTTGGTTAAGGCACCGGATTTTGATTCCGGCATGCGAAGGTTCGAATCCTTCCTCCTCAGCCATTATCCTGCATAACAAAGAATACTGGGGAGTCGCCAAGTTGGTTAAGGCACCGGATTTTGATTCCGGCATGCGAAGGTTCGAATCCTTCCTCCTCAGCCAAGCTTCCAGAGTGAAGTGAGAAAAAGAGCGTGTAAGTATTTCTTACACGCTTTTTCTTTATCTACCGATCCTAAGGCATTCCAGTTATGGCGGCATACGACAGTTTAATGGTCTTCACCGGGACAGCGAACCCGGAACTTGCACAAAACGTGGTGAAACACCTCGATATTTCCCTCGGCCGCGCCGATGTGGGCAAGTTCAGTGATGGTGAAGTGGCAGTAGAGTTGCTGGAAAACGTGCGTGGTCGCGACGTTTTCATCCTGCAGCCTACCTGTGCCCCAACCAACGATAACCTGATGGAAATCCTGACCATGGCCGATGCGCTCAAGCGCGCCTCTGCCGGCCGGATTACTGCGGCTATTCCGTACTTCGGTTACGCCCGTCAGGACCGTCGCCCCCGTTCCGCCCGTGTACCGATTACTGCCAAGCTGGTAGCCAACATGCTGACCAGCGCCGGTGTAGACCGTGTACTGACCGTCGACCTGCACGCCGACCAGATCCAGGGCTTTTTCGACATGCCGGTGGACAACGTTTACGCCACCCCGGTACTGCTGAAAGACATCCGCAGCCAGCGTTTTGACGACCTGATCGTGGTGAGCCCGGACGTAGGCGGTGTAGTGCGTGCCCGTGCCGTTGCCAAGGCGCTGAATACCGACTTGGCCATCATCGACAAGCGTCGCCCGAAGGCGAACGTGGCCGAGGTGATGAACATCATCGGTGAAGTACAAGGTCGTACCTGCCTGATCGTGGATGACATGATCGACACCGCCAATACCCTGTGCAAGGCTGCCTCCGCCCTGAAAGAGCGTGGCGCCCAGCGTGTACTGGCTTACGCTTCCCACGCCGTGTTCTCCGGGCAGGCTGTGGATCGCATCACTAATTCGGACATCGACGAAGTTGTCATCACCGATACCATTCCGCTGTCGGCCCAGGCCAAACAGTGCAGCCGCATCCGCGTGGTATCCATTGGTGGCCTGATCGCAGAAACCCTGCGTCGCATCAACAACGAAGAATCGGTGTCCTACCTCTTCAATGAGGATCTGGTTTCGTCGGGCGCCTGCCTGCCGTAAACGTTCAGCCCGCTGGTCGCGGTGGGCTGGAGACTTAAATGAAGCTGAAAAGCTAACTGGAGTATTTCACATGGCAATCGAAGTTATCGCTACCAAGCGCGTACAAGAAGGTACTGGTGCGAGCCGCCGCCTGCGTATCGCTGGTCAGACCCCGGCTGTTGTATACGGCGCTGGTAAAGACGCTGTATCCATCACCCTGGATCACAACACTATGTACTACGCTCTGAAAAACGAAGCGTTCCACAACGAAGTACTGGAACTGGTTATCGATGGTCAGAAAGAGCAAGTAAAAATCGCTGCTTTCCAGATGCACCCGTTCAAGCAACTGGTTCTGCACATCGACTTCGCTCGCGTGTAATAGATTAAGCCGTGCCGCCTGGCGGTAACGGTACTGGGCTCGTTGCGGCTAAACCTGCAGCGGGCCTTTTTCATGGAATACAGGAAATGACAGCCATCTGTCTGGTGGTCGGCCTGGGCAACCCCGGCGCCGAATACGAAAAAACCCGTCACAACGCCGGCTTCTGGCTGGTGGACGAGCTAGCCTGGCAGCACAAGGCCAGCTTGCGTGCCGAAGGCAAATACTTTGGCGAGGTGGCCCGTGCGGTACTGCCCGGCGGCGACCTGTGGCTGCTCAAACCCATGACCTATATGAACCTGTCCGGCCAGGCCGTGGGCGCGCTGGCACGCTTTTACAAGATCGCGCCGGAAGAAATCCTGGTGGTGCACGACGAGCTGGACCTGCCACCCGGCGCGGCACGCTTCAAGCAGGGCGGGGGGCACGGCGGCCACAACGGCCTGAAAGACATCATCGCCAAGCTCGGCTCGCCCAATTTCTGGCGCCTGCGTATCGGCATTGGCCACCCGGGCGACCGCAATGAAGTGGCCAACTTTGTGCTGAAAAAAGCCCGCGCCGAAGAGCAGCAAGCCATCGATGACGCCATCGCCAAGGCCATGCAGGTGATGCCGCAAGCCATCGCCGGCGACATGCCTGCCGCCATGAAAACGCTACACACCGCCGCCAAGTAAAACGCGGCCAAGGTTGGCCGCAAGCGGCCGGAAACAAAGAACACGGCACCGGGTGATACAATCACGCGGTGTATGCCTGCCCCGGTGGCAGGCCGGATATTTCGAGGAATCACCATGAGTCTGAAATGCGGTATTGTCGGCCTGCCCAACGTAGGCAAATCCACCCTGTTTAACGCGCTGACCAAAGCCGGTATCGAAGCAGCCAACTACCCGTTCTGCACCATCGAGCCGAACGTGGGCATCGTGGAAGTGCCGGACCCGCGCCTGCAGCAGCTGGCCGCCATCATCAACCCGCAGAAGATCCAGCCCGCCATCGTCGAGTTTGTCGACATCGCCGGCCTGGTAGCGGGCGCGTCCAAAGGCGAAGGCCTGGGCAACAAATTCCTGGCCAATATCCGCGAAACCGACGCCATCGTGAACGTGGTGCGCTGCTTTGACGACGACAACATCGTGCACGTAGCCGGCAAGGTAGACCCGATCTCCGATATCGAAACCATCGGTACCGAACTGGCGCTGGCCGATCTGGCCTCGGTAGAAAAAGCCATCGCCCGTGACGGCAAGAAAGCCAAATCCGGCGATAAAGACGCGCAAAAGCTGGTAGCCGTGCTGGAAAAAGTGCTGCCGCACCTGAACGAAGGCAAGCCGCTGCGCAGCTTCAAGCTGGACGAAGAAGACAAGGCGCTGCTCAAACCGCTGTGCCTGCTCACCATCAAGCCGGCCATGTACGTGGCCAACGTGGCCGAAGACGGCTTCCAGAACAACCCGCACCTGGACAAGCTCACCGCGCTGGCGGCCGCTGAAGGCGCGCCGGTCGTAGCGCTGTGTGCCGCTATCGAGAGCGAAATTGCCGACCTGGACGACGCCGATAAAGCTGAATTCCTGGCTGAAATGGGCCTGGAAGAGCCTGGCCTGGACCGCCTGATCCGCACTGGCTACAAGCTGCTGGGCCTGCAAACCTACTTCACCGCAGGCGTGAAGGAAGTACGCGCCTGGACCATCCGTGTAGGCGATACCGCACCACAAGCCGCCGGCGTGATCCACACCGACTTCGAGCGTGGCTTCATCCGCGCACAAACCATCGCCTTCAACGACTTCATCACCCTGGGTGGCGAAGCCAAGGCCAAAGAAGCCGGCAAGATGCGCGCCGAAGGCAAGGAATACGTGGTGCAAGACGGTGACGTGCTGAACTTCCTGTTCAACGTGTAAGCCGTAGCAAAGTGGCGGTGCCTGTTAGGCGCGGCCCTTACAAAAAGCCCCGTCCAGACGGGGCTTTTTGCTTTTGCTGAGTGGGAGATCTGTTGGCTGGGCTGGTGGATGGTGGGCACGCTGATAGGAATGCGTGGAAAGCTGCCCGAATGGACAGGTTTTGCAAAGAACTTTTGTTTAAAAGTAAAAGTCTTAGTATGGATTGATGTCGTTGATTGAAATAATTTAATGTATAAAAACATATACTTACGTTAAAATTTTTCATAACGAATCGTTAGATGTTTGTCACGCCATGTGTTCCCATTGTGTTCAGTTGGCGGCCGATGCGGCCAACTAGCAGTCTGTTATGTGTCGCAGCTTCGTCCAGACGTCTTGATCCCTATTGCTCTTGCTAGCTTGCCCCCTGTCATCCCGGCTTCACCCTAGCCTGGGGTAGCGGGGCTGTTGCACCCATTTGTTCTGAAAGGAAAACCATGACTCGCTTTGCCCCCCTGTTCCCTGTATTTCTATTGTGTGGCCTGACTGCTTGTGGCGGCGGCGGTGGTGGCGGGGTGAGTATTGGCGGTGGTGTAATTCTGCCGCCACCATCTGTGCAGGTTAATCCTGCGGGCATTTGGCAGGGCAAGGCGGTATCGGCCAGTAATGAGCTGAACATCGATATGGTCGCAGATGGCTTGGGCTCGGCGTATGCCGTGATGAATGCGGCTGACGGTACACCGGCCGAGGCCTTGTACATGACAGGTTTCAGTGCAACGAACTTTGTCGCGGGTAACCTGAATATCAGCGGAAATGGCTACTATCGTCATGTCAGTGGCGGCTTTTATCAAAGCGTTGGTTCCTCGGCGGTGACGGTACAGTCGGGTAACAGCCAGAAAACACTGCAATTCCAGGTGGCCGCCGGCCTGAACGGCAGCAACCCGCGCCGTGTTACGGTGGGTTACAACAACCAGTTCGATAGCGCGGTAAGCATTGCCAATGTGTTGGGTAGCTATACCAGCAAGCAGGCGGGCAATGCGATGAATACGCTGACTGTATCCAATGCGAACCCCAATAGCATGCTGATCAGTGGTAATCCGGCCTGTGTCTTCAGCGATAGTCGGTTTACGCTGGTAGATAGCCGCAAGAACCTGTTCTCGGTGGTAGGTATCTTGAAAGGTACTGACTGTGCCTTTACCGGCACGGCGGGTGGCGTGGCGTACGCGACGTTGAACGAGAATGGCCAAGTGAACGGTTTGAACATGCTGCTGCAGGCACTCACTGGCAGTGGCATGTTTGTATTTCAGGGCAGCAAGAACTAAGCGGGCTAGTCCAGAAGGGCGTGCGCATCAGGCTTTGGGGATGAAGACGCCGACGATAGCATATTAATGAGTGGCCTGACCTGTGCAGAAAGGGCTTGGCAATTGCACCCCTGCAGTTATCCGAACCGGCCCCAGGGCCGGTTTTTCATTTGCATAGCGGTTTTTGTTCCAAGCCCAAGCTGGAGTAAAACAGTCGGCTTTGTATAGTCTGTTTCATTATATTGATTGTTAAATCAATGGCTATCAGGAATAAATAAACATGAAAAAGACACTTTTTACCCTGTCTCTGCTGGGCTTTGCGGCCAACCTTTACTCCGCCTCGCGGTACCAGACAGTGGCACCGTAGCTGCTATAGGGGTAGTCCGGCATGATGTCGCCCTGGGCGAAGGCGCGGCGGGCGTCGGGTTTGGCGGGTGTCCAGCAGGTGCCGCTCTGTGTGCAGGGCTGGCCAGCTGCTACACGGCCGGATGATGGTGGCGCTGTCGGGTGGGTTTCTGCCTGCTCGGGCGCTACTGGCGTGATGGCGGGGTTGAGGTAGAAAGACTCGTCCGGTATTACGCCATCGAGGTAGCGGGTGTCATCCCACACCAGGCGCCAGCTAACGGGTAGGGCAAACTGTTTGCCATGCACATATTCATGGTAAGGGTCATCAATCCACGGTGCAACCGCACCTTTGACGAAATAGTTGAGACAGTCGGTTTCGCCAGGGGCGCGGTGCGGAAAAACCTGTTCCCAGATCCCATCGTTAGTGATGCGTTTGCCACTTTTAATGAGAATACCGGTAGGGGAGGGTGTGTCCGGGCGGTGGGTGGGGATGGGGCCTAACGACTCACCCAGCCGCGGATACTCAAGCTCGGCAAGATACGCTTCTACGTCTTCAGAGCCAACCAATGCTTGTGGGTGCCAATCGGCATAAGTGGGCCTTGGCTCATACACCAATGATGCGCCGCAGGGCGTTGCCGCCTCTTTCAGCAAGCGCAGCTCCTCTAGTCGGTAGGTCCACACGTGTAGAGTGGGACGCCACGCTCACCACCATCGTATTTATTGATCTCAGCGGAAGTAATTCCGTCCATTGCCTTCGATGCCATCCATGCTGCATTGCGCAAGTCCGCATCTTCACGCATGGTTCGCCACATCGAGCGATCCCCTTTCGCCAATGCCGCCAGGCCTTTCGGGTACAGGTCCTGTGCCAGGCAGGCACGCCGCATCCATATTCTGCTGCGACGTGAAGGCTGGCTGATCAACCACAAGAAGACCTACCGGATCTATTGCGAGGAAGGGCTGAACTTGCGACGCAAGCGCCCAAGGCGGCGCGTGGCCGCAGCCTATCGTGTGGCACGGGCGACCATCTCTAGTTTGAGTGCGTGCTGGAGCATGGATTTCGTCGCCGATCAGCTGTTTAATGGCCAGCGGATCCGACCCTTAACTGTAGTGGATAATTTTAGTCGGGAAAGCTTGGCGATTACGGTAGATTTCGCCCTGAAGGCCGAGGATGTCGTCACGACGATGCGGCATGTACAAGCTTTACGCGGTACGCCTCAGCTGATTCAGGTGGACAACGGCAGTGAATTTATTTCTCTGGTGCTGGATCAA
>AMYZ01000009.1 GCA_000335715.1 beta proteobacterium L13
CGGAAGGCGCTGGGGCTCATGCCCGCCACCCGCAAGGAGCGGCGTTCACTCAGCCCCTTGCCCAGCAGATAGCGCACCAGCTCCCGCCGTGACGGTGCGCTCACCACTTCTTTCGGAGGGCTTCCTTGGTGATCTCGTTCTCGAGCATTGTCTCGGCCAGGAGCTTCTTCAGCCTTGCGTTCTCGGTTTCCAGCTCTTTAAGACGCTTAGCCTCCGAGACGTTCATACCGCCAAACTTGCTGCGCCAGAGGTAGTAGCTGGCTTCCGAGAAGGCATGCTTGCGGCACAGCTCGGCTACGGGCATGCCGGCTTCTGCTTCGCGCAGGAAGCCAATGATCTGTTCTTCGGTGAATCGTTTCTTCATGTCCAACTCCTTGTCATGGTGAATTGGACGCTAAAGTCACGTGCTACTCAAGGTGGGGTGGACGTCGGGGTGGTATCGACGTTCGGCTACGCTCATTGCGCATATTCACTTTTCCACGCAACTGAAGGCACTGTTGCATATTCATTGCAGAAGGGCGGCTTTTTATTGCCATGATCTGCCTGATACTACTGTTATCCGATATTTTGTATACAATAGTCAGATAACCTTATCTGCTGGATTTTGGAAAGATACTCATGCAATTTGTAGAGTTTGCACGCAGCCAGACTGCGCTTCGGGATGCCATTACTGCTGCTTATCGTCGCGATGAGCGTGACTGCGTAGCGTTGATGATGGAGCAGGCCGCCATGCCTGACACGCAGGTCGCCAGCATCAAGGCATTGGCAAGCAAGCTGGTAGCCCAGGTGCGTAAAGAGCGCACCAAGTCCAGCGGTGTGGATGCGTTGATGCACGAGTTCACCCTGTCCAGCCAGGAAGGTATTGCGCTGATGTGCCTGGCCGAGGCGCTGCTGCGTATTCCGGACCGCCTGACCGCCGACAAGCTGATTCGCGACAAGATCTCTGGTGGCGACTGGGCGTCGCACCTGGGCAATAGCGCGTCGCTGTTCGTGAATGCTGCGGCCTGGGGCTTGCTGGTTACCGGCAAACTGGTGTCTTCCCATAGCGAGCAGGGCCTGTCTTCTGCCTTGACGCGCCTGATTGCCAAAGGTGGCGAGCCGCTGATCCGCAAAGGTGTGGACCTGGCCATGCGCATGCTGGGCAAGCAGTTTGTAACCGGCGAAACCATCGAAGAAGCGCTGGCCAATGGCCGCGAACGCGAAGCACGCGGCTACCGTTTCAGCTACGACATGCTGGGCGAAGCGGCCATGACCGAAGAAGATGCGCAGCGCTATCTGCGCGACTACGAAGTGGCGATCCACGCGATTGGCAAAGAGTCCAATGGCCGCGGTATCTATAACGGCCCGGGTATCTCGGTAAAACTGTCTGCCATTCACCCGCGCTATGCCCGCATGAAGCACGAGCGCATGATGGCCGAGCTGCTGCCGCGCCTGAAAGGCCTGTTCTTGCTGGCCAAACAATACAATATTGGCCTGAACATCGATGCTGAAGAAGCCGACCGTCTGGAAATATCGATGGATCTGGTGGAGGCGCTGGCCAACGACCCGGATCTGAACGGCTTTGAAGGCATCGGCATCGTGGTACAGGCTTACCAGAAGCGCTGCCCGTATGTAATCGACTTTCTGATTGATCTGGCCCGTCGCACTGGCCACCGCTTCATGGTGCGTCTGGTGA
Source organism: beta proteobacterium L13 (assembly GCA_000335715.1). Lineage (GTDB taxonomy): Bacteria > Pseudomonadota > Gammaproteobacteria > Burkholderiales > Chromobacteriaceae > Vogesella. Next base: position 1,676 of record AMYZ01000009.1, read on the forward strand.
AAGGCGCCTACTGGGATGCCGAGATCAAGCGTGCCCAGGTCGATGGTCTGGAAGGCTACCCGGTTTACACCCGCAAGGTGTACACCGATGTGTCCTACCTGGCATGCGCCAAGAAGCTGTTGGCCGCACAAGATGCTATCTACCCGCAATTTGCCAGCCATAACGCCTACACCCTGTCGGCGGTTTACCACCTGGCTGAAGGCAAGGATTACGAATTCCAGTGCCTGCATGGCATGGGCGAGACCCTGTACGACCAGGTGGTGGGCAAGGGCAAGCTGGACAAGCCGTGCCGCATCTACGCCCCGGTAGGCTCGCACGAAACCCTGCTGGCCTACCTGGTACGCCGCCTGCTGGAAAACGGTGCCAACAGTTCTTTCGTGAACCGTATTGTGGACGAGAACGTGTCCATCGAAGAGCTGGTGGAAGATCCGGTAGCAGAAGCCGCGCGCTTCGGTGGCCTGCCACATAACAAGATTGCCTTGCCGGTAGAACTGTACGGTGCCGGGCGCAAGAACTCTGCTGGTATGGACCTGGCCAACGAGCACGTACTGCAAAAGCTGCAACACGCATTGCAGGCTAGCGAGCAGCAAGCCTGGTTGGCCGCACCGCTGCTGGCCGATGCCGAGCCAAGTGGCAGCGCGCCGCAAGCTGTGCTGAACCCGGCCAATCATCAGGACGTGGTAGGCCAGGTGCAGGAAGCCACCCGCGAAGATGTAGAGCTGGCACTGCAAGCCGCTGTGCGCGCCGCCCCGGTATGGGCTGCCACCGCCCCGGCCAAGCGCGCCGAAGCGCTGGACCGCCTGGCAGACCTGATGGAAGCCAATATGCCGGCACTGATGGGCCTGGCCGTGCGCGAAGCCGGCAAGACCCTGAACAATGGCATTGCTGAAGTGCGCGAAGCGGTGGACTTCTGCCGTTACTACGCAGCCCAGGTACGCGAGGAATTCGACAACAGCCGCCATCCGGCACTGGGCCCGGTGGTGTGCATCAGCCCGTGGAACTTCCCACTGGCCATCTTTATTGGCGAAGTGGTCGCCTCGTTGGCCGCCGGTAACGTGGTACTGGCCAAGCCTGCCGAACAGACTGCGCTGATTGCTGGCTACGCCGTGCGCCTGCTGCACGAAGCCGGTGTACCGCGTGACGTGCTGCAGTTCCTGCCTGGCCGTGGCGAAGTGGTGGGTGCTGCGCTGACTGCCGATGCCCGCATCAAGGGCGTGATCTTTACCGGTTCCACCGAAGTGGCCCAGATCATCAACCGCACGCTGTCTACCCGTGGCGAAGAAGTACCGCTGGTAGCCGAAACCGGCGGCCAGAACGCCATGATCGTGGACAGCTCCGCACTACCGGAACAAGTGGTGACCGACGTACTGAGCTCGGCTTTCGACAGCGCAGGCCAGCGCTGCTCGGCACTGCGCGTGCTGTACCTGCAGCATGACATCGCCGACAAGGTGGTGACCATGATCAAGGGTGCCATGGACGAGCTGCGCGTAGGCAACCCGGCCCGTTTCAATACCGATATCGGCCCGGTAATCGACGCCGAAGCCCAGCAAGGCCTGCTGCGTCATATCGACAGCCTGAAAGACAAAGCCCGCAGCGTTTACCAGGCCAGGCTCACTGCCGAATGCGCCAACGGTACCTATGTAGCGCCAACGCTGTTCGAGATCGACCATATCGGTTTGCTGCAGCGCGAAGTATTTGGCCCGGTACTGCACGTGATCCGTTTCCACGGTGGCGATATCGACAAGGTGATTGCCGAGATCAACAGCACCGGCTACGGGCTGACCCACGGCGTACACAGCCGTATCGACGAAACCATCGAGCGCATTACCGGCAACATCAAGGCGGGTAACGTGTATGTGAACCGCAATATCGTGGGTGCGGTGGTGGGGGTGCAGCCATTTGGTGGCGAAGGCAAGTCCGGTACCGGCCCGAAAGCCGGTGGCCCGTTCTACCTGTACCGCCTGACCGGTGGCCACTGGGATGCGCAGCTCAGCCCGAGTGCGACGCCGCAAGCGCTGGGCAAACTGGACGCCCTGCAAGCCGCGCTGCCGCAGCTGGGGCTGGATGATGGCGCGCGCCAGCACCTGCAAGACCTGATTGCCCAGGCACGCAGCGAAAGCCCGCTGAACCACGCGCTGGTGCTGCCAGGCCCGACAGGCGAAAACAATACCCTGCGCTTTGCGCCGCGTGGTGTTGTCGGCTGCGCAGCCGACAATATGGAAGCCCTGCTGATGCAACTGGTTGCCGCTTTCGCCGCCGGTAACGATGTGCTGCTGGCTGACAGCGTGCATGCACAGAAAGTCGCCGCGGTGCTGCGTACTGCCGTTACCATCGTTGCCCAGATTGATCATGCTGACGTGGCTGCCGTGCTGTACGCCGGCCCGGACGCCGAAGTGCTGCGCCAGACGCTGGCACGCCGCGACGGTGCGCTGATTCCGCTACTGTTGGTAGAGCGCGGTGGTTATAACCTGCATCGCCTGGTGGTAGAGCGTGCGCTTAGCGTCAATACCACAGCTGCAGGCGGGAATGCCAGCCTGATGAGCATTGGAGACTGATCAGGCTTGCTAAAGGTGTGGCGGCATTGGAATAATGCCGCCACCGTGTTGTGCCGTCGGCCAGACGGTTTCAAAGATGGCAAGAGCAACCCCGAGATAAAGAAGAGAGACAAAATGCAACTGACCAAACTTACCAGCATCACTGTAGCTGTTGCCGCTGCACTGGCTTTTGCCGGCTGCAGCAAAAAAGAAGAAGCCCCGGCCGCCGATGCTTCCAGTACTGCCGCTGCCGCCCCGGCAGGTGCAGAAATCATCAAGATCGGTTTTGCAGCCCCGCTGACCGGCCCACAGGCTCACTACGGTGAAGAGTACAAAAACGGCGTAACCCTGGCCATTGAAGATGCCAACGCCGAAAAGCCGACCATCGACGGCAAGCCGGTTTCGTTTGAACTGGTAGCAGAAGATGACCAGGCCGACCCGAAAACCGCTACCCAGCTGGCCCAGAAGTTTGTGGACAACAAAGTGAACGGTATCGTTGGCCACTTCAACTCCGGCACCTCCATCCCGGCTTCCAAGATCTACTCCGACGCCGGCCTGCCGCAAGTGGCCATGGCAACCGCCCCGACCTTCACCCAGCAAGGTTACAAAACCACTTTCCGCTCCATGACTTCCGATACCCAGCAAGGTTCGGTAATGGGCAAATTCGTGGTGGAAAAACTGGGCGCCAAGAAAGTGGTGATCGTGGATGACCGCACTGCCTACGGCCAAGGCCTGGCAGACGAGTTCGAAAAAGCCGTGAAAGCCGCCGGTGGTGCTGTAGTGAAACGCGAGTTCACCAACGACAAAGCCACCGACTTTGCCGCCATTCTGACCACCATCAAAGGCGCTGCGCCTGACGTGGTGTTCTACGGTGGTGCCGACGCCCAGTCCGCCCCGATGGCCAAACAGATGAAGCGTTTGGGCCTGAAAGCCCCGCTGATCTCCGGCGAAATGACCAAAACCCCGACCTTCCTGAAACTGGCTGGCAAAGAAGCCGACGGCACTATCGCCTCGCTGGCTGGCCTGCCGCTGGAAAAAATGCCGAAGGGCCCGGACTACGCCACCCGCTACAAAGCACGTTTCAACATGGACGTTGCCACCTACTCCCCGTACGGCTATGACGCAGCACGCGTACTGATCGCCGCCATGAAAGAGGCGAACTCCGCCGAGCCGGCAAAATACCTGCCGGTACTGGCCAAGATCAACTACACCGGCGTGACTTCGTCCAGCTGGTCGTACGATGAAAAAGGCGACCTGAAAGACGGCGGCATCACCGTGTACAAGGTTGAAGGCGGCGAGTGGAAAGTGATGGAAACCATCGGTGGCGGCGCACCTGCTGCCGCTGCGGCTTCCGCTGCCCAGTAAGCCTGGCACGCGCACCTGAGAGGGTGCAGGAGAGAAAAAAGCCCTTCCGCATGCGGAAGGGCTTTTTGTTGCCTGGCGACGTGCCTGGCGATCTTGCGGCCAACCTTATCCCTTGCCAGGGTTGGCCGCAGCCGCCAGGCTCACGATGGCGGTGCGTTTGGCGACAGTACCGGTTGCATGGTCGATCTCATCAGGCCGACAGCCAGCAGGTAGCCTAGCAGCCAGAACGGGTTCAGCAGTGACAGCAGCCGTGGCCGTGCCAGCCACGCCGCCACCTGCTGCCGCGCGTCGTCTTCGGGGTAGTACCAGTCCGGTAAGGCCATGCCTGCGCTGGCGTAGACTGCCAGCGTAAACAAGGCGAACGCGCCGCACACTTCGCGATAGGCAATGCGCTGCAGCTGACGGCTGCTCAGGCCGGTGGCAGCCAGTTGGGCACGGAATGCGGCCAACTCGGCGGCATCGTAAGACGTGTCTACCCACACCTGGGCCAGCACGCCCCACGCGATCTGCCTGCCGGACAGCGCCGCCATCGTGCCTAGCGGCTGTACCAGCCCACCGGGCCGGGCTGCAGGTTGATGTTGACCTGTTTCACCTGTTGGTACTCCAGCAGGCCGTTGACGCCCAGGTCGCGGCCGTAGCCGCTCATCTTGTAGCCGCCCCACGGGGCTTCGTTGAAGGTGGGGTTGTAGCAGTTGATCCAGGTGACGCCGGCGCGCAGCGCCTTCATCACCCGCAGCGCCCGTGCACCGTCGGTGGTGAACACGCCGCCGGCCAGGCCATACGGCGTGTCGTTGGCCAGGCGGATGGCCTCGGCTTCGTCGCTGAAGGTCTGGACCGCTACCACCGGGCCGAACACTTCCTCGCGGCAGATTTCCATCTCGCTGTGGCAGTTGTCGAAGATGGTGGGGCGCAAAAAGTAGCCGTTGGCGCAGTCGCCGTCGCTATGGCGTTGGCCACCGCACACCAGCGTGGCGCCCTCGGCTTTGGCGCGTTCGATAAAGCCCAGTACTTTTTCCAGCTGCCCGGCAGACACCAGCGGGCCCATGTCCGGGTCGCTCACACCGGGGCCGATGGTCATCGCGTTGGCGCGTTCGGCCAGCCGGGCCACAAAGCGGTCTTTCAGCGAGGCCTCGATCAGGATGCGCGAGCCAGCCGAGCACACCTGACCCTGGTTGAAGAACACGCCGATCATCGCCCATTCCACCGCGCCTTCCAGGTCGGCGTCGGCAAAGATGATGTTGGGCGATTTGCCGCCCAGCTCCAGCCCCACGCGCTTGAGGTTGCCCACCGCGGCACGGGCGATCAGCTGGCCGGTGCGGGTGCTGCCGGTGAAAGTGATCATGTCCACGTCGTGGCTGTCGGCCAGTGGCTGGCCGGCGGCCGGGCCGCTGCCCAGCACCAGGTTGGCCGTACCGGCCGGCAGGCCCACCTCATGGAAGATTTCAAACAGCACTACCGACGATAGCGGGGTGAGTTCGCTGGGCTTGAACACCACGCAGTTACCGGCGGCCAGCGCGGGGGCCAGCTTCCAGGTGGCCATCAGCAGCGGGTAGTTCCATGGCGTAATCAGGCCGCACACGCCCACCGGCTCGTGCAGGCTGTAGGCGTGCATGGGGCCGAAACCGTCCGGCACTTCGTACACGCCGCCTTGCGGCTTGCCGATCAGGCCGGCGTAGTAGCGGAAGCAGGCGGCGGCGTCTTCGATGTCGCAGCGTGCTTCGCGCAGCGGCTTGCCGTTGTCCAGGCAGTCCAGCAGCGCCAGCTCTTCTGTGCGGGCGCGGATGGCGTCGGCTATGCGGTACAGCATGTCGGCGCGGCGCGGGCCGCTCATGTGGCGCCATTCGCCTTGCTCGTAGAAGGCGTGCTTGGCTGCGGCAATGGCTTGCAGCGTGTCCTCGGCGGTGCTGTCGGCGACCACGCCGATGATGTTGCCGTTGGCCGGGTTGAGGATGTCGCGGGTCTGGCCCAGTACGGCGGGCTGCCACTGGCCGTTGATGTAGTTTTGTCTGGTGTGCATGGTGCTCTCTGTATGTGGCGCCTAGCTACGGGCGATGTAGATCTTGCGCAGCGTCTGGCGTACAGCCCAGGTGGTGGCGCTGCCGGCGGTCAGAAAGCCGACGGTGCCGGGCTGCAGCTGTAGTGGCGCGCTGCCGTCTTCAAATGTCACGGTGGCGTCGCCAGCGAGCACCACGAAGCATTCGTCCACTTCGATATCGGTGGTGACCGACGGCGACATCTCCCACACGCCGATGGTGACATCACCCAGCGTGGCCAGCTCGGCCACGCCCACAGTGGCCGGGCCTTGTACGATTTTGGCCGGGTCTACCGGCTGGTAGGCCAGCTCGGCGGTGGTGGCCAGCAGGGCGTAGTTGCCCAGTAGCGTTTGCGTTGTCATGGCAGGTTTCCGTTGCGGTAACAGTGTCGGTGCCAGCTGCGGCCAAGGTTGGCCGCAGCGGTGTGGTCAGGAGTCGAAGCCCAGGCCCAGCGCGTCCATGCCGCGCAGGAAGGCATTGCGCCGGCCGTGGTTGTGGTCGGCGCGGTCCAGGCTCCAGCGCATGGCCTGCACCACGGTGTAGGTCAGCGGCTCGGGCGGGAAGGGCAGCGGCATCTCGCGCACCATGCGCAGGCGGGTGCGTTCGGTGTCCAGGCCTTCTACCTTGTCCAGCAGCACGTTGGCCGCAAAGCGGGTGGCACCCACGCCCAGGCCGGTAAAGCCGGCGGCCAGCGCCACCTTGCCGTCCATGGCGTCGGTAAAGAAGGCGCAGAAGCGCGACGAGGTGTCGATCACCCCGGCCCAGCGGTGGCTGAAGCGCAAGCCGGCCAGCTGCGGGAAGGTGGTGAAGAAGTGGCTGGCCAGCCGTTCGAAGCTTTCCGGCCGCTCTTCGTATTCCGGCTTGATCTTGCCGCCCAGGTGGTAGATGGCGTCGTAGCCGCCAAACAGGATGCGGTTGTCGCGCGTCAGCCGGTAGTAGTGGAACTGGTTGCCCACGTCGGCAATGCCCTGGCGGTGCTGCCAGCCGATCGCGGCCAACTGTTCGGCACTGAGCGGCTCGGTCATCAGCACGTAGTCGTACACCGGGATGGTGTGCCAACGGTAGCGTTTTAGCAGCGAGGGGAAGGCATTGGTGGCCAGGATCACCCGCTCGGCCAGCACGTGGCCCTGCGCGGTGTCGACGCGCACCAGCGCGCCCTGGTGGCTAATGCCGGTGGCGGCGCTGTGCTCGAAAAAGCGCACGCCCAGCTGGCGTGCCACGCGCGCCAGGCCCGCTACCAGCTTGCCTGGGTGGATCATGGCGGTGCCGTCGCGGTCCCAGTGGCCAGCAAGAAAGGTAGGCGAGTTCACTTCGGCGCGGATGGCCGCTTCGTCCAGGCAGCCCTCGCCGTCAAAGCGCGCCGCCTGGTACGGTTCTACCGCCACTTCCAGCACGCCGGTGCGTTCAAAGTCGCAGTCTATGCCGTAACGCGTCAGCGTGGCTTCCAGCTGGTTCAGGTTGTCCAGGCCCAGCGCTTCCAGCTGGGCAAACTCTTCCGGCCAGCGTTTCAGGCCGTTGTCCTCGCCGTGGGTCAGGCTGGCTTCGCAGAAACCGCCATTGCGGCCGGACGCCGCCTGGCCGACGCGGCCGGCTTCCAGCAGCACCACGTCGCGCTCCGGCTGGCGTTCCTTGGCCATCAGCGCCGACCACAGCCCGAGAAAACCGCCGCCGACAATCAGCAGCGCGCTGCGCACCTCCCCCTGCAAGGCAGGTGCGGCCGGGCCGCGGTCAACGTCGTCCAGCCAGAAGGGCGTGGCCTTGCTGGCGGCGAGGGCATGACGGATGGTGTCCGCACTGGGCGGTAGGCGTTCGTAGACGGTCTGTGCCATAGGGGTGGGTGTGCGTGGGGTAGATGGGTTGTTTATAGCGCGTAGCGGCCAGATGTGGCGACAGCATGACTTGCCAATCGCGCAAGTTAAATACAATATTTGCAAACTTCAGTTTACAAATGGCTCACCCAATGAACAAGCCGGTAGCGCTGGGGCAGGTTAGCGATTTTGACATCCGCCTGCTACGCATTTTCAAGACCGTGGTGGAGTGTGGCAGTTTCTCGGCAGCCGAAAGCGTGCTGGGCATCAGCCGCTCGGCCATCAGCCTGCACATGGGTGACCTGGAAAAGCGCCTGGGCGTGTGCCTGTGCCGCCGCGGCCGTGCCGGCTTTGCACTGACAGATGAAGGGCGCGAAGTGCTGCGTGCGGCCAACATCCTGCTGTCGGCCATCGAGGACTTTCGCGACGAGGTAAACCAGCTGCACCACCAGCTACGCGGCGACCTCAATATCGGCATCATCAATAACCTGGTGACGCAGTCGCACATGCACATCACGCGTGCACTGAAGGCGCTGAGCGCGCGCGGCCCAGGCGTGTGTATCAATATCGCCATGATGGTGCCCAGCGACATCGAACAGGGCGTGCTGGACGGCACGCTGCACGTGGGCGTGATACCGGAAACCCACCCCTTGCCCGGCCTGGCTTATTTGCGGCTGTACGAGGAGCAGTCGTCGCTGTATTGCAGCAGCGAACACCCGTTTTTTGCCGCAGCCGCGCCAGACGACGCCGCCATCCGCCAGGCGCACGCCATCTTCCCCAATTACCGCATTACCGACCAGGCACACCGCTGGCTGGGCCAGCTGCACTGCACGGCCAAAGCGTCCGACCGCGAAGGCATTGCCTTTTTGATACTCACCGGCCACTACATAGGCTTTCTGCCCGACCACTACGCCGCCAGCTGGGTCGCGCGCGGCCAGATGCGCGCCATCCGCCCCGACGAATACCGCTACAGCACGCCGCTAAGCGTGGTGGTGCGCAAAGGCCGGCGCAGCAATATGGTGTTGGACAGTTTTCTGGGCGAGCTGGGGGCGGCGGATACCGGGCGGGAGGGCGGCTAGGCAGTACAAGGTTGGCCGCAGCAAGGCACCATGAAAAAACCCGCCAGGTGGCGGGTTTAGTTTTGGCAGGCAAACGGCACCGGCTTAGAATGGAATATCGTCGTCCATGTCGTCCATGCGGGCGGCAGGCTTGGGTTCCTGGCGGCGCGGGGCGGCTGGCGGGGCGGACGGGGCTTCCTGGCGGGCTGGCGGGGTGGCGCTGTAGCCGTCGTCCATTGGCGGCATGTCGTCGCGGCGGCCGCCTTGCAGGCTGATTTCGCTCACGCGTACGTCTGGCGACAGGCGCTTGATGCCTTCCTTGTCTTGCCATTCGCGCAGGGTCAGCTGGCCGTATACGGTGACTTGCTGGCCTTTGTTCAGGTAGTTTTTCAGCGATTCGCCACGTTTGCCCCATACCTGGCAGCTAAACCAGTTGGTGGTTTTGCGCTCGCCAAAACCGATGTCGCTGGCCACGCGGAAGCTCAGCACCGATTCGCCGCTGGGGGTGTAACGCAGCTCTGCGTCTGCGGCCAGGCGGCCGTCAAAAGTAATGCTGTTCATGGAATCCTCCGAAAAATCTGTTCAATGTGTGGGGCGGTAGCGTGTACCGCCCTGCAGGGCTGCATCAGCCCTGCGTATGTTTTCAGGCCTGGGCCGGGTAAGTGCTGGCAATCAGGGCGCGGGCGCTGGCATCGTCCCAGCCTTGCTGGGCCACTTTCAGGAAAGCTACCCGCTCGTCCAGCATGATGACCACTTCGCTGACGCCTTGTACCGCCAGCAGCTGGCGCGATAGGGTGGCCACATCGCCCTGCCAGGTGTCGCCAATGTGGAACATCTGCGTTTTTACTGCCTTGGGCGGCGTCATGGTAAACGACAACCATAGCCAGCTACCCATCAGCAGGCTGGTAAAGCCGAATACGCCAGCGGCACCGTGGTGGCTGTACAGCCAGCCGCCCAGCGCGGCGCCCAGAAACAGGCCTAGCGATTGCGCCGTATTATACACGCCGATGGCGGTGCCCTTCGCGTCGGCAGGGGCGATTTTCGAGATCAGCGACGGCAGTGTCGCTTCCAGAATATTGAAAGCAATGAAATACAGTGCCAGCCAGGTGACGATCAGCCAGAAGCTGGACAGCGCCAGCGCCATGCCCAGCTGGGCGGCGGTCATCAGCGCCACGGCGGCCACAAACACCTGCTTGAGCTTGGCTTTTTTCTCGCCGTAGATAATGGCCGGCACCATCAGGAAGAAACCGGCTACGACCACCGGCAGGTACACCTGCCAGTGTTCGGACTTATCCAGGCCACCGGTGCTGGTCAGCGCGAAGGGAATGGTGACAAACATGGCCATCTGCGCGGCGTGCAGGGCAAAGATGCCGTAGTTCAGCCGTAGCAGCTCCGGGTGGCGCAGCACAGCCGGCAGGCGCGCGGTATTGGTGCCGGTGTCGGAGTGAAAGCGCGATACGGCCGGGTCGGGGATGATCTTCCACACGCCTACCAGTGCCATCAGCGACAGTACGCCGGTAAGGGTAAAGATGCCGTCCACGCCGATGTGCTTGGCCAGCAGCGGGCCCAGTACCAGGCTGACGGCAAAGGTGGTGCCGATGCTCATGCCTATCATGGCCATGGCGCGGGTGCGGTTTTCTTCGCGGGTAAGGTCGGCCAGCAGGGCGGTAATGGCGGCCGAGATGGCACCCGCGCCCTGGATGACGCGGCCCAGCATCAGCCAGTAGATATCGTCGGCCTGGGCGGCAATAAAGCTGCCAGCGGCAAACAGCAGCAGGCCGGCGTAGATCACTTTTTTGCGGCCAACCTTGTCCGACAGCATGCCCAGTGGCAGCTGCAGCATGGCTTGTACCAGGCCATAGCTGCCCAGCGCGATGCCGATCAGGGCGTGGTTGTCGGCACCTTTCAGCGTGGTGGCGTACAGGGCGAATACGGGCAGAATCAAAAACATGCCCAGCATGCGCAGGGCGTAAACACCGGCCAAACCCAGGCTGGCACGTAGTTCTAATGCAGTCATGTGTATGCGTATAAGAGGTGGCAAACGGGCAGCTGCCGTCGTGGCCAAGGCTGCCGGTGGCCAGTGTAGCGGGGTTTTCCTGCCGTGCTGTGACGGTGTGTAAACCCTGCTGGCTGTGTGGCCTGCTCAGGCTGCTGGAGCCTGCTGCGATAAGTCCGGTATAGTAGCAGGTTCCCCGATTCACGGTGAGACAGGCATGGACTCCATCCGCATACGCGGTGCACGCACGCACAACCTCAAAAACGTAAACCTGGATCTGCCACGCCACCAGCTGGTGGTGATTACCGGCTTGTCCGGCTCCGGCAAGAGCTCGCTGGCGTTTGACACGCTGTACGCCGAGGGCCAGCGCCGCTATGTGGAAAGCCTGTCGGCCTACGCGCGGCAGTTTCTGCAACTGATGGAAAAGCCCGATGTGGATCTGATCGAAGGCCTGAGCCCGGCGATTTCCATCGAGCAGAAAGCCACCAGCCACAACCCGCGTTCTACCGTGGGCACCGTCACCGAAATCCACGATTACCTGCGCCTGCTGTACGCCCGCGTGGGCGACCCGCATTGCCCCGAGCACGACGTGCCGCTGGCCAGCCAGACGGTAAGCCAGATGGTGGACCACGTGCTGGCGCTGCCGGCAGAAACGCGGGTAATGATCCTGGCGCCGGTGATTGTTGGCCGCAAGGGCGAAAACCTGGACCTGTTCGACGATCTGCGCGCGCAGGGTTTTGTGCGGGTGCGGGTGGACGGCGAGGTGTACGAGCTGGATGCCGTGCCCAAGCTGGACAAGAACAAGAAGCACACTGTCGAGGTGGTGATCGACCGCCTGAAAGTGCGCGACGACATGAAGCAGCGCCTGGCGGAAAGCTTTGAAACCGCGCTGCGCCACGCCGAAGGCCGCGCCATTGCGGTAGAGATGGATAGCGGGCAAGAGCACTGGTTCTCGGCCAAGTTTGCCTGCCCGGTGTGCAGCTACAGCCTGCCCGAGCTGGAGCCGCGCCTGTTCTCGTTCAACAACCCGATGGGCGCCTGCCCCAAGTGCGACGGCCTGGGCGAGATTACCTTCTTCGACCCCAAGCGCGTGGTGGCGCACCCCGAGCTGACACTGGCCGCCGGTGCCATCAAGGGCTGGGACAAGCGCAACCAGTTTTACTTCCAGATGCTGCAGGCCTTGGCCGCGCATTACGACTTTTCGCTGGAACTGGCGTTCGAGGACCTGCCGCAGCGCGTACAGCACGTGGTGTTGCACGGCTCGGGCAAGGACGAGATCGAGTTTACCTACGTATCCGAGCGCGGCACCAAGTTCCAGCGCGCGCACGCCTTCGAGGGCATCATCCCCAATCTGGAGCGCCGCTACCGCGAAACTGACTCCAGCACCGTGCGCGAAGAGCTGGCCAAGTACCAGAACAACCAGTGCTGCCCATCGTGCAAAGGCTCGCGCCTGCGCCTGGAAGCGCGCCACGTATTTATCGGCCGCAAGACCCTGCACGAAGTGAACCAGCTGGCGCTGAAAGAAGCGGCGGCGTTTTTTGCCGGCTTGCAGTTTTCCGGCCAGAAGCAGGCGGTGGCCGAAAAAATCGTGAAGGAAATCAGCGACCGCGTGTCGTTTCTGAATAACGTAGGCCTGGACTACCTGTGCCTGGCGCGCTCGGCCGACACCCTGTCCGGCGGCGAGGCGCAGCGTATCCGCCTGGCCAGCCAGATCGGCAGTGGCCTCACCGGCGTGATGTACGTGCTGGACGAGCCTTCCATCGGCCTGCACCAGCGCGACAACGACCGCTTGCTGGCCACGCTGATGCGCCTGCGCGACCTGGGCAACAGCGTGATCGTGGTAGAGCACGACGAAGACGCCATCCGCGCCGCCGACTATCTGGTGGACATGGGCCCCGGCGCCGGCGAGCACGGCGGCGAGGTGCTGGTAGCCGGCACCCCGGCCGAAGTGGCCGCCTGCGAGCGCTCGGTCACCGGCGATTTCCTGTCCGGCCGCCGCCTGATACCGGTGCCTGCCAGCCGCCGCGAGGTGAACCCCGAGCGCATGCTGCAGATCGAAGGCGCCAGCGGCAACAACCTGAAAGACGTCACGCTGGACCTGCCGCTGGGCATGCTGGTGTGCATTACCGGCGTTTCCGGCTCGGGTAAATCCACGCTGATCAACGACACCTTGTACAAGATTGCCGCGCGCGACCTGAACGGCGCCAGCGAAGAGCCGTCGCCGTACCGCCGCATCCACGGGCTGGACCACCTGGACAAAGTGATCAACGTGGACCAGAGCCCCATCGGCCGCACGCCGCGTTCCAACCCGGCTACCTACACCGGCCTGTTCACGCCGATACGCGAGCTGTTTGCCGGCGTGCCGCTGTCGCGCGAACGCGGCTACGGCCCGGGGCGCTTCAGCTTCAACGTAAAAGGCGGCCGCTGCGAAGCCTGCCAGGGCGACGGCGTGATCAAGGTGGAAATGCACTTCCTGCCCGACGTCTACGTGCCGTGCGACGTGTGCCACGGCAAGCGCTACAACCGCGAAACGCTGGAAGTACAGTACAAGGGCAAAAACATTACCGAAGTGCTGGAAATGACGGTAGAGCAGGCGCTGGAGTTCTTCAGCGCGGTGCCTAGCGTGGCGCGCAAGCTCAAAACGCTGATGGACGTGGGCCTGGGTTACATCCGCCTGGGGCAAAGCGCTACCACGCTGTCCGGCGGCGAGGCGCAGCGCGTGAAGCTGGGGCTGGAGCTGTCCAAACGCGACACCGGCAAAACGCTGTACATCCTGGACGAGCCGACAACCGGCCTGCACTTTCACGACATCGACCTGCTGCTGCAGGTGCTGCACCGCCTGCGCGAGCACGGTAACACCGTGGTGGTGATCGAGCACAATCTGGACGTAGTCAAAACCGCCGACTGGCTGATAGACCTGGGCCCGGAAGGCGGGGCCGGCGGTGGCCAGATCATCGCCAGTGGCACGCCAGAGCAAGTGGCGGCCAACCCGGTGAGCCATACTGGCCACTACCTGGCACCATTGCTGCAGCCGCGCAGCTAAGCGACAGACAATGGCTAAAATGCGGTTAGAATCAGCTACCGGGCTGCAATGTGGCAGCCCGCTAAAGGGGAAAGCATGTTAACGCTAGGCAAGATCGACCATATCCATATCCGAGTCAGCGACGGCGCCAAGGCCGTAGAGTGGTACGACCGCGTGCTGGGCCTGGCCCCGGACGCACGCTTCAAGCACATGCAGGAAGGCCCGCACAGTGCCATGATGCTGGCCAACCCCAGCGGTACGGTGCGGTTGGCCATCAGCGAAGAGCCCGGTGCTGGCTGCCTGGCTGGTGCGGTAGCGTTTGTGGTGAGCGGGCAAGACTTTCTGGAATGGATAGACCAGCTGGCCGGCGAGCGCGTGCTGAACCGCGACGGCCAGACCATCGCCCGCGACAGCGTGCACGACCACGGTTTTTTCTGCTCGATTTCGTTTGTGGACCCGTTTGGCAACCCGTTCGAGATTGTCAGCTACGACCACACCTGGCTATCGGGCAAGCTCAAGCTCAAGCGCGCACCGGCCTGATCAGCAAGCTGCGCAAGCATCACACGGAACCCGCCGCCCGCCGGCGGGTTTTTCTTGCGCATCGCTCGGACATAACGATAAGTTAACGGCTCGCCCTTGCGGCCAACCTTGTTCTTTACCGGAGCCTGCCATGTCGCTTGCCACCTTGCTGCTGTTCCTGCCCGCCTGTTTTGCCCTCAACCTCGCCCCCGGCCCCAATAACCTGCTGTCGATCAGCAACGCTACCCGTTATGGCTTCCGTACTGCCTGCGTGGCGGGTGTCGGCCGTTTGCTGGCGTTTGCGGTGATGATTGCACTGGCGGCTACCGGGTTGGCGGTGGTGCTGCAAGGCTCGGTGCTGCTGTTTACCGCCATCAAGCTGGCCGGTGCCGGCTACCTGTTCTGGCTGGCGTGGCAGCTGTGGCGCGCCGGCAGCCTCAGCGGCCCGGCCGATACCCGCCCGCAGCAGGGCCTGCGCGAACTGATGCGGCAAGAGCTGTGGGTGGCCGCCGGCAACCCCAAGGCCATCCTGATCTTTACTGCCTTTTTGCCGCAGTTTGTCGATACCGCTCAGCCGGTAGCGCCGCAATTTTTGCAGCTGGGTGTGGCTTTCCTGCTGCTGGAATGGGTAGCCATCGGCGTGTACGCCGCGCTGGGCGTGCAGCTGAAGCGCTGGTTTGCCACGCCACGCGGCCAACGTGTGTTCAACCGCAGCTGCAGCGTGCTGCTGGGCGGTGCCGGCCTGGGGTTGCTGCTGGCCAGGCGCTAAGGCGGGGGCCGTTATGGGGCAAGGCTAGCTGTGCGACGGAGCTTTTCCCGGATGCGGCGGTGCCTTATCCGGGCTACCCGCTGTACGCGGATGTGCCGTTGTATTTCCCCGGATGCGGCTGCGCCTTATCCGGGCTACCTTTTTCCGCGTTACCCGTTCAGGCCGCCTGGCGCTGGCTGGACAACAGGCTGGCCAGGCGCGCCTGGTTGCCGGCGTTTTGCACGTTGGCAAAACCGGCGTTTTGCAGCTGTTTGCAGGCCATGGCCGAGCGCATGCCGCTGGCGCAGTACAGCAGTAGTGCCGGCGGTTTTTGCTGCTTCAGCCAGTCGATGCGGCTGGCCAGCTGGCCCAGCGGAATGTTGATGGCACCGGCGGCGTGGCCGCTGGCGAATTCGCCTTGCTCGCGTACGTCGATGATCAGGGCACCGCGCGGGATGGCCGCAGCCGGTGTGGCCTGGGCGCCGAACAGTTTTTTCAACCAATGGATCATGGCCTGTCCTTGTGTGTCCGGTAGAGGAGTGTCGGGTGGCGGCGGATCTGCGCCAGCTCACCCTATCGGCACGAATACGCTATTTCTGAAGGCCGACTGTCTGTTCGGGCAGGCCCAGCTTTTTGAGCAGCAGCGCCAGCGGGCAGAAGTTGCTCAGCGAGTACTGCAACAGGTTGGCGCCGACAAAGGCGGTGAGCCATAGCCAGTACTTGCTGACAAACAGCGGGCTGGCGTCGGCCCCCAGTGCCAGCGACAGCAGGATCATGCAGCCGGCAAAAAAGCGGATAGCGCGTTCAATGGTCATGGCGAGGTCCTTTCATGAGCTTGGCCGCGGAAGGCCATGTAATACAGCAGCGGGATCACCACCAGCGTCAGCAGGGTGGACACGAAAATGCCGAAGATCAGCGAGATGGCCAGCCCGTTGAAAATGGGGTCATCCAGGATAAACAGCGCGCCGATCATGGCGGCCAAGCCGGTCAGGGCGATAGGCTGGGCGCGGGTGGCGGCCGAGCGCACCACGGCGCTGGCTAGCTCGCTACCGGCGGCCACTTCCAGCCGGATGAAGTCCACCAGCAGGATGGAGTTGCGCACGATGATGCCGGCCAGCGCGATCATGCCGATCATGCTGGTGGCGGTGAACGGCGCACCCAGCAGCGCGTGGCCGGGCATCAC
Organism: beta proteobacterium L13; assembly: GCA_000335715.1. Classification (GTDB taxonomy): domain Bacteria; phylum Pseudomonadota; class Gammaproteobacteria; order Burkholderiales; family Chromobacteriaceae; genus Vogesella. The sequence goes on from AMYZ01000009.1 coordinate 17,942, forward strand.
GCCCACCAGCGTCAGCGGAATCGGCGCCATGATGATCAGCGGCATCAGGTAAGAGCCGAAATGGGCTACCACCAGCAGGTAGATCAGCACCAGGCCCACGGCGTAGGCGGCGCCCATGTCGCGGAAGGTTTCATAGGTGATCTGCCATTCGCCGTCCCACTTGATGGCGTATTCGCGTTGCGGGTCAGCCGGCTGGTGGATGAAGTACTCGCCCAGCGGCTGCTGGTTGGCGGTGTGGATGCCGGCGAGTTGGCCGCGCATGGCAAACATGCCGTACAGCGGGCTGTCTTCGCCGCCGGCCATGTCGCCGGTCACGTAGTCTACCGCCATGCCATCCTTGCGCAGCTGCGGCCGCTCGGTGTCGGCCGGTACGGCGGTTACCAGCTCGGACAGCGGCATCACGCTGCCGTCGCCGGCGCGTACCGGCAGCGCCAGCAGCGCGTGGGTATCGGCTTGCAGTGCTTGCGGCAGGCGCAGCTGTACCGGCACCGCGTACTTGCTGAGGTCGCGCAGCCAGGTGGCGTTATCGCCGGCCAGCCCGGCGGCCAGCGTGCTGACGATGGCCGCTTGCGGCACGCCGCGTTGCATGGCTTTTTCGCGGTCGATCAGCAGGACACTGCGCGGGCCTTGCGGCTGCACGGTGCTGTCTACGTCCACTACATGCTGGCTGCGCTTGAATACGGCTTCCAGCTGCTGCGCTACGCTGGCGCGGCCGGCGGCGGACGGGCCGTATACCTCGGCCACAATGGGCGCCATCACCGGCGGGCCGGGCGGCACTTCCACCAGCTTGATACGTGCGCCGTACAGGCGGGCGATCTGTTGCAGCGCCGGGCGGTAGCGCAGCGCCAGGCTGTGGCTGGATTCGTGGCGCTGGTGCTTGTCCTGCAGGTTGATCAGGATGTCGCCGCTTTCAAAGCCACTGCGCAGGTAGTACTGGCGTACCAGGCCGTTGAAGTTGATCGGCGCGGCGGTGCCGGCGTAGGCCTGGTAGTTCACCACCTCGGGCTGCCGGCCCAGCCAGTTGCCCAGGCTTTGCATCACCGCGGCGGTATCTTCCAGCGGGGCGCCTGCCGGCATGTCCACCACTAGCTGCAGCTCGGATTTGTTATCAAATGGCAGCATTTTCAGTACTACTAGTTTGGCCACCGGCAGCGCCAGCGATAGCGCTACCATGCCGGCTACACCCAGCAGCAGCAGGCTGCGCGCGCGGCCGCCGCTTTGTATGTGCAGGAAGGGGGCAAACAGTCGTGCGGCCAACGGTTGCAGGCGGGCGGACAAACCATCGTGGTGCTGGTGTTGCCGTGGCAGCCAGCGCTGCGCCAGCCATGGTGTCAGCACGAAGGCGATGGCCAGCGAGATCAGCATGCCCATCGAGGCATTGATCGGTATCGGGCTCATGTACGGGCCCATCAGGCCGGACACAAAAGCCATGGGCAGCAGGGCGGCAATCACGGTGAGCGTGGCCAGGATGGTGGGGCCGCCCACTTCGTCCACCGCGCGCGGGATCAGCTCGCTCAGGCTGGCATCCGGCGTGAGCTGGCGGTGGCGGTGGATGTTTTCCACCACCACGATGGCGTCGTCCACCAGGATGCCGATGGAGAAAATCAGCGCAAACAGCGACACGCGGTTCAGCGTGAAGCCCCAGGCCCAGGAGGCGAACAGCGTGGCGGTCAGGGTGAGGATGACGGCGACGCCGACAATGGTGGCTTCGCGCCGGCCCAGCGCCAGCATCACCAGCGCCACCACGGCCGATGTGGCAAAAGCCAGTTTCTGGATCAGCTTCTGCGCCTTGTCGTTGGCGGTGGCGCCGTAGTTGCGGGTGAGCGTGACCTCGACATTATCCGGCAGCAGCGTGCCGTGCAGCTGCGCCACGCGCTGCGCCAGCGCGTCGGCGATATCTACCGCGTTCTGCCCCGGCTTTTTGGTGATGCTAAGGGTGACGGCGGGGGCGCTGCCCTTGGCGTCGCCGTACCACACGTAATGGCTGGCTTGCTGCGCGCCGGCGCTGACCTCGGCCACGTCACGCAGGTACACCGGCCGCCCGTTGCGCACTGCCACGATCAGGCTGGCCACTTGCTCGGCGTTTTGCAGGAACGGCCCCGCCTCTACGGTGATGGCCTGGCGGTTCACGGTTTGCCCCAGCGGCAGCGCCTGGTTGGCCGCAGCCAGCGCCTGGCGCAGGTCGTCCACGGTCAGGCCGGTGGCTTGCAGCTTTTGCGGCAGCAGGCTCACATTCATGGCCTGGCCGGGGCCGCCGATGGTGGCCACTTCGCGGGTGCCGGGCACGCGTTTGAGCTCGTTTTCCAGCGCGTGGGCGATGCGTTCCAGATCCAGGCTGCCCAGGCTGTTGTCGCGGGCGTGCAGGGTAAAGGTGACGATGGGCACATCATCGATGCCCTTGGGCTTGATCAGGGGCTGGCCCACGCCCAGGCCTGGCGGCAGCCAGTCGGCATGGCTGTGGATGGTGTCGTACAGGCGTACCAGCGCGTCGATGCGCGGTACGCCCACTTTGAACTGCACGGTGAGGATGGCCATGCCTGGCCGGCTGACGGCGTACAGGTGATCCACGCCGTCGATCTGGCCCAAGACCTGCTCGGCCGGCTGCGCCACCAGGCTTTCCACGCTTTCCACGCTGGCACCAGGGAAAGGGATCAGCACATTGGCCATGGTGACGTTGATCTGCGGCTCTTCTTCGCGCGGGGTCACCAGCACGGCAAACAGGCCCAGCAGCAGGGCCAGCAGGGCAATCAGCGGCGTGATGCGGGCGTGCTGGAAAAACGCGGCCAACCGGCCGGCCACACCCAGCTTGTGCGGGGTATCCATCAGCGTGCTCCTGGTGTGCGGGTCAGCGCGGCGGCCTGTTCGGCGTTGGCTGCGATGCGTTCACCGGCGCGCAGGCCGGCCAGCACCGCGAAGCTGCCGTTTTCGATGCTGCCCAGCCGTACATAGCGCAGGCTGGGGCGGCCGCTGCCATCTACGGTATAAACCGCGTCAAACTCGCGCTGGCGGCTTACGGCGGAGGCAGGCACTCGCAGCTGGCTGTCGCTGCTGCTCAGGGTAAAGCCAGCCTGTACCATCTCGCCTACCGGTACCTGGCTGCCGGCTTGCAGGTTGACGCGCACGGTGCGGGTCTGGCTGCTGGCGTCGGTGGCCGGAAACCACTCGATGCGGCCAACCTTCAGTGCCTGGCCGCGCCAGTTGAGTGTGGGTGCGGCCTGCTGGTTCACGCTGGCGTAGACGCTGGCCGGCAGCTGCACTTCTACGCGCAACGCGTTGCCATCGTACAGTTCGACGATAGCCTGGCCCGGCATGGTCAGCGCGCCCAGGTCGCCGTTGACGCGGGCAATGGTGCCGGCAAACGGGGCGCTCAGCTGGTACAGGCCAGCCTGCGCGCCCGCAGCGCGGGCGGCGGCGATCTGGGCGCGTGCCTGGGCTTCGGCAGTTTTCAGCTGTGCCTGCGCGCCATCCAGCGCCGAGGCGCTGATGAAATTTTGTGCGGCCAGTTTTTGGGCGCGGGCAAATTCGCGGCGGGCTTGTTCCAGCTGCGCCTGCGCGGCGGCGATCTGTGCCTGGCTGGCGCTGGCGGTCTGCTGTGCCGCCTCGCCGTCAACGCGCGCCAGCACGGTGCCGGCTTTTACCGTGTCGCCAGCGCGTGCGCTAAGCTGGGTAATGCGCCCGGATACCGGCACCGCCAGCTGTGCGCTGCGTTGCGCCTGTACCACGCCCTGGCTCTGGTAGCTGGCGCTATGCTGCAGCTTACCCAGCAACAAGGTGGGTAGCGGGGCGGCCAGTGCAGGGCTGGCGCTGAGGGCAATGACACAGAGTCGAAGCAGGTGCACGGTAGGCTCCCGAAAAGGTTGGCTGCTGTAAACATAATATAAAAATTGATAATGTACAACTTCAGCATTATCATGTTTCTACGATGGCGCTTGGCCGATCGCTATTTCATACGGGAGAGATCATGTTGAAACGCAATGCACACGAGCTGGTGGCGGCTGCCAAGGCAGAAATCAAGGAATGCACGCTGGAAGAAGCCAAGGCGCTGGTGGCCACCGGCAGCGTGCTGTTGCTGGATGTTCGCGAGCCGGAGGAATACCACGCCGGCCATCTGGCCAAAGCGGTCAATGTGCCGCGCGGCTTGCTGGAGTTTCGCCTGTCTGGTGACGCTACGCTGGGTGATACCTCGCGCGCCATCTTGTTGTATTGCAAAACCAGCGGCCGCGCGGCGCTGGCCGCCAAGGTGATGCAGGACATGGGCTTTGAGCAGGTGGTATCGATGGCGGGCGGCTTTGACGCCTGGGTAGCCGCCGGGCTGCCGGTAGAGAAGCCACAGGCGCTGGGCTTCGATTAAGCCTGCGGATAAAGCAAAAAGGTTGGCCGCGGCCAACCTTTTTTATTGGGTGATGCACGCCTAGTACAGGCCGAAGATGCCCATCAGGGTAAAAACCAGCACAAAGCAGGTAACGCCGGTCAATACCAGATTGGTCTGCTTTTCTTTGCTGAGCGAATCTTCCAGCGAGCGTTCCTGGGTTTTGATGGCGTGAACCTGCCGTTGCAGCTCGGCTTTCTCGCCATCCAGCCGCGCGATGTTATCCAGCAGGGCACTGACAGGTACCTCGGTAATTTTCTCGGTTTCCCAGCTGCTGATCAGGCGCGAAATCTTGTCCTTGAAATAGCGGCCGGAGCGTTGTTCGCTATCCAGAAACTCTATGTCAAAGCCTTGTGCGGCCAAGCGCGCATTACGCTTGATGCGTGCTTCTTCCCCCTCGGCCTCGGGGTTGGGCAGGGTGGTCGGCTGCACGCTGTATTCGGAATAATGTGCCTTTAGCCATAGAATGGCCTGGGCGTAGGCGTAGCTGGTCAGGCCTAGCCCCGTCAATTCTGCGCTCAGGTTAAAACCGGATTTGGGGCCAAACTGTACCATCTGGCGCGGGTGGTCTACCGATACCTGCAGGCAGTTACGCGTATTGAGCCACTCGCTGACCTCGCCCTGATACAGCTTCCATTGTCCGCCTTGTAGCTGGGCATACGCAGCGAACTGGATGCGGAAAAAATCGGACTGCTGGGTCTTGCCAAAACTGCGCCGCACAAACACGTAAATCGGGCTACCACCATCCATCAGCGCCAGCAGCTGCTCGCCATGTGTAGTGGATAGGCCGGCCAGGAACACCTCGTTTTCAACGGGTGGTAGCGGTGGCGGCTCTGGCGGGGGAGCTGCGGCAGGTGTTTTACTGGCTTTGGTGTTCATGGTGGTGCAGGCATTAAGAAGTAGCAGATTTCAGCCTACACGATTTTACAGCAAATGGTTATAACTATAGACAGGATAACTATTGCCCTGTCATGAGTGATGTGGCGAAACCACACCACCGCAGGCGGTGGTGTGGCTGGCAGGCTTAGGCCCAGGGCACGTCGATGGCGTCAGGCTTGCCGTTCTCGGGCTGGCTGATAGAGGGGGTTGGGGCGGGTGTGTTCGAACCTTGCTGGCTGGCCTCCAGGCCGCCCAGCGCGGCGACCAGGTCGTTTACCAAGTCGCCCAGCTCTTCTGCCATCAACAGGAAAGTGGCTTCAAACAGGCTGGCCAGGTCGTCGCCAGCCTGGCTGGCTTCTTCTTGCAGCACATCCAGAAACTGCAGGCGCTTGAGTTGTAGCTGGTCGGTGAGCACAAAGCGGATGCGCTCGCGCCAGATCAGGCCCAGGCGGGTTACCTGCTTGCCGGTAGCAATGTGCTGGCGGATTTCGTCGGCGGTCAGGTCGATGCGGGTGCAGCGCACTACGGCACCGTTCTCGCTGCTGTCTTTCAGCTCGCATTCGGCATCCAGCTCAAAGCCAAAGCCTGCCTCACCGGCGGCCAGCCAGTCGGTCATCAGCGCGTGCGGCGACACGGCTGTGCGCGGCAGCGCAGCCGGGAACGGTGGCAGTGCCTCGCGCAGGGTGGATACCAGGTTTTCTGCTTTGCTGGCGGTGCCGCTGTCTACCATCAGCCAGCCGCGCTGACCATCGATATAGGCGGTGGTGCGCCCGGAGCGGGTAAAAGCGCGTGGCAGCAGGTCGTCGGTAATCTGCTCTTTCAGTGCCAGCTTTTCCTTGCGGCCAACCTTGCGCAGCTCGGCCGCTTCGATCTCGGCCAGCTTGCTGTCAAGGTGGTCGCGAATCACGCCTGCCGGCAGTACCTTGTCTTCACGGCGCAGGGTCAGCATCTGGTAGCCACGGGCCTGGTGCAGCGGGCTATCCAGATGGCTGGCCGGGGCTACCCAGCCTTCGCTGAACCAGTCCAGGCCGCTACAGCGCTGGAAAGGGCGTTTGGCCAGCTGATCGGCTAGCTTGTCGCTGTCGATAGTGAAATTCTCATCCAGCCGAAAGAAAGACAGTTGCTTAAACCACATAATTGATAGATAATCTTTGTCCTCTGAGATCGGCAGATTGTAACGCAAAACAGCGGCAAACTGTCAGTTTCAGGATAAATGAATGGGTCGCGGGGTGTAGCTTAGCCTGGTAGAGCGCTACGTTCGGGACGTAGAGGCCGGAGGTTCGAATCCTCTCACCCCGACCAGCATTTATCCTGACAGATCCGTCCTTCCTCGGGGTGTAGCTTAGCCTGGTAGAGCGCTACGTTCGGGACGTAGAGGCCGGAGGTTCGAATCCTCTCACCCCGACCATATTTTAAAAGCCTGCTTTTTAGCAGGCTTTTTTCATGGCTGCTGCGGTGGCATGGCAAATTCCTGTAGCTGGTATGCCGCCGCAATCTGTTGGTAGCGGCCGTTCTGATGCAGTTTCCACAGCCCGCGATTGAAGGCTGTGCGCCAGAACGACTGCATGGGGTTGGCCGCAAAGCCAACCGAGATCACCTCTTTGCCCAGCACCAGTTCACCCCAGGCCAGCTGGGGCCTGGTGGGCAGCTTGCCTGAGCGTATCAGGGCATCCCCGACTGCCTTTTCTGTGATGGCTAGCTGTATGCGCTGTTGCTGGAGTTTGCGCAGATTGGTTTCATCGTCGCGCGTACTGTCCAGCTCCATCTTCAGTTTGAGCATGCTTTCCGGGTATTGATAGCCCGCTACGGTGCCGGCTAGTCTGCCTGGCAGCCAGCTCATCGGTAGTGGCAACGGGGCTTTGCCTCGCACGACATAGGCACCGATCAGGCTTTGAAAGACCGGGTTGCCAGGCTGCAGCTGCATGTTTTTCTGATCGGTACGCCATATGCCGATAACACCATCAAAGCGGCTGTGGTGGTTAAGGGCAATGACGCGTTGCCATGGCATCACCGTCACATTCACCCGGATGTCTTCCTGTGCAAACGCTTCTCTTACGATGGATACCAAGGCACCACCATCAGGACGCTTGCTCTCGCAAAACGGCGGATATTCCAAGGTGGCCAGCGTGATGGAGGGGTGGACTGTCGTGATGAACCCCCAGGCGGAGGGCGCGATAGAGGCGGATAAGCCAAGTGCCAGCAAGAGGCGGAGGGTGCTCATGCCCGGCTTCCTTTGTCGTGCACGGTGGTTCGGGTGGGCTGGTGCAGCCATAGGCGGTATATCGTGGAGGGTCTCTGGTGCTGGAATTGTGCGCTTTGGTGAAAATCTAGATAAAACAGCAATTTGCTAATACCAACATTTCAATAAATTAAAATGTTGGTATTTTGATACTTGGCGCGGATTGCATAGAAATATCATTGTAATTTCTTGCGTAGCTGCACACGTTGGCGCAAAAGGCAAACCCCTCCCGAACATGGCGAAGAGGGGTTTGGTCGTATGCAGCAGGTGTGTGCTTAGCTACGGATGCGGCGCAGGACTTCTTGCTGGCCGATCAAGGCCAGTACCGCGTCAACCGACGGGGTCTGCGTGGTGCCGCATACCAGCACGCGCAGCGGCATGCCCAGCTGGCCCATCTTGATGCCTTCGTCGGCGCAGAACGGCTTGAACAGGCCGTGGATGCTCTCGGCGTTCCAGCTGTCCAGCGCGGCCAGGCGGTCGGCAAAGCGCTGCATGCGGGCGTGGCTGTCGGCACCCAGGTGCTTTTCCACGTCTTCGGCTTGCGGGCTGCGCTTGGCGTAGAAGTAGTCCACTTCGCGGGCCAGGGCGTTCAGGTCTTGCACGCGCTCTTTCACCAGGGCAATCACGTCGGCCAGGGCTGGGCCGTGGTTGGTGTCAACGTTGGCCGCGGCCAGGCGGTCGGCGATCAGGCCGGCCAGGCGGGCATTGTCGGCGGCCTTGATGTGCTGGGCGTTCAGCCACAGGAATTTTTCGTTGTTGAAGCGGCTGGCGGACGGGCTGACCGCTTCCAGCGAGAACCACTCGACAAACTGTTCCATGCTGAAGAATTCTTCGTCACCGTGGCCCCAGCCCAGGCGCGCCAGGTAGTTCAACAGCGCTTCCGGCAGAATGCCCTTGGCAGCGTAGTCCACCACGCTGACGGCGTCGCGGCGCTTGGACATCTTCTGGCCGTCCTCGTTGAGGATCATCGGCAGGTGGCCGTATACCGGCAGCGGCGCGCCCAGGGCCAGCAGGATGTTGATCTGGCGCGGGGTGTTGTTGACGTGATCGTCACCGCGGATAACGTGGGTGATGTTCATGTCCCAGTCGTCCACGACTACGCAGAAGTTGTAGGTCGGGCTGCCGTCCGGGCGCGCGATGATCAGGTCGTCCAGCTCTTCGTTATTGATCTCGATGCGGCCTTTGACCGCGTCTTCCCATGCTACCGAACCGGTCAGCGGGGTTTTGAAGCGCACGACAGGCTGCACATCTGCCGGCGGCTGCGGCAAGGTCTTGCCGTCTTGCGGGCGCCAGCGGCGGTCGTAGCGCGGTTTTTCGCCGCGGGCTTCCTGTTCGGCGCGCAGCGTTTCCAGCTCTTCCTTGCTGCAGTAGCAGTAGTAGGCGTGGCCGCTGGCCAGCAGTTGCTGGATCACTTCCTTGTACCGGTCAAAGCGCTGGGTCTGGTAGAACGGGCCTTCGTCGTAGTCCAGGCCAACCCAGTGCATGCCGTCCATGATGGCTTTTACCGATTCCGGGGTGGAACGCTCCAGGTCGGTGTCTTCGATGCGCAGCACAAAGGTGCCGCCTTGCTTGCGGGCAAATGCCCAGGAGAACAGTGCCGTACGCACGCCGCCGATGTGCAGGAAACCGGTGGGGCTAGGGGCAAAACGGGTGCGGATCATGGTCTACGCCTGCTGTGAATCGTAAAACCGGTATTGTACGTTGCCAGCGAAAGGGCGGGCAAACAGGGCAGGCGATAAATCGGCCGCCTAGCAGGGCGGCCGTCGTGACGGGGGCGGTCAGATCGTAAAGTTGGCCGCGCTCAGGCGACCGGCGGGCAGGCTGTCCAGCAGCAGCCACAGCGCGGTGCCGGCTAGCGTCAGTGCCATGGCGCCATTGAAGCAGGCCAGCCGGCGCGGGGTGTTCAGCAGCTTTTGCAGCGCCACGCCGGCGCCGGCCCACACGCTGATGCACGGCATCATGGTGATGAATACCAGCAGGAAAAACAGCGCGGCCGCCTGGCCCGCCGGCATGTCTTGCGGCAGGAATACCATGCCCATGTTCAGGCTCATCATCCAGGTTTTGGGGTTCAGCCACTGGAACCAGATGCCACCCATGAAGCTCATTGGTTGCGGCTTGTCTGCCTGTTCGCCCAGCGCACCGGCCTGTTTCATTTGCCAGGCCAGGTATAGCAGGTAGGCGCAGCCGGCCAGCGTCAGTAGCGGTTTGAGCGCACCCAGCAGCGGGGCCAGCTGGCTCATGAACAGGATGATGATGGCGGACTGCAGTGCGATACCGATAGAAATGCCCAGCAGCGACGGTACGGTGCGGCCAAACCCGTGGTTCAGGCCACTGGCGGCCAGGATCAGGTTGTTGGGGCCGGGGGTCAGTGCCATCACGGACAGGTAAATCAGCAGGGCAGCGGTATTCATCGTGTGCGGCAACAAGGTATTAAACGATGGGCTGCATGATAAGGCGCGACGCATTACAATAACAGATTCAGAATTTTCAATTTGCAACCATCACAGTTTGGCGTGCGGCCAACTGTACTGGTAACAGCCCGGCCAAACTGTGCCGGTGGAGCAGGCGATGGCGCAAGACACCCTTTACATGCAGCTGGTCAACGAGTGGACGGCGCTGATCCAGCGTGGCGTACTGCGACCGGGCGAGAAAATGCCGTCGGTGCGCAAGGCCTGCGCGCAATACCAGGTCAGCCCGGCTACCATCTTGGCCGCCTATCGCCTGATGGAAGAGCGCGGGCTGGTGGAGGCGCGCCCGCAATCCGGCTTCTATGTGCGCACCCAAACGCGGCTGCCGCTGCCGCATATGCGCCGCCAGAGCGGTACCGTGGCTACCGGCGACGAGGTGCTGGACAACATCGAGCTGGTGTTGGCCGCGCAGCAGCAGCCTGGCTACCTGGACCTGTCGATGGCGTCGCCGCGCGGTGGCGATTTTTATCCCACCACGCGCCTGAAACACATCCTGCACAAACTCAGCCGCGAACAGCCGACGCTGGCCACCGACTACAGCTACCCGCCCGGTGCGCAGTCGCTGCGCGAACAGGTGGCGCGCCGGGCATTGGCCTGGGGCGTGGCACTGGCAGCCGACGACATCGTCACCACCAATGGTTGTACCGAGGCGCTGCAGCTGGCGCTGCGCACCGTCTGCAAGCACGGTGACACCATTGGCCTGGAATCGCCGACCTACTTTCTGCTGCTGCCCTTGCTGAAAAGCCTGGGCCTGAACGTGATCGAGATCCCTACCCACCCCACTACCGGCCTGTCGCTGGATGCGCTGGAGCTGCTGCTGGAAGAAAAGCGGCTGCAAGCCATTGTGGCAATGCCCACTGTGCACAACCCGCTGGGTGCCACCATGCCGCCCGAGAACAAGAAAAGGTTGGCCGCACTGGTGAATGCGCATCGCGTACCGCTGATCGAAGACTGCCCGCACGCCGACCTGTTTTACGGCCAACTGACGCCAGACGCGGTGAAAGCGTCCGACACAGACGGCTATGTACTGCTGTGCGGCAGCTTCAACAAGACGCTGGCGCCTGGTTTCCGGGTGGGCTGGATTGCGCCCGGCCGCTACCGCCGCGAGCTGACACGGCTGAAGTTTGCCTCGTCGCTATCGCAGCCACGGCTGCTGGAAGAAACGCTGGGGGTGTATCTGCAAGACGGCGCCTACGACCAGCACCTGCGCTTCTTGCGCCGCCATTACCAGGCACAGATGGCGCGCTTGCAGGATGTGGTGGCGCAGGTGTTTCCGGCCGGCACCCGTGCCACGTCGCCTACCGGTGGCTGCCTGCTGTGGGTGGAATTGCCGGGCGAGGCCGACTCGCTGCAGCTGTCGCGGGCGGCGTATGCGGAAAAGATGCTGGTGGTGCCGGGCGCGCTGTATTCGCCGCGTGGCCGCTACCGCAACTGCATCCGGCTATCGTGCTGCTACCCGTGGAGCGACGCGTACGAGCGCGGCTTGCACCGTCTGGCCGAGCTCAGTGCCCGGCTATTACCCTGAGTGCGCTCAAGCACTGGAGGGGAGTGTCGATAAAACAATATGTCGTACTCGGTGCCAAATGGCATGGCTGGTTTAAAATGAAATTGTCTTTTAACAGCTATAAGCAAATGTCGGAGATATGTTTGTATCGATAGAGCGCACTGGGGTACGCTTGCTTTTATCGCGAGTTTGGTTTTGTAAAGTGTGTGCCGTGCCATAAGCACGATGCACTAATCTAAAAGTAGTATCGAGCAGGGTCGGATAAGGCAGCTATGACGCAGGAACGGGGTTTTACGCTGGTAGAGCTAATCATAACGGTAGCCATCATCGCCATCGTCATGTCGTATGCCGTGCCGGCCTACTCGCGTTTTGTCGCCCAGAACAAGGTGCAGTCCTTCGCCTATGCACTGGCTTCGGACCTGAACAACGCCCGCTCCGAGGCGATACGCCGTGGACAGACTGTCGAAGTCTGTGCTGCTTCAGATGCGACAGTAGCGAGTTGCGCCGGAGCCGTGACGAGTAACTGGAGCAAGAGCTGGATCACCGTGGCTAGTGGGGCGGTTATCAAGGTCCACCAGGCGGAGGTAGGCACTGTTGCTTCGACTACGTTATCCAGTGTCCGTTTTGCCGCTAGCGGCCGACCTAATAACGCCGGCAATATCGTTTTTCAGGATGCGGCTGCAACGACTTCTGCTTCTGTATCGATCGCTGCCTATGGCAGTATCCGGGCCGGTGGCGGGATGGGGCAATAATGATGCTAGTTTATCGTAACCGCGGTTTTGCCTTTGTCGAGCTGCTGGTGTCGGTGGTAATCATCGGCTTTGGCCTGCTGGCGATTTCTGCGCTACAGACCAATGCCTTGCAAGCGACCAACGCCGCCTATTTGCGTACCGCTGCCAGTGAATACGCGGTGGCTTTTTCGGAGCGGATGCGCACTAATACTGCTGATAGCATCTACCGTTACGACGAAGACAACAGCGTGTATATCCTGGCCCCTGTAGTGGCGTGCTACCTGCAGACGGCGTCTAATACGGCGCTGACAGACCGGGCGACAGAGTGTGCCAAAGTGACCAATGCCAGTCAGACCGCCATCATGAATGCTGACATAGCCTCGATGACACAGTGGATAAGCAATGCCTCCAGCACGCTGCCGCAAGGCACCTGGGCGCTGAATTTGCTACGCAACGGTGCTGTAGCCAGTGGCATCACGGCGGCCAACTGCAATTTCTCGCTGGCAGCCGGTGCGGCAGCGAGCCAGCCCTGTTCTTTACAGGTCTCAGTCACATGGCAAGAGTCGCGTGCATCGGCTGCGGTTGCCAGCATCAGTTACACATTCCGGTGAGTACCATGAGAAGCAAACAAGCCGGTTTGACCATTATCGAGCTGATGCTGTCGCTGGCACTGTCGCTCTTTCTGATTCTGGTAGCAGCACAGTTTTTTGTGGCTAACAAAATGACCTACCGCACCCAGCAGGCACAGGCAGATATTCAGGAGCGTGGCCGCTTTGCCAGCTTCTGGCTGGCGCAGCAGCTGCGCCAGGCGGGCTATATTGGTGCAGTTGAGGTGGCTACTAAGGATTTCAATAGCGTGTTTGTCCTGCAAAACGCCAGTGGCACTGCGCAAGCCATGGCGGCGGGGCAAGTGCTGCTGGGCACATCCGGCACGGTGCAGGTACGTTACCGCGGTGCCGACGATACCAGCCTGGTAAATTGCCAGGGGCAGGGTGTTGCAGCCAATACCACCTCCACGCATATGATCAATACCAGTGGTACCAGTTTGATGTGTGATGGCACCGAGGTGGTGCCTGGTGTAGTGCAGTTAAGGTTGCAATACGGTCAGGATAGCGTGAACCCGCTGGACCGCATTGCAGACCAGTATGTACAAAACGCACCGGCTTCGGCAGTCTATGCGGTCAGGTTATGTATGCTAGTGCAATCGCTGGAGAACAATGTCAGCCCTGTAAGCCAGACTATTGCAGCGGACTGTGATGGTAATGCGTATACCCCCGCCAACCGCGCGATTGCGAAAGTGTTCCGGTCTTCGGTTTATCTGAGGAATATCCCATGAGCAGGGTAGCAATGCAGCAGGGTTTTTCCTTGCTGGTGGTGATGGTCTTCCTGCTGGTGCTGGGCTTGCTGGGTTTTGCCGTGACCAAAAGCGCCATCGTGCAAGAGAAGATATCGGGCAACCTGCGTGAAAAAAATGTCTCCTTTCTGGCTGCGGAAGCCGCGCTGCGCGAAGGTGAAATTTACCTGACCACGATTGATGATCTGGCCAGTATCACGGCGTCCAATTCGCTGTCTCCCCGCAATGTTGTCTCATCGCTGGCTGGCGCATCGGCCAGCTATACCATAGGCTGCGTCAATAACTGTACGGCGTCCGCGGGTAAGGTCTACTACCGCATCGTGGCCAGCGGTACCGGTGTGCGCAATGACTCGGTCACCGCATTGGAAGCGGTAGTATCGGTAGAAGAGTAAGCGGCCAACTGGCTTTGGCAAGCAAGGGCAGGCAAGTGTTGTCATGCCCTAATGGAGAAAAAATGCAGAAAAACCAGGGTTTTACCTTGATCGAGCTGGTGATCGTGGTGGCTATCGTAGGCATTTTGTCTGCCATCGCCATGCCGATGTACCGCGATTATGTCGTGCGTTCCAACCGTACCGAGGCCAAAACGGCATTGGCTGCTGTAGCGCTGGCGCAGGAGCGCTACTACTCGGTGAATAACCGTTACAGTACGACGATTGCCTCGCTGGGCACCGTGATGGGTTTGAGTAGTAGCGGTGTTACCGAGAACGGTTTTTACAGCATCAGCATTACTGCGGCCAACCCCGCTGCTAGCTACACCCTCAACGCCACCCCGCAAAGCAAAGCCGGGCAGAATACCGACAAGTGCAACACCCTGACGCTGACCAGCACGGGCTTGAAAGGCGTCAGCAGCGCCACCAGCGGCTATACTGCGGCCAACTGCTGGTAAGTAGTGTCATGCGGCTGGCGTCTGGGCGCGTGCTGCATTAAGATAGCCCCCTTTTTGCCGGATGGCGTCGCTGTCCTAGTGTCTTGTTTTTGAAAGGACTGCGCGCAAACGTGTTTTGCCCAGTGACTTGAACCATGAAGAATGCAATGAAATCCAATAATGAAACGGCACTGGGTGCCGCACTGAAGACGGCAGTACAAAGTCTGAGCAAGAAAAGCCAGACCGAAATGATTGCCGCCCATGTTTACGCCAAATACGAAGTATTCAAGCGTTTCCTGCCGCTGGCACTGGGTATCCACGAGGCATTGATCGCAGCACTGCCGCAGTTTGATGCACAGCTGGTGGCCCGCGTACTGGCTAACCACTGCCGCCGTCAGCGTTACATCAAGTCGCTGGCCCGTGGTGGCAAGCGCTTTGATCTGGCCATGAAACCGGTAGGTGTGGTGAGCCCGGAAGAGAAAGCCGCAGCCGAACGCATGGCTCAGCCACGCCCGGCCAAGGCAGACGCTGCCGCCCCGGTGGCAGACCTGCCTGTTGCTGCCGAGGGTGTCGCACCCGACGCAGTCGCTGCTACACCGGCCACCGAGCCTGCTGCAGAGTAAAACAGTATTGCGGTAAACCAACCCCTCCGGCCTGTGCTAGAGGGGTTTTGTCTTTATTGGGCTACGGTTGTAGCCAGGAAAGGATGCGCATGTTGACCAGGCAGCACGGTGTCACCATCGAATTGTGGCGCGGTGATATCACCCGTCTGGCGGTAGACGCCATTGTCAATGCGGCCAACCGCGGCTTGCGTGGCGGCGGCGGGGTGGACGGCACCATACACCGTGCGGCCGGCCCGGGCATGCTGCAAGCCTGTTTGCAGCACGGCTTTTGCCCTGTAGGCGAGGTGCGGGTAACGCCCGGTTTTTCGCTGCCGGCGCGCTGGGTGTTTCACACTGTCGGCCCGGTATGGCGTGGTGGTGATGAGGGCGAGGCAGAACAGCTGGCGCAGTGCTACCGCCATTGCCTGGAAGAGTCGGCCAGCCGCGGTGTACGTGAGCTGGCGTTTCCGGCCATCAGTTGCGGCGTGTATGGCTACCCGGCGCTAGCCGCCATGAATGTGGCGTGGCAGGCCATTACACAATGGTTGGCCGCAGCGCCGGCGCACAGTCTGGAGCGTATTGTGCTGGTCGCCTTCGATGACAGCATATGGCAGGCCGGCTGTCGTGTGATGCCGGGCATCAGCTAGCGGCGGTTATAGGCAAGCGTTCGAAACTTAGCAAAAAACGGTATTAGTCAGCACGGGTGTGGCTGTATAGAATTGCGCAGCATAACGGCTCACGCCGTGCGCTCAACAGGAGAATAAACAATGCGTATTGCCTCTTCCGTCACCGACCTTATCGGCAACACCCCGCTGGTACGCCTGAACCGTGTCACCGAAGGAGCCGGCGCCACCGTGGTGGCCAAGCTGGAGTTCTTCAACCCGGGCCACAGCGTGAAAGACCGTATCGCCGCGGCCATGATCGAAGCCGCCGAGAAAGACGGCAAGATCGGCCCCGACACCGTCATTGTGGAGCCGACCTCGGGCAATACCGGTATTGGCCTGGCCATGGTGTGCGCGGCGCGCGGTTACAAGCTGATCATCACCATGCCGGAAACCATGAGCCGCGAACGCCGCCAACTGCTGCGCGCCTACGGTGCCGAACTGGTGCTGACCCCAGGCCCGGACGGGATGGGCGGCGCTATCGCCAAAGCCCGCGAGATCGTGGCGGCCAACCCGGACACCCACTACCTGCCGCAGCAGTTTGAAAACCCGGCCAACCCGGAAATCCACCGCAATACCACCGCCGAAGAAATCTGGCGCGATACCGACGGCCAGGTCGATATTCTGGTGGCTGGCGTCGGCACCGGCGGCACCATCACCGGCGTGGGCGAAGTGCTGAAAGCGCGCAAGCCGGGCGTACAGATCGTGGCGGTCGAGCCGGATGCGTCGCCGGTACTGTCCGGTGGTGCCAAGGGCCCGCACCCTATCCAGGGTATCGGTGCCGGTTTTGTGCCGCCCATTCTGAATACCGGCATCTACGACGAGATCATCCGCGTCGGTAATGACGACGCGTTCGACACCGCCCGCAATGTGGCCACCCAGGAAGGTGTGTTGGTAGGCATTTCGTCTGGCGCCGCCGTGTGGGCTGCATTGCAGCTGGCCAAGCGCCCGGAAAACGCCGGCAAGCTGATCGTGGTGGTGATTCCATCCTTTGGCGAGCGCTATCTGTCTACCGCGCTGTTCCAGCACCTGGCCGACTGATTATCGCTAGCACCTCAGCTGTAACCCTGCCTGTGTGGCAGGGTTTTTCTTTTATGGAAAGGCAAGGCAGCGCCAGCTGCCATTCGGGTTTACAATCAGTTGCATGAAACGATTGCTTCTGATGCTGTCCTTGCTGTGGCTGGCCGGTTGTGCCAGCCTGCCAGAGCTGGGTGGTGGCAATGCCGCTGCCGATACGCTGATGCGCGAGGCGCAGCTGCTGGCCCCGCGTGTGGGCAAGGGCGAGCTGAGCCGTGTGCAGGTGGCCGACCGCCTGGATGCCCTGCGCCAACAGCAGGTTGGCCGCAACGCAGTGGACGACGACGTGTTCCGCACCTACCGCCGCATCGCCCAGCAGCGCGACGCCGGCCAGATCGATAGCGCCCGCGCACAAAAGCAGATGGAAGACCGTCTGGAGATGTGGCAGCGCCGCTGGCCCGCGCTGCAAGACAAACCCGCCAACCCGGCCTTTACCCAATTTCTGCTCAAGCTCTACAGCCTGCCATCGCTGCCGCGCTGATATCCGCATCATGAAAAAAACGCCTGCCACCCCCGGCTGCCTTTGCGGCCAACCTTTGCCATACACCGCTTGCTGTGGTCGCTACCACCACGGCGAGTTGCCCGCCAGCGCCGAGCAGCTCATGCGCTCGCGCTACAGCGCCTTCGTACTGCAACTGGAGCCATATCTGTTGCAAAGCTGGGCCAGTGAGACGCGGCCCGCCAGCCTGGATCTGAGCGCCGATGACGGCGTGAAGTGGCTGGGCTTGCAGGTATTGGCCGCCACGTGTGGTGCAACGGGTGACGACACCGGCACTGTCGAGTTCGTGGCGCGCTACAAAGTGGGCGGCCGCGCCTATCGCTTGCACGAAACCAGCCGTTTTCGCCGTGAAGACGGCGCCTGGCGCTATATCGATGGCGACCTGCATGAGGGCTAGGGTGTTGACCTAAGTAATTGATAGCGATCATTTTTTGTCGCTATCGTACTGGGAATGCCGGCCACGTGTGCCATGCTGAAACGGGCATCTGCCCGGAAAGCGGAGGTGACACGTGAACGATACACTGCATGACTTCATTGCCCAGCTGGAACGCCACCAGGCCGAAGGGCGCGACCTGGGCCAGCTGTTGTCCGTCGACCCGGTGCGTCAGCTGGCGTTACCGCTCAATCACCAGACTTGCAGCCAGCTGCGTGCCATGGCACTGGTGTTCCAGTGCGACGAGGCCTTGCTGGCGTCAGCCATCCTGGCCGGAGCGTTACGCCATATGCAGCAGCATCTGGACGAAGACCTGGATGCGCTGGCCAGGCTGGCGCGCGAGGCGCTGGACAGCCCATGCCAAGCCGCCAGCGAGGCCATTTAAGCTTTTGCTTCTTTGCCCTGCAGCAGCATGGTCAGTTGCTGCAGGGTTTGTCGCAACAAGGCCGATTCCGCTTCACGCCCCTCTGCCCCGTAGCGGCAGCGCATGGCCTGCGGGATGGCGGCGGCCTGTGTTTCCAGCGCCTTGCCGGCGTCGCTTAGCCACACTTCTACCCGTCTTTCATCTTCGCTGGCACGCCGCCGCTGCAGCAGGCCGGCGGCCTCCAGCCGTTTCAGTAGCGGTGTCAATGTGCCGGAATCCAATAGCAAGCGTTCGCCCAGCTGTTTGACGCTGGCACCGTCTTGCTCCCATAGCACCAGCAGCACCAGGTATTGCGGGTAAGTCAGCCCCAGCGCGTTCAGCAGAGGCTGGTAGGCCTGCGTCATGCTGCGGCTGGCCGCGTACAACGCAAAGCACAGCTGGCGATCCAGTTGCAGTTCCGGCGTCATAGCAGGCGCTCGATCTCGCTGCGCAGCGCTTCCGGCTTGGTGCGCGGGCCGAAGCGGCCAACCACCTGGCCCTGGCGATTCACCAGGAACTTGGTGAAATTCCACTTGATGCCACGGGTGCCCAGAATGCCGGCTTTTTGCTGCTTCAGGTATTGCCACAGCGGGTCGGCGTTGGCACCGTTAACGTCGATCTTGGCCGCCATCTTGAAGCTGACGCCGTAGTTTTTCTGGCAAAAGCTGCCGATGGCTTCGGCGGCGCCGGGTTCCTGCTTGCCAAACTGGTTGCAGGGGAAGCCAATTACCGCCAGGCCTTGCTCGCCCAGCTCGCGGTGCAGTCCTTCCAGGCCTGCATACTGGTAGGTAAAGCCGCATTCGCTAGCGGTGTTGACCAGCAGCATTACCTTGCCCTGATAGTCGGCTAGCTGGATGTCGCCGCCCAGCAGGGCGGGTACGCGGTATTGGTAGATGGACATGGTGTTATTTCTATTTTAAAAAATTAAATTGTACACAATTAAATTTTCCAAAAAAAGAGCGAAGCGGCAAGGGGGAACCACAACGCTCATAAGAAACGGCTTGCTGTGCCCAGGGCGAACCGTGAATGGCACGCCCTGATTTCATCCTAGACCAGACACCAGAAATTGCGAGTTTTGACCCAAAACAAAAAACGCGGCCGAGGCCGCGTTGTGTGGGGGGCTGGATTGTTCAAGGGCGGGGCAGGGTAACGCCGACCTGGCCCATGTATTTGCCGGCACGGTCTTTGTACGATACGTCGCAGATTTCGTCCGATTCGAAGAACAGCACCTGTGCTACGCCCTCGTTGGCGTAGATCTTGGCTGGCAGCGGGGTGGTATTGGAAAACTCCAGCGTCACGTAGCCTTCCCATTCCGGCTCGAACGGGGTCACGTTCACGATAATGCCGCAGCGTGCGTAAGTGGATTTACCCAGGCACACGGTCAGCACCGAGCGCGGGATGCGGAAATACTCCACGGTGCGGGCCAGCGCAAAGCTGTTGGGCGGGATGATGCAGTAGCCCTTGCCTGAGACTTCTACAAACGAATCCGGGTCGAAGTTTTTCGGGTCGACGATGGTGCTGTTGATGTTGGTGAACACCTTGAACTCGTCCGCGCAGCGGATATCGTAGCCATAGCTGGAGGTGCCGAACGAGATCACCTTTTCGCCGTTGACGTTCTTGATCTGGTCATGAACAAACGGCTCGATCATGCCGTGTTGTTCTGCCATGCGGCGAATCCATTTGTCGGATTTGATGGTCATCGTATTGTTCTCTTTCAGGCTGGCTTTCAGTTGGCTGGATTTTACTGGTACACAGGCGCAGGCGCTACTTTGCCATGCGCTGGCCTGCTGGTGGGGGGATTTGGCTTTGTGATTGCATGGCCGCCACTTTTGGTGCGTTAAAATGGATTTTGTTAAAATTAAATGCCTTATTGACGCGTATCGATGGTGATAAAGTGAATATTATTGCGAATAATTCGCAAAAATGTACCATGACAGTCCGGGCGGCGTGTACTAGAATCCGCCTATTCGAATCATGACCAAGTATTACAGGGGCAAACACCATGCAAGGCCATCCAAAAATCATCGCGCTGCTTAACGACCTGCTGGCAGAAGAGCTGTCTGCCGCAGACCAGTATTTTGTTCACGCCGAGATGTATAAAGACTGGGGCCTGAACAAGCTGTTTGCCCGCATCGACCACGAGCGCGAGGACGAGCTGGAACACGCCCGCACGCTGATCGCCCGCATCCTTTTCCTGGGCGGCAAGCCCAACGTGGCCAAGCGTGTGCCTATTGTCATCGGTGACGACGTACCATCGATGCTGAAAAGCGACCTGGACGTGGAATACCGCGTGGCGGCCGCGTTGAAAGACGTGATCGCCGTCTGTGAGCAGGAGCGCGACTACATCACCCGCGAACAGCTGATGGTGCTGCTGGAAGAAACCGAAAACGACCACGCCCACTGGCTGGAACAGCAAATCAAGCTGATCGACCTGGTGGGCCTGGCCAACTACCAGCAATCGCAAATGGCAGGCGACATCAGCGCCAGCTAAGCGCTGCCGGCTGCCGTGTGCGGCCAACCTTGCCCGATACCCTGCCTGCTTGCGCGCGCAGGGTTTTTTATTGCCTGCGATTTGAAATAATTGAAACACACCTTGTGCCGCTTTCTGTTAAACCTGATGGTAAAAAAGGGAGACAAAAATGGACGACAGGCATGCCGTGTTGATCGTGGATGACGAAGCCGACATCCGCGACTGGCTGGCCGAGCTGCTGCAGGATTGCGGCTACGCGGTGGTGGGCGCGGCCAACGGCCGCGAGATGCAGGCGGCGCTGCAGCAGCACAGCTTTGCGCTGGTGGTGCTGGACCTGCGGCTAAAGGGTGAAGACGGCCTGCAGCTGGCGCGCACGCTGCGTGCGCAGTCGGCGGTGCCCATCATCATGATGAGCGGCAAAGGCGACGAAACCGACCGCGTGCTGGGGCTGGAGCTGGCCGCCGACGATTACCTGACCAAGCCGTTTTCCGGCCGCGAATTTCTGGCGCGGGTGCGCGCCGCGCTGCGCCGTGCCACCGAGCTGTCGCTGCCCATGCTGCGCAAGCCGGGCGAGGCGCACGAATGCTACTGTTTTCACGACTGGATTCTGGACGCTACCGCGCGCGAGCTACGCCATAGCCGTGGCGGCGAGCCGTGTGCGCTTACCCAGGGCGAGTATGCGCTGTTGGCCGCACTGGTGCGCCACCCCGGCCGGGTGTGGAGCCGCGAACAGCTGCTGGAGCAAACCCGCGGCCTGGACACCGAGGTGTTCGACCGCACCATCGACGTGCTGATCCTGCGCCTGCGCCGCAAGATCGAACCCAACCCGCGCCTGCCCGCGCTGATCTGTACCGAGCGTGGCGCCGGCTATGTGTTTCGCGCCAGCGTCAGCAAAACCCAGAGCGCATGATTCCCACCCTGTTGCAGCAGCTGCGTAGCCAGCCTATCCGTGCCCGGCTGCAGGCGGCTTTTGTCTTGCTGTTCGTACTGATGCTGGTGGTGATCGTGGTCAGCCTCAGCGCCATGCGCAACACGCTGGACACGCTTACCGGCTTTCGCGAGGAGGTGATGCCCGAGCTGGCGCGGGTGTTGGAGCTGGCCGAAAAAGTATCGCAAATCGCCGCCATTGCGCCGTCGCTGGCCGACAGCTACGCGCCGGAAACGCTGTCGCGCGACATTAACCGGCTGCAGGCGCTCACGCGCGAAATCCGCCAGCTATCGCAAAACCTGCCACCGGAAGCCGACCGCCAGCTGGCGGTGAGCAGCATGCTGGAGGGGGCAGAGCGCGACCTGTCGCAGCTGTTATTGCTGTCGGCGCAGCGCCGCCGCAGCCAGCAAATCCTCAATATCTACATGGCGCGGCTGGACGAGCTGGGCGGCAGGTTGGCCACGCAGCACGCCGCCCAGGCGCGGCGCGCACCCACGCTGATTCCACTGTGGCAAACGCTGTTGGCGGTGCCGCTATCGCGCGACCGCGCCCGGCTGGGCGAGCTGGAAGCCAGTGCCGAGGCGCAGATGCTGGCCATGCAGCTGCGCGGCGAATCGGCGCAGCTGCCCGACTGGCTGGTGGTGGAGCTGGAAGTGATGGTGCAGGCACCGCAAAACCTGTTCGAGCAGCAGCGCGAGCTTACCGAGAGCGGCGAGCGCATTGCGGTACTGCTACAGCTGTACCGCAGCAATGCCGAGCACCTTAGCCGCCGCACTGCCCGCTATGTGCAGGCCATCCGCCAGCAGGCAGATGACCGCAGCGGGCAGATGGCCACCGAAATCCGCTCCGGCAGCCGTAGTGCCTTGCTGCTGGCGGCCATTGGCGTGGCGGTAGCACTGTTGGCCGCAGCCTATGTGCGGCGCGTGGCGCAGCGCATGCAGGCGATTTCCAGCGTGATGAGCCGCCTGGCCGGCGGCGATACCGAGCAGCTGACGCCGGCTACCGAGCAGGCCGACGAAATCGGCGACCTGGCGCGCGCGTTCCAGGTATTCCGCGACAACTTGCTGGAAAAACAGCGCCTGTCACACGGTATCGAGACGCAGCGCCGCCTGCTGCAAACCGTGTTTCGCAGCATGCACGACGGCCTGTCGGTGTACGACGATAACGGCAAACTGATGGTATGGAACCCGCAGTTTCCGGCCCAGCTGGGCATGACCACCGGCTGCCTGTACAGCGGCATGCCCTACACCGCACTGCGTGCCGCCATGCCGGCCGGCACGCGCTGGGAGGCGGTGGCCGGCGACACCGTGGCCCAGCCGGACGACAGCCACCGCATAGCCAGCCACGCCGAGCTGCACCTGCCCGGCGGGCGTGTGCTGGAATTCATGAGCCACGCCATGCCGGAGGGCGGCTGGGTGGCGGTGTGCCGCGACGTATCCGCCCGCCGCGCCGCCGAGGCGCAGCTGCAGCAAATGCAAAAAATGGAAGTACTGGGCCAGCTTACCGGCGGCGTGGCGCACGACTTCAACAACATCCTGATCGCTATCCTGGGCAACCTGGAGCTGCTGGAGCAGCGCGCCGACTTGCCGCCCGAGGCGCGCCAGCGCCTGGAGCGCGCCCACGTCGCGGCCAACAAGGCTGCCGCACTCACACGGCGGCTGCTGGCCTTTGCCCGCCGCCAGCCGCTGTGTACCGAGCGTGTGGACGTGGGCGACATGCTGTACGAGATGCTGGACCTGGTGGAATACAGCGTCAGCGACGGTATCCGTGTGAGTGTGGACGCGCCGGAAGGCATGGTGGTGCAGGTAGACCGCGGCCAGCTGGAAAACGCCATCCTCAACCTGGCGCTCAATGCCGCACAGGCCATGGGCGAGCACGGCAGCCTGCAGCTGCGGGTTGGCCGCATCCAGCGCGACGGCCGCGACTGGGTAGTCATCAATGTGCAGGACGACGGCCCGGGCATCCCGCCCGAGGTGCTGCCGCACGTGCTGGAGCCGTTCTTTACCACCAAGGCACAGGGCAAGGGTAGCGGCCTGGGCTTGTCCATCGTGTACGGTTTTGTGAAGCAAAGCGGTGGCGAGCTGGCCATCCACAGCCGCGAGGGCGAGGGGGCTACCGTGTGCATCGAGCTACCGGCCAGCGCCGGCCAGCATAGCCCGCCAGCCAGCGCCAGCGTGCTGCCGGCGGTGCTGCCTGCGCGCCACGTATTGCTGGTAGAGGATGACGCCGACGTGCGCGACACCGCCCAGCAACAGTTGGCCGCACTGGGCGCGCGTGTCAGCGTGTTTGCCAGCGAGGCGGCGCTGCTGGGCTGGCTGGCGGCTGGCGGCGAGGCCGACCTGGTGCTGTCCGACATCATGCTGGGCGAGGGCGGCGACGGCGTGCGGCTGTACCGCACCTTGCAGGCCGGCTACCCGGGTTTGCGCGTAGTGCTGACCTCTGGCCTGCCGCCCGAGCACCATGCCCGCCGCAGCGACTGGCCGGCCGGTGTGCCGTTCCTGGCCAAACCTTACCGCCGTGACGACCTGGCGCGTTTGCTGGCTTTTGCCTAGGCCGGGCGCGGCGGGTGTTGCAATTGTTAATGGCATCGGCATGGCAATGAAATGGCGCATTAACGTTTCCGCGTTTAGATGGCAGGGCGACGGCACGCTGCTGGCCACAAGGCCTGCAGGCGTGCGGCCAACAACACAACGAGGAGACACAAGATGAAAAAATCTAGCCTGATACATACGGCCGTACTGATGACCCTGGCTGCAGCTGCCCAGGCCGCCCCGCTGAAAATTTCCTGCGGTGCGGTAGGCCAGGAGCTGGAGCTGTGCAAGCAGTCGGTAGCGGAGTGGAGCAAGAAAACCGGCCACGACGTGCAGGTGGTATCCACCCCCAACGATTCCAACGAGCGCCTGGCGCTGTACCAGCAGATCCTGGGCAGCGGCTCCGACAAGATCGACGTGTTCCAGATCGACGTGGTGTGGCCCGGCATTCTGGCCAACCACCTGCTGGACCTGAAACCGTACACCAACGGTGCCGAGAAACAGCACTTTGCCGGCATTGTCAGCAACAACACCATCGGCGGCCGCCTGCTGGCCATGCCGTGGTTTACCGACGCCGGCGTGCTGTACTACCGCAAAGACCTGCTGGAGAAATACAAGCAGCCGGTACCCAAAACCTGGGAGGAGCTGACCGCCAGCGCCAAAAAGATCCAGGACGCCGAGCGTGCCGCCGGCAACGACAAGATGTGGGGCTATGTCTGGCAGGGCCGTGCCTACGAAGGCCTGAGCTGCGACGCGCTGGAGTGGGTGGTGAGCTACAAGGGCGGCACCATCATCGACGCCGCCAGCGGCAAACCCACCATCAACAACCCGCAGGCGGTGAAGGCGCTGACCACCGCCGCCGGCTGGGTGGGCACCATCACCCCGAAAGCGGTGCTGAACTATGGCGAGGAAGAAGCGCGCGGCGTGTTCCAGGCCGGTAATGCGGTGTTCATGCGCAACTGGCCGTACGCCTGGGCGCTGGCGCAAAAGCCGGATAGCGTGGTGAAAGACAAGGTGGGCGTGGTGGCGCTGCCCAAGGGCGGCGCCGACGGCCGCAACGCTGCCACGCTGGGTGGCTGGCAGCTGGCGGTGTCCAAGTACTCCAAGAACCAGAAGCTGGCCGCCGAACTGGTGAACTACCTCACCAGCAGCAGCGTGCAGAAAATGCGCGCCATCAGTGGCTCTTACAACCCCACCATCTCCGCGCTGTACCGCGACCCGGACGTACTGAAAGCCAACCCCTTCTTTGGCGAGCTGTACAACACCTTCACCAGCGCCGTGGGTCGGCCGTCCTCGGTATCGGCCGCGCGTTACAACCAGGTGAGCAACCAGTTCTGGAATGCCACCCACGATGTGCTGTCCGGCAAGACCGACGCCAAGACCTCGCTGGCGCAGCTGGACGCCCAGCTCAAGCGCCTGGCACCGCAAGGCTTTAGCGGCGCCAAGTAAGCCCCTGCCTGCCCTGACCGGGGCGGCATCGGCTTCGGCCAACCCTGGCCGGTGCCCGCCTCGCGGAGAACCCTATGTCTAGCTCAACCCTGACCGCCACCTTGCCGGCGGGCGGTGCCTTGTCGTCGCTGCAGCGCAGCCGGCAGCGCATGGCCTGGCTGCTGGTGTTGCCCAGCCTGCTGGTGCTGCTGGCCATCGCCGGCCTGCCGCTGGCGCGTACTTTTTTCATGAGCCTGACCGATGCCCAGCTGTCCGACCTGTCGGCGCGGCAGTTTGTCGGCCTGGCCAACTACATTGGCGACGCTGGCGTGCTGGCCGACCCGCAATGGTGGGAGGCGGTGCGCAACACGTTGTGGTTTGCGCTGCTGTCGGTGTCGCTGGAAACCGTATTCGGCCTGGGCGTGGCGCTGATGCTGAACCATCCGTCGCCGCTGAAGGCGCTGCTGCGCGCCGCCGTGCTGGTGCCGTGGGCCATCCCCACCGTGGTGTCGGCCAAGATGTGGACCTGGATGCTGCACGACCAGTTTGGCGTCATCAACGCCATGCTGCTGTCGGCCGGCCTGATCGACGCGCCGCTGGCGTGGACCGCCGACCCCGAGCTGGCTTTTGCCACCATCGTGCTGGTGGACGTGTGGAAGACCACGCCGTTCATGGCGCTGCTGATCCTGGCCGCGCTGCAGATGGTGCCGGGCGATTGCTACGAAGCGGCGCGCGTGGACGGCGTGCCCACCTGGTCGGTGTTCGTCAACATCACGCTGCCGCTGATCACCCCGGCGGTGCTGGTGGCGATGATCTTCCGCACGCTGGACGCGCTGCGCGTGTTCGACCTGATTTACGTGATGACGTCCAACAGCCGCAGCACCAAGAGCATGTCGGTGTACGTGCGCGAGCAGCTGATCGACTTCCAGCTGGCCGGTTACGGCTCGGCCGCCGCCACGCTGCTGTTCCTGCTGATTGCGCTGATCACCCTGTGTTACATGGCGCTGGCGCGCCGCCGCATGGAGGGCCACTAAGATGCTGCCCAAGCGTTTGCAGGCCACCGACCTGGCCTATTACCTGTTGCTGCCGCTGGTGCTGGCGTTTTCGCTGTACCCGTTTGCCTACGCCGTTGCCAGCTCGTTCAAGCAGGGCAGTGCGCTGTTCTCCAGCGATTTCTGGCCCAAAGTGTGGAGTGCGGCCAACTACGTGGCGGTGTTCGCCGAGCAGCCTTTCGGCCAGAACCTGCTGAACTCGGTGCTGGTAGCGGGCGGCGTGGTGCTGCTGTCGCTCACCGTGTCGCTGCTGGCGGCCTACGCGCTGGGGCGGGTGCAGTTCCGTGGTCGCGGCGTGCTGATGATGACCATCCTCGGCGTGTCCATGTTTCCGCAGGTGGCCATCCTGTCCGGCCTGTTCGAGCTGATCTCCTGGCTGGGCCTGTACGACAGCCTGTGGGCGCTGGTGCTGTCCGACTTGATCTTCACGCTGCCGTTTACCGTGTGGGTGCTGGTGACCTTCATGCGCGAGCTGCCGCGCGAGCTGGAAGAGGCGGCGCTGATGGACGGCGCCGGCGTGCTGACGGTGATCTTCCGCATCTTCCTGCCGCTGCTGTGGCCGGCGGTGGCGGCTACCTCGCTGCTGGCCTTCATCGCGGCGTGGAACGAGTTTCTGTTTGCGCTCACCTTCACCCTGTCCGGCGAGCAGCGCACGGTGCCGGTGGCCATCGCGCTGATTAGCGGTGCCAGTAGCTACGAGCTGCCGTGGGGCAACATCATGGCCGCGTCTGTGATTGTCACCGTGCCGCTGATCGTGCTGGTGCTGATATTCCAGCGCCAGATCGTGTCGGGCCTGACTGCCGGTGCGGTAAAAGGCTGATGTGATTTCGCCATAAAACACCTGTGCATTACCAGGAAAACAATACTGCCTGATCGCCGGCACGAAATAGTCCATCGCCAGTTATTCAACGCATGACGCAAAGCGTCATGGCACAGCGGGTGTTATTTCGTGCTCTTCGTGATTTTCGTGGCCAAGGAATAAAAGCATGCAAAAGAATCAACACTGGTGGCAAAACACCGTGATTTACCAGATTTACCCGCGCAGCTACCAGGACAGTAATGGCGACGGTATCGGCGATTTGCCGGGGATTACCCGCCGCCTGCCGCATATTGCGCAACTGGGCGCCGAGGCGATCTGGATTTCCCCGTTTTTTACTTCGCCGATGGCTGATTTCGGTTACGACGTTTCCGATTATTGCAACGTGGACCCGATGTTCGGCACGCTGGACGATTTTCGCACGCTGGTTGGCCGCGCCCACGAACTGGGGCTGAAAGTGCTGATCGACCTGGTGCTCAGCCACACATCGGACCAGCACCCGTGGTTTGCCGAAAGCCGTGCCAGCCGCGACAACGCCCGCGCCGACTGGTACGTGTGGGCCGACCCGCGCGCCGATGGCACGCCGCCCACTAACTGGCTGAGCATTTTTGGCGGCAGCGCCTGGCAGTGGGACGCCCGCCGCGGCCAGTATTACCTGCACAACTTTCTCACCAGCCAGCCGGACCTCAACTTTCACCAGCCGGCGGTGCAGGACGCGGTGCTGGACGTGGCGCGCTTCTGGCTGCAGCTGGGCGTGGACGGCTTCCGGCTGGATACCGTCAACTTCTACACCCACGACGCGCAACTGCGCGACAACCCGCCACAGCCGGCCGGCAGCTACGCCGGCGGCGTGCCGCGCAGCAACCCGTACGCCTTCCAGCGCCATCTGTACGACAAGACGCAGCCGGAAAACCTGACCTTCATCCGCCGCCTGCGACGCCTGTGTGACGAATTCGGCGCCATTACCGTGGGCGAGATCGGCGACGACCTGCAGTACCAGACGCTGCGCGACTACACCGCCGGCAGCGAGCTGCTGCACATGGCCTACGTGTTCACGCTGCTGACCGACGAGTGCCACCCGCGCTACCTGCACCGCGTGCTGCAGGAGTACGTGGCCGAGGCCGGCAACGCCACCGTGTGCTGGGCGCTGTCCAACCACGACAACATCCGCGTGGTTAGCCGCTGGGCGGCGCTGGGCGGCAGCGAGGCGGCGCGCGCGCGCGTGTTTGCCATGCTGCTCTTGGCGCTGCCGGGGCCGGTGTGCGTGTACCAGGGCGAGGAGCTGGGCTGGCCAGAGGCCGAGATCCGCTACGAAGAGCTGCAAGACCCCTACGCCAAGGTACTGTGGCCCGAGTTCAAGGGCCGCGACGGTTGCCGCACGCCAATGGCGTGGGATAGCAGCGTCGACGGCGGCTTCGGCAGCACGCAGCCGTGGCTGCCGCTGTGGCCGGCGCACCGTGCTGCGGCGGTGGCACAACAATCGACACAGCCTGCCAGCACGCTGGCGTTCTGGCGGCAGCTGCTGGCCTGGCGCCGGGAGCAGCCGGCCTTGCATGGTGGCGACTTCGTGCTGGGCGCAGCCGACGATAGCCTGCTGAGCTTTGGCCGTAGCGGCAATGGCCAACAGCTGCAGTGTGTCTTCAACCTTGGCTGCGATGCGGCCAACCTGCCACTGCCGGCCGGTGCCCGCGTGCTGCTGCACAGCGACGGTAGCCAGGCTGCCGGACAAGTCATCGAACTGGCGCCGATGTCGGCTGCCTTCATCCAGCTGGCCGTGGAGGGCTGATCATGAGCGAAATCCGACTGCAGGGCATTCAAAAGCGCTTTGGTGGCAACCCCATCCTGGCCGACATCCACCTCACCATCGCACCGGGCGAATTCTGCGTGTTCATCGGCCCGTCCGGCTGCGGCAAATCCACGCTGCTGCGGCTGATCGCCGGCCTGGACGACGCCAGCGGCGGCGAGCTGTATATCGATGGCCGCTGCGTGAACGAGGTGCCGCCGGCGCAGCGCGACGTGGCGATGGTGTTCCAGAGCTACGCGCTGTACCCGCACATGACGGTGTACGACAACATGGCCTTCGGCCTGCGCCACCTGAGACTGGGCAAGGCGGAGGTGGAGCGCCGCGTGCGCAGCGCCGCCGAGTCGCTGCACCTTACCGCGCTGCTGGACCGCAAGCCGGGCGCGCTGTCCGGCGGCCAGCGCCAGCGCGTGGCCATTGGCCGTGCCATCGTGCGCCAGCCCAAGGTGTTTCTGTTTGACGAGCCGCTGTCCAACCTGGACGCCTCGCTGCGCGTGAAAACGCGGGTGGAGATTGCCCGCCTGCACCGCGAGCTGGGCCGCGCCAGCATGGTGTACGTGACGCACGACCAGGTAGAAGCGATGACGCTGGCCGACAAGATCGTGCTGCTCAAACCACTGGCCGGGCAGGAAGGCGTGCCCAGCATTGCACAGGTGGGGCACCCGCTGGAGCTGTACCACCACCCGAAAAACCGCTTTGTGGCCGGTTTTATCGGCTCGCCGGGCATGAACTTTTTCCCGGCCGAGGTCAGCATGGCGCGCAGCGACGGCCTGCAGTGCCAGGCGGGTACTGCCACGCTGCTGGCGGCAGTGAACGCCGCCGGTCAGCTGGCCGGCAGTACGGTGACGCTGGGCGTACGTCCCGAACACGTGCAGGTAGGCGAGGGCAGCCTGCTTGGCCGCATCACCCACCTGGAGCACCTGGGCGAGCACAGCTATGCCTACCTGGACACCGACCTGTCGCCGGCGCCGCTGGTGGTCAAGCTGACGGGTAACGCTGCGGCTATTGGCGATAGCTTGCGCTTTGCGCTGCCGGCCGAGCGCGTGCATGTGTTTGATAGCGCAGACGAGGCACTGCCCAGGCTGGCTGCCAGCAAGGCTGCTGCCTGAGCGGCGTGATACTGGTTTGAGTAAAGGCACCGCAAGGTGCCTTTATTTATTTGTGCTGTATTTCAAATGTTAATGCTGTATTTTGTTTGTGATCAATATTTTGTTGCTGGTAACCAATTAAAGGCAGTAAATGGGGTATTTTGTTTTGTAACTTATTGGCTACATGTTTGGCGCCGTTTTAAATAAGCAACACCGGCAAGCGCTGGAAAATAAACACAAACGGAGACAAAGCATGAACCAGAAACACATTGCCCTGCTGATTGCCAGCACCCTGATGGCCGGCCACGCCTTTGCCCTGGATGGCGAAATCAAATTTACCGGCAAGGCCGAAGTAGGTATGGCATCCAAAAAAGAAAACGGTATTAGCAACCGTGCGGTAGAAGACGGCGGTTCCGAATTGAATGTGGTGGGTAGTGCCGATATTGGTAACGGCCTGAAAGCGCTGCTGCAGGTAAATACCGATATCAAACTGGATAATAATAAAGGTACCGACCATTTTGCCAATGGCGATACTTTTGTCGGCCTACAGGGTGATTTTGGTACCGTAAAAGTAGGCCGTGGCATTAATGCCTATGGTGATGGCTACTTCAAGGCCAACCTGTACGCCTACGACGTGGGCCCGGACCGTGGCGATATTGCCAGCGGCGGTGGCAGTAGCCGTGGTGCCTTCAAGTACGAAGCGCCGAACCTGAATGGCCTGGCACTTTCCTTCAGCTACTCGCCGGGTGAAGACAAAACCACCACCCAGCAGCGCCCGACTGACGCCTGGGCCGCCAGCGGTACCTACGAGCAAGGCATGTTTGGTGCCCGCCTGTCGTTTGGCCAGCAAAAAGTGGCAGCCAGCGGTACGCTGAAAGATACCCTGCTGGCGTTCAAGGTGGTACCGGCAGCCGGCCTGACCCTGGCGACCGAGTTCAACAACTCCAAGAATGTGAAAGGCCCCACCCAGAAAAGCGTGGGTGTGTACGCCGAGTACAAGCCGCAGCGCCTGGGCGTGCGTGCCGGCTATATCAATACCAAGGACTACGGCTACACCAATGGCGGCAAGCACAAGGTGAGCCTGCTGGGCGCCGACTACGATCTGTCCGGCAAGGACAGCCGTTTCCAGACCAGCCTGTTCCTCGAATACAAGTCCGACAAGAAGAACAACAAGCAGCGTGACAACTATCTGTTTGGTGGTGTGCACATCGGCTTCTGATGCCGCGGTGGGGCAGCGCAAGCTGCCGGTTCCGGATGAGGTCTTGGCCTGCCGCGTTGCGGCAGGTTTTTTTCATGCAGGAGACGCAATGACACAGCCCTTACCGGCCTTGCTCTGTTTTGGCGAGGCTTTGACCGACATGATCATCCAGCCCGACGGGCGCTGGCTGTCGCGCCCGGGGGGCGCGCCGTGGAACGTGGCGCGCATTCTGGCCGGCTGGGGGCTGCCAGCGGCATTTGCCGGCGCCATCAGCCGCGATTGCTTTGGCGATACCTTGCTGGCGGCCAGCCACGAGGCGGGGCTGGATTGGCGCTATCTGCAGCAGGTGGACGCCTCGCCGCTATTGGCCATGGTGCATAGCACGCAGCCGCCCAAATACTTCTTTGTCGGTGACCGCAGCGCCGACCTGTACTTTGATGCGGCCAACTTGCCACAGGGTTGGCCGCAGGCGGCGCGCTGGGCGCTGTTTGGCGGCATCAGTCTGGCGCGGCCGCCGCTGGCTGGCCACCTGCTGGCGCAGGCCAGGCTGCTGAAGGCGGCGGGGGCGTGTATCGCCTACGATCCGAACTTCCGCGTGGCCATGGACGAGGGTTACGACGATATGTTCCGCCAGATGGTGGCGCTGGCCGACGTGGTCAAGGTGTCGGACGAAGATCTGGCTGGGCTGTTCCGCCACCACGACCAGGCTGCCGCGCTGGCGACCTTGCGGCAATGGAATCCGCAGGCCTGGGTGCTGTACACCCGTGGCGCGGCTGGCGCGCAGTTGTACATGGGTGATACTGCCTGGCAGCTGGCACCACCTGCGGTGGCGGTGGTGGATACGGTAGGCGCGGGCGACGCCAGCATGGCCGGCTTGCTGGCCAGCCTGTGGCAAGCACCGCAGGCAACGCCGGCACAGCATCTGGCGGCCGCCGTGGCCAGTGGCAGCGCCGCCTGTGGCGTGGTGGGCGCGACCATTCCTTTGCGCAGTGCGGTAGATGCGCTGTGTCAGCAAGGGGTGCCGCAAGTGACGGTGATGGGGTGATGCAGTAGTAAGCGCAGCCGTTGGCCCAGGCCGGCAATTGATGCGCCGAAAAGCACAAGGCCGCCCATGGGCGGCCTTGCTGTTGCTAGCGGCGCTGCTGGCGCTTAGTCCAGCAGCGAGGTGCAGCACGGGCAGCGGGTGGCTTTCACCGGAATGCTGGACAGGCAGTAGCGGCATTCCTTGGTGGTGACTTCCGCCGGGGCCTCGGCCACTTTTTCTTCGCGCTTCAGGCGGTTGATCACTTTTACCAGCATGAAGATGGCGAAGGCTACGATGGTAAAGCTGACCAGGGCATTGATGAACAGGCCGATATTCAGGGTCACGGCACCGGCTTCCTTGGCGGCGGCAACGGACGCGTACGGGGCGGCCGCCTTGGCGCCTTCTTTTAGCACGATAAACAGGTTGGCGAAGTCGACATTGCCGATCAGCAGACCGATGGGCGGCATGATCACGTCGTCCACCAGCGACTTGACGATGGCACCGAAGGCACCACCGATCACCACACCGACGGCCAGGTCGATCACGTTGCCGCGCATGGCAAATTCGCGGAATTCTTTCAGTACGGACATGTGTGCCCCCCTTTTGATTTTGTAATGAAGATTAATAAGCCAGATAAGTATCGAACGAAAATCGGAAAAACTGAAGCTTGGCACTTGATTTGATTATGTAGCATGCAAATGCAGCTTTGACTGTTTAGATTTAGCTTAACAACGGCGCGCAAACGCCGTCAGAAAAGAAAAACCCCGGCAGGGCCGGGGTGTGTGCTTTTGCAGAAACAAGCGTGTTATCAGGCCGACAGCGCGTCGCGTACGCCGAATACGTACAACGCCAGGCAAGTAATCAGGCCAGCCATCACCAGGTAGTACAGCGTT
Organism: beta proteobacterium L13; assembly: GCA_000335715.1. Taxonomy (GTDB): domain Bacteria; phylum Pseudomonadota; class Gammaproteobacteria; order Burkholderiales; family Chromobacteriaceae; genus Vogesella. The sequence continues at coordinate 51,257 of AMYZ01000009.1, forward strand.
GGCAGGATGGTGCGGCGCAGCGTGGCACCTTCACGCCCCAGCAAGCCCACCGTGGCGGAGGCTGCAACCACGTTGTGAATGGCGATCATATTGCCCGCCGCCGCACCCACGGCTTGCACGGCCACAATCATGGAGCTGGTAATAGCCAGGTTCTCGGCTACGCCAAACTGGAACTGTGCCAGCATCATGTTGCTGACGGTGTTGGAGCCGGCAATGAACGCCCCCATGGCACCCACGGTAGGCGCAAAGAAAGCGTAAGAGGCGCCAAAGGTGTCGGCGACATACTGCGCCATGGCAATCGGCATCGACTTCAGGCCGGACAGGTTCACGCCGGAGTTGATCATGATGCGGACCATCGGCACGGTGAACATCAGCACGAAGCCGGCGCCAAACAGTACCTTGCCCGACTCACCAATGGCTGCGCGCATTTCCGACCACTTCATGCGGTGCAGGAAGAAGGTGGCAATCACCACGATCGCCAGAATGCCGCCCGGCAGGTACAGCGGGTCGATGACGGCGGTAATGCCTTTTTCACCGAGCAGGTCGCCACTCTTGTAGGCCACGGCCTTCAGTGCATTTTTGACGGTATCGTTAGTGCGGCTGAGGATCAGCAGGGCAGCAACCAGCAGGTAGGGCACCCAGGCGCGGCCAACCGACAGCGGGGTCTTGTTGCCGATGCTTTCCAGCTTGATTTCCACCGAGCCCAGCCACTCTTCCGGCCATTCTTTTGCTGGCGCGAAGTCCCAAGTCTGCTTGGGCATCAGGAAACCGGCCTTGGCGGCGGTGACCACGATTACCAGGCCAACCAGGCTGCCGATGATGGACGGGAACTCCGGGCCCAGCAGCATGCCGGTGAGGGCATAAGGCACGGTAAAGGCCAGGCCTGCCAGGATGGCAAACGGTGCTACTGCCAGGCCTTCTTTCCACGAGCGGTTACGGCCGAAAAAGCGGGTGAGCATCATCACCATGAACAGCGGCATCAGGGTGCCGATGATGGCGTGGGTGATAGCAACCTGGCTGGTGATCTGCGCCAGGTAAGCTTGCCAGTTGCTGCCATTGGCTTGCAGCTGGGCGCCGATGGTGGCGGTATCCAGGCCGGTATTGAGGCCAACCAGGATAGGGGTGCCTACCGCGCCAAACGATACCGGGGTGGATTGCACCATCATACCCAGCAGCACAGCAGCCAAGGCCGGAAAGCCCATGGCTACCAGCAGCGGGGCGGCAATGGCGGCTGGCGTACCAAAGCCGGAGGCGCCTTCGATAAAGCAGCCAAACAGCCAGGCAATGATCAGCGCCTGGATGCGACGGTCGGGCGTGATATTGGCAAAGCCTTCACGGATAGCCAGGATGCCGCCAGAGTGCTTTAGCGTGTTCAGCAGCAGAATGGCACCAAAGATGATCCACAGTACCGACAAGGTAATCAGCCCGCCTTGCAGGGTGGAGGCAAGCACCCGGTTCAGGCTCATTTCCCAGCCCAGCACGGCAATCAGCGCAGTGGCGATAAAGACAACCGGCATGGCCCGCTTGGCCGGCCAGTTAAGGCCCACCAGCAGGATGGCCGACAGCAAGATGGGCATAAATGCCAGTAAAGCCTGCATTCCCAAACTCATGTTCAGATACTCCGGGTTATGTTGTTGTTCCGCCATGCGTGGCGGTTCTTGTGTGCCCGGATTCTAGAAAGGCGGATAAGGCTTGTCAGTTGGGGCTGCCCCTTGCGGGAAAACCCTTGCGTGGCAACCCTTGTCGCTGCTTTTCCTGCCTTTGGGCCGGCCTGTACGGCCAGCTTGCAGCTTGTGCCAACTGCTAGCAGGGGGGAGGGGCGTGCTAACGCCAGGGGGAGTTGGCCGCAGCGTGCGGCCAACCATGGCTTACAGTGACAGCAGGTGGGCGCTGAGGCCGTGCTCGTCCAGGCGCAGGTAGCCGCCGCGGCCGGCGTACCAGTCGGCGATGACCCAGCGCTGGCGGGTTTCGCCGTTCAGCTGCTGCGTGTGGCAGGCCGGGCGATGGGTGTGGCCGTGGATCAGCGTGGCGCCAGGGTAGGCGGCCAGCAGCGCATCGATGGCAGCCGGGGTGACATCGCCCATCTCGTTCAGGCCTTCGTCCTGCTTCTTGGCCTCGCTCATGCCGCGTATCTGCTGGGCAATGGCGTGGCGCTCGGCCAGCGGCTTTTGCAGGAAGGCGGCCTGCCAGGCTGGCTGGCGTACCATGGCGCGAAACTGCTGGTAGGCGGCGTCGTCGGTGCATTGGCCGTCGCCGTGTACCAGCACATAAGGTTGGCCGCAGGCCTGCAACAGGTGGGGTTCGTCCAGCAGGGTGGCGCCGCTGGCGGCGGCAAAGCCGGCGCCCAGCAGAAAGTCACGGTTGCCGCGCATCACGTATAGCGGCGTGCAGGTGCTGAATGTCTGCATGGCGGCCAGCATGTCTTGCACAAAGGGGTCGCTGTCGTCGTCGCCTACCCAGTACTCGAACAGGTCGCCCAGGATATACAGCGCGTCGATCTGCCCGCACCAGCTCGCCAGCGTACGGGTAAACAGCTGCCCCAGCCAGGGCTCGCCCGGGTGCAGGTGCAGGTCGGATATAAAGTGTATGGCCATGTGTCAGTCATGAAAAAAGGCCGCACGAGGCGGCCTGTACAGGGCGGCTTAGCCCTGGATGATTTCTGCTTTTTCGATGATCACAGCCTCGGACGGTACGTCCTGATGGCCACCTTTGCGGCCGGTGGCCACGGTCTTGATGCGGTCAACCACGTCCTGGCCCTGTACCACCTGGCCGAATACGCAGTAGCCCCAGCCTTGCATGGTTTCGCTGCGGAAATCCAGGAAGTCGTTATCGGACACGTTGATGAAGAACTGGGCGCTGGCCGAGTGCGGATCCGGGGTGCGGGCCATGGCAATGGTGTAGGTCTTGTTGGACAGACCATTGTTGGCTTCGTTTTCGATGGTGTCGCGGGTGTCTTTTTGCTGCATGTCGGCAGTAAAGCCGCCACCCTGGATCATGAAACCGTTGATGACGCGGTGAAAGATGGTGCCATCGTAGTGGCCGTCGATCACGTACTGCTCGAAGTTGGCCGCAGTTTTCGGGGCCTTGTCGGCAAACAGTTCCAGAACGATGTCACCGTGGTTGGTCGTCAGCTTGATCATGTTGTTTATCCTTGCTATCAGGGTTTATAGGTGGCTTTGGTGATAACGACAGGCTCGATAGGCACATCCTGCATGCCACCTATCATGGCGGTGCGTGCTTTGGAAATGCGGTTTACCACATCCATGCCGGCCGTTACCTTGCCAAATACGGCATAGCCCCAGCCTTGCGGGGTTTTGCTGCGGTAATCGAGAAAATCATTGTTCACCAGGTTGATGAAAAACTGTGCCGTGGCAGAATTCGGGTCGTTGGTACGTGCCATGGCAATGCTGCCGATCACGTTTTTCAGGCCGTTGTCGGCTTCGTTGGCGATAGGGCTGCGGGTGGGTTTTTGCGCCAGCTCGCCGTCCTTGATGGCAAAGCCGCCACCCTGAATCATGAAACCGTCGATTACGCGGTGGAACAGGGTGCCGTTGTAGTGGCCGGCTTTCACGTAGGCGATAAAGTTCTCTACCGATTTGGGCGCACGCGCGGCGTCCAGCTCGATGGTAATCAGGCCTTTGTTGGTAGCCAGTTCGACGGTAGGGGCTGCCAGTGCCGACAGCGGCAGCAGCATCAGCAGGGAGCACAGCAGTTTTTTCATGATGAACTAGAGTCCTAGAGTGCGGGCGGCTGGCAGTTTATCACGCCGGCCAGCATGCGGTAGATTGCGCAAGGTCAGGGCTACTTTCTAAATTAAAAGTGTAAGCTGGCTCAAGATTTTTATTTGATGTCCGATAAGCCGATGTGGCTATAAAATGATTTGGATACTCGGCGGAGCGAAATAATGAAAAATATCACCCGAATGATTCCCGGCTTGCTGGCCATGACCGTGCTGTCGGCCTGCGCCTCTGCGCCTGCGGCCAACACTGCGGGTGAAGGCTGGTCTGTGGTGGCGGTAGCGCCAGCCGCTGCCGACGCGCATGGCGCGGTGGCACATGCGCCGGCAGTAGGCGGCAGCCACGAGCAGCCAGGTATTTCGCGTCAGCCTGTCATGTCCCCGGGCGGGGTAATGATGGGCGGGGCTTATGTCGGCCCTTTGGCCGACCCGCCAGTGGAACACAAGCAGGAGACATTCAATGCCCTGCGCATCCGCGTAGTGGGCTATGGCGCACCACCAAACAGCAAAGAGCTGTCGCCGGTACAGCGCCGCTTGCTGGCCATGCGCGCCTCGCAGCTGGATGCCTATCGTGCCGTGGCCGAGCAGGTACAGGGCTTCAAGCTGTCCGGCAGCAGCTCGGTGGGTAATCTGGTAACGGTCAACGACACCTTCCGCGTCTACGTGGATGCCTATCTGCGCGGCGTGCGTTTGCTGTCTACCGAGTTCAAAGCCGATGGCAGCAGCGAGACCATTGCCGAAGTGGTACTGGATGAAGGCTTCTTCAAAGCGTATCGTACCGCTTTGGTCAGCGCGGGCAACGTAGCTGCTGCGTCGCGGGTGATGCCTGCCGCAGACGGTAGCAAGCTGGGTTGCACCGATAGTGGCTGTGTATACGGCGGGGATTTCTACGTTTCGCACTAGGACATGATGCGACTATCCATTCTGTTACGCGCCGCCTGCTGGGCGGCGTTTGTTTTCGCGCTGCCGGGCGCGCAGGCCGAGGTATACCAGGCCGAGGGTGTGGCTTCGCTGGAAGCCGGCCGTGTGGCCGCGCGCGAAGCGGCCATTGGCGATGCCTTGCGCCAGATTGCCATTACCCACCGCGGCGGCATGCTGGCGTCCAGCCAGGTGGTAGCTGGCCTGCAAACGGCAGAAAGCATGATGCTGGGGCCGTTGAGCTTGCCGGGCAAAACACGCGTGCTGTCTGAAACCCTGCGCGATGGCCTGCTGCTGGTGCGGGTGGAGCACGATACCGATGCCGCCGACGGCGAGCAGAAGGCCGATGCCTGCCAGCGCGCGGCCATGCCGCCGGGGCGCTTCCTGGCGCGCCGTATCGTGACCAGCTATTTCCAGCTGGAGCGGCCAGCCGATGCCAGCGATCTGGGCAGCATTGCCGTGTGGTTTCCGGGCGAGCTGGTAAGGCTGTTCAACCTGCGCCGTGAAACCCAGGCGCTCTACGCCGGCACCATGTCGATTTTCCCTGGCGGGCGCATGCTGGAAGCGACGGCTGCCGCCGAAACGGTGCGCGAGATTGGCCGCCGCGAGGGGGCGCAGTTTGTGCTGGCCGGGCGCATTATCGATACCGCCGTCACCCGCCGCGAGCCCCGTGTGGGGGTGTTCGGTGGTAGCACGCCAAGCGGGCAGGGCACGTACTACACCGGGCCGCTGGCAGGTTTGCTGGGCATGTCGGTGCGCAATGTGCCGGTAGAGCGCCGTTTCGAGATCGAATACTGGCTGTACGACACCCTGAGTGGCGGGGTCTTGCTGCGTGACAACCTGCGCCGCGTGGCGCGCGGCGACGTGCACGCGCAGTCCAGCCGCGTGTTTAACGTTGATGCCATGGTGGAGTCCGAGTACGGGCAGGCTATGGGCCAGGTGCTGGAAGAGGTGGCCGCCAAGGTATCCGGTGCCGTACAGTGCCTGCCGTTTGCCACGCGCGTTGCCCGAGTCGAGGGCGACAAGGTGTATCTGTCAGCCGGTGCGCTGGATGGCCTGGCCGTGCGCGACCGCCTGGTGGTATACAAGCCGCGCCCGGCTACCGAGATCCGGCGTATTGATGGCGAAGTACTGGGGGTGCCCGAACTGCAGCTGGGTGATGTGGAAATCGAGCAGGTACAACCCCGCTTTGCGGTGGCCCGTTTGCGTAACGGAAAACTGAAAGTAGACGTAGGTGATTGGGTAAGGTTCCCGGTTTTGCCTAAATAACGCGGAAGCACGAAATGGTGTTGATAATGGTTCTCTCCACTGTTTATACTCGGCCCCCATGTTGATACACCTTGCCCTTGCCGGGCAATGAACAAGGAGCGGGTCATGAAGAAACAAGTAATGTTGGCTGCGGTACTGGCAGCGTTCAGTGGTGTGGCTATGGCAGAGGAAGTCACGCTGTACACCGCGCGTGCCGAGCAGCTGATCAAGCCGATTCTGGAAGCCTACGAGAAAGAAACCGGCGTCAAGGTGAATGTGGTCAGCGGCGGCGAAGGCCCGCTGATGGAACGCCTGAAAGCGGAAGGCACCAATACCCCTGCTGACATCTTCATGACTGTAGACGCCGGCAACCTGTGGCAAGCCAGCAATATGGGCCTGTTCCAGCCGGTAAAATCGGCTGCGCTGGCGGCCAACATTCCGGCCAACCTGCGTGACCCGGCGGGTAACTGGTTTGGCCTGTCCGTACGTGCGCGCACCATTTTCTTCAACAAGAAAACCGTGAAGCCGGAGCAGCTGTCCAGCTACGAAGACCTGGCCGACGCCAAGTGGAAAGGCCGCCTGTGCCTGCGTACCTCCAAGAAGGTGTATAACCAGTCGCTGGTCGGCACCATGATTGCCGACAAGGGCGTGGCGGCTACCGAAAAAGTGGTAAAAGGCTGGGTAGACAACCTGGCTGCGCCAGTATTCCCGGACGACACCAAGATGCTGGAAGCCATCGACGCAGGCCAGTGTGATGTCGGCATCGCCAACACCTACTACTACGGCCGTCTGCTGAAGAAGAGCCCGAACCTGCAAGTTGGCATTTTCTGGGCCAACCAGAAACAGAACGGCGTACACGTTAACGTGTCCGGCGCCGGTGTGACCAAGCATGCCAAGAACCCGAAAGGCGCAGTAAAGCTGCTGGAGTGGCTGTCGTCCGAAAAAGCGCAGAAGCTGTACGCCGATATCGACATGGAATTCTCGGCCAACCCGAAAGTGAAGGCCAACGCTACCGTTGCATCGTGGGGCAGCTTCAAGTCTGACCTGATCAACGTTTCCGAAGCCGGTGCCAAGCAGGCTGAGGCGGTGAAGCTGATGGACCGTATGGGTTACAAGTAAGCTTGAAAGTCATGCTTGCTAGTAGATAAGCGGGGGCGCTGCGGCGCCCCTGTTTTCTTGCGGTGACCTTTTCTGCCGCGCTGTCTTTCCTTAATGGCGCACCTGCAACGATAATGCCTCTTTTTCTTGCCTTTTTATTGCCATGAGCCGCCTGCACACGCTTGTGATCCCTTGGCTACTGGCCTGCCTGATTGCCCTGTGCACCATCGTGCCGCTGGGCGTGGTGATGTTGTCTGCCCTGACGCCAGACCCTGCCATCTGGTCGCACCTGATCGAATTCACGCTGCCCGAGCTGTTCAAGAACACCGCCATCATGTTGCTGGGGGTGAGTGCCGTTGTGCTGTTGCTGGGTGTCAGCCTGGCCTGGCTGGTGGCGGTGTACGATTTTCCTGGCCGCCGCTTGTTCAACTGGGCGCTGATGCTGCCGCTGGCGATGCCGGCCTACGTGATGGCCTTTGCCCAGGTTGGGCTGCTGGAATTCACCGGCCCGGTGCAGACCTGGCTGCGGCCGCATTTCGACGATATGCGCTGGTTTCCCGAGATCCGCAGCAGCTGGGGCCTGGTGCTGGTGATGTCGCTGGCGTTTTACCCTTATGTTTACCTGCTTAGCCGCAATGCTTTTGCCACCATGGGCCGCCGTGCGCTGGAAGTGGGGCAGAGCCTGGGCTTGTCGCGCAGCCAGGGTTTCTGGCGCATCGCCCTGCCCATGGCGCGGCCGTGGATTGCTGGCGGGCTGATTCTGGTGGTGATGGAAAGCCTGGCCGACTTTGGCACGGTGGCGGTGTTCAATTACGACACCTTTACCAGTGCCATCTACAAAGCCTGGTTTGCGCTGTTTTCGCTGGATACCGCCAAGCAGATCGCCTCGCTGCTGGTGATGCTGGTGTTTGTGGTGCTGGTGCTGGAACAGCGCAGCCGCGGCCGCCGTGCTTACGCGCAGGCGGGGCGTGCCGCACCGCAGCCCCGCTTGCCGCTGGCGGGCTGGCGCGGCTGGGCGGCCACGTTGGCCGCAGCTAGCGTGCTGCTGCTGGCTTTTGTTATACCGATGCTGCAGCTGCTGTACTGGGCGTCGCTGGATTTTGCCAACCAGTTCAGCAGCGATTTTCTGGGTTACGCCTGGCGTTCGGTCAGCCTGTCGCTGATTGCCGCCGTGCTGGTAACGGCCATTGCGCTGGTGCTGGCCTACCTGGTGCGCCGTCAGGGCAGCCGGGCCATGCGCAATCTGGCGCGAGTGGCCACCATGGGCTACGCCATCCCCGGTACCGTGCTGGCGGTGGGCGTGTTTGTGCCGGTGGCGTGGCTGGATAACCAGATCATTGCCGCCATGGGCTGGCAGGGCGAAGTCACGGCAGTGCTGAAAGGTACGCTGCTGGCCATGCTGCTGGCTTTTGTCGCGCGCTTTCTGGCGGTGGCGTATTCGTCGGTAGACACTGCCATGAACCGCATTACCCGCAGCCACGACGAGGCGGCGCGCAATCTGGGTTATTCGGGCTGGGCGCTGCTGCGCAGGGTCTATCTGCCGCTGTTGTCCGGCGGCCTGTTTACTGGCGTACTGATGGTGTTTGTCGATGTGATGAAAGAAATGCCCATCACCCTGATGACCCGGCCATTCGGCTGGGACACCTTGTCGGTACGTGTTTACAACATGACAGCCGAAGGCATGTGGGACCAGGCAGCATTGCCGGCCATCGCCATCGTGCTGGTGGGGCTGATTCCCACCATCCTGCTGTCGCGCCAACGGGATGTTGCCTGATGAGTGCATTGCTAGAGTTACAGTCGGTGTCGCAACGCTATGGCGACAAGACCGTGGTCAATGACATGAGCTTTACCCTGCAGCAGGGCGAGATCGCCTGCCTGCTGGGTAGCTCCGGTTGCGGCAAGACCACCGTGCTGCGCTGTATCGCCGGCTTCGAGCCTTTGGCCGGTGGCGAGATCCATCTGGCGGGCCGCCGTATTGCCAGTGTGGCCAGCAGCGTGCCGGCGCACCTGCGCCAGATCGGCATGGTGTTTCAGGATTACGCGCTGTTTCCGCACCTGAATGTGCAGGAAAACGTGGGCTTTGGCCTGGGCAAGCTGGGCCGCAGTGAGCGCGAGGCCCGCGTGATGGCGGTGCTGGAAGTGGTAGGGTTGGCCGCGTACGCACAGGCCTTCCCGCACGAGCTATCCGGTGGCCAGCAGCAGCGTGTGGCGCTGGCGCGGGCGCTGGCGCCCAAGCCCGAGCTGCTGTTGCTGGACGAGCCGTTCTCCAACCTGGATGTCGACCTGCGCGAACGCTTGTCGCGCGAAGTACGCGAGATTCTGAAATCGCAGGGCACCACCGCCATTCTGGTCACGCACGACCAGCACGAAGCGTTTGCCATGGCCGATAAGGTGGGGGTGATGCACCAGGGCCAGCTGCAGCAGTGGGCGCCGCCGTACGAGCTGTACCACGAACCGGCCAGCCGTTACGTGGCCGACTTCATAGGCCAGGGCGCCTTTGTGCCGGGCAAGGTAACCGGCCCGCGCTGCGTGACGCTGGAGCTGGGCGAGTATTGCAGCGCGGTACCGCGCCAGTTTGCCGAGGGCGACGAGGTGGACGTGCTGCTGCGCCCGGACGACGTGGTGCACGACGATGCCAGCCCGGTAACAGCCAAGGTACTGGGCAAGGTATTCCGTGGCTCCGAGTTCCTGTACACGCTGCAGCTGGCCTCCGGCCAGCAGGTGCTGGCGCAGGTGCCCAGCCATCACAACCACGCGATCGGCGAGCCTATCGGTATCCGCCTGGAGCTGGATCATCTGATCGCATTCCGGCGCCAACCGTCCTGATGCACCGTTGCGGCCAACCTTGTCGTGTGAAAGGTTGGCCGCAGCGTAAAGAACAAGGCCCCGCGCAACTGCGCGGGGCCTTGTTCTGTGTGGCAGAGCCTGGCTTGAATCAGCCTGACAGCCAGCTGTTGGGGTGTGCCTCCAGCCAGGTCTTGATGGACTTGGCGTCGTTCACGCGCGCTGCCGAGCCATTGGCGGCCAGTAGCACCACGATCAGGCGCTGGCTGCCCATGGTGGTTTCCATCACCAGGCAGCGGCCGGCTTCTTCGATATAGCCGGTTTTGGACAGGCCGATATCCCACTCGCCTTCACGTACCAGCGGGTTGCTGTTTTTGTAATGCAGCACACGGGTGGCACTGGGGTGGGCAATGTATTCGTGGGTGGTAGAAAACTGGCGGATCAACGGGTACTGATAGGCCGCTTTCACCATGCGTACCAGGTCCATGGCCGTGGCGCTATTGCGCATGTCCAGGCCGGTAGCGTCGTGGAACACTGCATTGCGCATGCCTATGCTGCGTGCCTTCTGGTTCATTTTGGCAATGAAGGCAGCCTTGCCGCCGGGGTAGGTGCGTGCCAGCGAGGCCGAGGCGCGGTTTTCCGACGACATCAGCGCCAGCAGCAACATTTCGCGGCGGGTGAGGGTGGAGCCCACACTCAGGCGCGAGCTGGTGTTTTTCAGGCGGTCGACTTCGTCCTCGGTGATGGTGATGGGCTCATCCAGCGACAGGCCGGCGTCCAGCAGTACCATGGCGGTCATCAGTTTGGTGATGGACGCAATCGGCTGGGTTTGCAGTGGGTTTTTTTCGTAAACCAGCTTGCCGGTTTGCGAGTCTACTACCGCTACCGACTGGGAATTCAGCCGTGGGCTACTGGTCAGTGCCTGTGTTTGCAGGTTTACAGGCTGGGCGGCATAGGCCACCATGCTGCTGGCTGCCAGGCAGCCCAGCAGGGCAAAGGTTCTGAGCATCATTCATGACTCCGATGCAATGTTCATGCGGCAGGTAAGACGCTGGCAGGGCTGTATCACACCCGGTGATGCGCAAATGCGCCGTGTCTTGGCACGGCCTGTCAGGCTTACCCTGTTATTGGTTTATCGAGCACTTTTATTTTAAATTGATTCCTTTGCTTTGTCCGGCATTACTTTTAGTGAAAACACAGCAGTTATGCGTTAGATGCCGGCATGAAGCGTGACAAATGAGTGAAATTCCATGGTAGTCAGCTATCCAGGCAGTGCTTTCAAGCTCCACCAGCCCTTTGCCCCGGCGGGCGATCAGCCAGCGGCGATTGCCAGCCTGGTGGAAGGCCTGTCCGACGGGCTGAGCTACCAGACCTTGCTGGGGGTGACCGGTTCGGGCAAAACCTACACCATGGCCAATGTGATTGCGCAAACCGGGCGGCCAGCCATCATCATGGCGCACAACAAAACGCTGGCGGCGCAGCTATACAGCGAGATGCGCGAGTTTTTCCCCGAAAATGCGGTGGAGTACTTCGTGTCTTACTACGACTACTACCAGCCCGAAGCCTACGTGCCCAGCCGCGACCTGTTCATCGAGAAAGACTCCAGCATCAACGAGCACATCGAGCAGATGCGGCTGTCGGCCACCAAGAGCATTCTGGAGCGGCCGGATTGCGTGATCGTGGCCACCGTATCGGCCATTTACGGTATTGGCGACCCGTCCGACTACCACCAGATGATTCTGCACCTGAAAGAAGGCGAAACCACGCCGCAGAAGGATATCGTCAGCCGCCTGGTGGCCATGCAGTACGACCGTAACGACACCGACTTTGCGCGCGGCACCTTCCGCGTGCGCGGCGACGTGATCGACGTGTTCCCGGCGGAAAGCAACGACACCGCGCTGCGCATCAGCCTGTTCGACGACGAAGTGGAAACGCTCACGCTGTTCGACCCGCTCACCGGCACCACCAAACAACGGGTTGGCCGCTTTACCGTGTTTCCGTCCAGCCACTACGTGACGCCGCGCGATACCGTGCTGCGCGCCTGCGAAAAAATCAAGCTGGAGCTGGCCGACCGCGTAGCGTGGTACTTGAAAGAGGGCAAGCTGGTCGAAGCGCAGCGCATCGAGCAGCGCACGCGCTTTGACCTGGAAATGCTGTACGAAATGGGCTTCTGCAAGGGCATCGAAAACTACTCGCGCCACTTTTCCGGCCGCGAGCCCGGTGGCGCGCCGCCGACGCTGATCGACTATCTGCCCAAGAACGCGCTGATGTTTATCGACGAAAGCCACGTCACCGTGCCGCAGGTGGGCGCCATGTACAAAGGCGACGCGGCGCGCAAGCAAAACCTGGTGGATTACGGCTTCCGCTTGCCGTCGGCGGTGGACAACCGCCCGCTGAAGTTTCACGAATTCGAACAGCTGATGCCGCAAACCATTTTTGTGTCGGCCACGCCGGCCGATTACGAAAAAGAACACGCCGGCCAGGTAGTGGAGCAGGTGGTGCGGCCAACCGGCCTGGTAGACCCGGTGATTGAAATACGCCCGGTAGCCACGCAAGTGGACGACCTGCTGTCGGAAATCCACTTGCGCATCGAGCGTGGCGAGCGCGTGCTGGTGACCACGCTGACCAAGCGCATGGCCGAGCAACTGGCCGATTACTACACCGAGCACGGCATCAAGGTGCGTTACCTGCATAGCGATATCGATACGGTAGAGCGGGTGGAAATCATCCGCGACCTGCGCTTGGGCATGTTCGACGTGCTGATCGGCATCAACCTGCTGCGCGAAGGCCTGGATATCCCCGAGGTGAGCCTGGTCGCCATTCTGGATGCCGACAAGGAAGGCTTCCTGCGTAGCGAGCGCAGCCTCATCCAGACCATAGGCCGCGCCGCGCGTAACCTGCACGGTAAAGCGCTGCTGTACGCAGACCGCATTACCAACAGCATGCAGCGCGCCATGGATGAAACCGAGCGCCGTCGTAACAAGCAGGTAGCGTTCAATGCCGAGCACGGCATCGTGCCGCAAGGGGTGAACAAGAAGATCAAGGACATCATCGATGGCGTGTACCAGAACGAGCCGGTGGACAAGAAGGCACTGGCTGAAAGCGCCCGCATAGCCATGCTGGACGAAAAGGCGCTGGCCAAAGAAATCAAGCGTCTGGAAAAAGACATGATGGAAGCGGCGCGCAATCTGGAGTTCGAAAAAGCCGCCAAGCTGCGCGACGAATTGAAGGCCTTCAAGGAGAAGGCCTGGATGAACGGTTTGTAAGCAGCCTGCCTGTCAAGGTTGGCCGCAAAAGGAAGGTCATGGAGAAAAAACGCATTCTGATGGTGTGCATGGGGAATATCTGCCGCTCGCCTACGGCGGAGGGCGTGATGCGCAGCATGTTGTTAAAGCATGGCCTGCAAGACCAGCTTGAAGTAGACTCCGCCGGCACGCATGCCTATCACATAGGCGAAGCGCCCGACTTACGCAGTACGCAAGCGGCGTTGGCGCGCGGCTATGACTTGCGCCAGCAGCGCGCGCGCCAAGTGTGTGCCGACGACTTCGAGCGCTTTGACTACATGCTGGCGGCAGATCGCGCCAACCTGGCTAGCTTGCAGGCATTGCGCCAAAAAGGCGTGACACCGCAGTTATTGTTGTCGATATTGGGTACTGAGGCGGACGTGCCTGACCCTTATTACGGTGGGCCGCAAGGATTTGAGCAGGTGCTGGATCTGATAGAGCAGGCGTGCGAGGCGTGGTGTCTGGCGTTTTGCCGTAAGGCAGGGCCAGTGTAGAGTTTGTTTGCCGCACAATGACTAAGGGAAAGTATGGCCCTCGATAAAAAAACAGCAGCTACCAAACCAATAGAAGTGGCCCCCAGCCATAGTGCTGACATGATTCTGCCGCGCCAGCCGGGCAAGCTCTCGCTGGGCAGGCAAACGGTGATCGTGATTGGTTCTTCTACGGGGGGGACAGAGGCGCTGCGGGTGTTGCTAACGGCTTTGCCGGCAAATATGCCGCCTATTGTCATTACCCAGCACATGCCGGAAATGTTCACCAAGTCGTTTGCCGTGCGGCTGGACGCACTGTGCAAGCTCACTGTAAAAGAAGCCGAAGACGGCGAGCGGCTGCAACCTGGCCATGTGTATATTGCCCCCGGGCATTCCCATTTGCTGGTCAAGCCGGCCAGTACCATAGGCTACGCCACCAGCCTGCACCACGGCGTGCCGGTAAACCGCCACAAGCCGTCGGTAGATGTATTGTTCCGCTCTGCGGCCAACGTAATCGGTAAAAACTGCATCGGCGTGATTCTTACCGGCATGGGGCGTGATGGTGCAGCAGGCATGGCCGAGCTGAAAGAAGCCGGTGCGCACAATATCGCGCAAGACGAAGCCTCTTGCGTGGTATTTGGCATGCCCAAGGAAGCTATTGCCTGTGGTGGCGTGCACGAAATATTGCCCCTGGCGGCGATTGCCGGCCGTCTGGTGGCGCTGTGCGCGGGGCGTGCGCACGCTGACTAAGTTTTACGGATGTAGAAACACATGAAACGATTGCCGGTACTGGTAGTAGAAGATGATGCAGACCTGCGCGAAGCGCTGGTGGATACGCTGGAGCTGTCAGGCTTCAGCGTGGTGGAAGCCAGCGATGGCGAAACGGCACTGGATGTATTGCGCCGCGAGCCGGTTGGCTTGGTGGTGTCCGACGCGCAGATGCAGCCCATGGATGGCTACACGCTGTTTTCCCATGTGAAAGATCGCTACCCTGGCTTGCCCTTCGTATTGATGACCGCCTATGGTGTGATCGAGCGGGCCATTGAGCTGCTGCGTGCGGGTGCCAGCCATTACCTGCTGAAGCCGTTCGAACCACAGCGCCTGATCGATGAGGTCGAGCGTTTCTTGCTGGATGCGCCCGAGGTGGCCGCCGAGTCCATGGTGGCCGAATCGCCAGCCATGAAACAGATTGTGTCGGTAGCCAGCCGGGTGGCACCCAGCGACGCCAGTGTGCTGATTACCGGCCCCAGTGGCGCGGGCAAGGAAGTGCTGGCCCGCTTCATGCACCAGCATTCGCGCCGCAAGGATGGCCCGTTTGTCGCCGTAAACTGCGCAGCCATACCGGACAACCTGCTGGAGTCCACCCTGTTTGGCCATGAAAAGGGCGCGTTTACCGGTGCGGCCACCGCTTTGCCGGGCAAGTTCGAGCAGGCGCAGGGGGGGACTATTCTGCTGGATGAAGTCACCGAAATGCCCTTGCCTCTACAGGCCAAGCTGTTGCGTGTGTTGCAGGAGCGCGAGGTGGAGCGTGTCGGTGGTCTGAAAACCATCAAGCTCAATATCCGGGTGCTGGCCACCAGTAACCGTGATATCCAGGCCGAAGTGGCGGCAGGGAGATTCCGCGAGGATCTGTATTTCCGCTTGAATGTCTTCCCGCTGAATTTGCCGGGCCTGGCCGCCCGCCCGGAAGATATCCTGCCTTTGGCACGAAAATTGCTGCGTAAACACGGTGATGCAATGGATAAGCCGCGATTGGCGCTGGGTAGTGATGCCGAGCGAGAATTGACGGCCTATAGTTGGGAAGGTAACATCCGCGAGCTGGACAATGTAATGCAACGAGCGGCAATTCTTGCCGCAGGTACGGAAGTTTCTGCCGCCGACCTGATGCTGAACGTTGGCCTGTTTGCCAAAACTGTTCCCGCGCCAGAAGCAATACAAGAGGCGCCGCAAGAAACCGATATGCGCTCGGTGGAAAAACGGCATATTCTGGATGCGCTGGCAGCAACCGGTGGTGCAAAGAAGCTCGCGGCCGAAAGGCTGGGTATCAGTGAGCGCACCTTGCGGTACAAGCTGCAGCGCTACCGCGAAGAAGATGGAGAATCTGTCTAGGCAGGTTCTTTAACGGGTAGAGGTCAACATGTCTACGCAAGGCATCAATCAGTTGCTGGGTGAGCTCCGGGCCATGTCTGCGCTTGCCGCAGGCAAGCAGGCACCTGCGGCCGAGGACACTCCGGAAGTTGATTTCTCCAATGTGCTGAAGTCCACGCTGGAGCAAGTCAACCAGGTGCAGCAAACATCACAAGAGCTGCAAAAGCGTTTTGAGCTGGGTGAAGAGGGGGTCGACATCCAGGATGTGATGGTAACGATGCAGAAAGCCAGTCTGAGCTTCCAGACCATGGTGCAGGCCAGGAACAAACTGGTTTCGGCTTATCAGGAAATCATGAATACGCAAGTGTAGCGCTGCGCTGCCCCGGTTTGGCTTGCAGCGGAAGATCAATAACGAAACAACCACTGTATGGCTGATCTGGTAGACAACGCTGCGCCTGCCTGGAAAGTGCGCCTGAATGAAGTGCTAGAGCGCTTCAAGGCCCTTCCCAACAATAAAAAAATTCTCTTCTTCACCGCTGTCGCAGCGGTGTTGTCTATTGCTATTGCCCTTTTTGCGTTCAATCGCGAACCTGCTTACAAAGTACTGTTTACCGGCTTGGCCGACCGTGATGGTGGCCAGATCACTGCATCGCTGCAGCAGATGAACGTGCCTTACCAGATCAGTGACGGCGGCGTGATTTCTGTGCCCAGCGACAAGGTCTACGACGTACGCCTCAAGCTGGCCAGCCAGGGCTTGCCCAAGGCCGGCGGTGTGGGCTTCGAGCTGATGGACAAGCAGAAATTCGGTATCAGCCAGTTTGCCGAGCAGGTGAACTACCAGCGCTCCATCGAAGGCGAATTGGCCCGCACGATTGAATCCGTAGGCGTGGTGGAAACCGCTCGAGTTCACCTGGCCATGCCCAAGCAAAGCGTATTTGTGCGTGAGCAGCAGTTGCCTACCGCCTCGGTAATGCTGAGCATGCGTGGCGGACGTATTCTGGATGCTGGACAGATCGCCGGTATCTTGCACCTGGTTTCCAGCTCTGTGCCCAATTTGCCGGTGCGCAATGTGTCCATTGTCGATCAGGATGGCAACTTGTTGTCCAGCCTGCCTGATCTCAATAGCGCCTCTGGTCTTGATCGTCGCCAGCTTGACTACGTGCGCCAGATCGAAGCTGACTACGCCAAGCGAGTAGAAGCTATTCTGGAGCCCATCTTTGGCAAGGGCAACGCCCGCGCCCAGGTAACCGCAGCAGTAGACTTTGCCGAGGTGGAGCAGACTTCGGAAACCTATCGTCCCAACTCTACCCCCAACCCGTCCGCCACCCGCAGCCAGCAGATTGTCGAGTCGCTGGGCAAAGATGCCAGCCTGCCTTCTGGCGTACCAGGTGCTTTGACTAACCAGCCGCCGTCGGCGGCTTCTGCGCCGCTTACCTTGCCGCCAGGCGCCGCCCCGGGTACGGCGACACTGTCCGGCCTGCCCATGGGTACGGCGTCGGGTACCACGCACCGCGAAATTACCACCAACTACGAAGTCGACAAGACCATCCAGCATACCAAGATGCCCAAGGGGAACA
Source organism: beta proteobacterium L13 (assembly GCA_000335715.1). Classification (GTDB taxonomy): domain Bacteria; phylum Pseudomonadota; class Gammaproteobacteria; order Burkholderiales; family Chromobacteriaceae; genus Vogesella. Next base: position 68,460 of record AMYZ01000009.1, read on the forward strand.
TCAAGCGTCTGACGGCTGCCGTGGTGGTGAACTACAAAATGGTGCCGGACGCCAATGGCGAAGCCAAACCGACACCACTGACAGACAAAGAGTCCGCCCAAATCCAGAGCTTGGTACAAGAGGCCATCGGCTACAATAAAGACCGGGGTGACTCGGTTAACGTGGTAAACGCCAGCTTTGCCGATGCCGTGCCGGTAACCACAGCGAAGGATCGTGCACTGGATTACCTCGCTGCCAATGCGGGCGAGCTGATCAAGTACGGTTTGTTTGCCCTTGCCGTGTTGTATCTGCTGTTCGGAGTGGTGCGCCCTATCATGCGCGATGTGGCCAAGCCACCTGTGCCGGATACGCCTGAGGCCGCAGAAGAAGCCGCTGCTGCAGCCGGTGGGCGTCTGCTTGCTGTGGCTGGTGAAGAGGGCGAAGAAGGTGGCCAGGCTGGTGGCGAAAGTGGTGGAGCCGGTGGTGGCGATGGTGGCGATCCGAAAGAGCAGGCTCGACGCCAGTACGAGGCCCATCTGCAAGCTGCGCGTGATCTGGTGAAAGCCGACCCGCGTATGGCAGCACAGATCATTAAAGAATGGATAACGTCAGATGAGTGATGCCGGTATTCGTCGCAGCTCGGTGCTGCTGTTCAGCCTGGGCCAGGCTGAGGCCATTGAGGTATTCAAGTACCTGGGGCCCAAGGAAGTGCAAAAGCTTAGCCTTGCCATGGCCGGTTTGAGCAACCTTAGCCACGATGAAGTGGAAAAGGTCGTCGGCCAGTTCCGCGAAGAATGTGCGGCGCGTGCTAACTTTGGCGCTACCGACGAGTACCTGCGTAATGTGCTGGTAGAAGCGCTGGGCCCGGACAAAGCGGCCAACCTGCTGGACAAGATTCTGCAGGGCAATGATCACAGCGGTATCGAAAGCCTGAAGTGGATGGATCCATCATCTGCGGCAGACCTGATTCGCAACGAGCACCCCCAGATTATCGCTACGATCATGGTGCACCTGGACCCCGATCTGTCCAGTGCCATCCTGGCGTACTTCCCCGAGCGTATGCGCAACGAGGTGCTGATCCGTACTGCCACGCTGGAAGGCGTGCAGCCACAGGCGCTGCGCGAACTGAACGATGTGCTGACCCAGCTGCTGTCCGGCTCCGACCGCGTGAAGAAAAGCGCGGCTGGCGGTGTGGGCATGACGGCCGAGATCCTGAACTTCCTGGGCTCCAACGTCGAGGCTTCGGCGCTGTCGTACATTCGCGAGTACGACCCAGAGCTGGCGCAGCGTATCCAGGACAAGATGTTCGTATTCGACAACATTCTGGAAATCGACGATCGCTCTATCCAGACCATCCTGCGCGAAGTGCAGTCCGATTCTCTGGTGGTGGCGCTGAAAGGTACCAGCCAGGAGCTCAAGGACAAAATCTTCCGCAATATGTCGTCGCGTGCGGCCGAGATGCTGCGCGACGATCTGGAGTCCAAAGGCCCGGTCAAGCTGTCGGAAGTGGAAGCCGAGCAGAAAGAGATTCTCAAAATTGTGCGCAAGCTGGCCGACGAAGGCCAGATTGTGATTGCAAGCAAAGGTGGAGACGAAGGCCTTGTCGAGTAACAACATCATCCCGGCGGAATCGCTGGGCCAGTGGCGGTCCTGGCGTTTCGGCGAGATCGGGGCGCAACCTGCCCCGCAGCCAGAAGCCATGATTGCCGCGACTGAAGCCCCCGCAGAGGGGGTTTCTGCTTTGGAGATGCCGGTAGAAGAGGTTGTGGAAGCTACCGAAGCGGTGCCAGAAGAAGTGTTGCCACCACCGGCTTACCCGACAGCGGCTGAGCTGGAGGCTATCCATCAGGAAGCCTGGCAGGCCGGGTTTGAAGCAGGCAAGGAAGAAGGGCTGCAGCAAGGCCAGGCAGAGGGCGCGCAGCAGGCATTGGCGGATGCTGCCCAGCAATTCGAGAGCTATTGGGCGCCGCTGGCCGAGCTGCAGCAAGCCATGGAAACCCAGCTGCAGCAGCTGGGTGCAGCCTTGTCTGCCGAGGTGCTGCAGCTGGCGGTTGGTTTTGCCGAGCAGATCGTTGCCAGCAAGATTGCGCTAGACCGTAGTGCCGTGTTGCCTGTACTGCAGACGGCGCTGGATGAGCTGGGCCAGGGCCTGCTGCAGGCGCGCGTGCGCGCCCACCCGGAAGACCTGGCCGTGATACAGGCTTTTGCACAGGAGCGTTTTGCCGGGGTGAGCTGGCAGTGGGTGGCGGACGAGGCGGTGGCACGCGGTGGCTGCGTGGTAGATACCGGCAGCGTCAAGCTGGACCTGACATTACCGCCAAGGTTGGCCGCATTGCGTCAGGCGCTGGGGTTGCCTGCGCATGATTGACTTGCTGCAAAGCCAGCGTAGTTACCTGGCGGCTTGCCAGCAAGCCATCGCCAATACACCGGCCTGGTTGCCAGAGGGGCAGCTTACCCGTGTTACCGGCCTGGTAATGGAGGCGGTTGGTCTGCGTTTGCCGGTGGGGAGTGCGTGTGAAGTACATATTGCACAAGGCCATATGGTAGAAGCAGAGGTGGTCGGCTTTGCCGGTGATAAACTGTTTCTGATGCCGGTAGCCAATATTCAGGGCTTGTTGCCGGGCACACCGGTGCGGCCGTCGCGCAGCATTCAGCCGCCTGCCTATGGGCAGCAACAGGTTACCGCCGAGGTGAATGGCCCGCTGGGCCGCCAGGTGCCGGTAGGGTTAAGCCTGCTGGGCCGTGTGCTGGACTCCCTGGGCCGCCCGCTGGACGGCAAAGGGCAGATTTTCCCCGAGGCCTACTTCCCCCTGTACAGCCAGCCCTTGAACCCCTTGCAACGTACGCCGGTGCGCCACGTGCTGGACGTCGGCGTGAAGGCCATCAACGGCCTGCTGACGGTTGGCCGCGGCCAACGTCTGGGCCTGTTTGCCGGCTCGGGCGTGGGTAAGTCGGTACTGCTGGGTATGATGGCACGCTATACCCGTGCCGATGTCGTCGTGGTGGGCTTGATCGGCGAGCGGGGGCGCGAGGTGAAGGACTTCATCGAGCACATCCTGGGCGAAGAAGGTCTGGCGCGCTCGGTGGTAGTGGCAGCCCCTGCCGACATGCCGCCGCTGATGCGCCTGCATGGCGCCGCCTATGCTACCGCGCTGGCCGAGTACTACCGTGCGCAGGGGCTGGATGTGCTGCTGTTGATGGATTCGGTTACCCGCTACGCCATGGCCCAGCGCGAAATTGCCTTGGCCATTGGCGAGCCGCCGGTGAGCAAGGGCTACCCGCCGTCGGTATTTGCCAAGCTGCCGCAGCTGATCGAGCGCGCCGGTAATGGCGAGGCCGGTGGCGGCTCCATTACGGCTTTCTACACCGTGCTGTCCGAGGGTGACGATCAGCAAGACCCCATTGCCGACTCGGCGCGTGCCATTCTGGATGGCCACTTTGTGCTATCGCGCGAGTTGGCCGAGTCGGGTCACTACCCGGCCATCGATATCGAGCAGTCCATCTCGCGCGTGATGGTGGATGTGGTGCCGCGCGAGCATATGGACAGTGCCCGCCGCTTCAAGCAGCTGTTCTCCCGCTACCAGCGCAGCCGTGACTTGATCAGCGTCGGTGCCTATGTGCCCGGCTCGGACCCGATGCTGGATGAAGCCATTCGCTTGCATACCCGGCTCACCGGCTTTCTGACCCAGGCGCAGCATGAAAACGTGGATGCCGGCATGACCACGCTGTTGCTGAACGACGTGCTGGCTGGCTAAGGGCTGAGTCATGAGCAAATTTGCCTTGTTGGTACGCCTGGCCACCGACCGCATGGATGCGGCGGCAGAGCGTATGCGCAAGGCGCAATTGGCGCACGCCCAGGCTGAAAACACGCTGGAGCAGATCAAGGGCTATATCAGCGACTACCAGCAGCGCATGTTGTCCTTGGGTCAAGCGGGTACCAGTGTGGCGCAATGGGCGGACTACCGCCTGTTTTTGCAAAAGCTCGACGATGCGCACGCACAGCAAAGCCGTGAGGTTGATCGCAGCCTGCAGCGTTTTCTGATGGAAAAGCAGGCCTGGCTGCAGCAGCGCAAGCAGCTGAAATCCTATGAGGTGCTGCAAGAGCGCGAAAAAAATCGCCTTGCGCTACGCCAGCGGCGGCAAGAACAAAAAGCGCTGGACGAATTTGCCGCCAGGCCCAAGCCGCAATAGTGGCTGTGGTCACTCGGCGGTATGGTGCCTATTCCTATTGGCATGCTTCCTGCTTTAAACGCCTCATTCCGTACATGGGGTGCCTGCCATGAGCTTCTCCTTGAAACCCGTATCACACAGTGCCGCTGCGGCGGCTGCCAGCCCTGGTGCGGCCATGCCTGCTGCGGCCGGTTCGGCGGCAGCAGCAGGCGATAGCCTGTTTGCCAGCTTGTTTGCCGGGCAGCTTGGGGAAGGCGGGCAGGGTCAGCAGGCTGACCTGGGCAGTTTGCTGGGTTTGCCGGCGGCTGCCCCCGCATCGCTGCTAGCGGCCACGCCAGCCGCACGCGTGGCCGAGCAAACGTTGGCCGCACCACCTGCGGCGACAGACGCAGCCATGATGATGCAGATGTCGGGCTTGCTGCAGCCGCCTGCGACATTGCCCCCGCAGGAGCAGGAAAAACAGGTTTTGCCGGCGCTGGGCGATACCGCGCAGGAGCAGCCAGACCAGCCAGCGCAGCCCGATCAAGCCCTGCTGGCAGCGCAGGCCGGTATGGCTGCCTTGCCGCTGGCTGCACCGCTAGCGCCGGCTAGCCAGCCAGCAGCTGTGGCCGATGTGGATGTGCTGACGCAGCAGGCCGCGCAGGCTACCTTGCCCTTGGCCGCACAAGCCCAGTTACGCCCTGATACCACCTTGCCCAAGCGTGATAACCTTGCGTTGCCGCCCGCTGCCGCGTCAGATGCAGGCAAGCTGCTGACAGACAAGGGCAGCCAGGCAAGCGTGCTGCCACCGGCGCAAACCGTAGCTGTACTGGCTCAGCAAACTGGGCAGCAAAGCGGCTTTGCTGCCCGTGACGACTCGCCGCTGCAGACTGTCGCCGTAGCAGCACATGGCAAGACCGATATTCTTCCTGCGGATGTGCGCCTGATGTTCCGTAAGGAAATGCAGCAGGCTGGCTTGGCTCAGCAGGCAGCCAGCACCTCGGCACTCGAGGCGGCAGATATGGTGGCCGGCCAGCGGCAAATCTTGCCGCCAGGGCTGACAAGTGCCGCACCCGCCATGGCCACTCAAGAATGGCGTATCGACACCCCTATGGCGCGCACCGCCGAGTGGCAAGCTGCCTTTGGTGAAAAAGTGAGCAGCATGGTGACCATGAAGCTGGATAGTGCCTCGATTCAGATCTCGCCAGAAAACCTGGGGCCGCTGGATATTTCGATTCGTTTCGATGCTCAGGAACAAGCCACCATTTCTGTGGTGGCAGCCAGCCCCGAGGCCAAGTCCATTGTAGAGAGCGGCCTGCCGCAGCTGTCGCGCATGCTGGAGCAAAGTGGTATCCAGCTGGGTAGCACCCAGGTTTCGACCCAGCAGCAAGCCCATCAACAAGCTCAGCAGCAGGCGCAGGAACAGGCCCGACAGCAAGAGGGCAGGCAAGGACACAGACAGGGTCATCAAGCAGGCCGTGAGCCGGTATTGCCCGAGGCCGAGCTGGCACGCACTGGCGCCACTACGCGCCAAAACGGCCTGAGTATTCACGCTTGATGCTTTAATCTGTGGAAACGCTGTTCAATTGGCCCGGAAATGAGGAAAATACGCTTTAACAATTTCCTCATGACGAGTTAAACCCAAATGGCTGAAAAAGAGAAAAAAGAAGACCCGAAAGCAGCAGCTGCAGGGGCACCCGCTCCTGCTGGTGGCAATAAAAAGCTGATGATTATCGTGATTGTTCTTTTGGTTCTGGTGTTGGCTGCCGTTGGCGGTTTGGGTGCCTACTTGTTCCTGGGCCAGAAACATGCAGCCGAAGCGGCCGCCGCAGGTGGCGCGCATGGCGCAGCAGCGGCAGAGCACGAAGAAGCCCCGAAGAAAAAAGAGAAGAAAGAAGGCCCGCCTATCTTTGAAAAGGTTGAGCCATTTGTGGTTAACCTGTCCGGTGGCCCCACTGCACCGATGTTGCAGCTGGAAATGCAGGCCGAGCTGCTGGATGAAGCAGCAAAAACCAACTTCAAGGCTTACATGCCCAAGATCCGTAGCGCCGTGATCCTGCTGCTATCCTCCAAAACCGAAGAAGACGTTGCGTCGGCAGAAGGCAAGGTGAAGCTGCGCGCGCAGATCAAACGCATCATGAACGAGTCCATGGATGCCGCCGAAGAAGAGCCGGTGGACGGCGTTCTGTTTACTTCTTTCATTATCCAGCAGCAGTAATACCGTATGGCTGATGAAATCCTGTCCCAGGAAGAGGTAGACGCGCTATTACGTGGCGTCACCGGGGAAGAGGACGACGAAAGTGGTGGTGCGGACAGTGGCGCGGTCCGGTCGTATGATATCGGCCGGCAAGAGCGCATTGTCCGTGGCCGCATGCCAACGCTCGAGATTATCAACGAGCGTTTTGCGCGTAACCTGCGCATCGGTTTCTTCAACTTTATCCGCCGTAATGCCGAGATTTCGGTCGGCCCGGTGCGGGTACAGAAGTACAGCGAGTTCATACGTAACCTGGTGGTGCCCACCAACCTGAACCTGGTGCACATCAAGCCCTTGCGCGGTACCGGCTTGCTGATTTTCGACCCGGATCTGGTGTTTCTGGTGGTGGATAACCTGTTTGGTAGCGACGGCCGCTTCCACGTGCGGGTAGAGGGGCGTGACTTTACGCCTACCGAGCAACGCATCATCCAGAAAATGCTGGAAGTAGTGTTTACCGAATACCAGAAAGCTTGGGAGCCGGTATACCCGATCGAGTTTTCCTATCTGCGTTCCGAGATGAACACCCAGTTCGCCAACATCGCTACGCCTACCGAGGTAGTCGTGGCGGTAACGTTCCATATCGAGCTGGGTGCCGGTGGCGGCGATTTTCACGTTTGCCTGCCATACTCGATGGTAGAGCCGCTGCGTGACATCCTGGCCAGCACCATGCAGGCCGACCGTACCGAGGTGGATAACCGCTGGGTCAACCTGATGCAGCGGCAGGTACAGGCTGCCGAGGTTGAGCTGGTGGCCACGCTGGCTACCGCCAGGATTAGCCTGGGCCAGATCCTGAACCTGAAAGAAGGGGATGTGGTCATGGTGGATATACCGGAAAAAATTGTTGCAGACGTATCGGGCATCCCCGTGCTGGAGTGCAGCTATGGCACGGTGACCGGTAACTACGCACTGAAAGTAGATGCAATTCTGGCCGGCGCGCACGATCTGGCCGACCTGCCCAATGGAGAGAACGAAGATGGCTGAAGAACAAGCCTTTGACCCGGATTCTATTGCTGGGGCTGTAGACGACAGCAGCGACGCAGGCGTGATGGACGACTGGGCAGCGGCCATGGCCGAGCAGGAAGTCGCGGAGAGTGCCGCTGCTGCCGAGGTCAAGACAGCCAGCTCGCTGTTCCAGGATTTCTCCGGCGCCACCGGTGCGCAGTCGGTGCCACAGAATCTGGACATGATTCTGGACATTCCGGTACAGCTCACTGTAGAGCTGGGGCGCACCAAGATCGCCATCCGCAACCTGCTGCAGCTGGCACAGGGCTCTGTGGTGGAGCTCGATGGCCTGGCTGGTGAGCCGATGGACGTGCTGGTAAACGGTTGCCTGATTGCCCAGGGCGAGGTGGTGGTGGTGAACGACCGCTTCGGTATCCGCCTCACCGATATCATTACGCCTGCCGAGCGTATTCGCCGCCTGCAAAAATGAAACTGAAACCTACGCTGTGCGTTTTGCTAGCCAGCCCGGCTTGGGCGGCCCCTCCGGTAGAGGGGCCTTCGCCTTTCTGGAGCATGGTGCAGATGGTGTTTGGCCTGTTGCTGGTGCTGGGGCTGATTTTTGCTGCAGCCTGGCTGTTCCGCCGTTTTACCATGGGCAGCATGATGGGGCGCTTTCAGCCTGCTCGCGTTGTTAGCGGGGTCATGGTGGGCCCACATGAACGCGTGGTGATTGTCGAGCTGGGGGGCGAGTGGCTGGTATTGGGTGTCACCTCCCGCAGTGTCAACTTGTTGAAAACCATGGATAAACCGCCGCAGGCCGATGCGGCCAACGTGGCGGCTGCTACGCCGCCATTTGCACAATGGTTGGCCGCAGCCATAGAAAAAAGCCGTAAGCGCCAAGGGGGCGAGGGCGAATGAAAAGAAAGTTCTGGCTGGCGATGCTGCTGTCGCTGGTATTGCCGGTAAGCGCGTGGGCGGCAGGCCTGCCCATGATGAACAGCACCCCTGCGCCAGGCGGTGGGCAAAACTATTCGCTTAGCCTGCAGATGCTGTTGTTCATGACGGGCCTGGGTTTCATTCCCGCCATGACGCTGATGATGACGGCGTTCACGCGCATCGTGATCGTGCTGTCGCTGCTGCGCCAGGCGCTGGGTACCATGCAGTCGCCGCCCAACCAGGTGCTGATCGGGCTGGCGTTGTTTCTGACGGTATTTGTGATGACCCCTACGCTGGACCAAGTTTATAACAAAGCCTGGGTGCCGCTATCGGAAGACCGCATCAGCTTTCAGCAGGCAGCCGACGAAGCGGCCACCCCGATGAAGGCGTTCATGCTGTCGCAAACGCGCGAGAAAGACCTGCAGTTCTTCATCGAGATATCGCAATCCCCCGCCCCGGCCAGCAAGGCAGATGTGTCACTGAAGACCCTGGTGCCGGCTTTTGTGGTGAGCGAGCTGAAAACGGCTTTCCAGATCGGCTTTATGGTCTTCATTCCGTTTCTGATTATCGACCTGGTGGTGGCCAGTATCCTGATGGCCATGGGTATGATGATGGTGTCGCCGGTCATCATTTCGCTGCCGTTCAAGATGATGCTGTTCGTGCTGGTAGACGGCTGGGCATTGGTAATGGGCTCGCTGGTACAGAGCTTTGCCGCCAAGTAGGAGCTGACATGACCCCTGAAACCGTCATTAATCTGGTGCAAAACGCGCTGTTTGTGCTGATTCTGGTATCGGCGCCGCCGCTTGCCGTGTCGTTGCTGGTGGGCTTGCTGGTCAGCATCCTGCAGGCGGCTACCCAGATCAACGAAATGACGCTGACCTTCATCCCCAAGCTGCTGGCCATGTTTCTGGTACTGGTGTTGGCCGGCCCGTGGATGATGACCACCCTGCTGGACTACATGACACGCCTGTTCCAGAGCATTCCCAGCGTTATCGGCTAAGGCATGATCAGTTTCAACGATGCCCAGATCAATGCGCTGCTGGCGTATTTCCTGTGGCCATTTGCCCGCATTGTGGGCCTGATGCTGGCCGACCCGCTGCTGTCGTCCAAAAGCATACCGCGCCGCTACAAGGCGGGTTTCGCCATGTTTCTCACCATCTTGCTGGCGCCGGTATTGCCGCCCATGCCCGACGTGTCGGTGGTCTCTGCCCAGGGCACGCTGATCGTGATCCAGCAGCTGCTGATCGGCATCTGCATCGGGATGGTGATGCGCATCGTGCTCACCAGCGTGGAAATGGCCGGTTTCCTGATGGGTACCCAGATGGGCCTGGGCTTTGCCATGTTCTTCGACCCGCAGCATTCTGCCCAGGTACCGGCGGTGTCGCGCGTGCTAAGCGTGTTTGCCACCCTGATATTTCTGACCTTTGACGGCCATCAGGTCTTGATCGCTACCCTGGCGGAAAGCTTCCGCCTGATGCCGGTGGGGGCACCGTTTCCGGCGGCTTCGTTGTATAGCCTGGCGGTGTGGGGGGGCAAGCTGTTCGAGTGGGGGCTGTGGCTGTCATTGCCTGTGGTCGGCACGCTCTTGGTGGTGAACCTGGCCATCGGGGTGATGACGCGCGCGGCGCCGCAGTTCAACGTGTTCTCTTTCGGCTTTCCCGTCACGCTGTTTATCGGCTTTGTCGCACTGTACTTGTCGCTGCCATTGATGGAGCCCGCCTTGTCACAGCTTTACCGCGAGTCGTTCGACTTTATTGCAGCGTTGCTGAAGGCGCGCTAGCTTTTTGCTAGAATCCCGCACTGAAAATTTTTGCGGCTTGCCGGTGGCAGGCTGCCAACACACTGAAACCGAGGCTTTTATGGCTGGCCACAGTAAATGGGCGAATATCAAGCACAAGAAGGAACGCGCTGACGCCAAGCGCGGCAAAATCTTTACCCGTCTGATCAAGGAAATCACCGTTGCTGCCAAAATGGGCGGCGCCGATATCGATTCCAACCCGCGCCTGCGTCTGGCGGTGGATAAGGCCTGGGATGCCAACATGCCCAAGGACAACATCCAGCGCGCCATCGACCGCGGCGCCGGCACGCTGGAAGGCGTGGATTACCTGGAATGCCGTTACGAAGGTTACGGCATTGGCGGCGCTGCCGTGATGGTGGACTGCCTGACCGACAATAAAACCCGCACCGTGGCCGACGTGCGCCATGCTTTCTCCAAGTACGGCGGCAATATGGGTACTGATGGCTGCGTAGCTTTCCAGTTTACCCATTGCGGTTACCTGGTGTTTGCGCCGGGCACCGACGAAGACGCGCTGATGGAAAAAGCACTGGAAGTCGGTGCCGATGACGTAGTCAGCAACGACGACGGCTCGCTGGAAGTGATTACGCCGCCGTACGAGTTCACCCGTATCAAGGGCGAGCTGGAAGCCGCAGGCTTCAAGTCCGAAATGGGCGAGGTAACCATGCGCCCGCAAAACGAAAGCGTGCTGGCCGGTGACGACGCTGTGCGTATGCAAAAGCTGCTGGACGCGCTGGAAGACCTGGACGACGTGCAAGAGGTATATACCTCGGCCGTACTGGAAGATTGATGCCGGTAGTGCGTCTGCCTAAAGCCTGCTTCGTAGCAGGCTTTTTCTTTTTGCTTGGCCACGCAGGGTTGGCCGCAGCCGAACCGCTGCGTATGTATTGCAGCGAGCACACCGTGCCCAAGCACTTTGCCGAGTATGGCCGCCCCGCCGGTTACGGTGTAGATCTGGGCCTGGCTATTCTGAAGCAGGCAGGCATCGAGGCCGAAGCGTATTGCATGCCGTGGGCGCGCGCCATCCAGGAGGTGGCAGCTGGCAAGGGCATCATGGCGCCGGTGTTTTCCAAAACACCGGAACGCGAGCAGCAGCTGCTGTTCTCGCAGAAGGTCATGGATGACCCAGTGGTGCTGGTACAGGCTGCGGCACGGCCGTTTGCCTTTCGCCACCCCACCGATCTGGCTGGGCGCAGGGTGGGGACGACCCGTGCTTCGCGCTTTACCGATGCGTTTAACGCGGCCATGCCATCCATGCTGGTCAACGAGGACGGCGGCCCACAGCAGCGTTTGCAGATGCTGGTAGCCGGCCGTCTGGACGCGGCGGTGATTGCCGGCGGGGTGCACGCGGTGCGCTACAACGCGCGCCAGGCCGGTATTGCCATCGAGCAGCTGCGTATCGTCAGCCTGCCCATCATGCTGGACCCGAACTATTTTGCGGTGTCGCGCCACTACCCCGATGCCCCAAGGATGATCTCGCGACTGAATGCCACCATTGCCAGAATGCGGCAGGATCGCAGCCTGAACCGCTTGCTGGCCGAGTTTCAGGCGCAGTACTAGGCCCGGCAAGGTTGGCCGCAAGCAGCGTGTTGCCGCGTTGCGGCCAACCCGGCTCAGAACACCGACTGGCCGCTGCGCGTAGTGAAGCGGTCCAGCGCCTCCAGCCCGGCCAGCGAGTTGCCGCGCGCGTCCAGCCCGGGGCTCCACACGGCGATGCTCATCTTGCCCGGCAGGATCGCCAGAATGCCGCCACCGACGCCGCTCTTGCATGGCAAGCCCACGCGGTAGGCAAACTCGCCGGCCGCGTCGTAGGTGCCGCAGGTCAGCATGATGGCGTTCACCTGCTTGGCCTGGCTGCGGCTAAGCCGTTGTTGGCCACTGATGGGCGAGGCGCCGTGGTTGGCCAGAAACAGGCCGGCACGCGCCAGCTCGCGTACCGACATGCGCAGGCTGCAGGCGCGGAAGTAGTGCGCCAGCACCTGGTCTACCGGGTTGCGGATATTGCCGCAGCTTTTCATGAAATGCGCCAGCGCCGCGTTGCGGTGGCCGTGTTCGGCTTCCGACGACGCAATCACGTAGTCGAAATCCAGCGCCTCTTCGCCGCTTTCCTCGCGCAGGAAGCTGCGTAGCGCCGCGCTGCTGTCACCTTGCTGGCTGATAGCGATATCGGTTACCACCAGCGCACCGGCGTTGATGAAAGGGTTGCGCGGAATGCCGTGCTCGTACTCCAGCTGTACCAGCGAGTTGAACGGGTTGCCGGACGGCTCCTTGCCGACGCGCTGCCACAGGGTTTCGCCGGTTTGGGCCAGCGTGTGCGCCAGCATGAAGGCTTTGGAAATGCTCTGGATGGAAAAGCGCTTGTCGGCGAGGCCGGTGTGGAAGTGCTGGCCGTCCAGGGTGGAAACCGCCATGGCAAACTGCCCGGCGCTTTCCCCGGCCAGCGCCGGGATGTAGTCTGCCGGCTTGCCGGCCGACAGATAAGGGACGATATCGCGGGCGATATCGTCGATCAGTTGCTGAATGTCCATTTTTATCACAGGTGTCGTGGTGGGGAAGGTGGCGCGGGTGGTCTTTGCCACCCTGCTGCCGGGGCCTGCCGCCAGGGTTGGCCGCAGGCTGCCGCGGGCGTGCCCGCGTGCATTCAGGGCTGCTTGGAACCCCATTCCGCCAGAAAAGTTGCGCGGAATTGCATGATCCAGGCCAGGCGCTGTTCGCCCAGTGTGCGGCCGGCGTCGGTTTGCATGGTGGCCGGCAGCGTGGCCAGCTTCACGATAATGTGGTCCAGCGCATAGCTGCGGTCATCCAGCGGGCGCTGTTGTGCCTGCGGGTCGTCCGGGTGCGCCAGCTGGCTGTCCATCTTGCCGGCGGTGTAAAACAGCCTGGCCAGGCCGACGGCACCCAGTGCGTCCAGCCGGTCGGCGTCCTGCACGATTTGCGCTTCCAGCGTTTGCGGCGTGATGGCCGCAGAAAAGCTGTGCGCCTCGATGGCGTGGCTGACTGCGGCCAACTTGTCGGCCGGGAAGCCGGCCGCGGTCAGCTCGCTGCAGGCCAGCGTAGCGGCCTGGCGCGAAGCAAGGTGGCGTTCAGGGTGGTTCTTGGGCAAGTTCACCAGGTCGTGCAGGTAGCAGGCTGCCATCACCACCAGCGCATCGGCTTGCGGGTAGCTGTGCAGCAGCTGGCTGGCGCTTTGCCATACGCGCTGCAAGTGTGCCAGGTCGTGGGCGCCGTCGTTGCCGGCATGGCGCGTGGCCAGGTCGCGGCAGATGGCCTGCCAATGGGGTAGAGCGTACGTCATGGTGTGGCTTTCCGGTAAAGGCCGCCCATTTAAAAAGCAGGTGGGCAGCCTGTCAATGCGCTGTCTGCCAAAAAAACAAAAGCGCCCCGCAGGGCGCTTTTATCGGCATGAAGCAGGTTATTTCTTGCCTTTGATGCTTTCTTCCAGCTCCTGGAAGGTGGGGCGCTCGGTGGAGTACAGCACCTTGCGGCCAAACTCCACCGCAGTTTGCGGAGCATAGCCCTGCATGCTGGCCAGCAGCACGGTCTTGATGCACTGGAACTCCTTGGAGCTTTCGTCCAGCTTCTGTTCCAGCAAGGTGCCCAGCGGCGCCACGATACCGTAGGCCAGCAAAATACCCAGGAAGGTACCCACCAGCGCCGAGCCGATCATGCCACCCAGTACCGCAGGTGGCTGGCCTACCGAGCCCATGGTGTTCACCACACCCAGCACCGCGGCCACGATACCGAAAGCCGGCAGGGCATCGCCCAGACGGGTAATCGCTGCGGCGGGGGCATGGCCTTCGTGGTGATGGGTTTCGATTTCGATATCCATCAGGTTTTCGATTTCCATGGCGTTCAGGTTGCCGGACACCATGATGCGCAGGTAGTCGGTGATGAAGTCCATCACGTGGTGGTCGTGGGCGATGGCTTCGTATTTGGAGAACACCGCGCTGCTGTGCGGGTCTTCGATGTCTTTTTCCACCGACATCAGGCCTTCCTTGCGGATCTTGACCAGGATCTCGAACAGCATGCCCAGCAAGTCCATGTAGCGTGCCTTGGTGTAGGGCGAGCCTTTGAACAGCGTAGGCAGGGCGCCTTTTACCGCCTTGAGTGTCTTGCCCTGGTTGGACACCACAAAGGCACCAATGGCACCGCCCAGAATGGCCATCAATTCGGTTGGCAGTGCATGGACAATCACCATGATGTCACCGCCGTGAATGATGTAGGCGCCAAAAATACAAATCAGCGCAATTGCGTAACCGATACCAACGTTCATGAGCCTGCGTTCCCCTAAGTGTGCAAGGCGTGGATGTGAGTGAATTTAAGGACAGATACGGCCGGATTACCAGCCGCAGTGCAACATGTCAGTAGTCTACTTTCCCGCGCATGGCCTTGATGCTACCGCGATTGCATTTACCTGCCAACCGGCGCTGCTGGCTGCCCCAGGTGGGTTTGGTGGCTTTGCGGGCTTTTATCGTGATGCTGGCCGCATCGATCATGTCCTGCAGGCGCTGCAGTGCATCATGGCGGTTTTGCTCCTGGGTGCGGTACTGCTGTGCCTTGATGATGATCACGCCGTCTTTGCTGATGCGCTGGTCACTGCTGGCCAGCAGTTTGTCTTTCAGGCTGTCCGGCAGGCGCGAGGCCCGAATGTCAAAGCGCAAATGGATGGCAGACGATACCTTGTTTACGTTCTGCCCACCCGCCCCTTGGGCGCGTATGGCAGTAAAAGTCACGTCATCCGGGTGGAGCTGGGCCAAGTCATTCTTCCTGCTGCAAAAAGTCAGGCGGCAGTGTAGTGCCTGCCGTGCCTGGCGGCTAGCGCTACGTACGCTGTTGTCGCCGCTCGGCAAAGGGTAGCTGCCTGTCGCAGCTGCGTTCACGCTTTTTCAGGTACATGGCGTTATCTGCCTGCTCGATCAGGGCTTCCAGCTGGCTATGGGCGCTGATCGGGCAGTAACCGATGCTGGCGCTGACCGAAACAATAGCGCCGGATGGCAGGGCGATGGGGCGGCTTAGCGCGTAGTCCAGCTCGTCGATGGCGCGGCGTATTGCCTGGCTGCTATCCCGGCACAGCGCCACGATGAACTCATCGCCACCAAAACGGCAGCACACGTCTTGCGGCTGCAGGGTGGTCAGCAGGCGTTCTGCCGTGATTTGCAGCACCATATCGCCCGCTTTGTGGCCGTGCTGATCGTTGATGGGCTTGAAGCGGTCCAGGTCGATTTCCAGCAAGGCTTTGTCGCCCGGCCCGGCCGCTTGTTCCAGCAGCTGGCTGATATGGCGTATGCCCGCCCGCCGGTTGTACAGCCCGGTTAGCAGGTCACGGTCTGCCATATGCTGCATTTCGCGGTGGCTGCTGGCGAGCTGGCGCATGGCTTGCTCGGCGCGCTGCCGCGACTTTTTCAGCAAGTACAGGTTGTTATCGTGGCGTTTTGCCTGCTTGCACATGATGCGGCCTACGGCCAGACACAGCAGCAGGCTGATGGTGACGTTTTCTGTCACGGTAGCCACGGCGAAGGCGGGCAGCTTGAACAGCTGCAGCGAGGCAATCGCAATCAGCCAGTTACCGACCGATGCCACACAAAGCAGACTAAAGCGCGAAGTGGTGGCAATCAGCATCAGGTCGACGATGGCAAAGCCCTGGGTCATGGATAAGTAGCTGATACCGATGCGGTCCAGCTCGTAGCCGAACCACACCACGGTGGCGGGGTAGAGCAGGCCGCCGCCCACATGGAATACATTGCCCCACCGCCTGGCGTTGCGGCCATGCATCAGCATGAGTGCACCAAAAGCCCAGCAGATACCGGCTACACGCGGTACCAGGATGCTCTGCCAGTGCGCCTGGTTTTGTACGTACTCTACGCACAGCATCAGCGTAAAGATGCTGCCTACCAGCAGCGCAGCCGTGCGTCTGGCCGGCAGGGCGTGCTGATCTTGCCGCGCGTGGTAGTACGCTACGCGCTTGGGCTGTTCCGGCCGTGCCATGCTAGCGGCTGAAAATTTTTCCAGGGTTCAGCAGCTGCGCCGGGTCCAGCGCCAGCTTGATGGCGCGCATCATGGCGATGCCGTGGGTGCCGGCTTCTGCCGCCAGATACGGCTGTTTGCCAATGCCGATGCCGTGCTCGCCGGTACAGGTGCCTTCCATGCCCTGCGCGCGTTGTATCAGGCGGTGATTGACGGCCTTGGCCTGTGCCATGGCGGCCTCGTCGCCGGGCTGTACCAGCAGCATCAGGTGGAAGTTGCCGTCGCCAACGTGGCCGAACAGCGGCGCTTGCATGCCTTCGTGCCGCAAGTCGGCGTAGGTGGCTTCAATGCACTCGCTCAGGCGTGATATCGGTACGCACACGTCGGTCGCCACGCAGCGGCTGCCTGGCTGCAACTGCAAGCCGGCAAAGTAGGCGTTGTGCCGCGCCTGCCACAGGCGGTTGCGCTCTTCGTCGCGCGTGGCCCAGGCAAAGCCGCCGCCACCGTTGGCCGCGGCCAGCTCGCCCACCATGGCGGCTTGTTCGGCCACGCTGTCGGCGGTGCCGTGGAACTCCAGAAACAGTGTAGGGCGCTCGGGGTAGTCGGTGCGGCTGTGGCGGTTCACCGCCTGCATGGTCAGCGCGTCCAGCATTTCGGCGCGGGCCAGCGGTATGCCGCACTGTATGCTCTGGATCACGGTGTCCACCGCGCCGGTGACGCTATCGAAATTCACTACCGCAGCCGACATGGCCTCCGGCATGCCGTACAGGCGCACGGTGACTTCGGTAATGATCGCCAAGGTGCCTTCCGAACCTACCAGCAGACGGGTCAGGTCGTAGCCGGCAGACGACTTGCGTGCCCGTGTGCCGGTGTGGACCACCTCGCCGCTGGCCAGCACGGCGGTCAGCGCCAGCACGTTTTCGCGCATGGTGCCGTAGCGCACGGCGTTGGTGCCGCTGGCGCGCGTCGCGGTCATGCCGCCCAGGGTGGCGTCGGCGCCGGGGTCTATCGGAAAGAACAGACCGCTGTGGCGTAGCTCCCGGTTGAGCTGCATGCGTGTCACGCCTGCTTCTACCGTGGCGGTGAGGTCGGCTTCGTGAATGGCCACCATGCGGTTCATCTGCGACAAGTCGATGCAGATGCCACCGTGTACGGCCAGGGTATGGCCTTCCACCGAGCTGCCGGCACCGTAGGGGACCATGGGCACCCCGTACTGGCTGCACAGGCAGGCAATGGCGCTGACTTCAGCAGTGCTGTGTGGCCACACCACGGCATCGGGCAAGGCATCCGGGTGGCAAGACTCGTCGTGGCCGTGGTGGGCGCGCATGGCCTCGCTGGTGGACATGCGCTCGCCCAGCAGGGCGTGCAGCGCTGCCAGTAATGGCTCGCATGGGGTGGCGGTGGTCATGGGTGTCTCGCGAAGGACGGATGCGGAATTATCACCCATAATGAATAATGTGACAGTATTTATATATAACGCTTACGTAACAACGCGAGTCGCTGTTGTGAAACCCGCAAGCCGCCCCGCTATGAGACGGCTTGCGTAGCCATGCCGGGGCTATTGCAGCAGCCAGCGCCCTTCGCCCTCTAGCTGTAGCTGGTGGCTATGGTGTACCAGCAGGGTGCTGCGGTGACCTACGCTGACCAGTACCGTTTCCGGCAGCTGGCTGCGTACCAGCCGGTACAGTGCATCTTCCAGGCCTTCATCCATGGCCGAGGTGGCCTCATCCAGGAATGCCACTTTCGGTGCGGCCAACAGCAGGCGGCCAATTGCCAGGCGTTGCTGCTCGCCCAGCGACAGGATGCGGCTCCAGTCTGCCTCTTCGTCCAGCCGGCTGGCCAGGTGGCCCAGCTGTACCGCTTGCAAGGTGTGCTGGATACGGTCGGCGTCGGCAATGGCGGCCTGAGGGTAGCTCAGTGCATCGCGCAAGCTGCCTAGCGGCAGATAAGGCTTTTGCGACAGGAACAGCACGCTGTCCAGCGGGTAGCCGATATTGCCCTGGCAATACGGCCACAGGCCGGCAATGGCGCGTAGCAAGGTGGTTTTGCCACTGCCGGACGGGCCGCGTATCAGCAGCGCATTACCCGGCGCCAGGCTAAGGCTCAGGCCGCTTAGTAATGGGCGGCCATCCGGCGTGGTCACGTCCAGCTGGCCAAGCTGCAGGCCGCTGCTTTGCTGTTGCGTATTGGCGCAGGGCAGGGCGTCGCTGGCTTCGGCGGCATCCAGAAAGCCGGTAAGACGATCCAGCACCGCCTTGTATTGGGCAAAGTCGTCATAAGCGCGGCGGAAGAAGGACAGATTGTCTTGCAGCTGCCCGAAGGCCTGCGCGGTTTGCACCATGTCGCCCAACGAGATCTGCTTGGAGAAGAACCGCGGCGCCTGGATGATGAACGGGAACACGGCGGCAGTCTGGCTGACAACAAAGTTGAAACCGGTGAATTTCAGGTTACGGAACAGGATGGCCCAGCTGTTATCGATAAGTCGGCCGAAGCGCTGGCGCAGCTGCGCGCCTTCGACAAGGTGGCCGCGATAAAAGGCAATGCTCTCGCTGTACTCGCGCAGCCGCACCAGTGCGTAGCGGTAGTCCGCCCCCAGTTTTTCGTTAAGGAAGTTCAGGCGGATCAGCGGGCGGCCAATGCCAAAGGCAAATACCGTGGCCACGATCACGTACAGGTACACGGCAAACACCATGCCGCGCGGAATCTCCAGCCCGAATATCGCCAGTACGCCGGACAGACCCCACAGGATCAGGGTGAACTCGAAGGTAGACACCAGGGCATCGATAACGCCCATCGATAGCGCCAGGCTGCTACTGACAAAACTGGCGATGTCTTGCTGGATGCGCTGGTCCGGGTTGTCTACCGGGTCGGCCAGGTGCTGGGTGCGGTAGAACGTCTGGCCCTGCAGCCAGCGTGACAACATGCGCTCGTTCAGCCACTCGCGCCAGCGGATGACAAAGGCCTGCTGGATATACACCTCGAACAGGCTGCGGCCAACGTGTACGCTGGCCAGCACGGCAAAAATCAGCATGGATGCCCAGAACAGCTTGGCGTCCAGCTTTTGCAGCGAGGCGTACATTTCGTTGTACCAGTTGGAAAACAGCACATTCACCCGTACCCCGGCCAGCGTCACCAGCAGCACCAGCAGGATGGTCAGCAGTGGCTGCCAGCCGTTACTGGCCGGGCGGAAAAAGTCCCCGGCCAGGCGCAGGAACTGTCGGCCCCAGCGGCTGAAGCGGGTGGTGAGCCAGATGGCAATACAGCTGATCAGCACCGTAATCAGCATGGTCTTGGCCAGCCAGACGCCGCTGGCCAATAGTTCGTTTCCCCAGTTCATGTTCTACGGCTCCTGTTGTAATTTTATTTATGAAACAAGGCATTGTGTCCTGTGTGAAAGCGGCCTGCTAGGGGCTTGACGGCTTTGCTACAATAGCGGTTCGTTACTTAACCGATAGGCCAAGTTGTCATGCTCAAGCTCTACAACACACTGACCCGCCAGAAAGAAGAATTCAAACCGCTCGTACCCGGCCAGGTAAAGATGTACGTGTGTGGCATGACTGTCTATGACCTGTGCCATATCGGCCACGCCCGTATGCTCACCGCGTTCGACGTGATCTACCGCTGGTTTGCCGCCAGCAACTACGACGTGACCTATGTGCGCAATATTACCGATATTGACGACAAGATCATCAAGCGTTCTGCCGAGCGTGGCATCAGCGCCGAGGCACTGGTAGAGGAAACCATCGCCGACATGCACGCCGATACCGAAGCGCTGGGCCTGCTGCGGCCAACCTTCGAGCCGCGTGCCACCCAGCATATTGGCGGCATGCAGGACATCATCAGCAAGCTGATCCACCGTGGCAAGGCCTACCCGGCGCCCAATGGCGACGTGTACTACGCCGTGCGCGAGTTCGAAGGCTACGGCAAGCTGTCCGGCAAGACGCTGGAAAGCCTGCGCGCCGGCGAGCGCATCGACGTAGACCCGAACAAGCGTGACCCGTTCGACTTTGTGCTGTGGAAAGCCGCCAAGCCGGGCGAGCCGCAGTGGCAAAGCCCGTGGGGCGCCGGCCGCCCCGGCTGGCATATCGAGTGCTCTGCCATGAGCTGCCACCACCTGGGCGAGCATTTCGATATCCACGGCGGCGGCGAAGACCTGCAGTTCCCGCACCACGAAAACGAAATTGCCCAAAGCGAAGGCGCACACGGCCACCAGTACGTGAACTACTGGATGCACAACGGCTTTATCAATGTGGATGGCACCAAGATGTCCAAGAGCCTGGGCAACTTCTTCACCATCCGCGATGTATTGAGCCATTTCGATGGCGAGGTCATCCGCTTCTTTATCGTGCGCAGCCACTACCGCAGCCCGGTGAACTTTACCGACGGCATCCTCAACGACGCCAAGCAGGGCCTGACCCGCCTGTACACCGCGCTGCGCGGGCTGGCGCTGCCAGCCAGCACCGGCATCGACTGGGCCAACCCGTACGCCGCGCGCTTCAAGGCAGCCATGGACGACGACTTTGGCACCTCCGAAGCGGTGTCGGTGCTGTTCGAGCTGGCGGGCGAAGTGAACAAGAGCAAAGACCTGGTGCTGGCGCGCCTGCTGAAAGACCTGGGCGGTGTGCTGGGCCTGCTGCAGCGCGACCCGGAAGCCTTCCTGCAAGGCGACAGCGCCGAAGGCGGCCTCAGTGCCGAACAGGTAGAAGCGCTGATCCAGGCGCGCAAGGACGCCCGTGCCGCCAAAAACTGGGCCGAGTCCGACCGCATTCGCGACGAATTGACCGCCGCCGGTATCGTGCTGGAAGACAGCGCCGGTGCTACTACCTGGCGCCGCGCCTGAGCTGAAAACGCTGTGCACATAGCAGGAAAGGTTGGCCGCGGCCAGCTTTTCCTTGCCAATGGCCGTTTTAGTCTGGATAATCACGCGTTTTGAAGAAGTACAGGCAAAACCCCTGTACCCGAGTTAAAAGGAAAAGCCATGCAAGCCGATATTCAGCCGAACTACAAAGAAGTAGCCGTTACCTGCTCCTGCGGTAACCAGTTCACCACCAAGTCCACCATGGCTAAAGACGCCTTCCACATTGAAGTGTGCTCCCAGTGCCACCCGTTCTACACCGGTAAACAGAAGATCGTTGATACCGCTGGTCGCGTTGATCGCTTCAACCAGAAGTTCGGCAGCTTCTTCAAGCGCTAATTACCGCTTGCAAGATGGACATAAAGGCAGCCTAGGCTGCCTTTTTTCATGTCTGCGCGACACTACCCGTCTTGCCTTGGCTGAAATGTCAGCTACCGTAAGCGGGTATATCGTCTAAACTATGCCGGTTTACT
Source organism: beta proteobacterium L13 (assembly GCA_000335715.1). Taxonomy (GTDB): domain Bacteria; phylum Pseudomonadota; class Gammaproteobacteria; order Burkholderiales; family Chromobacteriaceae; genus Vogesella. The sequence goes on from AMYZ01000009.1 coordinate 89,807, forward strand.
TTTTCGAGCCTGTTAGATGATGCCCGTCAATATCGTGTACCTGTCGCACGGCAGCCGCAAATATCACGACCAGACCCGCTTTTCGGTACTGACCCTGCTGCATCTGCTGCTGCAACAGCAGCGCGATGATATCCGTATCGTGGTGTACACCGACGATGCCCGTGAAGTACCGCAGCATCCGTTGATTCAGGCTATCGTCCTGCAGCGCGCCGAGTTGGCCGCATTCCGTGGCCCGTTTGACTACGTGCATCGCATCAAGCTCAATGTGCTGCGCCGTGCCAGCGCCGAGCTGGACGGCCCGCTGCTGTACGTGGACTGCGACACCCGCTGGCTGCACCTGCCGGACAATATCTTCAGCCGCCTGCGCGGCGACGGCGGCCAGGCCCCGTTGTGCTGCATGCACGTGCCAGAGGGGGCGTTTTCGCCAGAATTCTTCCCGGATTACCACCGCTATGTGCAGCAGAAGCAGGCGCAGCTGCAGCAGCTGGGCATTGCCGATACCTCGCGGCTGCTGATGTGGAATGCCGGTGCCATTGGCGTGCCGGCGGGCAGTACTGCCTTCTTTGATGACGTGATTCTTGTCAGCGATTACCTGTTTACCCGTGTGGTGCCGCGCAACTGGGTAGAGCAGTTTGCCCTGTCGCTGGTGGCTTGCAGCCGCTACGAGATGGTGGCGCTGGATGCCGCCTTGCATCACTACTGGAACTACAGCTACGAAGCACCGCTATATCTGGCCAGCTTTTTTGCAGCGCAGCCACCTGGGTTATCGGTGCCACAGCTGGCAGCCGCGTGTGCGCAGCATGACTGGCGTGAAGACGAGCTCAAACGCCTGCAAGCCGCGCCCGAGCACAAACGCCAGCGCCGCCGTAACAAGCTGCGCAACTCGCTGCAAAAGCGCCGTATCGACCTGAAAATTGCCATCGCCCGCCTGGGCTTGCGCCTGCGTGGCGAGCTAGGCTAGCCCGGCAGGCCGTTTGCCCGCCCGCGCCACGCTGCTTGCAGCGTGGCGTTTGTTTTGCCTGCTTGCTAGGTACGGGCGGCGATTATCACTACAATATCCGCTTACTTTCTCTTGGTCATTTCCGCGCATGCTGACTTATTCCGCGCAAAGCCAGGTTGCCGCCCGGCCTACCGAAAAACCCTGGGTGCTGTTGCTGCTGTGTTTTGTCTGGCTATGGCCTGGCATTCTGGGGCATACGCCCTGGAAACCTGACGAGCCTTACGTTACTGCCGTGGTGCAGGGCTTTGTTGCAGGTGGCCACTGGCTGTTGCCCGCTATCGACGGCCAACCTTATCTGGAAAACTCGCCGCTGTACTACTGGGTTGCCGCCGGCCTGGCGCGTTTGCTGTCCCCGTGGCTACTACCGCTGCACGACGCAGCGCGGTTGGCCACGCCACTATTCATGGCGGTAGCGCTGGCGTTTGCCGGGGGCATTGGGCGCGAGCTGATCGGCCGCCGCCATGGCCGCAGTGTGGTGATGATCCTGATCGGTTGCCTGGGGCTGATTGTTACCGGGCATGAAATGAACCCGGTGGTGGCGGGTTTTGCCGGTTTCTCGGCGGCTTTGTACGCCATGGTGCTCAGCCGCCGCGCCCCGGCGCTGGCAGGAGCCTTGCTGGGCGCGGCCAGCGTGGTGGTATTCCTGTCTACCAACCTGCTGCAGCTGCTGCTGGTGTGGAGTGTGGCGCTGCTGCTGCCTGCCTTTGCCAGCTGGCGTAACAAGCGCTATGCCATCACCCTGACCATGGCGCTGCTGTTTGCCTTGCCTTTGCTGCTGGTGTGGCCGTGGGCACTGTATAAAAACTATCCGCTGGTATTCCAGCAGTGGTGGCAGGCCTACGCGCTGGGGCCGCTGCACGGTTTTGGCGGTATCGGCCTGTTTCACGAGCTGGGCTACTACCCCAAACTGGTGTTGTGGTACGCCTGGCCGGCCTGGCCACTCGCGGCCTGGGCGCTATGGAAAAACCGCCGTTACGAGCTGCCCATGCTGCAGCTGCCGCTGCTGAGCTTTGCGGTGCTACTGTTGCTGCTGACCTTCTCCAATAACACCCATACCGAAGATGCCATGCCGCTGCTGCTGCCGCTGGCGGTGCTGGCTGCGGTAGAGCTCGATAGCCTGCGCCGTGGTGCAGCAGCTTTCCTGAACTGGTTTGGCCTGATGGCCTTTGGCTTCTTTGCCCTGCTGGTGTGGCTGGGCTGGGCGGCCATGAACTTTGGCTGGCCGGCCAGGTTGGCCGCACGTGCCGAGTATTTCAGCCCGTACTACACGCCGCAGGTTTCGCTGCTGGCCGTGCTGCTGGCGCTGCTGGCGACGGCGGTGTGGGTGTGGGCCGTTACGCGGCGCCATTTGCGCGGCCGCCAGGCCATTACCAACTGGGCTGCCGGCTTATCGCTGCTATGGGGCTTGCTGCTGACGCTCTGGCTGCCGTTTCTGGACGCGGCCAAGAGCTACCAGCCGGTGGTGGCGGGCATGATGAAAGCCATGCCGGCAGGGGATAAATGCGTGGCGATAGACGAGCGCCAGATGATGGCGCGTGTGAGCTGGCAGTACTACGCCCAGCTGCGCCTGAAGCCGCTAGCAGCAGGGCAGGCCGTGCCGTGCACGCTACAGCTGGTAGTGGGCGACAAGGATCGGCCGCCGCAAATAGCGGGGTGGCAGCTGCGCTGGCAGGGTAGCCGCCCGCGTGACAAGCACGAGGTGTATTACCTGCTGCAGCGCGTGCCGGCAGCGCATTAAGCTTGAGCGCTGCCAGTAATAAAGCCAAGGCCACCGCATGCGGTGGCCTTGGCTTTTGGGCTATGGCGGCCAAGCCGGGTTGGCCGCAGGCTAAATGCTAGCTTTGCAGCTCGGGCAGCTTGGCGAACAGTTGCAGCGCGTCCGGGTTGGCCAGCGCGCTCAGGTTGTTGACCGGTTCGCCGTGGATCACGTTTTTCACCGCCAGCTCCACGATTTTGCCGCTAATGGTTTTGGGGATGTCGGCCACGGCAATGATCTTGGCTGGTACGTGGCGCGGGCTGGCGCCGTTCTTGATCTTGTCCTTGATCATGGCGGTCAGCTCGCCATCCAGCGCCTGGCCTTCGCGCAGCTTCACAAACAGCACCACGCGCTCGTCGTCCTGCCAGCGCTGGCCTACCACGATGCTTTCCAGTACCTGCGGGAAGGTTTCTACCTGGCGATAGATTTCGGCGGTACCGATGCGCACGCCACCGGGGTTCAGTACCGCGTCGGAACGACCGTAGATCACCATGCCGCCGTGTGCGGTGAGCTCGGCGTAGTCGCCGTGACACCATACATCGGCAAAACGGTCAAAGTAGGCCTTGCGGTATTTTTCGCCGCTGTCATCGCCCCAGAAGCCTACCGGCATGGACGGGAAAGGCTTGGTGCATACCAGCTCGCCTTTTTCACCCTGTACTGGCTGGCCATGATCGTTACGGATTTCCACCGCCATGCCCAGGCCACGGCATTGCAGCTCGCCGCGGTAAACCGGCAAGGCGGCGCAGCCTAGTGCAAAGCACGACACGATATCGGTGCCGCCCGAGATGGACGCCAGATTCATGTCGGTCTTGATGGCCTGATAGGCCCAGTCGAAGCTTTCGGCTACCAGCGGCGAGCCGGTAGAGAATACGGCGCGCAGGCTGGAAAGATCGTAGTGCTGGCGTGGCTGCAGGTCGATTTTCTTCAGGCCGTCGATGTACTTGGCCGAGGTGCCGAAATGGCTGCAGCGATAGGCCTGCGCGTACTCCCACAGGATATGGCCGCCCTTGGCAAACGGCGAGCCGTCGTACAGCATCAGCGTGGCACCGCTACCCAGGCCGGACACCAGCCAGTTCCACATCATCCAGCCGCAGGTGGTGAAGTAGAACAGGCGGTCGCCCGCGTGGATGTCTGCGTGCAGCTGGTGTTCTTTCAGGTGCTGCAGCAAGGTGCCGCCGTGGCCGTGCACGATGCACTTGGGTTTGCCGGTAGTGCCGCTGGAATACAGGATGAACAGCGGGTGGTTGAAGGGCACGCGCACAAAAGCCAGCTCGCGTGCCACAAAGCCCTGCAGGAAGCCATCCAGCGTGCTGGCCTGCGGCAGGGTGGCCGCAAAAGCGTCGGCCTCGCCCAGGTAGGGCACCACCACGATTTTTTCTACCGACGGCAAGCCGGCAGCGATGACGCGCATTTTGTCCAGGATCTGCACCTGTTTGCCGTTGTACCAGTAGCCATCGGGGCAGAACAGGATGCGCGGCGCGGTCTGGCCAAAGCGGTCGATGGCGCCGTCGGTGCCGAAATCCGGCGAGCAGCTGGTCCACACCGCACCCAGGCTGGTGGCGGCCAGCATGGCGGCCAGCGTTTCCGGCATATTGGGCATATAGCCGGCAATGCGGTCACCGCGCTGGATGCCGTGTTCTTTCATGGCCTGCTGCAGGCGCGATACCAGGTCGTTCAGCTCCCACCAGCTCAGCTCGCGTTTTATCTTGTCTTCGCCCCAGAACGTTACCGCCAGCGCGTCGTCTTTGCGCCGCAGCATGTTTTCGGCGTAGTTCAGCGCGGCTTCTGGAAAAAAGCGTGCCTCGCGCATGCCGCCCGGCTGCTGCAGCGCGATACCGCCCTTGCTGCCCAGCACGCCGCTGTAATCCCACACCTGGTTCCAGAAGCGGTCTGGCCGGTCTACGCTGGCCTGCCACAGGCTGTGGTAGTCGGCATACTCGGTGCCGTCCAGCGTGGACATCAGTTTGCTGAAAGCAGCCAGGTGGGTGGCGGCGGCGCGGCCAGCGGCGGGCTGCCAGATCGGGGTATCCGGGGCGTGCATGGGTGGGTCTCCTCTACGTCGTGTTATTCCGGCGGTATCGTTATATGTAGTGTACGACGGCGGCTTATGCCGCAACAGGCTCAGTCTTCCTTATAGCTGCCGTCGTGCATCCAGCGGGCGTGCTGCGGGGCTTTGCGCGTGGCGGCCCATTCGTTGAGCATGTCCCACTTGGCTTCGTCCAGCAGCTGCATCATGCGCGGCGTGCCGCTATTGCAGGCCAGCTCCAGGCGGTGGCCGTTGGGGTCGAAGAAGTAGATGCTCTGGAAAATGGTGTGGTTGGTGGGGCCGATCACCTTGATACCGGCCGCTTCCAGCCGTGCCTTGGTGGCCAGCAGGGTATCCATGTCGGCCACCTCCAGCGCCAAGTGCTGCACCCAGGCCGGGGTGTTCGGGTCACGGCCCATTTCCGGGCTGTTGGGCAGCTCGAAGAAGGCCAGGATATTGCCCTGGCCTGCGTCCAGGAACACGTGCATGTACGGGTCCGGCTGCTTGGTGGACGGCACTTCGTTTTCGGCAATGGCCAGCACGAACTTCATGTCGAGGTGTTTTACATACCACTCGACGGTTTCTTTGGCGTCTTTGCAGCGGTAGGCCACGTGGTGGATTTTCTGGATCAGCATGGTGTTGTCTCCGTGTGCGGGGCAGCGATGGCTGCATGGCCTGAACCATACTGCAATGTTAGATATTGCTCAACAGGTTTGATATTAACAAACTCGATGCGAGCGGCAGCAATGCTACACTGTGGCGATACTGACTTGCTTTTATCGTTATGGACGCAGAAAAAGACGCCCGCCGCGGCATTCAATCCATCGAGGTAGGCGGCACCCTGTTGCAAGCGCTGGTGCGCGCCGGCGCACCGATGATGCTGAAAGACCTGGCGCGCGACGCCGGCATGCCGCCTGCCAAAGCGCACCCCTACCTGGTGAGCTTTGGCAAGCTGGGCCTGGTGGAACAAGACGCCGTGACCGGCCAGTACCGGCTGGGCAGCTTTGCGCTGCAAATGGGCCTGACCGCGCTGCACGAGCTGGATGCGGTCAAGATTGCCAGCGACGCCGCCACCCGGCTGGCGCTGGACATCAACCAGAACGTGGCGCTGGCGGTGTGGGGCAACCACGGGCCCACCGTGGTGCGCATCGTGGAGTGCAACCGCATCGTGCATATCAATATGCGCACCGGCAGCGTGATGTCGGTGTTGGATTCGGCCACCGGCCGCGTGTTTGCTGCCTGGCTGCCGGCCGAGCTGACGCGTGCCGTCATCGAAAGCGAGCTGGCACACAAGCCGCCAGGGCAGCAGCCCGAGCTGGCGGCCACGCTGGCAGAGGTGCGCGAGCAGGGCATGGCGCGTGCGGTAGGCTACCCGCTGCCGGGTATCAACGCCTTGTCGGCACCGGTGTTCGACAGTAGCGGCCAACTGGCGCTGGTGATGACCACGCTGGGCCCGGCGGCCGCTTTCGACGCGGCCTGGGGTGGCCCGTTGGCGCAGGCGCTGGCGGCCTGTGCCGCCGCCACCTCGCGCAGCCTGGGCTACCACAGCTAGGCCGCCAGCCCCCGGCCGCGCGCCTTGGCGTAGCGCGAGCCTGGCTCGCGGCCCAGGGCGTCGGCGATGAACCACGCGGTATCGGCCACGCGGTTAATGTCGACCCCGGTGTGATAACCCAGGCCGTGCAGCAGGTACAACACGTCTTCGGTGGCCACGTTGCCGGACGCGCCTTTGGCGTACGGGCAGCCGCCCAGGCCGGATACCGAGCTGTCAAAGGTGCGCACGCCGGCTTGCAAGGCGGTGTGGATGTTGGCGATGGCCATGCCGTAGGTGTCGTGGAAGTGGCCGGCCAGCTTGGCTACCGGCACCTGCTCGCTTACCGCGTCCAGCATGGCGGTTACTTTATCCGGCGTGCCCACGCCGATGGTGTCGCCCAGCGAAATCTCGTAACAGCCCATGTCGTACAGCGCACGGGCTACCTCGGCCACTTTGCGCGGCGCGATGGCGCCTTCGTACGGGCAGCCCACCACGCACGACACGTAGCCGCGAACGCGAACGTTGGCCGCCACCGCGCGCTTCATCACCGATTCGAAGCGCTGCAGGCTCTCGGCGATGCTGGCGTTGATGTTCTTCTGGCTAAAGGCCTCGCTGGCGGCGCCAAACACGGCAATCTCGCGCACGCCGGCTGCCAGCGCCGCGTCCAGGCCCTTGTCGTTGGGCACCAGCACCGGGTAGTTCACCGTGCCGTCCAGCGGTAGCGCTTGCAGCACCTCGTCGCTGTCCGCCATCTGCGGCACCCACTTCGGTGATACAAAGGCGCCGGCTTCAATGTTCAGCAGGCCGCTTGCGGCCAACCTTTGAATCAGCTCGACCTTTACCGCTAGCGGTACGGTCTGTTTTTCGTTCTGCAGCCCGTCGCGCGGGCCGACTTCCACAATCTTCACGTGTGTCATGTTTTGATCCTTTGGGGCCACGAAATCCGCGAAAAGCACAAAATACTTTGAATGCACCGAGTCCCGCGTACTAGCCCGTTATCAAGCTATGCATTTTTTCGTGTTGTTTTGCGGGTTTCGTGGCTGGCAGGTTGTTCAATCCGCCTCGAAATCCACCAGCTCGTCGCCGTCGCCTACCTGCTCGCCGGCGGCAAAGTAGAACGCTTTCACCACGCCGTCGGCCGGGGCGGTGATGGTGTGTTCCATTTTCATCGCCTCCAGGATCAGTAGCGGCTCGCCCTTGGCGATGCGGGCGCCGGCTTCGGCCACCAGTGCCACCACGCGGCCCGGCATCGGGGCCTTGAGGTGGGTTTCGCCGTGCACGCCGCCTTCGGTAAAGGCGTACGGGTCCACGTAGTCCAGCGCCACGCGTTCGCCGTCGGCAAACAGCACGCGCTGCCGGCCGTGGCGCACCACGGTGGCGGCCAGTTGCTTGCCGTCCAGTGTCACGTGCAGCGTATGGCCGTGCAGGCTGGCTTTGGCGTGCAGCGTGCTGCCGGCGGCGGCGATGCGGTAGCCGTCGGCATCGTGCTTCACTGTCACGCTGTGGCCGGTATCACCCTGCTCGAAGCTTATGCGCCGGGCGTGGCTGCCGTTCAGGCGCCAGCCGGCTAGCGTGGCAAAAGCATCATCGCCAGCGGCCTGGCTGGCCAGCACTTCGGCCAGTGCCAGCAGGGCGAGCTGTGTCGCGCTTGGTGCGGCAGGCGCGGGGAGCAGGCTGTCGTGGTGGCGCGCTATCAGGCCGGTGTCCACATTGCCGCTGGCAAAGTCCACGTTGGCCGCAATGCGGCGCAGGAAGCGGATATTGGTGGTGACGCCCACGACCTGGTAGGCGGCCAGCGCGGCGTCCAGCTGCTGTAGCGCGGCTTCGCGGCTTTCGCCCCACACGATCAGTTTGGCGATCATCGGGTCGTAGAACGGGCTGATGCTGTCGCCCTGCAGCACGCCGGTATCCACACGCACATTGCCGCTTTCCGGCGGCGGCACCAGGTGCACCAGCGTACCGGTGGCCGGCAGGAAGCCTTTGTCCGGGTCTTCGGCGTAGATGCGCGCCTCGATGCTGTGGCCGCGAATCTGCAGCTGGTTCTGCGCCAGCGGCAAAGGTTGGCCGCAGGCCACTTTCAGCTGCCACGCCACCAGGTCCTGGCCGGTGATCATCTCGGTAACCGGGTGTTCTACCTGCAGGCGGGTGTTCATTTCCATGAAGTAGAACTGGCCGCTGTCGACATCCATGATGAACTCCACGGTGCCGGCGCCCATGTAGCCTACAGCGCGGGCTGCAGCCACGGCGGCCTCGCCCATGGCGCGGCGGGTATCGGCCGGCAGGTGCGGCGCCGGCGCTTCTTCCAGTACTTTCTGGTGGCGGCGCTGTACCGAGCAGTCGCGTTCGAACAGGTACACGCAGCCGCCCAGGCTATCGGCAAACAACTGGATTTCCACGTGGCGCGGGCGGGTCAGGTATTTTTCTACCAGCACCTTGTCGTCGCCAAAGCTGGCGCGCGCCTCGCGCTGGCAGCTGGCCAGGGCTGCTTCGAAATCGGCGCTCTTTTCCACAATGCGCATGCCTTTGCCGCCACCGCCGGCGCTGGCCTTGATCAGCACCGGGTAGCCCATGGCGTCGGCTTGCGCTTGCAGGAAGGCGGGCGCCTGTTCGTCGCCGTGGTAGCCGGGCACCAGCGGCACACCGGCTTTTTCCATCAGCGCTTTGGCGGCAGATTTGCTACCCATGGCGGCAATGGCGCTGGCTGGCGGGCCGATGAAGGCGATGCCGGCGGCTTCGCAGGCGGCGGCGAAGTCTTCGTTTTCCGATAAAAAGCCGTAGCCGGGGTGCACGGCCTGCGCGCCGCTCTGGCGGGCGATGTCCAGGATCAGCTCGGCCTTCAGGTAAGACTCGGCCGCCGGCGCCGGGCCCAGGCGCCAGGCTTCGTCGGCCAGCTTCACAAAGCGGGCATCTGCGTCGGCGTCGGAGTACACCGCCACGGTGCGGATACCCATGGCGCGGGCGGTTTTGATCACGCGGCAGGCAATTTCGCCGCGGTTGGCAATGAGGATCTTGCTGAACATGGGGCGGTTTACCTCGGGGGCGGCCGGCGCAGGGTTGGCCGCAACGCGGCTGGCGCAAGGGGTAGGGTAGGCGTGCATGGTGTGTCCTGTCTGGCCACTAAGCGCACGCAAGTCACGGCTGGCGGGCATTGCCACGCGCGCCTGTCAGGCCGTGCGGCCTGCGCTGTTCTGGCGTGCTTGTCCGTGTCTTGCGTGTGCTTTCGTGGCAAAAATCATTGCCAGCTCGGCGGGCGCTTTTCGAAGAAGGCGGCCAGGCCTTCGCGGGCTTCGTCGGTAATGCGGATGGCAGCAATGCGGTGCGCGGTGTCCGACAGCAGCTCGTCATCCAGCGGCGAGCTGTCGTGCAGGCAGCCCAACAGGTCCTTGGCGGCGGCCAGTGCGTGCGGTGCGCCTTTGCCCAGCTCGGCGGCGATCTCGGCGATGCGGCTGTCCAGCGCGTCCTCAGCTACTACTTCGTGCACCAGGCCGATGCGTAGCGCGGTGGCGGCGTCGATACGCTCGGCGCTCAGGAAGTAACGGCGTGCCTGGCGCCAGCCGATGGCGTCGGCCACGTAGGGGCCGATGGTGGCCGGAATCAGGCCCAGCCGCACTTCGGTCAGCGCAAAGCGGGCGGCGTCGGTAGCCACGGCGATGTCGCACACGGCGGTCAGGCCGGTGCCGCCGGCCAGCGCGGCACCGTGAATGCGGGCGATCACCGGTTTGCGGCTGCGGTAAATGCCTTTGAGCATGGCGGCCAGCTTGTTGGCGTCTTCCAGGTTTTGCGCTTCGGTGTAGCCGGCGGCGCGGCGCATCCAGTCCAGGTCGGCACCGGCGGAGAAGCTCTTGCCGTGGCCAGCCAGCACGATCACGCGCACGCTGTCGTCACGGTTCAGCTCGCGGAAGGCGGCGCTGAGGTCGGCGATGAGGTGCTCGTTCATCGCGTTGTGCAGCTCGGGGCGGTTCATCCAGACGGTGGCCACCTGGCCGCTGCGGGTGATTTCCAAAGTGCTGTAGTTCATTTGAAAACCCTTTCATTTTTTGCCACATAAGCCAGCGGAGGACACAGAAGAACCTGGTTCTTTGCCACGAAACCCACGAAAACACACGAAAAATCTAAGTAAATCGTCGGCAGTTTTTGCTTGACGCTTAACTTAAAGCAGCTCGTCCTTGGCCTTTATTTCGTGTTGTTTCGTGTTTTTCGTGGCAGAAAGGTTTGTGCACTTCCGTGGCTAAATAAAAATTACATGCGGAACACGCCGAAACGCGTGCTTTGCACCGGTGCCGACAGGCTGGCTTCCAGCGCCAGGCTCAGCACCTCGCGCGTTTGGGCCGGGTCGATTACGCCGTCGTCCCACAGGCGCGCGCTGGCGTAGTAGGGGTGGCCCTGTGCTTCGTACTGCTCGCGTACCGGTGCTTTCAGCGCTTCTTCCTGCTCGGCGCTAAACGCATCGCCCAGCTGTTCTTTCTTTACCTGGGCCAGCACGCCAGCGGCTTGTTCGCCACCCATCACCGAAATGCGGCTATTGGGCCACATCCACAAAAAGCGCGGGCTGTAGGCGCGGCCGCACATGCCGTAGTTGCCGGCGCCGAAGCTGCCGCCGATCAGCACAGTGAACTTGGGCACGCTGGCGCAGGCCACGGCGGTGACCAGCTTGGCGCCATCCTTGGCGATGCCGCCGTTTTCGTACTTCTTGCCCACCATGAAGCCGGTGATGTTCTGCAGGAAGACGAGCGGAATGCCGCGCTGGCAGCACAGCTCGACAAAGTGGGCGCCCTTGAGTGCCGACTCGGAAAACAGGATGCCGTTGTTGGCGATGATGCCGACGCGGTAGCCGTTGAGGCGGGCAAAACCGGTGACCAGGGTGGTGCCGTAGTTCTGCTTGAATTCGTCGAAGTCGGAGTCGTCCACCAGGCGGGCGATGATCTCGCGCACGTCGAACGGCTTTTTGCTGTCGGCCGGAATCACGCCGTAGATTTCCTCGGCGCCGTAGCGTGGCGGGCGCGGCTCGATGCGGTCTAGCCGGCCTTGCTTATGCCAGTTCAGGTCGGCCACGATGCGGCGGGCAATGGCCAGTGCGTGGGCGTCGCTTTGCGCCAGGTGGTCGGCCACGCCGCTGATGCGGGTGTGCACGTCGCCGCCGCCCAGCTCCTCGGCGGAGACCACTTCACCGGTAGCCGCTTTTACCAGCGGCGGCCCGCCCAGGAAGATGGTGCCTTGCTCTTTGACGATGACGGTTTCGTCGCTCATCGCCGGTACGTAGGCGCCACCGGCGGTGCAGCTACCCATCACCACGGCGATTTGCGGTATGCCGGCGGCAGACAGATTGGCCTGGTTGTAGAAGATGCGGCCGAAGTGTTCGCGGTCGGGGAACACTTCGTCTTGCAGCGGCAGGAAGGCGCCGCCGGAATCCACCAGGTAGACGCAGGGCAGGCGGTTTTCGCGGGCGATTTCCTGCGCGCGCAGGTGCTTTTTCACCGTCATCGGGTAGTAGGTGCCGCCCTTGACGGTGGCGTCGTTGGCCACGATCAGGCAGTCGATGCCGCTGATGCGGCCAACCCCGGTGATGACGCCGGCACCCGGGGCGTCGTCGTTGTACATGCCGAAGGCGGCCAGCTGCGACAGCTCCAGGAACGGTGCGCCCGGGTCCAGCAGCAGGTCGATGCGTTCGCGCGGCAGCAGCTTGCCTTTGGCCACGTGCTTGTCGCGCGCCTTGTCGCCGCCACCCAGCGCGGCGCGGGCCACTTTGGCTTTCAGGTCGGCGACGATGCTGCGCATCTTGTCGGCGTTGGCCTGGAAGTCGGCCGCACGCGGGGAAAGCTTGGATTCGATGATGGGCATGGTTGGACAACCCCTTTTGCCACGAAACCCACGAAAAGACACGAAAGGAAACCGAGAGATGAAACGGGTTCAGTGGGGTCTTTTTCGTGTTTTTTTGCGGGTTTCGTGGCCTATATGTTTTTCAGGTTTTAGCGGGTTTCGGCCATCAGCTCGCGGCCGATCAGCCAGCGGCGGATCTCGCTGGTGCCGGCGCCGATTTCGTACAGCTTGGCGTCGCGCAGCAGGCGGCCGGTGGGGTATTCGTTGATGTAGCCGTTACCGCCCAGGCACTGGATGGCGTCCAGCGCCATCTGGGTGGCGCCTTCGGCGGCGTACAGGATGGCACCGGCGGCGTCCTTGCGCGTCTGGCGGCCTTGCTCGCCACGGTCCAGCGCCTGGCCTACCGCGTACACATAGGCGCGGCTGGCCGACAGCTTGACGTACATATCGGCCAGTTTGCCCTGCATCAGCTGGAAGTCGCCGATGGCCTGGCCAAACTGCTTGCGGTCGTTCAGGTAGGGCACCACCACGTCCATGCAGCCTTGCATGATGCCCAAGGGGCCTGCGGCCAGTACGGCGCGTTCGAAGTCCAGGCCGCTCATCAGTACTTTCACGCCGTTGCCTTCGCCGCCCAGCACGTTGGCCGCAGGCACGAAGCAATCGTCAAAGAAGATGGGGTAGGTGTTGGAGCCGCGCATGCCCAGCTTGTCCAGCTTGCTGCCGTGGCTGAAACCGGCAAAGCCCTTTTCCACGATGAAGGCGGTCATGCCTTTCGGGCCGGCGTTGACGTCGGTCTTGGCGTACACCACCAGGGTATCGGCGTCGCCGCCGTTGGTGATCCACATCTTGCTGCCGTTGAGCTTGTAGCCGCCATCCACCTTGTCGGCACGCAGTTTCATGCTGACCACGTCGGAGCCGGCGTTGGGTTCGGACATCGCCAGCGCGCCGATATGGTCGCCGCTGATCAGCTTGGGCAGGTATTTCTGGCGCTGTTCGTCGTTACCGTTCTTGAAGATCTGGTTCACGCACAGATTGGAGTGGGCACCGTAGGACAGTGCCACCGAGGCGCTGGCGCGGCTGATTTCTTCCATGGCGATCATGTGCGCCAGATAGCCCATATTGGCGCCGCCGTATTGCTCGGACACGGTAATGCCCAAGAGGCCCAGGTCGCCGAACTTCTTCCACAGGTCGGCCGGAAACAGGTTGTCGCGGTCGATGTCGGCGGCGCGCGGCGCGATCTCGCTGGCGGCGAATTCGCGCACCGCTTCGCGCAGCATGTCGTAGGTTTCGCCAAAGTCAAAGCGCAGGCTGCTGTACATGTTTTCTCCTCCGTGCCCGGGCGGGCGGCTGTCTCTGTGTGCCCCTCGTGCCGTGTGCCGAGTGGCCCTTGTATTGATAGGCGGTTTCCCGCCTGCTTATGGTTTTATGTTGACTTACGCTTACGTTAACGTCAATACGCAATGACAAAACCATCCCGCAGAATGGTAAAAACCGGCTCAGCTTGTGGCTTCTTTGCCGGTGACGGTGTCGATCACCTGGCGGCAATGGCCTTCCAGGGTGACGATTTCGGCCAGCACCGCATCGATGTCGCGGCGTTGTTCTTCCAGCTGTTTCTTGCGCTCGGACAAGAGCTGCAGCAGCTTCAGCGATTGGCTGGCTTCGTCGCGGGCCAGTTCGTACAGGTCGAGGATCTCGCGGATCTCCGACAGCGCCAGGCCAATGCGCTTGCCGCGCAGGATCAGCTTGAGCCGGGCGCGGTCGCGGTGGGTAAACAGCCGCTGGCGTCCTTCGCGCTGCGGTTCGATCAGGCCTTGTTCTTCGTAAAAACGGATGGTGCGCAGCGTGATGTCGAAATCGCGTGCCAGGTCGGAAATGGTAAAGAGGCGGTCGTCGCTCATGATGGTTCCTGTTGTTCTGCCGCGATTGTAGCGTTTTTTGCTCACCTTGCCCGAGGCATGCTTGAGTTTACGTTAACGTAATAGTAAGTTGCATGCACAAAGACAACAGCATTCACCGGAGACTTCGCCATGACCCGCTTGCCCAGCTACGTGCACGGTACCAGTGCCACCCCGCTCATCGGCCAGACTATCGGCCAGTATTTCGACGACGCCTGCCAGCGCTACGCCGCGCGCGACGCCTTGATCGTGCGCCAGCAACAGGTGCGCTGGAGCTACGCCGAATTCGGCGAGCAGGTCACGCGGCTGGCCTGCGGCCTGCGCCGGCTGGGGCTGCAGCCGGGCGAGCGGGTGGGGATCTGGTCGCAGAACAATGTGGAATGGGTGCTGATGCAGTTTGCTACCGCCAAGGCGGGGCTGGTGCTGGTCAACATCAACCCGGCTTACCGTCGCAGCGAGCTGGAATACGCGCTGAACAAGGTAGGCTGCCGCGCGCTAGTGCTGTCGCCCAGCTTCAAGAGCAGCGATTACCTGGCCATGGTGGCCGACCTGGCGCCGGAGCTGGGCGCCAGTGCGCCGGGCCAGCTGCACGCCGCGCGTTTGCCCGAGCTGCGCTGGGTGGTGCGCATGGGCGACGATGCCACGCCGGGCATGCTGAACTTTGCCAGCCTGCTGGCACCGCCAAGCGATGAGGAGCGGGCAGGGTTGGCCGCAACGGCAGCCACGCTGCAGTTTGACGACGCCATCAACATCCAGTTTACCTCCGGCACCACCGGCAGCCCCAAGGGCGCCACGCTCACGCACCACAACATCCTCAACAACGGCTTTTTCGTTGGCGAGGCCATGCGCCTGGGCCCGGACGACCGCCTGTGCATCCCGGTGCCGCTGTACCACTGCTTCGGCATGGTGCTGGGCGTGCTGGCCTGCGTCACCCATGGCGCGGCGATGGTGTTCCCGAGCGAAGCGTTCGAACCGCTGGCGGTGCTGGAGGCGGTGCAGGCGGAGCGCTGTACCGCGCTGCACGGCGTGCCCACCATGTTTATCGCGGTGCTGGACCATCCGCGCTTTGCCGACTTCGACCTTGCCACGCTGCGCACCGGCATCATGGCCGGCAGCCCGTGCCCGATCGAGGTGATGAAGCGCGTCGTGGCGCATATGCACATGGCCGAAGTCACCATTGCCTACGGCATGACCGAAACCAGTCCGGTGAGCTTCCAGAGCCACACCGACACGCCGGTCGAGAAAAAAGTGGCTACCGTTGGCCGCATCCACCCGCACGTAGAGGTAAAGATCGTGGATGCCAACGGCCGCATCGTGCCGCGTGGCGACACCGGCGAGCTGCTGACGCGTGGTTACTCGGTGATGTTGGGTTACTGGGGTGACCCGGCCAAAACCCGCGAGGCCATCGACGACGCCGGCTGGATGCACACCGGCGATCTGGCGGTAATGGACGACGACGGTTACTGCAATATCGTCGGCCGCGTGAAAGACATGGTGATTCGCGGCGGCGAAAACATCTACCCGCGCGAGATCGAAGAGTTCCTTTACCGCCACCCCAAGGTGCAGGACGTACAGGTCATCGGCGTGCCGGATGCCAAATACGGCGAGGAACTGTGCGCCTGGATACGCCTGCGCGAAGGCGAAAGCTGCAGCACCGACGATATCCGCTCCTTCTGCGACGGGCAGATTGCCTATTACAAGATTCCGCGTTACATCGAGTTTGTCGACAGCTTTCCCATGACCATCACCGGCAAGATCCAGAAATTTGTCATGCGCCAGCAAATGAAAGAAAAACTGGGGCTGGATGAGACAAAAACCGCCTGATGGACTGCGGCCAACCCTGCCGTAAGGCGGGGTTTTTTGTGCTGTCACAATTCTGTGGCAGCGTGGATACGCTACAATGCGCGCCATACTTTTGGAGATAGCATCATGACCGTATTCAACGAAGGCGACCTGACCCGTCTGGAAACCCTGCTCACCCCGCTGTCGCAAGCTGGCACCACCATGCGCCCGGACGAAGTGCAGGGTTTCTTTACTGCGCTGGCCTGTGGCCCGGACCGCCTGGGTGTGGACGAGTGGCTGGATGATGTATTGGGTGATGCGCCAGCATTCGAGAGCGCCGAGACCGAAGCCGAAATCCGTGCGCTGCTGCAGAAATTCTACGATAGCGTGGCGGCTGCGCTGGCCGAAGGCGAGCTGCCTGAGCTGGTGCTGTATAGCGCCGACGACAGCGACGAGCCGGACTTCCGCCCATGGTGCAATGCCTATATGTATGCGCTGGACGTGGTGCCAACCGACTGGTTTGAAGCGGCCGACGACGAAGGTTTCGAAGAGCTGCTGATGCCGGTGATGGCACTGGGTGGCATGTTCGACGCCGAAGAAGGCGAAGCACCGCTGATGCAGTTCAGTGCCAGCGAGCTGGAAAGCTTCAAAGGCGAACTGGACGACGCCGTGGTGGCGGTGCACAACTACTGGCGCGCCAAAGAAGCGGCGCCGGTTACCGTGCGTAACGATGGCAAGGTTGGCCGTAACGACCCGTGCACCTGCGGTAGTGGCAAGAAGTACAAAGCCTGCTGCGGCCGCAATTAAGCGCCGCGCAGCTTGCAAAAAGCCCCGCTGAATGCGGGGCTTTTTGTTTGTGCCGTGGGCTAGACTGCAGTATCACCTGCTGTGGAGCCTGGCCATGAAACTGGGGCTGGATGAAGTGTTGACCCTGCTGGCTGCTATCGAGCAGGACTACCCTTGGCTCACGGATGAGCTGCCGTTTGACGAGAATGCCCTGCGCCGGCTGGTGGTGGCCGACTTGCTGGAGCGGGATGCCATGCTGCATCAGCAAGGCGTGACTGCCGAGGACCGCCAACTGGTGTACCTGGTGTCTACCGCACGGCTGGTGCTGGATAATCTGCTGCTGTATTTGCGCCTGATGCGCCACGAAACGCTGCCGGACGAGCAGCTGGGTGAGGTTCGTCAGCTGATGCAGCGCCTGGCGCAGGGAGAGGGGCGGGAGTAGCCTAGCCAGAAGCAACAAACCCCGCCTGTTGCCAGTGCGGGGTTGTGTAGTCAGCGGCTTAATTAATGGGCCAGGCTGATGTAGGCGTCGCCTTGATAGCTGGCGCTGGCAATGCCCAGCGCGGAGCGGAAAGTTACCAGAAAACGGCGGCCGATCTGGCGGATGGCAACAACTTCAAAAGCAACAGTACTGTTATCAAGCTCTTGGGTGACGCGGTCACCCGGTTTCAATTCATTAATTTTCATTGGATTCCTGTACGACACAGCCGGAACCCGGTTGTGTCTTTTTTAATAGCGGCGTTTGGCAGGCGGCAAGCCTTCCATTTTCGCCGTTGGATGGCGGAAGTTAATGCGGCCTTTGGTCAGATCATAAGGCGACATTTCTACAGTAACGCGATCACCCACCAGCACACGAATACGGTGCATCTTCATTTTGCCGGAGCCATAGGCAAGGATTTCCACATTGTTATCGAGCCGAACGCGATAGCGCGATTCCGGCAGCATCTCGATGACAACACCTTGCAGTTCGATCATGTCTTCTTTAGACACAGTGTCTCCTTCCGGATGAGGGGTGAGCCCGGTCAAATCACGCAAAGCACAAGGTCTTGCGCCGCCGGGCGGCGGTTTGCATCGTTTAAACCTAAGCGGGAAATTGCTGTGCGGAGTGGTAACAGCAGTTAAAGCAAGGCAGGTTTGGTGATGTGCGCCAAACCAGAAAATGAGGCAAAAAGCAGTGTAAGGGTAAATGCATGATTTGTCTAGAAAAACTTTTATTGCTATTCATGGTGGCTGCCATGGCCTGTGCGTTACCTTGCCTGGGCACAGTTTGCTAGCGGGCTAACTCTGGGCGTGCCAGGTCAAAGCGCTGGCGGGTCGTACTGTAGCTGTCTCCGCCCATTTTTCCTATTACATCAAGCTGTTCCGCCGAGAGTTGCTCGTGTTGCAGCAGCGCATCGTCTACGGCAAAGCCCAGTACATCAAGCAGCACGACGGTGCCGCTTTGTGCCTCGGGGCTGATTTGCAGCTGCTGGCGCAGGCGGCAAGCCAGCTGTACTGGGGCACCAGCCACCCCCGGAGTGGCCAGCCAGGGCAGGGATTTGCCTTCCAGACCTGCCGCGGTGAGCTCGCTGACCTCGTACGGATACGGCGCGCAGCTTTGATTCATGGCAGCGGCCTGGGCGTGGGTGACGACATTGACGACACATTCGCCATTGGCTTGCAGGTTGCGCAGGGTGTCCTTGATCTGGCCGTCCCGCGGGTTGACCTGGGTAAACAGCAAGACCGGCGGCTTGATGCTGGCTACGGTAAAAAATGAAAACGGTGCCAGATTGATGACCCCTGTCGGGCTGCGTGTGCTGATCCAGGCAATGGGGCGCGGGCTAACCGTATGTGTGAGCAACTGATAGATCGTTCGGGTGTCCAGTGTGGCGGTATCAAACAGCATGGTGGTGTGTCCGTGGCGGGGTAGGCCATGATTTTATCAGCCCATGCCCTTGCTACCGGGCTTGCTTTGGCTGCGCTGACCGTGAATAACAATAAATAAACCCTTCACGAGCCTGGCATGAGTGACCCCCTGACGATTGTGCAAGCCAATATTACTGTCTGCTGGGTGGCAGCCAGTGGCTGGGCCGTGGCTGGCATGGTGCTGAAAATGGCACCTACCGTCGCTCGCCGCTTTTTCCTGTGCGATTTTCTGATGGGCCTTAGCCTGCTGTTGACGCTGCAGCGTGACGGCATGGCACCCGTGTGGCTGGCTTACCCGTTTGCCGATGTTTTGGGGCTGCTGGCGTTGTGTAGCCTGCGTTTGGGTATCCGCTATTTTGTGCGCCGCGATGCTAGCGGTGTGGTGGAAAGCCTGGGCGTGGTTTTGCTGGGCGGGGCTTTGTTACTTAGCCAGCCATACGGAAGCATGCCGGGCTTTCATGCGGTGGTGTATTCCTTAACCGCTGCGTGGCTATTGTTGCGCGCTACTCAGGATGCCCTGTCGCACGAGCAGCAGCACTTTACCCCCGGGGCGCGGGCGCTGGTTGTTAGCCCGCTGGCGGCGGTGGGGGGCTTGTTTGTACTGCGCGCGCTGATGGTGTGGGGGGGCAATGTGGCCACCGCGTCAGTCTCGTCAACCGAGCCTTTCAATGTGGTGTTCCTGCTGGTGGGGCTGGTGCTGAATCTGGCGGTGAACATTGCCATGGCCGGCGTTGTCACCATGCGCCTGGTGGGCAAGCTGGAACACCTGTCGATGACCGACCCGATGACCGGGGCGCTGAACCGCCGTGCTTTCAGTGTCAGCCTGAAGCAGCAACACAGCATGGCGCAGCGTGGCATGCCGTATTCGCTTTGTGTGCTGGACGTCGATCACTTCAAGCAGATTAATGACCAGCTGGGCCACGCCGCCGGTGATGCGGCCATTGTGCACCTGGTGACGGTATTGCGTAGCGTGTTGCGCGAGCAGGACTTGCTTTGCCGCGCAGGTGGCGAGGAGTTTTGCATACTGCTGCCGGATACCAGTGAACACGGTGCCACGACCGTGGCCAACCGGCTGCGCATCGCGCTGGAGCAAACGCCTTTCATGTGGGAGAAAACACGTTGGCCGCTTACCGCCAGCTTTGGCCTGGCAGTGTTTACACCAGGCCGCGACGACCCGGAAACCCTTCTGCAGCGTGCCGACCGCGCTGTGTATCATGCCAAAGAGCGTGGCCGAAACCAGGTGGTATTACTGTAGCGGCCAGCGTGGCACCATGAAAAAGCCCCCGGCTAGCGGGGGCGTGGCAGCGTTGGTGAGCTGGCTTAGAAGGCAAATTGCTCGTCTTCCAGCGACATCAGCGGTTTGGCGCCGCCTTTGATGGTGGCTTTCAGGCTTTCTACCTCGGGCAGCAGTTTGGCAAAGTAGAAACGCGCCGTAGCGATCTTGGCCTTGTAGAAGTCGTCGCTGGCACTATCCAGCTTGGTGTAAGCCACCTCGGCCATGCGCGCCCACAGCCAGGCGTAGGTCAGGTGGCCTACCAGGCGCAGATAGTCGGTGGCGGCGGCGCCGGCTTCGTCACGGTCTTTCATGGCCGCCATGCCGATGCCCATTGTGACATCGCCAACGTCTTTCAGCAGCTTGGCCAGCGGCGCCACGAACTCGGCCAGCTGGGCATTGCCCTCGTTAGCCTGGCAGAACTTGTGGATCTGCTTGGTGAACTTGCGCAGTTTCTGGCCTTGGTCCATCAGCACTTTGCGGCCCAGCAGGTCGATGGCCTGAATGCCGTTGGTGCCTTCGTAGATTTGCGAGATGCGGCAGTCGCGTACCAGCTGTTCCATGCCCCATTCGCGGATGAAACCGTGACCGCCGAATACCTGCATGCCCAGGTTGGCCGCAGTGTAGCCATTGTCGGTCATGAAGGCTTTGGCTACCGGGGTGAGCAGGGCTACCAGATCGGCAGCTTCAGCGCGGGCGTCGGCGTCCGGGTGTTTCTCTTCGATGTCCAGTTGCAGTGCCAGCAGGGCGGCCAGCGCGCGGCCTGCTTCGGTGTAGGCTTTTTGCGTCAGCAGCATGCGGCGTACGTCCGGGTGCACGATGATAGGGTCAGCGGCTTTTTCCGGGAACTTGGCACCGGCCATGGCGCGCATTTGCAGGCGGTCGCGGGCGTAGGTCAGCGCACCCTGGAACGAGGCTTCGCCAATGCCCAGACCTTGCATGCCGCAACCCAGGCGGGCGGCGTTCATCATGGTGAACATGCAGGCCAGGCCTTTGTTCGGCTCGCCGATCAGGTAACCTTTGGCGCCGTCCAGGTTAATCACGGCAGTGGCGTTGGCCTTGATACCCATTTTGTGTTCCAGGCTGCCGCAGTACACGGTGTTACGGCTGCCGTCGGCGTGGAATTTGGGCACGATGAACAGCGAGATGCCTTTGACGTCTTTGGGGGCATCCGGCAGGCGTGCCAGCACCAGGTGGATGATGTTGTCGGCCATGTCATGCTCGCCGGCCGAGATGAAAATCTTGGTGCCGGTGATGCTGTAGCTGCCGTCGCCATTGGGCTCTGCCTTGGTTTTCAGCAAGCCCAGGTCGGTGCCGCAGTGCGGCTCGGTCAGGCACATGGTGCCGGTCCAGCTGCCGTCTACCAGGTGCGGCAGATAGGTGGCTTTCTGTTCTTCGGTACCGTGGGCGTGGATGGCGGAATACGCGCCATGAGACAGGCCCGGGTACATCGACCAGGCTACGTTGGCCGAACACTGCATTTCGATGATGGGGAAGGACAGTGTCTTGGGCATGCCCTGGCCGCCGTAGGCCGGGTCGCAGTCCAGCGCGGTAAAGCCCAGCTCGCAGAACTGCTTGTACGCTTCCTTGAAGCCAACCGGTGTCGTCACCGACTTGGTCGCCGGGTCGAAGTTGCAGCCTTCTTCATCGGCCTGGCGGTTCAGCGGTGCCAGCTCGTTTTCGCAGAATTGGGCTGCAGCTTCCAGATAAGAGCTGAAGATATCCTGGGTGGCTTCTTCGTAGCCGGGCAGGCCGGGCAACACTTCCTGAACTTTGATCAGCTCGTTCAGGACAAAGTCGAAATCGCGCAGGGGAGCTTTGTAGCTAGGCATGTCGTATCTCCAGTGTTGTCGCAGCCCGCTGGCGGTGCTGCATCCTCGTGTTGGCCGCTTGTGGCCTGTTGGTGTTGTACTGCCGCGCTCGGGCAAGTGAGGGTGATTATAGAAGCAGTTCAAACGCTTGTTTTAATTTTTTCAGACTTTTTTATTACGCCGGGAAAAAACATGAAAACAGATCAGCCATGTCAAAACTGAAACGCTGGGTACGTGGCAAGATGCAGCACATACACGGTTGGGTGCAGCAGCCCGGTATGGCGTGGCTGCAGCCTTATCTGGACAAGGATGAACTGTGGTACGTACAGCGGCGCAAGGTGGCGGGAGCGGTGGCCGTGGGGATGTTTGCCGGCCTGATGCCCGGGCCCACCCAGATGTTGGCCGCGGGCATGCTGGCGTTGTATTTTCGCACCAATCTGCCTTTGGCCTTGTTGTGTACTCTTTATACCAACCCACTGACCTACTTGCCGCTTTACTTCGTGGCCTATCGCTTGGGCAGGCTCTTACTCGGGCAGACGGACACCGCTACAATGCCTGTCATACCGGATGGGTCGTGGCACGACATCACCGTCTGGGCGCCGCAACTGCAGGCCTGGCTGGCAGAATATGGCCAACCCCTGCTGCTGGGCGTCCCCGCACTGGGCTTGTTGCTGGCGGGCTGCGGCTATGTACTGGTTATGGTGCTGTGGCGTGCTGCCGTGGCGTGGCAATGGCGTAACAGAAAGAAAAACAGTGGATCTCACCGAAAAGCAGCTCGATAGCGAACAGGTTTTTGAAGGGCGTTTCCTGAAGGTGCGGCGCGACACGGTAAGCCTGCCAGACGGCAAGCAAGCGTATCGCGAGTTTATCCGCCACCCGGGTGCCGTGGCCGTGCTGGCGCTAACTGACCAGAACGAGCTGGTGCTGGAGCGCCAGTTCCGCTACCCGGCAGGGCAGGATTTCATCGAAATACCGGCCGGTAAGATCGACCCGCAGGAAGACCCGGCAGACACCGCCAAGCGCGAGCTGTGGGAAGAAACCGGTTTTATCGCAACACAATGGCGTTATCTTGGCAAAGCCTACCCGTGTATCGGTTATGCTGACGAGGTGATTCATTACTATCTGGCCACCGGGTTGACGCAAACCCCCCGCCAGCTGGACGAAGGCGAGTTTCTGGAGGTGATGTTGCTGCCCGCCAAAGAAGCGCAAGCCATGTCGCTGGATGGCCGCATCACCGATAGCAAAACCCTGGTCGGCCTGCACTGGTTGGCCGCATGGCAACAAGGAACCCTGCCAGGTGAAGCCATTTGACACCCACTATCACGACCGCCGCGTAGGCCGGCGCCTGCGTATGGGCTGCCGTGCCAAGATGAAATCGCTGCATACCGGTGAGACTCACTATGGCGAGTGCGTGGACCTGTCGGTAGACGGCATGGCCATACGCTGCATGTACGTGCCGCAGCATGGCGAGCGGCTGGAGGTGGTCGTGATTGTGCCGGGTGTGGGCAATATGCCGATGAAGCCACTGGAGGCGGTGGTAGAAGTGCGGCGCTGCAACGAAGTAGAGCGTGGCAAATTGTACGAGATTGGCACGCGCATTCTGGATCGCAAGTCATGACAAAATAATTTGGCGGGAAAAAGCACAAGGCCGGCATCATGCCGGCCTTGTGCTTTTGTGGGCTTGGCGTAAACAGTTTGGCAAAAAATTAATATGTAAGTGTTTGAAGGGTAATGGAATGTTAGTTCTTTGATGTTTGCTGTGAAATGCCCACTTCAGGTTAATGGCTTTTTTGTATGGGTTTTTGCATAACGATAGCTTTAGATTTTGTACTTGCCTTTTTTTTGCTGTGCTATACCCAAACCAAGAACAGGTTTTCCGCGTCAGCAGACTAATAGGCAAGGGGGAGCACGGTGCGCCGCACCATGGCTCGTGCTTGCCTTCAACAGGAGGGTCACGCCATGAGCCCGGACATCTTCAGCCACTACGCATCCCGTTACGATCGCACCCGCGAAGAAGAATTCACCATCCAGGAGTACCTGGACATCTGCAAGCGCGAGCCACTGGCCTACGCCAGCGCGGCCGAGCGTATGCTGATGGCTATCGGTGAACCGGAGGTCATCGACACCCGCCACGATACCCGGCTGTCGCGCATCTTCAGTAACAAGATGATTCGCGTCTACCCGGCGTTCCGCGAGTTCTACGGCATGGAAGAGGTCATCGAGCAAGTGGTGGCCTACTTCCGCCACGCCGCCCAGGGCCTGGAAGAGAAGAAGCAGATTCTCTACCTGCTGGGCCCGGTGGGTGGTGGCAAATCGTCCATTGCCGAAAAGCTCAAAGAGCTGACCGAGCGTGTGCCGTTTTACGCCATCAAAGGCAGCCCGGTAAACGATTCGCCGCTGGGCCTGTTCAACTTTGAAGAAGACGGCCCCATCCTGGAAGACCAGTACGGTATTCCGCGCCGCTACCTGCGCGCCATCCCCAGCCCGTGGGCAGTAAAACGCCTGCACGAGTTCAACGGCGACATCAGCCAGTTCCGTGTGGTGAAACGCTACCCGTCGGTGCTGAAGCAAGTGGGCGTGGCCAAGACCGAGCCGGGCGACGAAAACAACCAGGACATCTCCAGCCTGGTGGGCAAGGTGGATATCCGCAAGCTGGAAAGCTACGCCCAGGACGACCCGGACGCCTACAGCTACAGCGGTGGCCTGTGCCTGGCCAACCAGGGCCTGCTGGAGTTCGTGGAAATGTTCAAGGCGCCGATCAAGGTGCTGCACCCGCTGCTGACTGCCACCCAGGAAGGCAACTTCAAGGGGACAGAAGGCTTTGGTGCCATTCCGTTTGACGGCATCGTGCTGGCACACAGCAACGAAAGCGAGTGGAAGCACTTCCGCAACAACAAGAACAACGAAGCCTTCCTCGACCGTATCTATATCGTGAAGGTGCCGTACTGCCTGCGCGTGTCGGACGAGATCAAGATCTACGACAAGCTGGTGCGCAACTCCTCGCTGGGCGGCGCCCCGTGCGCGCCGGGCACGCTGAAAATGATGGCGCAGTTTGCCGTGCTGTCGCGGCTGAAAGACCCGGAAAACTCCAGTCTGTACAGCAAGATGCTGGTGTACGACGGTGACAACCTGAAAGACACCGACCCGAAGGCCAAATCGCACCAGGAATACCGCGACTTTGCCGGCGTGGACGAGGGCATGAACGGCCTTTCTACCCGCTTTGCCTACAAGATCCTGTCCAAGGTGTTCAACTTTGACCACACCGAAGTCGCGGCCAACCCGGTACACCTGATGTACGTGCTGGAACAGCAGGTAGAGCGCGAACAGTTTCCGGCAGAGCAGGAGCAGAAATACCTGACCTTCCTGAAAGAGTACCTGGCGCCCAAGTACGTGGAATTCATCGGCAAGGAAATCCAGACCGCCTACCTGGAAAGCTATAGCGAATACGGCCAGAACATCTTTGACCGCTACGTGACCTTTGCCGACTTCTGGATCCAGGACCAGGAATACCGTGACCCGGACACCGGCGAGAACTTTGACCGTACCTCGCTGAACGCAGAGCTGGAGAAAATCGAGAAGCCGGCAGGCATCTCCAACCCGAAAGACTTCCGCAACGAGATCGTCAACTTCGTGCTGCGTGCCCGCGCCAATAACGCCGGCAACAACCCGGCCTGGACCAGCTACGAGAAGCTGCGCACCGTGATCGAGAAGAAAATGTTCTCGAACACCGAGGAGCTGCTGCCGGTGATCAGCTTTAACGCCAAAGCCAGCGCCGACGAGGCCAAAAAGCACGAAGACTTTGTCAACCGCATGGTCACCAAGGGTTACACGCCCAAGCAGGTACGCCTGCTGTGCGAATGGTACCTGCGCGTGCGCAAGTCGTCCTGAGCAGTACGCGGCACCAGGTTGGCCGCAGCTTTGCGGCCAACCTGTCACCGTGACCACACGGCTAGGAGGCAAGCATGTCGCACATTATCGACAGAAGACTGAACGGCAAGAACAAATCCGCCGTCAACCGCGAGCGCTTTTTGCGCCGTTTCAAAGCCCAGATCAAGGAAGCCGTCGGCAAGGCCATCAAGGGGCGCAGCATCACCGACATTGAAAGCGGCGAGAACGTATCCATCCCGGTGAAGGACATCTCGGAGCCATCGTTCCACCACGGCCATGGCGGCGTGGGCGAGCACGTGCACCCGGGTAACGAAGAGTTCGTGCAGGGCGACCGTATCAAGCGCCCGCAGGGCGGCGGCGGTGGCGGCGGTGGTGGCAAAGCCAGTAATGAAGGCGAGGGGGAAGACGACTTTGCCTTCCAGCTGTCGCGCGAAGAATTCATGAACGTGTTCTTCGAAGACCTGGCGCTGCCCAACCTGGTGAAAACCCAGCTGATGGGCATCGAGGAAATGAAACCGGTGCGCGCTGGTTACACCAATGACGGCACGCCGGCCAATATCAGCATCGTGCGCAGCCTGCGCGGCGCCTTGGCGCGGCGCGTGGCGATGGCGGCGCCCACGCTGGCGCGCCTGCGCGAAGCCGAAGAAGACCTGGACACGCTGCTGGAGTCGGACGACGACAACGCGCTGGAAGTGCGCGAGCGCCGTCGCCATATCCATGCGCTGCGCGAAAAGATCAACCACATCCCGTTCATCGACCCGTTCGACCTGCGCTACAACAACCGCGTCAAGCAGCCCAAACCCACCAGCAAGGCGGTGATGTTCTGCCTGATGGACGTGTCCGGCTCCATGGACGAGGGCAAGAAGGACATGGCCAAGCGCTTCTTCATCCTGTTGTACCTGTTCTTGCAGCGCAATTACGAGAAGATCGAAGTGGTGTTCATCCGCCACCACACCAGTGCGGTGGAGGTGAACGAGCACGACTTCTTCCACTCGCGCGAGTCGGGCGGCACCGTGGTGTCGTCGGCGTTGAACCTGATGGCCGATATCGTGAAGAAACGCTACGCCAACAGCGAGTGGAACATCTACGCCGCGCAGGCGTCCGACGGGGATAACTGGGATAGTGATTCGGCCAACTGCGGCAAGATCCTGCAGGAGAACATCCTGCCGTGGTGCCAGTACTACGCTTATATCGAAATCACTGAGGGCGAGCCGCAAAACCTGTGGTACGAGTACCTGCGCGTGGCCGAGCAGCACAAGCACTTTGCCATGCAGAAAATCCGCTCGCCGGCTGATATCTATCCGGTTTTCCGCGAACTGTTCAAGCGGCAGCCGGCCACCCGCTAGGGTTGGCCGCAGGCACAGCAGCAGGAGGGCAGCATCATGACAGCTATCTCCACCGGGTCCGAATGGACCTTCGACCTGATTGACGAATACGACAAAGCCATCCGCGACATCGCGGTGAACGAGTTCCAGCTGGACTGCTACCCCAACCAGCTGGAAGTGATTACCGCCGAGCAGATGATGGACGCCTACTCGTCGGTAGGCATGCCGGTGAACTACCACCACTGGAGCTTCGGCAAGCACTTTGTCAGCACCGAAAAGAGCTACAAGCGCGGCCAGATGGGGCTGGCGTATGAAATCGTGATCAACTCCAACCCCTGCATCGCCTACCTGATGGAAGAAAACTCCATGACGATGCAGGCGCTGGTGATCGCGCACGCCGCCTATGGCCACAACAGTTTCTTCAAGGGCAACTACCTGTTCCGCACCTGGACCGACGCCAGCGCCATTATCGATTACCTGGTGTTTGCCCGGCAGTACATCAGCCGTTGCGAAGAGCGCTACGGCATCGATGCGGTGGAAGAGCTGCTGGACAGCTGTCACGCGCTGATGAACTACGGCGTAGACCGCTACAAGCGGCCGCAAAAGCTGTCGCTGGCCGAAGAGCAAGCCCGCCTGCACGAACGCGAGGCTTATCTGCAGACGCAGGTCAACGACCTGTGGCGCACTATCCCGCGCCGCGAGCGCGACGACAGCGCCAAGGCCGCGCCGCGCTTTCCGGCCGAGCCGCAGGAAAACCTGCTGTACTTCATCGAAAAATCGGCGCCGCTGCTGGAGCCGTGGCAGCGCGAGATCATCCGCATCGTGCGCAAGGTGGCGCAGTACTTCTACCCGCAGCGCCAGACCCAGGTGATGAACGAGGGCTGGGCGACCTTCTGGCACTACACCTTGCTGAACCGCCTGTACGAGAAGGGCATGGTGACCGACGGCTTCATGATGGAGTTCCTGCAAAGCCACACCAATGTGGTGTACCAGCCGCCGGTCACTGCGCGCTGGTACAACGGCATCAACCCGTACGCGCTGGGCTTTGCCATGTACCAGGACATCAAGCGCATTTGCGAGGCACCTACCGCCGAAGACCGCGAGTGGTTCCCTGACATTGCCGGCACGCCGTGGCGCCCGGTGCTGGAGTTTGCGATGAAGAACTTCAAGGACGAAAGCTTCATTTCGCAATACCTGTCGCCCAAGCTAATCCGCGACTTCCGCCTGTTTGCCATCCGCGACGACGACCGCGACGATAAGCTGGAAGTGGCTGCCATCCACGACGACCGTGGCTACCGCCGCATCCGCCAGATGCTGTCCGAGCAGTACAACCTGGGCTCGCGCGAGCCGAACATCCAGGTATGGAACGTGAACCTGCGTGGCGACCGCAGCCTCACGCTGCGACACAGCATGCACAACCGCAAGCCGCTGGAGGGCCAGAGTGCGCAGGAGGTACTCAAACACGTGAGCCGGCTGTGGGGCTTTGACGTGAAGCTGGAGAGCGTGGACGCCGATGGCAGCGTCACCCAGACCTTCAGCTGCAAGCCGGATGTGTCGGCCATGGCCTGAGCCCATCGGCCACAGGGTTGGCCGCAAGCGGGTAGCTGGCGCAAGCGCACCTTGAATGGTGCGCTTTTTCTATTATTACACCTTTAAAATTGCGGCAGCAGCCCCGCATGGCCTGTTTCTTGCCAGTAAACAGGCATGACGACGCATACCGAAGCTGCCCACACCCCGCCCCAGGCCGTGGTGACTGTCCGCCGTGACTACAACCGCTGGGTGGCCAGCGAAACGCTGGAAGACTACGCGCTGCGCTTTACCCCGCAGCGTTTCAGGCGCTGGTCGGCGTGGCGGGTGGCTCATACCGCCGTGGGCGGCGCGGCGTCTTTTCTGGTGCTGGAGGCGGTGGGTGCCACCATGATGGTGGAGGCCGGCTTCCTGAACGCCTTTTGGGCCATCCTGGCCACCGGTCTGATCATCTTTCTGGCCGGCCTGCCTATCAGCCTGTACGCCGCGCGCTATGGCGTGGATATGGATCTGCTTACCCGTGGTGCAGGCTTTGGCTATATCGGCTCTACCATTACCTCGCTGATTTACGCCTCGTTTACCTTTATCTTT
The DNA here is from genome assembly GCA_000335715.1 of beta proteobacterium L13. GTDB lineage: Bacteria > Pseudomonadota > Gammaproteobacteria > Burkholderiales > Chromobacteriaceae > Vogesella. Next base: position 118,720 of record AMYZ01000009.1, read on the forward strand.
TTTGCGCTGGAAGCGGCCATCATGGCCTATGCACTGGAACTGGGCTTTGGCATTCCGCCGCAGTGGGGCTACCTGCTATGCGCACTGGTGGTGCTGCCGCTGGTAACGCACGGGGTCACGGCCATCAGCCGCTTGCAGGTATGGACGCAGCCGCTGTGGCTGTGTTTGCTGGTATTGCCCTATGTTTTTGTGCTGTGGCACGAGCCGCAGGCACTGGCCGGGCTGTGGCGCTACGCTGGTGCAAACCATGCACCGCAGGCGTTTGACCTGCATCTGTTTGGTGCGGCGCTGACGGTGGGCATCGCACTGATTACCCAGATGGGCGAGCAGGCCGACTATCTGCGCTTCATGCCGCCACGTACGGCGGCCAACCACAGGCAGTGGCTACTGGCGGTCATGGTGGGCGGCCCCGGCTGGGTGCTGCCCGGCGTGCTGAAAATGCTGGGCGGCGCGCTGCTGGCCTGGCTGGCACTGCGCAACGGCGTGGCGGCCGAGCGTGCGGTAGACCCGAACCAGATGTATCTGATCGGCTTTGCCCATGTGTTTGACAACACCACGCTGGCCGTAGCCGCCACCACGCTGTTCGTGCTGGTGTCGCAGCTGAAGATCAACGTTACCAATGCCTACGCCGGCTCGCTGGCGTGGTCCAATTTCTTTTCACGCCTGACCCACAGCCACCCCGGCCGCGTGGTGTGGGTGGTGTTCAACCTGGCCATCGCCCTGCTGCTGATGGAGCTGGAGGTATTCCACGCCTTGGGCCAGGTGCTGGGGCTGTATGCCAATATCGCCATCTCGTGGATCATGGCCGTGGTGGCCGATCTGGTCGTCAGCAAGCCGCTGGGCTTGAGCCCCAAGGGCATCGAGTTCAAGCGCAGCTATCTGTACGACATCAACCCGGTGGGCGTCGGGGCCATGGCCTTGGCGTCTTTGCTATCCATTGCCACCCATGTCGGCGTGTTTGGCGAGCACTGGCAGCCGCTGGCGCCCTTTGTGGCCATGAGCGTGGCGTTTGTAAGCGCCCCGCTGATTGCCTGGCTCACCGGCGGGCGCTACTACAGCGCGCGGCCAACCTTGGTCGCCACTGCGGGCCAGTACCGCTGCGTGGTATGCGAGCGCGATTACGAAGCGGAAGACATGGCACCGTGCCCGGCCTACCAGGGCATGATCTGCTCGCTGTGCTGCACGCTGGATGTGCGTTGTGGCGATGCCTGCAAGCCGCAGGCCAGGTTGGCCGCACAGTGGTCGGCGCTATTGCATTACCTGTTACCGCGTGCCTTGCAGCCGTATCTGGCGCACGGGCTGGGGCATTATCTGCTGCTGATGAGCAGCATAGGCAGCGTGCTGCTGCTGATACTGGGCTTGCTGTACTACATCGAATGGCAAGGTGCGCTGCAAGGCGGCTATGAAGCCTGGCTGCCGCAGCTGTTCTGGCGGCTGTTTGCCGTGCTGTTGCTGGTGAGCGGCGTGGTGGCGTGGTGGATGGTACTCACCGCCCAGAGCCGCGAGGTGGCGCAGCTGGAATCGAATCGCCAGACAGCGCGGCTACTGGCCGAAATCGAGTCCCACCGGCTTACCGACGAGCAGCTCAAGCGCGCGCGCGAGGCGGCCGAGCAAGCCAACCAGGCCAAGAGCCGCTACGTGTCGGCCATCAGCCACGAGCTACGCACCCCGCTGAACAGCATTCTGGGCTATGCGCAGATTCTGGATGGTGACGCCGAGATCCCGCCGTCGCGCCGGCAGGCCATCGAGGTGATACGCCGCAGTGGCGACCACCTGCTGTCTGTGATCGAGGGCAGCATGGATATTGCCCGCATCGAAAGCGGCAAGCTGCAGCTGGCAACCCGCGCCATGGATTTCGATGCTTTCCTTAGCCAGCTGGTGGCCATGTTCGAGCTGCAAGCGCGTAACAAGGGGCTGGATTTTCACTACGAACCCGCCGCCCACCTGCCGCAGGTGGTGCGTGCCGACGAAAAACGCCTGCGCCAGATCCTGATCAACCTGCTGGGTAATGCGGTGAAGTTCACCCGCCGCGGCAGCGTGCGCTTTGCCCTGCAATACCGTGGCGAGATGGCCACTTTCGAGGTGATTGACACCGGGCCGGGTATTGCCGAGGGGGAGCTGGTGCGCATTTTCGAGCCGTTCGAGCGGGGCAGCAGCAGTGGCGCCGGCGGTAACGGCCTGGGGCTGACCATCAGCAAGATGCTTACCGACCTGATGGGCGGCGAGCTCACCGTGCGCAGCACGCCGGGGCAGGGCAGCCATTTCACCGTGCGCCTGTTTTTGCCGCACGTGCACGCGGCGCTGGCCGAGCGCGAGCTGCCGCGGCGCAACCGGGTGGGTTATGTGGGCGTGCGCCAGCGCATCCTGCTGGTGGACAACGAAGCCATCGACCGTGAAATGCTGGCCAGCGTGCTGGAGGGGCTGGGCTTCGAGCTGGCACAGGCGGCCAGCGGCTACGACTGCCTGGCCATGGTTGGCCGCTTCCAGCCGCATCTGGTGTTCATGGACCTGGCCATGCCTGGCATAGACGGCTGGGAAACGCTGCGCCGCCTGCGCCAGGGGGGCTGTACCGCGCACTTGGCCGTGATTTCTGCCAATGCTTTTGACAAGGGGCAGGACAACGACGCCGGCATTGCCAGCGAAGATTTCATCCTCAAACCGATACGCGTAGAAGAGCTGCTGGACTGGATAGGGCACAAGCTGGGGCTGGCGTGGGTCATTGGCCAGCCTGCCGCCGCGCCGCCGTCGCCGCTGCCTGCCGTGCACGAGCTGGTGTTGCCCCCGGCCGCCGAGCTGGCCGGCCTGCTGGAGGCGGTGGAGCTGGGCTATGTGCGCGGCCTGCGCAGCGAGCTGGCCAGGTTGGCCGCACTGGACGCCGCTTATGCCGAGTTTGCCCGCGTGGCCGGCGAGCACGTGCGCCAGTTCCAGTTTGAAGCCCTGCGCGAGCTGCTGCACCACGGTTTGCAGCCGGAGAATAAAGCATGACGACCCCGCATCTGCAGCACGTAGTGCTGATCGTAGACGACCAGCCGGACAACCTCACCCTGCTGCACGACGCACTGGACGACGCGGGCTACACCGTACTGGTGGCTACCGATGGCGAAGCGGCTTTGCAGCGCGCCCGGCTGTCCTTGCCCGATGTCATCTTGCTGGACGCGGTGATGCCGGGGCTGGATGGCTTCGAGGTAGCACGCCGCCTGAAAGCCGCCTTTGCCACCCGTGCCATCCCCATCGTGTTCATGACCGGGCTGACCGAAAGCGAGCACGTGGTCGCTGCCTTTGCCGCTGGCGGCGCCGACTATGTCACCAAACCGCTGCGCCCGCCCGAGGTGCTGGTGCGCATTGCCGCCCATATCCAGAACGCGCGCCAGATGACGCAGGCCAGCAGCGCGCTGGATGCCTTTGGCCAGGCCACAGTGGCTATTGCCGCGCGCAGTGGCCGGCTGGTGTGGCAAACCGCGCTGGCCCGGCGCTTGATCGAGCATTATTTTGGCGCAGGCGACCAGGCCCCGCCGGCTTTGCTGGCCTGGACCCAGGCGGCGCAGGCCGCCAGGCTGGCCGGCACCGAGCAGCCGGCCCTGTTGCTGGCACAGCAAGGGCGGCGGCTGCTGGCCAGCTTTCACGACCAGACGGGCGACGAAGAGTGGCTGGTGGTGTTGCGCGAAGAAAACGACGAAGCCAGCATCCAGACCCTGATGGGGGCATTTCGTCTGACCCAGCGCGAGGCCGAGGTGTTGCACTGGCTGAGCCTTGGCAAGACCAATCGCGATATTGCCGATATTCTGGGCATGAGCCCGCGCACCGTGAACAAACACCTGGAGCACGTATTCGACAAGCTGGCTGTCGAGACGCGCACCGCTGCGGCCAGCCTGGCGCTAGGCAAGCTGCGTGGCAGTGCGGTGTAGTGTGGTGTGCCTAGTCCAGCGCCAGCCGGCTGGCCAGAAAATCGCGTAGCGCCACGGCCTGGGGTGGGGGCGTATCGTTGGCCGCCAGCGCGACCAGGGTGAGCGACGGGCATTCCCAGTCGGGCAGTACTGCGACTAACCGGCCACTACGTACCGCTTCCTGCGTCAGCTGTTTGGGCAGCATGGCAATACCCACGCCTTGCTCCGCCAGCGTTCGCATCAGGCCCAGATCATTCAGGCCAACTCGCCCGTTAGGCAAAGGCTGCTGCAGCTTGCCCGCCTGGCACAGCGTCCATTGCACCTGCCCGCGCGGGTGCAGACAGTCGTGCGTCGCCAGCTCGGCGGGTGTCAGTGGCGCCATATGCCGTGCCAGATAGCCGGGGGCGGCAAACAGGCCCTGCGTGAGGGTGGCGAGTAAGCACACTTGCCTGCCGGCGGGGCGGCTGCTGCCCTGGCGGATGGTCAGGTCAGGCTGGCAATCGCCTTGCTCGTCGACTGTGCTGTTCAAGTCCAGATCCAGCGTGATATCCGGGTGCAGCCGGGTGAATTCCGCCAGCAGCGGGCCTACCCATAGCACGGCGATATCAGGCGCTATCCGTACGTGCAGTTTCCCCGCCGCCATGGCTTGCTGGCTCTGTAGTAGCGCCTCGGCCTGTCTTGCCTCGTCCACCAGTACCGCACAGCGCTCGAAAAAAAGCCGCGCGCATTCGCTTAGCGCCACGCGGCGCGTGGTGCGCTCCAGCAGGCGCACGCCCAGGCGCTTTTCCATGGCGGCGATCCGGCGGGACAGGGTAGCACCGGGCATGTCCAGCAGCTGTGCGGCACGGTGAAAGCTGCCTGTGCGTACCACCTCGACAAACAGAACCATATCGTCCAGAGAGGGAGTGTGGTGAAACTGTCTCTTTTCTTTCATATATGGATAATTTATCTAATTTTGTTCTTTAAATGCAAGAATCACTTTCGCGCACACTAGCGGCAAAACAGCGGATTACTTCCGGAGGAAATATGAAAGCGATCCGAATCTTTGCCTGCGGTGGTCCCGAAGTCCTACAGCTGACCGATGTACCCATACCGGACTGTGGCCCCGGCGACCTGCTGGTTCGTGTCGTGGCTGCCGGTATCACCCCCCTGGACTGGAAGCTGCGTGCCGGTGCCATGGCGGGCACGCCGGGCAAGCCCTTGCCGTTCACGCCGGGGCAGGACGGTGCCGGTGTGGTGGTGGCCTTGGGTGGCCGGGTGCAAGGCTTTTCACTGGAGGACCGCGTCTGTTTTTACGCTAATACCGAGCAAGACGGTACCTATGCCGAATACGTTGTGGTACCGGCGACACAGGCGGCATGCATTCCGCCCGGGCTATCGTTCGTCGATGCGGCAGCACTGCCCACACCAGGGCTGGCAGCGTGGACCGCGCTGGTAGACATGGCACAGCTCCAGCCCGGCAACAGCGTGCTGATACACGGTGCTGCGGGGGCGGTAGGCGGGTTAGCGGTACAGCTGGCCAAGCAACTCGGTGCCTATGTCCTGGCGATGGCGAGCGCCAACCGTACCGCCCGCGTCAAGGCACTGGGGGCCGATGAGGTGCTGGATTATCGCGACAGGTGTTCCGGCCTGCCGTTGCGAGGTATGGATGTGGTGCTGGATACCATTGGCGGCGAGGTACAAGAAGCCTCATGGTGCACCCTGCGGGCTGGCGGGGTGCTACTGGCTACCAGCATGGTGCCTTCGCAGGAACGTGCGCGGCAGGCAAGGGTGCGTGCCGAGTTTGTCATGACCCAGCCACGTGGCAATGTGCTGGCCGGTTTGCTGGCACGCCAGCTACGTGTTGAGGTGGCCCGTACCTTGCCCATGGCTGACGCGGCAGAGGCGCATCGCCTGGGAGAGTGCGGGCTGGCGGGTGGCAAGATGGTGTTGCTGATGCCACCGCGGGTGGTGTGAAGGAATCTGGCCCATTGCCTCGTGATGATGCTGCCACCGGGCTGCCGGGTAGCCATAAAAATGCCTATCCGGCCTATCCGGCTAGCCAAGCAAAACCCCCTCAATAGCAGGGGGCTTTTTGTTTGGTCTGGTGCACCTTGAATGAAGGGCCTGCCAGCGGCGTATGGCGACTCAGTAGCGCAGCTGGCGCCATAGTGCCAGCGCCAGTAGTGCCGGCACGGTAAAAACCAGTAGGAAAACAGGCAGTTCTTTCGTCAGGCTATAGCCGGCTTGTACCCCGGCCCACATATCATCGGCGGTGATCAGTAGCCAGAGCGGCACAAAATACAAGGCAGCCTGCGTCTGGCTGACAATGCCGGTAAAACGGGCCAGCAGTTGGCCGCAGAGCAGTAAAACCACCCCGCCAGCCATCACCATAATGCTATGCATGATGTCTCCTTTATCAATGGATGCAGTCACATGACAGGTTGATAATGCGCTTTTGCATCGTTTCTTTAAAAACAGAATTCATAGATTACTTAAAGATGGCGTGGCATGGCACGCTCCTGATGGTGCTCATGTTGCATTGCAGCGTGTACGCTATTTGACGTATTCCTGCGTAGCGGGTAGCGCCGTAATCTGACCCTGCACTGCAACAAAACCAACTGTTCATCAGGGAGCTTTGCCATGACCACTCGCCGTCTCGTTCTGAAGTCTTCTGTTATCACGCTATCGCTGCTGGCCGCCGGTTTCAGCGCCCAGGCCCATGCTGCCGACACCATCAAGGTCGGCGTGCTGCACTCGCTGTCCGGCACCATGGCCATTTCGGAAACCTCGCTCAAGGACATGGCGCTGTTCGCCATCGACGAAATCAACGCCAAGGGCGGTGTACTGGGCAAGAAGCTGGAGCCGGTGGTGGTAGACCCGGCGTCCAACTGGCCGCTGTTTGCCGAAAAAGCCCGCCAGCTGCTGACCCGCGACAAGGTGGCCGTCACCTTCGGCTGCTGGACTTCCGTGTCGCGTAAATCTGTGCTGCCGGTGTACGAGGAGCTGAACGGCCTGCTGTTCTACCCGGTGCAGTACGAGGGTGAAGAGCTGTCGCCCAATGTGTTCTACACCGGCGCCGCGCCGAACCAGCAAGCCATCCCGGCAGTGGAATACCTGATGAGCAAGGAAGGCGGCAGCGCCAAGCGCTACTTCCTGCTGGGTACCGACTACGTGTACCCGCGCACCACCAACAAGATCCTGCGCGCCTTCCTCAAATCCAAAGGCGTGAAGGATAGCGACATCCAGGAGGTGTACACCCCGTTCGGCCACAGCGATTACCAGACCATCGTCGGCAACATCAAGAAGTTTGCCGCCGGCGGCAAGACGGCCGTCATCTCTACCATCAACGGCGACTCCAACGTGCCGTTCTACAAGGAGCTGGGCAACCAGGGCCTGAAAGCCACCGACGTGCCGGTAGTGGCGTTCTCGGTGGGTGAAGAAGAGCTCAAAGGCATTGATACCAAGCCGCTGCTGGGCCACCTGGCCGCCTGGAATTACTTCATGAGCGTGAAGAACCCGGTGAACAGCAAGTGGATCGCCGCCTACAAGGCCTGGGCCGCCAAGAAGGGCATGAGCGGCGCCGACAAGCTGGTGACCAACGACCCGATGGAAGCCACCTACGTGGGCATCAATATGTGGGCCGAGGCAGTGAAGAAAGCCGGCACCACCGACGTGGCCGCCGTCAGCAAGGCTATGGCCGGTATCAGCTTCAAGGCGCCGTCCGGCTACACGCTGAAGATGGACGAGAAAAACCATCACCTGCACAAGCCGGTGATGATCGGCGAAGTCCAGCCCAACGGCCAGTTCTCGGTAGTGTGGAAAACCAAGGGCCCGATCCGCGCCCAGCCGTGGAGCCCGTATATCCCGGGTAACGACAAAAAGCCGGACACCCCGGTGAAAACCAAGTCCTGATCGCCGTAGCTGCTGGCTGGCCATTGCTACTCTCCGGTGGCCAGCCAGGCTGCGGTATTTCCCGGGCTGCCCTGAGCAGCCCGTTTTTTTGCAAGGACCCCACCATGAACAAGCTCAAGCACCTGATCGCCGTACTGGCATGCAGCCTGCTGTGGGCACCGGCTTTTGCCGCCAGTCCGGCCGCCGAGCTGGCCGCTGCCGACCCGGCCGGCCGCGCCGAGCTGATCGCCAGCTGGGCGGCCAACCCCACCGCAGCGCACACCGCAGCGGTAGCAGCGCTGGAAGAAGGGCGCCTGCTGGCCGACCCGGACGCTACCCGTTTTTTTGTACAGCAAGGTGAATTGTGGCTGGACGCCGACAGCGGCCACCCGGTAGATAGCGTACCCGACGGCACCGATAGCGTGCCGCTGAACAACAGCGTGCGCAGCGCGCTGCAAACCTTTCACGCCGCCAGCGGGCTGAACGCGCTGGATAGCGGTGGCCGGCTGAATGCCGTCAAGGCCATACAGGATGCGGCCAACCCCGCCCTGTTGCCGCTGCTGCAAAAGCGGCTGCAAGTCGAAGCGGACGACAGCGTACGCGACGCGCTGCGCCTGGCTGCGGCTACGCTGCAGCTGGCCGGGCCGTCCACCGCCGACAAGCTGGCGGCTATCGCCGTGCTGGGTGACGCCAGCGACCCCGGCCTGCTGACGCTGCTGCAGCCGCTGGCGGACAACCCGCAAGAAAACGCCGACGTGCGCCGCGCTGCCGGAGACGCCATCGCCAGCATCAAGGCCACGCAGTTTGGCTACAACCTCGTCGGCCACCTGTTCAGCGGCGCCAGCCTGGGCTCCATCCTGCTGTTGGCCGCACTGGGGCTGGCTATCACCTACGGGCTGCTGGGCGTCATCAATATGGCGCACGGCGAAATGCTGATGCTGGGGGCCTACACCACCTGGCTGATACAGAACCTGTTCCGCCAGTACGCCCCGGCCGCGTTTGACTACTACCTGCTGGCCGCGCTGCCGGCGGCGTTCGTGGTCACCGCCATTATCGGCATGGCGCTGGAGCGGCTGGTGATTCGCCACCTCTACGGCCGCCCGCTGGAAACGCTGCTCGCTACCTGGGGTATCAGCCTGATGCTGATGCAGGCGGTGCGCGTGGCCTTTGGCGCGCAGAACGTCGAGGTAGCCAACCCCAGCTGGTTGTCCGGCGGCATTGCGCTGTCCACCACGCTGACGCTGCCGTACAACCGGCTGGCCATCATCGCCTTTGTCGCCGCCGTGCTGGTGCTGACCTGGCTGCTGCTGAACCGCACCCGCTTGGGCCTGTTCGTGCGCGCCGTGACGCAGAACCGCCGCATGGCCGATAGCGTGGGCGTGCCCACCGGCCGGGTAGACATGCTGGCCTTTGGCCTGGGCTCCGGCATCGCCGGCCTGGGCGGGGTGGCGCTAAGCCAGATCGGCAACGTGGGGCCGGACCTGGGCCAGAGCTACATCATCGACAGTTTCATGGTGGTGGTGCTGGGCGGGGTCGGGCAGCTGGCCGGTACCGTGGCCGGTGCGCTGGGCCTGGGCATGCTGGCCAAGGTCATCGAGCCGTCGCTGGGTGCCGTGCTGGCCAAGATCCTGATCCTGGTGTTCATCATCCTGTTTATCCAGAAGCGTCCGCAGGGCTTGTTTGCCCTGAAGGGCCGCGTGCTCGACTGAGGCCTGCCATGTCACAACCTTACTCTCTCAAGTTGGCCGCAGCGGCCGGGCCGCGAGCCACCACGCTGGGCGTGGGCCTGCTGCTGGGCTTGCTGCTGCTGTTGCCGCTGGGGCACGTGGCGTTTGCCGAAGGCCACGCACTGCACGTGTCGGCCTACACGCTCACGCTTACCGGCAAAATCCTGTGCTACGCCATCGTGGCGCTGGCGATGGACCTGGTGTGGGGCTACACCGGCCTGCTCAGCCTGGGCCACGGCCTGTTTTTTGCGCTGGGTGGCTACGGCATGGGTATGTACCTGATGCGCCAGATCGGCCGCGATGGCAACTACCAGAGCGACCTGCCCGATTTCATGGTGTTTCTGGACTGGAAAGAACTACCGTGGTTCTGGCAGGGCAGCGAGCACTTTGCCTGGGCGCTGCTGGTGATCGTGCTGGTGCCGGGCCTGCTGGCGCTGGTGTTCGGCTGGCTGGCGTTCCGCTCGCGCATCAAGGGCGTGTACTTTTCCATCATGACCCAGGCGCTCACCTTTGCCGCCATGTTGCTGTTCTTCCGCAACGAAACCGGCTTTGGCGGCAATAACGGCTTTACCGACTTCAAGCGCATCCTGGGTTTCGGCATTGCCGAGCCGGCCACCCGCGCCGTGCTGTTTGCCGCCACTGTGCTGCTGCTGGCGCTGGCACTGTGGGGCGCACGCTGGCTGGTGCTAAGCAAATTCGGCCGCATCCTCACCGCCATCCGCGATGCTGAAAGCCGGCTGATGTTCTGCGGCTACAACCCGCTGTACTACAAGCTGGCGATCTGGGTGCTGTCGGCGGTGCTGTGCGCGCTGGCCGGTGCGCTGTACGTGCCACAGGTGGGCATCATCAACCCCAGCGAGATGTCGCCGGGCAACTCCATCGAAATCGCCATCTGGGTGGCGCTGGGCGGGCGCGGCACCTTGATCGGCCCGGTGCTGGGCGCTGCCATCGTCAACGGCGCCAAGAGCTGGTTCACCGTGGCGTTTCCCGAGTACTGGCTGTTTTTCCTGGGCTTTTTGTTTATCGCCGCCACGCTGCTGCTGCCCAACGGCGTGCTGGGCCTGCTGCGCAAGAAAGGGGACCGCTAATGTCGGCCGCATCTACTACCCAAAGCCAGCGTGAAAACTGGGACGGCGAGGCCCATGGCCTGGCGCACCCGGTGGACGGCAAGCTGGACACCCGCCACGGCGCCATCCTGTACCTGGACGACGTCACCGTGAGCTTTGATGGCTTTCGCGCGCTGAACAAACTCACGCTGGACATCGGCGTGGGCGAGCTGCGCTGCATCATCGGCCCCAACGGCGCCGGCAAGACCACCATGATGGACGTGATCACCGGCAAGACCCGCCCCGATAGCGGCAGCGTGTTTTTTGGCCAGACCATCGACCTTACGCGCCACACCGAGCCGGAAATCGCCCAGCTGGGCATAGGCCGCAAGTTCCAGAAGCCCACCGTGTTCGAGGCGATGAGCGTGCACGACAACCTGGCGCTGGCGCTGGCCGGCAATAAATCGGTGTGGGCCAGCCTGCGCTCGCGGCTCACCGGTGCGCAGCGCGACCGCATCGGCGAGCTGCTGGCCACCATCCGCCTCACCGACCAGCACCAGCGCCAGGCCGGCCTGCTGTCGCACGGCCAGAAGCAGTGGCTGGAAATCGGCATGCTGCTGGCGCAAGAGCCACAACTGTTGCTGCTGGACGAGCCGGTAGCCGGCATGACCGACGCCGAAACCGAAAAGACCGCCGAGTTGCTGCTCACATTGAAAGGCCAGCACTCGCTGATGGTGGTGGAGCACGACATGGACTTTGTCGGCAGCATTGCGCAGAAGGTAACGGTGCTGGCCGAAGGCAGCGTGCTGGCCGAGGGCAGCCTGGCGCAGGTGCAGGCCGACGAGCGGGTAATCGAAGTGTATCTGGGGCGCTGAATCATGCTGAAAGTGGACAAACTCAACCAGTTTTACGGCGGCAGCCACATCCTGCGCGACGTGGCGTTCGAGGCGCCGGTGGGCGAGGTGACCTGCATCCTGGGCCGCAACGGCGTGGGCAAGAGCACGCTGCTGCGCTGCCTGATGGGGCAGATCGCCGCCAAGAGCGGCGCGGTACAGTGGCAGGGCGAGGACATCCAGCGCCTGGCGCCGCACCAGCGCGTGGCGCGCGGCATGGCCTACGTGCCGCAGGGGCGCGAGATCTTTGCCCGGCTGACGGTGGAAGAAAACCTGAAGATGGGGCTGGCGCGCTTTGGCGGCCGCCAGGGGCGCGAGATTCCGGCCAGCGTGTACGAGATGTTTCCGGTGCTGCACGACATGAAACACCGCCGCGGCGGCGACCTGTCCGGCGGCCAGCAGCAACAGCTGGCCATCGGCCGCGCGCTGGTCAGCCAGCCCAGCCTGCTGATCCTGGATGAGCCGACCGAGGGCATCCAGCCGTCCATCATCAAGGACATCGGCGCCGTGATCAAAAGGTTGGCCGCACGCGGCGACATGGCCATCTTGCTGGTAGAGCAGTACTACGACTTTGCCGAGGCACTGGCCGACCGCTACGTGGTGATGTCGCGCGGAGAGGTGATCAAGGCCGGGCAGGGCAAGGCCATGCCGCAGGATGGCGTGCGCGAGCTGCTGGCCATCTAGCCACCAAGTCTGCCCCGTGTCATGCACTGGCACGGGGCTTGCAATACCACTGTTGACCCGACTTTTCCTCTGCCTGCCCGATGAAACCCGACGCTGTTGCCGCTCTGCTTCCCCCGTCCCTGCTGCAAGGCTGGCCTGCCAGCCTGCAACTGGCCTACGCCCGCGACGGCGACCGCACCATTCCGGTGCTGCGCCGCCACAGCGGCCCGTTACGGGTGCAGAAGCACTTTATCGGTGCCGACGGCAGCTGCGAGCACATCATCGTGCACCCGCCAGGCGGCGTGGCCGGTGGCGACAGCCTGACGCTGGACATCGACCTGCAGGCGGGCAGCGAGGTGCTGCTCACCAGCCCGGGCGCTGCCAAGTGGTACGACGGCTTTGGCCGCCCGGCGCGCCAGCAGCTTTCCATCCGCCAGGCTAGCGGCAGCGTGCTGGCGTGGCTGCCGCAGGAAACCATCCTGTTCGATGGCGCCGACGTACGCTTCGCCAGCAGCGTCGATCTGGCCGGCGACGCCCGCCTGTTGTGGGGCGATGTAGTGTGCCTGGGCCGCCCTGCGGCCAACCTTTTGTACCGCCGTGGTAGCTGGCGGCAGCAGGCCGACATCTATCGCGACGGCCGCCTGATCTACAGCGAGCGCACCGTGCTGCCCGCCGACAGCCCCCTGCTGCAGTCGCCGGTAGGCCTGGGCGGGCACAGCGTGGTGGCCACGCTGCTGTGGGCCGGGCCGGCGCTGCCGCCCGCGCTGCACGACGCGGTGCTGGCGCTGCCAGTCGCCGGCCAGGCTGCCGCCAGCCAGCTGGATGACGTGTGGCTGGCGCGCTTTGTCGGCGACGGTGCCGAGGCGGCGCTGGCCTGGCTGCGCGCCGCCCGCCACCTGATCCACCCCTTTACCCACGGCCGCCCGGCGCACGCGCCGCGCATCTGGGCGACCTGATACCGAGGCAAAACACCATGGAACTGACCCCCCGCGAGAAGGACAAGCTGCTGATCTTTACCGCCGCCTTGCTGGCCGAACGCCGCCGCGCGCGCGGCCTGAAGCTGAACTACCCCGAGGCGGTGGCCTTAATCAGCGCCGCCATCATGGAAGGGGCGCGCGACGGCCAGAGCGTGGCCGCGCTGATGCACTACGGCACCACGCTGCTGACCCGCCATGACGTGATGGACGGCATACCGGAAATGATTCCGGATATCCAGGTAGAAGCCACCTTTCCCGACGGCACCAAGCTGGTGACCGTGCATCAACCCATTGTTTAGGAGCCGCCATGATCCCAGGGGAACTACTCGCTGCCAGCGGCGAGATCGAGCTCAACGTTGGCCGCGCCACGCTCATGCTCACGGTGGCCAATAGAGGCGACCGCCCGGTACAGGTGGGCTCGCACTACCACTTTGCCGAGGTCAATAACGCCCTGCTGTTCGACCGCGACGCGGCGCGCGGCTTCCGGCTGAACATCGCCGCTGGTACCGCTGTGCGTTTCGAGCCCGGCCAGACGCGCACCGTGGAGCTGGTGGCGCTGGCGGGTTTGCGCCGTGTATACGGCTTTCAGGGCAAGGTAATGGGGGCATTATGAAAATCAGCAGACAAGCCTATGCCGAGATGTTCGGCCCCACCACCGGCGACCGCGTGCGGCTGGCCGATACCGGCCTGCTGGCCGAGGTGGAGCACGATTACACCGTGTACGGCGAAGAGGTGAAATTCGGTGGCGGCAAGGTCATCCGCGACGGCATGGGCCAGGGCCAGGCGCTGGCGGCCGAGGTGGCCGACACGGTGCTGACCAATGCGCTGATCCTGGACCACTGGGGCATCGTGAAAGCCGATATCGCGCTGAAAAACGGCCGCATCGCCGCCATCGGCAAGGCCGGCAACCCCGACATCCAGCCCGGCGTGGACATCGTGATCGGCGCGTCCACCGAGATCATCGCTGCCGAGGGCATGATTGTTACCGCTGGCGGCATCGATACCCACATCCACTTTATCTGCCCGCAGCAGATCGACGAGGCGCTGATGTCCGGCGTCACCACCATGATAGGCGGCGGCACCGGCCCGGCCACCGGCACCAACGCCACCACCTGCACGCCAGGGCCGTGGCATATGGCGCAGATGCTGAAAGCGGCCGAGGCGTTTCCCATGAACCTGGGCTTTACCGGCAAGGGCAACGCCAGCCTGCCGGAGCCGCTGCGCGAGCAGGTACGCGCCGGTGCCATCGGCCTGAAGCTGCACGAAGACTGGGGCACCACGCCCGCCGCCATCGACAACTGTCTGAGCGTGGCCGACGAGATGGACGTGCAAGTGGCCATCCACACCGACACGCTGAACGAAGGCGGCTTTATCGAGGCCACGTTGGCCGCGTTCAAGGGCCGCACCATCCACACCTACCACACCGAAGGCGCCGGCGGCGGCCACGCACCGGACATCATCAAGGCCTGCGGCCAACTTAACGTACTACCCAGCTCCACCAACCCCACGCGGCCGTTTACCGTCAACACCATCGACGAGCACCTGGACATGCTGATGGTGTGCCATCACCTGGACCCGGCCATCGCCGAGGACGTGGCCTTTGCCGAAAGCCGCATCCGCCGCGAAACCATCGCCGCCGAAGACATCCTGCACGACCTGGGCGCCTTCGCCATGATGTCGTCCGACAGCCAGGCCATGGGCCGCGTAGGCGAAACCATCCTGCGCTGCTGGCAGACCGCCGACAAAATGAAGCAGCAGCGCGGCCCGCTGCCGGGCGACGGCCCCGGCAACGACAACGCCCGCATCAAGCGTTACCTGGCCAAGTACACCATCAACCCGGCCATCACCCACGGCATTGCGCACGAGGTGGGCAGTGTGGAGGTAGGCAAGCTGGCCGATCTGGTGATCTGGCGCCCGGCCTTCTTTGGCGTGAAGCCCAGCCTGATCCTGAAGGGCGGCATCATCGCCGCCGCCGCCATGGGCGACGCCAACGCCAGCATCCCCACGCCGCAGCCGGTGCACTACCGGCCGATGTTCGGCGCCTACGGCGGCGCCATTGCCGCCGGCAGCGTCACTTTTGTATCGCAGGCGGCGCTGGCCGCTGGTGTGGGCGAGGCGCTGGGGCTGAAAAAGCGGCTGGTGGCGGTGCAGGGCTGCCGCAGCGTGCAGAAAACCGACCTGATCCACAACGATTACCTGCCGGTGATCGAGGTGGACCCGCAAAACTACCAGGTGCGTGCCGACGGCCAGCTGCTGTGGTGCGAGCCAGCCAGCGTGCTGCCGATGGCGCAGCGCTACTTTCTTTTCTAAGGGGACACCATGCTGGTATTGCGACAACACGCCAGCGGCGGCCAGCCTGCCGACGAGCTGGTGCTGGATTTCGACCGCCGCTGCAAGACGCGGCTGCTTACCCGCAGCGCCGCGGGCGAAGAAGTGGGCGTGATGCTGCCGCCGGGCAGCCCGCCGCTGCGTGATGGCGACCTGCTGCTGGCCGACGATGGCCGCTGCGTGCGCGTGGTGGCCGCCGCCGAGCCGCTGCTGCACGTGGCCTGCCACGACGCGGTGACGCTGGCGCGCGCGGCCTACCACCTGGGCAACCGCCACGTGAAAGTGGAAGTCGGCGCCGGTTGGCTGCGCCTGCTGCAAGACGACGTGCTGGCCGACATGCTGCAGCAGATGGGCCTGCAGGTGGAAAGGTTGGCCGCAGGCTTTTCGCCAGAGCACGGTGCCTACGGTGGCGGCCATCACCATTCGCACGGCCAGGAAGCGGCGTTTCACTACGCGCCGAAAATCCACCAGTTCGAGGGGCAGCCATGAGCGGCACCGCTACCCGCCTGCAGCTGCTGCGCCTGGCCAGCCCCGGCCTGCCCATTGGTGGCTACAGCTATTCGCAGGGCATGGAAACCGCGCTCGACCTGGGCTTGGTACACGACGAAACCACGGCGCGGCACTGGCTGGCCGACCTACTGGCCGGCCCGCTGTCACAGTTTGACGGCGCCATGTTGGCCGCCTGCTGCCGCGCGGCGGCAGGCGGCAACGTGGCTGAGCTACAGCGGCTTAACGCGCAGCTGCTGGCCAGCCGCGACAGCCGCGAGCAGGTACTGGAAAGCACGCAGATGGGTTACTCGCTGCGCCAGCTGCTGCTGGGCCTGCCCGAAGGCGGCGACGCTGCATTGTGGCCGGCCGGCGAGGCGCTGAGCCTGCCGGTGGCGTGGGCGTTGGCCGCACGCTGCCTGCAATTGCCGGGCGAACAGGCGCTGGAAGCCTGGCTGTGGGGCTGGCTGGAAAACCAGATCATGGTGCTGATGAAGGCCATGCCCATGGGTCAGAGCGCTGGCCAGCGCCTGATCTCCAGCCTGCTGCCCGAGCTGGCCACCGCCGCCGCCCGCGCCTGGCAGCTGCCGCCAGACGACATCAGCAATTTCGCCCCCCTGTACGCCTGGGTGGCGCAGAAACACGAAACCCAATACAGCCGGTTGTTCCGGTCTTGATCAAAAGAGGACACAGCATGAAACAGGCAGCATTACGCGTCGGCATCGGTGGCCCGGTGGGCTCCGGCAAGACCCACCTTACCTGGGCGCTGTGCACGGCGCTGCGCGACAAATACAACGTGGCCGCGGTCACCAACGACATCTACACCCAGGAAGACGCCCAGTTTCTGGTGCGCAACGAAGCGCTGGCGCCAGACCGCATCATCGGCGTGGAAACCGGCGGCTGCCCGCATACCGCCATCCGCGAAGACGCCTCCATCAACCTGGAAGCCGTGGCCCGGCTGAATGCCCGCCACCCCGGCCTCGACGTCATCTTCATCGAAAGCGGCGGCGACAACCTGGCGGCCACCTTCAGCCCCGAGCTGTCCGACCTGACGCTGTACGTGATCGACGTGTCCGCCGGCGACAAGATCCCGCGCAAAGGCGGCCCCGGCATCTGCAAGAGCGACCTCTTGGTGATCAACAAGATCGACCTGGCGCCGCTGGTGGGCGCCTCGCTGGAGGTGATGGACCGCGATGCCAGCAAGATGCGCGGCGAGCGGCCGTTCATTTTCTCCAACCTAAAAAGCGGCCACGGCCTGGCCGACATCATCCGTTTCATCGAAGAAAAAGGCATGCTCACCCTGAATGCCGAAGGAGCTCACCATGCGTAAACCCCTGCTATTTATCCTGCTGGCTACTGCGGCGGGCCTCGCCCAGGCCCACACCGGCCATGGTGCCGACGGCTTTGCCCACGGCTTTCGCCACCCGTTCTCTGGCCTGGACCACCTGCTGGCCATGTTCGCCGTCGGCCTGTGGTCGGCGCAGCTGGGTGGCCACGCGCGCTGGCAAGGCCCGGCGCTGTTCGTGCTGATGCTGGCCGCCGGCGCGGCGCTCGGCGTAGCTGGTGTGGCACTGCCGTGGCTGGAAAGCGGCATCGCACTATCGGTATTGCTAAGCGGCCTGCTGGTGGCGGCGCTGGCGCGCCCGCCACGCCTGTTGGCGATGGCCGCCATCACCGGCTTTGCGCTATACCACGGCGTAGCCCACGGCCTGGAAATGCCAGCCGACGCCAGCGGCGCCGCCTACGCCGCTGGCTTTATGCTGGCCAGCGCGCTGCTGCACATCGCCGGGGTAGCAGTCGGCCAGGGCACGCTGCGCAGCACCATGCTGCTGCGTGCGCTAGGCGCCGGTATTGCTGCCTCGGGCGCGCTGCTGCTGGTGGGCATGCTGTAACGGGCCTGCGGCCAACCTTGGCTTGCTAGGGTGGGCAAAGGCCAACGGCCGTGCCCACCAGCGTGCCGTCGCGACAGCGTTGGCCGCCAGATCGGCTGCATCGCAACGGTAGAGCGGTAACAACAAGGGCAAGCCTGCGGGCTTGCCCTTTTGTCATGGCGTGGCGGTATGATGTGGGGGTAGGGTGAACAAGCCCCACAGGCCTTGCCCGCCAAGGTTTTAACCGTGTGTAGCCCGGATAAGCCAGCGGCGCATCTGGGGGCGGAATGGAACGGTCCGGTCAAGTTGAAGCCCGAGATAAACCCGGATACGGCCATGCCTTATTCGTGCTACGCGCTACGCTGGCTTGATAAATTAGTGGTTAGAGAAGGATGGATTTTTAGATGAAGGATTTCTTTATTTTCTGTAGAAGCTCTGGATTTAGGCAATGTTTGTTGTCTTATCCTGTCTTTTATTTGGTGGTGATTTTTCTGTTTTCATTTTTCCTTGGTTATGTACCTTATATTTTAGAGTCTGAGCCGGATGGTGATTATTTGCAATTTGTATTTTTAGTGCAAATCTTTTTTGCTTTCCTGTTTGTTATTTTGATGGGAGGTCGGAATAAGAGGCGAAGGTCGATAAGTCGTAAGTTTTATGCGGATCCGACTTTTCTTTGGTTTGTTGCGTTGAAAAGGGAGGTGCTAAGAATAAAGAGTAAGTCTAAGGATGCGATTTTTAATGATTTATATTTTGCAAAAAAGGGTTGGGATTTTTCTGTGATTGTTGTACTTAGTTTGGCAATTTATGTTTTTTCGGGCGTTTTTGGTTATGTTGATCGCTTTAATGATAATGTCGATAAATTGCAGGATGGTATTGGATGCCAAAAATCAGCCTATGATAAGTTTAAAAAATGTCAGAATTTTATTGATGAAGGTCTTATGTGTAAAATGGAAGTGGGAGGTGCCTTTGCTCGGGAAAGGTTTAATGACTTATCAGGAAATTCTATCTGTCAAATGGTAAAAAATAGAGAGATAAGCAAGTGTGGAGAGAATGCTAGATCTATCAATGATAGTCTTATTTCGTCTATTTTTTTGGCATTGCTATCTGTTACACTTCTTGGTCTTGTTGCAGCATTGCTTCTTCGGCACTGCCTTATCCTTAGAGGGCTGAATGGGTGTGCAGCTGATTTTCTAATTCTGTTGGGTGAGATTTTGGGATATTCGGGTATTTTTGCTGCGGTGGTCACTTGGTTATCTAGTATTAAAAATTTTTCATTCTCGAATAGCTACCATACAAATAATGCATTCTTGTTATGCGTAGTATTGCTGTATCTCGGTTTTTTGTTGAAATTTGTTGCAATAAAAAGGGTGTGTCGTAAGTAGATTGGATAGAGGAGTTCGGTGCGAAATATTTCTCGTAAGGCTTGGAATAGTTGAGTGCAATAAGTGCTAGAATTTAGGCGAATTCAGCACCTGGCTTGGACAAGGCATAGTTGTCACATCTGGGGTGATGGTATTTCCTGCGTCCTAGTTTGATGATTATATGCTGGTTCCGTCTGACAAGCAGAATGGGGTGCTCAGGTAGTCCAGCGGCGTATCTGGAAATCGGGTGGTGCAACGCGATTAGGTAATATTGCCACCGAGTATTACCCCGGATGCGGCCATGCCTTATCCTGGGTACGGTTTACGGTTTACGGTTTACGGTTTACGGTTTATGGCACAGCATGCCTGCTTGAGCGAAGCCCAACTACCACCGCACCAGATACAAACCACCAGCCATGAAAAAAGCCAGCCCTCGGGCTGGCTTTTGCGTGGTGCAGGCGGTGCTTAGCGCAGGCCCAGCACGTCCTGCATGTCGAACAGGCCGTGCGGTTTGGCGGCTAGCCAGCCGGCGGCGCGTACGGCGCCGTTGGCGAAGGTGGCGCGGCTGCTGGCTTTGTGGGTGATTTCCACGCGTTCGCCCAGGGCGGCAAACAGCACGGTGTGGTCGCCCACTACGTCGCCGGCGCGCACGGTGGCGAAGCCGATGGTGCCGGGGTCGCGTTCGCCGGTGACGCCTTCGCGGCCGTATACGGCGCAGTCTTTCAGGTCGCGGCCCAGCGCGTTGGCGACGACTTCACCCATGCGCAGCGCGGTGCCGGACGGGGCGTCTACCTTGAAGCGGTGGTGCGCTTCGGTGATTTCGATGTCGTAGCCTTCGTTCAGTACGCGGGCGGCCATGTCCAGCAGCTTGAAGGTGAGGTTGACGCCGACGCTGAAGTTGGCCGCAAACACGATGCCGATGTGCTCGCCGGCGGCCTGGATGGCGGCTTTGCCGGCGTCGTCAAAGCCGGTGGTGCCGATGATCATCTGCACCTTGTGCTGCACGCAGGCGGCTAGGTATTGCAGAGTGGCTTCCGGGCGGGTGAAGTCGATCACCACGTGGGCGCCGTCCAGCGCGGCGGTGAAGTCGCTGCTGATCTTCACGCCGGTGTCGCGGCCCATGAACAGGCCGGCGTCCTGGCCGATAAACGGCGATTCGGCGCGGTCGATGGCGGCGTGCAGGCGGGCGCCCGGGGCGGCAAGGACGGATTCGATCAGCGTGCGGCCCATGCGGCCTGCGGCGCCAACGATGACGATGTTCAAGGTGCTCATGCTTTATCTTTGTCCGGCATTAGGGTTGGTGTTATCCAGTGTCGGGCGCAGGGCAGGGAAGGCCTGGCCTTCGATACGGCTGACGACGTCCTTATCGAAATAGACGGTCAGGCGCTTTTCTTCGGTGGGTTTGCCCTGGCGTTCTATGCGGTAGGCGTAGTCCCAGCGGTCGCCGTGAAAAATATCGGCCAGTAGCGGGGTGCCCAGCAGGAATTTGACCTGGGGGCGGGTCATGCCGGTTTTGACGCGGGAAACGGCATCTTCCGTTACATAATTGCCTTGTTGCACGTCCATGCGGTGTGCGGTCAGCCAGGTCGTGGGGTTAAACGAGCTGCAGGCGGACAGGAACAGGACTGCAATAAGGGGGAAAGACTTGAGCATCATAGCCATGGCGCCAGGGTCACAGTTGGGGAATCGGTGAAAAGGTTTTATCATACTGTAAGACCGCCAACCACGATATACATACACCACATGAACAAAGCCAGCCATTTGAAGGGGATCGGCCTGAAAGCCACCGGTCCGCGCCTGCGTATTCTCGACCTGTTCGAGACCAGCGACGATCGCCATATGTCGGCTGAAGACGTCTACAAGAAGCTGATCTCCGAAGATGCCGATATCGGCCTGGCCACCATCTACCGCGTGCTGACGCAGTTCGAGCAGGCGGGCATTCTGATTCGCCACCATTTCGAGTCGGGCAAAGCGGTATACGAGCTGAACCAGGGCGGCCACCACGACCATATGGTGTGCTACCGCTGCGGCAAGGTAACCGAGTTTTTCGACCCGGAAATCGAGGCGCTGCAAAACCGCATTGCCGAGCAACACGGTTTCAAGATCAAGGATCACTCGCTCTACCTCTACGGCGAGTGCAGCGACTGCGCAAACTGCGAGCCTAAATACTTCAAACGATGATCCCGGTACTGGGTACCGCGCATGCCTTTCCGCCGGTAAGCCGTGCGCTGGCAGAGCCCGATGGCCTGCTGGCGGCGGGCGGCGATTTGTCCGCTGGCCGCTTGCTGGCGGCCTACCGCAGTGCTGTCTTCCCCTGGTTTTCCCCCGGCGACCCTATCTTGTGGTGGTCGCCATCGCAGCGCATGGTGCTGGAGCCGGCGCGGGTGCGTGTTACCCGCTCGCTGGCCAAGGTGCTGCGCAACCGCGCTTACCATATCACCATCAACCAGGCTTTTGAGCCGGTGATGCGGGCCTGCGCCGCGCCACGCGGTGGTCAGGCCGGTACCTGGATTACCGACGAGATGGTGGCGGCGTACGGCGAGCTGCACCGCCAGGGCTACGCGCATTCTTACGAGTGCTGGCAGGATGGCCAGCTGGCCGGCGGGCTGTACGGGGTGGCCGTTGGCCGCATGTTTTACGGCGAGTCCATGTTCCACCGCGCCACCGATGCGTCCAAGATTACCTTTGTCAGCATGGCGCGGCATTTGCACCGCCACGGTTTTGCCATGGTGGATTGCCAGATGTTTACGCCGCACCTGGAAAGCCTGGGTGCGCAGCTGATTTCGCGTGGCGAATTTATTGCTAGACTGGAAAAAGCCATCCATCTACCGCAGCCGCCAGGCATGTGGGAGGACGAATTCCGCAATGAGCCACCGCGATGACGCGATTGCCGTTGTGCATTTCTATGCCACGGCCCCTTACCCTTGCAGCTATCTGGAAGGCCACCAGGCCCGCTCCCAGGTGGCCATTCCTGCTGACGCGATAGACAGCAGCGTGTACTCGCGCCTGGTGGGGCTGGGGTTTCGCCGCAGTGGCCACTTTACCTATCGCCCGTATTGCGATGACTGCCGTGCCTGCGTACCGGTGCGCTTGCCGGCAGCCGAGTTCTGCCCCAGCCGTAGCCAGCGCCGTGCTGCCAAGGCGCATGGCCACCTGTCTAGCTGCATTCTGCCGCTGGTGTTTTCCGACGAGCACTACCAGCTGTACTACCGTTACCAGCACGCCCGCCACGACGGTGGCGGCATGTCGGACGACGACCCGGTGCAGTACGCCGAGTTCATCCTGAAGAGCCGGGTGGATAGCTGGCTGGTGGAGTTTCGCGAGGACGGCGTGCTGCGCATGGTGAGCCTGATCGACCGGCTGGATGACGGCCTGTCCGCGGTATATACCTTTTTCGACCCCGATGTGCCCGGTGCATCCTACGGTGTGTACAACGTGCTATGGCAGGTAGAGCTGGCGCGCAAACTGGGCTTGCCTTATGTGTATCTGGGTTACTGGATCAAGACATCGCCCAAGATGGTGTACAAGCAGCATTACAAGCCATTGCAGATGCTGGATAACGGGCGCTGGGTAGCGTTTCGTGACGACGGTGTGTGCTGACGCACCAAAGGTTGGCCGCACAAACTACAAGGCCCGGCATAGCCGGGCCTTGTGCGTTGCTGCTGCGCTGCTTACTTGCGCTGCAGCGCGTCGGCGCACTCGCTGATCAGCCCCGGGCCGCGGTAGATCAGGCCGGAGTACAGCTGCACCAGCGTGGCGCCGGCGTCGATCTTCTCGCGCGCGTCGTCACCGCACAGGATGCCGCCCACGCCGATGATGGGCAGCGCGCCGTCCAGCGCGCGCGCCAGGTTGCGGATCAGCGCGGTGGAGCGCTCGCGTACCGGTGCGCCGGACAGGCCACCGGCTTCGCCCGCCAGCGCGTGGCCGGCGATTTCGCTGCGCGACAGCGTGGTGTTGGTGGCGATGACTGCGTCCAGGCGGTGCTGGGTCAGCAGGCGGGCGATGTCGTCGGTCTGTTCGGCGTCCAGGTCGGGCGCGATTTTCACCGCCAGCGGCACGTAGCGGCCATACTGGTCGGCCAAGCGCGACTGGCGGTTTTTCAGTGCGCCCAGCAGGTCGGATAGTTCATCCGCTTGCTGCAGCTGGCGCAGGTTCTTGGTGTTTGGCGAGGAGATATTCACCGTCACGTAGCTGGCGCACTCGTACACGCGGTCCAGGCAGGTGAGGTAGTCGTCCTTGGCGTTCTCGATCGGGGTGGCGGCGTTCTTGCCGATGTTGATGCCCAGAATGCCCTTGAAGCGGCTATGGCGCACGTTGTCCAGCAGCACGTCCACGCCTTTGTTGTTAAAGCCCATGCGGTTGATGATGCCCTGGTGCTCGGGCACGCGGAACAGGCGCGGCTTGGGGTTGCCGTCTTGCGGGCGCGGGGTGATGGTGCCGATTTCGATGAAACCGAAGCCCAGCGCTGCCAGCGCATCGATGTGGTCGCCATTCTTGTCCAGGCCAGCGGCCAGGCCAATCGGGTTGGGAAAAGTCAGACCCATGGCTTTTACCGGGTTGCGGCCAACCTTGCGGGTAACGAGGCCGGTGAGCTGCAACTGGTGGGCGGTATCCAGCATTTTCAGCGTGGTTTCGTGGGCAGACTCGGCATCGGTGCGGAACAGCAAGGGGCGTAGCAGGGGGTAGAGCATAGGGTCTCCGTGGGCGAAAAAACGCCCGGCATTATAACCGGGCGGGGGTGTTTTGGGGCTGCGCCGTGCGCGGCGCTGTGGCGCAGCCGGCCACAGCGCTAGACGATCTGGCACGCCTCGTCAAAGCCCAGGCGCGGCGAGCGCGGGTAAATCTTGGTGGCGTCGCCGTAGCCCAGGTTGATCAGGAAGTTGGCTTTCACATTGCCTTGCGGGAAGAAGGCGGCTTCCACGGCGGCGGCGTCAAAGCCGGACATCGGGCCGCAATCCAGCCCCAGTGCGCGGGCGGCCATGATCAGGTAAGCACCTTGCAGGCTGCTGTTGCGGAAGGCGGTAGCCTGGATGGCGGCGTCGTTGCCGGCAAACCAGCTGCGGGCGTCGGCGTGCGGAAACAGCTTGGGCAGCTGGTCGTAGAACTGCATGTCCATGCCCACGATTACGCATACCGGCGCGCTCATGGTTTTTTCCACATTGCCTTCCATCAGGCAGGGTTTCAGCTTGGCCTTGGCGGCTTCCGACTGCACGAATACAAAACGGGCCGGGCTGCAGTTGGCACTGGTGGGGGCCATTTTCAGCAGGTCGTACAGCTGGTGCAGGGTGCTGTCGCTGATGGCGCGGTCTTGCCAGGCGTTGTGGCTGCGCGCGTTGCTGAACAGTTGTTCCAGGGCAGATTGGCTGATGTGCGTTGTCATGGCGTGTTGTCTCCGTGCTGTAGGTCTTGTCGGGGGCTTACTGCGGTATTTTTACCTCGATGCCGCCAGGCAGGCTGCCCTGGCTGCTCGTGGTATTGGAAATAATGGTAATGGCCACGCGGCGGTTTTGCGCGCGCCCCTCCGGGCTGTCGTTGTCGGCAGTGGGTTTGGTTTCGCCGCGGCCAACCGCCACCAGGCGCTCGGGTGCAATGCCGTTTTCCATGAACAGGCGCACGATGCTGCCGGCGCGGGCGGCAGACAGCTCCCAGTTGGACGGGAAGAAAGCATTACGTATTGGCGTGTTGTCGGTAAAGCCTTCCACCTGTACCTGGTTGTCTACCGTGGCCAACTGCCGCGCCACATCGGCCAGCAGCGCGGGCGAGGTGCCGTTGGGCGCGGCCTGGCCGGCGGGGAACAGCGCGGTATCCTTGATCTCGATATGCACGCCTTCGTCGTCCTGACGCATCGACAGTTGGCCGCCCTGGATCAGCGGCGCCAGGCTCTTGGCCAGGCCGCTGGACAGCGTTTCCAGCTTGCGCCGCTCTTTCATGCGCGCTTCGCTCTTGATGGCGGTGGCAATCGGCTTGGTGTTGGGGATCTCGATCATGGTGTTGGCGCCGCCGCTGGGGGGCGTCACCTGGATCGCCAGGTTGCCGCTGCGGAAGGCGTCGGTCATGGCGCTGGATAGCACGCGGTATTTACCTTCGTTGACCTGCGAGATGGCGTACATCACCACAAAAAAGGCGAACAGCAGGGTAATGAAGTCGGCGTAGGAAACCAGCCAGCGTTCATGGTTCTCGTGTTCTTCTTCCTCGCGTCGGCGTCGGGCCATGGTGCGCTTCCTGCAAAAAGGTTGGCCGCATGCTGCGGCCAACGTGGGTTGCTCGGTAGGGTGGCTTAGTGCAGCCGGGTGTCACCCAGCATGGCACGTACGCCGCCGCTGAACGATACGCCGATGCGGCGCGCTACGCGGCTGGCCAGGTCGTCATCCGGTGTGAAGTCCACCAGCTCTTCGGCCTTGATTACGTCGCGGGCTACCGAGCCCACCGAGCCCAGGCCGTCTGCCAGGCCCAGCTTGATGCTGCTGCTGCCCAGCCATACACGGCCGCTGAACAGGTCCGGGTCATCGGCCAGGCGCTTGCCGCGGCCTTGCTTGACCACGGCAATGAACTGGCCGTGGATTTCGTCCAGCAGCCCCTGGCGGATGGCTTCCTGCTGCGGGTTTTTCGGCGAGAACGGGTCGCCCATGCCCTTGTTGCTGCCGGCGGTGGCCAGGCGGCGTTCGATGCCCAGCTTGTCCATGGCCTTGTCAAAGCCGAAACCGTCCGAAATCACGCCGATGGAGCCGACGATACTGGCCTTATCAACATAGATGCGGTCGGCGGCGGCAGCAATGTAGTAGCAGCCCGAGGCGCACACTTCTTCTACCACCATGTATACCGGCACCTTGGGGTGCAGCTTTTTCAGGCGCAGGATTTCATCATTGGCCATGCCGGACAGGGCAGGGCTGCCGCCGGGGCTATTGGCGCGGATGATGATGCCGCGGGTGTTGCTGTCTTCATAGGCGGCGTTCAGGCCGTCCAGCATCTTGGCGGTAACGTTGCTTTCGCTGTCGATGGTGCCATCCAGCGAGACCACGGCAGTATGCGGCTGGCCCATGGACTTGCTGCTGTTGCGGCTTTCCATATCGACAAACATCAGGCTGACAAAGCCTGCCAGCACGGCCAACCAGGCCAGGCGGAAGAAAATCTTCCAGCGGCGGGCGCGGCGTTGTTCGGTGAGGGAGGCGGTAGCCAGTTTTTCGATCAGCTGGCGTTCCCAGGTGCGGTCTTGTTCCACGCTATTCCTTTGTTCTAAGGGGCTGAATCAGGCAGATAGTATACATGCCCATCGCATTCTTCCGTGCGCAGCTTCTGCAGACTGCGCCCGGTGCAGGGGCCGCCCACGCACAGGCCGCTGTCGGGCCGGTACAGTGCGCCGTGCAGGCTGCAGATCAGATACAGGCCGCTGCTGTCGAAAAAACGGCCATCCTGCCAGTCCAGCTCGGTCGGTACGTGGCGGCAGCGGTTCAGGTAAGCATGCACCACGCCCTGGTGGCGTACGGCAAAGGCGGCGGCCTGCTCACCCTGCCACGGCACGGTAAAGCGTACGCCTTTGCCGCCGTCGGCCAGCTCGCTGCTGCTGGCGATCAGTTGCCGTGCATCAGCCATTGCTGCAGCTCGTGGTAGCTATGGAAGATGGCCTGCGGGCCGCAATCCTGCAGCACGTGCAGCGGGTGGGCGCCGTAGCTCACGCCTGCGCCGTGGGTGCCGGCGTGGCGCGCCATCAAGAGGTCGTGGCTGGTGTCGCCTACCATTAGTGTGCGGGCGGGCTGCATGCCGGTCTGCTCGCAGATCTGCAGCAGCATGTCCGGGTGCGGCTTGCTGTGGCATTCGTCCACCGTGCGGGTGGTGACAAAGCGAGACTGCAGGCTGGTGCTGGCCAGCGCGTGGTTCAAGCCGCTGCGGCTCTTGCCGGTGGCCACCGCCAGCAGGTAGCCGGCGTCTTCCAGTGCGGCCAACCCTGCCAGTACGCCATCAAACAGCTCGACGGTTTCTTCCTGGTGCACGTACTGGTGGCGGTAGGCGTCGGCCATGGCCTGATGGGTGGCGTCCGGCAGCTGCGGGTGGATGTGGCGCATGGCGTCGATCAGCCCCAGGCCGATCACGTGGCTGGCGGCCTCGCGGCTGGGTTCGGGCAGGCCCAGCTGTACGCAGGCGCGCTGGATGCTGCGCACGATGTGCGCGGTGGAGTCCATCAGGGTGCCGTCCCAGTCAAAGACGATCAGGTCGTAGGCGTGTCGCATGGCGGTCAAATTTTGTCCAGGGTGTCCAGGAAGCGGCTGAGCTCTTTTGGCAGCGGCGCGTGCAGCTGTAGCGGCTCGCCGGTCAGCGGGTGGGGCAGGCTGAGGTTGGCCGCATGCAGGAACATGCGCTTCAGCCCACGGCGCTGCAGCTCGCGGTTGGCGGCAAAATCACCGTACTTCTCGTCACCGGCGATGGCGCAGCCATTGGCCTGCATGTGCACGCGGATCTGGTGCGTGCGGCCGGTGCGCAGCAGCGCCTCTACCAGGGTCAGGTCGGCGTAGCGTTGCTGCACGGTAAAGATGGTGTGTGCGTAAATGCCCTGGTCTTCGTCCACGCGCACCATGCGCTCGCCGCTAGGGGTATGAAAGCGGTGCAGCGGCAGCTTGACGTGGCGCACATTGCCCGGCCACTGGCCCAGGCCCAGCGCGAAATAGCGTTTTTGCGGCACGTCGTTGCGGATCATCTCGTGCAGCTTTACCAGCGCCGAGCGCTTCTTGGCGATCATCAGCAAGCCGGAGGTTTCGCGGTCCAGGCGGTGAACCAGCTCCAGATAGCGTGCGTCCGGGCGCGCACGGCGCAGCTGTTCGATCACGCCAAACGACACGCCGCTACCGCCATGTACGGCAACGCCGGCCGGCTTGTTGATTACCAGCAGGGCGTCGTCCTCGTACACGATGGGGAACTCGTGCTGCGGAATATGGCTAGTGGCGGCGGCCGGTTTTTCGGCAATGCGGATCGGTGGAATGCGCAGCTCGTCGCCCAGGTTCAGGCGGTGCTGGGCGTCGGCGCGGCCTTTGTTTACGCGCACCTCGCCCGAGCGGATGATGCGGTAGATATGGCTTTTCGGTACGCCTTTGAGCAGGCGCACCAGGTAGTTATCCAGGCGCTGGTCGGCGCCATTTTCGTCTACCCTGTGAAGTGTCACGGAATCTTTGCGAATATCAGTCATATTGCTTATACTTCGTGGGCTTTGTCGCGCAGAAATTGCAGCGGCAGAAAGCACACCGGTTTAGGGTCGCAGAGTTATCAATTGCGGCGCTGCTGCGCAACATCAACCGGCCGGCAGGCTACGCGCCTGACCTGATGCCGTGTCCCCGGTCGCAGCCAAGGTTATCTCGCTCACCCAAAAGTAGCGATGTTAATGCATTTACATGCATGACGCACTCACGCCAGTTTCCATTCCGGAACGATCAAGCCCGTTCCGGGGTTCGCAGCAAAATTTGACCCGGCGTGGCCCGCACGCCTCTTTTTCCCGGCCAGGTGCTGGACGGGACAGAACCATCGCAAGTGCGCAGTTGGCACTACCGGGGCCACGTGAAATAACAACAGGAAGTCGGCTTAGCCATCGCAGTCATTTCGCTCTTTACTGAACACTTCTTTCGGCATGCGCCCATCTCAATCACTGGGCCGTCAAATACTTGCTGTACCCCTTCCGTGAGTGCACGCGTAGGGATTGTTATTACATGAAACGCATGCTTTTCAATGCGACGCAGGCAGAAGAACTGCGCGTCGCCATTGTTGATGGGCAAAAACTCATCGACCTCGATATCGAGACAGTAGGTAAAGAACAGCGCAAAGGGAACATCTACAAAGGCACGATCACCCGCATCGAGCCTTCCCTGGAAGCTTGTTTTGTCGACTACGGCACCGAGCGTCACGGTTTCCTTCCTTTCAAAGAAGTTTCCCGTAGCTATTTCCAGAACTACGACGGCGGCCGCCCGCGCATCCAGGATGTGCTGCGCGAAGGCATGGAAGTGGTTGTCCAGGTAGAAAAAGACGAGCGTGGCAACAAGGGCGCGGCCCTGACCACTTACGTCAGCCTGGCTGGCCGCTATGTGGTGCTGATGCCGAACAACCCGCGTGGTGGTGGCGTGTCGCGCCGCATCGAAGGCGAAGAGCGTCAGGAGCTTAAAGACCTGCTGTCGCAGCTGGAAGTGCCCAATGGCATGAGCCTGATCGCCCGTACCGCCGGTATCGGCCGCAGCCTGGAAGAGCTGCAGTGGGACTTGAACTACCTGCTGCAACTGTGGCGTGCCGTAGACGGTGCCGCGGGTGCGCAGTCTGCGCCGTTCCTGATTCTGCAGGAAGGCAGCCTGGTGATTCGCGCCATCCGCGACTACTACCAGCCTGATATCGGCGAAATCCTGATCGACACCGAAGAAATCTACGAACAGGCTCGCCAGTTCATGAGCCACGTGATGCCCAACAACGTTGGCCGCGTGAAGCTCTACAAAGACCCGGTGCCGCTGTTCTCGCGTTTCCAGATCGAACACCAGATCGAAACCGCTTTCTCGCGTGCGGTAACCCTGCCGTCCGGTGGTGCCATCGTGATCGACCACACCGAAGCACTGGTGTCGGTAGACGTGAACTCGGCGCGTGCTACCAAGGGTTCCGATATCGAAGACACGGCCTTCCGTACCAACCTGGAAGCCGCCGAAGAGATCGCCCGCCAGCTGCGCCTGCGCGACCTGGGCGGCCTGATCGTGATCGACTTCATCGACATGGAAAGCCAGAAAAACCAGCGCGACGTGGAAAACCGCCTGCGCGAGGTGCTGAAGCACGACCGTGCCCGCGTGCAAATGGGCAAGCTGTCCCGCTTTGGCCTGCTGGAACTGTCGCGTCAGCGCCTGCAGCCTAGCCTGGGTGAAACCAGCCACGTGCCGTGCCCGCGTTGCCACGGTATCGGCTTTATCCGTGGTATCGAGTCGTCCGCCCTGCACATCCTGCGCATCATCCAGGAAGAAGCCATGAAGGAAAACACCGGTGCGGTACACGCACAGGTACCGGTAGATGTGGCGACTTTCCTGCTGAACGAAAAACGCGCCGAGATCTACTCCATCGAAGCTCGCCTTGACGTGGCCGTGGTGCTGATTCCTAACCTGCACCTGGAAACCCCGCACTACAAGATTGTGCGCGTGCGTCACGACGATCTGGCTGAAGTCAGTGAGTCGCCAAGCTATCGCCGTGTCGAGCTGCCGGAAGAAGATGCCGCCCATCCGTTTGGCCAGGAAAAGCCGAAGGTAGAGCGCCAGGAAGCTGCGGTAAAAGGTATTACCCCGGCCCAGCCAGCGCCAATGGCGGCTGATCCGGTACCTGCCGCTGCACCAGCCGCGCCTGTGGCAGCCCCTGCTGCCCGCCGTGATGAGCCAGGCTTGATCGCCAAGATCGTGGGCTGGTTCAAGGGCCTGCTAGGTGATGAGCCGGCCGCTGCCGCACCAGCACCAGTGGTCGAAGTGAAAAAGCCGCAGCGCGAAGCGCGCAACCCGCGCCAGCGTAACGACCGTCGCCCGGGTGCCCGTCGTGATCGTGAAGACAGTCGTGGCAATCGCGATGAAAATCGTGCCAACCGCGAGCCGCGCGAAGAGCGTCAGCCGCGTCAGGCCGACGAGCAGCGTCGCCGTCAGCCTACCGATATGCCGCAGCGTGAAGAGCGCGAGCCGCGCAACGAGCAGCAAACCCGCCAGGAGCGTGCACCGCGCCGTGAGCGCGAACCGCGTGAGCCACGCGAGCCGCGTGAAAACGTGCAGCGTGCCGAGCCGGGTGATGCTGCGCCGAAAGAGCGTGAAACCGCACCGCGTAACGAGCGCCGCCGCGAACGTAACCGTGACGCCTCCCGCGAAGCCAAAGAGCAGGTGCAAGCACCGCAGTTGGCCGAAGAGCTGCAGCCGGTAGCGTTGGCGCCGGTACAGGATGGGGTGGTTGAGGCTGTTGCTGATGCTGTTGTGGCCGCTGGTGACGCAGCCAGTGCCGAGCCGCGTGAGCGCCGTCGCCGTCGTTCCCGCCGTGACCGTCGTGACGATGCCGTTGTGGCAGAGCAGGGCGAGGTTGTGGCAGAAGCCGTAGCTGAGGCCGTAGCTGAGGCCGTGTCCGAAGCTACTGAGCAAGTAGCAGCGCTTGAAGTGCAAGCAGTAGCAGAAGCGGCGCCTGTAGCGGTGGAAACTGCTGTTGTCGAAGCTGTGGCAGAGCCTGTGGTGGCTGTAGAGCCTGTGGCTGCGGTGGTGGAGCCGGTGGCTGTTGTGGCTGTGGCAGAAGTGGCGGCAGAGCTGGTGCAGCCACAGTCTGAGGAAGCTGCTGCCGAGCAGCCGGTTGGTGTGACAGAGGTTGTGGCCGAAGCCCCGGCGCAGGTGGAAGAAGCTCCCCTTGCCGTAGCTCCTGAAGCACAGCCAGCGGTGCGGGCAGTGGTTGAGGCGGTAGCTGCACCCGAGCCTGTTGTGGTTGCCGAGCCGGCAGCCGTAGCGGTGGTCGAGCCAGTAGCCGATCTGGGTGGTCTGGTGCTGGTCACTACACGCCCTGCATCCGAGCTGCCGGTGGTGGAGGTGGCGCCGGTAGAAGTGAAAGGCAAGCGCCGCCGCGAGGTAGTGCGTGACGTGGCTGAGGTAGCCCCGCTGGAGTTGGTGCAGGTGCAAACTGCGCGCGACGATAGCTAAGTCATTGTTCCTTCGTCAGGCCTGAAAAGTTTATCGATTCAGGCTTGACGAAAAGGCAGGCGCTGCCTACAATGCGCACCTCTCTAAGGCAATTCCCTGATAGCTCAGTCGGTAGAGCGACGGACTGTTAATCCGCAGGTCGCAGGTTCGAGCCCTGCTCGGGGAGCCAAAAAATTCGGAAGCGTTACCTCGGTAGTGTTTCAAACAAGTTGTGTTCCCTGATAGCTCAGTCGGTAGAGCGACGGACTGTTAATCCGCAGGTCGCAGGTTCGAGCCCTGCTCGGGGAGCCAGAAAATTCGGAAATGTTTCAAGCAAGTTGTGTTCCCTGATAGCTCAGTCGGTAGAGCGACGGACTGTTAATCCGCAGGTCGCAGGTTCGAGCCCTGCTCGGGGAGCCAGAAATTCGGAAGCGTTACCTCGGTAGTGTTTCAACAGTTGTGTTCCCTGATAGCTCAGTCGGTAGAGCGACGGACTGTTAATCCGCAGGTCGCAGGTTCGAGGCCCTGC
>AMYZ01000010.1 GCA_000335715.1 beta proteobacterium L13
TGCAAGCACCCTGTTACCGTTCGACTTGCATGTGTAAAGCATGCCGCCAGCGTTCAATCTGAGCCAGGATCAAACTCTTCAGTTCAATCTCAAGCAATTTTTTGGCACGCAAGTTCAAAGAAACATCGTTTCTCTAAATCTTTGCAGTGCAAGTATTTGGCTTAGCCAGACACTTACACCTATCGGTTATTTGGTCTGTTAAAGAGCGGTGCTGACTGCTTGTTTCGTTTGCGTCGTCAGCTGAGGAGGCGAACTATACCCACCCAGCCAAAACCCGTCAACACTTTGCTAGCAACAAACTGCAAGTATTTGCTTAAGGTGTTGATTTGCAACAGCACCGAAAGCAAAAAAGTTGGCCGCAGGCGGCCAGCTTTCAGTAAAAGACAGTAAGGCCGGGCTCTGCTACCCTTTAGGCCTTGTTTATCGACTGTATGCGACGATCGCAACCAAGGTAATGACCACTCTCAAGTTTGATGTGCTGATTATTGGCAGCGGCCTGGCCGGCATGACGCTGGCGCTGCATTTGGCTGAAACCCGCAAGGTAGGCCTGATTACCAAACGCGACTTGCTGGAGGGCAGCTCCAGCTATGCGCAAGGTGGCATTGCTGCCGTTCTGGATACTGGGGATTCGGTAGAACAGCATATAAGCGACACCCTGATTGCCGGCGCCGGGCTGTGCAATGAGGAGACAACGCGCTTTATCGTAGAGAACTCGAAAGAGGCGATCGACTGGCTAGTAGACCTGGGCGTACCGTTTACGCGCGATGACAGCCATCAGACCGGCTTTCACCTGACGCGCGAGGGCGGCCATAGCCATCGCCGCATCATTCACGCCGCAGACGCCACCGGCGCAGCCGTCACCAGCACGCTGGGGCAGAAGATCAAAGCCCACCCGCAGATTACGGTGCTGGAAGACTTTATCGCGGTAGACCTGATTACCAGCAGCAAGCTGGGGCTGGAAGGCAAACGCTGCCACGGCGTGTACGCGCTGGACAAGCTGGCAGACCAGGTAGTGACCATTGCGGCCAACCATACCATTCTGGCTTCCGGCGGTGCGGGCAAGGTTTACCTGTATACCACCAACCCGGACACCGCCACGGGCGACGGCATTGCCATGGGCTGGCGTGCCGGCTGCCGCGTGGGCAATATGGAATTCATCCAGTTCCACCCCACCTGCCTGTACCACCCGCACAGCAAGTCTTTCCTGATTTCCGAGGCCGTGCGTGGCGAAGGCGGCATCCTGCGCCTGCCGGATGGCACCCGCTTCATGCCGCACCACGATGAGCGCGCCGAGCTGGCGCCCCGCGACGTAGTGGCCCGGGCAATTGACTTCGAGATGAAAAAGCACGGCCTGGATTGCGTATACCTGGACATCTCCTACAAGCCTGCCAGCTTCATTCAGGAGCACTTCCCCAATATTTATGCCCACTGTCTGGAGCTGGGCATCGACATTACCCAGCAGCCCATCCCGGTGGTACCGGCGGCGCACTACACCTGCGGCGGCCTGATTACCGACCTGAAAGGCCGTACCGATGTCGATGGCCTGTACGCTGTGGGTGAGGTTGCCTGCACCGGCCTGCACGGCGCCAACCGCCTGGCCAGCAACTCGCTACTGGAATGCATGGTGATCGGCAAAGCCGCCGCCGCCGACATCAATGCGGCGGCACCGGTGAAACAACCCGCTATTCCGGACTGGGACGACAGCCGCGTGACCGACACCGACGAGGAAGTGGTGATCTCGCACAACTGGGACGAGCTGCGCCGTGCGATGTGGGATTACGTGGGCATTGTGCGCACCAACAAGCGCCTGGAACGCGCACTGAACCGTATCAAGCTGCTGAATGAGGAAATTGACGAGTATTACAGCAACTTCCACATTACCAACGACCTGGTAGAGCTACGCAATCTGGTGCAAACCGCCGAGCTGATCGTGCGTTCCGCGCTGGCCCGCAAGGAAAGCCGTGGCTTGCACTTCAGCCGCGACTACCCAGAAACGCTGCCGCAAAGCAGCGACACCATCCTGACGCCGCAAAAGTAAGCCAAGCACAGGTTGGCCGCAGCCTGCGGCCAACCTTTTCACTTAGCCCTGCGGCACAAATACCGGCAACGTGAACCAGAACACACAGCCACCGGCCAGCGGCGTACTCACACCAAACTCGCCACGATGGAATTCCACAATCGAGCGGCAGATATTCAGGCCGATACCCATACCGTCGGTTTTGGTGGAGTAAAACGGTGTAAAGAGGTTTTCTTTCACCCCATCCTGCAAGCCCGGTCCGTTATCACTGACTTCCACCCGCCAGAATTGCTTGCCGGTTGCACTGCGCAAATGAATGGTTGGCCGCACGCTGCCCGCTTCGCGCATGGCCTCGATGGCATTCTTAATCAGGTTCAATAGCACCTGCTCGATCAGCACCGGGTCCATTTCCACGCGCAAGCTGCCGCGCGCCGGCTCCAGCACCAGCCGCACGCCGTGCTTGTCGGCCATGGGCTGCGCCAGCGTGAGCACCCGTCTTACTGCCAGATCCGGGTCGCTGAGCTCTAGCTGTGGCGCGTGCTTTTTCACAAATGCGCGAATGCTGTTGACGATTTGCCCGGCACGGCGCGCCTGGTCGGCAATGGCTTGCACCGCCTCCCCTACCCCGCGCGCCTGCGCCTGCTCGGCGGGCAGCTTGCGCGCCAGGCCGGCGGCGTAGGTGGAAATAGCGGTAAGCGGCTGGTTCAGCTCGTGCGCCAGCGACGAGGCCATCTCGCCCATGGCAATCAGGCGCGAGGTGGTCTGGAAGCGCTCCTCCTGCGCCAGCTCGCGCTCGGCACGGGCGCGGGCGTCGGTGACATCCAGCAGCATGCATAGCCAGGCTGGCTCGCCCCCTACCCAGTCTATGCGCCGGTACTGCAGCTGGAACCAGCTGCGGCCACCATCGGGCGTGCATTCCAGGTTGGCCGCAGTAGCATGTGTATCGCCCAGCAGGCCAGGCATCAGCGGGCAGTAGCTGCCATCCACGGCAAAGCTGGCCCAGCCGGCAGCAAAAGCCGGGTTTGCGTACAACAGCTGGCGCGTATCGCCATCGATGACACACAGGCCACTTTCCAGGCCATTGAGCACCGCCAGGAAGCGCCGGTGTGATTCGTCCAGCGCCACACGCTTTTTCTTGAGCTCGGTGATGTCGTACATGGACGCCACCCAGCCGTCGTGCCGACCGCCTTCCAGTAACAGCGGCGTAGCGTACAGGCGCACCTCTACCTTCTCACCATCGCGGTGGCGGAATGGCAACTCAAAGCCGTGTTCGGGCAGCTGCCCGGCCAGCATGGCTTGCATGGCCTGCATCAATAGCGGGTAATCTTCTTCGGCCCAGAAACTATAGGGCAGCTGCTGGCCAACCAGCTCATCGGCAGACAGGCCGGTCAGCTCGCTCATGGCACGGTTTACCCGCAGTATCTGGCCATTGCCGGCAAAGGCGATGAGGCCGCTTTTCATACTGTCTTCCACCGAGCGGCGCAAAGACATTTCGTGCTGCAACGCACGCTCGGCCCGTGCCCGCACACGCACCTGGCCGCGTATGCGCCACAGGGCGAATAGCAAGGCCACCACCAGCAGGCCGATCAGCAGGCTGAGCACCGGCAAGGAGAACCCGACCCCGGCACGGTAAGTAATGGCACGCAGGCTGACGCCATAGCCAGGCGGATCAAAGCTCAGCTCGTGCGACAGCGTCCCCACAGGAGAAGCCTGGTCAAACTTGCTGGCCAGCGCCTTACCGCCCAGATCAACCAGGCTGATGTGGTATTTGGTGGCCAGCCACCACGGCACCTGGTACTGCAGCAGTAGATCCATGCGGTACACCAGGCGCAAACCGCCCAGATAGCGCCCGGATTCAAACACCGGCACTGCCAGGTCAAAGCGGTACTTGCCGTCCGGGCCAAGATACGGCGGGCTATACGCCGAGCGGCCCAGGCGCTCGGCGCGCCACAAGGCGTCGTAAGCGTCCCCGCCCAGCTGCAAGCCAGTACGCTTTTGCGCATCCAGCAACACTGCACCGCGCGGGCCAACCCACTGCACCGCCTCGATTTCCTTGCTCTCGCGCTGCAACAATGCGGCGGCGGCAAAAAAACGGCGCGACGTCACCGCCGTCAGTGGCATGTCCAGCTGCATGGCCTCCACACTTTGCTGATGCCCTTCCAGGTGCAGCCGCAGGCTTTGATCCAGCCACAGCAGCTCCTGAATCAGGCCATCGCGCTGCTCGTCCCGCCAGTCCTTGTACACCACCCAGAACAAGCCACCGAGCGCCAGCAACAGCCCGACAAGGATGAATGCAGCGCTCAGCCACAAGCGACGCGGGCTTGGGTTCGATGGGTTGTCAGTAAGGATCATGGATTTCAGTCAAGGTTGGCCGCAGGGCGCCAAAGTGCCGCTGCCTGCCGGTAGTCGATATTAGGGAAATCCCTAATGCTGAATTCCCCAATGGCTAAAGTAGTGCTTTGATTCTAGTGTTCAGTTTGCGATGAGCCCCACCCAACAAACGGGGCCGGAGCAACACAGACAAAACACAGGAGAGTATATAAATGAAACTGAAATACGCAGCCCTGATCGCCAGCCTGGCATTTGGCGTAGCCGGTGCAGCCAATGCCGCCGATTTCGTGATCAAGTTCAGCCACGTGGTAGCGCAGGACACTCCGAAAGGCAAAGCTGCCGAGTACTTCAAGAAACTGGCTGAAGAGCGCACCAAAGGCCGCGTTCAGGTACAAGTATTCCCGAACAGCCAGCTGTACAAGGACAAGGAAGAAATGGAAGCCTTGCAGCTGGGTGCCGTACAGATGCTGGCCCCAAGCTTGGCCAAATTCGGCCCGCTGGGTGCCAAAGAGTTCGAAGTATTCGACCTGCCGTACATCTTCGACAACTACGACGAGCTGCACAAAGTCACCCAGGGCCCGATCGGCATGCAGCTGCTAGCCAAGCTTGAAAGCAAAGGCATCAAGGGTCTGTCGTTCTGGGATAACGGCTTCAAGATCCTGTCGGCCAACAAGCCACTCAAGACCCCTGCAGACGTGAAGGGCCTGAAGATGCGCATCCAGTCTTCGAAAGTGATCGAAGAACAAATGCGTAGCATGGGCGCCCTGCCGCAAGTGATGGCCTTCTCGGAAACCTACCAGGCCCTGCAAACCGGCGTGGTGGATGGCACCGAAAACCCGCCATCCAATATGTTCACCCAGAAAATGCACGAAGTACAAAAGCACGCCACGGTCACCAACCACGGCTACCTGGGTTACGCCGTCATCGTGAACAAGAAGTTCTGGGATGGCCTGCCGGCTGACGTACGCGCCACGCTGGACGGCGCCATGAAAGACGCTACCGTGTACGCCAACAAGATTGCCAAACAGGAAAACGACGAAGACCTGGCCAAGATCAAGGCCAGCGGCAAAACCCAGATCTACATCCCTACTGCAGCAGAGCGTGCCGCGTTCAAACAAGCGCTGGTGCCTGTACACACCAAGATGGATGACCGTATCGGTGAAGGCCTGGTACAGCTGATCTACAAACAGACCGGCTACACCCCGAACTAATGCCTCACACCAAAGCGCCCGCGCCGTGCGGGCGCTTTTTCATACGGAGACCCCACCGTGATCAAGATACTAGACCGTCTTGAGGAATGGCTTGTTGCCTTCCTTATGGCTGCGGCCACACTGATTACCTTCGCCTCGGTCGTGCACCGCTATGGCAGCGGTTTTGAAAGCCTGCAACCCGTCCTGCTGGAAATCAATATGGGTTGGGCGCAAGAGCTGACCATCTATATGTTTGTGTGGATGGCCAAAATTGGCGCCGCTTACGGCGTGCGCACCGGCATCCACGTTGGCGTGGACGTACTGATCAACAAGTTCGATACCCCGCTACGCAACAAATTCGTACTGTTCGGCTTGTTTGCCGGCGCACTGTTCACCGCCATCATCGGCACACTGGGCGCCCATTTCGTGTGGGAAAACGGCATGGCCTACGCCACGCTGACGACATTCGGCATGGAAACCGGCGACTTCTACGAAGGCCCGACTACGCCAGACCTGGAATGGTCTACCTGGAAGGTGTATTCCGCCATTCCGGTGGCTTCGTTCCTGATGTGCTTCCGCTTCTTGCAAGTGGCCTGGATCTTCAACAAGACCGGTGAGCTGCCACACCACGACCATGGCCACGTAGACGGCATCGAAGAAGAGCCGGTTGCCATTGGTGAAGCCTTCGTCATCGCCGAAGAACAAGAACACGCCGACGCCGGCAAAGTACGCAAAGGGGGCCCGCAATGAGCGGTCTGATCATTTTTGGCATCCTCGCGGTGCTCATGCTCACCGGCATGCCCATTTCCATCTCGCTGGGCCTGACGGTACTGACTTTCCTGTTCACCATGACCGATGTACCGGTCGAATCGGTGGCGCTAAAGCTGTTTACCGGCATCGAGAAGTTCGAAATCATGGCGATTCCGTTCTTTATCCTGGCGGGTAACTTCCTGACCCACGGCGGCGTGGCCAAGCGCATGATCAACTTTGCCTCGTCCATTGTCGGGCACTGGCACGGTGGCTTGGCACTGGCTGGCGTCGTGGCTTGCGCGCTGTTTGCAGCGGTATCGGGCTCCAGCCCGGCCACCGTGGTAGCCATCGGCTCCATCTTGCTGCCCGCCATGGTCAAACAGGGCTACCCGAAAGAGTTCGGCGTAGGGGTAATTGGTACCGCAGGCGGCTTGGGCATCCTGATTCCACCATCCATCGTGATGGTGATCTATGCCGTATCGACCAACTCGTCCATCGGCAAGCTGTTCATGGCTGGCGTGGTGCCTGGCTTGCTGCTGGCTTTGCTGCTGCTGGGCGTAACCTGGTTTGTGGCCAAGAAAAAGGACTACCCACGCATGGCCAAGGCCAGCTGGGGCACCCGTCTGGTAGCCTTCCGTGAAAGCTTCTGGGGCTTGTTCCTGATCGTCGTGGTGATCGGCGGCATTTACTCCGGTGTATTTACTGCCACCGAAGCCGCCGCCATGTCGGCCGTGTACGCCTTCTGCGTGGCGCTGTTCGTATACAAGGACATCGGCTGGAAGCAGGTACCGAAGGTGCTGATCGATTCGGCCAACATGTCCGCCATGTTGCTGTACATCATCACCAACGCCGTATTGTTCTCGTTCTTGCTGACCAGTGAAAGCATCCCGCAAAACCTGGCCGCCTGGATCAACGAACAAGGCTTGTCGCCATGGATGTTCCTGCTGGCCGTCAACATCCTGCTGCTGGTCGCCGGTAACTTCATGGAGCCGTCGTCCATCCTGCTGATTACCGCCCCTATCCTGTTCCCGATTGCGATGGCTCTGGGGATCGACCCGATCCATCTGGGCATCATCATGACCGTGAACATGGAGATCGGCATGATTACGCCGCCGGTAGGCCTGAACCTGTACGTGGCGTCCGGTATTGCCAAGATGGGCCTTACCGACGTTACCAAGGCCTGCGCGCCGTGGATTCTGGTGATGCTGGCCTACCTGATGCTGATTACGTATGTACCGGCAGTATCCCTGTGGCTACCTAACGCCCTGGGCATGTAAACCCCGCCCCAGGCAAAACGCGACGGAACCCTTCCGTCGCGTTTTTTGTCAGACACGCGTACCCATAAGCAAGGGTTGGCCCTATAATGGCCGACCTCTCCACACCCTCTGAATAACAATCAGGAGCCAACAGAATGGACGAGCAATTGCGCCAAGCCGCACTCGATTTCCACCAGTTCCCGCAGCCGGGCAAGATCCAGGTCGCCCCAACCAAACCGCTGGCCACCCAGCGCGACCTGGCCCTTGCCTACTCCCCGGGCGTAGCCGCACCTTGCGACGCTATCGTGGAAGACCCGCTGAATGCCTATAAATACACCGCCCGTGGCAACCTGGTTGCCGTGGTCACCAACGGTACCGCCGTACTGGGCCTGGGCAATATCGGCCCGCTGGCCGGCAAGCCGGTGATGGAAGGCAAGGGCGTACTGTTCAAGAAGTTTGCCGGTGTTGACGTATTCGACATCGAACTGGACGAGAACGACCCGGACAAGCTGGTAGACATCATCTGCGCGATGGAGCCGACTTTCGGCGGCATCAACCTGGAAGACATCAAGGCCCCCGAGTGCTTCTACATCGAGAAGAAGTGCCGTGAGCGCATGAACATTCCGGTATTCCACGACGACCAGCACGGCACCGCCATCGTGGCCGCCGCCGCAGTACTGAACTCGCTGCGCCTGGTAAACAAGGAAATCGGTAGCGTACGCGTGGTAACGTCTGGCGCCGGCGCCGCTGCCATCGCCTGCCTGGAGCTGATGGTAGCGCTGGGCGTGAAACGCGAAAACATCACCGTCTGCGATTCCAAAGGTGTGATCTACCAGGACCGCGACGACAAGATGGACGAGTCGAAAAAACGCTTCGCCATCCCGGATAACGGCCAGCGTAAACTGGCCGACGCCATGGTTGGCGCCGACATTTTCATGGGTCTGTCCGGCCCGAAACTGGTTACGCAGGACATGGTGAAATCCATGGCTGCCTACCCGGTGATTCTGGCCATGGCCAACCCGGAACCGGAAATCCTGCCGCCGCTGGTAAAAGAAGTACGCCCGGACGCCATCATCGGCACCGGCCGTTCGGACTTCCCGAACCAGGTAAACAACGTACTGTGCTTCCCGTTCATCTTCCGTGGTGCGCTGGACGTTGGCGCCACCACCATCAACGAAGAAATGAAACTGGCCTGCGTACGCGCCATTGCCGACCTGGCCATGGCCGAGCAGAACGACGTGGTAGCGTCTGCCTACGGTGACCAGGAGCTGTCTTTCGGCCCGGAATACGTGATTCCGAAACCATTCGACCCGCGCCTGATCGTGAAAATCGCCCCGGCCGTGGCCAAAGCCGCCATGGATTCCGGCGTCGCCACCCGCCCGATCAAGGACTTCGACGCCTACGTGGACCAGCTGGCCCAGTTCGTGTACAAGACCAACCTGTTCATGAAACCGGTATTCGCCCAGGCCAAGAAAGAAGCCAAGCGCGTAGTACTGGCCGAAGGTGAAGACGAGCGCGTACTGCACGCTACCCAGGAAATCGTATCGCAAGGCCTGGCCAAGCCTATCCTGATCGGCCGCCCTGCCGTGATTGCCAAGCGTATCGAAAAACTGGGCCTGAAGCTGGAAGCCGGCAAAGACTTCGACCTGGTGAACAACGAGTCCGACCCGCGCTTTGGCGACTACTGGAAGGAATACTACAACCTGATGAAGCGCAAAGGCGTTTCGCAGGAGCAGGCTCGTCGCCGCGTCATCGGCAACACCACCCTGATCGGCGCGCTGATGGTACGCCGCGGTGAAGCCGACGCACTGATCTGCGGCACCTACGGCACCTACCGCCAGCATCTGGACATCGTGCGCGACGTCATTGGCTACGCCCGTGAAGACAAAGTGGCCGGCGCCATGAACGCGCTGATCCTGCCTACCGGCAACATCTTCATCACCGACACCTACGTCAACGAATCGCCAGATGCACCACAGCTGGCCGCCATTACCGAAATGGCCGCCCGTGCGGTAAGCCGCTTCGGTATCGCCCCGAAAGTGGCCCTGCTGTCCAACTCCAGCTTCGGCACCTGGAACACCGAAGGCGCCAGCAAGATGCGCGACGCGCTGGAGCTGATCCAGGCCGCCCACCCGACACTGGAAATCGATGGCGAGATGCAAGGCGACGCCGCGCTGGTAGAAGCCATCCGCCAGCAAGCCATGCCGGACAGCACCCTGAAAGGCGCGGCCAACCTGCTGGTAATGCCGAACGTGGAAGCCGCCAACATCAGCTACAACCTGCTGCGTGTTTCTGCCTCCGACGGCGTGACAATCGGCCCTATCCTGATGGGCATGGCCAAGCCGGTGCACATCCTGACGCAGATCTCGTCGGTACGCCGCATTGTGAACATGGTGGCCCTGGCTGCTGTGGACGCACAGAACGGCAACTGATCCATCCTGCCAGGGGCAGCATGACAACGGGCACCTTCGGGTGCCCGTTTTTTATTGCCAGACGCATGCCCGCCCCGGCATTCTGCACTAAGATACAGCCACAACAACCCGAACCAGGAGCCAGCATGAGTGCCGAATTCAACCCAGCCGACCCGTTTGCCCTGTTCCGCCAGATGATGCAGTCCGCCACGCCGCCGGGCGCCCAGCCCTTTCTGCCCCCGATGAGCGTGGAAGAAGTCGAGCGCAAGATCGCCGAGCTCAAAGTGGTGGAAACCTGGCTCACCATGAATCTCGGCATGTTATCCATGCAAATCAAGACCCTGGAAATGCAGAAGGCCGCCATCGCCGCCCTGCGCCCGAAAGAATAAGCCGCCCCGCCCTGCCATGGTTGGCCGCACCCGCTGCGGCCAACCATGTTTCATTTGGACAGCACGCGCCGCACCGGTAAAATGCCCGCCATGAACGCACCCCGCTTTGTCCATCTTCGCCTCCATTCGGAGTTTTCCATTACCGACGGCATTGTCCGCCTGGACGACGCCATCAAACGCGCCGTCAAGGACGGCATGCCGGCGCTGGGCATGTCCGACCTGATGAACATCTTCGGCATGGTCAAGTTTTACAAGGCCTGCCGCGGCAAGGGCATCAAGCCCATTGTGTCCTGCGACATCTGGCTGGAAAACGGCGAGGATCGCGACAAGCCCTTCCGGCTGATGCTTACCGCCAAGAACCGCGAAGGCTACCGCCGGCTATGCGAGCTGCTCACCCGCGCTTTTACCCATAACCAGTACCGTGGCCGCGCCGAGATCAAGCGTGCCTGGCTGGAAGAAGGCGACAACAGCAACCTGCTGTGCATGTCCGGTGCCCACCTAGGCGACGTGGGTGTGGCGTTTGCCAACGGCAACGCCGACGAAGCACGCAGCCGCGCAGAATACTGGGCCCAGCTGTTCCCTGGCGCGTTTTATCTGGAGCTACAGCGCACCGATAACGCCCAGGTAGAAAACATCCTGCAGTCCACACTGTGGCTGGCGGGCGAAACCGGCCTGCCGGTGGTGGCCACCCACCCGATCCAGTTCATGGACCCGGACGATTTCAAGGCGCATGAAGCACGGGTGTGCATTGCCGAAGGCTACACGCTGGGCGACAAACGCCGCCCGCGCAGCTTTAGCGAATGCCAGTACTTCCTCAGTACCGAGCAGATGCTGGAACGCTTCGCCGACATTCCCGAGGCGCTGGAAAACACGGTGCAGATTGCCCGCCGCTGCAATATCAACGTGGTGCTGGGCAAAAACTACCTGCCGGACTTCCCCACGCCGGACGGCATGACGCTGAACGACTTTCTGGTGTACGAAGCCAAGCGCGGGCTGGACATGCGCCTGGGGCAGCTGTACCCGGATGCGGCCGAGCGCGAAGCACGCCGCCCGGAATACGACGCGCGGCTGAAGTTCGAGTGCGACACCATCATCCAGATGGGCTTCCCCGGCTACTTCCTGATCGTGGCC
The DNA here is from genome assembly GCA_000335715.1 of beta proteobacterium L13. GTDB lineage: Bacteria > Pseudomonadota > Gammaproteobacteria > Burkholderiales > Chromobacteriaceae > Vogesella. The sequence goes on from AMYZ01000010.1 coordinate 11,476, forward strand.
GACTTTATCCAGTGGGGTAAGGCCAACGGCTGCCCGGTAGGCCCTGGCCGGGGCTCCGGTGCCGGCTCGCTGGTGGCCTACAGCCTCAGCATTACCGACCTGGACCCGCTGAAGTACGCCCTACTGTTCGAGCGTTTCCTGAACCCGGAACGGGTATCGATGCCCGACTTCGACGTGGACTTCTGCCAGGAAAACCGCTGGCGCGTGATCGAATACACGCGCCGCAAATACGGTGAAGAGGCGGTGAGCCAGATCGCCACCTTCGGCACCATGTCGTCCAAATCGGTGATCCGTGACGTTGGCCGCGTGCTCGACCTGCCCTTCGGCCTGTGCGACAAACTGTCCAAGCTGATTCCGCTGGAGGCCAACAAGCCGCTGAGCCTGGAAAAAGCCATGGCCGCCGAGCCGCAAATCGGCGAAACCATCGAAAGCGAAGGCGCAAACGAGCTGATCGAGCTGGCCATGAAGCTGGAAGACCTCACGCGCGGCATCGGCATGCACGCCGGTGGCGTGCTGATTGCCCCCGGCAAGCTCACCGACTTCTGCCCGCTGTACATCGCCAGCGGTGACGGCGCCGCGCCGGTATCGATGTACGACAAGGACGACGTAGAACAAATCGGCCTGGTGAAGTTCGACTTTCTGGGCCTGCGCAACCTCACCATCATCGAGCTGGCGCAAAAGTACATCAAGGACCTCAGCGGCGAAGACGTAGACGTGGCCAAGCTGCCACTGGACGACGCGCTGGCCTACAAAGTGTTTGCCAACGCCAACACCACCGGCGTGTTCCAGTTCGAATCCACCGGCATGAAGAAGATGCTGGTAGAGGCCAAGCCCAGCAAGTTCGAAGAGATTATCGCCTTCGTGGCGCTGTACCGCCCCGGCCCGATGGACCTGATCCCCGACTTTATCCAGCGTATGCACGGTGCCAAATTCGAGTACCTGCACCCGCTGCTGGAGCCGGTACTGGCGCCCACCTACGGCATTATGGTGTACCAGGAACAGGTGATGCAGGCGGCGCAGGTGTGCGGCGGCTACAGCCTGGGCGGCGCCGACTTGCTGCGTCGCGCCATGGGTAAGAAAAAAGTCGAGGAGATGGTGGCGCAGCGCGCCATGTTCGTGGAAGGCGCGGCCAAACAGGGCATCGAAAAAGCCAAGGCCGACGAAATCTTCGACTACATGGAAAAATTCGCCGGCTATGGTTTCAACAAATCGCACGCCGCCGCCTACGCGCTGGTGGCCTACCATACCGCCTGGCTCAAAGCGCACCACGCGGCCGCCTACATGGCCGCCACCATGTCCACCGAACTGGACAACACCGACCAGCTGAAGGTGTTCTACGACGACGCCACCGACAACAAGAACGGCCTACGCTTTTTGCCACCAGACGTGAACCACAGCTTCTACCGCTTTGTGCCGGTAGACCGCAAACACATCCGCTACGCGCTGGGTGCCATCAAGGGCACCGGCGAGTCGGCAGTGGAGCACATCGTGCAAGTGCGCGAGTCGGGTGGCCCGTTTACCAGCCTGTTCGACTTCTGCCACCGCACCGACAAGAAAATCGTCAACAAACGCGTGATCGAAGCACTGATCCGCGCCGGCGCCTTCGACAGCATCGAGCCCAACCGCGCCCTGCTGTTCAGCAACGTGGCACTGGCCATGACCGCAGCCGAGCAGCAAGCGGCCAACGCCAACCAGGGCGGCCTGTTTGACATGTTCGACGACGACAGCGCGCCCAGCGTGGACATGGTGGCGTGCAAGCCCTGGCCGGCAGCCATCCAGCTGGCCGAAGAAAAGATCGCCATCGGCTTTTACTTGTCTGGCCACCCGTTCTCGGCCTACGAAAAAGAAGTGCGCGGCTTTATCCGCACTCCGCTGGCCAAGCTGGCACCGCGGCGCGAGCCGCAGCTGCTGGCCGGTTTCGTTACCGGCATCCGCACCAAGGTGGGCAACCGCGGCAAGATGGCCTTCATCCAGCTGGACGATGGCACGGCCAAGGTAGAAGTGAGCCTGTTTGCCGAGGCAGTAGACGCCAACCGCAACAAGCTGAAAGACGACGTGGTGCTGGTGGTGGAAGGCAAGGTAAGCGAAGACCGCTTCAGCGGCGGCATGCGCATCATCGCCGAAAACCTGTACGAGCTGGGCGAGGCGCGCAGCCGCTATGCGCGCAGCCTGTCGGTACAGATGCACCCGCGCCACGACGTGGCCACGCTGCGCAATATCATCACCCCCTACCGCAGTGAAGACAGCGGCTGCCCCTTGCGCATTACCTACCACACAGGCAAAGCCAAAGGCGACCTGATGCTGCCGCCGCAGTGGGGCGTACGGCTGGACGACGCCCTGCTGATGACGCTGGAAGACTGGCTGGGCGACAACAGCGTGAAGATCCTGTGGTAACACGGCGGCCCTGCGGGGCCGCTCAGGCTGCTGACAAAGTACCGGCCAAGGTTTGACCGGACCCGGCAAAGCCGGGCCGCTCCACGCAAGCCTTTGCATCCGCAGCCTTCCTGTTTACAAGACAAAGCCTGTTTGCGTTGCAAACAGGCTTTGTCATCAATCTCAGCGCCCCTGCGGGGCCGCTTTTCCTTGACCCGACACAACACTCACCATGAACCTGCTTTCACCTTACCTGGCCACCCCTGTGCTGCTGGTACTGTCCAATGTCTTCATGACTTTTGCCTGGTACGCCCACCTGAAAGACGCCAGCCACAAGGCATGGTATGTGGCGGCTTTGGCCAGCTGGGGCATTGCCCTGTTCGAATACTTGCTGCAGGTGCCGGCCAACCGCATTGGCTACGGCACATTTACCTTGTCGCAGCTGAAAATCATCCAGGAAGTCATCAGCCTGTCGGTGTTCATTCCCTTTGCCATCTTTTACATGAACCAGCCGTTCAAGTGGGACTACGTGTGGGCGGGGGCATGCCTGGTGGGCGCGGTGTATTTCATGTTTCGCGGCTAGCGTCTGTTGCGGCCAACCTGGCATCTACGCCCCATACCGCGCTACCAAGCCACGCGTATACAAAATCGGCCAGTTGCCAAAAGCGACTCTGCTAACATAAAGCACTTCTATACAAACCCCGCCACCCATGAAAACGACATTGTGCCTGCTACTGGCCACCTTGCTGGCCGCCCCGCTGGCTGAAGCTCAGACGCCGCTAGATGCCGACGCCCTGATCCGTCAGCTCAAACCCGCCACCACACGCGGATTGCGTAACCTCAATGTCCAGGCCGTACCAGCGACACCGGTAGCCCCTGCAGCCCCAAGCTCAGCTGCCGATGTCACAGCCACCAGCCCGCAAGCGCCTGCCCCCCTTGCACCAGATCAACCCGATAGCGTAACGCTGCCCGCCCCAGCCCCAGTGGCAGCAACCCCTGCGGCCAACCCGACAGTCGACCCGGCACCCAGTGTGTCGCTGGCGATTCAGTTCGAGTACAACTCTGCCCGGGTCAGCCAGGCCAGCTACCAGACATTGCAGCAGCTTTCCCGCGCATTGCAGTCGCCAGAGCTGCTGGATTACCGCTTCCGCATTGAAGGGCATACCGACGCCAAGGGCCAGGCCACCTACAACCGCAAGTTGTCGCAGTCGCGCGCCGATGAAGTACGCCGTGTCCTGATGACACTAGGGGTGGCGGGCGAGCGTCTGAGCAGTACCGGCCTGGGGGCCAGCCAACTGGCGCTGCCATCGCAACCGTATGCGGCAGAGAACCGTCGTGTCCGCATCGTCAACCTGGCACCGTAAGACAGGAGCCTGCCATGAAACACCGTCTTTCCATGCTTGCGGCAGTATGTGCACTGGCCATCCCGGCGCTGCCTACGCTCGCCCAAAAGCTGCCAGCCAGCCAGGGCAGCCGCCACGCACTCATCATCGGCATCGGGCAATACAGTAACCCGGCGATCAGCTCGCTGGGCGGCGTGCAGTACGATATGGAAAGCGCCCGCCGCATGGCGCAAAGCATGGGTATTCCCCCGGAAAACATGCACTTTGTACGGGACGGTGCCGCTACCGTGGCGGAAATCACCAGCCAGATCAAGGCGCTGGATCAACGCCTGGTGGCGGGTGATCGCGTGTTTGTCTATTACTCCGGCCACGGTACGCGCTGGCATGAGCCGGAGGCGGCAGAAGGCGTGTGTACCGAAGGCCTGGTGGCCAGTGACGGCCAGGTCTTGAGCAACAAGATGATCAGCCAGCTGCTGACGCCGATTGCCGCCAAGGCCGACAAGATGATGGTGTTTTACGATGCCTGTTTTTCCGGTGGCGTGGCGGGCAAACCGTTCCTGACCCGGTCGCTGAAACTGGGTGCGGCCAACCTGACGCCCAAGGTTGCCACCAAGGGCAATGCCGACGCCTGTTTCCTGCCCAGCAACTTCCGCACCCGCTCGCTGAGCACAGCACTGCAGCAGCAAGGCAATAATGCGCAGAACGTGGTACATATCGCAGCCAGCCGGCCCGACGAAGTATCGTTCGACAATAGCAAGGAAGGCGGCCTGGCCACTACGGCATGGCGTGACTGCCTGCTGGGCGCGGCACAAGACCTGGACGACAGCGGCGCCATTACCGTTGATGAAATCACCCGCTGTGCGCAAACCCGGCTGGATCAAAATCTGGCCAATGCCTCGGGCATACTTGGCCAGCACATGACGCTGGGCGGCAACAGCCAGTTCGTGCCCGCGTGGATCAAGGCCGCCTTTACCGCGCCGCTTGCCCCCACACCGGTGGCAAGCAAACCGCTGCCACCTGCCGCCCTGCTGGCCGAAATCCACGCCCAGCGCGATGGCCGCCGCCAGTTAGCGGTGATGCCGGACAAGCCTGCGCTGACCATAGGCAAGGATGCGCTGCAGTTGCACCTTACCCCGGACCGTGACGGCTACCTGTATCTGGCACTGGCGGGTTCCGATGGTGAAAGCCTGTACCTGCTGTACCCCAACCAGCTGGATGGCGACAACCGTGTGCAGGCCGGCCAGCGCATCGACCTGCCGCGCACCAGCTGGCGTATCACGGCTGGCGGGCCGGCCGGCGACAACACTTTGCTGGTGATGCTGAGCGACACGCCACGTGATCTGGCGCAGCTGAAAGGCGAAGCCGCCGGGCCGTTCGTGCACACCTTGCTGGATGGCGAAGGCCGCTCCGTACTGCAACAGACGCTGGGCAGTGGCGGCGCACAATGCCAAACGGCAGGTAGTGCGCTACGCAACCTGCAGCTTGGCCGCCAATGTAACGACAGCTTTGCCTCTGCCCTGCTGACCATCCGCGAACAACCTTGAAAGACAGCGCCATGAAAGCACGACTGATTGCGTTAAGCCTGCTGCTGTGCAGCAGCCTGGCACAGGCCCAACTGGCCACAGAGCCGGTAGCAGAAGCCCGCCAGATGACATTTTTTGACTCCAGACTGTTTGATGGCCAGCTGTACGACGAGCTGTCGCGCAAGCCAGCGCAGCTGGAAATCATGGTGCCCGGCACCATGACGCTGACGCAGTTTTCGCCGCGACTGGACCGCTGGATGAGCATCATCGGCGAAAGTGGCTCGCTGGCCTTGCAAGAAACCGCCGAACCACCGCGCCTGGCCCAACGCAGCCTGTTTGCGCTGCTGCCCATGGTGTACAACATGGTGGCCGAAGCCAGGGAAGCAATGATGAATGCCCAGGCACGCCAGTACAACGCCACGATTTTCTACCACAAGGACAATGATGGCCGTGCGGTGATCGACCGCGTTCTGCTGAAGCGCAAACCCTGATGCAGGCTGCTTTCTACCGTAGTTGGCCGCATCGCCTGCTTGGCTTGGCATTGCTGGCAGCATGCAGCACCCCACTGTGGGCGCAGAGCCGGGCGCCTGGCCAGGGCGGTGCCATGATGGCACTGGGTGAGGCTTTTAACCGTGCGCTGTTGGCCGAGGACTATGACCAGGCCGAGACAATCGCGCGTGAACGCTTGCGCCTGAGCCAGGAAACCGGCCGCCCCCGCGCTATCGGCAATGCCTATCGCAACCTGGGCTCGGTGCTGACGCGCCAGGGCAAGCTGGTGGAGGCCGAGCTGGCAACACGCCAGGCGCTGCCGCTGGTAGAAAAGGCGCATGGCCGTATCTCCCGCCCCGTGGTACACGCCCAGCAAAACCTTATCAGCCTGCTGGTAAGGCAAAACCGCTACGGCGAAGCCATGCGATTGATAGACGATGCGCTAAGCCGCATGCAGCAACTGGCACCAGACCGTGTCGGCATGCTGGACCTGTGGAATGTGCAAGCCAAGGTACTACGCCAACTGGGCAAGCCGGAGCAGGCGCTAGCCATTCTGGATCGTGCCGCCGCGTACCCGGTTATTGCCACCCCCATCGACGCCGGTGACAACCGCTCAGGCGAAGCCTGGGTCAGCCGTGCCCGGCGCGAGACCCAATTCCAGCGCGGCCTCTGCCTGCGCGGCCTTGGGCGGCTGGAAGAAGCGCGCCAGGTGCTGTCGCAAACGCTGGCAGCCAACCAGGCCGCCGAACCCATGCGCCCCGGCGACGTCATCGCCAGCCAGGGCGCGCTGGCCGACATCCTGCTGCGCCAGGACAAGCCGCAAGCCGCGCTACCCTTGCTGCAGGACGCCTACCAGCTGGCGGTACGGCACTTCGGCACCACCAACCCCATTACTGCCAGCGCTGCCAGTGACCTGGCCAGCGCGCTGCAAGATACCGGGCAGACCGAAAAAGCAGAAACCCTGTTACGGCAGGCCATGCAACAGCACGAACGCTTGGGCAGCCTGGGGCCGTTTATCGCAGATAGTCGCCAGCTGGTATTGCTGCTGATGAATAGCAACCGCCAGACACAGGCACTGGAAACGGCCAACAAGGGGCTGAACGCCATCGACAAGCTGTTCGTGCAAACTCGTGGCATGGATGATGGCCTGCGCGAAGGCTTCATTCAGCGGTATGCGCCGTTTTATACCCTGACACTGAACCTGCTGGACAAGCTGCATGCGGCCCAGCCAGACAAGGGCTACGACCGGCAGATGCTGGAAGTGGTGTCCCGCACCCAGAGCCGCCTGTTCAGCGAGCTGATGCGCCAGGCCGATGCCAGCCGGCTATCGGCGGAGCCCGGCTACCAGGCGCTGCTGCAGCAACAAGCCAAAGCCCAGGCCCGTGTGCAGGCACTGCGGCTGCAACTGGCCAATAGCGGCGGCCTGGACGAAGCCGACGAAGACGAAGAAGCAGGCGCACCAACTGCGGCCAACCTGGCCCCCACCCGCCGGGAAGCCTGGCAAGCCATGCCGGCAGCGCTGGCCGAGCTGGACAACATCCAGCAGCAACTCTGGGCACGCTACCCGCGCATCATGGATTTGTCGCAGCCACGCAGCGTAACGGTCGGCCAGCTGCAGCAGCAAGTACTGCGCGATGGTGAAGCCCTGTTGAGCTACGCGGTGCTGCCAGACCGCACCCTGGCCTTTGTTGTCAGCAAAAAACAATTCCGGCTATTCAGCCTGCCACTGGGCCGCGAGGCACTGGGCCAGATGGTAAGCGCCATCCGCCAGCCCGAAGAAGCCGGTGGCGACAACATGGCTGCCTTACGCACACTGGACCCTGCCCTGCTGCACCAGGCCTACCGCCAGCTGATCCAGCCACTGGAGAGCGCCCTGCCGCAGGGTGGCCGTGTGCTGGTGGTGGGCGATGGCCCCCTGCACACCTTGCCGCTGGAAATGCTGGTAAGCCGCTGGGAAGAGCCTGACCGCCAGGCGTTTGCCGCCGCCCGTGCGCAAGGCCCCTTGCTGGGGGAGTACGGCACCCTGGCCTACCTGCAGGCACGCTACCACTTTGCCTACCTGCCCAGCCTGTCCACCCTGGTGTCCAAGCGTCTGTACCAGCCGGCAGCACCGGCTTACAACACCAGCCTGGTGACCTTTGCCGACCCGCAGTTCGACCTGGGCCAGGCACCGGCCAATGGCTGGCTGGACACGCTGCTGTCGCGCAGCTACCGCAAGGTACACCAGCGCATCGAGATCCCCCGCCTGCCCGAGACGGCACAGGAAGCACGCAGCATTGCCGCGCTGCTGGGTGGCAATAGCCGCATCTACCTCGAACAGGCTGCGCAGGAACATACGCTGAAGCAGCTGGACCTGAGCAGCACACGCTACCTGCACTTTGCCACGCATGGCTTGCTGGGGGGCGAGTTTGCCGCCATCAAGACAGCGCTGGACGGTAGCGAGGCCGCCGCTTCGCAGCGCCCACAGCCGGCCTTGCTACTGGCGTTAAGTGGCGACTTGCGAGGAGAAGACGGTTTGCTCACGGTCGCCGAGGTGGCCGAACAACTGAAACTGTCGGCGCAGCTAGTCGTACTCTCGGCGTGCAACACCGCAGGCGAGCAGCAAGCGGCCAGCAGCGGCGAGGGCTTCGCCGGCCTGGCGCGCGCCTTTATGTACGCAGGTGCCCAAGGCATGCTGGTTAGCCACTGGGCGGTGGAAAGCCAGGCCACGCAAGAGCTGATGGTGGCCACCTTCGACCGGCTACGCCAGGGCGATGACAGCGCACGCGCCATCGAGGCAGCACGGGACACCCTGCGCCGCAGCCAATGGCAGCAGCAAGGTATTGCCCTGAGCCGCGCACACCCGTTTTTCTGGGCACCCTTCGTCTACGTGGGCGACTAGCTGGCGCGGTGGCCCTGCCTATGGGGCGCAGCCATGGCATGGCGGCTTGGCTCAGGCCACAGGTGCGCAAAACCTGTGGCGGCCAACCTTGCGCTGGCGCACGGCATGTTGCTGTAACACGATTAAGCCTTGAAACAGGCAGGGTTTATTGCTTAGTCTGATGGCAATACAACTCGAACAAGACTGCCTGCCATGCTCACCACCTTGCCGGGGCTGCGCCCCACGCTGCGGGACACCCTGCGCCACTACAACCGCCAGCTGTTCCGCCAGGACCTGATGGCCGGGCTGACGGTGGGCATTGTGGCCCTGCCGCTGGCCATGGCGTTTGCCATCGCCAGTGGTGTGCCGCCGCAGGCGGGGATTTTCACCGCGGTGATTGCCGGCTTTATTGCCTCGGCGCTGGGTGGCACGCGGCTTTGCGTTACCGGGCCCACCGGGGCGTTTATCGTGATCATCTACGGCATCGTGCTGAAGTATGGCGTGGCCAACCTGATTATCTGTACCTTCATGGCCGGGGTGATGCTGGTGATCATGGGCTTGCTGCGGCTGGGGCAGGTCATCAAGTTTTTCCCCATGCCGCTGATTACCGGCTTTACCAACGGTATTGCCGTGCTGATTTTCCTCACCCAGCTGAAAGACTTTTTCGGCCTGCCCATAGACAAGATGCCGGCCGGCTTTTTTGCGGTAATGGATTTGCTGCGCGTGACCCTGCCGCAGTTCGACCCGCTGACGCTGGCCATCTCCATGGCGTCGCTGCTGCTGATCCTGTTCTGGCCCAAGCGGCTGGGCAAAACCCTGCCGGGGCCGTTTGTGGCGCTGATCCTGGCCACGCTGACCGTGACACTGTTCGAGCTGCCGCTGGCCACCATAGGCAGCAAATTTGGCGGCATACCGCAGGGGCTGCCGGCGTTTCACGGCCTGAGCTTTGACCCGGAACACCTGTCCGACCTGCTGGCGCCAGCCTTTACCATTGCCCTGCTGGGCGCGATCGAATCGCTGCTGTGCGCGGTGGTGGCCGACAGCCTCACCGGCGACAAGCACGACGCCAACCAGGAGCTGATCGCCCAGGGCGTGGCCAATATGGTGGTGCCGTTCTTTGGCGGCATTCCCGCCACCGGCGCGATAGCGCGCACGGCCACCAATATCAGCAACGGCGGACAAACGCCGGTATCGGGCATTGTGCACGCGGTGTTGCTGCTGCTGGTGATTCTGGTGGCGGCACCGTTGGCCGCGTACATTCCGCTGGCGGCGCTGGCGGCCATCCTGATCTCGGTGGCCATCAAGATGGGCGACTGGGATATCCGCAAGGCCGCGCAGTTCCCGCGCCAGGACACAGCCGTGCTGGCCATTACCTTTGCCCTGACGGTGATCTTCGACCTGACCATTGCGGTAGAAATCGGCCTGCTGATTGCCGCCGTGTTCTTTATCAAGCGCATGGCCGCCAGCACCAGCGTGCAGCAGCTCAAGCCGGAGCACGCCGTGCTGTACGAGCGCCACTCGATTGCCGGCAAACATGTACCGGCAGGCTGCGTAGCCTACCGCGTAGAAGGGGCGCTGTTTTTTGGCGCGGCCGATACGGTAGAGCAGATTGCCCAGGAAGCCCCCGAGGCGCGGGTGATCATCTTGCAGCTGCACCGCCTGGTACTGCTGGACACCAGTGGCCTGCTGGCGCTGTCGGCGCTGAACCAGCGCCTGGCGCAGCAAAACCGCACGCTGGTGATCTGCGGCGCGGGTACCGAAGTTACCGCCATGATACGCAGCGCCCACCTGGCCGAAGAAATGGGGCCGCGCAATATCCAGCCCGACCTCACCACCGCCCTGCAGCGGGCGGAAGAAGTGCTGACCAGCGGCGTGGTGTGGGGCTAGCCCGCCACCGGCGATAGCCCGCAAACAAAAAAGGTTGGCCGCAATCGCTCTGCGGCCAACCTTTTTGCTGCCTGGCGGCGTATCAGAAGCTGCTGATGTCTTTTTCGGACGGCTCGAACACCTCGGCGGCGGCGCCGACAATGCGCTCGTCCGGCTTCAGGATGGCGGTGTTCTTGTTGGGGTACGGCAGCGTCCACAGGAAGTGGCGCAGGCAGTTCAGCCGCGCGCGCTTTTTGTCGTCGGACTTGATCACCGCCCACGGCGCATCTGCGGTATCGGTATGGAAGAACATCGCCTTCTTGGCTTCGGTGTAGTCGTCCCACTTGTCCAGCGACTGGATATCGATAGGCGACAGCTTCCAGTGCTTGAGCGGGTCGTCGCGGCGCGAGATAAAGCGGCGCAGCTGCTCTTCGCGGCTCACCGAGAACCAGAACTTGAACAGGCGGATGCCGCTGTTCACCAGCATGCGCTCCAGCTGCGGGGTCTGGCGCATGAATTCCAGGTATTCCTGCGGCGTACAAAAGCCCATCACGCGCTCGACACCGGCGCGGTTGTACCAGCTGCGGTCAAACAGCACCATTTCACCGGCGGTAGGCAGCAGCGGGATATAACGCTGGAAGTACCACTGGCCACGCTCTTGCTCGGTGGGTTTTTCCAGCGCCACGACGCGCGCGCCGCGCGGGTTCAGGTGTTCCATGAAGCGCTTGATGGTACCGCCCTTGCCTGCTGCGTCGCGGCCTTCAAAAATCACCACAATTTTCTGGCCGGTTTCTTTCACCCAGTTCTGCACCTTCAGCAGCTCTACTTGCAGCTCGGCTTTCTGGCGCTCGTAATCGGCGCGCTTGATGCGGTTTTTGTACGGGTATGCGGCTGGCAGCGGCGCGCTGTTGCTGTCTTCTGCCGTGCCATGCGGTGCGTGCGCTACCTGCATGGCCACCGGCGCGTGGCTGACGGCCTCGATCTCGCGGGCGGCCGCTTCGCGCTGCGCCTGTGCCGAAGGTTTGCGCCGGCGGCCCGCCGGGCGTGCAGCGGCTTGCGGCGCCGCCGCTTCGGCAGGGGTTTCCGGGGTTTCAGGGTTGGCCGCCATGGCCTTTTCATTCTCATTCATGGGCTGCTCCTGGGGGGTGGGTAAGCGACTCATGCTACGCCGTTGTCCTGTAACATTTACCGATTTCGATAAATGCGCTTGATATGGCGCAAATCACCTGCCCCAATTACCCACTATCCGCGATACCGGGGTTATCGGTTACAATCGTGCGATTATCTATTGCTACAAGAAAAGTCGATGTCTGCAGAAAACAATGCCCCGGTGATCAGCAACTTCATCCGCTCGATCATCGATGAAGACTTGGCCACCGGCAAACGTGCCGCCGTGGTGACCCGCTTTCCGCCCGAGCCGAACGGCTACGCCCACGTAGGCCACGCCAAGGCGATCTGCATCAACTTCGGCCTGGCCGAAGACTACAACGGCCAGTGCAACCTGCGCATGGACGATACCAACCCGGAAAAAGAATCCGACGAGTTCGTGCAGGCTTTCCGCGAAGACATCAGCTGGCTGGGTTTTGCGTGGAATGGCGAGATCCGTTTTGCTTCCGACTACTTCGACCAGCTGTACGACTTTGCCGTAGAGCTGATCCGCGCCGGCAAGGCTTTTGTCTGCGACCTCACCCCGGACGAAATGCGCGAATACCGTGGCGGCCTGACCGCGCCGGGCAAGAACAGCCCCTACCGTGAACGCAGCGTAGAAGAAAACCTCGACCTGTTCACACGCATGAAAAACGGCGAGTTTGCCGACGGCAGCAAGACGCTGCGCCTGAAGATCGACATGGCGTCGCCCAATATCAACCTGCGCGACCCGGCCATCTACCGCATCCGCCGCGTGCATCACCACCGTACCGGCGACAAGTGGTGCATCTACCCGATGTACGACTACACGCACTGCATTTCCGACGCCATCGAAGGCATTACCCACAGCCTGTGCTCGCTGGAATTCGAAGACCACCGCCCGCTGTACGACTGGGTGCTGGACAACATCAGCATCGGCCACCACCCGCAGCAGATCGAATTCTCGCGCCTGGAGCTGCTGTACGCGCTGACCTCCAAACGCAAGCTGCAGCACCTGGTAAACCAGGGCGTGGTCACCGGCTGGGACGACCCGCGCATGCCTACCATCGCCGGCATGCGCCGCCGCGGCTACAGCCCGGCCGGCGTGCGCCTGTTTGCGCAGCGTATTGGCGTGTCCAAGAGCGAAAACATCATCGACATGTCGGTACTGGAAGGCGCGGTGCGTGAATCGCTGGAAAACGAATCGCCGCGCGTGATTGCGGTACTGGACCCGATCAAGGTAACGCTCACCAACTACCAGGACGGTGTTAGCGGCAGCCGCAGCGCGCCGTTCCACCCGCACCACCCGGAAATGGGCGAGCGCGAGATTCCGCTGGCACGCGAGATCTACATCGAACGCGAAGACTTTGCCGAAGTACCGCCGCCGAAATGGCAGCGCCTGACGCCGGGCGGCGAAGTGCGCCTGCGCTACAGCTACGTGATCAAGTGCGACGAAGTGATCAAGGACGACAGCGGTAACGTTATCGAGCTGAAGTGCTCCATCGACCACGACACGCTGGGCCAGAACCCGGTTGGCCGCAAGGTGAAGGGCGTGATCCACTGGATTGCCGCCAACCATGCCATCGAAGCCGAAGTGCGCCTGTACGACCGCCTGTTCACCGAAGCACGCCCGGACGCGGTGCGCGGTGAAGACGGCGAATACGTGGACTTCATGAACTTCCTGAACCCGGCCTCGCTGACCACCATTACCGGCTATGTAGAGCCAGTGGTATTGCAGGCGGCGCCGGAAACCCGCTACCAGTTCGAGCGTATCGGTTATTTCGTGACCGACCGCCGCGAACACCAGGCGGGTGCCAAACCGGTGTTCAACCGCACCGTTGGCCTGAAAGACAACTGGAGCAAATAAATCCAGCCATAACGGCAAGCCCTGCACGCAGGGGCTTGCCGTTTTTTTTTGCCCTGCGCGATACTGCAGGGTCTGCGTCTATAAAACGAAATACGGGGCCCATCCATGAAACTACGCTATCCGGCACTCTGCCTGTCCGTTCTTGCCGCCATGTCGGCGACCTCTGGTATAGCACTGGCCAAGCCAGCCAAAGACCAGGTTTACAAGATCACCATCCTGCATACCAACGACCACCACGGCCGTTTCTGGCGCAATGGCGACGGCGAATACGGCATGGCCGCGCGCAAGAACGTGATCGAGCAGATCCGCGCCGACGTACGCAAAAACGGCGGCTACAGCCTGCTGCTGGACGGCGGTGACGTGAACACCGGCGTGCCCGAATCGGACATGCAGGATGCCGAGCCGGACTTCAAGGGCATGAACCTGCTGGGCTACGACGCCATGGCCGTGGGCAACCACGAGTTCGACAAGTCGCCGGAAGTGCTGGCCAAACAGCGCCAGTGGATCAACTTCCCCATGCTGTCGGCCAACATCTACAAAGACGGCAAGCGCATGTTCGAGCCGTATCGCATCTTTAAACTGGGCGACGTGCGCGTGGCAGTGATGGGCCTGACCACCGACGACACCAAAAAGCTGACCAACCCGGAAAACACCAAGGGTATCGAGTTCCGCACCCCGGCCACCGAAGCGGCCAAGCTGGTACCGCAGCTGCGCAAACAGGCTGACGTGGTGATTGCCACCACCCATATGGGCCACTACGACGACGGTAACCACGGTGTAAACGCGCCAGGCGACGTGGAAATGGCGCGCAAGGTAAAAGGCCTGAACCTGATCGTAGGTGGCCACAGCCAGAACCCGGTGTGCATGAAAGCCGAAAACGTGCGTGACAACGCCTACGTACCAGGCACCGACTGCGCACCGGACCGCCAGAACGGCGCCTGGATCGTGCAGGCGCACGAATGGGGCAAATACGTTGGCCGCGCCGATTTCGAGCTGAAAAACGGCGAGTTCAAACTGGTGAAATACCAGCTGATTCCGGTAAACCTGAAAAAAACCGTGAAGGACAGCGCCGGTAAAGAACAGAAGGTGTACTACACCCAGCAGATCGCCGAGCACAGCGAAGTGCTGGAATTCCTGCGCCCGTTCCAGAACAAGGGCCAGGAAGCCTTGTCGGTAGAAATCGGTGCCACCGAAGCCAAGCTCAATGGCGACCGCAACCAGGTGCGCAGCCAGCCCACCAGCATGGGCATCCTGATTGCCAGCGCCATGAAAGAAAAAGCGCAGGCCGACTTTGCCATCATGAACTCGGGTGGCGTGCGTGATTCCATCGCCGCCGGCAAGATCACCTACAAGGACGTGCTGAAGGTACAACCATTCGGCAACACGCTGGTCTACGTGGACCTGAGCGGCAAGGAAGCGCTGGATCTGCTGCGTACCGCTGCCAAAATGAGCCCGGGCTCCGGCGCTTTCCCGCAGTTTGCCGGCGTGAAGCTGGTGATCGAAGGCGGTGACGTGAAACAGGCACAGATCGGTGGCAAGGATATCGACCCGGCCAAGACCTACCGCGTAGCGATGAACAACTTTACCGCTGCAGGTGGCGACGGCTACCCGAAACTGTCCACCCATAAAGGTTACGTCAACACCGGCTACGCCGACGCCGACGTACTGAAAGCCTTCATCAACGCACGCAATGGCGTGATCAAGGCCGGTACGTTTGACCCGGCTGGCGAGATCGTGCGCAAGTAAGCGCCATCACGCCAGGGTTGGCCGCATGCGGCCAACCCTGCTGCCTGCCACACCCCAAGCCCCCCGCCTGCCCGGCTGGGGGCTTGCTTTTGTCTGCAAGGGGCCAGCCGGCCGGCAAACAGCAAGGCCGCTGCTATGCAGCGGCCTTGTGCCTTCACAACGCAGACGCTGCCTACGCCAGCTGCTGGCGCAGGAAGGTCACGCTACGCCCCCATGCCAGCTCGGCAGCGCCCTTGTCGTAGCGAGCGGCATTGGTATCGTTGTTGAACGCGTGATTCACGCCAGGGTAAAGCTGCAGGATGTAGCGGCTACCGGCGGCCTTCAGCGCCGCCTCGAACGCCGGTATGCCGGCATTGATGCGCTCGTCCAGCGCGGCATAGTGCAGCAGTAGCGGCGCCTTGATGCGCGGCACGTCGGCGGCAGCCGGCTGCGCGCCGTAGTACACCACCCCGGCACCCAGCGCCGGCGCGTGCACGGCCAGCTGCCCTACCTGGCCACCACCCCAGCAGAAGCCCACCGCCCCTACCTTGCCGTTGCCCTGCCCTTGCAGGTAGGCCAGCGCCGCCAGCGACACCTCGCGCGACACGGCTGCGTCCAGTTTGGCAAACATATCGCGCGCCTTGTCTTCGTCCGCTGGCGTACCGCCCAGGCTAGACAGATAATCCGGCGCCAGTACCACAAAGCCTTCCAGCGCCAGCCTGCGCGCCACATCGCGGATATGCGGGTTCAGGCCACGATTTTCGTGGATGACGACCACTGCCGGCAGCTGGCGCACATCACCGCTGGCGGGCTGTACACGGTAGCCGCTGAGGCTGGCCTCCCCCAGGCGGCCAAACACGGTGTCGGCCGCCTGCAAACGGCTATCCCCCGCCGCCACCATCTGGGCCTGGGCATAGTTATTTTCCAGCAGCGGCAGGATGGCATAGGCGGCGGCAGTGCCACCGGCCAGCCGCGTCAGGCGCTGGAAAAAATCACGCCGCGACAAGGGGGCGTGCGTGTATTCGTCGTACAGCTGGATGATGTCCTGGTTTACAGCGGGCAAAGTCGGCTTCTGGCTCATGCTGGGCTCCATGGCGGGTAGGTACGGGCA
Source organism: beta proteobacterium L13 (assembly GCA_000335715.1). Classification (GTDB taxonomy): domain Bacteria; phylum Pseudomonadota; class Gammaproteobacteria; order Burkholderiales; family Chromobacteriaceae; genus Vogesella. Next base: position 27,758 of record AMYZ01000010.1, read on the forward strand.
AGCGACAAGCCAGCATAGACCATGCCTGCCCGGAAAAAATCCCGGCTTGCCGCAGCAGGCTACTGCCAGGACCAGCCACCGGGCGATACTAGGCCAGGCGGTACTTGCCCAAGATGCCCAGCAGGCCTTGCCCGTGCTGGTCCAGCAGGCGGCTGCCACCAGCCAGCTCCCCGGCTGTCTGGTGACTGGCCTCGGCCAGATTGGCGACGCGCTCGATCTCCACGCTAATCAATGCCAGGGCTTGCGATTGCTCGGACATGGACTGTGTAATCTCCCCCACCTGCAGCTTGACTTGCGCTGCGCTGCCTACAATCTGGCGCACGGCCAAGTTGGCCGCGCCAGCACGCGCTACGCCCTGCTCAACCTGCTGCACGGCTGCCTGCATAGCGCGGGTACTACGGTCGGTTTCCTGGCGAATACGGTTGATGGTGTCGGTGATTTGTGCGGTAGTTTGCGCGGTGCGCTCGGCCAGCTTGCGCACCTCGTCGGCCACCACGGCAAAGCCGCGGCCGGTTTCTCCGGCACGGGCCGCTTCGATGGCGGCGTTCAGCGCCAGCAAATTGGTCTGGTCGGCAATGTCCTTGATCATGCCTACCGCGTTATTGATTTCCTCGGTACTGCCTTGCAAGCGGTGCAGATCGTTGGCGGTTTGCTGTACTTGCGCAGCCATATCGTTAATGCAGGTAATGGTTTCTTCGATAACCACACTCCCGCGCTGGGCCTCATCCCCCGCCTGCTGCGCTACGCCATCAACCCCTTGGGCATGCTCGGCTACCAGACGGATGCTGGAAGCCACCTCCTCCACCGTGGCCGCCATGCTTGCACTGGCCTGGCTAGTCACACTGGCTTTCTCGTACAGGCTTTGCGAGGAGGCGCGCAGCTGGCCGGCGGTACCGCCTATGCTCACCCCTACTTGTTGCATGTCACGCAGGTTATCAGCCAGCACGTCCAGCAAGCCGTTGAATGAGGTCAGCACCTCCCCCACCTCATCCTTCTGCGCCTGGCTGCTACGCTGGCTCAAATCCAGATTGTCACCGGTGTGCTTTACCGCCTGTTTCATGCGCAACAGCGGCTGGGTTATGCTTCGGCCCAACACCAGTGCGCAGCTTAGCAAGACAAGTAAACACGCCAGGGCAATGAGTGCACTCCATGTGACAGCCTGCTCGATCGCAGCAAACAAGCTGCCATTGTGCTGGTTGATCAATGCCAGCTTGGCAGCTTTCAGGTTGTTGGTAAAACGGGTGAGCTGGTTACCTAGCGGACGCGCTGCTTGCACGATGCGCTGCACTTCGGCGGCATTGCCCAGCTTTTGCTGGGCAAAGGCTTGCAACACGGCTGCTTCGTAGCGGGCCATATCGTCTTTGGCTGCGGCAACTTGCAGCTGTTCGCTATGCTGGTGGCTCATGCTCTGAAAGCGGTTCAGGCCTACCTGTGCTGCGGCCACTTCCTGGCGAAATCCTTGTTCCAGCATGGCCCAGCGCGAACTATCGGGCTCACTTAAAAACATCAAGGCAGCACGACGGGCATCGCCGTAATCTTCTGCCACATCGGTAATCACATACATTTGCGGCGCATAGACTTCGGCAATCTGCCGAGCATCCTGTCGTATATGCTGCAGCTGCCCTACGGTTACTACCCCCACGGCCATCACACCCAAGAGTCCAACCAGACCAAACAGAACAAGTTTGTTGCGAATTTTCATTGCCAGAATCCCTAGTTACAGCTGCATCAGGGTGCAGAATGCAAGCAGCTTCGGGAAAGCATCATAGCGGCAAACGCCACTCAAATGAGAATGAATCTCAAAATCGCAATAGTCCTGCAATAAAAGTAATGAAATTTACTGATAATTTTAATTATTTAAATAAAACTGAAATTAAAAAACAAATGCTGCCAGTTTTTAGTACTTTATTTATGCATATATTTTAGAATTAGCATATTAATTCATGGTTATATGCAATACCAATACAATACCAAAACACCTTGCTTTAACGACAGCCCTGCAGCTGCACCCTAGCACCGACCGACACCCCCAAACTGGCAAAGCCACCTTGTGGCAGCTCTAGCGCCGCCACGCCGGGGCGCGTGCTGGCATGCACGTCCAGCGTGTCTGGCTGCATATCCGCTATCTGGAAAATCACCCCGGCCTCGTCAATAAAGCCGATCGACAGCGGCTGCCAGGTGTCACGCATCCAGAAGCGCAGCGGCTGGGGCTGCGCAAAGGCAAACCACATGCCGCTACGCACATCGTGCCGCCGCGACAAGCCACGCATCTGCTGCGCACCGGTTTCTGCCAACGGCACCGCGCTCAGGCTGCGGCCATTGTCAAACACCACCTGGCACTGACGCATGGCAGGCGCCTCCTCTTGCGCTGCGGCCAACATGGGCCAGCAGGCCAACAGGAAAAGCAGCGTCTTCATGGCATGGTCTACGCGCATCATGGTGCAGGGCGCGCACCGCTGCTTTCCAGTAGCAAAGGCAACAGGATGCGCAAGCTATCGCGGGCCCGCTGCTCCAGCCGACCGGGCAATAGCTGCGGCAAACGCTGAAGATTGTCGACGTCGGGGCGGTGCCAGCTACTGCCACCGGGAATATCGGGCAAGGTTGTCTGGGTATAGCCATCCCCCTTGCCCAGCGACCAGTTGGTGGCTTCTACCGCCAGCACGGGAATACCGGCCTTGTCGAAGCTTTCCTGGTCGGAACAGCAGCCGGTACCCGCAGGGTAATCGGGGTGCAGGCCGGGGTTGCTGCGCGCATCGATACCTAGCGCTGTGGCCAGGGCCAGGGCGCGGTCGCGGGCGGCACCGGCAGCCGGGTTGGCCGCAAGGGTGCGCTTGCCGGCATTGAAATACAGCACATCGCCAGTGAGCAGGCTATCCAGATTCACCATCAGCAGGATCTGGCTGCGCTCGGTGGCGGATAACTGCGCCAGATACGCCTGCGAGCCTTTCAGGCCCAGCTCTTTGGCACCAAAGGCCACAAACTTCAGCGTGTGCTGTACCGGCGCATCGGCCAGCTCGCGTGCCAGCGCCAGCATCACGCCTACGCCCGAGGCGTTATCGTCCAGCCCTTGCAGCTGCTCGCCACCAAACACACCCTCGTGCACTTCGTGCAGGGTGGTAGCGGTATCAAAGTGGGCACCTATCACGATCACCTTGCCGCTAATGCCCGGCTTGGTTGCCACCACATTGCGCGACTGCAGCAGGCGGCGCTGCCGCACATTATTGGCAAACACATAGCTGTATTCGGTATCAAACGCCTGGGTTTGCGTTTGATAACCCATACTGGACAGCTGGATATGCAAATACTCGGCAGCGGCAAACTCGCGCTCGGCACCGGCCAGCCGCCCGGGGAACTGGCTGGCGATATAGCGCATTTCGCGCGCCGCGCGTTCTGCAGCCAAGCCGCTGTCCGCTGCCACACACGGCGGCAAAAACGACAGCACACCCAGTACGGCCAGAATCTTGTGCAGGGTCATATTCATCCAGAGTAGACATCATGCCGCGATGATAGCCGGTGTTCTCTGGCATACCAACACGGTTGCATCACCGCAGCGGGCACAGAAAAAGCCGCCGCCCCGGACAGACGGCGGCTGGCACTGATACCAGACACAGGCCGCGCGCCAGCACCGCAGCGCCTAGCCAGCCTGTAGCAGGCGCTCGATACGGCGGTCCGGCACCAGCCACATCAACGCCACGGCGGCGTAAATGCCCCAGGCCAGCGCCGGCAGCTGCATGGCCACCACAATGCCCAGCACGTACAACACCAGCGACAGCTTGCCTTTGAGATCACGCCCCAGCGCCTGCGCCAGCAAGGCGTTTTCCGGCGAGCGTTGCAGCGCGCACTGCAATAGCCAGTAGGCCAGCGCCGACATCAGCAATACCAAGCCGTACAGCGCGGTGGGCAACGGGGCAAAGTGGTTCTCGCCCATCCAGCCACTGGCGAACGGTACCAGCGACAGCCAGAACAGCAGGTGCAGGTTGGCCCATAGCACCACGCCGCTGACATGGCGCGACGCGTGCAGCATGTGGTGGTGGTTATTCCAGTAGATACCGACATACACAAAGCTGAGGATATAGCTGACAAAAACCGGCCACAGTTTTTGCAACACCGGCCAGTCGGCCCCGTGCGGCACTTTCAGCTCCAGCACCATGATGGTGATGATGATCGCCAACACCCCGTCGCTAAACGCTTCCAGCCTGCCTTTTCCCATCATGATGCTGCCCTTTTTACCGTAGTTGAGCGCACAGTATAGAAGTTTGCCAAAACCGGTTTAACGAAAGCAAACGACAATAATCAATATAAAAATAATGCAATATTCATATTAATATCGATAAGCTGGCCAACAATACAAGCATCCCCACCCGCAGCACTACGACAGGAAGCCAGACATGCGTCAAACCGCCACACACATCGTCCAGCTGGAGCAGTACAAAGTCGCCGCCGGGGAAAGCTCGCTCTCGGGGCTATCATCCGGCGCCTTCATGACAGTGCAGCTGCACCTGGCGCATTCGGCCAGCTTTGCGGGTGCCGGCGTCGTAGCCGGTGGCCCCTACCGTGGCGTAGAAACGTTTCGTGGCGCCGCCTGGCTGGCCGAGGACGCCTACGAGCTGAACGCGCTGCAGCTGTGCATGGCACCGCTAACGCCCGAGCTGGCACCGCCTGCACCGCGCTCGGTACAGCTGGCACGCGAGGCCGAGCGCGACGCACTGATCGACCCGCTGGCCAACCTGGCGCGCCAACGCGTGTACGTGTTTACCGGCAGCGCCGACAGTGTGGTGAACAGCGCGGTGGTGGCACAAACCCGCGACATGTACCGCTTACTGGGCGTGCCCGATAGCCAGATTGCCTACCACGACCAGCTGCCGGCCGGCCACTCGCTGATTACCGACAACCCGGAAGACTCGCCGCTGGGCAGCAACCAGCCGCCTTACCTCAACAATGGCGGCTTCATGCAGTCGCACCACATGCTGCAGCATATCTACCCCGGCCTGGCCGCCCCTGTGACGCAGGCCAGCGGCCAACTGCTGCGCTTTGACCAGCGCGAATTCTTCGGCAACGACCCGCACGCCAGCATGGCGGATTTTGGCTACGTGTACGTACCACAAGCGGTAATGGAAGGCGCCCCGGCGCGGGTACACATCGCCCTGCATGGCTGCAAGCAAGGCTACAGCTACGTCAGCTACACCCTGGGCCAGGCCGACACCGCCACCCAGCCGCCATACGGCAACCGCTACATCACCACCACCGGCTACAACACGATAGCCGACAGCAACAACCTGATCGTGCTGTACCCGCAAGCCGCCGGCAGCGACAACACCCTGGCGCAAAACCCGGACGGCTGCTGGGACTGGTGGGGCTACACCAGCCGCAGTGCCGACTACCCCGACTATTACTCGCGCCAGGCACTGCAGATTCGCGCCATCCACGCCATGCTGCAGCGCCTGGGCGGCTGAGCCGCCTATACCACCGCCCGACACCACAAAGGATCAGACATGACCCACGCCGACCCCGCCCTGCCACAAGCCGCGCAGTTACCAGCCTCCCCCCAGCGCCCGCGCCACGGCCAACTGCTGGGCAACCTCGCCAGCCGCCACCAGCACAACCTTGGCGCCAGCCTGGCCATGCTGCCTGCACTGGCACATACCGATACCTGGCTAAGCCTGGCACAGCTGCAAGCCGCCAGCCTGCAAAAGCTGGTTGCCCAGCAGGATAGCTGGCTGGCACAGTGGCAGGGCTGGCTGCACACCGCTGGGCAGCTAGGCCAGGCCAACACCGTATCCAAGCTGCTGGAGCAGGAAATGAACCTGGCGCTGCGTGCGGTGCAGATCGTCGGCCAGCAAGCTGTCGACCTGGCCAGCCTGCAGGAAAACCTGGAGATCAACTACGGTTACTGGGCCAGCCTGCACGCACCGGTAGCGGCTACTGCACAGCGCAGCGCGGTGTAGCCACCGCAAGGTTGGCCGCGTGCCAGCGCGTGCGGCCAACCTTATGCACCGAGAAGCACCGCAAGTTACCAAGTACATGCCGATGGGCTTCCGAGTGCTCAATTGATCGTATTGAAAGCCCTGTCAGCACTGACATTTGCCTATTTGCTCAAAGGGCAATGGCCCGGCGGACTAACACTGGCCGGCATCGGCTTGCTGCTGGCGGGGGCCATGGGCCATGTTCATATACCCGGAAAGCCGGCACCAGCAAGGGCATGGCAATAAACGCCGGCCCACACCAAACGCGCACCCATAAAAATCATGCACTTGCAGATTAAGTGCATTTTTTTTGAAAAAACTTGCAGCAAAACGCTTGACGGCCACAAGGGCGCAAGTTAAAGTGCGCACCTCTTCGCAACGCAGCGATGCGAAACGAAGAGCTGGTGTCAGGGGGTATAGCTCAGTTGGGAGAGCGCTTGCATGGCATGCAAGAGGTCAGCGGTTCGATCCCGCTTACCTCCACCAGGAAACACACTAGGTCCCCATCGTCTAGAGGCCTAGGACATCGCCCTTTCACGGCGGTAACCGGGGTTCGAATCCCCGTGGGGACGCCACATTGCGTGGGGGTATAGCTCAGTTGGGAGAGCGCTTGCATGGCATGCAAGAGGTCAGCGGTTCGATCCCGCTTACCTCCACCACCAATTAAAAAAACCGGTCATCTGACCGGTTTTTTGTTTTTCTGCCACGCAAACCTGCAACAACACCCCACCCTCCGCGCGACAACGACTAAACAGTAAACAAGGCCTCGTACTGCACCCACTGCACACTCTGCGCGTGCCAGTCTGCCGGCTCGGCACTGTGCTGCAACACCCGCAACAAAAAGTGCACCGTACCGAACATGGCATGAATGCGGCCACGTGCCGCTTCACAGGCTTCGGGCATGCTCAACCACAGCCGCCGCCACAGATGGCACAGCCGCGCCACCACGTCGCTTATTTGCACCAGTTCGTTGAACAAACCATGCGAAGGTTGGCCGCCAGCCATCAGCGCACGCTCGCGCATGTCCACCAGACGCTCCTCCAACAGGGTCAGCAGCTGGGCCAACGCATGCGCCAGCTGCGCCGGGGTGGCGTCGTCACCCGCCTGGCCATCGGGGTCCAGCTGCAAGGCGTGCTGGCTGAGCAGGCTGGCGCTAAAAGTCGTAACCGCAGCAGGATCATGCGCATGCCGGTGGTCATGATCGTGCAGATGCTGCGGCGTGTGCTGGCTGATGGCCTCGGCGCTGCCCACTGGTGCAATCTTGATCATGCCACCCTCCTGTTTCAGGTTTTATCGCCGCCCGGGCGGCAAACTTAACCGCCGAACAAATGGCCCAACTTGGCGCGCTTGGTGTCCAGATAGTGGTCGTTATACGGGTTGCGGCCAACCTGCAGCGGCACGCGCTCGGCCACCCGGATACCTGCCTGCTCCAGCGTGGCAATCTTGCGCGGGTTATTGGTCATGATGCGCACAGCATCCACCCCCAGTAGTGCCAGCATTTCGCGGGCAATGCGGAAGTCGCGCATGTCGGCAGGAAAACCCAGCTGCTCGTTGGCCTCTACGGTATCGGCACCACCGTCTTGCAGCTTGTAGGCACGAATCTTGTTGATCAGACCAATGCCGCGGCCTTCCTGGCGCAGGTACAGCAGCACGCCACGACCTTCCGCCGCAATGGCTTCCAGCGCCGCCTCCAGCTGGAAACCGCAATCGCAACGCAGGGAAAACAGCGCGTCGCCGGTAAGGCATTCGGAATGCACGCGCGCCAGCGGGGCGTCGCCACTGCTGATATCGCCCAGGGCAAGCGCCACGTGCTCGCGCCCGCCATGCTCTTCAAAACCATGCATCTGAAACACGCCCCAAGGCGTAGGCAGCGTGCAGCTGGCTACCAGATCAACGCGGGGCTGGGTGTCGGCTTGGCTCAAAATAGACTCCGATTCAAGAAAAACAGGCGAGGCATGGTAGCCATACCCCTACCGAGTGGGAAAGATCAATCAAGCGAACACGTCAGTCAGCTTTTTTCAACAGCACCGGCCAGTTGGCTAAACGGTGCCGACAACGCCAATGCCAGCGCTACCAGCGCCGCCTGCTCGGCCTCGCCAAAAAAGCCGGGCCGCGCATCTTCGGCATCCAGAATGCCCACCACCCTGCCATCGGCCGCCAGCACCGGCAGGCAAACCTCGCTCTGCACTTTCGGGTCGCACTCGTAGTAGGCACCGCCGGCGGCCTGCCATGCGGCCACATCGGCTACGATGGCAGCGCGGCCACTCAGGCCTACGCGGCTATTGTTGCTGAACAGGGCAAAGTCCTCGGTGAGCGGAAACTCGCCACGGCTGGGCAGGCCGCGGTAGGCCAGCTTGACCAGGCGCGCCTGGCCATCACGCTCGAAGCGGCAATACACCCCCAGCCAGTCGGCGGCAGCGGCCTGCAGCGTCGCCTCTACCAGCGCATGCAGCTGCAATAGGGCTGCAGCGGCAGCCTCACTCTCGCCGCCCAGCCAGGGCGCCACGTTGTACGGCGTGTCATCCAGCTCGTCTACCAGCGAGCAGCTGCCACCCTCGCCCAGCTTGGGCACCAGATAGCGGTACAAATCCGCCGGCGCAGCTTGCGGCAAACCGGGCAAGGTGGCAGCCAGCTGATCGACAGCATGGGCAACAGCAGCAGCCGGCAGGGACAAACCCACGGCATCCAGATACGCCTTAGGCATACGAGTGACTCCGGTAAAGTAATTTAGTCGGGTATTATTACCTTTTTGTACTGGACACTCCAGCCATGACTGCAATTGTGCTGCGCACACCACCCGCGCTCACCCTGCGCGCCGGCCCTGCCGCACGCCGGCACTTACAGCAACACGGCTTGCAGGCGCAGGATATCCGCACCCTGCCCGGCGCTGCCGGCGGGCCAAAGGCTCTGGGGCTGTCCGGGCTGGACCAGGCGGTATTCGACTGGCTGGCCGCCACGCCCGCGGTGCGCGACCTGGTCGGCGCATCGATAGGCGGCTGGCGCTTTGCCTGCGCCATGCAGGCCGACCCCGCTGCGGCACTCGCACGCTTTGCGGCCAACTACGTGGCACAGGATTACAGCCGCCAGACCACGCGCGCACTGATTTACCAGAACTGGCAGGCTCTGCTGCACGACACGCTGGGGCCCGATGGCCTGCAGGCCATACTGCAGCACCCGCACTACCGGCTTAGCCTGATTCTGGTGCGTGCGCGCGGCCTGCTGCGCCATGAGCAGCGCGCGCCACTGCTCGCCGGGCTGGCGCTGGCCGCCGCTTGCAACACCCTGGGGCGCGCGCAGCTGCGGCATGCATTCGAGCGGCTGATATGTCACGACGCACGCAGCACGCTGGCATTTAGCCCGCAAGATAGCCTGCCCACGCAGCATGTCGCGCTGTCTGCGGCCAACCTGCTGCCAGCCCTGCTAGGCACCACCGGCGTACCCGGGCTGTTTGACGGGGTGGCCATACCCGGTGCCAGCGCAGGGGTATACCGCGATGGCGGGCTGCTGGACTATCACCTGGACTACCCGTGGCAGCAGCAGGCTGGCATCACGCTGTACCTGCACTACCAGCAGCGTATTGTGCCGGGCTGGTTTGACAAGCTGCTGCCTTGGCGCCAGCCCGTGGCCAGCCACCATAGCAACACGCTGCTGGTGACGCCCAGCCCGGCCTACCTGGCCACACTGGAACTGGGCCGCCTGCCCGATCGCAGCGACCCGAAGCGCTTTGCACACGACGACGCACTGCGCCGCCGGCTATGGGCGCAGGCGGTAGCCGAAAGCCACCGCCTGGGGGATGAATGGCGCGAGCGGCTGCTGCGCCAGGACTGGGGCGATGTCACGCCTCTATGAGGTGACTTCTCCAGCCTCCAGCGCCTGCAGCAAGGCCTTCATGCTGCTATCCACATCGGCACTCTGGTCGTACAGCTCGGTAGCCTCTTGCGTGGCACGCGCCACCAGGCCAGCCAGCAACCGCTCCTGGCCTTCGGTCAGGCCCAGGCTGACAAAAGCGCGCTCCACATCCTCGCGCAGGCGCAGCATGATGTCGTTGCTGCACCATTGCTGCTCGCGAAAGCGGTTGTCGATGATTTGCAGCGTGGCACGGGTGCGCGACACCAGCTGCGCCAGCGTCGCGGCCTGCTGCTGCTGCTGCCAGGCAGCATCCAGCGCAGCCAGGCGCGCTGTGGCGCCTTCTACCAGAAACGCCAGGTTGTCACGCAGCCGCCCGTTGCGCTCCTCGTCTTCGCGCGGCATGTTCTTCACCGCCAGCGACACCTGGCCATAGGTAAACACCGTCACCCTGCCCGCATCCACAATCGGCCCGCGCCGCGCCAGGGTGTCGATCAGCCCGATCTCCAGCTGGCCACAGGGCCCCTCCCCATTCACGGTACTGATACCGCGACTGGAACGCAGCTGCACACTGGCATCCAGGCCCAGGTCTTGCAGCGCTTGCAATACGCACTGCTGCAAAGCGGCGTTGTCGGGCAGGACAAAGGTGTTTTTCAGAAACTGCAGCACAATGCCGATTTCACTGGCGCTGGTCATGGCGGTGAAAGCCGCCTGCATAGCGTTAGCCACCTGGCCTTGCAACTGCTGGCCAGCCTGGCGCGACTCGCCATTGCGCAGCGCCACGCCGATCTTGCTGAGCAATTCGGCATTGACATAGGGCTTGGCAATATAGTCTTCCGCCCCGGCCTCGTAGCCGGCCATCTTGTCTTCCAGCTCTACCCGGCCGGACAAGAAAATCACCGGCACATGCGCCAGGCGCGCATCGGCCTTGAGCTCGCGGCAGATGTCGTAGCCTTCCATATCGGGCAGACCCACATCCAGCAACACCAATTGCGGACAGGTATGCGCCTGGCTGGCCAGTACATCCAGCCGCGACAACGCGCTCATACCGTCCGCAGCCTCTTCTACCGCAAAGCCCTCCAGCTCCAGCAGCTGCTTCAGGTTAAAGCGTAAAGGTGGCTGGTCCTCCACCATGAAGATACGGACGGGGGGTGTGCTCTGGGCAGCCGGCGCGGCTGCCACAATGTCTTCTTCAAAAAAAATGGTCATGTCGGCACCCTTGCTATCATCCATTCAGGCAAATGCTCTGCAACGTCCTGGGCAGTCAGTGGCGGGCTAAACAGATAGCCCTGATACGCATCACACCCCATTTGCTGCAATAACTGTTTTTGTTCTTCGCGCTCTACCCCTTCGGCAATCACCGACATGCCAAAACTGCTGGCCAACGAGATCACCGCCTGGGTAATGGCCCGGTCTCCGGCGGAGGTCAGGATATTGCGCACAAACGACTGGTCGACCTTGAGCACGTCCAGCGGAAAACGCTTCAGGTAGGCCAGGCTGGAATAGCCGGTACCAAAGTCGTCCAGCGCCAGCTTCACCCCCAGGCTTTTCAGCTGCAGCAAGGTGCCCACCGTGCGCTCGGCGTCGACCATGGCCGTGCCTTCGGTAATCTCGATTTCCAGCAACGATGGCGGCAGGCCGCTGAAATCCAGTGCGGCCTCGATGCTGTGCAGCAGGTTGGCCGCAGCAAACTGCCGCGCCGACAGGTTCACCGCCATGCGTACCCCGGGCGCCAGCTGCTGCCAGCTGGCCAGCCGCTGGCAGGCCTCGGCCAGCACCCAGTAACCGATGGAAATAATCTGGCCGTTTTCTTCGGCCAGCGGAATAAAGCGCAGCGGCGACACCCGCCCCAGCCGTGGGTGATGCCAGCGCAGCAAGGCCTCGAAACCCGTCAGGCGGTTGTCGTGCAGCGAGAGCTGCGGCTGGTAGTGCAGCTCGAATTCGTGGCGCTCCAGCGCGCGGTACAGGTCATTGCTCAGCCGCAACCGCTCGCTGGCCTCGGCATTCATCTGCGCGGTATAGCCCAGCACATGGCTGCCACCAAGGCTTTGCGCCTGGTGCAAGGCCACCTCGGCACGGCCAAGCAGCTGCTGCGCGTCCGCCGCATCGGTAGGAAACAGGCAATAACCGATACTCACCGGGATAAACATTTCCTCGCCCTGCACCGTCATGGGCTGCAGCCAGGCTTCCTGCAGGCAGGTGGCCAGCAGCTCGGCGGCGGCAGGCTCGGCCACCTTCGCCACCACGGCAAAGTTGGGGCCGATCAAGCGAAAAGCCCGCCCCATATCGCCCAGGGTTTGCTCCAGCCGCCGCCCGCACTCGCGCAAGGCGGCGTCGCCGGCCTGGTAACCCAGCGAATCGTTGATGCGCGAAAAGTAGTCCACCCCCAGCACCAGCACCAGCACCAGCTGGCCCGGCGTCTCGCACAGCCCGCCCTGGCCGGATAGCGCCTCTAGCAGTGCCATGCGGCTACCCAGCCCCGTAAGCTGGTCCAGATAGCGCAAGCGGTGTGCCTCGGCCTGCAAGCGCTGCGCCTCCACCTGCTGCTGCGCGCTGCGCCCCAGCCGGGTTTCAATGGCGTTGAGCAGGTCTTCACGCTGGAAAGGCTTGGCCAGGTAGTCGTCCGCGCCAAGGTTCATGCCCTGGCGCTGGTCTTGTTTATCCGCCAGTGCCGTCAGCAGAATCACCGGCAGCTGCGCGGTAGCCGGCTGGCTGCGCAGCTGGCGCAGCAAGGCGTAGCCGTCCATGCGCGGCATCATCACATCGCTGATCACCAGCGCGTACATATGGCTGCGCAGGTAATCCAGCGCCTCCTGGCCATCGCCGGCGGCATCGGCCTCGTAACCCTCCAGCCGCAATAGCGCCATGATGTTGTTGCGAATGGCGATATCGTCCTCGACCACCAGAATCCGCCTCATGTTGGCCGCCCTTTCTGCTGTTCCTGTACCGGCAGGCGCACACAGAATTGCGTGCCGCGCCCCTGCTCGCTCGTCACCGCAATCTGCCCGTGGTGCAGCTCCACCGATTTGCGCACGATGCACAAGCCCAGGCCGGTACCCGGTATCGGCCCCACATTCTGCGCACGGTGAAAGGCATCAAACAGCTGCGGCAGGTCCTCTGGCGGGATACCTATGCCTTGATCCTGCACGTCGAAAACGATTTCGTTGCCATCGCAGTGTGCCGAGAAGCGGATCTCGCCGCCCTGGGGCGAGTACTTGAAAGCATTGCTCAGCAAATTGCCCAGGATTTCACGCAGCAGCTTTTCGTCCAGCGGCAATACCGGCTGCGGCAGCGCCATTTCCATTACAACCTTGGCCAGGACTTCTTCCCCCCGCGCATGCGAAGCGTGGCTGACCTCTTGCACCAGGTTCTGGCAAAAACGCGCCACATCCAGCGGCTGCGGTACAAACTCTACCCGTTCGGCCTCCACCCGCCCGATCAGCAAGATGTTGTCCAGCATGTCGGTCATGCGCTGTACCGAGGTCTGGATAGACTCCAGCAGCGCCTCGCGCCGCTCTGGCGGCAGGCGGTCGTGATAGTGGCGCAGCAGCTCGGCCGACGACAGCACGGTAGCCAGCGGGGTGCGGAACTCGTGCGAGGTCATGGAAACAAAGCGCGATTTCAGTACGTTCAGCTCTTGCTGCTTGGCCAGCGCATCGCGGATTTCCTGCTCGGCAGCGTGGCGCTCGGACACATCCACCAGCGTCCAGATGGTGCCCTTGTCCGGCTGGCTTTTCACAATACTGGTGCCGTTCATCTGCACCCAGATCAGCTTGCCGCTTTTGGTTTGCAGCTGCCGCTCGGTAGTAAAGATCTGCCCCGCCGCCAGGCAGCCGTAGGCATCGCGGCCAAAGCTGTCGAACTCCTCGTCGCTACGGAAGTAAATGCGGCTGCTCATGCCGATCAGCTCGGCTTCGCTATACCCCAGCAGCAGCGAGAAGGTGCGGTTGATCCACAGCAGGCGGCGATTGGTGACAAAGGCCATGCCGACCAGGGCAGACTGCAAGATGGCCTCGCGCTCGGTATGCGTGCGCAACAGCTCGAACTCCAGCTCCTTGCGGCGGCTGATATCCATCATCACCCACACCGTGCCTTGGGATACCTGCTCGGGGTTGATGGGCTTGCCGGATAGCTGCACCCACAATAGTTGGCCGCAGGCCGTGCGCATGCGCATCTCGGTGGCGTAGGCGCGGCCTTCGGCAAAGGCCAGCCTGGCATCCCGCGTGGTGCGCAGAAAGTCCTGCTGCACGTCGTAGTAGCGCTCCAGGCTGCCGCCCTGCATGCGCTCCGGCGTGGTCTGGAACAGCTCGGCAGCGGTGCTGTTTACCCAGCGCACAAAGCCCTGGCCATCCACAAACGCCATGCCGGCGATGGTGTTATCCAGGATGGACTCGCGCTCGCGCAGGGTGCTGGTCAGGTCTTTTTCCAGACGCTTGCGGTGCGTGATATCGGTAAAAAATACCAGCGCTGCCTGGCGGCCGTGCCACTCGATCAGCACCACCCCGCTATCGACCCAGCGCACCTCGCCATTCTTGTTCACTACGCGCAGATCGTCGCGGGCATCGACCTGCTCGCCGCCCACGCGGCGGCGGTGCATGTCCAGCACGCGCCCCTGGTCGTCCGGGTGAATCAGGCTGGCGAAATCCACCTCGGCCAGCTCGGCAATGCTGTAGCCACTGATTTCGGCAGCACGCGGGTTGGACAACACAATGCGCATGCCCTGCACCACCACAATGCCGTCGCGCACATTGTCGATCACCAGCCGGTAGTGCTCTTCCGACTGGCGCAGGGCGTCTTCGCTACGGCGCCGGGCGGAAATATCACGGAAAAACGCCCCGATAAAGCCCTGCTGGCTGGACGAAAACGGCCAGAACGACGCATCGACATGCTGCACCTGGCCATCACGCTGCAGGGTGAACTCCAGCGAGGTTGCCTCGGCCAGCTGCATACCTTGGTCGCCCAGTAGCAAACCGGCGGGCAGCTGGTCTGGCGAAAGCGGCAGCACCTCTAGCAAGGGGCGGCCCACAGCGTGCTCGCCATGCAGGCCAAAGATCTGTTCGGCGTGGATGTTCCAGTCGATGATGACACCGGTGTGGTCCAGCACCACCATGGCGATACTGGCAAACTCGAACAACATGCGCGCCCGCTCCATGTGCTCGTACAGCACTTGCTCGGCCACATGCTGGCGTGTCATGTCGCGCAGGGTAATACCACGGTAAGGCAAGCCGGACAGCACAAACTGCCAGCCGGACAGCTCCAGCGGCACCCGGCTGCCATTGCTGTGCAGCGCCGGTATTTCCAGCGGGCGCATGGTATGCGCCATGGCGCCGCCATCGTCAGCAAACAGCCAGTCGTGAAAGCGGTTCTGCAATGGCGCGGGCACCAGCAGCGCGGCCAGCGGCCGGCCCAGCGCGGCGCTATCGGGCCAGCCCAGCAAACGCTCGGCCTCGTGGTTCCACTCGCAGACATAGCCTTCGGCATCCAGCACGATCACGGCAATGGCCGAATAGGCAAACAAATGCCGCAAGTTGTCGTCGTTACTGATGCTGCGCTGATACAGGCCGGCCAGTTCATCCACAATATTCTCCCGCCCGGCCAGCCAGTCTTCGGGCAGAAGCGCCGGGTCTGCAGGCTGCTCGAACAGCACCCCGGCCAGGCGGGGCTCGCCACCAAACGGGGAAATCATGCTGAAAGTGCACTCGGCCACCGCACGGTAGCTACCGTCGGGCTGGCGCAAGCGAAACAGCCGTTGGCGGCGGCCGGATACTGGCGGCTGCTGGTCTGCAAACAGGGGGAGATCATCGGGGTGTACCGCCGCCAGATAACGCGACGGGTCTTCGTGCAGCGCAGACACCGGCCTGCCCCAGAGTGCTTCGAATCCGGCCGAAACAAACAGGAAGCGGCTACGTGCCGTATCGGCCAGCCAGTAAGCGCAGGCTAAAGGCTGGGTGTCACCGGCGGGAGCCGACAACGACAGGGTAGACTCAAGCGGCATGAATGATTCCTTGCAAACGGGCGTGCCAGGTTCATTCTTTCTTCATGCCGTTAGGGTTTTCAAGTAATTATTTATAAATTTACTTAGTTAACGTGAAAGTAAAACTTATTGCCAAGGCAGATAGCCGCGGGCCGGCCACTGTATTGCCGACTAAGCCGTCTGCGCCAGCACGGCATCATCGCCGCTTACCACACGGTTACGGCCCTGCTGTTTGGCCTGGTACATGCGGGCATCGGCCAGCGCCAGCAGAGCCGGCCAGTCTGCCACCTCATCCTCGTGCCATTCGGCCACGCCCATGCTGGCCGTCAGCGGCTGCCCGTCAGGGCGCAGGCCCAAACCACGGCGACGCACACGGCGTAACACCAGCCTGGCTTGTGGCAGCGTAGTTTGCGGCAACAGCAGCAAAAACTCCTCGCCCCCCCAGCGGCACAGGATGTCGCTTTTACGCAGCAGCTGCCCCAGGTCTGCGGCCAACCTTTTCAGTGTCTGGTCGCCGGCAGCATGGCCAAAACCGTCGTTGATGGATTTGAAATGGTCCAGGTCAATAAACACGACTGCCAGCGGCATGCCGCTGCGCTGGGCTTGCACCGCCAGCAGCTCCAGCATTTCTTCCCCGCTACGGCGGGAAAACACACCGGTAAGCGGGTCGCGCACGGCCTGCTGTACCAGCGCCATCATGAACGCCAGCTGGGTGGTACAGGCCAGCGCCGACACACCGGCGATCAGCACTTGCAGCCAGAAGGCCCCCCAGAATACCGGCGGCACCATGGCAGACCACTGCAGATAGCCGGAGAGCAAATGCGCCAGCAAGGCTGGCAGGGCAAACACCAGACACTCCACCAGCGTCAGCGGGAAAATCGCCAGCCCCGCCAGCAGCACAAAGGGCAAAAAGGTATAGCCGGCACTGATAATGCCAGACACACCTACCAGCGAGTAATGGCTGAGCAGCAGGTGGGAAAACAGATAAAACAGCGAAGGAATGGCAAACAGCATGGCCATGCCGCGCCACGCCTGCAGCAGGCGTCCATCCGGGCGCAAAGCGCGCGTGAGCCACACAAAGGCGAGTGTCGCCAGCAGCCGCAGGCCCGCCAGCTGCCAGGATAGCGGCGAAGGCAGGGTGTAAAGATCCACCACAATCCACAGGGGTGTGAGGATGGAAAACAGGCAGGCAAACAGCCGTACGCGGTTCAGTAGCATGTGCGCACGTCGGCTGGCCAGCAAGGGCATGTGCTGGTGTGGCAATAGCAGGCTGCCGGCGTCACCCTGGCCTACCTCGCCCGGCAATAAGCCCAGCACCTTTACCCAGAACAGCACAGTCAGACGGCTCATTGCATACCTAGCACGATTAATAATGTCACATTATCAAAACAATAGCGTTTTGATGGTTTGCTGAAAATCAAGGTAGCCGATCTTTGGCACCCATAACAGGCCAAATCAGCCCAGCAGCGCACGTTGGCACGGGGAAAACCGCTAAACCTTTGAAATTACGCACGCCGGCAAAAGAAAAACCCCCGTACCGCAAGGGCAAGAGGGTTTTTTATACTGGCACGCCAAGTGCGGCATTCTACACTTTCATGCCGTTGATATGGCTTACTCGTAGTGAAAGTGTGCGCGCTTTACATTGCACAGCACTTCGTAGCCGATGGTGCCGGCGTGGGCCGCTACGTCGTTCACGCTGATATTGTCGCCCCACAGCTCTACGGTACTGCCTACGCCAGCCTGCGGGATGTCGGTGAGGTCCACCGTCATCATGTCCATCGACACCCGGCCGATAACGCGGCTTGCGATGCCATCGATCAGCACCGGGCTGCCGGTGGACGCCAGCCGCGGGTAGCCGTCGGCGTAGCCGCAGGCCATCAGGCCGACACGGGTGGGCCGCTCGGTATGGAACGACGCGCCGTAGCCTACCGGCTCGCCCACGCCCAGCTCGCGCACGCCGAAAATGCGCGTGGTCAGCTGCATCACCGCCTTCAGGCCAACGTTGGCCGCATGGTCGGCCGGCAGCGGCGTGGCGCCGTACAGCATGATGCCGGGGCGACCCCAGTCGCGAGGCGCGTCGGCATGGATCATGATGCCGGCCGAGTTGGCCAGGCTGGTCTCGCCGCCCAGGCCGGCGGTGGCGGCATCGAAAGCGGCAATCTGCGCGTCGGTGGCCGGGCAACCCGGCTCGTCGGCACGGGCAAAGTGCGTCATCTTGACGATGGCGTCCACCTTGCCGCTCTCTTGCAGCTCGCGGTAAGCGCCAGCGTAATCGGCCGGGAAGAAGCCCGCGCGGTGCATGCCGGAATCCATCTTCAGCCACACACGGAACGGCTTGGCAGCCGGTGCGGCCAACAGCATGGCCAGCTGCTCGCGGTTCTGCACCACCAGCCACAGGTCGTGCGCCTGCACCTCGGCCAGCTCGGCCGGCTCGAACACCCCTTCCAGCAGCAGGATGGGCAGGCTGATGCCGGCGGCACGCAGTTGCAGCGCCTCTTCCAGGCAGGCCACGGCGTAACCGTCGGCCACGTCGGCCACCGCCTGGGCGCAGCGCACCGCGCCGTGGCCGTAGGCGTTGGCCTTCACCACGGCCAGCGCACGGCCGCCGTGCTGCTGGCGCGCCAGCAGGTAGTTATGTCGGAAGTGATCCAGGCGGATCGAAGCAATCAATGGGCGCATGGCAATCTCAGGCTTTGGCCGCAGCAGGCTGGAACATCGGCACCACCAGGGTTTCGCCTTGTTTGGCGTAACGCTGCATCGACAGGCCGTCTACCAGGATTTCCGGCTGCGTGCCGGTGATCAGGTCGGCCAGCACCTTGCCGGAACCGGCGCACATCGTCCAGCCCAGCGTGCCGTGGCCGGTGTTCAGCGACAGGTTGGCAAAGCGGGTGCCACCGATAATCGGCGTGCCGTCCGGGGTCATCGGGCGCAGGCCGGTCCAGAACTCGGCACGCGACACGTCGCCGCCGTCCGGGTACAGGTCGGTGACCACCATTTCCAGCGTGGCGCGGCGTTTCGGGTTCAGGCTGAGGTCGAAACCGGCCAGCTCGGCCATGCCGCCAACGCGGATGCGGTTATCGAAACGGGTAATGGCAATCTTGTAGGTCTCGTCCAGCACGGTGGACACCGGCGCGCCCTTGGCGTTGGTGATCGGCACCGTCAGCGAGTAGCCTTTTACCGGGTACACAGGGATGTCGATACCGATGGCCTTCACCATTTCGCGCGAGTAGCTGCCGGTGGCAACCACATAGTGGTCGGCGCTCAGCAGCTCGCCTTCCACCACCACGCCGGTGACCTTGTCGCCGTAGGTCTGGATGCTGTCGATGCTCTTGCCCCACAGGAACTTCACGCCCAGGCCAGCGCACATTTCGGCCAGACGGGTGGTGAACATCTGGCAATCGCCGGTATCGTCGTTGGGCAGGCGCAGGCCACCCTTCAGCTTGTGCTTGGTCTTTTTCAGTGCCGGCTCGATGCGGGCGCAACCGTCGGCGTCCAGCACTTCGTAAGCCACGCCGCACTCTTTGAGCACCTCGATGTCCTTGCCCATGGCGTCCACTTGCTGCTGGCTGCGGAACAGCTGCAGCGTGCCGCCCTCGCGGCCTTCAAAGCCCAGGCCGGTTTCAGCTTTCAGCTCGCGGATCTTGTCGCGGCTGTACTCGGCCAGGCGCATCATGCGGCCCTTGTTCACGTTGTAGGCCTGCGGGTTGCAGTTGGCGAACATGCGCGCCATCCATTCCCACTGGTAGGTGCTGCCGTCCACGCGGATGGCCAGCGGAGCGTGCTGCTGGAACAGCCACTTCATCGCCTTGGCCGGGATGCCAGGCGCCGCCCACGGCGCAGCGTAACCCGGGGAGATCTGGCCGGCATTGGCAAAGCTGGTTTCCAGCGCAGGGCCGGGCTGACGTTCCACCACGGTCACGTCAACGCCGGATTTGGCCAGATACCATGCAGTGGAAATACCGATGACCCCACCACCAAGAACGATGACTTTCATGTTTACCTCCAGGCTACCCTGTTGAAACAGGACAGCGCGGGCTGTCCTGTAGTGTGTGCAATCGGCGGCTATTACCGCTCAGTGAATTTGCGTAGTATATTGATTAAAACGCAGTTTTTTTCACTTATATTTAATAACAGAGCAGCGCATTTCTCTGCCAAACAAGGCGTAAACAGTGAAACCGCAACGCACAATGGACAGAACGCGCCAGCTGGACAAAGTGGACATCAAGATCCTGCAGCAACTGCAGGCCAACGCCCGCATTGCCATGACCGAGCTGGCCGAAAAGGTAGGCCTGTCCACCACGCCCTGCACCGAGCGCGTACGCCGCCTGGAGCGCGAGGGCGTGATCGAGGGCTACCACGCCCGCCTGAACCCGCAGGCGCTGGGCGCCAGCCTGCTGGTATTCGTGGAGATCAAGCTGTCGGCCAAATCCGGCGACATCTTCGACGCCTTCCGCCGTGAAGTACAAAAGCTGCCGGACGTGCAGGAATGCCACCTGGTGTCGGGCGAGTACGACTACTTATTAAAGGTGCGCCTACCGGACATGTCCATGTACCGCAAGATCCTGGGCGACATCCTGCTGAAGCTGCCGCAAGCCAACGAGTCGCGCAGCTATGTGGTGATGGAAGAAGTCAAAGAGACCCTGCTACTGAATCTGGACGCCTGAAAGTGCCATACCGCGTGACTTGGCGGCCATTCCTGACTAAGCTGCCGGCAATGACAAACGACTCCAACAGCCCGTTATGAATACCCTGATCCTGCTGGACCGACTGCCAGACCCGTTACCGCAAGACGGCTTTGCCCAGCGCGAGGCGCTGAAAACCCTGGGCCGCCAGCTGGCGCTACAGGCGGCCTCACAACTGATGTCGCTGCCCTTGCGCCACTTCGCCATGGACAGCGACAAGCCGCCCTTCCTGTTACTGGAAGGCGCACCAGCGCCGCTGGGGCTATCCATCAGCCACAGCGGGCCATGGGTAGCGGCAGCCGTATCGGCCTGTCGCCCGCTGGGGGTGGATATCGAACTAACCGCCAAGCCCCGCGATGCCGACGATCTGGCCGAGCTGCTCTCGGCTGACGAGGCCGCCTGGTTGGCCGCCCTGCCTGACAACAGCCTGCCAGGCGACCCGTTCTGGAGCATCTGGACGCTGAAAGAAGCGCTGGGCAAGTACCACGGCCGGCGCTGGGAAACGCCACAACAGACAAGCAGCATCCACCAGCTGGACCACTACGCCGCCCACCTGGCGCTGCCGGATAGCGGGCTGATGCTGGCGATTACCGCGCCAGCCGCGCTGGACTGCCAGCTGCAATGCGGCCAGCAAAAAGCCGCGCGCGTCAAACTGCAGCCGTGGCCGGGTTACCCGCGCCGGTAAGCTGCCAGCAGACGGGGCTGCCGCCAGTCTGGTAGCAGCCCGCACCATGCGGCCAACCATTACGGTGCACACAAGGCACAATATCAGTGCACAAACTGCCTTGCGCACCAAATACTTGCATCAACCCACCTGCTTGGCACGCCAACCGCCAGCCCTGCCCCACAGCCGGGCAATCACCCACACTGCGACGCACCGAAACAGCCCATCTGGCACTGTTATTGCTCACCCTGCACCAGAATATCAATCAGGGAGCAAGAGATGCCTGCCACCACCCCTAACGACGTACTGTTCCTGCTGCTGGGCGCCGTGATGATCCTGGCCATGCACGCCGGTTTTGCCTTTCTGGAGCTGGGCACCGTGCGCAAGAAAAACCAGGTCAACGCGCTGGTAAAGATCCTCACCGACTTTGCCGTGTCGGCCATTGCCTACTTCTTTGTCGGCTACAGCGTGGCCTACGGCGTAAACTTTCTGGCCGATGTAAAGCACATCAGCCAGGCCAATGGCTACGAGCTGGTGAAGTTCTTCTTCCTGCTCACCTTTGCCGCCGCCATTCCGGCCATCGTGTCCGGCGGCATTGCCGAGCGCGCCAAGTTCCACCCGCAGTCTGCAGCCACCTTCCTGCTAGTGGGCCTGGTGTACCCGTTTTTTGAAGGCATCGCCTGGAACGGCCACTTTGGCGTACAAGACTGGCTGGCGGCCAACCTGGGCGCGCCGTTCCACGATTTTGCCGGCTCGGTGGTGGTACACGCGGTAGGCGGCTGGATCGGCCTGGCCGCCGTGCTGCACCTGGGCGCACGCCGCGGCCGCTACAGCAAGGAAGGCCGCATCGCCGCGCACCCGCCGTCGTCCATCCCCTTCCTGGCGCTGGGCGCGTGGATCCTGATCGTGGGCTGGTTCGGCTTTAACGTGATGAGCGCACAAAAGATCGCCGGCATTTCCGGCCTGGTGGCGATGAACTCGCTGATGGCCATGGTAGGCGGCACGCTCACCGCCATGTGGCTGGGCAAGAACGACCCGGGCTTCATCCATAACGGCCCGCTGGCCGGCCTGGTGGCGGTGTGCGCCGGCTCCGACATCATGCACCCTATCGGTGCCCTGATCGTCGGCGGCGTGGCCGGTGCCATGTTTGTGTGGCTGTTTACCCTCACGCAAAACCGCTGGAAGATCGACGACGTGCTGGGCGTGTGGCCGCTGCATGGCCTGTGCGGCGCCTGGGGCGGCATTGCCGCCGGTATCTTCGGGCTGGAAGCGCTGGGCGGCGCCGGCGGCGTCACGCTAATGTCCCAGCTGGCTGGCACCGCCGCCGGCGTAGCCGTGGGTTTTGGCGGCGGCTATATCGTGTACGGCGTGCTGAAGAAAACCGTGGGCATCCGCCTGAGTGATGAAGAGGAATTCAACGGCGCCGACCTGTCCATCCACCAGATCACCGCTACGCCGGAACGCGAAAGCAACTGGTAAGGTTGGCCGCACACCACCAAAAACCCCGCCACTGGCGGGGTTTTGTGCTTCTGTAACGCCTTAACGTAGCAGCGCTATGCGCGCCATCACCGAGCGCTTGCTCTTTATGTTAATAAGAATTATTATCATAAAAGAAGGTGACATCATGACGCACGCACCCGCAACACACCAGCCCGCAACTGACAAACAGCCCTACACCGTGCTGGATACCCGCACGCTGTTCGTGCGCGACCGCCAGCTGCTGATCTGCCACCGTGGCGAATACTACCGCCTGCAACTGACACAAAACGACAAACTGATACTGGTGAAGTAACACCGCAACCCATCCCGCCGAGCCAGCCATCGCCAGCCACGGTGCCACGCATACAGGAGAAGATCCGTGTCCAAGGATCGCATTACCCTGGCGGGCATCTGTCTGACGACAGTGGCCCTGCCTGTTTTTGCCGACAGCCCCACCGTACTGGAAACCACCACGGTCACCGCCAACCGCATCAGCGAGCAGCTGGCCGATACCGCCCCCAATATCTCGGCCGTTGGCCGCAAACAGCTGGACCGCCAGCACGCCAGCGACCTGGACAGCCTGCTGTCGCAAGAACCCGGCGTGTCGGTGCCCGGCGACCAGGGCCGCCGCGGCAACGCCGGCGTCACCATCCGCGGCATCGAAACCAACCGCATCCTGATGCAGGTAGACGGCACCCGTCTGCCCGAAGCGTATATGAGCGGCGGCGGTGCCATTTCCGGCCGCGACCTGGTAGAGCCGGACACCCTGCGCCAGATCGACATCATCAAGGGCCCGGCGTCGGCGCTGTTCGGCAGCGACGCCATCGGCGGGGTGATCAGCCAGCACACCTTCGAGCCGGCCAACTTTGTCGACCGCGACAAGCCGCTGCACTTTGGCCTGAAGCAATCCTACGATGGCGCCCGCCACGGCAGCGCCACCACCGCCACGGTAGCCGCCGCTGGCGACAACACCGCCGCGCTGCTGATGCTGACCCAGCGCCGCGCCCACGCACTGGATACCCCGGCCAGCCGCGACATCGAAGGCGGCCAGCGCACCGTAGCCGACCCGCAGCTGACCGACAGCCGCAACGTGCTGGCCAAGGTGGCGCTGGGCCAGGACGGCCCGCACCAGCTGCTGCTGGGCGTGGAAAGCTTCGACCGCCAGCGCCAGACCGAGCTGCTCAGCGCCCGCGGCCCCGCCACCGGCTATAGCGTGCGCGACCGCGACAGCGACGACGACACCCGTCGCCAGCGTTACAGCGCCGAGTACCGCTACCAGGGCGACGGCAGCCTGGCCGCGGCCAACCTCAAGCTGTACCAGCAAACGCTGCGCAACGAAGACAAGGCAGTAGAAGTGCGCAACACCGGCACCCGCTACGAAAACCACCGCTTCGACCAGGACATCAGCGGGCTGGACGGCCAGCTGGAATGGCGCCTCGGCGAGCACCGCGTGCTGACCGGCATCGAAGCCACTCGTACCGACACGGCACGCCTGACGCGCACCACCGCCGGCAGCACCACCAGCAGCAGCAAGACCTTCCCCGATAACCGCAGCGAGCGCCTGGGCCTGTTCGTACAGGACCAATTCCGTGTAGGCAGCCTCACCGTGACCCCGGCACTGCGCTACGACCGCTACACCATGACGCCGCAAAGCGACGCCATCTACCAGGCCAGTAGCGGCGGTGCGGTACCGGTCAGCCGCTTTCAGGACAGCGCGTGGTCGCCACGGCTGGGCCTGAGCCTGCCGCTGGCCGACGGCATCACCGGCTTTGCCAACCTCAGCACCGGCTTCCGTGCACCGCCGTTCGACAGCTCGTTCATGACCTTCAACAACACGCAGGCTGGCTACCGCATCATCCCCAACGCCAACCTGAAATCGGAAACCTCGCGCGGCATCGAGCTGGGCGGCAAATACCAGCGCGGCAGCATCAGCGGCCAACTTACCGCCTTCTACAACCGCTACAGCCACTTCATCGACACCGTCACCCTGGGTAGCGACCGCGCCTCGCCGCGCGGCATTTTCCAGTACCAGAACCTGGACAGTGTACAAACCCACGGCGTGGAAGCCCGCGCCGGCTGGCAAGCCAGCGACGCGCTGCTGCTGGACGGCAGCCTGGCCTGGGCGCACGGCAGCAACCGCAAGACTGGCACCCCGCTCAACAGCATCGACCCGCTGAAAGCCACGCTGGGCGCGCACTACCAGCAAGGGCAATGGGGTAGCGACGTGCTGGTCACGCTGGCGGCCGCCAAAACCCGCCCCGCCAGCGCCAGCCAGTTCAAGGCCCCCGGCTACGGCACGCTGGACGTGGGCGGCTGGCTGAAACTGGGCAAGCAGACCACGCTGCGCGCCACTGTGCACAACGTGGGCGACAAGAAATACTGGCAGTGGGCCGACGTGAAAAACATCACCGGCAGCGCTGTCGACTTCTACGCCCAGGCCGGCCGCAGTGTGAGCGCCAGCCTAGAAACCCGTTTCTGAAAGGACCGCCATGAACGCACCCCTTACCCTGCTGCAGCGCTACGACGCGCTGAAAGCCGAACAGGCCCACCTGCGCCAGCGTGATGCGGCCACACAGCTGGGCGTCAGCGAAGCGCAGCTGCTGGCCTGCCTGCCGGGCAGTACCCGCCTGCGCTGCGATCTGCCGGCGCTGCTACCGCGCCTGGCCGAGCTTGGCACGCTCAAAGCCATTACCCGCAACGAACTGGCGGTACACGAGAAGGACGGCCGCTACGACAACCTGACGCTGTCCGACAAAGTGGGCCTGGTGCTCAACCCCGGCCAGCTCGACCTGCGCCTGTTCCCCACGCACTGGGCCCACGCCTACGCCGCCGAGCAGGCCAGCCCGCGCGGCACACTGCGCTCGCTGCAGTTTTACGACGCAGCCGGCCACGCCATTCACAAGCTGTACCTGAAAGAAGACAGCGCCGTGCCCGCCTGGCAGGCGCTGGTGGCCGAGTTTGCCGATACGGCCACCACGCCGCTATTCGACAGCAGCCATGTCGACGCCGCACCGGCCAGCCAGCCGCTGCCGGCCGGCTTCGACGCCGCCGCCTTTGCCGACGCCTGGCTGGCGCTGCAGGACGTGCACCACTTTCACGGCCTGCTGCGCAAGCACGGCCTTACCCGGCAGCAAGCGTTCCGCCACGCGCCGGCAGGCCACGCCTGGCCGCTGGCCGCAGACGCGGTAGACCGCCTGCTGCGCGGCGCCGCCGACAGCGCGCTGCCCATCATGGTGTTTGTCGGCAACCGCGGCATGGTGCAAATCCATACCGGCGCGCTGCAGCGCGTGCAACGCATCGGCGAGTGGCTGAACATCCTCGACCCAGGCTTCAACCTGCACCTGCAGGACAGCCGCCTGCACGAAACCTGGCTGGTGCGCCGCCCCACGCGCGACGGCATCATCACCGCCATCGAGGCGTTCGACGCCGACGGGCAGACCATCGTCAGCTTCTTCGGCCAACGTATCGAGGGCGAGCCGGAGCTGGCCGGCTGGCGCGAGTTGGCCGAAAGCCTGCCACGAAAAGGGGCCACCAATGTGGCGTAAACGCCTGCCGCTATTGCTGGCGCTGGCCATAGCCCCCGCGCTGGCCGCCACCCCGGTACAACCGGTGGCCGGCCCGCGAGTGGTGGCGCTGACCGCCGACGTGGCCGAAATCGTGCTGGCGCTGAATGCCCAGCACCTGCTGGTTGGCCGCGACAAGCTGGCGCGCCAGCCGCAGCTGGCCCGTGTGCCCGAGATTGGCAGCTCGCGCGCGCTGACACCGCAGCCGGTACTGGCCAGCAAGCCCGACCTGGTGCTGGGCAGCGACCAGGCGCAACCGCCCGCCATCTACGACCAGCTGCAGGCGCTGGGGCTGAAGGTTGGCCGCATCCGCCACAGCGAAGACCCGGCGGCCTTTGCCGACGGCATCCGCCAGGTGGGGCAGGCGCTGGGGCAAGCCGGTCGTGCCGAACAGCTGGCCGCACGCTGGCTACAGGCGCTGCAACCGCAGGCCGGCAAGGGCAAGCGCGTGCTGTTCAGCTACGACGGCCGCCTGGTGGCCGGTAGCGGCACCGCCGGCGACGCCATCATCCGCGCCGCAGGCGCCGTGAACGCCGCCGCCGACGTGCAGGGCTTTTTGCCGATGACGCCGGAGGCGTGGCTGCGCGCCGCGCCGGACGTGGTGATCGTGGCCGCGCACAACGCGCCGGTGTTCGGCAGCCTGGCGGCGCTAAAGGCAAGGCCGGAGCTGGCGGGCAGCCCGGCGGTGAAAGGAAACCGCGTGCTGGCGTGGCCAGCGGCGGACTTCCTGCGCCTGGGCGTGGCCAGCCCGGCCACGGTGCAGAAGCTGCGGGCGCTGGCGTCATGAGCGGCAGCCGCACGCTGGCCGCCGCGCCCGCCTGGCCGCGCCTGCCGGGTGTCGGTTTAGGGTTGGCCGCAATCGGCGGGCTGGCGCTGATCTGGCTGCTGGCCGGCTTTGGCGCCGGGCAGTGGCAGGCGCCAGACTGGCACGACCCCATCGTGCGCCAGCTGCGGCTGCCACGCATCGTCAACGCGCTGCTGGTGGGCGCGGCACTGGCGATGAGCGGCGCGGCGCTGCAGGCGCTGTTCCGCAACCCGCTGGCCGACCCGGGGCTGATCGGCACCTCGTCCGGCGCCGCGCTGGGGGTGATCGGCGTCATCGCGCTGGGCATCGGCGGCCTGAGCGTGCCGCTGGCGGCATTTGGCGGCGGGCTGGCCGTTACCGCGCTGATCCTGCTGCTGAACCGGCTGCTGCAAGGCGGCCAGGCCGGGCTGCTGATCATCGGCGTGGTGGTGGGGGCGTGCTGCGGTGCCATCGTCAGCCTGCTGCTGTTCCTGTCCGACGACCTGACGCTGCGCGGCGCCATGAGCTGGCTAGCCGGCAGCCTGGCCGAAGCCCGTTTTGCCGAGCACGGCTACGTGCTGCCGGTGATGGCGCTGGGCGCGGCCATCCTGCTGCTGGTGGCGCGCGACCTGGACTGCCTGCTGCTGGGCGACGACACCGCCCGCTCGCTGGGGGTGCAGGTTGGCCGCACCCGCACCCTTACCGCCGTTGGCGCCGCGCTGCTGGCCGGCGGCGCGGTAACGCTGTCCGGCATCATCGGCTTTGTCGGCATGATGGTGCCCAACGCCATCGCGCTGCTGGGCGGCGGCACCCGCCGCCAGCTGATGCTGTGGTCGGCCTGGGTCGGCGCTTTGTTTTTGCTGCTGATCGACACCCTGGGCCGCGAGCTGGCCTACCCGGTAGACCTGCCGGCCGGCGTGATGGCGGCCTTTGCCGGGCCGGTGTTCTTTTTATGGCTGTTCCGCCGCCTGCAAGGAGGCCGCCATGAGCGCCCCCGCCTTTGAGCTGGACCACATCGCCGTGCAAGCCGGCGGCCGCTGCCTGTTCAGCGCCCGCCAGCTGCACATCCCCGCTGGCAGCCTGTGCGCCATTATCGGCCCCAACGGCGCCGGCAAGACCACGCTGCTGCGCGCGCTGGCCGGTTTTCATGGCCACTGCCACGGCCATAGCCTGGGGCAGCCGCTGCGCGCCGGCCAGCCGCGCCCGCTGGCGTGGGTGGGCCAGCACGAAGGCGCCGACAGCCCGCTGTGCGTAGCCGACTACGTGATGCTGGGCCGCCGCCCGCAGCTGGGCTGGCTGGGGCGCAGCAGCGCGGCCGACCAGCAGGCGGTGGCGCGCGCGCTGGACAGCATGGCGCTGCAAGGCCTGGCTGGGCAGCGGCTGGCCACACTGTCCGGCGGCGAGCGCCAGCGCGCCGCCATTGCGCGGGCGCTGGCGCAGGATACGCCGCTGATGCTGCTGGACGAGCCGTGC
Source organism: beta proteobacterium L13 (assembly GCA_000335715.1). Lineage (GTDB taxonomy): Bacteria > Pseudomonadota > Gammaproteobacteria > Burkholderiales > Chromobacteriaceae > Vogesella. Next base: position 56,186 of record AMYZ01000010.1, read on the forward strand.
AACCATCTGGACATCCGCCACCAGCAGTTGCTGCTGCGCCAGCTACAGCAACTGGCGCGCCAGGGGCGTACGCTGGTCTGCGTGCTGCACGAGCTGCAACTGGCGGCCAACTTTGCCGACTGGCTGCTGCTAGTGGCAGACGGCGAGCTGGTGGCGCAAGGCACGCCCGACGCCCTGCTGCACGGGGAGCTACTCAGCCAGGTGTACCGCTGGCCGATCCGCGCCGAACGCCAGCCCGCTAGCGGGCGCTGGCAGCTGGACGTAATGGGCCACGGCGCGGTGGCCTGAATAGCGCATCCTGCCCCAAGCGAGAAGACAAAAGCCCCTGTCCGGCGACAGGGGCTTTTGCTTTTTCACACGGCAAGGCTGCGGAAGCTACGGCTTAGGAGTGCGCCGCGACCCGGCCTGGTAGCGCGGCACCGGGGGGCCGCATCTTGCCAGCCAGGTCAGATCGGCGCGTAGCTACCCACGCCGTCCGGCCAGCGCGTCAGCACGTCGTAGCCGTCTTCGGTCACCACCACCATGTGTTCCCACTGCGCCGACAGCGAGCGGTCCTTGGTCACCACGGTCCAGCCGTCGGCCAGCTGGCGGATGTCGGCCTTGCCGGCGTTGATCATAGGCTCGATGGTAAAGATCATGCCCGGCGCCAGCGTCAGGCCAGTGCCGGGGCGGCCGTAGTGCAGCACCTCCGGCTCGGTGTGGTACACGGTGCCGATGCCGTGGCCGCAGTACTCGCGCACCACGCTGAAGCCTTCGCGCAGCGCCACCTGCTGAATGGCGTGGCCCACGTCGCCCAGGCGCGCACCGGGGCGCACGGCGCGGATGCCCGCGCACATCGCCTCGTAGGTGGTGTCCACCAGCCGTTTGGCCAGCGGCGACGGCTCGCCCACGTAGTACATGCGGCTGCTGTCGCCGAACCAGCCGTCCTTGATCACCGCCACGTCGATGTTGACGATATCGCCGTCCTGTAGCGGCTTGTCATCGGGAATACCGTGGCAAATCAAATGGTTGACCGACGCGCAGATGGTTTTGGGGTAGCCGTGGTAGCCGATATTGGCCGGTTTGGCCTGCTGCACATTGACGATGTACTCGCGGCAGATACGGTCCAGCTCGTTGGTGCTGACGCCGGGTTTCACATACTGGCCGATCATCTGCAGCAGTTCGGCCGCCAGCGCACCGGCGCGGCGTGATTGTTCGATCTCGCCGGCGTTGCGGCGGATCACTTGTCGTTGGTTTGCCATCAGGCGTGCTCCTGCTTGGTGGGTGGCCAGGCGATACCCGACAGGCGCTCGCCAGCTTCTGCACGGATCAGCAGCTGGCAGATGTCGCTATAGCTCAGTTTGGGGTTGAGCTCGGCCAGCATGCCTACACGCAGCCAATGCTCGGCTTGCGCGTTGATGGAGCGGCTAAGCGCCCCACTCGTCTGGCGCAAGGTCTCGTGCATCTGTTCGGAAATCTTGACGATACCCATGGCCGCCTCGTTATATGGTTTGTATACGTTGCGTATATTACCAGCCCACTGCAACACAAGCCACCCTGGCTGGCCAGCAACTTGGCAGGGCGTGTCACACCCCTTGGCTATTTAAAAAAGTATTCTGTATTTCAAGTACCACAATGAGATCGATAGAAATAACGGCCAACTTCACAAAGACAGACAAAGAAACACGCACATGCTAAACACAAGCTATCAATAAAAAAATCGCATCTGACACACACAGGGAGATAGCCATGTTCGGTTTGTTCAAACAAAAAGAAGCCAGCAGCACCAAAGACGAAGAAATACACCAGCTGCGCCAGATGCTGGACTGCGTAGACAACCTGATCATGCTGGCCGATACCACGCCGGACAACAAAATCATCTACATGAACAAGACCGCCCGCGAGCTGCTGTCGCAACACCGGGCCGCCATGAACCAGAAGTTTCGCCCTGGCGTAGATGTGGAAAAAGCATTCGAGCACACTATCCACCAGTTTCATGGCTCGCCAGACCGCATCCGCGGCATTCTGCAAGACCTGGCCAGCGGCAAGCTGGCAGTACACAAGGCCATGATCCCGGTCGGCAATATCACTTTCGAAACAAAAATCTTCCCTATCTGGCGCCAGGGCAATAGCCGAGAGCTGCTGTGCTTCATGGCCAGCTTCCGTGACGTGAGCGCCAATGTGATAGCCGACAAGCTGGCCGCAGAAACCGCCAACCGCCGCCACTTCCTGGAAGAGCGCGTGGGGGAAATCTCGCAAAACATGCAAGCCATGAGCGCCACCATCGAAAACGTGGCGGTACAGACCGCCTCGGCATCCGAGTCGGCCGAAGTCATGTTGCGCGAAAGCCGGCACGGGGTCGCCATTGTGGACGAAACCAGCCAGAGCATGAAAACCGTAGCCAATATGGTCCGCAGCACGGCAGACAGCCTGACCTCGCTAGGCCAGCGCTCCGAGGCCATTGGCCAGATCGTGAACGTGATCAAGGACATTGCCGACCAGACCAACCTGCTGGCGCTGAATGCCGCCATCGAGGCCGCGCGCGCCGGCGAAATGGGGCGCGGCTTTGCCGTGGTGGCCGACGAAGTGCGCAAGCTGGCAGAGCGCACCACGGCAGCTACGCAGCAGATCGGCGGCATGATCAAGGAAATCCAGCAAGACGTGCAACAGAACGTCTCGGCGACCGAGCAGAGCCGGCAGCAGGTTGCGGCGACCGAAAGCGACTTCCAGCGTGCCGAGGCAGCACTCATCAAGATCGTGGAAGAAGTCAACCAGATGCGCGATTTTGTTGTACAGATCGCCGAAGCGAGCGAAGAGCAGGCGGCCACTTCGCAAGACATTTCCGACAAGCTGGGCGATATCGCACGCGGCCAGTAATTCACGTCACTGCCGCACCACACCCACGGGCAGCGCACAGCTGCCCGTTTGCATGGCGCACTGGCTACCCGATAATGGCCTTTTGATCCGGAGGCCCCCGCATGAGCTTGCAGTCGGTACGTGACTTTTTTGCTGCCAGGTCGCTGGCGATAGACATCATCGAGCTGGACACCAGCACCGCCACGGTAGCGTTGGCCGCAGCGGCACATGGCGTAGTGCCGGGGCGCATTGCCAAAACGCTGGCATTCCGCCTGGCCGACGAGCGCACCATCTTGCTGGTGGCGCGCGGCGACGCCCGCATCGACAACAAGAAATTCAAGGCCGTATTCGGCAAAGGCCGCATGCTGCCTGCCGAAGAAGTGCAGGCGCTCACCGGCCACCCGGTAGGCGGGGTCTGCCCGTTTGGCCTGGCTACGCCACTGCCGGTGTATATCGATGTATCACTGCAGGATTTTGACGAGGTGCTACCGGCAGCTGGCGATGTGCACACCGCAGTACGCATCAGCCCGGCGCTGCTGGCACAGATTGTAGACGGCCAATGGGTGGATGCCTGCCAGGCACAAACCGCCGCAGCCTGACACGGGCGGCGGGCACGCCAAAGCCCTGCCGGCGTACCGGCAGGGCTTTGTATTGATGCAACAAGGTTGGCCGCAGCACTTACACCACCGGCACCCCTGCCCCCACCGGCTGCATACCGTCACCACCACGGCTCTGCCCTGGCTGCGGCAGGGTAAAGAAGTCGATACTGGCTTTCAGCTCGTGCGCCATCTGCTCCATCTGCTCGGCCGAGCTGGACGTCTGTACCGCTGCAGTGCTGGTTTCTTCCGACATCTGCGCTACCTGCTCCACATTGCTGGCCACCATGCCGCTGGCAGACTGCTGCTCGGCCAGCGCAATAGAAATGGACGCCACCGAGTCGTTGATGCGCGCCATATTGCTGCTGATACCGGTTACCGCCTCGCGTGCCTGCAGGGTTTGCTGCAGGCCCGCGTCCATCTCGTCTACGGTGGCGTGAATGGTCTTGACCACCTGCTGGCTACTGCTGACCATCTCGGTAATGATGGTGCCGATCTCGGCGGTAGACTGCGCCGTGCGCTCGGACAGCTTGCGTACTTCGTCGGCCACCACGGCAAAGCCCCGGCCCTGCTCGCCGGCACGCGCCGCCTCGATCGCCGCGTTCAGCGCCAGCAGGTTGGTTTGCTCGGCCACATCGCGGATCACCTGCACCACATTGGAAATCTGCTGCGACTTGGCACCCAGCAGGTCTGCCTGCTGCTGTGAGCCACGCGCCATATCGGCCACGGTGTTGATGGTGCGCAGGGTGTGGTCGATGATGCGTTCCCCGTCACGCGCCAGATTGCCGGATGCCTTGGCGTCTACCGACACGTCACGCGCGTTGTCGCTGACCGAGCTAATACTGACCGACAGCTGCTCTACCGACGCCGACATGGCGGCGGCGGCACGGGTTTGCTCCTCGGTACTAACTGCAACCTGCTCCGACGCGGCAGCCAGCTCGCTGGCGTTCACACTCAGGCGGGCAATGATGTTTTCCAGGTTACGTACCAGCGCAATCAGCCCGCTTTGCATCGCCCCCATAGATGCCACCACGCTGCTGCTGTCGCCGGCGCGGATCTGCAGCTTCTGGCTCAGGTCGCCCTTGGCAATGCGCTGCGCCAGCGCCACCACGTCCTTGGGCTCGCCCCCCAGTTGCGCCAGCAGGTTATGGATAATCTGCCAGGCCAGGACCGCACCAAACAGCACGCCCGCTACCATCAGCATGGCCGATAACCGGGCGCTGAAATTGGCGCTGGCTTCCGACTTGGCGTACTCCTCGGCGGCTACTTTCAGCTGCAGGTCAATCAGTGCGGAGATGCTGCCGGAGACAGGGTCCAGCGCGGGATAGAGCTGCTTGTTGTTAAATACCAATAACGGCGCTTCGTCACCGGCCTCTACCAGGCGGCGCAGCTCGTCCACCGCACCATCGGCACGCTTCATGGCCTGCTCGGCTTGCTTTGCCAGCGCCAGCTCCTGGTCGGTAAGGTAGGTGGAACGGTAGGCCTGCCACTCCGTACCGATGGTAGCCCGGGCGCTATCCAATTCCTTCAGGAATGCCGATTTCTCCATGGCGCCGGAATGGACCTTATGCGCCGCATCCACAATGCTCACCGCGTAGCCGTCGCTGACTTTCTTCAATTGCTGCAGCGGCACAACCCTGTCGTGATAAGTACTTGAAAAATCCTTCAAAATAGCCGACTGGGTATGCATGCCATAACCACCCAACATCATGGCAATCGCCAGCAGAACAATAACCAGCACGGTAAGGCGCTGGCCGATAGTCAGTGTAGGCAACATGGTTACACTCCAAATTTCGATAAGTTTTGCAACTGAATTTTGCAAATTAAACTTATTGATATTTAGCGCCCAACCTGGGTGCCGTCAATCGCAAACATGCGTTATAAGTATTTATACCTAGCAAGCCGGACGGCATGATTTGAGGCGAAAAATGCCATCAGGCCGCTTATTGCACAGCACAAAAGGCATGAGCAACCCGCCTGGCGATACGATGAAAATAAAATACCAATCAAATACCAAACTAATAACAGTGCCAGTGCGACAAAAGTGCCATCTGCCATACCAAAGACATGAGCGCATAAAAAAACCCGCCACTGGGGCGGGTTGGTCGGCTAGCGGGCGGTCTCAGGCGTAGTTGGCCGGAAACAACGCGCGCTCTACCGATTCGATCAGGATATGGATCACCTTGATATGCAGCTCCTGCACGCGGTCGGCGTACTGGCCACCGGGGGTGCACACATCGATATCAGCCAAGCCGCCAATCACCGAGCCCGGGCGGCCGGTGAGCGACACCACTACCATGCCGCGCTCCTTGGCGGCTTTCACCGCCGCCAGGATGTTCTTGCTGGTACCGCTGGTGCTAATGGCCAGCAGCACGTCGCCGGCGCCGGCATGTGCTTCCAGGTAGCGCGAGAAGATGGCTTCGTAGCCGTAGTCGTTGCCCACGCAGCTGATGTGGCTGGGGTCGCTGATGCTGGCCGCCGGCAGCGCGCGGCGGTCGTTGCGGTAGCGGCCGGACAGCTCTTCGGCAAAGTGCATGGCGTCGCACATCGAGCCGCCGTTGCCGCAGCTGAATACACGCCGGCCGTTATTGAACGCGTTGACCAGCGCATCGCCCGCCGCCTCGATAGCGGATAGCGCCTGCGGGTTGGACAGCAGGGCGTCCAGCGCGCTGCGGGCTTCGGTAAGGGTGGCAACAATATGCGGTTTCATAGGCGGGGCGTGTTCTGTATAGCGAATCGATGCCGCATTTTACCCGTGCTTTGCCGCGCCATCACCCATCATCTGTACACAATATAGCGGCAAAGCGGAAAAAACCGCCGGCCAAGACTACCAGTACAGCACCTGGCGGCGGTCCAGCCCGATAGCCAGCTGCTGCCCCACGCACGGCGCGCCCTGCCCGGCCAACTCGCGCACACCCAGCAGCAGCTGCCAGGCTTGGCCGCCATCGCCGGCGACGGTGACGCGCCAGCCGTCGGCCTGCGCCTCGACGGCGATGATGTCGCGGCGCGGCTGGCCGGCGCCCAGCACAAAGGCCTGCGGCGGGATGGCGTGGTCGTCGAAGACGTTGTCGAGGCCGACAAAGCGCGCCACCCAGGCGCTGGCTGGCGCCTGCAGGATGGCCTGCGGCGTGCCGTGCTGCACAATGCGCCCGGCCTGCAAAATGGCCACGCGCTGCGCCAGCGCAAACGCCTCGTGGCGGTCGTGCGTCACCAGCAGCGCCGGCACCTGCAAGGCTGTCAGGTGGCGGCGTACGTCGGCCAGCAGCTGTTGTTTGAGGTGGGTGTCCAGGCTGGAGAACGGCTCGTCCAGCAGCAGCAGCCGTGGCTGGCACACCAGCGCCCGCGCCAGCGCCACACGCTGGCGCTCGCCGCCGGACAGCGTATGCACCGCTGCTGCCTCGCGCCCGGCCAGGCCTACTGCCGCCAGCATCTGCACCGCCTGCTGGCGTGCGGCCAACTTGCCCGTGCCGCGTTCCACCAAGCCAAACGCCACGTTGGCCGCCGCGTCCAGATGCGGAAACAGCGCGTGGTCCTGGAACATCATGGCGATGTGGCGTTGCTCCGGCGGCAGCCGGGTGATGTCCTGTCCTGCCAGCTGTACGCGCCCCGCGTCGGGCCGCTGCAAACCGGCCACCAGCGACAGCAGGCTGGACTTGCCCTCTCCCGACGGCCCCAGCAGGGCCAGCGTTTCGCCAGCAGCCACTTGCAGGCTGACGCCTTGCAGCAAGGCGCGGCCGGCATAGGACAGCGACAGGTCAATCAGCTCGAGCATGGTTTTTCTCCGGCCACTCGATGACCACAAAGGCCAGCAGGGCAAACAGCATCAACAGACAGGACAGCAGCAGCGCCAGCTGCAGGTTGGCCGCACCGGGGCGCCCCAGGTGCTGGTAGATCAGCGTGGTGAGCGTGGCCCACTCCGGCCGCGACAGAAACAGGCTTACAGCAAACTCGCCCACCGCCGTGGCGGCAGCAAACGCCAGCCCGCGGCGCAAGGCCGGGCGCATCAGCGGCAGGCTGACGCGGCAGAAACTGCGCCACGGCGTGGCACCCAAGGTGCGTGCCGCTTGCGGCAACTGCGGCGGCAGCGCGGCGGCGGCCGACAGCACGCCCTTGGCCACAAAGGGGTAAGCCAGCAAGGCGTAGGCGGCGATCAGCAGCCCCACGCTGGCGCTGTACTGCGGGTACAGCAGCAGCAGGCCAAAGGCCAGACACACCGGCGACACCATGAACGGCAAAAACACCAGCGCGCGCAAGGCCAGCCAGCGCTGCGCCGCCCAGCCGTGGCACAGGCCCAGTAGCAGCGACAGCAGCAGCGCGGCGCTGGCAAAGCGCAACGTATTGCCCAGCGCCGCCAGCACCTCGGGCTCGGCCAGCATCGCCCATACGGCGGCATCGGCCTGCAGCGCGCGCCATACAATGGCCAGCAAGGGCAGCAGGCAACACAGCGCCAGCACCGCCAGTGCCGCCGCCAGCAGCAGGCGCTGCGGCCAACCTTGCGCCGGGGTGCGCAGCGTGGGCGCCAGCCGCTGCGGCCGCGTGATGCCACGCTCCAGCGCGGCGTAAGCCAGCGCCACGGCAGCGCCGACGCCCAGCGCCAACAGCGCCAGCACGCCGGCGTCGGCCAGGTTCAGCTCGTAGGCCACTAGCGTATAGATCTCGACTTCCACCGTGGCGTAGCGCTGGCCGCCCAGCAGCAGCGCCAAGCCAAAACCGGCAAAGCAGTACAGAAAAATCAGGCACAGCGCCGACGCCAGCCACGGCCGCACCACCGGCCACTCTACCCGCCAGAAGGTACGCCACGGCGAGGCGCCCAGCGTGCGCGCCACCGCCAGCCGGCTGGCCGGCACCTGCTCCAGCCCGTCAACCCCGGCGCGCACCAGCAGCGGCAGGTTGTAGAACAGGTTGCCGTACAGCAGCAGCCACGGCGTGTCCTGCAAATTGACGCCGGCCACACCGTGCGGGCCGAACAGCGCCAGCACGCCCATGCCGGCCACCAGCGTGGGCATGACAAAGGGCAGCATCAGCATGCGCAACAGCAGGCGGCGGCCGGCAAAATCGAAACGCGCCAGCACCCAGGCCAGCGGCAGGCCGATCAGCAACGCCAGCGCGCAGGTGGCCAGCGCCTGGCCGGCCGACCACAGCAGCCGCCACTGGATGTAGCTATCCTGCAGTAGCGCCAAGCTGAAACCGGCGTGGCCTTCCTGCAGCAGGCGCGCCAGCGGCGCAGCTACCATCAGCAGCAGAAAGGCCAGCGGCAGCAAGGCTGGCAGGGCAAGGGAACGATTCATGTGCAAGACGGGTGCCGGTAAAAGGTGTCGGTCATCTAATGAGGCGTTGTGTCACAAAAGCGCAAGGGCGCCGCAGGCGCCCTTGCCACGCCGTGCTGCGGCCAACGTTGGCCGCAACGGCGATCAGTTGGCCTGCTTAACCACCAAGCGGTTCCAGCGGCTGACCCAGCCGGCCGTCTTGCCGTTCATCGCCGCCAGGCTGGGGTTGCTGAACTTGGCCGGTTTCTGCGCGTGGGCAAACACCGGGTCGATGGCGGTACCGGCCACGGCCGGGTACATCCACATCTTGGTCTGCAGGCCGGTCTGCACGCCGTCGCTGCGCAGGAAATCCACAAACGCCTGCGCCGCCTGCGGCTCCTTGCCGCCCTTCAGCAGCGCCACGCCTTCCACTTGCAGGAACACGCCGCCTTTGAGCAGCAGGTTGGCGGTGGGCGATTCGCTGATTTTTTCCTTGCTGTAGAACACTTCCGCCGCCGGGCTGGTGGCGTAGCTCACCACGATCGGGCGGCTGCCGCCGTTGCGGCTGAAATCGGTGTAGTAAGCCTCGCTCCAGCCCTTGTTCACTTTCAGGCCGTTGTCGCGCACTTTTTCCCACCATTTGAAGGCGCCGTCTTCACCACGGTCGGCGATGGTGGCCAGCAGAAAGGCCAGGCCAGTACTGGACGTAGCCGGGTTTTGTACCACCAGCAGGTCTTTGTAAGCGGGCTTGGTCAGGTCGTCCAGCGTGGCTGGCAGCGGCAGCTTGGCCTTGGCAAACCAGGCTTTGTCGTAGTTCAGCGTCACGTAGCCGTAGTCCACCGCCACGGCGCCGGGCAGCTGCGCGTCTTTTTCGGTGCGGCCAACCTTGCTGCTGGTAGGCGCCAGAATGCCGGCGGCACTGGCCTTGGCGATCAGGGTGTTGTCGATGCCGTACACCACGTCGGCAATCGGGTTGGCGCGGGTCAGGATCAGCTTGTTCAGCATTTCGCCAGCGTCACCGCCCTTGACGATGGACAGCTTCACGCCGTTTTGCTTTTCGAACTCGGCAATACGGTCTTTGGGCAGGCTGAACGAGCTGTGCGTCATCACGCGCAGCTCGGCGGCCAGGGCAGACAGGGACAAGCCGGCCAGCGCCAGCAGCAATACAGACTTCTTCAACATTTCAGACATCCTCTTTTGGTGATGACGCAACCAAAAAAGAAAGCGGGACACGGGCAGACACCCATCACGCTCCCTCCGCTGGCATTATCCAGATCAGGTTCTGGGGTATGTCTCAGCCTGCGCGCGCAGGCACCCCCGGTGATCGAGCCGCGAGTATAGAGCTTTGTGTCACATTCGTTAACACCTGCCTGCCCACACTTCACATCCGGCCAATAAATAAGCGCCATACTTGATAGGTCAAATCATCAGGAACACGCCATGTTGCCGCTGCGTAAACTCGCCACCCTGCTGTGGCTGCTGCCGCTGCCCGTGCTGGCCGCCCCGATTGGCGAGGCGGGCGCCCGCCTGCTGCTTGGCCGCACCGGCTTTGGTGCGCCGCCGGCACAGGTGGCCGCGCTGGCCCCGCTGGAACGCGAGGCAGCGGTAGACCGCATTCTGGCGGGCAGCCGTACCCAGCCGGCCAGCGCCCCGCCGCCATGGACCGCCGAGCCGCTACTGCACCCGCCGCGCAAACAGCTGAGCGAAGAGGAAAAGAAAGCCCTGCGTGATACCGAAACCCGGCGCGGCCTGGCCCTGCGCGGCTGGTGGCTGCAGGAAATGGCCACCACGCCCAGCCCGGTCACCGAGAAGTTCACCCTGTTCTGGCACGGCCATTTCGTGTCCGGCCAGAGCAAGGTCAAAAGCGCGCAGCTGATGTACCGCCAGAACGCGCTGCTGCGGCGCGAGGCGCTGGGCAACTTTGCCACCCTGCTGCACGACATCGCACGCGACCCGGCCATGCTGCGCTACCTCGATACCGTCGGCAGCCACAAGGGCGAGGCCAACGAAAACTTTGCCCGCGAAGTGATGGAGCTGTTCACCCTGGGCGAAGGCCATTACAGCGAGCAGGACATCCGCGAAGCTGCCCGTGCCTTTACCGGCTGGCAGCTGCACCCAGATAGCGGCGAGCCGGTATTCCGACCGCGCCGCTACGACGACGGCACCAAAACAGTACTGGGCCGCAGCGGCAAGCTGGACGGCGACGCGGTGCTGGACACGCTGCTGGCACAGCCGGCTACCGCCCGCTTCATCACCCGCAAGCTGTGGCTATACCTGGTATCGCCCACACCGGACGAGGCCACCACCAACCGGCTGGCGGCGGACTTTGCCCGCGACTACCAGATCAAGCCGCTGGTACGCGCCCTGCTGCTCACCCCGGCGTTCTGGCACAGCAGCGGCCAGCAAGTGAAGTCGCCGGTAGAGCTGACGGTAGGCACCGTGGTGACCTTCGGCATGGCCATCCCCGACTGGCAAGCGCTGGCCGTACAAAACCGCCGCCTGGGGCAAGACCTGTTCGACCCGCCCAATGTGCGCGGCTGGCCCGGTGGCGATGCCTGGGTCAACAGCGACAGCCTGCTGCTGCGCAAGCAGTTTCTGGACAGCCTGACCCGCCCCGGCGGCAACAAGCCGCGGCTGCAGATCGCTCCTGACTGGCTACAACAGCACCCGACCGCTGCCAGCTGGCTACCGGCGCTGCCTGCGGCCAACCCTGCCCCGGCAGCACCGCAGCAGGCGCTACGCCAGCTGCTGCAAGACCCGGCCTGGCAGCTGCAATAAGGACACCACCATGCAAAGACGACAGTTTCTCGCCACCCTCGGCGCCGGCCTGCTAACGGTGCAGCTGCCCGGCCTGGCCTACGCCATCGCCCCGACTGGCTACCAGCGCCTACTGGTGCTGGTGGAGCTCAAGGGCGGCAACGACGGCTTGAATACCGTCATCCCCTACACCAGCGCCGACTACACCCGGCTGCGGCCAACCCTGGCCATCGCCCGCGAGCAGGTGCTGCAGCTGGACGAGCAGCGCGGCCTGCACCCGGCGCTGGCACCGCTATTGCCACTGTGGCAAGGCGGCCAACTGGCCATCGTGCAGGGCGTCGGCTACCCCGAGCCCAATCTGTCGCACTTTCGTTCCATCGATATCTGGGACACCGCCAGCCACAGCACGCAGACGCTGAGCAGCGGCTGGCTGACCCGGCTGCTGCAGCAGTACCCGGCCGGCGACGCCTTCGCCAGCGACGGCCTGATTCTGGGCAGCCAGACGCTGGGGCCGCTGGCCGGCGGCGCCCGCGCCGTGGTACTGCGCAACGCTGCCGACTTTGCCCGCCAGGCGCGGCTGGCACAGGCGGGTGCCGGCCAGGGCGGCAGCAGCGCGCTGGCCCATGTGCTGAAAGTGGAAGCCGACATCCGCCGCGCCGCCAGCGACATCGGCAAGATGAGCCCGGCCCAGCAGGCCATGGGCAATGCGCAAGACCCGGGGCGCATCCCGGACGCCCCCGGCAATTTTGGCCGTGCCGTGCGTACCCTGCTGGAAACCCTGGCTGGCGGTAGCCAGATCGTGGTGGCCAGGCTCACGCTGACAGGCTTTGACACCCACGCCGGGCAAACCGGCACCCAGCAGCGGCTGCTGGGCGAGCTGGCCGAAGGGTTGGCCGCATTGCAGGCAGGCCTGGCGGCGCAAGGGCGCTGGGACGACACACTGGTGATGAGCTATGCAGAATTCGGCCGCAGGCCGAAAGAGAACGGCAACCAGGGCACCGACCACGGCACCGCCAACAGCCACTTTGTGCTGGGCGGCCGCGTAGCAGGCGGCTTCTACGGCCAGGCACCGCAGCTGGCCGGCATCAGCGACGGCAACCTGTCCTACGCGGTGGACTTTCGCCAGCTATACGCCACCGTGTGCGAACGCTGGTGGGGCAAACCGTCGGCAGCCGTGCTGGGCGGGCGCTTCAGCCCGCTACCGCTGCTGCGGGCCTGATAACAAAAAGCCAGGCACAAGGCCTGGCTCCACGTGATGGCACGGGGCAATATCAGGCCAGCGGCACAATGCCCAGCGCCTGCAGCGATGCCAGCTCGGCCTGCAGGAAACGCTGCGCCAGACCTTGCAGGTGGGCCAGCTGGGCGGCGTCGTTTTCCATCATTTTGCCCTCGTGCACCACGCGTTCGCGGTTGCGCTGTAGCAGCGTGTGCACGTAGCGCGCCAGGCCATCCGCCTCGCGCTCGCCGGCCAGATACTGCTGGATAAACAGCTGGGTAAAACGCGAAATCGGCACGCCGCCACCGGTTTGCGGGCTGGCCAGGGCGGCAATGCCCGCACTGTGCTGCGCCAGCTGCACAATGCGCTGGTTCAGCCGGGCGGCTGCCTGGCCGTCTGCGGCGGCTTGCTCGGGCAGCGGGTGCAACATGCGCGCGCCCACCATCACACGAATCACCTCTACCAGCTGGCTGCGCTGCATGGCGGGGCCCAGCAGACGCTTGGCCAGCTCGCCCAGCGTGCGCGGCTGGCCATCCTGCAGCATATCCAGCAGCGGGTCGTACAGTGCGGGGGTCAGGTTGATGGTGCCACGCGGCAAGGCCAGCTTCATTTTTACCTGGTCGCGCGGCACGGCCAGCGCCACACGCATGCGCTCCCATTGCGCTTGCTGCTCGGCCGGCGCCAGCTTGCGGGCACCTTTGATCCAGTAGTCGCGGCGGAACTGCTGGTTCTGGATGTAATCACGCACGGTTTCGCGAAACAGCGGGTCGGCGATGCCGTCCAGCAGAGCCTGCTGCTCTGGCGTAAAGTGCAGCACCGGCACCTGGTCCATGGTGCTGGCCTGGCAGGCGTAAGCCAGCTTGGCCGGTACCAGCGCCGCAGCCAGATCGGCAAAGTACATCGGCTCCCAGTCGCGGTTGAAGTATTCATGCGCCAGATAGTGCGGGTCTTGCTTGGCGATGGTGCCCAGCCTGTCTTTTACACGGCTATCGGACAAGGCGCGCGGCTCGGTGGCAACGAGCTGCTGGCTGAAATCCAGTGCCGCCTTGACCTGGGCTTCGATGCCGGCACCCGGTGCACTCATGCGCTCGGCGTGGCAGGCAAACAGCTTGCGCAGCGGCGCAAAGGCCGCCCAGCCCGGCAGCGTGTTGTAGCTGATATACAGCACGCCCCCCACCCGCAGGCGGCGGCGTACAAAGTCCACGATCAGGGCGCGGTTGTCCGGCGAGATCCAGCTCCAGATACCGTGCAGACCGATGAAATCGAACTGCGGCAGGTCGTCGCGGGCGCAAAACTCGGCAAATGATTCGTCGCTGAGCACCGCACCGCTACCACTGATGGCTGCCAGCTCTTGCGCAAAAGCGGCGTGCTGCGGGTTGAAGTCATTGGCGTACCACTGCAGGCTGCCGCTGGCGGCGTGCAGGTTAACGCTCATGCCCTGGCCAAAACCCAGCTCGCAGGCGGTGTACCAGGCCGGCAGCGCGTAGCCGGCATCCTGCAGCACAAAGCGCGCGTAGTAGGGGTTCAGCTCGCTGTAGTACCCGTAGGTGTAATCCACATCCGTGACATAACCGGCAGACCAAGACATAACGCGCTCCCCTTATTTAAGTAATCCGTACCCGGACAAGTTACGCCCACCATAGCGCATGCCTGCCCAAGGCTGCAGCAATCGCCAGCCAGATTCAGCCCCAGGCCTGGCTGGCGTCGGCAGCCGCGCGACACCTTGGGCCGCCTCCGGCCCGTCTAGCCAGCTTCATAGCAATAATTTAGCTATTGTATTTTTATTATCAATTTAACTTTTAAATTGATATGCAGCATCATGACAACAGCCCATTACACCGCAGGAGCCGCAACATGAAACGTCTATTCCAGCACCGCATCAACCTGGACGAAATCTGGGCCAACCTGGTGTGGATGCAGTAACACTGCCAGCCACCCCCGCCTGATTGGCCTGCATGCAAAAAAATTGCATGCAGGGGCTTGCCAAAGCGCGCAGGCTTGTCTAATATTCGCGTCCTACGCCGGTGTAGCTCAGTTGGTAGAGCAGCTGACTTGTAATCAGAAGGTCGAGGGTTCGACTCCTTTCTCCGGCACCAAGCATTTAGGCCCCTGTCGCAAGACAGGGGCCTTTTGCCATTTGCGCGACGGCGTACGCTGTCAGCTGTCACATTGTCATGGTAATGTCGGGCAAACCCTTTTAGCCCGTACACCATGAACAAACGCACCGCCCGCCCTGCCGGCACCCCGCTGTGGCTGCAGATCGAAGCCACCCTCAGCCAGGAAATCCTGGCCCGCACTCTGCAGGGCCGCTTGCCCAACGAAACCGCGCTGGCCGAACGCTTTGCCGTCAACCGCCACACCGTGCGCCAGGCTATCCAGCATCTGCAAGACAAAGGCCTGGTACGTATCGAACGCGGCCGCGGCACCTTTGTGCAGGAAGAAATCATTGCCTACCGCCTGGGCAAGAGCAGCCGCTTTTCGCACAGCCTGAACGAACAGCACCTGGTAAGCGATGTGGACATCCAGTCCTGCCATTTCGAGCCCGCCAGCGACGCCGTGGCCCGGCTGCTGGCCGTGCCTGCCGGCAGCCAGGTATTGCGCGTCGAAGCACTGGACCTGGCCGATGGCAAAGTGGTCAGCGTCTGTACGCAGTACTTTCCGCTGCCGCGCTTTGACGGCTTTATCGAGCACTACCGCCACAGCCGCAGCACCAGCGAAGCCTTTGCCCGCCTGGGCATCGCCAGCTTTCGCCGCAGCCTGAGCCGCATCAGCGCGCGCCTGCCGCGACCCGAAGTCGCTGCCGCACTGGGCCAGGGCAAGCAGCAGCCGGTGCTGTACGTGGAAAGCGTGTATACCGACAGCGCCGGCACACCCATCGAGTACGGCATTACCCGCTTTGGCGGGGACAACGTGCAGGTAGAAATCACCCCCGACAGCCTGTAAGCAGCAGGCCACCGGCCGTAGTACCGGCACAACGTTGTGTGGCATAAGACACACAAAGTCATCTAGACATCTAGATGTAAATCGCCTGTAATGTTGGCCGCGTACAGTGCGCCTTGTCTCCTAACCCGACACAAGGCTCACGACATGCACACCCTCCGCACCCTGCTGGCCGCCGTGCTGGCCACCACCAGCCTGGCCGCCCTGGCCGACACCACCCTCACCGTCTACACCGCGCTGGAAGCCGACCAGCTGAAGGCCTACCAGCAAAAGTTCGAGCAGGAATACCCGGACGTGAAGCTGCGCTGGGTGCGCGACTCCACCGGCATCATTACCGCCAAGCTCTTGGCCGAAAAAGCCAACCCGCAGGCCGACGTAGTGATGGGCGTGGCGGCATCGTCGCTGCTGGTGCTAGAAAAGGAAGGCATGCTGCAGCCGTACGCGCCGAAAAACCTGGGCAAGCTCAGCAAGGCCTACGTAGACGACAGCAACCCGCCAGCCTGGGTAGGCATGGACGTATGGGGCGCGGCCATCTGCTTTAACACCGTGGAAGCCGCCAAGCAGGGCCTGAAAAAACCGGAAAGCTGGAAAGACCTGCTGAAGCCGGAATACAAGGGCAAGATCGTGATGCCGAACCCGGCCTCCAGCGGCACCGGCTATTTTGACGTTACCGCCTGGCTGACGCTGTTCGGCGAAAAAGAAGGCTGGTCCTATATGGACAAGCTGCACCAGAACATGGCGCAGTACACCCACTCCGGCTCCAAGCCGTGCAAACAAGCCGCTGCCGGCGAGTTCCCTATCGGCATTTCGTTTGAATACCGCGCGGCCAAGCTCAAAGACGGTGGCGCGCCGATCGACGTGGTGTTCCCCAAAGAAGGCCTGGGCTGGGACGTAGAAGCTACCGCCATCCTGAAAGGCACGCGCAACCTGGCCGCCGCCCGCAGCCTGGCCGACTGGTCTGCCTCGCAATCGGCCAACGAGCTGTACGAGAAAAACTTTGCCATCGTCGCCATGCCCGGCATTGCCAAGCCCAACGCGCACATCCCTGCCGACTACGAAAAACGCCTGGTGAAGCAGGACCTGCGCTGGTCTGCGGCCAACCGTGACCGCATCCTGGCCGAGTGGACCCGCCGCTACGACAGCAAATCCGAACCCAAATAAGCCACCCCACGCGGCGGGCGCGCCCCGCCGCCGGAGCACCCCATGCCCAGCACCCCGCTTACCTGCCTGGACGATATCGCCAGCCTGCTGGCCGGCAGCGGCACCCGCCTGTACGGCGGCGAAGCCATCAGCCAGCTGCAACACGCCCTGCAAAGCGCCCACGCAGCCGAACAAGCGGGGGCCAGCCCGGCACTGATTACCGCCGCCCTGCTGCACGACCTGGGCCACCTGGTGTGCGAACAGGGCGACGAGGACGTCACAAACGGCATTAACGACCACCACGAAGCGGTGGCCGTACACAGCCTGCAACACCTGTTTGCGGACGATGTGTTGCAGCCCATTGCCCTGCACGTGGCCGCCAAACGCTATTTGTGCGCCGTGCAGAGCGGCTACCACGCCGCGCTGTCGCCTGCCTCGCAAGCCTCGCTGGTACTGCAAGGCGGCGTGATGAGCGCCGCCGCCTGCCAACGCTTTGCCGCCCGCCCGTGGGCCGCCGACGCCCTGACTCTGCGCCACTGCGACGACCTGGCCAAAGACCCTGCTGCCAGCCCGCCGCCGCTGGCGCACTACCTGGCTATTGCGGCCAACGTTTTGAAAGCCACACCATGAAGCTCGACCCCACCACCCTGCTGCACAAAGCGCCGCCAGCCGACGGCGCCGCCACCCGCCCCTACCTGACCCTGGCCGGCATCAGCAAACGCTTTGGCCAGCAACAGGTACTGAGCCAGCTGGACCTCACCATCGGCAAGGGCGAGTTCGTCTGCCTGCTGGGCCCGTCCGGCTGCGGCAAAACCACGCTGCTGCGCCAGATCGCCGGGCTGGACGTGCCCGATAGCGGCCAGATCGTCATGGATGGCCGCGACATTACCCTGCTGCCGCCCGCGCAGCGCGACTACGGCATTGTGTTCCAGAGCTACGCGCTGTTTCCCAACCTGAGCGTGGCCGACAACATCGCCTATGGCCTGGGCGGTGCCCGCCGTGACAAAGCGCGCCGTGTGGCCGAGCTGCTGGCGCTGATCGGCCTGGACGAGATCGCCGGCAAATACCCGGCGCAGCTGTCCGGCGGCCAGCAGCAGCGGGTGGCACTGGCGCGCGCGCTGGCCACCTCGCCCAGCCTGCTGTTGCTGGACGAGCCGCTGTCGGCACTGGACGCCCGCGTGCGCGAACACCTGCGCCGCGAGATCCGCAGCCTGCAACAAAAGCTGGGCATTACCACCATCATGGTCACGCACGATCAGGAAGAAGCCCTGACCATGGCCGACCGCGTGGTGGTGATGAACGGCGGCCGCATCGAGCAGTGCGCCACGCCGTTTACGCTGTACCGCGAGCCGGCCACGCGCTTTGTGGCCAGCTTTGTCGGCCAGGGCAACTGCTTGGCCGCATGCAGCCGCAGCAGCCAGCACGCCACGCTGGGCGATGTATCCCTGCTGCTGCCCGCGCCGCACGGCACCCCGCCAGGCAGCGCGCTGACCCTGTTCATCCGCCCGGAAGACCTGATCCTGCACCCGCGCTGGCCAGCCACGCCGGACGCGGTACTGGCCGACATAACCAAGCTTGAACTGCTGGGCCCCATCTACCGCGTGAGCCTGCACGTACCGGCCTGGGGTGCGGCCAACGTGGTGGCGGACATCACACACGCCCAGCTGGCGCAACTGGATATCAGCCTGCAACAGCGCGTACCGGTATCGCTCAATGTGGCACGGCTGCGCGTGTTTGCCGGCGAGGGGGCACAGCATGACTAGCCTGAGCACACCGCGCCGCCTGGCCGCCAGCCGCGACGAAACCCAGGCCAGCCTGCTGTTGTGGCTGCTGCTGGCCTTGCTGGTGGTGGCCGTATTGCTGCCGCTGGCCGCCATTCTGGGCCAGGCCATGTTGGCCGCAGACGGCAGCTTTGCCGGCCTGGCACCGCTGCGCGACACACTGGCGCAGCCGGGGCTGGCGCGCGCGGCAGGCGGCAGCCTGCAGGTAGCGCTGGCCACCACCGCCCTGGTGCTGCCGCTGGCCTACGGCTACGCCGCTGCGCTCACCCGTGTGGCGCTGCCAGGGCGCGGGCTGTTCCGCCTGCTGGCCTTGCTGCCCTTGCTGGCGCCATCGCTGCTGCCGGGTATCTCGCTGGTCTACCTGTTTGGCCACCAGGGCCTGCTGAAAAGCTGGTTTGCCGACGGCAGCATTTATGGCTTTGCCGGCATCGTGCTGGGCGAGGCGTTTTACACCTTTCCGCACGCGCTGATGATTCTGCTCACCGCGCTGGCGGTGGGCGACGCCAGGCTGTACGAAGCAGCGCGCACGCTGGGCGCCGGCCCGCTGCGCCGCTTTGCCACCATCACCCTGCCCGCCACGCGCTACGGCCTGGTATCGGCAGCGATGGTGGTGTTTACCCTGGTGGTCACCGACTTTGGCGTGGCCAAGGTGATAGGCGGCCAGTACCCGGTGCTGGCGGTAGAGGCGTACAAACAGGTCATCGGCCAGCAGAACTTCCCGCGCGGTGCGGTGATCGGCTTGCTGTTGCTGCTGCCGGCGCTGCTGTCGTTTGCGGTGGATCGCTGGCTGCAACGGCGCCAGGGCACCCAGGTATCGGCGCGCGCGCAGCCGCTGCAGCCGCTGCGCCAGCCACTGGTGCGCCTGCTGGCGCTGCTGTACTGCAGCGCGGTGGGTGGCGCGCTGCTGGTGTTGCTGGGTACCGCCATCGCGGCGGCCTTCATCCAGCAGTGGCCATACCAGCTCAGCTTTACGCTGCAGCATTTCGACTTTGACCTGGTAGACGGCGGCGGCTGGCTGGCGTTTGCCAACAGCCTGAAACTGGCGCTGTATACCGCGCTGGCCGGCACGGTACTGGTGTTTCTGGGCGCCTGGGGCAGCAGCAAGCTACGCACCGCCGGCACGGCAGGGCAGCTGCTGCACGCGCTGGCCATGCTGCCCATGGCGGTGCCGGGGCTGGTGCTGGGCCTGGGCTATATCTTTTTCTTCAACCATGCGGCCAACCCGCTGCACGGCCTGTACGGCACGCTGGCGATTCTGGTGCTGTGCTCGGTAGCGCACTTTTACACCACCGCCCACATGACGGCGCGCACGGCGCTGGCGCAGCTGGATGGCGATTTCGAGCCGGTGGCCGCCTCGCTGAAAGTACCGCTGTGGCGCACGCTGTGGCGCGTCACCCTGCCCACCTGCCTGCCGGCGGTGCTGGATATTGCCCGCTACTTTTTTGTGTCGGCCATGACCACCGTGTCGGCGGTGATCTTTCTGTACACGCCAGACACCGTGCTGGCGGCGGTAGCGGTGCTGAACATGGACGACGCTGGCGATACCGCCGCCGCCGCGGCCATGGCCACGCTGATCGTGGCCAGCAGCGGCGCGGCCTGCCTGCTGTTTGCCCTGCTATCGCACTGGCTGCTGGCGCGTAGCCAGCGCTGGCGGCGGCCGCTGTAAACCCTGCCTCACCGGGCTGCGGCCCGGTTTTTCTGACCCCGCAAAGACATCTAGACAAGCAAGGAAGCACCATGCGCGAACCGATACTACTCACCCCCGGCCCGCTCACCACCAGCCTGGCCACCAAAACCGCCATGCTCACCGACTGGGGCTCGTGGGATAGCCGCTTCAACCAGCTGACCGCCAGCGTCTGCCACGACCTGCTGGCCATTGCCGGCGGCCAGGGCAGCCACGTATGCGTACCACTACAAGGCTCCGGCACCTTTGCCGTCGAAGCCGCCGTGGCCAACCTGGTACCGCGCGGCGGCAAGCTGCTGGTGCTGGCCGGTGGCGCCTACGGCCGCCGGATGGCCGACATTGCCCGCTATCTGGGGCGCGAACACAGCCTGTACAGCACCGCCGACGACACCCCGCCGGACGCCGCCACGCTGGCCATGCTGCTGCACGACGACCCGGCCATTACCCATGTAGGCCTGGTGCACTGCGAAACCAGCACCGGCATGCTGAACCCGCTGGCCGAGCTGGCCGCCGTGGTGCACGCCGCCGGCCGCCGCCTGATTGTGGACGCCATGTCCAGCTTCGGCGCACTGCCTATCGACGTAGCCGCGCTACACATCGATGCGCTGGTGGCCAGCAGCAACAAATGCCTGGAAGGCGTGCCCGGCATGGGTTTTGTCATCGTCAACCAGGCCAGCTTGGCCGCCAGCCGCGGCAACAGCCACTCGCTTTCGCTCGACCTGGCCGCGCAGCACGACTACCTGCAAGCCACCGGCCAATGGCGCTTTACCCCGCCCACGCATGTGGTTGCCGCGCTGCGCGCCGCGCTGGACCAATACCTGGCCGAAGGCGGCCAGCCGGCACGCCTGGCGCGCTATGCGGCCAACGCGGCGCAGCTGCAGCGCAGCCTGGGCGAAGCCGGGCTGGCGCTGTTTCTGCCGCCCGCGCTGCAGGCCCCTATCATCCTGACGTTCCACGCGCCGGCGCACCCGGAGTACCGTTTTACCACCTTGTACCAGGCGGTGCGCGAACAGGGTTTTGTGCTGTACCCCGGAAAGCTCACCAGCCAGGAAACCTTCCGCGTGGGCTGCATCGGCGCCATCGACCAGGCCGAAATCGGCCAGGCCTGCCACGTCATCATCTCCACCCTGCGCCAGCTCGGCTGGCTTGCCTGAGGCACACACCATGCACACTTACCAGCACCTTGAAGCCGTGATTTTCGACTGGGCCGGCACCGTGGTGGATTTCGGCTCTTTTGCCCCCACCCAGGTACTGATAGACGTCTTCGCGCGCATCGGCGTACCGGTCAGCATGGCCGAAGCCCGCGTACCGATGGGCCTGGCCAAATGGGACCATATCCAGGCGCTAGGCCGCCTGCCGGGCGTGGCCGAGCGCTGGCAGGCGCGCTTTGGCCGGGCCATGCAAGACAGCGACGTGGACGCGCTATACGCAGAATTCATGCCGCTGCAGGTAGCGCGCGTGGGCGAGTACTCCGCCCCCATCCCCGGCGCCATCGCCACGGTAGACAGCCTGCGCGCACGCGGCCTGAAAATCGGCAGCTGCTCCGGCTACCCGCGCGTGGTGATGGACCAGCTGCTGCCGCAGGCCGCCGCCGCCGGCTACGCGCCGGACCACACCGTGGCCACCGACGACCTGCCCGCCGGCGGCCGCCCCGGCCCGTGGATGGTGCTGGACAATGTGCTGGCGCTGGGCGTGGGCGATGTGCGCCACTGCGTGAAGGTAGACGACACCGTGCCGGGCATTGCCGAAGGCCTGCGTGCCGGCATGTGGACGGTAGGGTTGGCCGCCAGCGGCAACGCCGTGGGGCTAACCGCCGATGAGTGGGCAGCACTGAGCCCGGCGCAGCAGGCCGAATACCGCGCCCCGGCCGAAGCGCAGCTGCGTGCAGCTGGCGCGCACTACGTGGTGGATACCCTCGTCGAGCTGCCTGCGGTGCTGGACGCCATCGAGGCGCGCCTGGCCAATGGGGAACGCCCGTGAGCCAGCAAGCCTTCTGGCTACAACAGGCGCTAACCGCCGAGGGCCAGCCGCAGCCAGTACCGCTGCAGGGCGAGCTGCTGGCCGACGTGTGCATCGTGGGCGGTGGTTTCACCGGCCTGTGGACCGCCATCATGACGCAGCAGGCGCAGCCGCACTGGCGCATCGTGGTGCTGGAAAAAGACCTGTGCGGCAGTGGCGCGTCGGGGCGCAACGGTGGCTGCATGCTGACCTGGAGCACCAAATACCTGTCGCTGTGCCAGCTGTACGGTGCCGAGGAGGCCGGCCGCCTAGTAGCCGCCTCGGAACAAGCCGTGCACGATATCGCCGCCTTCTGCCGCCAGCACGGCATCGATGCGGGCATACGGCTGGGCGGCGCCGTGTACGCCGCCAGCAGCGCCGCCCAAGCCGGCACGCTGGACGGGGTACTGGCCGCACTGGACCAGGTTGGCCGCAAGCGCTGGCAAGCGCTGGACGCTGCCGGCACCGTGGCGCTGGGTGGCAGCGCACAGCTGCAGCACGGCGTGTACAGCCCGGCGGCGGGCAGCCTGCAACCGGCGCTGCTGGTACGCGGCCTGCTGCGGGTAGCCCGCGCCATGGGCGTGCGCGTGTACGAACACAGCGCCATGACCACGCTGCAAGAGGGCGAACAGGTGCGGGTGCATACCGCTCACGGCTGCGTACAGGCGCGGCAGGCAGTGATGGCGCTGAACGCCGCCATGCCGCGCCGCTTTGGCCAGCTGGCCGACAGCGTGGTGCTGGTATCGTCCGATATGGTCATTACCGAGCCCGCGCCCGAGCTGATACGGCAGCTGGGGCTGGACCGTGGCCAGGCGGTGTGCGATCTGCGTACCTTTGTGCACTACTGGCGCAGCACACCCGACGGGCGGCTGATGCTGGGCAAGGGCGGCAACCGCATTGCCTGGGGCAACCGCCTGCACGATTATTTCGACCAGCCCAGCGCCTACCGCGGCCAACTGCAGGCGGCCATCGCGCGCTTTTTTCCGGCGCTGGCCGAGGTGCCGCTGGCGCAAAGCTGGACCGGTGCGTCCGACCGCTCGGCCACCGGCCTGCCCTTCTTTGGGGTGCTGCCCGGCTACCGGCGGGTGTTTTACGGCATGGGGTACTCCGGCAATGGCGTGGTGCAGTGCCACCTAGGCGGGCAGCTGCTGAGCAACCTGCTGCTGGGGCAGGACAATGCCTGGACGCGCAGCCCGCTGGCGCGGGGGCCGCTGGCACAGTTTCCGCCCGAGCCGCTACGCTGGCCCGGTGCCATGCTGGTACGCCAGGCCATACGCAGCGTGGAGTCAGCCCAGGACGCCGGCCGGACGCCGGCATGGTTGGCTACGCGCCTGGCCGCACTGGCCAGCATGGCAGGCAAGGCCGATCGTTAAAGCTGCTGGCTCACGGGCGGCATAGCGACGCGCAGGGGATGCCGTCGTTATTGCCGTCCAGCTTTTTCACGCCGCATTGCTGCAGGTAAAACTGCGCCTCGGCGCAGCTGGCCATCTGGCTGCAGCGGTTTTTGCTGCCACACTGGAAAGCCGCGGCCGGCTTGGCCGGGCTGGCGGGGGTGCTGCGGCCAGGGTTGGCTGCAGGTGTGTCCAGCGGTGGCAGGCTGCTGGCGCGGCGGCTGCCACGGCGCCAGTCTTGCGGGCGCACCGGGCCGCTACCGGCCCACAGGCCGCGCCCGGCAGCGCGGGCGCTGTTTTCGGCAGCGATATAGTGCGTCTCTTTCAGGTAGTCACGGTAGGCCCAGGCCCAGCCGTCCTGCACCTGGGCCAGGTTGATGTCCACGCCGTCCAGCCACAGGCGGCCAACGATGCGGCCGTATTTGTCGGTTTCATGGCGCTCCAGCTGCACATTGCGGCCAAACACGCGCGCAGCCAGCGCGGCACGGGCCCGCTGGCCGTAGGGCTGGGCTTTTTCCGGCGCGTCGATCTGCCCCAGGCGCACGGTAAGCTCGCGCCAGTCTTGCAGGCACTTTACCGTATCGCCATCGCTGATCGCCGTGACCCGGCACGCCTGCCCCGCCCCCCAGCTGGCAGCGGCCAGGCACAGGCACAGGCACAGGCATAGCCACCCTGCTATGGTTTTCAGCACACGACGCTCCTGCAACATAAAAATGCACTGTAATGGCTGGCCCGGTGGCGGGCAAATTGACCCTGGCTATTCCGCTGCCATACAGTGACGCTTTCCCCCGCCCGAGCCCCGCCATGAAGCCCGCCCACCTCGCCCTTACCGCCACTGCCGTCCTGCTGGCCACCTTTAGCGGTGCCAGCGCCTATACCGCCTGGCGCAGCCACCAGCAGCTGGACAAGCTGAACCAGGCCATGGTGCAGTACCCGCTGCTGAAAGTGATCAGCCGCAGCAAGACCTACAGCCTGTGGCAAAGCGAAGAGACCGTGAGCTACCAGCTAGGCTGCGACAACGAAATCAACAGCGAGCTGTTTGGCGGCACGCGCCCGGGCATTACCGTGCGCAATACGGTGTCGCACAACCCGTTCTCGCCGGGCGTGCGCACCGACATCATCTGGCCGGCCAACTGGGCCGAGCCCATCAAGCAGCTGTTTGGCGATGCGCAGCCACTGAGCATCCAAACCCGCGCCGGCTGGCTGGGCCAGATGGAGACCCGCATCAGCAGCCCGGGGTTCCGCGTGGAGAAAAACGGCAATATGCTGCACTGGAAAGGCCTGGAGGCCACCTTCCAGTACGACCTGCCCCTGCAAAACCTGCAGCACGAGCTGGTACTGCGCGGCAGCGACGCCAGCGATGCCCAGGGCCGCTTCAAGCTGAGCACGCAAGACCTGCAGCACAAGGGCCAATACCAGCGCAGCAGCAGCGGCCTGTTGCTGGGCCAGGAAACCCTGCGCTTTGGCGGCGTACAGCTTGCTGCCAGCCAGGGCGATACGCCGCACAGTTTTAGCGCCGGCGTGCTGGAAACCAGCATGCAAAGCAGCGAACAAGGCGGCATGGTGGCGCTCAGCGGCAAAGGCAGCTGGGTGGGCCTGCACTACAACAGCAAGCCGCTGGGCGACCTGTCCGGCCAGGCCAGCCTGAGCCGGCTGGATGCCAAGGCGCTGGCCGACTACAACAAGCAGGCGCTGACCCAGGGCGTGCTGCAATGCCATTTCGACAGCCAGCTGGCCAACCCGGCCCACCGCGCGCTGCTGGCGCGCATCCTGTCGCATAGCCCGGCGTTTGCGCAGGTGATTGCCCTGGCCAACCCGGAGGGCAACAGCACGCTGAACATCAAAGCCAGCCTGAGCGCACCAAGCGAGGGCGAGCTGGCGGGCAATGATGCCGCGCTGGCCAAAAAGCTGGCGCTGCAGACCTTGATCAGTTGGCCGCAAATCCTGCCGGAACGCTGGATCAACGATTTTGCCCCCGAGGCACAGCGCGACGCGCTGGTACAAAGCTACCGCAGCATGGTGTCGCAGATGCTGGCCGCCGGCAGCCTGCAACAGGCCGGTGCCCTGCTGCAAACCCGTTTCGAGCTGGCAGACGGCAAACTGCTGCAAAACGGCAAGCCTTACCAGCCGCAACGCGGGCCCGCGCTGGCCGCCAGTGAACCGGCCGCAGAAGCGATAGACCCGGCCATACCGGTGGCGCCGGACGAGGCGCTCAGCCAGTAAACCGCCCCCGCCCCGCCCATGCGGCCAACCTTGCCCAGGTTGGCCGCAGCTGTTTTATGCCCTGCCAGCCAGCAGCTGGCGCCGGTAGCGCTCCGGCGTCATGCCGGTATGGCGGGCAAACATGGCAATAAAAGCCGACGGCGTGGCGTAGCCCAGCTCGGCGGCGATATCGGCCACAGTACGGCCGGCCTTCAGCCAGGCCAGCGCCTGCAGCAGGCGCACGCGGTTGCGCCAGGCGGCAAAGCTCATGCCCAGCTGCTGCTGGAAACGCCGCGCCAGCGTGCGCTCGGTGCTGTGTACCTGTGCCGCCCACGCCGCCAGCGTGGTGTTGTTGCCTGGCTCGGCACGCAAGGCGTGCAAGAGCGGGCGCAGCAGGCGGTCGTGGCTATCGGGCAGGTAGTCGTCCAGGCTGCCGGCCTGCACCATGCGCTGCACCAGCAGCTGCGCTTGCAGGGTGTCCCACTCGTCGGCCATGGCGGTAACGCCGCGCTGGCAAAAGTCATCCAGCAGCGCACGCAGCAGCGGGGTTTGCGGTATCAGGCAGGGCTGGGGGGGCAGCTGTGCGGCCAACCCTGGCGCCACGTACACCGACACGTAATCCAGCGCCTGGCGGATGTGCGCCGCGTGCGGCAGGTCGGCCGGTATCCACACCAGGTACTCGGCCGGGGCCGCCAGGGTACGCTCCGGCAGCTGCAGTTCCAGAATGCCCAGGCTGATGCGGTTGATCTGGCCCCACGGGTGGATGTGCCACTCGAAATCGGTATTGGCCAGGTATTGCTCGTGGCGGAAGTGCAGTGGTGCTGGCGGCAGCAGACCCAGGTCGGTGCTGCTGTAGTGGTAAGCGGGCATGTTGTCGGCAATGGCGTATCGGATTGTCTGCTTTGAAGTATATACCTTGCAACAGACAGGCTTACACTCGCGGCATGCTTGTTCTGGAGCCTGTCATGGCACGATTTTTCCCCTTGCTGGCGGTGCTGATCTGGGCCGCCAATACCGTGGTATCCAAGGCTGCGGCCAACGTGCTGGACCCGGCCGCCATTTCTTTCTACCGCTGGCTAGTGGCGCTACTGGTACTCAGCCCCTTCATGTGGCGGCCGCTGCGCGCGCAATGGCCGGCCATCCGCCCGCTGCTGCCGCGTTTTGCCACACTGGCGCTGCTGGGCATGGTGGCCTACCAGTGCCTGGCCTACTACGCTGCCCACCTGACCACGGCCACCAATATGGGCGTGATCTGCGCGCTGATTCCGCTACTGGGCCTGCTGCTTAACGCGGTGGTGTTCCGGCAGCGCATCAGTGCTGCTGCCGCTACCGGGGTGGCGGTGTCGCTGGCAGGCGTGCTGTATCTGCTGGGTGCAGGCAACCCGCTGGCGCTGCTGGCGGGCGGGGTAAACGCCGGCGATGCGCTGATGCTGCTGGGTTCCACCAGCTATGCGCTGTACGGCATTCTGTTCAAACGCTGGGCACCGCCGTTTGGCCAATGGCTGAACCTGTACGTGCAGGTGGGGCTGGCAGTACTGATGCTGATACCGGTGGCAGCTAGCGCGCAAAGCATGGCCATCCCCCCGGCTGGCGTGCCGCTGGTGCTGTTTGCCGGTATTGCCTCGTCCATTCTGGCGGCCTACTTCTGGATGCGTGGCATCCAGACGCTGGGCAGCGACCGCACCGCCATCTTCATGAACCTGCTGCCGCTGTTTACCGCGCTGATGGCCAGCGTGGCGCTGGGCGAAACCATCCATGGCTATCACTGGCTGGGTGGCGGCCTGATTCTGCTGGGTGTCAGCCTGAGCCAGGGGATGCTGCGCCTGCCGGCCTGGGGCAAACAAGCTGCCTGAGCCACCATCGCGGCAACGGAAACACGCGTTTAAGCGCAGCATAAGCTTGGTGGCACAACATGCCCGCCATTTCACTGGATAGCGGGCCACCACCATGCAGGGCAATGTACTGACACAAGCGCAGCACGCAGCGGCGCTGCAACCCACGTTTGTGGTGCTGCGCCGGGTTGCGATACAGCTGGCAGGGCTAACACTGCTTGCACTGCTGTTTCTGGTACTGGAATACGACACCCCGCTGGATGGCAGCTTCACCCGCCTGTTCTATAGCGACGTCTTGCAAGCTTTTCCCCTGCAAAACAGCACCTGGCTGGACTGGCTGAACCACCGCCTGGCCAAATACGCGGTGGCGGCCAGTGTACTGTGGCTGCTGTACAGCAGCCTGCGGCGCCGTGACAGCCGCCGCGCTTTTACCGCCGGCATGATGATGCTGGCGACCGCTGCGGTATCCAGCCTGAAAGCCCGCAGCGCCCACTCCTGCCCGTGGGACATGGCCGCCTACGGTGGCAGCGCAGAACACTTTCCCACCCTGGCGGCCACCCCACTCAATGCCGGCCCCGGCCATTGCTTTCCGGGCGGGCATGCCTCTGCCGGCTTTGCCCTGATGGCCTTGTACTTTTACTGGCAGCCCAGCCACCCGGGCCGGGCGCGCATGGCGCTGTGGGGCGGCGTGCTGGCCGGTATGCTGATGGGGCTGGGCCAGGTGGCGCGCGGAGCCCACTTCCTTAGCCACAACCTGTGGAGCGGCTGGGTAGTCTGGCTAGTGTGCGTGCTGGGCTTTGCCGTGTTCGACTACCGCGCTGCGCACCGCCACTAAAACACCGGTACGCTCAAGCCCATGCCGGCCTGCCCTTGCAGGCCGGCATTTTTCATGCACGCCGCACAGGCCGCAAACAGAGTAAAAGCCAGCAATGCAAAACATCCAGTGGGCATAAGGGGGCGTTAAGGCTGGCTTGCTTTAATGCACCTGTACCTGCACTACAGCAGGGGTCTACACGGAGCGTCACCATGAAAAAACTGTTTGCTGTTGCCCTGATTGCCGCCTTTGCCTCCAACGCTGCCCTGGCCGGGGCCGAGTGCAAAGCCCAGCCAAAAGACAAATGGCAGAAAGAAGCCGACTTCAAGAAAAAGCTGACCGCCGAAGGCTACCAGATCAAGAAGTTCAAGGTATCCGGCAACTGCTACGAGATCTACGGCAAAAACAAGGACGGCAAGAAAGTAGAAATCTACTTTGACCCGGTAAGCGGTACGCCGGTTAAAACCGATATCGAAGACTAAACGGTATTGCCCCGCCTGCCGGCCTACCCGGCAGGCGCTTTTGCTTACGGAGATCACCATGGAAAACCTCAGCGCCACCCCGCGCCGCCAATATGTGTGGGACCCGCTGGTGCGCCTGTTCCACTGGAGCCTGGTAGCCTGCGTGCTGGCCAACTTCCTGCTGCTGGAAGAAGGCGACCCGCCGCACCGCTGGGCGGGCTATATCGCCAGCACCCTGGTGCTGATACGCATCCTGTGGGGCTTTATCGGTAGCCATCACGCGCGCTTTGCCAGCTTCTTCCCTACCCCTGCACGCCTGCGTCACCACCTGCAACAGCTGCGTGCCGGCACGCTGCCACACAGCGACGGCCACAACCCGCTGGGCGCGCTGATGATGCTGGCGCTGATGGCACTGGTATTGTCGCTGGGCGCCACCGGCTACCTGATGGGCACCGACGCCTACTGGGGCGAAGACTGGCTGGAAGCGCTGCACGAAGGCCTGGCCAATACCCTGATGCTGGCTGTGGGCCTGCACGCCGCCGCCGCCATCCTGATAGGCAAGCTGGAAAAGGTGAACCTGGTGCGCGCCATGATCACCGGCTACAAGACCTGGCGGGGCTGAACACAGTACACTGGCCCTATAAAACACGGAGGTAGCATGCGCATCCTCATTATCGAAGACGACCTGCTGATCGGTGACGGGCTACAAACCGGCCTCACCGCCCTGGGCTTCAGCTGCGACTGGCTACGCGATGGCAAGCTGGCGCTGCGCGGCCCCGACGCCGCACCCTACGACGCCGCGGTGCTGGACCTGGGCCTGCCCGGTGTAGACGGCCTGGACGTACTGGCCGCCTGGCGCCGCAGCGGCCACGCCCTGCCGGTGCTGATACTGACCGCACGCGACGCGGTAGACGACCGCATCCGCGGCCTGGACAGTGGCGGCGACGACTACCTGGTCAAACCCTTTGCCCTGGGCGAAGTGGCTGCCCGCCTGCGCGCCCTGCTGCGCCGCCGCAGTGGCCAGGCCAGCCCGCTGCTGCAGCACGGCCGCATCAGCCTGGACCCGGCCGCCCGCCGCGTATTGCTGGACGGGCAGCCGGTAGAGTTGGCCGCACGCGAGCTCACCCTGCTGGAGCTGCTGCTGAATAACAAGGGCCGCGTACTCAGCCGTGCCCAGATCGAAGAAAAGCTGTACGACTGGGCGCACGAAGTAGAAAGCAATGCGGTAGAAGTGCACATCCACCACCTGCGCAAAAAGCTGGGCAGCGAGCTGATCAAAACCCGTCGCGGCCTGGGCTATACGCTGGGCGACGCAGCATGAGCCACAGCCTGCGCGGCACGGTTGGCCGCAGCCTGCTGAAAACCATTACCCCGCTGTGGCTGCTGGCCTGCATTGTCGTCGGCCTGCTGGCGCATCACGAGGTGTCCGAGCTGTACGACGAGCAGCAGCAGCTGTTTGCCCGCCAGCTCTACCACACCCTGCCGCAGCTGCGCGCCGGGCAAAACAATGGCCAGCTGCACGAAGAAGACAGCGCCGACCATCAGGCGGTGGCCATGTGGGATAGCCGGGCGCGCGCGCTGGTGGCCGACAGCGACGGCATGACACTATCGCCGCGCCCCGGTTTTACCGGCTTTGTCACCAGCCTGCACCACGACGAAATCTGGCGCGTGTACTACTACAGCGGCGCGCTGGGCACGGTAGCCGTGGCACAAGAAGAAGGCGAACGCTGGGAGCTGATGCGCGGCCTGCTGCTGGCGCAGCTGCTATGGCTGATCGTACTGCCGGTCGCCATGCTGGCTATCTGGTGGGCGCTGGGCCGCGGGCTGCGGCCGCTGGATAGCATACGCCAGCTGCTACAGCAGCGCCGCACCGACGACGACACCCCGCTACCTGCCGATGTGCCCAGCGAAATCCGGCCGCTGATCGACGCCATGAACCAGCTGATTGCCCGCGTGGCCAACACGCTGCAACACGAGCGCCGTTTTACCGCCGACGCCGCGCACGAGCTGCGCAGCCCGCTGGCCGGCCTGCGCGTGCAAGCCGAGCTGGTGCAGCTGCTGGACGACCCGGCGGCACGTCAGGCCGCCATTGGCAAGGTACTGGCCAGCGTGGACCGCGCCAGCCACCTGGTAGACGAGCTGCTGGCGCTATCGCGGCTGGAACAGCAGCAAACCCTGCCGTTTGCACCGTTATCGTGGCCGGCCATTGCCGAGCAGGCCATGGCCGAGGTAGCCGCCGCAGCCACGCTGCGCGATACCCGCCTCACCCTGCAGCTGGATGGCCACGGCCCGCTGGCGGACGGCGACGCCAGCTTGCTGCAGCTCTTGCTGCGCAACCTGCTGGACAACGCCGTGCGTTACAGCCCGCCGGGCAGCCAGGTGGCCTTGCAGATCGGCCCGCAGCAGATACAGGTGCGGGACAACGGCCCCGGCATTGCCGCCGAACACCTGGCGCGCATAGGCGAGCGCTTTTACCGCCCGGCCGGGCAAGACGCCAGCGGCAGTGGCCTGGGCTTGTCCATTGTTGGCCGCATCGCCAGCCTGCACGGCCTGCAGCTGGCGTGGCACAACCGGCCCGAAGGCGGGCTATGCGTGACACTGCAGCCACGCGTACAACACTAGCGCCAAACCAGGGGCTGACCTAGCCGCAAACAGACAAGCCCCTGTCGGTGAGACAGGGGCTTGTTGCATCCAGGCCGATGCGCGCAGCCCCTCAGCCGCCGCTGCGCTTCGCGCCATACCCCAGTGCGGCCAACCTGGTCAGCACCGTGTCCACGTGGTCGCCCTGGATTTCGATATCGCCATCCTTTACCGTGCCACCGCTACCGCAAGCGGTACGCAGCTGCTTGCCCAGCGCGGCCAACGCATCGGCCGCCAGCGGCACGCCGCGCACCAGTGTTACCGTCTTGCCGCCGCGCCCTTTGCGCTGGCAGCTCACCCGCACCACGCCGTCACCAGCCGGCACCGCCTGTGTGCCGCAGCGGCAGGCGGCTTGTGGCTGGCGGCAGCCGGGGCACATCTGGCCGTGCTCGGTGCTGTACACCAGCCCGCCTTCTTTACCGTAGCGCATGTCTGCCCCCCTATTGAAAGGCCCGCATCACACCACGGGCGGCGCGGCGTGTAAAGCGCTGCCGTTCACAAAACCGGCTATGCGCTGGTAGGCCGCTGCGCAGGCGTCCGGTACCAGCGCTTCCAGCAGCATATAGGCGTGAATCTGGTCGGCCGCGCAGTGGTAATCCACCGCCACCCCGGCCGCAGCCAGCTGGCGGGCGTAGGCCAGGCCTTCGTCGTGCAGCGGGTCGTAGCCGCCAGTCAGTATCTGCGTGGGCGCGTGCCGGGCGCCGGGCTGGCCATACAGCGGCGAGGCCGCGTGGCGGTCGCCCCCTTCGCGGAAATAATGGCCGAAGTACCAGGCTATGCGCTCGGCCTCCAGCAGATAGCCCTGCCCCAGCGCCTGGATGGATGGCTGCGACAGCGTGTAATCCAGGCTGGGGTACACCAGTACCAGGCGGCTGATGGCCAGGCTGGCGTCGGCCTGCGCCCACTGCGCCACGGTGGCGGCCAGCGCGGCACCACCGGAATCGCCCGCCAGCACGGGCAGGCCGTCGGCGATATTGGCGCCGCGCGCCAGCAAGGTTGGCCGCAAGCCGTGCAGCACAGTGCACACATCCTGCAAGGCGGCCGGGTACGGGCATTCTGGCGCCAGCCGGTATTCCACCGACACCACCACGTGCCGCGTGGCCTGCGCCAGCCTGCGGCATACCGGGTCGTAGCTGCTGACGCTGCCGGCCATATGGCCGCCGCCGTGGCAGTACACCAGCACCGGCAGCGCCTCGTCCGGCGCCGGGTGATAGATGCGCACCGGCACCGGATAACTGCCGGGAACCATGGCCTCCTGCACCCAGGGCAAGGCCGGGCCTGCCGGCACCATGGCGGCGATCAGCCCGGCCAGTGCCTCGCGCGCGCTGATGGGGGTGGTTTGCTGGCCTGCGGCCAACCTTTGCGCCTGGATGGCGTTGACCTGGGCCAGCCAGGCGGCCAGCGCGGGGTGAAGCGGTGTCATGGGCGTACCTCGGTTGACGGGTTGGCCGCCTGGCCGCCCCGGTAAAGGGTGATGAACGCTTGCAAACGCTCGCCCAGATAATGGCGCAGCGCCTGCACCACCGGGTTCAGCAGGCGGCGGTCGGCGCACATCATGTGCAGCGGCGCCGGCTCGCCCAGCCACGGCTGGCACAGCGCCACCAGGCGGCCGGCGTGCAGGTCGGGCAGCACGTCCAGCGCCGATTTGTAGGCAATGCCGTAACCGGCCAGCGCCCAGTGCCGCACCGCGTCGCCGTCGTCCGACACGCGGTTGCCGCCCACCTGCACGCTATGCGCCACGCCATAGCGGAAAAACTGCCAGCGCTGGTGCACCTGCTCGCCCAGCTGGAAACACAGGCAATTGTGCTGGCGCAAGTCGTCCGGCTGCTGCGGCACGCCAGCTTGCTGCAGATAGGACGGTGCCGCGCACAGCACGCGGCGGTTGTCGGCCGCCAGCGGCACCGCAATCAGGCTTGAATCACTCGGCACACCGTAGCGGATGGCCAGGTCTACCGGCTGGCGGTAGACATCGGCCATGCGGTCGGACAGCTGCACCCGCAGCGTGACGCCGGGGTGGCGCTGCTGGAAATCGTCCAGCCAGCCCAGTAGCTGGTGCCGCCCCAGGTCGGACGGCAGCGACAGCTGCAGCGTGCCCTGCAAGTTGCCACCGCCGGCAATGGCGTCGCGCCCGGCGCCAAGCGTGGCCAGCGCCTGGCGGCAATGCGCCAGAAACAGCTCGCCCTGCGGTGTCAGGCGCAGGCTGCGCGTAGAGCGCACAAACAGCGCCGCGCCCAGCTCGGCCTCCAGCCGTTTCAGCGCCGCGCTGGTGGCCGCCGGGGTCAGGTCCAGCCGCCGCGCCGCCGCCGACAGGCTGCCGGTTTCGCTGGTCAGCACGAAAATTTCCAGGTCCTGCAGCGCCTTCATTTTCAAAAATCCTTCACAAGTGCTTGCAATGCCGCGCAGTTTTTCAAATTTCCATACAAGGCAATGATAGCAGCACCGTTTTCCTGCCCGGCAGGAAACCCCAACAGGAGCTTGCCACCATGCCCGATATGTCGTTGTTTTCACCACTTTCCCACCCGGCCTTGCCGCTGCCCAACCGCATCGTGATGGCACCGATGACGCGCTGCCGCACCGACCAGCCCGGCGACGTGCCCAACGCGCTGATGGCCGAGTACTACGCCCAGCGCGCCAGCGCCGGCCTGATCATCAGCGAAGCCACACAGATTTCGCGCCAGGGCCAGGGTTACAGCTTTACCCCCGGCATTTACAGCCAGGCACAGATCGACGGCTGGCGCGGCGTAACCGACGCCGTGCACGCTGCGGGCGGGCGCATCGTGCTGCAACTGTGGCACGTTGGCCGCATGTCGCACCCGGTATTCCACGACGGCGGCCTGCCGGTAGCGCCGTCGGCACTGCCGCCGCAAGCACAGGTGTGGGTTGCCGACGCCAACGGCCAGGGCCAGATGCTGGATTGCCCGACACCGCGTGCGCTGGACATCGGCGAAATTGCCGACATCGTGGCCGACTACCGCCAGGCGGCACTGAACGCCATGGCCGCCGGTTTCGACGGGGTGGAAATCCACGCTGGCAACGGCTACCTGATCGACCAGTTCCTGCGCAGCACGTCCAACCAGCGCCAGGACCGCTACGGCGGCAGCCGCCGCTCACGGCTGCGCTTTTTGCTGGACGTCTGCCACGCCGTGGCCGGTGCCATCGGCGCGGCGCGTACCGGCGTGCGGCTGGCGCCCTATATCACCGCGCGCGGCATGGCCTGCCCGGACATCATCCCCACCATCCTGGAAGCCGCCGTGCAGCTGGACAAGCTGGGCGTGGGCTACCTGCACCTGTCCGAAGCCGACTGGGACGATGCGCCGCAAGTCGACCTGCTGTTCCGCCAGGCGCTGCGCCAGCGCTTTGCCGGCACGCTGATCGTAGCCGGCCGTTACGACGCCGCCCGCGCCGAAACCATGCTGGCCAGCAAGCTGGCCGACCTGGTGGCCTTTGGCCGCCCCTTCATCGCCAACCCCGACCTGCCAGCCCGGCTGCAACACGGCTGGCCGCTAGCCGACTTCGACCCCGCCGCGCTGTTTGGCGGCCAGGCCGACGGCTACACCCGCTACCCACCCTATACCCCGCCTGCCAGCCAGGCCTGACACCGAGAACCGCACCATGGACATCACCGCTTACCTGCTCCGCCGCTACACCACCAAGGCTTTCGACCCCGAGCGCCGGCTGGACGCCGCGCAACTGGCACAAATCGAAACCCTGCTGCGCTACAGCCCGTCGTCCACCAACGCCCAGCCCTGGCACTTCATCCTGGCCGGCAGTGACGACGGCAAGGCGCGCATCGCGCAAGCCACCCAGGGCTTTTACAGCTTTAACGAGGCCAAGATCCGCCGCGCCTCGCACGTGGTGGTGCTGTGCACCCGTGCCCAGATCGACGACAGCCACCTGCTGCAAGTGCTGGCACAAGAAGACCAGGACGGCCGCTTTGCCAATGCCGAGGCACGCGAAGGCCAGCACCGTGGCCGCAGCCACTTTGTGAACGCCCACCGTTTCCAGCTGCGCGACAGCGTGCACTGGATGGAAAAACAGGTGTACCTGGCGCTGGGCATGCTGCTGCTGGGCGTGGCCGCCATGGAAATCGACGCCTGCCCGATCGAAGGCTTCGACGCGGTGGCGCTGGACGAGGCGCTGGGCCTGCGCCAGCACGGCCTGGTGCCGTCGGTGATCGTGGCGCTGGGCTACCGCGCTGCCGACGACTTCAACGCCGCGCTGCCCAAATCGCGGCTACCGGCCGACAGCGTCATCACCCGGCTGTAAGCCCTCTTTGCCCGCGCCCCGCACGGGGCCGGGCCCCTGCCGGGTGCGCGCTGCGCACCCGGCTTTTCACAGGAGCCTGTCATGAGCATCCAGCGACTGGATCATTTCACCTTGCGTACCCCGGCGGTAGCCGCCACCGTGGCCTTCTACCAGCACGTTATCGGGCTCGCCCCCGGCCCGCGCCCGGCCTTCCGCTTTCCTGGCGCCTGGCTGTACGCCGGCAGCCAGCCGGTACTGCACATCGCCGAAGTGGGCGACAAGCAAGACCAGCTGGAGGCCTACCTGGGCAGCCGCGACGCAGGCAGCGGTAGCGGCTGCCTGGACCACGTGTCGCTGCGCGGCAGCGAGCTGGCCGTCACCCAGCAGCACCTGCTGGCGCTGGGCCAGCCGTTCCGCGAACGCGTGGTACCGGAAATCAACGAACACCAGCTGTTCCTGCAAGACCCCAACGGCGTCACCATCGAGCTGATCTTCCCCTGCTCGCCCGACGACCGCATCGTAGGCGAACCGATGCCGCAGCTGGAGATCGCGCCATGAAGCCGCCACGCCGCCTGCCGGCTGCCAGCCGCCGCCAGTGGCTGAAGTTGGCCGCCACCACCGCACTGCTGCCGGCGCTGCCGTTGGCTGCGGCCAACGTACCGCCGCTGCAGCTGGGCGTGACCGACCTGAGCTTTCACCGCGCCACCGCCGCCGTGGTGGTGGCAGTACTGACCCGGCTGGGCTACCGCGTGCAGCGCAGCTACGCGCTGCATGAGGCCAACTTCGAGCGCCTGCGCAGCGGCGACATCGACCTGCTGGCCTCGGCCTGGCTGCCGTACAGCCACGGCGTGTACCAGAACCGCGTGCACGAAGTAGTCACCACCCGCGAGCTGGGCCTGCACTACCAGCCGTACGCGCTGTGGGGCGTGCCCGACTACGTGCCGGCCGACATGGTCGGCAGCGTGGCCGACCTGCTCAAACCCGAGGTGCACCAGCGCATGACCCCGCTGATCCAGGGCATCGGCCCCGGCGCCGGCATTACCCGCTTTTCGCTGCGCATGATGGACGAGTACGGCCTGAGCGCCGCCGGCTACCGCTTCCAAACCGGTACCCAGCAACAATGCTTCGACGCCTTCGAGCAAGCGGTAGCGGCGCAGCGCTGGGTAGTAGTACCGCTGTGGCACCCGCAGTTCCTGCACGCACGCTACCGCATCCGCGAGCTGCAAGACCCGAAAGGCCTGCTGGGCGGCACCGACCGCGCTGTACTGCTGGCACGCAGCGACCGCCTGTCGCGGCTGACTCCGGCCCACCTGCAGGTGCTGGACAACATCCGGCTGGATAACCGCATCGTGGCCACGCTGGACTACGCCATCAACCGCGAAGGGCAAAGCGAAGACCAGGCCGCAGAAGCCTGGCTAGCCGCCCACCCCGACACCCTGGCCGGCTGGCTGCGGCCAACCCTGGGCAGCTAAGGCCTTAGCCCGCAACACCACACAGAAGAAACCGGAGGAGAACATGCCACATTCCATCCCCACCCCCGAGGCCCGTCTGGCCGCGATGGGGCTCACCCTGCCCAGCCCGGCGCCGGCGCTGGGCAACTACGTGCCCTGGTGCATCGTGGAGCGCACTTTCATGACCTCGGGCCAGTTCCCCTGGCGCGACGGCCAGCTGCTGTACCGTGGCCGCCTGGGCCAGGAGCTGGACATCGACCAGGGCTACGCCGCCTGCCAGCTGGCGGCGCTGAACGCTATCGCCCAGCTGAAACAGGCGGTGGGCGAGCTTAGCCGCGTGCGCCGCATCTTCCGGCTGGAAGGCGTGCTGAACGTGGCCGAGGGCTGCACCCAGCACCCGCGCGCGCTGGATGGCGCATCGGACCTGCTGGCCGCCGTGTTTGGCGAACAGGGCAGCCACACCCGCATGATCTGGACCAACCCGGTGATGCCGATGGACGGCTTTTGCCTGGTGTACCTGTTTGCCCACGTGGACACCGCCGTTGCAGGAGACGCCCCATGAACGCCACACAACGCCTGTTTGTCGCCAGCTGTCTTTCCATCCTGGTGACGTCGATGATCTTTTCCATCCGTGCCGACATCCTGCAGCCGGTAGCGGCCGACTACGGGCTGAACAACGCCCTGATCGGCCTGACCATGTCGTCGGTGTTCTGGGGTTTCACGCTGGGCATCCTGGTATGCGGCCTGATCGTGGACGTGGTGGGCATGAAGCGGCTGCACCTGCTGTCTGGCGCCGGCTACCTGGGCGGCATCGCGCTGATCCTGCTGGCACCGGTACCGGCTGCGGCCAACCCTGACGGCGGCCTGTTTGCCAGCACCGGCAGCACCGTGCTGTACCTGGGGTTTTTGCTGACCGGCATCGCCCAGGGCGTGGTGGAGGGCGTCACCAACCCGCTGGTGGCCACGCTGTACCGCCACGACAAGCGCCGCATGCTGCACAAGCTGCACGCCTGGTGGCCGTGCGGCCTGATCGTGGGCGGGCTGGTGGCCTGGGGCATGGGCCAGCTGGGGCTGGGCTGGCAGCTGCGGCTGCTGAGCGTGGCAGTGCCGGTGGTGGCCTACCTGCTGCTGATCGCCCCGCTGCACTACCCGCCTACCGAGCGGGTCAGCGCCAGCGTCAGCACCGGGCAGATGCTGGCCGAAACGCGCCGCCCGCTGTTCCTGCTGCTGTTCGCGCTGATGTGGCTGACCGCCGCCACCGAGCTGGCACCGGACCAGTGGTTTGCCAAGATCATGGCCGACCTGCTGCCGGCGCTGGGCAGCAATACCATCCTGTTCCTGGTGTATACCGCCGGCCTGATGTTCGTGCTGCGCCAGTACGCCGCCGGCTGGCTGTTCCAGCGCCTGTCGCCGTACGCCATCCTCACCGCTAGCGCGCTGCTGTCGCTGGCGGGCCTGGCCACGCTGGGGCATTTGTCGGCCGATGCGGCCTGGGCAGGCAGCGCCGCCTTGCTGGGGGCGACGCTGTTCGGTGTGGGCAAGACCTTCTTCTGGCCCACCATGCTGGCCATCACCAGCGAGCAGTTTCCGCGTGGCGGCGCGCTGCTGCTGAACCTGATGGGCGGCGCCGGCATGCTGTCGGTAATGGTGGCGCTACCGGTGGTGGGGCAAATGATGGATAGCAGCGACACCGCCACCGCGCTGCGCCAGCTCAGCCTGCTGCCGGCCATCCTCAGCGTGGTGTTTGCCGTGCTGTGGTGGCAGCAGCGCCAGCGCGGCGGTTACGCGGTGCAGGCCCTGCCGCACGACTAGGGCCCTGCCCCGGCCGGCTTAGCCCGGCCGGGCTTCCAGCGTGTCGCGCTGCGCCAGCGACGGGAACCAGCGCATCCACAGCACCACCACCAGCAGCGTACCGGCACCACCCAGCACTACCGCCGGCACGGTACCGAACAGATGGGCGGTAACGCCGGATTCGAACTCGCCCAGCTGGTTGGACGCACCGATAAACAGCGAGTTGACAGCATTCACGCGGCCGCGCATGTCGTCCGGCGTTTCCAGCTGAACCAGTGTGCCGCGGATCACCACGCTGATGATGTCGGACGCGCCCAGCACCATCAGCGCCGCCAGCGACAGCAAAAAGTGGGTAGACAAACCAAAGCCGATGGTGGCCAGACCAAACACCGCCACCGAGGCAAACAGCGTGCTGCCAACCTTGCGCTGTAACGGGTGGCGCATCAGCCATACCGACATCGCCAGCGCCCCTACCGCCGGCGCGGCGCGCAGCAGGCCCAGGCCCCACGGGCCGGTGTGCAGGATGTCTGCGGCAAACACCGGCAGCAAGGCCACCGCGCCGCCCAGCAGCACGGCAAACAGGTCCAGCGAAATGGCGCCCAGGATATCGGGCCGACTGCGGATGAAACGGATACCGGCCAGCAGCGAATCCATGCTCACCTTGCGGCTGTCGGCCACGTGCGGCGGCAGCGGCAGGCCCAGCACCAACACCACGCCAGCCACGAACATCAGCGCATTGAGGCCATAAGTCAGCGGCGCGCCAAAGGCAAACAGCAGGCCGCCCAGCGCCGGTGCCACGATGGTGGCCATCTCGTTGGCCGAAGCCGCCGCCGCCACCGCCTGCGGCAGCAAGGCGGGCGGCACGATATTGGGCAGGATGGACTGCATGGTAGGCATGTCGAAGGCGCGGCAGGTGCCGATCAGCAACGACAGGCCAAAGATCAGCTCGCGGCTGACCGCCAGGCCCACGCCGCTATTGGCCAACAGCATGGTGGCCGCCGCCAGCGCCTGCAACAGCATGCTGATGGCCACGATGCGCTGGCGCGGGTAGCGGTCGGCCACCGTACCGGTGACCAGCACCAGCAGGATGCGCGGCAGAAACTGCAGCAGCCCCACCAGGCCCAGGTCCAGCGCGCTGCCGGTAAGGGTGTACATCTGCCAGCCTACGGCCACCCCCATGATCTGGAAGCCGCCGGTCAGCAGCAGGCGCGCGCTCCAGAACTGCCAGAACGGGCGATGGTGGCGCAGGGACAACACGGGCGGCGACGCTGGCTTGGGCATGGCAAAGGCAAGCAAAAGGGGAAAGCCGTACAGGCTACGCCGCCAGCCGCCCGCGCACCAGTAGGCCTGGCAGTACGCTGCGTTCTGCGCGGCAATACGCAACAAGGCCCGGGCTGCCAGCAGCCCGGGCCTTGTACCTGGCACCCGCTTAACGCGCGTCGATCAGCGCCTTGATATCCAGCAGCGTCAGCTCGTTGTCGTCCGGCTTGCCCAGCTGGCGGCCAGACGAGTACGGAAAGTTATTGTCGTTCACCAGCACGATATGCTGGCCATCCACCAGTGCCAGCCCTTCCGGCCCCAGGTGCGGCAGGCCGAAGCGGCCACTGGCATCGCTGTAACGCGACGCACGTTTAGGGTCGGCAATGCGGGTCAGGTCGATATAGGCCACCTTCTTCACAAAGCCGTCGGCGTCTGCCTGCGCCAGGTCGATCTTGTACACGCGCTTGAACGCCGCCGGTTTGTTAAAACAGTCGGTGCGCGTCATCTCGCCAGCGCACACCTGGCCCAGGCCCTCGCTGCTGTCGTCACGCTCGATCAGCAAGCCGGTGCTGGCGTCCAGCAGCTGGAAGTCGGCCATCACATTGCCATCCTGCTCAAACTGGTACTTCCACTGCTTGCCGGTGTAGCGGCCAGCCGCCACGTCAAACTCAAAGATGCGGGTGAAGGTCTTGCCGTTGGCCGCACGCTCGAAACCCTTGCTGGCGGCATCAAAGGCCGGCCATTCCAGCGCCGGGTACAGCTTGCTGCCATCCGGCGATTTAGCCATCGGCTCGAAGCCGCCAGAGCGGCGCACGTTCCAGCTGCCAATGCTGTCGGTAGGCAGGTTGCCCAGGCGGCCGTTCAGGTAGTGGTCCGGCGAGCGGTAGGCCACATCGCCCACCTTCATCTCGTGTACCGCCAGCACCTTGCCGTCCAGGTCGGCACGAATCAGATAGGGGCCAAACTCGTCGCCAATCCACATCTCCTTGCCCACTACCTGCAGCGACTCCACGTCGAAATCGACACCAGTGAGGTAGCGCTGGGCGCTGGCTTCGTTCTGGATGGCAAACGGCACTTTGCGGTCCGGGTCGCGCAGGAAGATCGTCCGCTGCAGGTCGGTACTGCCCTTGGCCCAATCCACCGCCACACGATGCACCATCAACAGCGCGTCCTGCGAGTTGATCTTGTTGCCAAAGCCGTTATCGGTAAGCGTCAGGTAGTGGTTGCGGTCCAGCATGGCAATGCCGGAAAAGCCCTGTACCGCCTGCCCCTTTACCGGCAGCGCCCCGCCCGATGCACGCGGATACTTGGGATCGCCCACAAAGGTGTTGGCCGCTTCCGAGCCCAGCACCTCGTTACGTACGCGCTTGCCGTTGGCAAACTTGCCCGAGGTGGCAAAAAAGGCGCCCGCGTCCGCCGGCGGCGTGGCCACAGTATTGAACGGCACCACGGCGTGGCCGGCCAGCGTGGCCTCCACCGCCTGCTGCGCGTGGGCAGCGGTAGCACAACAAGCCAGGGCCAGCGTCAGGCTAAACAGGGGTTTCATTGCAGACAGCTCCGGTAACAAAAAAGGAAGCCGCTACGGTAAAGCGCCACAGTGACGACAGCGTGACGCGGGTGTGAAGGGAGCAAGACAGGTAGATGAGTTGTAACAGCACGGCAAACGACAAGGTTGGCCGCAAGAACGGTAAGCAGGCATCGCTGACGATCATCAGGCCGCGTTTTTCTCTGGATGTACCGAAGGCTTGGCAAGGCGGGGCATGGTAACAAGCGGCCCGCCATGTCATTGCCAGCGGCCATGCTAAGCCAATATCATGGCATGTGCCGGATAAGTGACAACGCGCAGTAACACAACATGATTCAGCGCCATATC
Organism: beta proteobacterium L13; assembly: GCA_000335715.1. Taxonomy (GTDB): domain Bacteria; phylum Pseudomonadota; class Gammaproteobacteria; order Burkholderiales; family Chromobacteriaceae; genus Vogesella. Next base: position 98,339 of record AMYZ01000010.1, read on the forward strand.
GTTCTGATGAACATCCAGGATGCACGAGAGCAGCTTGAGGCCATCGAGAAATCGCTGCTTGACCATGATTACGAAGAAGTCGAACTGAAACTCGACCTGGCACATGCGTATCACCACCTCAATTACGCATGGAACATCCGCAACGACCCCGACGCCGCGCTGGAGCACCACTCCAACGAGGACTTCGCCAGATGGTCCCGATACCCGAGTGACGACATCAAAGCCTACCCGTGAACCCACCGTGACGGCATGTTGCTGTCACTGAGCGCATCACCCACCATCCTGCGGCAAGATGCGCCGCAGGCTTACCAAGGCTAGCGGTGCCCTATACGGGGCAACCCGGCCACTCACCAATGAGGCCCCACCATGCTGAAAGCCGTCGAATCCGTGATCTTTTTTGTATCCGACATCCACTCCGCGGCGGCATGGTACGCCGCACTGCTAGGGTCGCAAGTGCAATACGAAAACCCGCACTACGCCTTTGTGCGCGGGCCGAGTGTGCTGCTGGGCTTTCACCCGGCTGATGAGAAAAGCCCGGGCGGCATTGGCGGCACCACGGTGTACTGGGAGGTGGCCAACCTGGCGCACAGCATGGCGCAGCTGGAGGCGGCTGGCGCCACGTGCTATCGCGGGCCGATGACCACTAGCCTGGGCGCGCAAGCGGCGATGCTGAAAGACCCGTTTGGCTGCTGTATCGGGCTGAACCAGCCGTCGGCAGCATCCCGGGCGGCGGCGGGCATAACGGCGTAAGGCTGCCCGGAACGGGCAGAGGAAGGCGGCCCCGTGGCCGCAATAGGCAAACAAAAAGGCTTACCGCAGCGGTAAGCCTTGTTGCTTTGTGGTGCCCCGGGCCGGGGTCGAACCGGCACAACCGAAGTCGAGGGATTTTAAGTCCCTTGTGTCTACCAATTTCACCACCGGGGCACAGACAGGGTGCGGATTCTAGCCGAAAGCGGGCTTTGCGGCAATGCCGGCGGCGTGGGCGCTGGCGTATGTTGTTGCGGCCAACCCTGGCGGCGCTGGCCACCCTGCCCTGCGCTACGACGTGTGGCGGCTTAGCGTTCCAGAATGGCGGTGACGCCCTGGCCGCCGGCGGCGCAGATACTGATCAGGCCACGGCCGCTGCCTTTTTCGGCCAGCAGTTTGGCCAGCGTGGCCACCACCCGGCCACCGGTGGCGGCAAACGGGTGGCCGGCGGCGATGGAGCTGCCGTTCACGTTGAGGCGGCTGCGGTCGATGCTGCCCAGCGCGGCGGGCAAGCCCAGCTTGCTCTGGCAGAAGTCGTCGGACTCCCACGCCGCCAGCGTGCACAGCACCACGGCGGCGAAGGCTTCGTGGATTTCGTAGAAATCAAAGTCTTGCAGGGTCAGGCCGTGCTTTTGCAGCATGCGCGGGATGGCATAGGCCGGGGCCATTAGCAGGCCTTCGCGTTCGTCGATGTAGTCCACGGCGGCCACTTCGCCGGCGGTGATGTAGGCCAGGATGGGCAGGTTGTGGGCGCGGGCCCAGTCTTCGCTGGCCAGCAGCACGGCGGAGGCGCCGTCGGTCAGTGGCGAAGCGTTGGCCGCAGTGATGGTGCCGCCATTACGGGCAAAGGCTGGCGCGAGTTTGGCCATTTTGTCCAGGCTGCTGTCGGGGCGCAGGTTGTTGTCGCGCTGCAGGCCGTGGTAGGGCATGACCAGGTCGTCGAAGAAGCCGCAGTCGTAGGCGGCGGCCAGCTTCTGGTGGCTGGCCAGCGCCAGCTCGTCTTGCGCCTGGCGGGTGATGCCGTAACGCTGCGCGGTGATTTCGGCGTGCTGGCCCATGCTTTTGCCGGTGCGCGGCTCGGCGTTGGCCGGCAGCTCGGGCTTGAGGTTGGCCGGGTTGAGCAGGCGCGGCAGCAGCTTGAGCTTGTCGGCGGTGCTGCGGGCGGCGTTGATGTCCATCAGCGCGCGCTGCAGGCCACGGCTAACGGCTACTGGCGCGTCGGAGGTGGTGTCGGTACCGCAGGCAATGCCCACGTCGATCTGGCCCAGCGCGATCTTGTTGGCCACCAGGATGGTGGCTTCCAGCCCGGTGCCGCAGGCTTGCTGGATGTCGTAGGCCGGGGTGTGGGGGTGCAGGCCGCTGGACAGTACGCATTTGCGCACCATGTTCCAGTCGCGGGCGTGTTTCATCACCGCGCCGCCCACGACCTCGCCCAGCAGCTGGCCTTGCAGGCCGCATTTTTCCACCAGGCCTTTGAGGGTGTCGATGAGCATGGTGCTGTTGGATAGCTGGCTGTAGGCGGTGCCGGAGCGGGCGAAGGGGATGCGGTTGGCGCCAACGATGGCGACTTTGCGTGGGGTACCGTGCAGCATGGGAGAATCCTCGTGTTGGTGTGGGCGGGGCTCTGCGGCCTTTGCCGGCTGCCGTGGCAGCAGCGCTGGCCCACAGTTAAACACGCGTTTTAATTTGCCTCAAGCCCTACTGGCCACCACGCTGCGGCCAACCTTGGCTGTGGTGCTGTGTAAACGGCAAAACGCCTTGATGCGCTAGGCTTCGCGGCCTGGTGCTGCCGGCAGGCCGGCGCTGCCCAGCCGGTGCAGGATGGCAATGGCCGGGCCGGTGGGCTGCGCCACCACGTCGGCCAGCGTGTAGCGGTCCAGCACGGTAAAGAAGGCCGCCAGCGCCTCGTCCAGCACGCCTTTCAGCCTGCACTGGCCGCGTAGTACACAGGGCGGCTCGGCGCAATCGATCAGCACGGTGACCTGCTCCAGCTGGCGGATTACCTGCCCCAGCCGGTACTGATCGGCCGGCATGGCCAACGCCAGGCCGCCCCCTTTGCCGCGCGTGGTGGCCAGCCAGCCTTGCTGCGCCATGGCATGCACCACCTTCATCAAGTGATTGCGCGAGATGGCAAAGCGTTCGGCGATTTCGGCGATGGTGACGGGCTGCTCGCGCTGCTGGTAGCTGAGGTACATCAGGACGCGCAGGCCCAGGTCGGTAAATTGGGTGAGTTGCATGGTGGTACGCAGCGTGGAAACAGTGCGCAGCATACGCTGCCCGCCGCCGGCTGACAAAACCCCGCGACGGGCAAGGCCGCTTAGCCCAGGCCGTTACCGCCGGTACCGAAGGCTTCGGCATGGAGGTTGGCCGCAGGCACGCCCAGCGCCAGCAGGCTGGCCTGCTGCGCCTGCATGAAGGCCAGCGGGCCGCACAGGTAGTAATGCGCGTCCGGCAGCACGTTGGCCGCAGTCAGCTGCATGCGGCCAACCTGGCCGGCCACCGCGCCGTGTGCCGGCAAACTGTCGGCCTGCTCGTACCACAGTGCCAGCTGCAGCTGCGGGTATTCGGCCGCCAGATTGGCCAGGTGTGCGCCAAAAGCCTGTACCGACGGGCGGCGGCAGGCGTGCAGGAACTGCACCGGGCGCGCACTACCGGCCTGCAGCAGCGCGCCCAACATGGCCACCATCGGGGTAATGCCGACACCGGCGCTGATCAATACCACCGGTGTGTCGGCGGCGGTATCCAGCCAGAAGTCGCCCATCGGCGGCGCCACGTCGATCAGCGCGCCCTCCTCTACCGTATCGTGCAGCACATTGGACACCATGCCGGCCGGGCGGTCGGCACTGGCCGCTTCCCGCTTGACCGAAATACGCAGGGTGCTGCCACCCGGTGCCGACGACAGGCTGTACTGGCGCGGCTGCATGATGCCCAGCTGCGGCACCGCCACGCGCACGGTAACGTACTGGCCAGGCAACCACGCTGGCAAGCTGCCGCCATCGGCTGGCTGCAGGTAAAACGACGTGATCTCGCTGCTTTCCGCCACCTTGCGTACCACGCGGCAGGCGCGCCAGCCGCTCCAGCCCCCCGCTTGCGTGGCGGCCTGCCGGTACAGCGCCGCTTCTTCGGCAATCAACAGATCGGCCAACTGGCCGTAGGCCGCACCCCAGGCCGCCAGCAAGGCCTCATCCGCCGCCTCGCCCAGCACCTCGGCAATGGACGCCAGCAAGTGGCGGCCAACTATCGGGTAATGCTCGGCGCGAATCCCCAGGCTTGCGTGCTTGTTGGCCACCAGCGTCAGTACCGGTGCCAGTACCGACGGGTTGTCGATATGCTCGGCGTAGGCAGCCACCGCCATCGCTAGCGCTTGCTGCTGGCTACCAGCCTGCTGGTGGCCCTGGTTGAATAGCTGCTTCAGCTCCGGATTGTGCTGGAACATGCGGGCATAAAAATGGCGGGTCAGTGCCACACCGTGTGTTTTCAGCACGGGGGCGGTCGCTTTGACGAGTTGGCGGGTGGCTTGATCCAGCATGACGGGCTCCAATAGATGAGTTAAAAATGTATCTTTAAGGGTAAAAAACTGGCGCCACAACTTGGTTCGGCGCCTGCGATATTAAGATGTGCAAAATATACATCTTTAAGAATGGCAATACAAGCACCCATTGCACAGCTGGATACCGGCCCCTGCCCCGCCGCATTCGGCCGAATACACACCACGGCGATGCAACTCGGGCGCGGCAGCACGTCGCCGGCACGCAGGCAGCCCCAGGCAAGGCCCCGATGGCAGCATCCGATCAGGTGGCAGTTTGGAAGAATGGAATGAGAAAAGCCCGGTAGATCATTGATCTACCGGGCTTTATCTGGAGGCGCGGTCCGGAGTCGAACCGGACTGACCGGATTTGCAAGCCACGCATAAATAATGAAATCATTAACTTGCATCAATGATCCAAATTTTGCTACCAGATTGCTGCACACCCTGTTGTTTTGACAGAGTAAGGGCAATGCGCCATCCAGACCGGTGCATGAAACCGCATAAATCTGCATAAATTTGCCGATTTTGTTGTGTGGCCAAAAACGGCGCGTAAGCCACGCCGGCAAAGGCTGGGGGCGGGTTCATGCAGTTGCATAAAAACCGGCACATTAAGCGTGGGGGCGTGGCGGGGACACGAGGGCGCGCGCCGGGTGCTGGGTGGGTTTTCCTGCTGCCGCTGCCCCCTGCCCGCCTAGCCCTGCGCGCAGGCATGAAAAAAGCCGCCCGAAGGCGGCTGTGTGAGAGGGTTTGAAGGTTGGCCGCTACGTCTTGGCGGCCAGCGAGTAGGCACCGAAGCGGATAACGTCCATGCCAAGCCGGTCGTTGATTTCAAGCAGCCGAGCCTGTAGCGGTGCTATCTCGTTCTCGAAGAAAACCTCCGCCGCTTTGTTGGCATCACCGAAGCCGCCCGTGTTGCTGGGGATGATGCCCATCAGCTGCGGCGGTACCCGGTGTGCGGCCAGCACATCATCCCGGGTCACGTTCTTGATGTTGAAGAACTCATCCTTCGCGGCCACCTCGCTGATGGGGATGATCTGCATGCCGTCTTTCTTGCCGTTCGGTGCGTACATGAACAGGTTGCGGAAGTTACCCGGCCCCTTACTATCTTTCAGCGCCTTGCGTAGTGCATCCACATCGTCCTGCTTCTGTGCGGCGTCCGTCATGTACAGGATGAAGCCAGCGTGGCTGCCGTTCTGGTAATAACGGCGGCGGAACAAGGTGGCCGACTCATTCAACCAGGCACTATGCAGTGCGGCCAGGTAGTCGGGCAGCCCGTATACCTCCTGGTTAATATCGTGTTCCATCAGATGAATGACGCCATGAAGCTGCTGCTCCTGGTTATAGGACGGCACCCACCAGTAGCTGTCCAGATCGATACCACGCCGCATGAACTTGGCCGGGGCAGGCTCCAGACGCGTCACTGTGCCAGTGCGCGACTTGATAGGCTGCAGGTAGAGGTTGCCGAATACCAGGTAGTCCATAACGATGCGGTCAAAGTCTGAGCGCGACAGCAGCTTATGCGGCTGGTAGGTGCTCACCAGCACCCGGCGCTTGACGGCCATCGCGCTGTAGTGGTGAACCGAAGCCCGCCAGCTGCGGGCCAAGCCTTCCCAGCTGATGGGCGGTTCGTACCATTTGCCGCTGTTGATGCACTCGGCGTAATCCATGATTTCGCGGCGGTCCAGCACCGCTACCGGGTCACCAAAGGTAAACGCCTCCATCCTGGTGGCAGGCGGGGCGGCGGGCGTGTCGGCATTGTGGGCCAAGTCGATAGTCATCAGCTGAACTCCATAAAGCTGGAGTTGGTCGAGGTTTCCCCCTCCAGCGGTTCGTTGTAGAGGGCGTGCATGGTTGCCCATGCAATGTCGGCATGGCTGGTTTCTTCGGAGCGGCCAGCCTGGTACGTTGCTTGACGCTGGGAGGCTGTCAGCGTTTTTTTGATGCTCATGAAGCTGGCCGCAATATCGGTGTGGCCAGCGTCAAACTCAAGGCGACCGTGATACAGCACGTTCAGCGCCTTGAGCACCATCTTGGTTTTGAGTTCGACGTTGTAGGTAAAGGACACCGTATCCGGGCGCCACTTGCTCACCAGCTGGTAAACCGCCGAGCCAAGTCCGGTCACATCCATGCCGATGTAGGTCACGTTGTACCGCTGGCAGGTCTGGAAAATCATGTCGGCCTGGGCTTCATAGTCCGAACCATGAAACTGGATGCGCTCAAGAATGCGGAACTTGCCACCAGGCACCGCTGGTGGCGCCAGCACCACCAAGGCGGCTTTGTCGCCACCGCCGGTCGGGTCATAACCGAGCCAAACCGGACGCGTGCCGAAGGGCCGCGGCATCAGCGCTTTCCAGTCCTCCCACAGTTCCCAGCTGTCCACCATCGCCCGCTGAAGCAGCGAGAAGCCGAACACGCTGGCGCCGTCATCAATGAACTGGCACATGAACAGCTGGGCGAATTCGTCCGGCGTGTTTTCCAGCCGCAGCTGTTCCAGGTCGAACAGGTCACAGCCACCTTCCAGCGCATCCAGAATGGTAACGATCTGCCGCCACTGGCCATCACCACCGCGCAAGCCTGCCGCTAGTGCGGCGTGGCTGACATCCAGGCGGACGTGCTGTTCCTTTGGCCGCCCGTGGTTGAACGCCTCGCCTGTCCATACCTTGTACGCCTCGTGACTCATGGCCGAGGGCGTCGAAAAGTAGGTCATCCGGTATTGCTTCTGGCTGGCCATACCGCTGGCCAGCTTCTTCAATTCCCGGTACCGGGGAATCCAGAAGTATTCATCCAGGTACAGGTTGCCGTGGCGGCCCTGGGCGGTGCGGCTGTTCGTCCCGAGGAACATCAGCTCCGCCGCGTTCGGCAGTTTGATCACTTCCCCTTTCAGCTCAACGTCGGCCACCTCTTTGGCGAAGTCCACGATATAGCTGCGGAACTGGTGCGCCTGGGCCTTGCTGGCAGACAGGAAGATCTGATTGCGCCCGGTTTTCAGCGCATCAATGAACGCCTCGTGGGCAAAGTAGTAGGTGGCGCCGATCTGGCGTGATTTCAGGATATTGCGGATGCGTTCTTTCAGGCCGGCGCGGTACCAGTGCTTCTGGTAGTCGAACATGCGCTCCAGGAACGCGGCTTCCAGCTTTTCCTGCTGTTCCTCGCTGATAGCGTTCTTTTCCGGCTGCCGCTTCGGCCCGGCGTTACGGCTGGCGATGGTCGGGTTCAGGTCGGACTCTTTGCCGGTGGCCCGGTATTTGCCCACCCGCGCCATGCGCTCAACCTGCCGCATCAGCAGGTCCACTTCCTTGTAGTCCCTGCCCTCCTTGCCGTCTTTCATGATCAGTTGCTGCAGGCGCGCTTCCAGCGTGGCCGCAATGCGGTCTGCCGGGTCGGCATCGTCCCATGCGTCGCGCTGCTTCCAGCTATGCACGGTGGCAGGCTTCACGCCGAGGTGTTCGGCAATGCGCGCCACCCGCCACCCCTGCCAGTAGAGGGAGCGGGCCAGCCATTTCGGGTCCTGGTCTGCACCAGGTAGTGGGGGGGTGTCTTGTCGCATGGTGCGATCTTGCACCACGTCATCCGGCCATCAGAGATAGGCAGTTTGTGAGGCAAACCGACACAACAGCCAGCAGTTGAGCCGCCCCCGACATGGCTACAGCATGGGCGCTGTTACCGATTGCACCCCTGCACCCCATCGAGAGGAAGGCACATGGCCAAGTCGAAAAAGTTTTGCATCGCCACCGAAGGCGCCACCACGGATGGCCGCGTCATCGAGCGCAAATGGCTGGAACAAATGGCCGCCAACTACGACCCGAAAACCTACGGCGCTCGCATCAACCTGGAACACATCAAAGGCATTACCCCGGACAGCCCGTTCAAGAGCTACGGCGACGTGCTGCAGCTGAGTACCGAAGAAGGCCGCGACGGCAAACTGCGCCTGTACGCCGTCATCGACCCCACCGACGATCTGGTAGCCCTGAGCAAAGCCCGCCAGAAGGTTTACACCTCGATGGAGATCAACCCGGAATTTGCCGACACCGGCAAGTGCTACCTGGTGGGCCTGGCCATCACCGACAACCCGGCCAGCCTGGGCACCGAAATGCTGCAGTTCAATGCCACCGCCAAAACGCTGGACGTGCGTAAGACCAATCCGGCCAACCTGTTCAGCGAAGCCGTGGAATTCAAGCTGGAGCTGGCCGACGACGCCAGCGCCGGCCTGTTCCACAACTTCACCGAAAAAATCAAGGGTCTGCTGGGCAAGCAAAGCCAGGCCACTACCGAAGGCTTCACCCAGCTGCATGGTGCCGTGACCGTCATCGCGGAAAGCCAGGGCGAGGTGCTGCAGAAGTTTGCCGCCATCGAAGGCACCCCGGCCAAGGTGGCCGAACTGCAAACCGATCTGGCCAAGCTGCAAACCGAGTTTTCCGCGCTGGTAGGCAAGCTGGATAGCGACGAGCCAGCCGGCCAATTCCGCGCCCGCACCCCAGGCGGCACTGGCGAAGAAGCCCTGACCGACTGCTAACCCGCCACCACCACGAACAAAGAGAACTGACACCATGCGCAACGAAACCCGTCTGAAGTTCAATGAACTGACAACTCGCCTCGCCACACTGAACGGTGTGGCCACCGTCGATAAGTCCTTTACGGTCAGCCCGTCTGTCCAGCAGACCCTGGAAAACAAGGTTCAGCTGTCCAGCGCGTTCCTCAGCAAGATCAACGTAGTGCCGGTACAAGATCAAGAGGGCGAAAAGCTGGGACTGGGCGTGCTGGGTACTATCGCTGGCCGCACCAAAACCAGTGCCGGCAATCCACGCCAGCCGCGCAACGTGGCAGACCTGACGACAGGCCGCTACCGCTGCGTACAAACCAATTTCGATACGGCTTTCCCGTATGCTCAGCTGGATATGTGGGCCAAGTTCAAAGACTTTCAGCAGCGTCTGCGCGACGCCATCATCAAGCAGCAGGCGCTTGACCGCATCATGATCGGTTTCAACGGCACATCCATTGCCGACACCACCGACCGGGCCACCAACCCGTTGCTGCAGGACGTCAACAAAGGCTGGTTGCAGAAATACCGCGAAGATGCCCCTGAGCGCGTGCTGAAAGAAACCAAGCTGGGCTCAGGCAAAGTCAAAGTGGGCAAGAACGTACCGAAGGAAGAAGGCTACAAAACCCTCGACAGCCTAGTGTTTGATAACGTCAACGGCCTCATCAGCGAAGTGTTTGCAGAAAACCCCGACCTGGTGGTTATCGTTGGCCGCGACCTGATGGCCGACAAATACTTCCCACTGCTGGAAGACAGCAAAGCCACCGAACAGTTGGCCGCTGACCTGGTTATCAGCCAGAAGCGTATCGGCAACCTGCCCGCCGTCCGTGCGCCGTTCTTCCCTGCCGGCAAAATGCTGATCACGCCGCTGGCCAACCTGTCGCTGTACTACCAGGAAGGCAGCCGCCGCCGTCACCTGAAAGAAGAGCCGGAATACGACCGCGCCGCCGACTACCAGTCCAGCAACGACGCCTACGTAGTGGAGTGCTACGAAGCCGGCTGCCTGATTGAAAACATCGAGGTGGTACCGGAATGAGCCACGCCCGCGACCACTTCCAGCGTGTAACCGCTGCCAAGGTTGCAGCAGCAGCCTCACCCGGCCAGCCACTGGAAAACTGCAGCCAGTACGACCTGATGCTGGCCAAGCTGGCCGAAGACCGCCGCCGCCTCAAGCTGGTGCAATCGACCGAGCAGAAAGCCGAAGTAAAGCGGCAACTGCTGCCCGATTACGCCGCCTGGGTGGAGGGTGTGCTGTCTGCCGGCAAAGGCCATCAAGACGACGTGCTGACCACCATCATGGTGTGGCGTATCGATGCCGGCGAATACGCAGGCGCCCTGGACATTGCCGCCTATGCCATCCCGCACAAGCTGACCCTGCCCGACCAGTACCAGCGCCCGCTGGCCACTGCGATTGCCGAAGAAGTGGCCGATGCAGCCAAGCGTGCCCGCGATGGCGAACAGCCCTTTGACCTGGAAATCCTGCAACGCACCGCAGAGCTGACCAGCAGCGAAGACATGTTCGACCAGGTGCGCGCCAAGCTGCACAAAGAGCTGGGCCTGCTGCTGGAAGGCTTCGACAAGCCGGCAGCCCTGGCCCATCTGCAGCGCGCCATGCAGCTACACGACAAGGTCGGCGTCAAAAAGGACATCGAGCGCATTCAGCGCGACATGAAGAACTCGGGCGCTGACAGCGCCTAAACCGAGCGTACCCCGCGCACCAGGGCGGCAGGGGGCGGCGACAGCATGGCTAGTCAATGCCCCCTCCACCGCCCGCCACCCGGCGAGCCAGCATGATCTACCCCAGCAACCAACCTGCCACCACCAGCATGCCCGCACCGGCTATCCAGTGCGGCGAGTTCTGGCCAGCCATCCCGCTGACAGATGCCCGCGAACAGATGCGGATTGACGGCACCGTCACCGACCAGCGCCTGCGCGCTGCGCTGATCGAAGCTGCCGCCAGCGTCAATGCCGAGTTGTCCACATGGCGCCGTGCCCACCAGGCCGCCGGCAAAACCGAGCTGGCACAGGTTGACCCGGAGCAGATCGACGGCAAAAGCGTGGCGGTGCATCGCTGGTTTCGTGCAGTGCATTGCCTTGCCGGCGCCATCCTGGCCGAGCGGTACCGGGGTTTCGATAGCAGCGGCAAAGGCGACAAGCGCGCCGAGGTGGCAGACCAGTCTGCCGATGATCTGCGCCGCGATGGCCGCTGGGCCATTGCCGACCTGCAAGCCAAGCCGCGCACCGTGGTGGAGCTGATCTGATGCAAATCACCACCCACCAGGGCGACACGGTAGACGCCATCTGCTACCGCCACTTCGGGCAAACACGCGGCATCACCGAGCAGGTGCTGCTGCTTAACCCTGGTCTGGCCAGCTACGGCCCGGTACTGCCGATGGGCATCACCGTGCAGCTGCCAGACCAGGTAAACACCACGCCAGCCGCCACGCAGCTGGTCAACCTTTGGGAATAAATCATGGCAGAACCCAGCATCACCTCCGCCCCACTGGCCGCAGCGGGCCTGGTGGCACTGTTCCCCGGCGTGGATGCCGGCATCGTCCTGGGCGCCTTTGCCGGTGCGGCAGTGTTCGTGCTGTCCAGCACCGACTACAAGCCGCTGCAGAAGCTGGCCTTCCTGGTGCTGGCCACCGTGGCCGGCATGTTGGCCGCACCGATGGCCGCCAGCCTGCTGGCGACTCTGCTGCCGGCATCGGTGGCGGTGCCACAAAGCGTCGGCGCCCTGCTGGCCGCTGCGCTGTCCATCCGCCTGCTGATGCGTGCCATCAAGCAAGCCGAAACCCTGCAATTCCCGCAGAAAGGGAGTGGCCAATGATCATCACCGACACCATCAGCCTGGGCGCCGCCTTGTTTACCGCCGCCCGCCTACTGCTGTTCACCCGTGGCCACGGCACGCACCGCCCGTATGCCAGCCTGCTGGCCTACGGCCTGATTGTGGCCTGCGCCGCGCTGGGCACCCTGCTGGCAACCGGCCATGCCGCCGGCACCAGTTGGCCGCAGACCCTTATCAACGTGGTGCTGGCGCTGGCGGTGGCCAGTACCGGCGGCAACGTGGTCGAGCTGTTCCGCCCCGCTGGGGGCAACCGGCAGCCCTTGGTGCTGCGCCTGCTAAGGAAAGAGTCATGGATACGCTGAAACAGGGCATGGTGGGCTACCAGGTAGCCGAGCTGCAGCAGCTGCTGAACACCCACGGCCAGCGCCTGCTGGTAGATGGCGACTTCGGCGCCAAAACCTTTGCCGCCGTGCAGGCCGTACAGCGCCGGGCGGGTCTGGTAGTGGATGGCCGCGCCGGGCCTAAAACCCTGGCCGTGCTGCGTGGCCAGGTGGCCAAGGACATCGTGTTTCTATCCGAAGCCGATCTGCAGCGCGCCGCCAAGGCGCTGGGCGTAGAGCTGGCCGCCGTGAAAGCTGTCAACCTGGTGGAGTCGGTAGGCTGCGGCTTTGGCGAAGACCAGCGCCCACGCATCCTGCTGGAACGCCACGTGGCCTACAAGCGGGCCGACGCCGCCGGAATGGACAGCAAACAGCTGGCCACCAGCTACCCCAACCTGGTCAACCAAAAGCGCGGCGGCTATGCCGGTGGCAGCCATGAGTGGAGCCGCTTTGCCCATCTGGCCAGCATCACCAGTCAGGCGGTAGCGATCGAGGCATGCAGCTGGGGCGCGTTCCAGATCATGGGCTATCACTGGCAGCCGCTGGGCTACGCCAGCGCCGAAGACTTCATGGCCGCCATGTGCCAGAGCGAAGCCGACCAGCTGGCCGCATTCGTGCGCTTCATCCAGGCTGACACCGAGCTGCACCAGGCACTGCGCGCCAAGGACTGGCCAGAGTTCGCCCGCCGCTACAACGGCCCGGCCTACCGCGAAAACCTTTACGACACCAAGCTGGCCACCGCCTATCAGCGGTTTGGCGGCCAACCGGGCAAGGCGGCAGCATGAACCAGATCAAAACCGCCATCGGTCTGGCCGCCGCCCTGGTGCTGGCGTGGCTGGCCTACCAGAACCACCAGCTGGGCAAGCAAGTGCAGGCACAAGCCAGCACCGCCGGCCAGCTGGCGCAGCAGCTGAACACCGCCGCCGCCACCATCCGCAGCCAGCAAAAAAGCCTGACGCTGCAGGCCAGCCAGCAGCAAGCCACCGCACAGGACATGGCCACCCTGCAGCGCCGTATCAGCGGGCTGGCCAGCCGCTACACCGCCGCCCAAATCAACCTGGAAGCCATCACCCATGAACAACCCGACGCAACGCGCTGGGGTGATACCCCTGTGCCTGCTGCTGTGCAGCGCCTGTTCGACAGCACCGACGATGCCGGCACCGCCGCCACCCCTGCCACTGCAGATCCTGCAATGCGCGCGAGTGACACCATGCCAGCTGCCGCCACGACAGTACCAGACCAACCGCCAGCTGGCGCAAACGCTGCTGGCCACCCAGGCCGCGCTGGCTAGCTGCGCCGCCCAAGTAGACACCGTGGCGGCATGCCAAAACCGTACAGCGAGCAATGCAAATGAGCAGACTTTTTGAAATGGCGCAGCAGCGCGAAGAAAGACACCGCCTGGAATCGTTGGCACGCCAGGCAGAGAAGGCAAAAGGCCACCCAGGCGGCAGCTTTAGCCACTGCAATGACTGCGGCGAGGAAATCCCACCGCTACGCCGCGAGAAGGTACCCGGTTGCACCCGCTGTGTGCCGTGTCAGACCAAAGCCGAGAAGCGCCACCCATGAACTTGCCCCACCATCTGCGCGCCGCCCTGGAGGCGGCTTTGCCACAGCTGAAACAGAACCCCGACCGCTTACTAATGTTCATCGAAGCCGGCGGCCTCACCGGGGCGTCGCTGAAAACGCTGTCGTTCCGCTACCGCTACACCCTGACGCTGGTTTTTGTGGACTTTAGCGGCCACATGGACGAAATCATGGTGCCGCTGCTGGCATGGCTGCGGCAGTACCAGCCGGACCTGATACAGAACAGCACTGCCCTGGCTGAAAAGCTGACGTTTGAAGCCGAGCTAACCAGTCACACTCAGTGCGACATCGAGCTGCGTATCCCGCTTACCGAAGGCGTGACCGTCACCACCCGCGACGGCCAGACCACCGCCCGCCACACTGACGCGCCCTACCTGCAGGAAAGCGTCACCCTTCGCCAGCTGTACCTGAAAGACGAGCTCATCCTTGGCCAGTCAGATTGAAACCCAGCTGACCGGCCTGCTTGCCCGCGTATCGCCCACCGAACGCCGCAAGCTGGCGCGAGAGTTGGCAGCCAAGCTGCGCCAGCGCAACCAGGCGCGCATAGCGGCGCAAACCGAGCCGGACGGCACGCCGTTTGAAGCCCGCAAGCCATCTAAATTCAGGGCCAAATCTGGCACCATCCGCCGCGCCATGTTCAGCAAGCTGCGCACCGCCCGCTGGCTGAAAACCGGCGCCACACCGGACACCGCCACCGTGGGCTTTGTTTCCAAGGTTGGCCGCATCGCAGCCGTTCACCAATATGGCCTGCGCGACCGTGTGCGGCCAGGCATCGACACCACCTACCCGCGCCGCCAGCTGCTGGGTTTTGCCCAGCCGGACGTGGAAGAAGTCACCGACACAGTGCTAGAACACCTCACAAAATAGACCCGACTTTGTGCCGGCTTCCGGCACAACAGCCAGCGCGTGACGGCCTGCGGCAGCGCACCGAACATGGCCGACATGAACGAAACCGCCGACATCCTCCGCCGTCTGGAAAGCCTGATTCGCTACGGCACCGTGGCTGAAGTGCAAGCCAAGCCGCCCCGCGTGCGTATCCAGGTAGGCAAACTGAAAACCACCTGGGTGCGCTGGGTGGCTTTGCGTGCGGCCACTATCAGCGACTGGTGCCCGCCCGTGCCTGGTGAACAGTGCGTGCTGCTGTCGCCTAGCGGCGACATGGCCAGCGCCGTGGCGCTGATGGGCCTGGCGTCGGACGAATACCCGCTGCCCAGCGACAACCCGGACGAATGGGTGCGGCGGTTTCCTGATGGCGCCGTGGTGCGCTACCACCACGGCGACAGCGCGCTGACTGTCACCGGCATCAAAACCGCCACCGTGCAGGCTGCCGAACACGTCACCGTGGACTGCCCGGAAACCACCTTCACCGGCAACGTAACGATCAAAGGCAAGCTGACCGTGCTGGGCGACGCCCTGTTCAAAGCCAAAGCCACCGTCACGAAGCTGTTCAGCTATCTGGCGGGTATGTCTGGCCAAGGTGGCGGCGACGGCGGCGAAACCAGCATCACCGGCAATATCCGCCACACCGAGGGCGCGCTATCCAGCAATGGCGTGGTACTGCACACCCATACCCACGGCAACGTAGAGCAGGGCAACGACAACTCCGGGGGGCCACAATAATGGCGGAATGCATCGGCATGGACATTCACACCGGTCGCACCATCAGCGACCTGGACCACATCCGGCAAAGCTGCGGCGTCATCCTGAATACGCCCCTAGCCACCCGCGTTGAGCGCCGCGAGTTTGGCAGCCTGGTACCCGAGCTGCTGGACCGCCCACTGAACGGTAAAACCCGCCTGCAGCTGCTGGCGGCCACCGCCATTGCCCTGCGCACCTGGGAACCACGCATCACCATCGCCGGAATGAACCTGGCCATCAGCACCACCCGCCCCGGTGCTGCCGGCATCGAGCTGGACACCATCCGCACCACCGGCCCAAGCGCCGGCCAGCGTGCCCGCATCGCGATCGAGGTGGCCAGATGATCGACCTTTCCAGACTTGCCGCCCCTGCCATCCTGGACGAGCCAGACTTTGAAACCCTGCTGGCCGAGCGCAAAGCCCGCCTGATTGCTGCCGCACCGGCAGAGCTGCGCGAAGGTCTGGCCGCCGCCCTGCAGCTGGAATCCGAAGCCATCACGATTGACCTGCAGCAGCAGGCGTACAGCGAATTGGTGCTGCGCCAGTACGTCAACGAATGCGCCCGCGCCACCATGCTGGCCTACGCTACCGGCACCGACCTGGACCAGCGCGCCGCCGATTACGACGTGCAGCGCCTACTGATTACCCCGGCCAACCCCGACGCCACCCCACCTATCGAGGCCGTATGGGAAGACGACGACAGCCTGCGCCGCCGCTGCCTGCTGGCCTTCGACGGCCTGAGCGTGGCCGGCAGCCGTGGTGCCTACCTGTTTCACACCCTGAGCGCATCGGCCGACATTGCCGACGCATCGGTAGACGCGCCAACCTTTGCCGCCGTAGACGTGCCCGCCGCCGTGCGCGTCCAGCTGCCAGCCGGCGCCATCGTGCTGGTCTGCACCTACGATGCCGGGCTGCCGGCACCGCTGCCGGGTGATGTATCCATCGCCATCCTGCCGACCACCACCAGCCAGACAGCACCGGCCAGCCTGGCTAGTACCGCGCAGACCGCGCTATCGGAAGACGATGTGCGCCCGCTCACCGATCGCCCCCGCGTACAGCCAGGCACCGCCACGCCGTTCCAGATCACCGCCACCATCGAGCCGGAAGCCGGCCCCGATGCCGAGCTGGTGCTGGCAGCGGCACAAGCCCGCCTGGATGCGGCCATCCAGGCAGCCCGCAAGCTGGGCGGCGAGCTGCCCCTATCGGCCATCTATGCCGCACTGCATGTACCCGGTGCCCGCCGTGTACGCCTGCTGGCGCCCGCTGCCGACATCGTGTGTGACAAGCGGCACTACCCCGACTGCACCGGCATCCAGCTGGCCAAGGGGGCTGCATGATGCGCCAGCTACTGCCACCCAACCGCACCCCGCTGCAAGCCGCGCTGGCCGATAGCAGCGCGCTAAACATCGACCCGACCCCACTGCGCCATACCGCAGACGCCACCCGCTGCCCGGCAGCCCTGCTGCCATGGCTGGCCTGGGCACGGTCTGTCGATGGCTGGGACGAAGCCATGGCCGAGCAGCCGCGCCGCGAGCTGGTGCGCCAGTCGTTTGCCATCCACAAGCGCGCCGGTACAGCTGGTGCCGTTCGTCGCGCCATGGCCGCGCTGGGCGTGGCAGTGGAGTTCAAAGAGTGGCAGAGCATGCCAGGCGCCGCCCCGTACACCTTCGGGCTGGTGGCCTGGGTCAATGACAACCCGGCAGCGGAAGGTGCGGTGCTGACACCGCAGCTTTATGACCGCCTGAAACGCCTGGTAGACCAGACACGGAACGAACGCAGCCACTACCAGTTTGAAATCGGCGCCCGATTTGACCAGCCCATGCAGCTGGCCAACGCCAGCCAGGCCGCCGCCATTGGCCGCTGGGCTGCCGAAGCCAAGCCGGTACAGCCCACCCCTGCCCGACAAGGGTTGGCCGTAGCCAGCGCCAGCCAGGCCGCCTCCGTTGGCCGCTGGACTGCCGAGGCCAAGCCGGTACAGCCCACCACAGCCCGGCAAGCTTTGGCCGTAGCCAGCGCATGCCAGGCTGCCGCCGTTTTACGCATCACCATGGAGGCATGATGACAACCCCGCTTATCCCCGCCGTACTCGATACCGGCCTGCAAGCCCTGTGGCTGAAAACGAAAGACGGCTTGCAAGGCCGCATCACGCATATTGCGCTGGGCGATGCCGGTTACACCCCGACGCAGACCATGACGGGCCTGCGCTCAGAGCGCGCCCGCTACCCGGTAGCCGACGGCCAAGACTTGGGCAAGCAGCTACACATCACCGCACTGGCTGACGGCCCTGCCGAATTCTGGGTGCGCGAGGTGGCGTTCATTCTGGAAAGCGGTGCCACGCTGGCACTGTGGAGCGACCCGGACAAGCCGCTGGCTTACAAGGCGGCGGGTGTCGATTTGCTGCTGGCCTACGATCTGGTGCTGTCTTCCCTGCCGCCGGGCAGCGTCACCGTGCAAAGCACCGGTGCCGGGCTGTCACTGTCGATGGCTGAGGAGGTGGCCGCACTGGCGACCGGCCAGATCAGCGAGATGCTGCGCGGCATGAAGCGCGGTGATGAGCTGAGCGAGCATGGGAGGCAACTTACCGCTGCAGAACAGCGGCTTGAAGAAGCCGAAGAGCAAGTTGCAAAGGCCGCAGGTCAGGGCATGCAGCTGAAAGCCGTGGTTGACGAACGCCACGCACGGATTACAGAGCTGGCTACAGCGCAAGCCGCTGGCCTCATCAATTTGCAGCGTCTGACGCTGCAACCAATCCTCAAACAGTAGGAGATAGAGCATGAGTCTTGAAAGTCAAATCGCCGCGCTTGTCATGGCGTCTAACGGCCTGACGGGTGAGGTCGCTGCAAAAATGGCGCAGATCGACGCAAAGGTAGCCGCCGAAATCGCCGAGCTTGAAGCATGGCGGGCAGGGGTGCGTAGCGAGTATCCGGCGATTAATACCTTTACCAACAACCTGCTGTGGAGCAATGCAGCTGCCGGTGTTGAAGATGGCACCGTCGGTGTAAAAGGTGCGCTACCTACTGGTTTCTACGCTTGGGTAGCGAATGCCGAAGTTGTCATCTTGGGCACGCGCCCGCTGGTAGATGGTGAATACGGCTTTATCCGGCCGCAGCACTACTGCCCGGTACCTCAAGTGTTGCGCGTGCGCGTTATCCCGCGCCCTGGCGTCACGCAAGACTATCAAGGCGTCCCCGCAGTGCCATTGCCGCTTGCATGGGGCTACCCGATGTCCGTGGCCGGTCGCAATGTCACGCTGTCTGTCTGGGCACGCCTGGCGTCGGGTGTGATGACCGGCGAGCCGGCTAACTCTCAGGTAGTCGGCGCGCAATGGAAGCGCGTGGTGAGTCATCACAACGGCGATGACGGCCTGCGTGCTTATTACGGACAGATGCTTGTCGGCATGACAGCCCCCATTGAGCTGGAGTTCATGCTGCCGCATGCCTTCCTTGGCTACCTTCCTGACGAGCATTTGCCGGTCTATGCCCGCGCAATGCAACTCGCGTAACAACAAAAGGATAAGACTATGTATGCAAATACTGATCTGCTGGCGCAAATTGCGGCCGGCCAGGCCCGCGAGCTGTGCGCGCATCATATCCGCGCTCACTACCCCGAATACCACCAGTTGAACGTGCTGATGGCTGACAACGCAGCTGAGAAGGCAAAGATGAAGACTTTCATTGATGCCTGCCGCGACTGGAGCAACGGCGACAACCCCGACCCGGTCGCCCTGGCTGCCATCACCCCGTAACCCGCAGCACCAAAAAAGCGGCCGGCCAGGTGTGCTACCACCTGGCCGGCCTCTCTTAACCCACTGTCGATACCAGTGAGCCAAAAGCCCGAAAGGCTCACAACATGAACGAAATCCGCTGCGGCCACTGCCGCCGGCTACTGGCCCGAGGCCACGCTGTAGCCATCAGCATCAAATGCCCACGCTGCAAAACCCTGAACACCATCAGCACCGAGAGTGCCAGCTATCCAGAGCGCCCCAGCGCGCCACATTCTGGAGCCTACTATGTCTATCCAACTGCACCAGGGCGACGCCCTGACCATTCTGCCTACCCTGCCGGCTGACGCCTTCGACCTGGTACTGACCGACCCGCCCTATTCGTCTGGCGGCCTGCATATCGGCACCCGCCGACAAGCGCCCACCACCAAGTACGCTTTTCACGGCGGCGACCGTGCCCACGACTTTGCCGGCGAGAACATGGACCAGCGCAGCTGGCGTACCTGGTGCGCCAGCTGGCTGGCCGAGTGCTACCGCGTGTTGAAGCCTGGCCACGTCATTGCCGTGTTTATCGACTGGCGGCAGCTGCCTACGCTGACCGACGCCATGCAGATAGCCGGCTTCACCTGGCAGGGCGTGGCCGTATGGGACAAGACTACGGGCGGCTGCCGCCCACGCAAGAACGGCATGAAACAGCAAGCCGAGTTCATCGTGTGGGGCAGCAAGGGCGGGCTGCGGCAGGATGCCGACGTCTACCTGCCCGGCGTGTTCCAGGCACGCCGCAGCAAAGACGACTGGCACGCCACGTCCAAGCCGCTGCCGATGCTGGAAAGCATGCTGGCAATGGCCGGGCCAGGTGGCAGCGTGCTGGACCCGTTTGCAGGTGGCGCGGCGGTACTGAAAGCCGCCAGCGCCCTGGGCTTGCAGGCAGTAGGCTGCGAGAAAGTGCCAAGCATCTATCAACGCGCTGCGCACGATCTGGCCGCCTAAGCCGCTTGGCCGCGCAGCTGTTCAGCCTCATACAGCAGCGCGGCTGCCACGCTGCCGCAAAAAAACTGGATGGCCGGGTCACCATGCCTGGCCGCGAAACTCTCACCTACCGACGCCAGGCAGGTACACAGGTTTTCAATCGTGTCGGCTGTATCACTGCCAATCAAGGGATTGATGTGGCTGACCGTGCCGCGTTCGTATTGCATAAATTACCAACTCCAAATAATGACAAAAATATTGCAGGCGCATTATTAGTCATTGGGCATGGCGTTGGTATTACCCCTGGAGGGGAGGCGATGCATAAAGCCACGCACTTGCAGCGCCAGGTCTACCCTGCTGATGGCGCCGGTTTTGTACAGGCTGCTTTTGACATGGGCACGCACGGTATGGGTGCTGATACCCAGCTTGGCACCGATTTCCGCGTTCTCGTACTGCAGCAGCAGCGACACTTCCAGCTCGCGGTCTGTCAGCCTATCGGCTACCTCAATAGCGTTTCTGGCGCGCAGTGCCGCCTGGCGCAGCAGGATGAAAGTTTCAGACGATACCGCAGCCAGAAAATCAGGCGAAACGTTGCCGTGTAGATTGACCAGCGGCTGACGCAGGATGGTTTGCATATCATCAGCCGTCGCCTGGCCAAGCAGCTCGGCCAGGTGGGCAGCAGTAATGAATTGCATACGGGGCGGGGTCCGTTAGGTGGGCTGCACAGAAAAAGAGTAGGCAATATTGTGGCAGGCAACCGCACAACAAGCGCAGGGCGACCCAGAAAGCAGCACACGGCAGACTTGGCTGGCTATCTCACACGGAGACCACCATGTCTGCAGCCGACTACCATCACGGGGTACGGGTTTTTGAAGCCAGCAACGGCACCCGTACTATCCGCACCATTTCCACCGCTGTTATCGGCCTGTTGGCCGTAGCAGACGACGCCGACGCCATCGCCTTTCCGCTGGATACCCCGGTACTGATTACCGACGTTAAAACCGCCATCGGCAAAGCCGGCAGCACCGGCACGCTGGCCGCCGCGCTGGACGCCATTGCCGACCACTGCAGCCCGCTGATTGTGGTCGTGCGCGTGAAGAAAGGCGCCACCGAGGCCGAGCAGAACACCCTGTGCATCGGCACCACTACCGCAGCAGGCAAGAAAACCGGCATGAAAGCCCTGATGGCCGCGCAAAGCCAGGTAGGCGTCAAGCCGCGCATCCTGGGCGCGCCCGGCCTGGATGCCCTGCCGGTTACCACCGAGCTGGTAGCCATGGCCAAGCAGATGCGCAGCTTTGTCTACGCCAACGCCTGGAACTGCGCCACCAAGGAAGCGGTAGCCGCTTACCGCGACAACTTCGGCGCCCGTGAGCTGATGCTGATCTGGCCAGACTTCCTGGCATGGGACAGCACCGTCAACGCGGCAGTGGCTGCCCACGCGGTAGCCCGCGCCATGGGCCTGCGCGCCTACATCGACCAGACCGTGGGCTGGCACAAGACGCTGTCCAACGTGGAAGTGCAAGGCGTCACCGGCATCAGCAAAGACGTGTATTGGGACTTGCAAGACCCCGCCACCGATGCCGGCTACCTGAACAGCAAGGACATCACCACGCTGATTCGCCGCAACGGCTACTACTTCTGGGGCAGCCGAACCTGCAGCAGCGACCCGCTGTTCCAGTTCGAGAACTACACCCGCACCGCCCAGGTGCTGGCCGACACCATGGCTGAGGCGCACATGTGGGCGATGGACAAGCCGATGCACCCCACCCTGGTGCGCGACATCATCGAAGGCATCAAGGCCAAAGGCCGCGAGCTGGTTACCGGCGGCTACCTGATGGGCTTTGACTGCTGGCTGGACGAAACCAGCAACACGGCAGACACCCTGAAAGCCGGCAAGCTGCGCATCGACTACGACTACACCCCGGTACCGCCGCTGGAAGACCTGGGCTTTACCCAGCGCATCACCGACAAGTACCTGGCCGACTTCGCCGCCAAGGTCAACGCCTGATAACCCGCCCCCGCCTGCGGGTGGGGGCTACCGAAAGGAAAGCACATGGCACTGCCACGCACCCTACGCATGTTCAACGTATTCGTTGGCGGCGTCAGCTTTGTAGACCAGGCACTGGAACTGAAGCTGCCCAAGATTGCGATGAAAACCGAGGAGTACACCGGCGCCGGCATGCTGGGCCCGGTCAAGCTGCTGAAGGCCATCGAGGCGCTGGAAATCGAACACACCTACAACGGCCCCATCCGTGAAATCGTGGCCGACTTTGGTGCCGAAAAGCACGACGCCAGCCTGCTGCGCTTCATGGGCAGCTACAGCGAAGAAGGCACCGGCACAGCCCAAGCTGTGGAAATCATCGTGCGCGGTCGCCATAACGAGTTCGACCAGGGCGACGCCAAGAGCGGCGAAAACGGCAACTGGAAGGTCAAAAGCGACCTGACCTACTACAAGCAGATCGTAGACGGCGAAGAGTGGCTGGAAATCGACGTGGTGAACAAGATTTTCCGCGTGATGGGCGTAGACCGCCTGGCCGCACACCGCCGCAACATCGGCCTGTAACCACACCCCAAACCAACCCGCTGCCGGCCACTGCCGGCAGCCTGCATAGAGGACAACACCATGAACCAGCCCATCACCCTTGAAACCCCGATCAAGCGCGCCAACGGCGACATTACCGCCATTGCCCTGCGTAAACCCAACGCCGGCCAGCTGCGCGGCTGCAGCCTGGCCAGCCTGCTGCAGATGGATGTGGACGCCATCATCAAGGTGCTGCCGCGTATTTCCGAACCCGGCATTACCGAAGCCGAAGCCGCCAAGCTGGACCCGGTAGACCTCACCACACTGGCAGCGGAAACCGTCGGTTTTTTGCTGCCGAAGCAAGCGCAGCCGGAAGCCTCCCCCACCGAGTAGAAGCCGCCATCGCCGACGTGGCCGTTATCTTTCACTGGCCACCGTCGGCTTTTGACGACATGAGCCTGGCCGAGCTGATGGCCTGGCGCGAAGAAGCCCGCATACGATCTGGTGCCGAAGAGTGAGCAACATCGGAAAACTGAAGCTGGAAGTCATCCTGTCTGCAGTAGACAAGATGACTGGCCCGCTTAAAAAAGCCATCAACAACAATACCCAGCTAGCCAAAACGCTGAAGCACAGCCGCGATGAACTGAAGGCACTGAACAGCCAACAAGCCAACATCGAGGGGCTGGAAAAGATGCGCACCAGCGTATCCGCCGCCTACCGCACAGCCAAACAGGCTCGCCAAGAAGCTGCCGCCTCATTCGAACAAGCGCAAAGGCAGGCTAACGAGCTAGCCACCCAATTCAAGCAGGCACAGGCACGCGCCACCCCGCAGCTGCAAAAGTACGAAGAAGAAAAGCAGCGCATCGTGCAGCTACGCGAAGCCCATATGGCTTTGCAAAAAGCCTACAAAGACCAGGACGCCGCGCTGAAACGCGTGCAAGCGCGCATTGGCAAAAAGAAAGACGCCAGCGACGAAGACAAGCTGCAGCTGAGTTTGGAAAGAGGAAAGCTGAACTCACTCCGCGCCGAGCGCCACGAGGCAGGCCGCAAGCTATACACCGCCAGGCGCGAAAACAACGAACTACGGGAAGACATGAAGGCCGTACTGGACACGGCCAAAGACCTGGAAAAGCAATTCGAAGCCGCAAAGCGCACCGCACAAAAGCTAAAAACCGCCCATACCGAGCAGGCTGCCGCTACCCATCAGCTGCGGCAAAGCATGAAAGCCGCAGGCAAGCAGTTTGCTGATGCGGCGCAAGGGCAAGAGCACCTGCAGCAGCGCATCCAGGATGCCAACCGCGCATTGGAAGAGCAGCAAGCACGCTTGGCCAAGGTCAACAAGCTGCAAGCCAAACAGCGCGCCATCCGCGCCAAGTACGAAGGCGCGCTGCAAAACCGCGACCGCCTGGCCGGCGCTGGTGCTAGCGCGATGGCAGCCGGGTCTGCCGTGGGCCTGCCGGTGCTGTCCATGGTGAAAGATTTCAGCGCCTACGAAGACGCCATGCTGGGCATTGCCCGCCAGGTAGAGGGCGCCCGCGACGCAGGCGGCAAGCTGACACCCACCTACTACGAAATGGGCGCGGCCATCCGTGCCATGTCGCAGCAGATACCCATGGCCACCACCGAGCTGGCCGCCCTGGTAGAAGGCGGCGCCCGCATGGGCATCAAGGGCAAGGCCGAGCTGCTAGCCTTCGCCCGCACCGCCGCGCTGGCCAGCACCGCGTTTGACCTGCCCGCCGACCAGATCAGCGAAGACCTGGGCAAGATTGCCAACAGCTACAAAATCCCGATCAAGAACATTGCCGAGCTGGGCGACACCATCAACTGGCTGGACGATAACGCGCAGAGCAAGGGCGCCGACATTATCGAGGTGATGCAGCGCATTGCCGGCAACACCGGCAACATGAGCTACAAAGAAGCCGCCGCCCTGGGTAGTACCTTCCTGAGCCTGGGCGCATCGTCCGAAGTGGCCGCCACCGCCACCAAGGCCATGGTGCGCGAGCTGGCCACAGCAGACAGGCAGCCCAAGCGGTTCCAGGCCGGCCTGCAGGCCCTGGGCCTGAGCGCCAAGCAAGTCATGGCCGACATGGCCAAAGACAGCACCGGCACCATCCTGCGAGTAATGGAGGCCGTGCAGAAACTGCCGGCCACCCAGCGCATGGGCGTGGTGGTAGACCTGTTCGGCAAAGAGTACGGCGACGACGCGGCCAAGCTGGCCGACAACCTGGGCGAGTACCGCAAGCAGCTGGCGCTGGTAAACGAGCAAAAAGCCAAAGGCAGCATGCAGCGCGAGGGCGACGCCAAGAACGACACCCTTTCCGCCAAGTACCAGATAGCACAAAACACCCTGTTCAACGCCAAGGCCGCGCTGGGTGAAAGCCTGCGCGCCCCTGCCATCGAGGCGATGACCGCCATCAGCGGGGTGCTGAAAAGCATCAGCGCCTGGACGGCGGCCAACCCGCAGCTAGCTGCCACGCTGATGAAAGCGGCAGCCGCGGCGGCCATTATCACCACCGTGCTGGGCGGTATGCTGCTGGCCGTGGCCGGCGTCATCGGGCCTTTTGTGGCGGCACGCTTTGCCATGTCCATGCTGGGTGTGCAGTTGGGCGGCCTGCTACCCAGCGCAACGACAGCCAGCGCAGCACTTGGCAAGCTGGCGCCGCTGCTGAATGACGGCACCACGGGTGCCAAACGTTACGCCGCAGCCATCAGTAACCGGCTGGCGCCCGTGCTGGGCAAGCTGGGCAGCCGCGTCACCACGCTGGCCATGAGCAACTGGGGCTTTGGTCTACCGATCAAGCTGGCCAACTGGCTAGCACAAAGCCTGGCCAGACTGTCGCCCCTGCTGGCCGGCATCGTGCAATTCGGCACGGGCATCATGCAGGCGTTTCTGGGGCCGCTTCGCGTGCTGGGCCTGCTAACCCGTCTGCTGCCAATGCTGGGCGCTGCCATCGGTGCCACCCCCATCGGCTGGCTAGTAGGCGCGCTAACCGCTGGCGCACTATTGCTCTACAAATTCTGGGGGCCGCTGAAAGGGTTTGTCGTCGGCTTTATCACCGGGCTGGCTAGCGGCCTGGGCAGCGTACTTGGCCCGGCATTTGCCGCGCTGTGGGGGACATTGGGCAAGCTATGGCAGCAACTCAAAAACCTGGGTGCTTACTTGCTGCAGCTGCTGCCCTTTCTGTCCCCGCTTGGCGCCATGCTGGCCGTAGCGTTCCAGCCGGTAAAGGCGCTGCTGGGCTGGCTATGGCAAGGCTTCGTCAGCCTGATGAAGCCCATGCAAGACACCGGCAACGCCGCACAAAACATGGGGCAGCGCATTGGTACGGTAGTCGGGCAAATCATTGGCTGGGTGGCATCGCTGCCGGTGCGTATGGCGCAGTTTGGCGTACACATGGTGCAAGGCCTAATTGGCGGCATCAACAGCATGCTCGGCTCACTCAAAAGCACCGTGACCGGCATGGCTGACTCGGTAGTAAAGCTATTCAAGGAAAGGCTGGGCATCCACAGCCCCAGCCGCGTGTTTGCCCAGCTGGGCGGCTGGACCATGGAAGGCTTGGGCATTGGGCTGGACAAAGGCGCCGGGCAGCCGCTGGCCAGCATCACGCAGCTAGCCGGCAAGCTTACCGAGCGCGCCAAGGCTGCCATGCCGGCTAGCCTGGGCCGCCTCACCGCCACCACCGCACTGGCGGGTGGCATGGCCCTGCAACCCGCCGCCGCCGTACCCATCGACACCCGCCCGCCGGTAGCCGTGCAGCGCCAGGCCACCGCGCCCGCCGCCGCGCCCGTCTACCACATCCAGATTCACGCCGCGCCCGGCATGAACGAAACGCAACTGGCGCGCATGGTGGCGGCAGAGCTGGACCGCCGCGAGCGCGAAGCCAGCGCCCGCCGCCGCAGCCGCTTGGGGGATAACGACTAATGGGGAAATGGATAGGTGTAGATCTTGATGGCACCCTGGCCTACTACGATGGGGCAATGGGCCACAACATCGGCCACCCGCTGAAACCAATGCTAGCTCGGGTAAAAGACTGGCTAGCCAGCGGCGTAGAGGTTCGTATTTTTACCGCAAGAGCAGGCGACCCAAGCCAGCTGCCACACATCCGCGCCTGGCTACAACAGCAGGGGCTGCCGGAGCTAGCCATTACAGACCGGAAAGACTTCGACATGGCAGCCTTGTACGACGACAAGGCAATCCGGATACAACGCAACACTGGCCGTATTTGCGGCGCGTGTTATCGCATGAGAGTGGGGAAATAACATGGATATGCCAATGCTAACCCTGGGCATGTTTGTGTTCACGCTGGACACCCTGCCCTACCAGCAACTGCAGCGCGACATGGGCTGGCGGCTGGCCAGCAACGCCCGCGTTGGCCGCCGCGCCGCCTACCAGTACATGGGGACGGACGAAGAAACCATCACGCTATCAGGCGTGCTGCTACCCGAGCTGACCGGCGGCGATATGAGCCTGGCCATGGTCAAGCTCATGGCCAGCCAGGGCAAAGCCTGGCCGCTGATAGAAGGCACCGGCATGGTGTATGGCTGGTACGCCATCGAGAAGCTAAGTGAAGGCCGCACCGAGTTTTTCAGCGACGGCAAAGCGCGCCGCATCGACTTCACGCTTACGCTGAAAAGGGTAGACGATATCGGCATGCTGGACGCCATCGGCGCCATTACCCGCAGCATCATGGAGCTGGTGCTATGAACCTGCCAGACTTTGACACCGCACTGGCCAGTGCCCGCCAGCTGCTGGACGATGCGGCCAACCTGGACGGCGTAGGCGGCGGGCTGGCCATGCTGCGCCCGGCGTGGCAGATCAGCATAGAAGGCCGCAGCCTGGCTGCCCTATCGTCGCGCCTGATGAGCCTGACGCTTACCGACAATCGCGGCTTTGAGGCCGACCAGCTGGACCTGGTGCTAGACGACGCCGACGGCAAGCTGGACATACCGCCACGCGGCGCCCGGCTTACCTGCGCCATCGGCTGGCACGGCCAACCCCTGGTGGACAAGGGCAGCTACGTGGTGGACGAGGTAGAGCACAGCGGCAGCCCGGATACCCTCACCATCCGCGCCCGCGCCACCGACCTGCGCGCCGGCATAGCGGCCAAGAAAGAACGCAGCTGGCACCAGACCACCATCGGCCAGCTAGTGGACACCATCGCCAAGGAAAACAACCTTACCCCTGCCGTACCAGCCTGGCTGGCCAAGCGCCCTGTCACCCACCTGGACCAAACCAGCGAAAGCGACATCAACCTGCTAACGCGGCTGGCCGAGCAGCACGACGCCGTGGCCACCGTGAAAGCAGGCCGGCTGATTTTCTGCAAGGCAGGCGACGCCGAAAGCGTTACCGGCAAGGCGTTTCCCGAGTGCGTTATCACCCGAGGCAAAGGCGACCAGCACCGCTTTGCCGCCGCCGACCGCAACGCCTATACCGCCGTGAAAGCCTACTGGCACAACCTGGACGCCGCGCAGAAAGGCGAAGTACTGGTAGACGCCAACACCCGCTTTGAGCGCAAGGCCACGGTCACGAAACGGGGCCGCCAGACCAAGCGCAAAAAGCTGACCGCCACCCAGCAAAAAGCCATCGAGCCGAGCGCGGCCAACGTCAAAGTGCTGCGCCACGTGTACGCCACCGAAGCCACCGCCCTGCAGGCAGCCAAGGCAGCATGGGAGAAAATCCAGCGCGGCGTGGCGGAATTCAGCATCACGCTGGCCGAAGGCAGGCCGGAGCTTTTCCCCGAGTTGCCCGCCAGCGTGCAAGGCTTCAAGCCGCTGATAGACGCCTGCGCCTGGACGCTGACAAAGGTCACGCACAGCATCAGCAACAGCGGCTACACCACCGCGCTGGAGCTGGAAATGCGGCTGGAAGATATTCAATAACAAAAGCACCATCAGGCCATTGAAATTAAAAAATCAGGCCAAATATGCCCATTGCTAGCGGCTGAGGTTGTTCAGTTTGATGATTGAAGCGTCACCCCCTCACTTGTGAGGGACGTGATGTTCCAGAAGTACTTTGTAGTACCCGTGCTGTCGCTATTTCTGGCGATAGCCAAAAAGCCTTTCTCTTTTTTTCACCTTGTGGAGGCAATACAAGACCGGAATTATCCCTACATCGCATACCACGGCTGCCGGTGTGCAATCTATTGGTGGCAGCAAGTTCAACCCGTTAACGCCTGGATAGCAGAAAGAAACGTACTAGCG
Organism: beta proteobacterium L13; assembly: GCA_000335715.1. Taxonomy (GTDB): domain Bacteria; phylum Pseudomonadota; class Gammaproteobacteria; order Burkholderiales; family Chromobacteriaceae; genus Vogesella. The sequence goes on from AMYZ01000010.1 coordinate 126,953, forward strand.
AAGAAAAGAAAAGATACCAAACCCGATGAAGATACCAACCGTTAAACAAGAAGACTCGTATCAAATGACCCGATCATTCGCTGTTAAAGCCTGATCAATCTTCAAATTGGGGTGCGCCGATAGCGCGACCCGCAACCCGACTAGCAGAAAGCCCGGACGAATCAGCTAAGACGCTTGTGAAAAAAACCCAACATCCAAGGTAAATTGAAAATGCGTGGCATAATTTCTGATGGCGTAGTACCCATCCACTTTGAGAGCAGAATGCATCAAAGCGCTGTAGCCCATGCTGTTTCGTTTATTCTTGGTAGAACTATTTCTGACACCCATATTTTTTACTTTGATAAATATGGTATTAATCAGATAGATCACGTAGGAGGAATCCCGTCGTTATTATTGCGACCGGTGATGTGTGATGACAACGAGCGTGGACGTTGCTATTGCACTAATTTTCACGAAGTGTTGAAACCACGTCTGGCCCTAATCATCCCGCAGGGCATCAGAGCCCCACCTGGTAGCTTGTATTTACCAGAAGACAACGCCCCAACTGGGGCGTTTTGCATTTATCGCGGGCAAATCATGCCTAAGTGCTAGACCCAGCAGCCACGCCCACCGCATGCCATTCAACTTACGCCATGCAAATTGCCTTATCATCCTGAAAACACTATCGATACACAGCAGATATCCGCGCTGAGCATGGAGCTGTGCGGATAGATCGCCAAAGAGAAACGGATAAACAGCATGTACACCTTTGACAATCAGCACCAGCTGATCGAAGCCAAATTCGACCGTATCGACGCTTACGGGTTGGCAGGTATCGTGGTGGAAAGCCGTGGCGGTGGCGGTAATGGGCAGCCGCAGATCAACCCGGGTTACAACGCGCTGATGCGCCGGCTACTGGAGGTTGCTGCAGGCCAGCAGCTGAGTCTGAGCCTGGTGACACTGGAGTCCCGCCCGGCGCAGGCTGCCCCAGCTAACACGCGCATCCTGCACCTGGCCTCCTCTTACCCGCTGCACATCTCCGCCCACGTCAAACAGCGCGAAGCACTGCGTACCGAAATCGGCCGTGTTTCCGCTGGTATGTTCCAGAAGCCGGGCTCCAAAGGCGGTAATCCTCAAAAACGTATCGGGCTGTATTTTGCCAACGCTAATCAACGCGAAGCCCTGCTCGATGCTTTGGCCAGCGCCAGCATAGAACAACCTGGTGATGCAGCCCTGCAGGAGACAGAACGCGAGCAAGTGCAGAAAGCGCGTATTGGCCAGAGCGGCTTCCGCAGGGAACTGGAACTGCGCTTCAAGGATGGTTGCCCGCTCACCGGCATCAGCACGCCAGCGCTGCTGGTGGCCTCGCACATAAAGCCGTGGCGGGATTGCACGCCGCAGGAACGACTAGACCCGGATAACGGCCTACTACTTTCGGCCTTGGCCGACCGGCTATTCGACCGTGGCCTGATTACATTCGATGACCACGGCAAGCTGCTGACCAACCCCGCCTTTCCTGTAGAGGAACTGGCCCGCTGCCACCTGCAAACCGACACACCTCTCCCGATGAGCACTGCTACCCGCGGCTACATGGCTTATCACCGGGAGTGCTGCGAGCGAGTGTGGTCCAAGGTCTGATCAATCGTTATGCCGGGCAATATGCGCGAAGATCTTCTCGCACAACTCCTTAACCGGCTGGGGTAGTTCCCAATTTTCGTCACTGGCGTCCATCAGCTTGCAGGCTTCTTCGCAGAATCTGACCTTGTCCTTGACCGTGCCACTCTGATCTGAAAAAACATGCGGGCCAGGGCGGTTTTTTGTCACCTGGCCTTTACCCGCTAAGCCAAGCGCACAGTCAATGTGATGGCCCAGACCGGTCATAGACTTGTAGTAGTTTTTGTATTGTACGCAGATGCCAGCTACGGTCGCGTCTGACAGTCCACCTTTGGTGTGCACTTTCTTGCTTTTAAAAAGACTTTTTACCGTTTCGTTGACGATGGTATCCGGCAGCAAGTTTTCTATTTCTTTACCCGGGGTGGTGTATAGACGATCACCAAGTGACTCCTGCAATCGCACAAAGCGGTCGCCTTTACTCTTGATGTCCTGATCAGCCATCAAGAAAATTTCTGCACTCACCACATCTGCCTGCAGCTGCTCCTCATCATCGGTACCAAAATCCCAGTGCGCTAGCCCTCCGCCCTGGTACTCGACAAAGCTGTAGTGGTAGTTCTCGACAAAACGGTGATAGACAGATGGCTTGTCGCCGTCGGCCTCACTGGCCTTCAGGTCTCTCAGATACCTTCGCATATAGGTCTGCAGATAGCGGCGGTCGGTAATGCCTTCCACCCATATCGTGCAGTTGGCCAGGTACACCGAGCTAGCCTGGACACCAAGATCATTCAACAATGATCTATCTTTATCGACTTGACTGATATTGCACTTACCATCAATTTTATTGAATTTGAATACACTTACCGAGTCACGCAACTCTTCAATAGACAACAAATGATTAGAATGCGTCGTAATAAAAAATTGATGCCATGATGTTTCTCTATCCCAAAAATACATCAACTTTCTTAGCATGCCGGCATGTAGATGTACTTCAGGCTCTTCCACAAAGAAAATAGCCGGCTCCTTCTCAAGATAAGCTTTATAGGTCAGAATAATCAGCTGCTGAAGTCCATCTCCAAGTTGATATATTGGAAACTCATCATCATCGCCAATTTTAACATATACAACATCCTCCCCATAGCGAGGGATAATTGCAACCTTCCGCCCTTCAAAAAAGTACTCACCAATCTTAGCTTCATACATTTTTATCTGATCACGCATCTCCGGTGTACCAAGAAGATACTTAGCCATCTCAGAATATAAATTATGGCCTGTAATCAATCCAAAATTACTACCTTTAAAATAATCTTTAGCTGTACGAAGCACATAGGGATCGTCCTCATCAGACAACCTTCTCATTCCACGCAGTGTTGGGATATAAAACCGGCCCACGTCTACACCGGGAGAACAATTCCGGATATTATTGACAGACTGCTTTGTCTCATCAATAAAACCAAGCCGTCCCCCCATATACACTGACTCAGAGAGTACATAGTATTTATTCCAAAAAACTTCTATTACTTGCAAAAACTCTAAGAATTCCGATCGACTGCAAAATTTTGCCGTCTCAATCCATTCTTGAACTTTAGGATCAATAATTTGAGCTTTTGGATTTCTAATCCCAGACTCAACAATCACATCACAATCAGCACCAACCAATTGCATCCAATAATAATCACTCCTTACCGCACCAACATTCCAATCAAATATTGAACGAACAAACTTACTCTTACCAGAATTATTTCTCCCAATCAGCAAGTTTAGCTTATTAATCTCTAAGAATGCTGACGCTCCATCAGCAAGCTGATAGAAATCAGAGCCCTCAACCCACAATTTGCTAATTAATCTTTCACTTTTCATATAATCCACAACTAGCAATCAAAGCCAACAAAGCCAACAACCTTACTAGAAAAGAGAAACTCATCAGAGTTAATCCTTATTAAATCGTTCAGCCATTTAACATCTGACACAGCCAATTCAGAATCGGAATCAAATCGCGAGTCTTTGGATATATAAACTGCCAATTTTGGCGAAACAGGGTAGTACATTGCCACATCATCTATTTTTCGACCTGAAAGATCAGCAACAGCATTAACAACCGGCTGATCACCCGTAATGAAAGGAACATCCGCAGAAGATTTAAGAAGACGGATCTTGTAATCCGATCTGTTAACAAACAAGTAATGCGCCAGATTAATAGCAAAGAAAAATCGGATGATAGGCCACACCCTTGATATCTGATCAGAGCTCAACTTATATTGATCGGCCAATACACCCGAAACCGCCAGCTGCATCTTTCTTGTCCTGAAATACTGCCTTGTCAGAAAGTTAAGAAACTTTGCAGCATCTCTAGGGCTATCATAAAAACTCACATCACCACTCAGGATAGATGACATATAGACAGCACCATCACCTTCAACCCTCTCATTCACATTCTCTTCAAATGTCAGCAAAAAACTATCAATATACTCTTGTGTTTCCGCGCATGCATTAGACCCCTCACCATCAAAAGATGCCACTGCTTTCATTGATTCAAAGGTATCAATCATCGAGAACACCATCTCCAGCCGAGATAAATTCTCCTCATTAATATTTACCAACTCAGGAATTTCAAGCCGCTCAATAAAATTCTTTCTTAAAAAATTCACATCCCGGGCGGTTAACCCATGAATCCTATAAAAATCACGCTCCACGGCCAAGTTAATAGGATTAGTTTGAAATGGTTCACCCCCACTTCTGCGCATCGCCCAAATCTTCCCATCCACAGCCCAAGCACTCAAATATTTTTTCCAAACATAGTGATGCCTACGTTTGCGACTACCATTCGAACGTGATTTATTTTCTTTCATTTTTCGACAGTGGTATCTCTATTAGTAAAGAACACTACTAAAATGTAAAATTGAAGCTTATCCAATTACCATCAACCCGCCACAAAAAGCGCCTCAAACTCACCACCAGTTAGCACTATCACCAGCTGCTGCTGTGCCTGCGCCAGCTTGCTGGCACCAGCACGCGGGCCAGCTACCAGGAAGTCCAGGTTTTGAGTAACGCTCTTGCGTACCGTCATGCCCGCTTCAATCGCCATCAGCTCAAGGCGGGCGCGTTCTGCTGCAGCAAAGCCGGTAATCAGCACTTCTTTGCCACCCATGGGGTGTGCTGGCGTGGTGCTGGTATCGGGCACCACCGGCGCAGAGGAATGCAGCAAGCCGGCAGCCCATGCAAAGGCGTCGGCCACCTCACCGCTGTCCTCAGAAGTCACATCACCGATAACCCGATCAAGACGGAAGGTGCGGGTAGCGTTACGCATCAGGCAGCGCCCCTGGAAATACTCGCCATCCAGCTGGTGAACCACCACACGGCGCTGGGTTAGCTCACCACCCGATGCCACGTAGGCAAAGCGTATGGTGTCCAGCTTGCCTTTGCGGCTGGTACGTGGGGTGGCCGGTGGCTTGCGGCGGCGTGGCTTGGGCTGGTCCAGCTCGGCCAAAAATGGTGCCAGCGGCTGCCAGTCGGCTAGGTCGGCCTCGGTTTTACCCAGCGCCACCGCTTCGGCCAGGTCGAATACGTCGAACGCCTCATCCAGCGTGATTTCGCCATCCGCCAGCACCACGTCGATGTAATCCGCCAAGCGCCCGGCCAAACCAGTGCAAGCCACACCCGGGTGGGTATCCAGCCACAGTTTTAGATCGTAGATTTCTTCCTCGTCCAGAGAGCCATCCGCCGTCATGTCCTGGCACATGCGGCGCAAGGTATCGAGGCTGCCAGGTTCGACCGGCGGCGCTGCTGGCACTACCGCGGCAGGGGTTGGCCGCTGTTTAGGTTGCCGCAGGTTATCGGCCTCCCAGGCCGCCCGCTGCGCTGCCATGTCGGCCGCGGCCTTGTCATGCTCGGCCTTTGCTTGGGCTACTTGCTGGGCATTGGGCTTGGGCGCTAGCAGCGGTGCGGCTGTTTTGGGCGCGCTACCAATTTCACTGTTGTTGCGCGGTTTACCAAAGAACGTAAGCCCTGCCTTGATATTTCCCCTGCCGCTAAACAGCTGGAAAAGCGCCACGCCCGCCACTACATACCCCGGCCACATCGCAGGGGGCAGCAGTAGTAGCCCGATCACCAGAGAAAACAAGAACCCATGCAAAAGCCCCATTAGCCATTGCCGCCAGCGAGGCTGCCGCTGGCGCTGTTGCACCAGGACGGAGGTAGACCACCCCAACCACCAGGCCAAACCATAGCCACCCAAAAAGACTAGATAGTCCATTGTCAAACTCCATTGGCATTGCACGTGGGCGCAAAAAACCGCCATGGCCACATGGCGGTGAAAGTCACTAATCGCGACGGTAGCGGCTAGCCATTGTTGTAAGTCTGCACAACGGCTTGTACCACCGCCTTGCCGCGCTCATCCATGCGATTGAAGCCCTCTAGCAACAGTGTTTCCGCGTTAGACAGCGTGGCGTTGTTACGAGCACCAGTAACGACGTAAAGCACATCAACTCCAGCTGCATAAAGGTTTGCAAGGCAATCAGCATCGGGGTAACGAATGCCCTTTTCATAGTTGGCATATGTCCCGTAGGCCACGGAGCCAAGCTTCCCCATTTCTGATTGGGTCAAATTCAGCCGCCGCCGTTCTTCATGAAGACGCTCACCAATCGACACGTTTTGATACCTCAACAAAGTTAATCCACACGATTTGATTGACTTTCCATTAAATCGTGAGGAAAATACAACTCAGCAGCACATATGTGCAGCACATCAAGAAAAATTCTACCACGGGGAGTTGCTATGCAAGGCGAATGCAAGCAGGTATCTAGCAAGGTTGGCCGTAAGAAAGCCCCTACCGGCGTGGACAAGCGCCCGATCAATGCGCGCCTGATGCCAGAAGAACGCAAACAGCTAGAACAATTCGCAGCTGCTGCAGGCATGACTGCCGGCGCGATGATGCGCCAGATTTATCTGCTGGGCGTGCCACTGTACCAGCCCGCCCACACAAACGGCTGATTAACGATAGGCGATACCCACAAACGTGGATACCACCGAATAGCAATAAACCCCCGTGGCATAGCGCCACGATGCAGCAGAAAGGCCAGCAGCATGAACCGCATCCGTACCGCCCTGCAGAAAATGTGCCGCGCCATGCCTGGCGGCTGGGCCACCATGGCCGCCGCGCTGGGCATGTCGGTAGATGGCCTGGAAAACCGCATCTACGAGCGCAAGGGCCAGGAACCCAGCATCGACCTGGCCATGCAGATGCAGCGTAGCAGCGGCCTAACGGCCTTTGCCGAAGCGGTAGCGGCAGAAAGCGGCGGCGTGTTTGTACCGGTAGACGGCGACGACGCGGCCAACAGCGAAGACCTGATGGCGCTGTACATGAAGCTGGCCGCCGACGTGGGCCGCCTGGCACAAGAGTGGCAGGCCGCCACCGCCGATGGCGAAATCTGCAAGCGCGAGGCGGCGGAGCTGGACAGCATCCGCCAGGAAATTTGCCGCACCGCCACTCGTTTTAATGCCCTGTCTTTGCGTCTGTTCCGCCGGGAGCAATAACCATGGCCTTTACCTGCCCGCACTGCGACAGCGTCGCCTTTACCCGGTCTAGCCGGCAAGCCACCGCCACGCTGCGCGAGGCATACCTGCAGTGCAGCAACCTGTACTGCGGCCACACCTTCAAGACGCTGACAGAGATCGTGGCCACGCTGTCGCCCAGCGCCACGCCTAACCCCAAGGTGTTTATCCGCCTGGGGGGCAAGGCGGCGATGGAAGTCGCCAAAGACCAGCTACCGCTGATCTAGCCACACCCCTACCCCGATTTACCGCCTGACAGCCCGTTTTCACGGTCTGCGGGGATTGCTTTGCCTTTTTTTCGCCACAGGAGGCCGACATGCAGCAGATGAAACGCGTTACCCGCTTCGGCGGGCTGATGTGCCTGACACCCCGCCCGCCGCGCCAGCTGCGCACCCGCACCCTGGTGCTGGGTTACGTGCTGGGCTTCGCCGCCATTCTGCTGCTTCACGCCAACTACCCCGCCGCATAGGTGCCGCCATGAGCTACGAAGACTTCAAGAAAACCGCCACCGCGCTGGGCCTGGATAACACGCCAGGCCGCCACACCGTACCGCTGGAAACCGTAGACCAGCTGCAGCGCAAGCTGCTGACCCTGTCGCAGCTGGACGCGGTACGCATGCTGCAGGAAGGCATGCAGGCCATGGCCGACATTCAGGCCAGCATCAATTCGCTGATTGTCCTGCACCGCCTGCCGCTGGCGGCCATCAGCCTGCCGCAGCTGGGCCTGGTACAGCACCAGCTGCAGGGCGTGCTGTTTGAACACGGGTTGGCCGCAAACAAGCTGGCCAAGGGCGGCCAGCCGGTAGCCAGCAGCGACAACGTGCTGCCGTTCACCCGCGCAGCGTAAGGGGCAGGCCATGAACCAAGAACAGTCGATGAGCCGCGAACAGTTCAAGAACCTGCACCGAGTGCTGCGCAAGCTGCTGCAGGACAATGGGAAAATTGATGAACCCTATGGCAGACGCTGGGGCACGAATGCGGGCATCGAAGAAGCCTTCTCGGATCTGACCGGCTTGGTGCAAAGTAAATATGGTTACTTTGCCGTCAAGGCGCTGATAGGTTCGGTAACGGAGCAAACCTGGTACAGCTGGACAGATTTAAATCGCGGCATTCGGTTTGAAAACCGCCGCCACGATATGGTTCGCCGCTTCAAGGCCCGCCAGCAGCGCCGCTACATCAGTGTCGACTTTCTAGACATTCCGCTACAGCCACACGTGCACAACCACGCCAGCATGGCCGCCACCACCGGGCCGGCGCTGTAGTCATGGAAGACGTGAGCATCATCCCGCAACCCGATGAGCTGGCCGCCTTTGGCCAGTTCCCGCCGTTCCTGGCACGCGCTGTGCGCCGGGAATGGCTGCGCCGCCGCAACCATGCGGCGCCGGGTGTGTGTGGTGATACGGACGCCGGCAACTGGCTGGCATCGCTGGCCGACCGCATGCCGGCCAAGGCGCTGGCGCTGAGTGCCAGCGACGACGAGCTGCGCGACTTTGCCGAGCAGGCCGCCAACGATGGCGACCGCCTGCGCATCAACGGCGCCAGCCTGGAAGAACTAGCCGATTTTTGCCACCAGCGCGGCGTGGGCCTGCCTGCAGGCGATAGCGAAGACAGCATTGCCCGCCGCGTGGGCTGCCCGATCTGGTGGCGCCGCAACCTGCGCAAGCAGGCTGCCCGCCGTACTGAAATGCTGGCTATCCGCCTGGGCCTGGTGCATAAGCGCGCCGGCCTGTACGCCAGCCACGACACCATCCACCGCCGCAAGGCGCAAAAGCGCCGCAATGCCGGCCTGCTGGAAGCCCTGCAGGCGGTAAACGAGCTGGGCGACAGCTTTACCTTGGCCGAGCTGGCCGAGAAAAGCACGGCCAACCCTGCTCTGCGCCGCGCCGAGCTGATGACGCGCATTGCCGGTTTTGAATACATCGCCCGTGGCCTGGACATGGCCGGCGAGTTCATCACCATTACCGCCCCTAGCCGCTTTCACCCCGTACACGCCAAGGGTGGCCGCCGCAACGACAAGTACGACGGCAGCACCCCGCTGGATGCCCGCGACTACCTGGGCGAAGTGTGGTCACGAATTACATCTGCACTGGCCCGCGCCGGCATCCGCATTTTCGGCTTTCGCGTGGCCGAGCCACACCACGACGGCACGCCGCACTTTCATGGCCTGTTCTTCATGCACCGCGCCCACGTGGCCACGTTCCGCCGCATTGTGGCGCGCCATGCCGTGCGCGAGTGCCGCGAGGAGCTGGGCTTGACCTACTGCGTTACCAAGAAAGCCGCCCGCGACAAGGCCCGCGCCATGCAGGCCGCTGGCCACACCGGCAGCATCCGCAGCATTGCCGAGCGCCTGCGCGTAGAGGCCGACTTTTGGGACAAACCGCCGCGCCGCGTGTGGTGGGCAATACGCGCCCGCGTGTTTTTCAAGGCCATCAACTGGCAGCTGGGCAGTGCCGCTGGCTACATCGCCAAGTACGTGGCCAAGAACATCGACGGCCAGAAGCAGGACGGCAGCAGCGTGGGGCTGGACTTTGAAGCCGCGCAAGGCGAGGTGGACGTGATTGTGACCGCCCAGCGTGTAGACGCCTGGGCCGCGTGCTGGGGCATCCGCCAGTTTCAGCAGGTAGGTGGCCCGCCGGTAGGCGTGTGGCGCGAGCTGCGCCGCTGGGACTACACCGGCGCCGAGGATGTGCTGCAGCTGGCCGCTGTGGCGGCTGATGCGGGCAATTGGGGCCGCTTCATGGAAGTGATGGGCGGCTACGAAGCCAAGCGCAAGGACATGCCGCTGCAGCTGGCCAAAGACATGGCCGGGCCAAACCGCTACGGCGAGCAGAAAGAGCTGCCGAGCGTGGTGTTTGGCGTGGTGGAAGTGGCATCCGGTGTAGTGGCAAAGAGCCGCATTCACGAATGGACGATTTCAAACGGGCGCGCAGCGACCGCTTGGACTCGTGTCAATAACTCTACGAAACCGATCAACGAGCGCGAAATCATCATCGATCAAGCCCAGCTAGACCAGGTTCACCCCGAAGAGTGGGTGTCTTTCAAGCTGTCGATCGAGGAAATGGAGCGCCACGAACGCATCAAGCCGGTAGACGCCCCCTTCCTGCCACCGGAACAGATGGCCATCCAGCAGCGGGCCCGCCGCAACGCGCTGGCGCAGTACGAAGAACAGCGCGCCCAGCTGCGCCAGTTCAGCCACCTGGTGGACGAATGGGTGGGTGGCCACATGGCCAAGGCGGTTACCCGCCGCGATATGGAACGCCGCCAGGTAGTTGGCCGCGACATTTACAAGCGCGTGGCCGCACAGCCAGGCCGTGGCCTGGAAGTCATCGCCAACGCCCGCGTGATCTACGAGAACGACCTAGCCCGCCGCGAACGCGAAGCCCTGCAGCCGAAGGGCCGCTGGGTGGCCGAGAACGGCAACAGCAACCCTATTACCGTCCAGCTGGCACAAGCCACCGCCGCCGCCCGCCGCTGGGTAGCCAATACCAACCCGGACGCCGCTGGCGTCCTGACCCTGGGGAGATAAGCACCATGACGCTGTATCAGCGAACCATACAACGTGCCGTACAGCAGCTAGCTACGGCCACCGAGCGCGCCGCCGCTGCCGCACCGGCCATGGCACAGGCCGACGTGCTGGCCGAACGCCTGCGTGGCCTGGCGCTGCAGGTTTCGGCAGAGGCCGACAGCAACGCGCAACCCTTCCTGCAACTGCTGATGCCTATCGAAACGCTGGGCCACACCGACCCGGAAGCCGTGCTGGATATGGCCAGCCATAGCCTGGGCATGCCCATCGAGTTTGAAGCCGAGCGCGGCACCTTTGTGCTGCGCTGCGGCGGCGCCATGCCGCAGGGCGTGCCGCTGGTACTGACTGAAATCTGAGGGTGAACGATATGCTAGAACACGACATTCTGACACCACAGGAAATCGCCAAGATCCTGTTATGCGATGAGAAGACGGTGGAAGAAGCCGCCAGGAAAGGGACGCTGCCTGGCGTCAAGTTTGGCCGGGGCTGGGTGTTCCCGAAAGCAGCATTACTGGAAGCCCTGAACAGCCAGGCCAAAGAAGAAGCGGAAAGCAGGAAGTACCGCACCACCAGCCCGCTGGCGATTACCGGCAAGCAGCCCAAGCAGTCAAAGCGGAACCCGCCAGCACTGCCCGAGCTGCCGTTGACCTGATGTCAGAACAGGCGTGCGGCGAGGTCTTCGCCGCGCAGGCTGGCATAGCGCAACGCCATGCGGGTGTCGGACCACCCCATGATTTTGCACACTTCTACCTCACTGAACAGCCAGCCGCCGCGTGCATCGCGCATTTCAAACCAGCGGCAGGTCGCCTCGTGGCGCAAGTCGTGCTCGGTGAAATCGACCAGGGCGGCATAGTTGAACAGGCTGCGAAAGCGCATGGCCAAGCGGGTCTTTGCCCGTGGCCTGCCCTCTTCGGTGCCATCCCAAAACGGGAATACCAAGGCGTGCGGCTCCTGGCCGGTAACCTGACTGGCCAACATGGACCGCAGCATGGGCACCAGTGGCACCACGCGGGGCTTGAGCTTGCCGCGATGCCCTTTTGACCCTTCCACATTCAGCACGTTGCGCTGCAGGTCTACCTGTTCAACGCGCAGGCGATAGGCTTCGGACAGCCGCAAGCCGGTGTTGACGATCAACTGGAACAGCAACACAAAGGCCGGCTCCACCGTTAAGGCACGCTCGCGGTCTGGCCGCTTTACGCCATCCAGCGCGGCGAGGATGGCTTGCAGCTCATGCGCGGCCAACCTGCGATTGCGCGACACATCATGCTTGACCTCACCCTGCCCCGACTCCGCCAGCGCGTCTTTGTCGCGCTGGGTGTAAACGCTGTAGCCACGCGGCATCAGGCGAAAAGGATTGGCCGGCGGGTGGGCGCCAGCTTCGGTTACACGCCGGAAATGCCAATCCAGCACACGGCCTAGCGATTCCACCCGTTTGCGGATAGTGCCAGGCGCGTAGTTGTCCTTGATCTTCATGTTGTGGATGAACTGCTCCACCCACTGGACGGTGATGTTCACCACCCTTATCGAGTCAACGCGCCTGTGCAGCAGGGTCAACAATTCAATGTCGGTTGGTGCGGGGGAAGCAAATCGGAGATACTGCGCAATCACTGCGGCCAACATTGGCTCATCGCGCTGCACCTTCGGCTGCATGAGTTCGACAGGCACCACGCCCCTGGCCAGCAGTGCTTCAAGCTGTTCACCGTAGCGGCGGGCATCTGCTTCATTGTCGAAGGTGTGAAAGAAGGGTTTGGGCAGCAGCTTATGCCGGACTCGCACCTGCCACCGCCCGCCTCTTTCCTGATATGACGCCATCTGCATTTCCCAAATTGAATACGGGCCGGAGTGTAAACCCGGCTGACCGGACAAAACAATCCGGCAGGCGGTAGCATGGCTACCGATTTCCGGTAGCAGCGAACCGACTTAAAGCACAATCGAGGGGATTTTATCGGCGCAAAAATGGGAAAAGCCCTGTAAATCGTTGATTTACAGGGCTTTATCTGGAGGCGCGGTCCGGAGTCGAACCGGACTGACCGGATTTGCAATCCGGGGCATAACCGCTTTGCTACCGCGCCAAAACTTGATTGCCTGAACATTAAACCATTCAAACAATTTGAACAATCTGTGGAGCGGGAAACGAGGCTCGAACTCGCGACCTCAACCTTGGCAAGGTTGCGCTCTACCAACTGAGCTATTCCCGCGTCGCATGGTGCTGCTTAAATTTTATGGAGCGGGAAACGAGGCTCGAACTCGCGACCTCAACCTTGGCAAGGTTGCGCTCTACCAACTGAGCTATTCCCGCGTCGCATGGTGCTG
>AMYZ01000011.1 GCA_000335715.1 beta proteobacterium L13
CTGAGACCCAGTGCGTAGCGGATGACTTCTTTCTTTACCGGGCCGCTGTGGTTGGCCAGTTTCAGGCCAAGGTTGCGCACGAAGCGCAGCGGGCCGCTGTCGTTGCTGAAGCCGTAACAGAAGGCGTTGCATGCCGTGGCTGGGCTTGTGGCGGATTCTGCTTAGTTGCCTAGTGCACTACGGTAACGCGTAGGGTGAAAGCGTAGCGTCATGATCAGCAGCACCAGCACGGTGCCTGCCAGCATTTGCCACGACAGGCTGTAGCTGGCGGTGAGGTCGCGCAGCCAGCCAGCGGCAAAAGGGGCAATGGCTGCTAACAGGTAGCCGATGCCCTGTACAAAAGCGGTCAGGTCGCCAGCAGTTTGTGCATCGTCTGCGTGTTGCAGCGTCAGGATCATGGTGAGCGGGAACAGGCCGCCGATGCCGGCACCCAGCAATGCCACAAAGAACAGGCTGTGCTGGCCCGGTAGCCAGGCCAGGCCTGCCAGGCCGGCAAGGTTGGCCGCAAGGGTAAGCAGCAGCCATGGGCGCAGGTCATGGTAGCGGGCGGCAATAATGGGCAGTAGCAAGCCGGTGGCTACTTCGAAGGCTGTCATGTAGCTGAGCATCAGGCCGGATTGCTGTGCGCTATAGCCCATAAAAACAAAGAACGGTGCCAGCCAGGCCAGCGTGCAGACGTACACGCCAGTGCCAATGCCAAAGTACAGCGCCAGTGACCACGCGCGTGCTTTGCCGAACATGCGGCCGATATGCGATACGCTGCTGGTGGCGTGGCTGACTTCAGCTGGGGCTTTGCTGTGCCAGAGCAGGGCTGCCAGCACGGCGGGAATGGCCCATACCGCCAGTGCCGGGCTCCAGCCCAGCTGGCCAGCCAGCCAGGGGGTGCTGCCGGCGGCCAAAGTGGCACCGCCCATAATGGAGGTAACGTACAAGCCCATCATCAGTGACACGCGGCTACCGCCGTGTTGTTTGATCAGAGCCGGTACCAGCGCTTGCACGATGGCAATGCCCAGGCCGGCAATGCCGGCAGAAAGCATCAGCGCGCTGGTGGTTTCGCTCAGGCGCAACAGGCAGGCGGCGGCGATCAGTAGCACGCCGGCCAGAATGCCGCCCTTGCTGCCCAACCAGCGTTTGAATAGCGGCAGGGCGAAGGCGCACAGGCCGATCATGGCCACGGGCAGGGTGGTCAGCAGGGCAGCGCCGCCAAAGCTCAGGCCGGTGGCGGCGCGTATCGGCTCCAGCAATGGGCCGGTGCCGGCCAGAATCGGGCGCAAATTGAGCCCGCACAGGATGATCAGTAGTGTTAACAGGGTACGTGTGTGTGATGGCATGGTATTCCCCATCGGCAGCACACGGCGTCAGGCCGCGCGCAGCCTGACGGTGTTGAAGGTAGTGTCAGGTGTTTTCCAGCGCGGTCAGCCAGTGTTGCAGCAGTGTGGCCAGGGCTTGCTGGTCGCTTGCAGGCAGATGGGCTAGCAGGTCGAGCTGGGCGTCGGTGTGCGGTATCAGGGCCTGGTTGACCTTGGCCAGGCCGCTGGTGGACAGGCGTATCATCACGCCGCGGCGGTCGGCGTCATCCGGCAGGCGTTCTACCAGGCCGGCGTTTTCCAGTTTGTCGATGCGCTTGCTGATGCCGCCGCTGGTCAGCAGCAGTGATTGCGATAGCTGCGACGGGCTCAGGGTGTAAGGCTCGCCCTGGCGGCGCAGGGTAAGTAGTACGTCAAACTCGCCGTACTTCAGCTGATGCTGCGCCAATACGGCATCGCGTACTTGTTCGAAGTAGCCCATCAGGCGCGCAATGCGCCCCAGCACCGCCAGCGGGGTGGTGTCCAGGCTGGGTTGGCTGTGTTGCCACTCGGCAATAATGCGGTCGATCTGGTCCATGGAGCGTAGTGTAGACAAAACTTCCCCGGAAGTCACTTCCTTGGAAGTTAAAATTGGCGTGGCTATCTGGCCATTCATCCCGCCCGGTTACCGTTTGTCGAGGTATTCCACCGCTGGTCGCACGGCGGCACGGGCGGCCACTGCACGGTTTAGTCTGCTGGCATTGATCGAGAGGAGTGAATCATGTCAGCCATCGAAGTGATTGATCTTAGCCGCCATTACCGCTTGGGTAGCGTGGATGTGCCGGCGCTGCGTGGCGTGAGCCTGAGTATTGCGGCCAACGCCTTTACCGTACTCAGCGGCCCGTCGGGCAGCGGCAAGTCCACCTTGCTGAATCTGTTGGGCGGGCTGGACCGCCCCGACAGCGGCCATGTCGTCGTGGCCGGCCAGCGCCTGGATACGCTGGACGATAACCACCTCAGCGATTTTCGCGCCCGCCATATCGGCTTTGTGTTCCAGCACTTCAACCTGCTGCCGGTGCTGACCGCACGCGAAAACGTGGAATACCCGCTGCTGCTGGCCGGTGTGGCCGCCGTCGAGCGCCGCCGCCGCGCTGCCGAGCTGCTGGACGCGGTAGGCCTGGCCGACCGTGCGGCCAACCTGCCGGGCCAGCTGTCCGGCGGCCAGCGCCAGCGGGTGGCCATTGCCCGCGCGCTGGCCTTGCGCCCGGCCCTGGTGCTGGCCGACGAGCCCACCGCCAACCTGGACAGCCACACCGGCGCCGCCATCATCGCGCTGATGCGCGACATGCAGCGCCAGTACCAGACCTGCTTTGTGTTCTCGTCGCACGACGCCCAGCTGTTGGCGGCCGCCGACCACGCCGTGCTGCTGCGCGACGGCCAGCTACAGGCGCCCGCCGCCGTGAAGGAGGCCGCATGAACACGCTACAGTTGGCCGCACGCAACCTGGTGCGCAACCGCCGCCGCACGCTCACCACCTTGCTGGCGATGATCGTCGGCGTGGTGGCGGTGCTGATCTTTGGCGGCTACGACCGCAACATCCGCCTGGGCCTGGAGACCGACTTTGTGCGCGGTAGCGGGCATTTGCAGATCCAGCATCGCGATTACTTTCTGTTCGGCAGCGGCAACCCGGCTGCCTACGGCATACGTGACTACGCGCAGCTGATGCAAAAACTGCAGGCCGACCCACAACTGGCGCCGCTGCTGCAAGTGGTGACCCCGGTGCTGGACCTGGGCGGCATAGCCGGCAACTTTGCCTCTGGCGTGTCGCGCACCGTGTACGGCCGTGGCGTGGACGTGGCCGGGCAAAACCGCCTGAAACAGTGGAACGACTACCGCATGGTGGGCCTGCCGCAGCGCAGCGTGGCGCTGACCGGCACCGCACCCAACGCCGCGGTGGTGGGCACCGGCGTGGCGCGTGTGCTGCAGCTGTGCGGCCCCTTGCAGGTGAAGGATTGCCCGCAGCCGCTGCCCGTGCGTGAGCAGGGCAGTACCATGCCGGCCGACCTGGCGGCCTTGCCGGTGGCAAGCCCTGCGGCCAACGTTGGCCGCGTGCAGATCGAGCTGCTGGCGGCGCGTGCCAGTGGCGCGCCCAATGTGGCCAGCCTGCAGGTGGTGAAGGCCGAACAGCAGGGCGTGAAGGCGCTGGACGACATCAGCGTGCAGCTGCACCTGACGCAGGCGCAGCAACTGGTGTACGGCCAGGGCGCGCCGCAGGTCAGTGCCATCGTGCTGCAGCTGCGTCACAGCCGCGACATGTCGGCGGCGCGTGCCCGGCTGGCGCAGCTGCTGCAAGGCGGCAGCCAGCCGCTGGTGGTGCAGGACTTTGCCACCCTCAACCCGCAGTACGGCCAGATCACCGGCATGTTTGCCGCCATCCTCGGCTTTGTGGCGGTGCTGATCGGCGCCATCGTGCTGTTTACCGTGGGCAACACCATGAGCATGGCGGTGGTGGAGCGCACGGTGGAAATTGGCACCCTGCGCGCACTGGGGCTGCGCCAGGCCGGCATCCGCCGCCTGTTTGTCAGCGAGGGCTTGCTGCTGGGGGTGAGCGGCGCACTGCTGGGCAGCCTGCTGGCACTGGGCCTGGCCTGGCTGATCAACCATAGCGGCCTCACCTGGCTGCCGCCGGGCAATAGCGAACGCATCCCGCTGCTGGTGCGCGTAGCCGGCGAGTACGGCATGCTGCTGGCCACCGCCGTGGGCCTGATCGTGTTGTCGGTGTTGTCGGCCTGGTGGCCGGCCCGCCGCGCCGCCCGTCTGGATATCGTGGAGGCCCTGCGTCATGCGTAACATCCTGTTTACCCTGCTGTTGGCCGCAGGGCTGGCCCAGGCCGCGCCGGACGCGCAGCAACTGCTGGCCGCCAGCGACGCCATCCGCAACCCCGGGCAGTCGTTTTCGCTGGACAACACGCTGATCGAGTACCGCAATGGCCGCGAACAAGGCCAGACCCAGCTGCAGATCTACGCCCGGCCGGCCAGCGACAGCGGCCAGTACCGTAACCTGATCCGCTTTCTGGCCCCGCTGCGCGATGCCGGCAAACTGATGCTGAAAAACGGCAACGAGCTGTGGTTCTACGACCCGGCCAGCAAGGCCAGCGTGCGCATCTCGCCGCAGCAGCGCCTGCTGGGGCAGGCCGCCAACGGCGACGTGATGACGGTCAACCTGGCGCGCGACTACCGCGCCCGGCTGGACGGCGAAGAAGCCATCCAGGACGGCGAGCGCCAGACCCGTGCCTGCTACCGGCTGGCGCTGCAGGCCAGCCACGACGACGTGACCTACCCGCGTATCACGCTGTGGGTGGACGCGGCCAACAGCCGGCCGATCAAAGGCCAGTTCTACAGCGACAGCGGCCGCCTGCTGAAAACCGCGTTCTACCGCCGCTACCAGCTGCAGTTGGGCGTGCAGCGCCCGTCGGAGACGGTGATCATCGACGGCCTGGACCCCAGCTGGATTACCGTGATGCGCATCGGCAACCTGGTGGCGCGCGACATCCCCGAAACCTGGCTGCAGCGCGACTATCTGCCGCGCTTCCGCGCGGAGTAGGCGATGCCATGCTATGCATCTTTATTGCTGGTGATCGTGCCGTTGGCCGCGCTGGCCGATGGCAGCCTGGCCGAACTGGACGTGCTGACGCTGGCCGATGCCGCCGTCAGCCAGCCGCAGGCCGACAGCCCGCTGCACGGCCAGTTGCAGCTGTCGCGCTGGCAGGGCAGTCAGTGGCAGGGTTTTGCCAGCGTGCGGCTGGACAGCGTGCTGCAGCCCGGCTGGCGCGCGGTGCTGGCCGACCGGCTCGATTTCCGGCCGCAGGCCGGTGGGCCGGCACAGGTGAACTCGCTGCAGGAGGCCTATCTTAGCTGGCAGCCGTCGCCCGAGCAGGCGCTGGACGTTGGCCGCATCAACCCGCGTGGCGGCGTGGCGCTGGGTTTCAACCCGCTGGACGTGTGGCGCGACAGCGGCCTGCGCACCGCCGCCAGCGCCGACCCGGCCAGCGCCCGCGACAACCGGCTGGGGGTGGTGATGCTGCGCGCCCAGCAGCTGTACGACAGCGGCAGTGTCGGCGTGCTGCTGGCACCGACGCTGGCCAGCGCGGCCAACCCGGCGCCGTGGTCGCCGGACTGGGGCAGCAGCAACCGCCGCGAGCGCTGGCAGCTGCAAGCTAGCGTGGCCGGCAGCGGCAGCCTGCGCACACAGTGGCTGCTGGCCGGCGGCGCGGGCGAGGCGCTGCAGCCCGGCGTGGCGGCTAGCCTGCTGCTGGGCGACGCTACCACCGTGTACGGCGAAGCCAGCACCAGCCGGCGCCACGACCTGGCTGGTGGCGGCGCGCGCCGCTGGCGGGCGCTGGGCGTGCTGGGGCTGGGCTATACCGCCGCTACGCGGCTGACGCTGCACGCCGAGTGGCACTACAACGGCCAGGCCTTGGCCGCGGCCGACTGGGCGGCACTACAGGGTGCCGCTTATGGCCGCTACCGGCAGGCAGCACAGCAGGTAGCGCTGGCGCCCACGCGGCAGCAGTGGTTTTTGCATGCAGATTGGCAGGATTTTCTGCGCCCGGGGCTGGTGGCCACCGCCATGCTGCGGCATGATCGCATTGATGACAGCCGGTTTTTTAGCGCTGGCTTGCGCTGGCAGGGCGACCGGCTGGCGCTGGGTGTCAACGCCGAGCGCGGCCTGGGCCGGCCAGGTAGCCACTACGGCGGCCAGGCCTTGCGCTGGCAGCTTTTCAGCAACTTCTACTATTGAGAGCCTGGCGATGAGCCGACCCCATGTGCGCGTGGACTTGCGCCGCGAGCTGCCCTTCCTGTTGCTGGTGAACGCGGTGATCGCCACGCTGGTTACCCTGTTGGCCGAAGGCGAGCATTTTGGCTTCAACCTGCTGGTATCCAACTGCATCGGCTTTCTGATGTGGGGTAGCACCTCGCTGCTGTGCTACGCGCTGAAAGTGGAGCGGGTGGCGTTCTGGCACGTATTGGCCTGCATGCCGCTGGCGGTGGTGCTGGGCTTTACGCTGGCCAGCAGCCTGTGGCCCGGCGTGGTGCCAGAGCGCATCGCCGGCAGCGCCGACCTGGCGCTGCAGCTGCGCAAGTTTGCCATGATGGCGCTGGTCACCATCTCGGCCGCCAGCCTGTTTTATTACCGCTACAACCACCAGCGCAACCTGACGCTGCTGGCCGACGCTGGCCGCCGCCAGGCCGAGCTGCAGCAGGCCGAAACCGCCGCCCGGCTGGCGCTGCTGCAGGCGCAGATCGAGCCGCACTTCCTGTTCAACACACTGGCCACGCTGCGCAGCCTGATCGGCAGCGACCCGGCGCGGGCGACGCAGGCGCTGGA
Organism: beta proteobacterium L13; assembly: GCA_000335715.1. Taxonomy (GTDB): domain Bacteria; phylum Pseudomonadota; class Gammaproteobacteria; order Burkholderiales; family Chromobacteriaceae; genus Vogesella. The sequence continues at coordinate 6,676 of AMYZ01000011.1, forward strand.
CCTGCTCAACGACTACCTGCGCGCCAGCCTTAGCCGCACCCGCCGCAGCCAGGTGACGTTGGCCGACGAGCTGGCGCTGGTGACACCATTGCTGGCACTGGCACAGCTGCGCATGGGCGAGGCGCGGCTGCAGTACCGCGTAGAGGTGGCGGAGCGCTGGCTGGATCAGCCCTTGCCGCCGCTCTTACTCCAGCCCCTGGTAGAAAACGCGCTGCAGCACGGGCTGGAGCCGGCAGTGGCGGGCGGTAGCCTGCTGATCGAAGCCATCGAGCAGCCCGGCCGGCTGTGCCTGCGCGTCAGCGACAGCGGGCTGGGGCTGGCGGGCAGCCATGGCAGCGGCAGCGGGGTAGGGCTGGCCAATGTGCGCCAGCGTCTGCATGCGTTGTATGGCGAGCGCGCCGCCTTGTCACTGTATGCACGGCAGCCGCACGGCGTGGTAGCCGAGCTGAGCCTGCCGCTGGAGGAGCCCCAAGCATGACCCGCATCCTGATCGCCGACGACGAAGCGCTGCAGGCCGCCAGCCTGGCGCAGCGCCTGCAAGCCTTATGGCCCGACATCACGCTGTTGCCGCTGGTGCATAACGGTATCGACGCCGTGGCGGCGCTGGCGCGCGAGCAGCCCGACATTGCCTTTCTGGATATCCGCATGCCGGGGCTCACCGGCCTGCAGGTGGCCGCGGCGGCAGCGCGCAGCCGCGTGGTGTTTGTCACCGCCTACGACGAGTACGCGCTGGCCGCTTTTGATGCCAGTGCCGTCGACTACCTGCTCAAGCCGGTCAGCGACGCGCGCCTGGCGCAGTGCGTGACCCGGCTGCAGCGCGACACCCGCCCGGCGCCCGACCTGGCCGCGGTGCTGGCACAGTTGGCCGCACCGGCCGCCCGGCCATGGCTGCAATGGCTGCACGCCGGCCTGGGCGATACCACGCGGCTGATTGCTGTGGACGAGGTGCTGTATTTCCAGGCCAGCGATAAATACACCGAGATCGTCACCGCGCACGAGCGCCACCTGATCCGGCTGCCGCTGAAAGAGCTGCTGGCGCAATTGGACCCGCAGCGCTTCGCGCAGATCCACCGCAGCTATATCGTGAGCCTGCCACAGGTTGGCCGCATCGAGCGCGACCTGCTGGGCCGCCAGCAGGTGATCCTGAAAGACGGCCACAGCCTGCCCTTGTCGCGCAGCCACGCGGCGCAGTTCCGGCAAATGTAATACCGTTTTCTTGCCTGTCAGAGGGTGATGCTTGCCCATCAAACAGCCCGGCATTTTGCCGGGCTGTTTTGCTGTTGCCCAGCTGGGGCCTGTGGGGAACCGCTTATCGCACACTATGGTCATTGATCGCATTGCATTTTTTATGTAAGCATCTTTCTATAGAGTTGATACGGAAATCCACACCGCCCGATGGGCAGGAGCAAGCATGAAACGATGGACAGCAGGGCTGGGTTTATTGGTAGCCGCCATGGCGGCGCAGGCAGGTAGCTGGCAGGCCGGTGGCGGTGTCGGCGTGGCGCAAAGCTGGTATCGCGGGGCGGATAACCGTGCATCGGCTTTGCCGCTGGTGGGCTACCAGGGCGAGCAGTTTTACTTTCAGGGCGCAGAGCTGGGCTGGAAGCAGCCCTTGGGCGAGCAGCTGAGCATCACCGCCAAAGCGGAATGGGAGTTCGAGCGCTTCAAACCCAAGGATAGCGATGTCGCGGCCTTGCGCCAGCTTGGCGAGCGCAAGCATGGCGTGCTGGTGGGGGGCGAGCTGGCCTGGGCGCTGGATGCGCGCACCGGTTTGTCGCTGTCGGCTATGCACGACCCGCGTTCGCGCCACAAATCGACGCTGACTACTGTGGCCGTCGAGCATGTGCTGCCGTTCAGCACCCAGCAGGATCAGTTCAGCGTATCCGCCGGGGCAAGCTATCTGCCCAAGGCCTATATGCAGTACTACACCGGTGTCAGCACGGCAGAGGCGGCGCGTAGCGGGCTGCCTGCCTACCAGGCTGATGCGGCGACGCGCTACCAGCTGCAGGCAGGCTGGCGCCATGGCTTTAACCGCCAGCTAGGCATGATGGTGCGGCTGTCGGTAAGCCATTTGCCCGCCGATATCAAATGGCAAGAGTCTACGCGTAGCGGCAGCCCGATGATCGCGCGCAATGTCAGCGTGGGTGGTTTGGTGGGCCTGAGCTACCGTTATTAAGCGCCGCTCTGTCAAAACGCCCGCCCCTGTTATAGGGGCGGGCGTTTTGTTTTGACTGGCGGGGTTTAGCCCTGCGCAGGCGCGCTGGTGTCGCCGAGCCAAGCGGCGGGCAGCGCATCTGCCCAGCCAAGCTCGCCCAGCAGGCGGGCAAAATCGCCGCTTAGCGGTGCGATCAGCGTCAGCGGCTGGCCGCTGTGCGGGTGGGTGATCTGCAGTTCGGCGGCGTGCAGCAGCATGCGGCCAACCTGGTATTGCGTCTGGAAGAAGCGGTTATGTACGCCCTTGCCGTGGGTCGCGTCGCCGATGATGGGGTGGGCAATGTGCTTGAGGTGGCGGCGCAGCTGGTGGCGGCGGCCGGTTTCCGGCTGCAGCTGTACCAGCGCGTAACGGCTTTGCGGGTAGCGGTCTACGGCAAAGGGCAGCGTACAGCGTGCCAGCGTGCGATAGCGGGTGAACGCCGGCTGCGCGTTGAGCTGGGCGTTGCCGTGCACGTATTCGCGCTCGTCCGGCTGGCGGGTAATCGGGTGGTCGATGTCGCCGCTGTCGGCCGGGTGGCCGCGCACTACTGCCAGATAGGTCTTGGCCGGCGAGCGGCTGGCAAAGGCATCGTTCAGCAGGCGTGCGGTGGCGCTATCCAGCGCAAACAGCAGCACGCCGCTGGTGCCACGGTCCAGCCGGTGTACCGGAAACACCTGCTGGCCGATCTGGTCGCGCAGCAGCTGTACCGCAAAGCGCGTCTCGCGGCGGTCGATTTCACTGCGGTGCACCAGCAGGCCGCTGGGTTTGTCGATGGCAATCAGGTGCGCGTCGCGGTACAGGATGGTCAGCATGAAGGTTGGCCGCAAAAGGGAAGGCGCGCAGTGTAACAGTGCATGGTCGCGCTGGCGATGCCACACATCGGCGACAGAAAATGCCAGTGCGCTGCCCATTATGGGGCAGGTGTGGCAAATGTCGGCCAGCGCCTTGGGCTGGCGGCGTACTGGCCTTTAGCATGATTACACGATGACAACAGGCGACACCGCCCCGAGTGCCGCTACCCACACCGAGGTCTACCCATGCTCCCATTGCGCACCATTACCCTGTCCCTGCTGCTGGCCGCCTGCGCCAGTGCACCAAGCCATTTCACCTACAGCCCGCTGCCGCAACAGCCGGAAGCCGCCAGCGGCTACCAGGAAAAAACCGGCTGGGCCACGCGCCAGTACGCTGTGGCTGCGGCCAACCCCTTGGCGACCGACGCCGGGCGCCAGGTGCTGGCTGCCGGCGGCAGCGCGATCGACGCCGCGGTGGCGGTGCAGATGGTGCTGGGGCTGGTAGAGCCGCAAAGCAGCGGCATCGGCGGCGGTGCTTTCCTGCTTTACTTTGATGGCAAGGCGGTGAGCGCCTACGACGGCCGCGAAACCGCACCGGCGGCGGTGGGCGACAAGCTGTTCATCGGCGCCGACGGCAAACCGATGGCGTTCAACGACGCCGTGGTCGGCGGGCGCTCGGTGGGCGTACCCGGCGCGGTCGCCATGCTGGAAATGGCGCACCGCGAGCAGGGCAAGCTGCCGTGGGCAGAGTTGTTCGCGCCGGCCATCCGCCTGGCGGAGCAAGGCTTTGCCATCAGCCCGCGGTTGTACACGCTGCTGAAATCCGACCCCTTCCTGAAGCAGGACCCAGTCGCCGCCGCGTACTTTTACCAGCCGGACGGCCAGCCGTGGCCGGTAGGGCACATCCTGAAAAACCAGCCTTACGCCGACGTGCTGAAAGCCATTGCCCGCCAGGGTAACCGTGCCTTGCAGCAAGGCAGCATCGCACAAGCCATCGTGGCCAAGGTGCAGGGCCATGCCAGCAACCCCGGCAAGCTGACGCTGGCCGACCTGGCGGCCTACCAGCCCAAAAAGCGCGACGCGCTGTGCAGCGACTACCGCGCTGCCAGCCGCGATTACCGTTTGTGCGGCTTTCCGCCGCCCAGCAGCGGCATGATCGCGGTGGGCCAGATTCTGGGTATCCTGGCCAACACCCCGGCGGCCAGCCTGCCGCTGGCGCAGAGCGCGGACGGCAAACCGTTGCCGTCACCGCAATGGCTACACCTGTACACCGAAGCCTCACGCCTGGCCTTTGCCGACCGCGCCAAGTACGTGGGTGACCCCAATTTCGTGGCGCCACCGGGCGGCAGCTGGCACACCATGCTGGCGCCGGCTTACCTGGCCAGCCGTGCCAAACTGATCACCGACAACAGCATGAAAACCGCGCAGCCTGGCCAGCCCGGCGTGCTGACCACCGCGCTGGGCGTGGCGGCGGCGCAGCCGGAGTACGGCACCAGCCATATCAGCATCATCGACCGTAACGGCCACGCGCTGAGCATGACCACCACCATCGAGGCGCAGTTTGGCGCGCGCCAGATGGTGAACCCCGGCGGCAAGGGCATGGGTGGTTTCCTGCTCAATAACGAGCTGACCGACTTCAACTTTGCCCCCAACGACAGCAGCGGCCTGCCCACCGCCAACCGCGTAGAGCCGGGTAAGCGCCCGCGCAGCTCGATGAGCCCGACGCTGGTATTCGACAAGGCCAGCGGCCAGGTGCTGATCAGCGGCGGCAGCCCCGGCGGCGCGCTGATCATCCACTACACCGCCAAAACGCTGTACGGCATGCTCAACTGGGGCATGAACGCGCAGCAGGCGATCAACCTGCCCAACTTCGGCGCCACAGGCGCGCCCACCATGCTGGAAGAAAAGCGCTTTCCGGCCAGTACGGTGGACTGGCTGAAAGCCCGCCAGCACGAGGTGCGTGAAACCGACATGACCAGCGGCCTGCAGGCTATCGGCCGTACTGCCGACGGCTTCTTTGGCGGTGCCGACCCGCGCCGCGAAGGCGTGGTAATGGGCGAGTAAGCGTTTACCCGTGCGCTAAAACAAAAGCGGTCAACCTGGTAACAGGTTGGCCGCTTGGCTTTGCTGCTCGCGTGCGGGGCTTATTTTACCACGGCCTTGCCGAAATCCACGCGGCCGAAGGGGCTGACGCTATAGCCGCTGACGTTGGCGCTGGTCAGCGCGGCGGCGGTGGGGTGGGCCAGCGGCACCCACAGTGCCTGCTCTTTGATGATTTGCTGGGCGCGGGCGTAGTTGGCCGCACGCAGTTTCGGGCTGGCGTCGCGGCGGGCGTCGGTGATCAGCTTGTCCAGCGCGGGGTCGCAGAAGCGGGCGAAGTTGGTGCCGCTCTGTACCGCGGCGCAGCTGAATTGCGGGGTGAGGAAGTTGTCGGCGTCGCCGTTGTCACCGGCCCAGCCCATGAACAGCACGTCGTGCTCGCCGGCTTTGGCGCGCTTGATCAGCTCGCCCCATTCGATGACCTTGATCTCGGCCTTAATGCCGATCTTGGCCAGGTCGGCCTGCAGTACTTCTGCGCCGGCTTTCGGGTTGGGGTTCAGCGTACTGCCGGTGGGGCGAATCCAGATGGTGGTGTCAAAACCGTTGGGCAGGCCGGCGTCGGCCAGCAGTTTCTTGGCGCGGGCCAGGTCCAGCTTGTAGTCCTTGATGGCTTTGTTGTAGCCGAAGGTGGACGGCGGGAACGGGTTGACGGCGGCGGTGGCGCTGCCGGCAAACACCACTTTCAGGTAGTTGGCCTTGTCGAAGGCCAGGTTGACGGCCTGGCGCACGCGTTTGTCGTCAAACGGCTTGTGCTGGCTGTTCAGCGCGATGAAGGCGGTGGAGAACATCGGCACGGTCAGTACCTTGATGCGGGCGTCGCCAGCGGCGTCGCTGATGTCCTGTGGCTTGGGGCTCAGCGCGATATTGCATTCGCCGGCTTTTACTTTTTGCGCGCGTACCGCGCTATCGGGGGTAATGGCGTAGATCAGGCGCTCGGCGGCTGGCTTGCCGCCAAAGTACGCCAGGTTGGCCGCGTAGCGCACGGCGCTGTCTTTTACCGAGCTCTGGAACACGAAGGGGCCGGTGCCCACCGGTTGCGCGTTCAGCTGCTCGACGTTGCCGCTCTTGGCCAGCTTGTCGGCGTATTCGGCCGAATAGATGCTGGCAAAGCCCATGGTCAGCAGCGGTACCAGCGTGGCGTCGGGCTGGTTCAGATCAAAGCGCACGGTGCGGGCGTCTACTTTCACCACTGCCTTGATCAGCTTGTCCAGCTGGAACGATTTGGCGTGCGGGTAGCCGTTGGGCGCGCTTTTGTACCACGGGTGGGCGGGGTCGATCATGCGCTGGAAGCTGAATACCACGTCGTCGGCATTCAGCGCGCGGCTGGGGGTGAACCAGGCGGTTTTGTGGAAGGCGACCTTGTCACGCAGCGAGAAGGTGACCGACAGGCCATCCGGCGCCACTTTCCAGGCGCTGGCCAGGCTGGGCACTACTTTGCCCTGGCGTGCGTCGTAGTCCACCAAGCGGTTGAACAGCACGTCGGCGCTGGCGTTGGTGGTGGTCAGCGAGTTGTAGCGCACCACGTCAAAGCCTTCGGGGCTGGCTTCGGTGCAGACGGTCAGCGGTTTGGCCAGCGCGGGCAGCGACAGGGCCAGCAGGGCGGCAAGGGCGGTAAGGCGAGCAGTCATGGCGTGTCCTTCAGGTCTGCGGCGGTGCAATAGTGCCCGCCGGGCAATGATGGGCAACAGCATACCGCCAGCATGTGCTGTCTTGCCAAGCATTATTTACGCTAAGCATTTTCCCGTTTTGCACAAAGCCGCGTGGCGGGCTGCAGAGGCTCGCTGCGGCCAACCCTGGGTAGCACGGCTAGCCGTAGCGTTGCAGTAGCGGGGTGGCAGTACGGTGCAGCAGCTTGGCCAGGGTGGAGAGCGCCAGGCGGTGGCGGCCGTGCAGATGGTGGGCAAAGACAGCGGTGTATTCCAGATGAGGCACGCCGCCACGGTGGCGTTTGAATTCACCGGCACCGCTACTGTAGTGCAGCGCCAATTGGCGTTCGCGCGCCTTGGCCAGCAGCAGGGCCATCAGCTGGCGGTACAGGCCCAGCTCGGCCGGCAGGCTGGTGTCGTAGCCCAGCAGCGGGGTGGTAAGCCAGCCGTAGCGCTGGTACAGGCCGATGCAGCCCACGATCTGGCCATCCAGCGCCAGCGCATGCAGCGCCAGAAAGCGCTGCTGCAGGCACAGGCGGAAAAACGCCGGGGTGAAGTCCGGGTTCAGCGCAGAGTGCTTATCGATAAACAGCTGACGGAAGCAGCGTTGCAGGGCCGGGATGTCGGCTTCACTAAGCTGATCCGGGCCCAGTATGGTGAGCTGGCTTGACTGCAGCAGTTTTTGGTCGCGTTTGACATTGGCGCTGCGCCACACTGCAGGGTCGGCGGGCTTGCACAAGTAAACCTGGCGGGCAGGCAGCAGCAGCCAGCCCTGCGCTTGCAGCATGGCGGGCAGGCCGGGGTTGGCCGCATCGCACACATTGCGCAGCAGCAGCGGGGCGTCCGGCTGGCGAGCCAGCAGGGTGTCTGTAAGCAGGGTCAGCTCGTCTTCGCCCCATTGCGGGTGCAGATTGGTGGACAGCAGCCAGTTATTGATGTGCCAGGCGCTGTCCAGCCGTGCCGCGCTGATCAGCCCTGCCAGCGGCCCGCTGGCGGCGGCAGCCAGCAGGCGGGCCGTGCGCCCGTGGCGAGCGGCTTCGGCCTGCGGGTAATGCAGCCAGGCGGCGCGCGGGCTGGCAACGTAGCTGTCGCCACTGGCCTGGCGGGTGAGCCGGGTGACCGGTATGGCGGGCGTGCCGGCGTCGCTGCAGCAAACCTGGCTGGGGGCGTTGGCCACCCAGTACTGGCCGCCCAGCTGGCGTGCCTGGCTTAGCCAGTGGGCGTGGCCGTCCAGCAGTAGCGGGTTTTCCAGGCGGCTCATGTGCGCTTGGTGTACACGTGTACGCCACCGTAAATGGCGGCGCGATCGCGTTGGTGCAGCTGGCGGTTATAAGCCGGGTCGGTTTCCCAGCAGGCCAGCAGCTGCGGTGCCAGGCGGCGCTCCAGCGGGGATGCGCTGCCGCCGGTGCGGAACACCACGCGGGCGCCGGGGGCGGCGGTACGGGTGACCTGGCGCCACAGGGCATTGAGCTGGGTGTCGTCCATCCAGTCTTGTGCGTCCAGGAAAACATAGGCGTCCAGGCTTTGTGGTGCGCGCTCGTCCAGAAAGTCGGTTAGCGAGTGGTGGTGCAGCTGCAGCTTGCCCAGCTGCTGGCGGATGGTGTGGTAATGCGCTTGCTGCAGGTAGAGCGGCAGGCTGCGCTGGTTGTCGGTGTCGTAGCGGCGGGCAAACGCTTGCTGGGCGTAGGGGTTTTCGGCAAGCGGGAAGTCACAGGCCAGGCGGCGCATGCGGCTTTCAAACAGCGCAGGCAGGTTGCCGCCGGCATCGGCACGCAGCTCGGCAAACTGCGCTGGCGGGATGCCCATGCTGTACAGCAGGCTTTCGCGGTGACACAGGAAACGCAGCAGCGGGTGGCGGAAAACGGGTGCCAGATGGCGTTCGAACAGAGCTTTTTGCTCTTCCAGGCTGGCTGCTTTGGCCAACTGGCCCAGGTTGCCGCCCATCAGCCTGGCCAGTACGTGGCCTATGCCGATAAAACGCCCCAGCAGGCCGTGGCGGTAAGCGTGGCGGGTAAACAGCTCGTAGCGCGGCGTGCCCCAGATATTGTTGTGTTCCCAGTACTGGCGGGCGCTTACCGGCAGCGCTGCGGCAATATAGCGGCGGTAGCGCTGGGCGTTCTGGCGCTGGCTGGCATCGCCCAGAAAGTCCAGCAGGGTGCTGTAATCCGGCAGCTCGGCAAAGGCGGCTTTCTTTAGTGCCAGCATGGCCAGGTGGGTGTCGTTCAGGTCTACCGCGTGCACCTCGGCTGGCTGGCGGCTCAGGTAGGCCAGGGCGTTGCAGCCACCGGACGAGATGGTGAGCAGGCGCATGCCGGGGCGCAGCTGTAGCGCTTCGATGTCTACTTCCGGGTCTTCCCAGATCTGCGCGTACACCAGGCGGCTGAACCAGCTGGCAAACAAGCGGTCGCCAATGGCTTTCAGGCCGGTGGTGGTGGAGTTGGTCACAGCCTGGCTGACTAGGTTATGCGTGCTCATACGGCCTCCTGATCGGGTTTAGCCGATATTGCGACCCTTGTATGGCATGTTGATGACAGGAGGGTTGCGGGGTAATGACGGTGGAGGCTTGACAGGTGTGTTACAACATAACATATGCTAATGTTACGTTATAACGCTGGAGAAAGCCATGTCTGCCAAACAAGATCCCCGCCTGCCCGTTACCGTGTTGTCCGGTTTTCTGGGTGCCGGCAAAACCACCTTGCTGAACCATATCCTGAATAACCGCGAAGGCCGCCGTGTGGCAGTGATCGTGAACGATATGTCCGAGGTGAATATCGATGCCCAGCTGGTGCGCGAGGGCGGCGCCGCGCTAAGCCGTGCCGAAGAAAAGCTGGTGGAGATGAGCAATGGCTGTATCTGCTGCACGCTGCGCGAGGATTTGCTGGTAGAAATCCGGCAGTTGGCCGCAGCCGGCCGCTTCGATTACCTGCTGATCGAGTCCACCGGTATTGCCGAGCCGCTGCCGGTGGCGGAAACCTTCACTTTCCGCGACGACGATGGCTACAGCCTGTCCGATATCGCGCGGCTGGACACCATGGTCACCGTGGTGGACGGCTTCAATTTCCTGCGCGACTACAGCTCGCAAGACTTTCTGCACCAGCGCGGCGAGGCGGCAGGCGAGGAAGACGAGCGCACGGTGGTAGACCTGCTGATCGAGCAGGTGGAGTTCTGCGATGTGATCGTGCTGAACAAGACCGACCTGATGTCGGCCGAGGACATCCTGCGGCTGGAAGCCATCCTGGCCACGCTCAACCCGCGCGCGCGCATCGTCAAAAGCCACTTTGGCCGCGTGCCGCTGGCTAGCGTGCTGGATACCGGGCTGTTTGATTTCGATGCCGCCGCCGACGCGCCGGGCTGGCTGCAAGAGCTGCGCGGCGAACACGTGCCGGAAACCGAAGAATACGGCATCACCAGCTTTGTTTACCGCGCGCGCCAGCCTTTCCACCCGCAACGCTTTTACCAGTGGGTGCAGCAGGCGTGGCCGGGCGTGGTGCGCTCCAAGGGCTATTTCTGGCTGGCGACACGGCCGATGCTGGTGGGCAGTTGGTCGCAGGCCGGAGCCATGTCGCGCCACGGCCTGGGTGGCTTGTGGTGGGATGCAGTAGACCGCGCCGACTGGCCGCAGGACGACGAAAGCCGCGCCATCATCGCCAGCCGCTGGGCCGAGCCGTGGGGCGACCGCCAGCAAGAGCTGGTGATCATCGGCATGGGCATGGACCAGGCAGCGTTGACGGCGGCGTTTGATGCCTGCCTGCTCACTGAGGCCGAGCTGGCTGCTGGCCCGGCTGCGTGGGCCAGCTTGCCGGACCCGTTCCCGCAGTGGGGCGAGCTGGCCGAAGAAGGCGAGGCGTTGCCGGCATGAAGGGCGATATCCTGATCCGTAATGCGCGGCTGGTGAACGAGGGTTGCATCAGCGAGGGCGACTTGCTGGTGCGCGGCGGCCGCATAGCGCGCATTGCGGCCAGTATCGACGCCGAAGCCCGGCACGAGATCGACGCGGCAGGCGGCTGGCTGCTGCCTGGCATGATCGACGACCAGGTGCACTTTCGCGAGCCGGGGCTCACGCACAAAGGCTGCATCGCCACCGAATCGCGCGCGGCGCTGGCTGGTGGCATTACCAGCTTCATGGACATGCCGAATACCACGCCCACCACCACCACGCTGGACGCGCTGGCGCACAAGGAATGGTTGGCCGCACAGCACAGCGCGGCCAACTATGGCTTTCATTTTGGTGCCGCCAGCGACAATCTGGACCTGGTCGCGGCGCTGCCACCCGAGCGGGTGGCCGGGGTAAAAGTGTTCATGGGCGCCAGTACCGGCAATATGCTGCTGGACGAGCCCGCCTTGCTGGAGCGCCTGTTCGCCAGCGTGCCCACCGTGCTGCTGGCGCACTGCGAACACACCCCCACGGTAGAGGCCGACAGTGCGCGCCTGCGGGCGCAATACGGCGACGCGGCCACTGCGGCGCTACACCCGCAGGTGCGCAGCGCCGAGGCCTGCTGGCGTAGCAGCAGCCTGGCGGTAAGCCTGGCGCGGCAATTCGGTACCCGGCTGCACGTGCTGCACCTCACCACCGCCCGCGAGCTGGCGCTGTTCGACGCCGGGCCGCTGGCCGACAAGCGCATCACCGCCGAAGCCTGTGTGCACCACCTGCTGTTTGACGAGGCCGATTACGCCACGCTGGGCAACCGCCTGAAGTGCAACCCGTCGGTGAAAACTGCCGCCGACCGCGCTGCTTTGCTGCAGGCCTTGCAGGATGGCCGCTTGGACGTGATCGGCACCGACCACGCACCACATACCACCGAAGAAAAAGCCCGCCCGTACTGGCAGGCACCCAGCGGGCTGCCGCTGGTGCAGCACGCTTTGCCCGCGCTGATGGGGCTGGTGGACGACGGCGTGCTGACGCTGCCGCAGCTGGTACAGAAAACCAGCCACAACGTGGCCGAGCTGTTTGCCATCCGCGAGCGCGGCTATCTGTACGAGGGTTATTGGGCGGACCTGGCCTTGCTGGCGCCGGGTGCCGGGCCGGTGCTGCCGCTGATGTCGCGTTGCGGCTGGTCGCCGTTCGAGCACCGCCCCTTGCGCCATCACGTGCGCGCCACCGTGGTGTCCGGCCAGCTGGGCTGGTACCAGGGGCGATTGCTGCCCGGTGTGCAGGGCAGGGCCTTGCAGTACCAACGCAGCGGGGGCGGGCGATGAGCGACGTGATGGTGTGTGACGATCTGGCCGGCTTGCCGGCTATCTTGCAGCCGCAGCTACAGCTGCTGCACTGGCAGCGCGCCTTGTCACCGGCTATTGCCAGCTATCTGGCCGGGTTGGCCGCAGCCGGCCAGCTAGGCCTGGGCATGCGCGGCCAACTGCAGCCGGGCGAGCAACCGCACCTGGCCAGCTGGTTGCCCGCTGCGGGGCGCGATGCCGCAGCCGGCGATCTGGCCCTGCTGGCCGACCTGTTTGGCACTTTGCTGGGCTGCCCGCAAGTGGGCTGGCGTATCGAGGTGCTGCAGCAGGCCATGTGCCCGCGTTTTCATGTCGACCGTACCGGCATGCGCCTGGTGTGCACCTGGCAGGGCGCCGGTACCGAGTGGCTGGCCGAGGCCGACGCCGACCGCCGCTATCTGGGCGCGGGTAGCGCCGGCTTGCCCGATGCGGCCAGCGGCTTGCTGCGTGGCGGCGGCAAGGTTGGCCGCAGCGTGGCGGGGGATGTGCTGTTGCTGAAGGGCAGCCTGTGGCAGGGCAACGCCGGGCGCGGGGCGATTCACCGCTCGCCAGCGGTGGCTGGTGGCTTGCCGCGTGTGATGCTGGCTCTGGATGCCTTGTGGGCGTGAGGTGGATTGATAACGTGGGTGATTGCATTTGCCTATGGCATATCACTACAGATGGTTACCTAATGCTTGATCTGGATCAGCCCTTGTGGGTGTACATGAACAAAGCTTATTGCTACGATAAAAAGAATTAATCTCATTTGATGTTCTTCCGCATCGATAGCAAGGAGCGCGTTTTGTCCCACACTGCCACCCCGCTGCACCTGCTGCCCAAGGGCGCCCGTGCCACCATTGTCGATATTGCCAGCCATAGCCATTTTGGCGAGCTGGACGCGCAGGTAACCTTGCGTCTGAAAGAGCTGGGTTTCCTGCCCGGCGCCGTGCTGCAGGTTATCGGCTTTGGCCTGTTCGGCGCCGACCCGGTGGCCGTGCGCATCAATGGCACCAAGTTCGGCCTGCGCCGCAGCGAAGCGGCCAAGATCATTACCACTGTTCACCCTGCCTGATTCCGTCATGTCCCAATCCCTTTTGCGTTTTGCCCTGGTGGGTAACCCCAACTGCGGCAAGACCGCGCTGTTCAATAGCCTGACCGGCTCCCGTGCCAAAGTGGCCAACTACGCCGGTGTTACCGTGGAAAAGCGCCTGGGCAGCCTGTCTGGCCTGGGCCGCCCCGCCGAGCTGATCGACCTGCCCGGCACCTATAGCCTGTACGTGGCCTCACCCGACGAGCAGGTGGCGCGCCGCGTGATTCTGGGTGAAATGGCCGGCGAGGCCGCGCCAGACGTGCTGGTGGCCGTGGTGGATGCCACCAATATCAAGCTCGGCCTGCGCCTGGTGCTGGAGCTGCAGGCACTGGGCCTGCCGATGATTCTGGCACTGAACCTGGCCGATGCGGCACGCAGCCGTGGCATTACCATCGACACCGCCATGCTGTCGCAACAGCTGGGCATGCCTGTGGTGGAAACCGTGGCAGTGCGCAAAAACGGCGTAGCCGACCTGCAAGCGGCCATGGCCGAGTGTGCGGCCAACGCTGGCCGCCGCAGCGGCCAGCTGGCGCTGCCGGAACGTGCCGAGGCGGTAGAGGCACTGTACGCCCGTATCGACACCCTGCTGGCCACCAGCGTATCGGCACCGTCGCAAGCCCCGGCCTGGCAAGACCGGCTGGACGCGCTGGTGATGCACCCGGTGCTGGGCTTGGTGCTACTGGCTACCATCCTGCTGTTGATGTTCCAGGCTGTATTTGCCTGGGCGGCGCCGGTGATGGACGCGATCGAAGCCAGCATGGGCTGGCTGGGGGAGAGCGCCGGCGCGCTGCTGCCGGACGGCATCCTGCATGACTTTGTGGTGGATGGCTTGATTGCCGGTGTTGGCGGCGTGCTGGTGTTCCTGCCGCAGATCATTATCCTGTTTGCCTTTATCCTGGCGCTGGAAGACTCCGGCTACCTGCCGCGTGCGGCTTTCCTGCTGGACCGCCTGATGCGCGGCGTGGGCCTGTCCGGGCGTTCGTTCATCCCCATGCTGTCCAGCTTTGCCTGCGCGGTACCGGGCATCATGTCCACGCGCAGCATCGCCGACCCGAAAGAGCGGCTGGTGACCATCCTCACCGCGCCGCTGATGACCTGCTCGGCGCGGCTGCCGGTATACGCGGTGGTGATCGGTGCTTTCGTGCCGCAGCAAAGCGTGTGGGGCGTGTTCAACCTGCAGGGCCTGACGCTGTTTGCCTTGTACATCGCCGGCATCGCCAGTGCCGCGCTGGTGGCCTGGGTGATGCGCCGCCGCGAGGCTGCCAGCCAGGGTTTCCCGCTGCTGCTGGAGCTGCCCAACTACCGCTGGCCCAATGCCTACCATTTTGTACTGGGGCTGAAAGAGCGGGCGTGGATCTTCTTGCGCCGCGTGGGCACCATCATCCTGGCACTGTCCATCGTGCTGTGGTTCCTGGCCACCTTCCCGCATGCCCCGGCTAACGCTACGCTGCCGGCCATCGAATACAGTTTTGCCGGCATGCTGGGCAAGCTGATGCAGCCTTTGTTCGAGCCGCTGGGTTTCAACTGGCAGATGTGTATTGCGCTGATTCCTGCCATGGCCGCGCGCGAGGTGGCGGTGAGCGCGCTGGCTACCGTTTACGCGGTAGGCGGCGAAGATGCGCTAGGCGGCGCGCTAGCACACGACTGGGCGCTGCCGGTAGCACTAGCGTACCTGGCGTGGTTTGTGTACGCCCCGCAGTGCCTGGCCACCATCGCTGTGGTACGTCGCGAAACCAACTCGCTGCGCGCTACCGTCATTTTTACCGGCTACCTGTTTGCGCTGGCTTACTTTGCCGCGCTGCTGGTGCGCCAGATAGCGGCCCTGTGGGCCTGATGCAAGGAGAGCAAGATGAGTGAAGGTATCCAGGGCGCTATCGTGGGCCTGATCGTGGCCGCAGCGGCACTGTACCTGCTGCGCAAATACCTGCCGCGTGGCCGCAAGCCGGTGCCGGGCGCCGAGCCCAAGTCGGGCGGTTGCGGTAGCTGCGGCAGCTGCAAAGGCGGCAGCTGCCACTAGTCTGCTGGTCTGTTTGCTTGAGCCCACCCCCTGCTAGCGATGGCCAGCAGGGGGTGTTTTTTCACGGCTTTGCCAATAAGGGGTGTACTTGTGCGGGCTGCCAGCCTGTTCTAGGCTAGAACCTATCGAAATTAATAGATAACAATAATGAAAAAAGCCCTGTTGGCCACCTGTGTCACCGTTTTGCTACTGCCTGCCATGGCGATGGCGGCCAGCATCAAAGCGTATACTGAGGCTTTGCCACCGCTGAATTACGAAGAAAACGGCAAGGTAAGCGGCTTTGCCAGCGAGTTATTGCGCCAGATGGCGAGCGAGGCCGGCCATAGCGTGCAGTTGGAGGTGATGCCGTGGATGCGGGCTTACCGCACGGTAAAGCAGCAGCCTGGCAGTGCGCTGTATAGCATCGTGCGTAACCCCGAGCGCGAGGCGCTGTTCAAGTGGGTAGGGCCCATCGCGCCGCGCCGCATTATGGTGTACGCGCTGGCGAGCCGCCCCGATGTCAAGGTGCGCCGCCCGCAAGACCTGCTGCGCTACCGGCTGGGGGTGCTGGCCGAATCCGGCGCGGCTAGCCAGCTGCTGCAGCTGGGCCTGCCTGAAGCCCGGCTGGAGTATGGCCAGAGTGACGAGGTTAACCTCAAGAAACTGCTGCTCGGGCGCGCAGACGGCGTGGTGATGCTGGACTGGGCCATGCGCTGGCAGCAAAAGCTGCAGCAGGTAGATGCGGCGCACATCCGCCCGGTGTGGTCGCTGGACCGGCGCTACCAGTACTGGTTTGCCTTCAATAAAGACACCGATCCCGCCACGCTGCGCAGCCTGCAGCGCGCGCTGGACCAGCTACGCGCCGACGGCCGCCTGGCTGCACTCAAGCGCCGCTACGGCGCCTGATCCCACGGCGCGCCGGCAAAGCGCGCCAGCAGAAAATCCAGCAGTGCCCGCACCGCCGGTGACAGGTGGCGGCGCGACGCGTACAGCGCGTAGATGGTCATCTGCGGCACTGCCCATTCCCCCAGCACGGCGTGTAGTTGGCCGCTGGCCAGCAGCGGTGCAGCCAGGTAAGTGGGTTGCAGCGCAATGCCGCCGCCAGCCAGCGCCGCGTGTAGCAGCACGGTGGCTTCGTTGGCGGTAAAGCGGGTAGGCACGCTGACGCTTTGCCACTCGCCATCGCGGCCAAAGCGCCAGGTGCTGCGGCCAAAGTTGGCGTAGCCCAGGCAGCGGTGGCGGGCCAGGTCGGCGGGCTGTTGCGGCCAACCTTGCGCCGCCAGGTAGGCCGGGCTGGCCACCAGTACCGACTCGCAGCTGGCCAGCGGGCGGGCGATCAGCGCCGGGTCCGGCTCGCTGCTGATGCGGATGGCCAGGTCGATGCGCGCCTCCACCAGGTTCAGCGCCGCGTCACCCACGTTCAGGTCTATCTTCAGTTGCGGTTGTAGCGCCAGAAAATCGCTGATGGCCGCCGCCAGGTGCGCGTGACCAAACGACATGCTGCTGGTGAGCCGTAGTTGGCCGCGCAGCGTGCCGTCCGGCGGCGCCACCTCGTCTTCGGTTTCTTCGGCCAGCGCCAGCATCTGCAGGCAGCGGCGCAGCGCCTGCTCGCCGGCGTCGGTCAGCGTCACGCGGCGGGTGGTGCGCTGTAGCAGGCGGGCGCCCAGCCATTGCTCCATCTCGGCCACGTAGCGCGTCACCATGGCGCGTGACATGCCTAGCCGCTCGGCGCTGGCGGTAAAGCTGCCGCTGGCAGCCACGTCGGCAAACACCTGCATGGCGGTGAGTCTGTCCATTATCTGCTCGATTTGTGCAACAAATATGCGCAGATTAACGCGTTTATCTGCGCGCTTGGTGAAATTATAGTGACGTCCATACCAGATGCACACCGCGGCAGTGTTTGCCGCCTCACTGAAAGGACTGACCATGATTCGCCAAACCCTGCTTGCTGCCTCTTTTGCCCTGGCCTTTGGTGCCGCCCACGCTGCCGAGCCGCTGAACCTGAAGGTGTACAACGCCGACGGTAACAGCTTCCACGCCAACGCCGTGGTGGTGAGCGGCAAGAGCGAGGCGGTGGTGATCGACACCGGCTTTACCCGCGCCGACGCCTACCGCATTGCGGCCAACGTGCTGGACAGCGGCAAAACGCTGAAAACCATCTTCATCAGCAACGCAGACCCGGACTACTACTTTGGCGCCGAAGTGCTGAAGCAGATCTTCCCGCAGGCCGAGGTGGTAACCACCGCAGCCGTACGCGAGAAAATCAGCGCCAAGCTGGCTGGCAAGGTAGCGTTCTGGGGCCCGAAAATGGGCGCCAATGCCCCGGTCAAACCGGTACTGCCTGCTGCGCTGGCGGCTGACAAACTGACCGTAGACGGCGAAGAGATTGCCATCCGTGGCACCAGCGGCGTGCTGGCACACCGCCCGTACGTGTGGATTCCGTCCATCCGCGCCATCGCTGGCAACGTGGCCGTGTTCGGCAAGCTGCACGTTTGGACTGCCGACACCCAGCAAGCGGCCGAGCGCCAGGCCTGGGTTGCCCAGCTGGACGAAATGAAAGCGCTGAAACCGGCCGTGGTGGTACCGGGCCATATGCTGCCGGGCACCGCGCTGGATACCAGCGCTATCGATTACACCCGCCAGTATCTGCTGCGCTTTGACAGCGAAGCGGCCAAGGCCAAAACCGGCGCCGAGCTGATCGACGCCATGAAGCGTGCTTACCCGGAAGCAGGCCTGGGCATTGCGCTGGATATCGGCGCCAAAGTGAATAAAGGCGAAATGAAATGGTAAACGCCACCCTGCATTACTACTACGACCCGCTGTGTGGCTGGTGCTACGGTGCCGCACCGCTCACCGCTGCGGCGGCAGCCATCCCCGGCCTGCGCGTGGTACTGCACGCCGGTGCCATGATGAGTGGTGACAGCAGCCAGCCGGTAACACCGCAGCTGCGCAGCTATGTGATGCCGCACGACCAGCGCATCCACACGCTGACCGGCCAGCCCTTCGGTGACGCCTACTTCAACGGCCTGCTGCAGGATGCCAGTGCGGTATTCGACAGCACGCCGCCGACGCTGGCGATTCTGGCGGCCGAGGCGCTGGCTGGCCGTGGCCTGGCCATGCTGCACCGTATCCAGCGGGCACATTACGCCGAGGGCCGCCGCATTGCCGACGCCGATGTGTTGCAGGCACTGGCCGCCGAGCTGGGGCTGGATGGCGTGGCCTTTGCAGCCGAGTATCAGCGCCAGGCTGGCGAGTTCGATGCCCACGTTGGCCGCAGCCATCGTGACATGGCGGCCAACGGCTTGCGCGGTTTTCCGTCGCTGCTGCTGGAGCTGAATGGCAAGCTGCAAAAGCTGGATATCTCGCCGTGGTTGGGCCAGCCCACCGCCTTTGCCGGCCATTTGCAGGCCTTGCTGGCAGGTGCCGCCGCCGGTGACACGGCGGGCGGTGCTTTCTGCACGCCACAGGGCTGCCAGTAGCGAACACGCCATCGCAAGTGCTGTGATGGCGGCCAACGGCAACACCCCCTGCGTGCCATGCATGCAGGGGGTGTTTTGCATCGTGTGCACCGCCGGTGCGGCGGAAGCGCCGGCGGGTGCATGCGGCGCGTCAGTCCGCGATTTCCAGGTGTACGTCGATATTGCCGCGGGTGGCGTTGGAGTAGGGGCAAACCTGGTGGGCGTCGTGTACCAGCTGCGTCAGTACGGCCTTGTCCATGCCCGGCGCGCTGATGCGCAGCGTGGCTTCAATGCCGAAACCGGCCGGAATCGGGCCGATGCCCACGCTGGCGGTAATGCTCAGGCTGGCCGGCAGGGCGATCTTCTGGCGTGCGGCTACAAACTTCATCGCGCCGATAAAGCAGGCCGAGTAGCCGGCGGCAAACAGCTGTTCCGGGTTGGTGCCGGGGCCGCCAGCGCCACCCAGGGCCTTGGGTGTGCTCAGTGCCACGTCGAGCGCGCCGTCGTCGCTCTGGCTGCGGCCGTCGCGGCCGCCGGTGGTGTGGGCGTGGGCAGTGTAGAGGATGTTTTCCAGCATGATTTTTCCTTTATTTTGCTATTAAATAGCGTGCTATGTATTTGCCGGCAAAAAAGGCAGTCAACACTGCCTGTGGTGCCGTGCCAGCTTGCCGGTAGGGGCTGGCACGCAGAACTCAGAGATCGCCTGTTGCTTGCGACAGTTGGCCGCGCAGTGCTTCCAGGCTGGCTTTTAGCTGCTTCAGTTCGTCCAGGCTGCAGCCGGCGGCACAGAGTACGGCAGGCGGAATGGCCTCGGCTTGCTGGCGCAGGCTGCGGCCGGCGTCGGTCAGGCGGATGATCACCTGGCGCTCGTCGCTGGCGCTGCGCTGGCGGCTGATCAGTTCGCCGGCTTCCAGGCGCTTCAGCAGCGGTGTCAGCGTGGCGGAATCCAGAAACAGCCGCTGGCCGATGTCAGACACCGTCAGCGCGTCGCCTTCCCACAGCACCATCATCACCAGGTACTGCGGGTAGGTCAGCCCCAGCGGGGTGAGTACGTTGCGGTACAGTTTGTTCATGGCCAGGCTGGTGGAGTACAGCGCAAAGCATAGCTGTTGGTCCAGCAGCAGCGGCGACGGGGTAGTGGTATCCATGAGACGCATGATAAATAGCGCGCTATCTATTAGCAAGCTATTTGTGCGCAAAAATAAAGCCCGGCACAGGCCGGGCTCGCTGGCGCTTGCGGGGCGCTTAGTTGGCCGGTGCCGGGACAGGGCGGTTGGTGATGTTGCCGGCTGCGTAGGTCTCGGCCAGATAGTTGGCCGACGAGACGATGATGTCACGCGCAACCATGTCCAGCGCCAGGCTCTTGGAGATGGACCAGCCGCCGCCCACACCACCACCCACGGCGGCAAAGCCCCAGCTGGATTTGTCACTGTTGGCCGCAAACGAGCGAGCTTCGTGGATTTCCAGTGTCTGCGGGTTCATCGAGGTCAGGTCCAGCTGCATGGACGCTTTTTCGGTGTTCTTGGAGATCAGCCCCAGTAGCGGGATGAAGCCGCCACCCAAGGCGCCACCTTCTCTGGAAAGCTCCAGTGCCGTGATCTGGCCGGCAATCATCAGGTCGATTTTAGGCGGGGCCACGGTCTGGCCGGTAGCGGCCAGCATCTCGCGCATTTTCTTGAACTGTTCCAGATCGACCAGCTTGAAGCAGCCGGTTTCGCGGATGGCGTTGGTCAGCATGGAGCGCATGCCGTTACCGATGCCCTGTACACCGCCGTTACCGGCGATCAATCCGGCCAGTGCAGCCATGCCACCGCTGGGGCCGCCCTGGGCCTGGCAGCTGGCGGCGGTGCATTCCAGCGTATTGATGGCGACGGTTTTGCCGGTAGAAGCCTGGCATTTCACCACCGGGATGGCCATCTGTTCTACTTTGGTGTCAGCCAGTACCGCGCTGCTGGCGATGGCAAGGGCTGCAATGGAGAGGGAGCGAGTGATTTTATGCATTTGCTAGCATTCATTGGGGTTTATTTCTATCGATTTTAAAACATATAGCATTGATATGTCATTCATTAATGATATTTGCTTGTAAGTACCCGCTGTGAGTCGCTATTTGCGCGACAGCGCGGTGCTGCCGGTATCGACAGGGTAAGGCCCGGCGGCAGGGAGTAAGGGCTGGCATGGCAAATGCGTTGACAGCGCCGCTTTGCGCATGAGTGATCAAGTGTTGCCAGCTGCTGGCCGCTTGCCGGTGTTAATCCAGCATGCCGCTTGCCTGCACCGGCCGCACCGCCTGGGTGGCCAGGCGCAGTACATTGCCCAGCAGCTGCTGCAAAGCACGGCGTTTACTGTGGAGGCCATTGCGCAGCAGGCGGGTTTTGGCAGCGCGCTGTCACTACGGCAGCATTTTCGCCGCCGTTTTGGTGTGTTGCCCAGTGACTGTCGGCGCAGCTTTGCCGGCTAGGCTGGCAGACTTGTTGCCGGTTGCGACCCGGGTTGGCCGCAAGTGTGGCCGTG
This sequence comes from beta proteobacterium L13, assembly GCA_000335715.1. Classification (GTDB taxonomy): domain Bacteria; phylum Pseudomonadota; class Gammaproteobacteria; order Burkholderiales; family Chromobacteriaceae; genus Vogesella. The sequence goes on from AMYZ01000011.1 coordinate 27,655, forward strand.
CAAGCTTATGGCTGTGCCTGGCATACCTCTTCCTGACCTTGCCATTCCCACACCACGGTGGCTTCGCCGTGGTGTTCCCATAGCCAGCTGTTGCGGCCGGCATAACGGGCACCGCTGGCGGCCGGCTGCTGGTACATCAGCTCGCTGCGGTCGCCGCGTTCGGCAATCAGCGTGGCCGGCTCGGTGGCGTAGAAACGTACCTGCATCTCGTTGGCTGCATTGGTGCCGCATTGGTAGCGCACCTGCGCTTGTGCCGGTAGCAGCTGGTAGCGCGCCTGTAGCTCGGCAATGCGCAGCGTGTAGCTGTCGCGTACACAGGCCGCCAGGTCGGCAGCTTTCCAGCAGTCGTCACGCCCTTTTATCCAGCCGCGCTGTCCGGCTTTCAGGGTGGCACGTTGTGGCTGGCCGGTTTTGGCTAGCGCGGCACGGTAGGTACTGGCTAGCTGGCGGTCCAGCTTGGCCAGCGCCGGGGTTTGGCACACCAGGCGTTCTGCGCTGCTGCCGCCCTGGCGGCAGGGGAAGGACGGGCCTTGAGCCTGCGCTAGCAGGGGCAGGCACGATAGTGTGGCGATGAGCAGCTTTTTCATATTGGTTCCATTGCTAGGGTGATTTATGGTTTGTTTATGCAAAAAGTTAGTGTTTTATTATCGAAAAGATATTTAACTTTTTGGCATGGCTGTGGTCTTATAGAAACCGGACATCTTATGGCGTGTTGCAGTGTCTGCTGCGGGTTGCAGCAGGGCGCGCCGGGCAAGGAAACAAGCATGAACGCAGCCAAGCGTATCAAGAAAAGAATGGATGAGGGTGGGCAGTGCAAGCAGCTGGCGGTATTGAAGCAGCTGGCATTGGCGCTGGAATTGAAGCTGCCGTTTGATGTGGCAGGGTTGGCCGTGCTGGATGCCGCCCATTTTGAACTGGCGCAGCATTTGCTGGCCGATTGGCACGGCGAGCAGCATATCGATGCCCGTGGCCGGCTGATAGAGCGTCTGCTGGCAGAAAACCCGGCGTTGATGCGCCCGGCTAGCGGGCGCCGCCCGGGTAGCCGTAGCCAGGCTGCGGTGGCGGTAGCCGCAACGGTGACTCAGTCCAGGTAGTCGTGCATGCGCTGCTGGTACAGCTTGTCACGCAGGGTGCCGACCTGGCGCCAAAGGCAGCTGGCTAGCGCCGTGTTGCGTGCGGCATAGCTACGCGAAAAGATCAGATAATACGGTTTGGCTACCACCGGGGGCTGCAGTTTTACCAGGTTCAGGCCGTCGTGGTGGGACAGATAGCTGTCACCTAGCAGCTCATGGGTGGCGTAGGCATCGATGCGGCCAGCCTGCAGCTTCATGAAATTCTGCTCTACGCTGCTTACCGGTTCTGCGGGTATGCCCAGCCGCTCCAGATCGAGGTTGATCGACCAGCCCAGATTGGTACCCACCCTGCGAGTCAGCCCCTGCAGCGTATTGCCATCCCATAGCAGACGGTGCCCCTGGCGGGCGTAGAGCACATAACTGAGGGTGGCCAGCCGCTGTGCCTCGTTTGGCTTGCCGTTTTGTAGCGGGTAGGCGGCGTAGGTGGCGCGTTCGGGGGTATAGGACAGCAGGCCGGCGGCGTCCAGATCGCCATTTTCCAGTTCTTTCAGCATGCGGGCGCCCGGCAGCAGCTTGATGCGCATCGATACGTTACAGTTGGCCGCAGCCCGCTGCAGCAGCTCCACCGCGACACCGGGCCGGGTGGCCGGTAGCGTGGCGTCGCCCAGCTTGTACGGTGGCGTAGCCTGATCGCCCAGGCCCAGTAGCAGGCTGCCAGCGGCAAGGCAGCTGGCACTGGCTAGGCACATCAGGGATAGCAGGGCTCTCAAGATTGGCCTCCGTTAAAGCGTTTTAATATAAGACAGTTATGTTGCAGCGACATGGCAATGGCAAGCCACGAGCTGTTCAGCTGTCCGCTTTACCCGTGGCCAAGGTGTCGCCGGCCCCTGGCGGCAGGCGGCGGAACTGCAGTGTGGATAGCATGGCCAGCGCGCCCATGATGGCAAACGACCACGAAAAATCGCTTGGCTGCAGCGTGGCGTGCCCCTGTAGCGCCGACACACCCTGCAGCGCAAAAGCCGCCAGCGTCACCCCCATGCCGGAAGCCAGCTGCTGGCCCACGCTGGACAGCGTGGAGGCGTGGCTCATGTCCTGCTGGCGGATGTCGGCAAACGCCAGCGCATTCAGGCTGGTGAATTGCAGCGAGCGCAGGCAGCCGCCCAGCAGGAAGGTGGCCAGCATCAGCCAGTGCGGGCTACTGGCGTCAAACAGGCCGTAGGCGGCAAATGACGCACCGCACAGTACGCTGTTGAGGATGACGATGCGGCGAAAACCAAAGCGCTGCAGCACGCGCGGCATCAGTGTTTTCATGAAGATGGCGCCAATGGCGGTGCTGCAGGTCAGCAAGCCGGACTCGAACGGCGTCATGCCCAGCCCCAGCTGCAGCATCAGCGGCAGCAAGAACGGGGTAGAGCCCATGCCGGCGCGAAACAGGAAGCCGCCCAGCACACTGGCGTGAAAGGTGGGAATGCGCAGCAGGCTCAGGCGCAGCAGCGGGTGTGGATGGTGCCGCACATGGCGCGGGTATAGCGCCAGCAACAGCAGCCCGCCCAGTAACAGGCTGCTGGACCACGCCACCGACAGCATATGTTTGCCCTCGGTAGCCAGCCCCAGCATGGCCAGCGACAGCCCCAGCCCGGTGAGCAGGAAGCCGGTTTTATCCAGCGGCGGGTTGGCCGCATCGCGCAGGTTGGCAATGTGCCGCCCGGCCAGCACCAGCCCCAGCGCGGCAATCGGCAGGTTGATCAGGAAAATCCAGCGCCAGTGGAAGTAGGTGCTGATAAAGCCACCCAGTAGTGGCCCCAGTACCGGCCCCAGCAGCGCCGGTATGGTGACGTAGCCCATGGCGCGCACCAGGTCTTGCTTGGGCGTGCCGCGCAGTATCACCAGCCGGCCAACCGGCACCATCATCGCCCCGCCCATGCCCTGTACGAAGCGCGCCGCCACAAAGCCGGTCAGGCTGCTGCTGAACGCGCACAGCAGCGAGCCCAGTGCAAACACGGCGATGGCGGCGCGGAATACGCGACGGGTGCCGTAGCGGTCTGCCATCCAGCCGCTAATGGGGATGAACACTGCCAGGCTCACCAGGTAAGCCGTCAGCGCCAGCTTCAGCGCAATCGGGTCTACGCCCAGGTCTTGTGCAATAGCCGGCAGCGAGGTGGAAATCACCGTGGCGTCCAGGTTTTCCATGAACAGGGCGGTAGCGATAATCAGCGGCGTGATCAGGTGGCGCGGCAGGGCAGGCAGCATGGCAGTGGCACAACGCAGAGGCAGACCGGCACTGTAGCAGCAATGGCCCAGGCCGGGCAGCAGGCCATCGGAACAGGCTGTTTTGCCGGCGCCCGGCGTAACAACGCCCTGCGGGCGGGGGCCGGCAGGGCGTGACGGGTTGGCTTGGCCGCGTTTACAGTGCTTCCAGCGCCAGCAGCTCTTCTACCGTCTGGCGGCGGCGGATCACGCGGTCGCTATCGCCGTCTACCAGCACCTCGGCAATCAGCGGGCGGCTGTTGTAGTTGCTGGACATCGACGCGCCGTAGGCACCGGTATCGTGGAAGACCAGCAGGTCGCCCACCTTGGCCGCCGGCAGGCTGCGCGGCAGCACCACGCCGCCGTCGCCCTGGGTGAATACATCGCCCGATTCGCACAGCGGGCCGGCTACCACGCTGGGTTTCTCGTCACGCAGCACGCCGTCCTGCGGTACCACGGTGATGTGGTGGTAGCTGCCGTACATCGACGGGCGCATCAGCTCGTTGAAGCCGGCGTCCACCAACACGAAGTGGTTGCGGCCAACGTCTTTGGTGGCGCGCACCTCGGCCAGCAGGTTGCCCGATTCGGCCACCAGGTAGCGGCCCGGCTCGATTTCCAGTGCCAGCGGGTGGCCCAGCAGCGCGGCGGCCTGGTGACGGGCGGCGTCCCACAGGCCAAAGTAATGCGCGGTATCGACGGTGGCGTCGCCGTCGCGGTAGGGGATGGACAGGCCGCCGCCGGCAGAAATGGCGTGCAGGTCGTGGCCGGCGTCTTTCACCAGGCGCACTAGGTTCACCATGGCGCCACACACTTCTTGCAGGTGGCCGTAATCCACACCGGAGCCAATGTGCATATGCAGGCCCACCAGCTGCAGGCCGTGCTGGCGGATCACAGCCAGCGCCGCCGGCAGGTCGCTGTGCCAGATGCCGTGCTTGCTGTGCTCGCCGCCGGTATTGGTCTTGTTGCTGTGGCCGTGGCCAAAGCCGGGGTTGATGCGCAGCCACACGCGGTGGCCGGGGTGGGCGGCACCCAACTGGTGCAGCATGTCGATGGAGCCGGCGTTTACCGGGATATTGTGTTCCACCACCAGCGCCAGCGTGTCGCGGTCCAGCAGGTCGGCAGTAAACACAATGCCCGACGGCTCGCCCTGGGCGTCGTAGCCGGCGGCCAGCGCGCGCAGGATCTCGCCACGCGACACCGCGTCCACTTTTACGCCTTGTTCGCGCATCAGGCGCAGGATGTGGGTGTTGCTGCATGCCTTTTGCGCAAAGCGGATGGTGTCGAAGGCGGCCAGCTCGGCAATGCGCTGGCGGATGGTGGCGGCGTCGTACGTCCACAGCGGGGTGCCGTAGCGGGCGGCCAGGCCGGCCAGGCGGGAAGTGTCGGGTGTTTGCATCGCTTTGTCCTGTTATATGTGCCGTGGTGCGGCGTGTTGCCCTGCATCATGCCCGCTGTGATGTATTCGGTAAAATGCTATTATTTTTGCAATCCATTCAATTTTGATATGAGGTGCGTGTGGAGATCAGTCACCGCCACATCGAAGTGTTCCGCGCCATCATGCTCAGCGGCAGTGTTACTGGCGCCGCTGCGCTGTTGCGCACCTCGCAGCCCACCGTCAGCCGCGAGCTGGCGCGGCTGGAGCAGCTGCTGGGCTACGCGCTGTTCCAGCGTGACAAGGGTCGCTTGCAGGCCACGGCGCGCGCGCTGGCGCTGTACGACGAGGTGCAGCGCGCCTACGTCGGCCTGCAGCGGGTAAGCGACACCGCGGCCAACCTGGCGCGGCTGGACCAGGCGCAGCTGGCGCTGGTGTGCCTGCCGGCGTTTGCCCATGCATTGGTACCGGCGGTGTGCCGCCGCCTGTACGCGGTGGCGGGGCAAGCGCGGGTGGCGATTACGCCGCAGGAATCGCCGCTGCTGGAAGAGTGGCTCAGCGCGCAGCGCTTCGACCTGGGCCTGACCGAGCACAGCGAGGCGCCGCCCGGCACCCGCCTGCAGGCAGTGCTGGAGGCCGACGAGCTGTGCGTGCTGCCCGAGGGTCATCCCTTATTGGCGCATGCGGTGCTGACGCCGCAGCATTTTGCCGGCCAGCCCTTTGTCAGCCTGTCGCCGGATGACCGCTACCGCCATTTGCTGGACGCCGTGTTCGAGCAGGCGGGCGTGGCGCGCCAGCTGCTGTGGGAAACGCACAGCGCGGTGTCGGTGTGTGCGCTGGTGCGCGAAGGGCTGGGCGTGGCCATCGTCAACCCGCTTACCGCGCTGGCGATGGCTGGCAGCGGCTTGCAGCTGCGCCGTTTTGCGGTGTCGGTGCCGTACCGCGTCAGCCTGGTGCAGCCGCTGTACAGGCCGGCGTCGCCGCTGAGCGCCACGTTTATCGATATGCTGCAGCAGGAAGCAACCAGCCTGCAGCAAAGCTTGGCCGCGCTGTAGCGGCGTGCGGGCAAACTACGCTGCAGGGTGTTGCTGTATCCGGTCAAGCAAGGCTGTTTTGCTTAAGTTGCTGAATTGGCAATATTTATTTTTGCAAGATAAGCCCCGTTCGTGCGGCAAACAGGTTTTGTCATCCATCTCACGTTGGCCGCACTGCCGCGGCCAACCCTTACCATGCGGCGGCTGTGTGCCGCCAGCGGGAGACCCCATGCGCAAGATCGTCATTGCCCCCGATTCGTTCAAGGAAACCCTCAGTGCACAGCAGGTAGCCGACATCATCGCCGCCGCGCTGGCGCCGCATCTGCCGCATACCGTCTTGCACACCGTGCCGGTGGCCGACGGCGGCGAAGGTACGCTGGACGCCCTGCTGGCCGCCACCAGCGGCCGCTATCACTATCTGGACGTACGCGGCCCGCTGGGTGCGCCGGTGCGGGCGGCGTGGGGCATGCTGGGCGACGGCGAAACGGCGGTGGTGGAGATGGCCGCCGCCAGCGGCATTGCGCTGGTGCCGCGTGAACAGCGCGACCCGCTGCGCGCCTGCAGCTACGGTACCGGCCAGCTTGTCCGCGCCGCGCTGGACCACGGCGCGCGGCGGCTGATTCTGGCTATTGGCGGCTCCGCTACCAACGACGGCGGCGCCGGCATGTTGGCCGCACTGGGAGCGCGGCTGCTGGATGCCGCTGGCCAGCCCTTGCCACCGGGCGGCGCGGCGCTGGCCAATCTGGCCATGCTGGATCTGTCCGCGCTGGACACGCGGCTGGCGCAGTGCCGTATCGACATTGCCTGTGACGTGCGCAACCCCTTGCTGGGCGAGCACGGCGCCAGCGCGGTATTCGGCCCGCAAAAAGGCGCCACGCCGGCCATGGTGGAGCAGCTGGACGGCGCGCTGGCGCGTTACGCCGCCGTGCTGCACGCTACCACTGGTTGCGATGCGGCCAACCTGCCGGGCAGCGGCGCCGCCGGCGGCATGGGCGCGGCGGCGCTGGCAGTGCTGGGCGGGCGCATGCAGGCCGGCATCGAACTGGTGCTGGAGGCCGCAGGGCTGGCTGCCGCACTGCAAGGCGCCGACCTGGTCATTACCGGCGAAGGCCGGCTGGACGGGCAGAGCGCCTTTGGCAAGACCCCAGTGGGCGTGGCCACGCTGGCGGCGCGCTACGGCGTCCCCACCATTGCCATCGGCGGCGCGCTGGGTGACGGCGTAGAAACGCTGCAGCAGCACCACATCCGCGCCGTGTTTGCCTGCGTGGACCGCATCACCACGCTGGAAGCCGCGCTGGGCAACGCTGCGGCCAACCTGGCGCGGGTGGCCGGCAATGTGGGCGCGCTGCTGGCGCTGGGCGCGGGCGTAGTGCGCTAGGCACGGCTTGCTGGCCTGTCAGGCAGGTGGGCGTAGGCGGGGCTTGCTGTCCTGGTGGGCATTTGTCATAGTTTGCATATCGAAATAATGCCGGTATTTGATATGTTCCGCCCACTGCAAAAAGCCGCCATGACGCTATTGGGGCGGCTCAAGTACTTCCGTATGCCGCCGGTGATTGTGTTCGACCCGTCGACCTATCGCGTCAAAGGGGGCGAGGTGCGCGAGCTGCTGGGCGTGCTGCAGCCGGGTGACATTCTGCTGCGAGCCTACGATGGTTATCTGGATAGCTGGTTTATCCGTAGCAGCTGGCCGCTAGGTACCGGCCAGCGCCGCAAGGGCCGCTTTACCCACGCCGCGCTCTACGTTGGCCGCCTGGGCCCGCAAGACCGCGAGCGCGCCGCCGCCGACATCAGCGGCTACGCCTGGGATAAAGACCGGCGCATCCCGCCCGAGCAGCTGCCGCAGCACCGCAAAGCCATGCGTGAGCGGTTTTTCGATACGGCCCTGCCGGCGCGTAGCGATGGAGCCTTGCCGGACAACGCCATGGTGATCCACGCCATGGCCGAAGGCGTGCAGATGGAAGACATCCTCAGCTTTTGCCGCTGCGACTATCTGCAGGTGCTGCGCCTGCCCGATACCTTCCAGGGCGTACCGCACACCGATGTAGCACCGGTTTTTGCATTGCAGCAGGGCAGCGCCGAACAGCGCCTGGCCAGCCAGCTGCTGGCCGACCACACCCTGCAGCGCCACGAAGCCACCCGGCTGGCCTGCGCCGCCGCGCTGGGCAAGCTGGGCGCCGAGTACGACTTTGCCTGCAACGACGTGAAAGCCTTCCAGAGCTTTAGCTGCGCCGAGCTGGTGTTCTACTGCTACCGCGGCGTGGCGCAGTGGCTGGACATGCACCCGCGCCGGCACGGCTTTCTGGGCCTGTGGCCACGCCGCCTTACCGTGACGCCGGACGACTTTACCGAGACGCGGCTGCAGACGGTATGGAAAAGCCGGTCCTTGCGCGACCTGTGAAGAAAGGGCTAGGTTATTACAGGGGCTTGTTCAGACCTTCCCTTGGGATACAACATCATTTGGAGAGAACTGCGGATGTGGTTCAAAGTGAAAAAACCTGCGATTACCATCCCGTTGGAAGAGGATGTTCGCCGGCACTCGTTGCGGCGTCTGGCCGAGGTGTTCGGCGTACCCGAGGCGTCGCTGTCCCTTGATGCTCGCTTTGGGTATGAGTTGAAGGCGGACCCGCCTTCCGACTTCAAGTGGAACCAATTCGACATCATTGACGGCGACATCAGGGATGTCGCTGACAAGCGGATTCTCAAAGAGATGGCGCAGGGGAAGCTGGTCATCCAGACTGTCGGCGACTATTGCGAACACATGGTCCGTTGCAGCAGCATCCATCCCGAAGAAGTCTCCTTCGTTCTTCGGCTACCCCGGTAGATTGAACAAAAAGAGGTAGCAAGCAAGTAGCGTGGGCCAAGGCAGGCAAGTCGTGCCCACCGCCTTGTCGGGATGAATGGGTGGGTACGCTGTGCTTAAGCCTGTCTGTATTGTTTTGTGTTTGAATCAATCTAATACACACCTGCCAAGGTGAATATTTCACGTTAGGTAAACTGCACTCGTATGAAGCCTCGAGATCTTTTGCTAAAAAATTTAGAGCCTAGGGTTATTCCGTTTTTCAATAGTCATGGCTTTCGGTTTTCGAGAGGAAAGCTTGAGTTCAATCGAACCACAGGATCCATCAAGCAGACAGTCGGAATTTGTTTGAGCAAGTGGAATAAGGACAATGACTGCACTTTCTGGACTATGTGGGGTAGTTCATCCAAATACTATGCGAAATGGCACGAAGAGCAATGGGGTGCTCCCCCGCCGAACAATGCTCTAGGTGGTGATTCTGATTGGAACATCACTGAATGGAAGCGCGGACCCGATAAACACTTCCAACTTTTGGGTAAACCAGAAGATGCGGATGAAATGAGCGATTTCTTGGCGTGTGTAGCGAGGGCAGGGTTTCCATACCTGGATAGAATTTCGTCTTGGGTTGGTGTGGCCGAAGAACTGGTGGCTGAAAAATGGATGTTTGATCGAGCAGCAGACTTTCTCCTCATCGCAGGCGAGCACGCCAGAGCCAAAGAGGTGCTACTTGAAGGCATTCGTACCTTTACAGTCGATCTTCGCCACGACAACTTGAACGAATTGCCGCGTATTGAACAACGTTTTCAAAGGTATTTTGGTGATTTCATTGCCTAACTCAGCAGCACAGTAGGTTGGGCTGAATGGAATGAAGCCCAACGTTTACCGCGTTTGCAAGGGAGGTGGGCCTTTACAGCATGGCCCGGCAAACAAGGTGGCCTGCGGCCAACATGCCTTGTCCGCCGCGCCGGCAGGACGGCGGCCGGTTTACAGCATTGCTGTGCCGTCCGCGTCGCCGTCAACGCCGGCCAGCGGGCCCAGTAGCTGCTGTTGCTGGTAGTGGTGGCACCAGCTCAGATAGTCGTCTATCGGCATGGGTTTGCTGTAGTAGTAGCCCTGGCCGATATCGCAGCCTAGCAGCCACAGCTGCTGCATGGTTTCCTGGTCTTCTATGCCTTCGGCTACCACCATCAGGCCCAGGTGGTGGGCCAGGTCGATGGTGGATTCCACAATGGCCATATTGCCGCGGTCGTCTACCAGCTTGCTGATGAAGCGCTGGTCGATCTTGAGCTCCTGTACCGGCAGGTGTTTCAGATAGCCCAGCGAGGAAAAGCCGGTGCCGTAGTCGTCGATGGCCAGGCGCACGCCCAGCGCCACGATTTCGTGCAGGATGGCCATGCCTTTTTCCGGCGAGCTCAGCATCAGGCTTTCGGTGACTTCCAGCCGCACCAGGGCGGGGTTGATGCCGGTTTCCTGCAGCAGCTGGCGCAGCATGGGCAACAGCTCGGTGTCAAACAGGCTGCGTACCGACAGGTTTACCGATACGGCCACGCCGGGGAAGTCGGTTTGCCATAGTGCGCACTGGTGCAGCGCCTCGCGTATGGTCCAGCGGGTAAGCGGTTTGATCAGGCCGGAGCTTTCGGCAATGGGGATGAACTCCAGCGGCGAGATGAAGCCTTCTTCCGGGTCGAACCAGCGCGCTAGTGCTTCTGCGGCCACCAGTTTGCCGGTACGGATATTGATCAGCGGCTGAAAGTGCTGTGTCAGCTGGTTTTGCGCCATGGCGTCGCGCAGCCGGCCAAAACGGTAGTGGTAGCGTATAAAGGCCTCGTCCTGGCTGGCGTCGTACATGGTGGCCGATTGCCCGTGCTGTAGCGCTTGCAGCATGGACTGCTCGGCCTTGTGCAGCAGCTCTTCCGCGCTGGCGCCGTGCCGCGGGTATACCGCGATGCCGGCGGTGTAGTCGATGTGTACCGGGAAGCCGCGAATTTCAAAATCCAGATTGTAGCTGCCCACCATCTGGGTGGTTTTTTCCAGGTCGAATTGCGGCTTGCGCATGTGAAAGATCACCAGCAGCTCTTCGCGGGCAATGCGCGCCAGCATGCCACCTTCGCCCAGCAGCTGGTGCAGGGTGCCGGTAATGGCTTGCATCAGTTCGTTGGTGGCATCGCTGCCGATGATGTTGCTGATTTCCGGCAGCCGCGACAGCCGCATGGCAATCACCAGCAAGCCACCGTGCCGCGATTGCGCCTGGCGGATTTCATCCTGCAGCAGCGGCAGGATGCGGGTGCGGTTGGGCAGCTTGGTTACCGGGTCGTGCAGGGCCAGGAACTGCAGCTGGTCCAGGTAGTGCTGGGCGGTGGCGGTATTGGCCAGCACGCCTTCGTGCAGCTTTTCCTGAAAGCGGCTACGCAGCAGGTTGAAGCAGGCGGCAATCACCGACACAAACAGCAGCGACGACAGATAGTGCGGGATCTGTACCGGGTCGTAGGGGTAGGCCAGTGGGGTGCCACGCAGTGCCAGCAGCAGCACGCCTACTTCCAGCAAGAACAGGCCGCTCCACAGCCAGCCTTTGCGCTGGCCTTTGATGAAAAAGGCCATGAACGGGAAACTGTAGGCCCAGAACAGGCCGGTGCCGCCCACGCCACCTACCACCACCAGCGCGCCAAATACCACCACGCCACATAGCATCAGCAGGTTTTCGGCCCAGCGCAGATGTTGGCCGCGGCGCGCCAGACGGATGGCGGGCAGCAAAAGCAGCAGGGCACTGGCCGCTTCTATTGCGCCTAGCAGCGGGTAGGGCGCCAGCAGGGTATTGAACAGCGAAAACAGCAGGGCAACGACAAAGCCAATGGGGGCAATGGTCAGGACATTATCCCTGCGCTCTTGTTGGCCCAGGATTTCCTTGCTGCCTTGCCCCAGCAGGCTGGAGACAAAGCGCCACGGCTTGGGTGCGTGTTGTTCGGGTGTCTTGGGCATGGCGTACTTGGCGTTCGGTGTCGTAGCGGTATGAGTGGTACGTAATTTTCTCATGCCATCAGGCAGGTGTCTGTTTTATAGACACAGTTTTTCATGTTAATCGCATTTTGGCACTGCATTGGCACAGACCGGAGGGTGTTAATTCGATATTGACGACATATGCTTTCGACTAATACTTACACTGGCTACTTATCGATTTCGGAATGTGCCTCATGCTGCGCACTGTATTGCTTTTGTCTTGCCTGTGGTTGGCTAGCCCTGTCCTGGCCATGTCGGTGGTGTTTATCAACCCGGGTTATGCCAATGAAACCTACTGGTTCACCGCTAGCCGCAGCATGCAGGCCGCAGCGGACGACCTGGGCATCAACTTGCGCATTGCGTATGCGGCGCGCAATTACAAGCTGGCGCTGGAGCATACCCGCACCCTGGCCGGCTTGCCGCCAGCGCAGCGGCCGGACTATGTGATTCTGAGCAATGAATTTGGTACGGCGGCTGAAATGGTGAAGCTGCTCAGTGATGCCGGTATCAAGACCTTTCTGGCGTTTAGCGGGCGCGGTTCGGGCGCCGCTGCCGAGGCGCTTGGCAAGCCGCGGCAGCAGTTTCCTTTATGGCTGGGGTCGCTGGAGCCACGTGCCAGCGACGCCGGCTACCTGACCGGCCAGGCGCTGATAGCCCAGGCGCGCCGCGCGGGCGTGCCGCGCATTCATGGCAAGATGCCCCTGCTGGTGATAGGCGGGGACCGCAGCACGCCCACGTCGGTGTTCCGTTTGCAGGGCTTGTACCAGGCCGTGCGCGAAGCCGGCGACGTGATTGTGGTGCAAGAAGTGATGGCAGCATGGGACCGCCAGCGCGCGGCGCGCCAGGCCAGCTGGCTCTTCCGCCGCCATCCGCAGGCGCGCATGGTGTGGGCTGGCAGCGACCAGATGGCCATGGGGGCCATGTCCCAGTGGCGCGCGCGTGGTGGCCAGCCGGGCAAAGACGCCTTTTTCAGCGGTATCAATACCTCGCCAGAAGCGCTGCAGCTTTTGAGTGACGGCAGCATGAGCACTCTGGCGGGCGGCCATTTCGTTACCGGTGCCTGGGCGCTGGTGATGTTGTACGACTACGAGCACGGTAAGGACTTTGCCAGCGAGGGGCTGGAGCTGCAGCGCCCGCTGTTTGTCCGCTTTGACGCCGCGCTGGCGCAGCGCTATCTGAAGGCTTACAGCGATGCCGATTTCAGCCGGGTGGACTTCGCCAGCTACAGCAAGGTGAAAAACCCTGCCATCCAGCGCTACCGTTTCAGCTTCCAGGCTTTGTTGCCCTAGGCTGCCCGGTAGCCACCAGTGTGGCGGGCAGCTATCGCATGGTGCTGTGCTCGGCCTGGCGGTGCCTGTCGCTAAAATGACACGCCATCCATTGTTGTATCTCTTCCACAAACAGCCTGACCTTCAGCGAGTTGCGCCGTGCAGCCGGGTACACCGCGTAAACATGCTCGCGCCCGAAACTCTCACCCGTGCAGTGGTAGTCGGCAAAGACTTGCAGCAGCTTCCCCGCCCTGATGTGGTGCAGTGCGCTCCAGCGCGGGCAGGGCAAGATGCCTTGGCCTGCGCAGGCAGCGTCCAGTAACAGGTCAAAATTATCCGAGCGGATACGCCCTTGTGGCTCTACCCGCAGGCTGTGACCATCGCGGGCAAAGAACCAGGCCGGGTTCAGCAGCGGGTGGCGGTACACCAGGCAGCGGTGTTGTATCAGGTCTGCCGGGCTGTGCAGTGGCGGCGCACTGGCCAGGTAGGCGGGGGAGGCGCACACCATCACGCGGTTATCGCCTATTACCTTGGCAATCTGCCCGGGCAGGTCGTGGTGCCCCAGACGCAGCGCCAGATCGTAGTTTTCTGCCACCAGGTCTACGTAACGATCCGCCAGGCTGATATCCAGCTCCACTTCGGGGTAACGCTGCATGAAAGCCGGGCAAAAGCCCGACAGCACGGCACGGCCAAACGATAGCGGCGCGGTGATGCGCAGCACGCCGCGCGGCTCGCCGTCCAGCTCGCGCAGGCGCTGGCCGACACGGCCCAACTGCTGCATGGCTTCGCTGGCGGTTTCCAGATAAATGCGGCCCGCTTCGGTCAGCGCTACCTGGCGCGTGCTACGCGTCAGTAGCCGTGTGCCTAGCGAGGCCTCCAGCGCGTTCAGTGCCTTGGTCATGGCCGACGGGCTCTTGCCCAGTTTTAGTGCGGCGCGCGACATGCTGCCGGTTTCTGCTACCGCGATAAATGCTTGTATCGCCTGAAAGGTATCCATCAGTTTTTCCATTCGGGAAAAAAAGAACTGCGTGCTTCGTACTTTATCCTGCCACGCACTTGCGCTCATGATGTTTTTACCGCGGCACGCATTGTGCGTACCACACCAGGGAGAGTGTCATGAAAACCACATTGAAAGCCCTTGCCGTCTGTACTGCGGCTGCCTGTATGCCGCAGCTGGCACAGGCGGCAGCTACCTTGAACATCTACAACTGGGGTGAGTACTTCGCCCCCGATACTATTGCCGGATTCGAAAAAGAAACCGGCATCAAGGTGCGGCTGGACGTGTACGACAGCAACGAGGTGCTCCAGACCAAGCTGCTGGCTGGTGGCAGTGGCTACGACCTGGTGTTTCCATCCAATGATTTCCTGACACGCCAGATTCAAAGTGGCGTGTACCAGAAGCTGGACAAGCGCAAGCTGCCTAACCTGAAAAACCTGGACCCGGCTTTTGTGCCCAAAGTCAGCAGCGTGGACCCCGGCATGCAGTACAGCGTGCCGTATATGTGGGGCACCACGGCCATTGGCTACAACGTGGACAAAGTGAAGAAAGCGCTGGGCGGCCAGCTGCCGGCCAACAGCTACGACCTGCTGTTCAAGCCCGAGGTGCTGGCCAAGCTGCAAGGCTGCAACGTGGCCTACAACGACGCCGGCAGCGTGATGCTGCCGATGGCCATGCGCTACCTGGGCCTGGATCCGAACAGTACCAGCGCCAAGGACTACGAGGCCGCCTACGCCGTGCTGGCCAAAGCCCGCCCTTACGTGAAGCGGCTGATCGCCACCCCGGTGATGAACGACCTGGCTAATGGCGAGGTGTGCGTCAGTACCGGTTATTCCGGTGCCGTGCTGGTGGCCAAGCTGCGTGCCAAGCAGAACAAAAACGGCCAGAACATCGCCTACACCATTCCGCAGCAGGGCGCGCCGATGTGGTTCGACAGCATGGTGATCCCGAAAGACGCCAAGAATGTCGATAACGCCCACCTGTTCATCAATTACCTGCTGCGCCCGGACGTGATCGCAAATATCAGCAATGCGGTGATGTACCCCAGCCCTAATGCCCAAGCCGCCAAGCTGATGAGCAAAGACCTCACCGGCGACCCGATGATTTACCCCGACGCCACTCGCATGAAAAGCTTCTGGGTACAGCGCCCGCTGGAGCCTGCCGTGCAGCGCATCCAGACCCGGCTGTGGCAGAAATTCAAGACCGGCCGCTAGGAGCAGACCATGACCACCGCCACCGGTTTTCTCTACGACACGCTGTTTCTGCAACATAACGCAGGCCGCCAGACCTACCACGGGGAAGATGGCCTTGCTGACGCCGGCCCCGAGTTCGACTGCCCCGAGCGGCTGGCCTATACCAAGGCGCTGCTGGACGCCACCGGCATGACGGCACGCTTGCAGCCGCTGGCCTACCAGCCGGCCGACGACGCCACGCTGTTGCGGGTACATACGCCAGCCTATCTGGCACAACTGGCGGCCAACTGTGCGGCGGCGGATGGCGATGGGGTCGAGCTCGGCCCCGATGCCCGTGGCGGCCCTGCCACCGAGCGCATCGCCCGCGCCGCTGCCGGTGCGGCCTGCGCCGCCGTGGATGCAGTGCTGCAAGGGCAGGTTGGCCGCGCCTACGCGCTGATTCGCCCCTCCGGCCACCATGCCGGGCCCGACTACGCCATGGGCTACTGCTACTACAACAACGTGGCGGTCGCCGCGCGCCACGCCCAGGCGCAGTACGGCCTGCAGCGCATCGCCATCATCGACTGGGACGTACACCACGGTAACGGCACCCAGCATGTGTTCGAAGCCGACGCGCAGGTGCTGTTCTGCTCGCTGCACGAGGAAGGCAACTACCCGCTGGAAGGCGGTAGCGAGCGGGACCAAGGCCAGGGCGCAGGCGCCGGCTACACGCTGAACATCCCGCTGCCAGCCGGCAGTGGCTACGCCGCCTACGCGCTGGCGTTCGAGCAAGTGCTGTTGCCGGTGCTGCGCCGCTTCGGCCCCGAGCTGATTCTGGTGTCGGCCGGGCAAGACGCCAACGCCTACGACCCGCTGGGCCGCATGCGCCTGACCCGCCCCGGCTACCGCGCGCTGGCGGCCAGCCTCACCGCTGCGGCGGGTGAGCTGTGCCAGGGCCGCATCGTGATGCTGCAGGAAGGCGGCTACAGCCTGCCGTACCTGCCGATCGCCACCCTTGGTGTGATCGAGGGCCTCAGCGGCCAACAGGTGGATTTTGACGACCCACACTGGGTGCCGGACCGGCCACTGAGCAGTGGCGAGGCAGCTGCCGTCGCCCGCGCCCGAGACGCCCAGGGCACATACTGGGCACTGCAAGGAGAGCAAGATGCGTAACGTGACTGTGGCCACCACCCAGATGGCCTGTAGCTGGGACCGTGCGGCCAACCTGGACCGCGCAGAAGCCCTGGTGCGCGCTGCGGCGGCGCAAGGGGCGCAGGTGATCCTGCTGCAAGAGCTGTTTGAAACGCCGTACTTCTGCATCGACCAGCGCCACCACCACAACGCGCTGGCGGCACCGTTCGACGGCCACCCGTGGCTGGGGCGCTTTGCCGCGCTGGCGCGCGAACTGCAAGTGGTGCTGCCGGTGAGCTTTTTCGAGCAGGCGGGCAACACCCAGTTCAACAGCCTGGCCATGATCGACGCCGACGGCAGCGTGCTGGGCCACTACCGCAAGATGCACATACCGGACGGGCCGGGTTACAGCGAGAAGTTCTACTTTGCGCCCGGCGATATGGGCTTCAAGGTGTGGGACACCCGCTACGGCCGGCTGGGCGTCGGCATCTGCTGGGACCAGTGGTTTCCCGAAACCGCGCGCAGCATGGCGCTGATGGGCGCCGAAGTGTTGCTGTTCCCCACTGCCATCGGCAGCGAACCGCACGACCCGGCCATCCAGTCGCTGCGTCATTGGCAGAATACGCAGCGCGGCCACGCTGCGGCCAACGTGATGCCGCTACTGGCCAGCAACCGCGTGGGGGTGGAGCACGGCGAGGCCGGCACCCACATCACCTTCTATGGCGGCTCCTTCATCGCCGGCGAAGACGGCGAGCTGCGCGCCGAGGCCGGTAGCGAGGACGGTACCATCCTCACCGCCACCTTCGACCTGGACGCGCTGGCGGCCAAGCGCCGCGCCTGGGGCGTGTTCCGCGACCGCCGCGTCGAGCACTACGGCACGCTGCTGCAGTACGCGGTCTGATGCCGCCATCTCGGCCCCGTCCCGCCTGTTTGTCAGGCAGGATGGGGCTTTTTCATGCTGCCTGCTGGTACGCCGCCGCAGTTGCGGCTGGCTGGCGCTGGCGGTGTGCCAGCCACACAAAGCCGGCGCCCAGCAGCGACAGCGCCATCATTACCACCAGCAGCGCGTCCGGTGGCCAGCGCAGCAGCACCATGCCGGCCAGCACCGGGCTGATGGCGCCACCGGCCTGGGCCAGGTTTTGCGCGCCGTAGTAGCTGCCGCGCAGGTGTTCCGGCGCGATGGCGTCGATGTACAGGTACTCGGCCGGCACCAGCAGGATCTCGCCCAGCGTAAACACCACCATCCAGCCCGCCCACACCCACAGGCTATCGCTCAGCGCACAGCCGGCCAGCCCTGCCGCCAGCAGCAGCGACGACGCCATGATCCAGCGCAGCAGCGTGTGCGGCCGCAGCAGCTTGCCCAGCGGGTACTGCAGCAGCACCACGGTCAGCGAGTTGGTGGTAATCAGCACCGACATCCAGCGCAGCACCTCGGCGTCGCTGCGCGTCTGTAGCAGGTACAGCGCCAGGTAGTCGGAAAAGCGCGCCTGCACCACGCAGGCCAGCAGGCTGCCGATGGTGAACAGGATCAGCGTGCGGTCGCGGCGCAGCAGCTGCAGC
Source organism: beta proteobacterium L13 (assembly GCA_000335715.1). GTDB lineage: Bacteria > Pseudomonadota > Gammaproteobacteria > Burkholderiales > Chromobacteriaceae > Vogesella. The sequence goes on from AMYZ01000011.1 coordinate 45,300, forward strand.
GTGGCGGCAAAGTCCGGCGCCGGTGCGGCGGATGCAGCGGCCAACCTGCCGGTAGGCAGGCCACGCAGCAGTGGCAGGCAGGCCAGCACCAGCGCTGCTGCCAGCCAGAACGCCAGTGCCGGGCGGGTGGCGGCCACCAGGCTGGCCAGTAGCGGCCCGGTGGCATAGCCCACATTGGCCAGCGTGTAGCGCAGTGAAAAAGCGCGGCTGCGTTCGGCCGGCGGCAACAGCGCCGCCAGCATTGCCTTCAGCGTGATGCCGAACAGCACCAGCGCGCTTTCGGTTAGCAGCAGCGCGCCAGCCGCGGCCAAGGGTTGGCGGCAGAACGGTAGCAGGGCAAAGCCCGCCGCCATCAGCAGCAGCGCAGCCAGTAGCAGCCGGCGCGGTGCCAGCCGGTCGACCAGATAGCCGGCGTACAGGCTGCCCAGCGTGGCCAGCAACAGCACGCCGCCCAGCAGCAGGCCGATGTCGCGGGGGCCCAGCGCCAGCTGGCGGCCCAGGGTGAGTACCAGCAGCGGCGACACCAGCGCACGCGCCACCGACAGGCCAAAGCCGCACGCCAGCAGGCGGCGTACGGTTGCAGGAAAAGCCATGATGCAGCTCCTTGTGGATGATGGTGTCAGTGTGCAAGTAAAAGGTGAAGTCAAAAACGGAAGCTTGCCTCATAATTTGCATCCCCTTTTTGCGAGCCCCTCCGCCATGCGCCTGCACGAGCAATACCGGCTGCTGCAACAGCACTACGGCGAGCAGCCGGTCAGCCCCGGCGTGGCCGAGCTGGCGGCGCTGCTGGCGTGCAGCCCGCGCAATGTGCGCTTGCAACTGGCCAAGATGCAGCAGCAGGGCTGGCTGGCGTGGCAGCCGGGGCGCGGCCGCGGCCATCGGTCGGTGTTGCAGTGCCTGCAACCGCCGCAAGACCTGCAATGGCAGCGCACCCACCGCCTGCTGCAGCGTGGCGAGCTGGAACAGGCCTTCGCCAGCCTGCCGCCCGACGGGCGCAGCCAGCTAATGGCTCAGCTGCCGGCCTACCTGGGCGCCAGCGCCAACCGCCGCCAGTTGCGTATACCCATTCATCGCCCGCTGGCCACGCTGGACCCGCTACACGTTACCAGCCGGCTGGAAGCGCACCTGGTGCGCCAGGTGTTCGACCGGCTGTGCGGTTTTGACATCGCCAGCCAGAGCTTGCTGCCAGCGCTGGCGCACAGCTGGCAGGCCGACGCCAGCGCCAGGCAATGGCGTTTCTGGCTGCGGCCCGGCGTGCAGTTTCACGACGGCAGCCCGCTGGACGCGTGGGCGGTGGCAGCCAGCGTGCAGCGCCTGCACGAGCAGGCCGGGCCGTGGATGCAGCAATACCGTGGCCTGCGCGCCATCCGCGTGCACGACGCGCTGTCACTGAGTTTCGAGCTGGCCGACACCGACTGGCTGTGGCCGCAGCGGCTGATTACCGCCAACGCGTCCATCGTGCCGGTGCGCCGTGGCGACGATTTTGCGCAGCTGCCGGTGGGCAGCGGCCCGTTTCGCGTTGCCCGCCACAGCGCGCAGCGGCTGAGCCTGGAGGCCAACCTGCGTTACTACCGCGAGCGCCCCTTGCTGGATGGCATCGACCTGTGGGTGCTGGCGGCACCGGCCGGCGCCGACTTTCACCTGCGGCTGGACCAGCCGGTAAGCGGGCGCAGCCAGCCGCTGCAGTCGGCGTGTACCTATCTGCTGGCCAACACGCGGCGGCCTTGGTGCCGCGACAACGCCCGCCGCCGCGCCCTGCTGCACTGGCTGTCGCAACCACCGCTGGTGGTGCCGGATGATCCGTTGCGTGTGCCGGCCAGCGGCCTGCTGCCGGACTGGCGCCAGCCTGGTGTGTTGCCTGCCGCCGCGCCGCTGCCGGCCGGCCAGGTATTGACGCTGGTCACTTACGAGCTGGCCAGTTTCCAGCCGCTGGCGCAGGCCATTGCCGACAGGTTGGCCGTAGCCGGCGTCGACTTGCGTATCCGCACGCTGGACTACCCGCGTTACGAGCGTTTTGAAGACTGGTGGGACGACACCGACCTGGTGTTGAGCAGCGAGGTGCTGCACGACGACCGCGACTACAGCTGTTACGAGTGGCTGGGCGGCAACCCGCTGCTGCGGGCGGCGCTGGGCGAGGGTGGGGCGGCGCGGATGGCAGCGGCGCTGCAGGTGGTGCAGGCCACGCCGGCGCGCGAGGCGCGCATGCAGGCCTACCAGTGCATTGCCGATTGGCTGGTGGCCGAAGGCTGGCTGTTGCCGCTATCGCACGAGCGGCAAGGCGTGGCGGCCAGCCCCTGTGTGGGCGGGCTGGCGCTGGGGCTAAACGGCTGGATGGATTTTGCCAGCCTATGGCTGCGCGACGACGGCTAGGGCCTGTTAACACTATTTCTTGCTGCGGCGCAGGCTTGAGAAGTTTTCCAATGCCAGGCGGAGGGCGATGCGCTGGGGGTTCCCAGCGCAAGCCTGACAACGCCGCAGTGGGAAGCTTATCGGGCCTGCCCTTCGGGGCGCGCGCCATGCGGGGCACTGCTTTGTCAAACCGTGCTGGCAGAGATCGCCCTGCTGCGCCCGGTTTTTCGCGCATTGCCGCCGCCTGACAAGCACCGCCGCATCAAAAATAGCGTTAACAGGCCCTAAGCCGCCCGCCGGCTGCGGCCAACTACGCAGTGTATGGTTGGCCGCAATTGCCACTTATTTCACGCGGTACACCTGGCCGCTGTGCGCGCCTTCCACGCTCTTGCTGAACGCCAGCGCGGCACGGGCGGCCGGTACCGGCTCGAAGCCGCGAAAGAACGGCGCGTACACCGGCATCGACTCCACCAGCACGCCGGGGCTCACCACATTGATGCGCAGGCCGCGCGGCAGCTCGATGGCGGCGGCGCGGGCAAAGCCTTCCAGCGCTGCGTTCACCATGCTGGCCCCGCTGCCGGCCACGATGGGCTCGTCGGCCAACACGCCGCTGGTAAGGGTAAAGCTGCCGCCGTCGTTGAGGCGGCGCTGGCCGGCCAGCACCAGGTTCACCTGGCCCATCAGCTTGTCGTCCAGGCCTACGCGGTAGTGCTCGGGGCGGAAGTCGGCCAGCGGGGCAAAGTGCACGTTGCCGGCGGCGCTGACCACGGCGTCCAGCGGGCCGGCGGCGTCGTACAGCGCTTCCACGCTGGCCATGTCGGCCAGGTTGACGCGCAGCGTGCCGCTGTTGCGGCCGGCGGTGATGATGTCATGACGTTGGCCCAGCTCGGCGGCGACGGCTTGGCCCAGGGTGCCGTGGGCACCAATCAGCAAGATACGCATGGTATGTTTCCTTGTGCTTGTTTACGTATCACCATGTTATCTTGCCAGCTTGGCGCGATAATCCGGGTAAAAGTGGAATGACTGTCAACCTGAAGAAAACAATTGACCTGATCAGCGAAGCGCAGCAGCTGCAATGGGCGATGGCGTTTACCGCCGTGGTGGAAGAGGGCAGCTTTACCGCCGCCGCGCAGCGCATGGGGGTGAGCAAGGCGCTGCTGAGCCGCCAGGTGCGGCAGCTGGAGCAGGCGCTGGATGCGCAGCTGCTGTACCGCACCACGCGCCGTTTGCTGCTCACCGATGCGGGCGAGCTATACCTGGGCCATTGCCGCGACTGGCTGCTGCGCGTGCAGTCGGCGCGCCAGGCGCTGGCCGAGCTGCGCGAGGAGGTGGCCGGCCGGCTGCGGCTAACGGTACCCACCAGCTTTGGCGGCGTGTTCATGGCGCAGGCCATGCTGGCTTTGCGCCAGCAGTATCCGGCGCTGGAGGTAGAGCTGGAACTGTCGGCGCGGCCGCACGACCTGGAAGCCGAAGGCTTCGACCTGGCCATCCGCGCCAATATCAGCCCGCCAGAGCGGCTGGTGGCGCGGCCACTGGCCGAGGTGGCGGACTGGCTGGTGGCGGCACCGGCCTATCTGGCCGGCAAGACGCTGCCGCAGGTACCTGCCGACCTGGCTGCCCACTCCTGCCTATGCAACAGCCATTTCAGCCACGGTCGGCAATGGGCGTTTCATCGTGATGGCGAGCTGGCCAGCGTGGCGGTGAGTGCACCGCTGCTGGCCAACGACTACAACCTGCTGCGCAATTTTGCCCTGCAAGGCGCCGGCATTGCCCGCTTGCCTAGTTATCTGGTGGCGCCGGACGTGGCCGCCGGGCGGCTGCAGCGGCTGTTGCCGCAGTGGCACGGCCGTGGCCAGAGCCTGTACCTGGTCTACCCGCAGCGCCTGCCGCAGCCAGCGCGGGTGCGCGCGCTGGTGGCGTTTTTGCAGCAATGGTTTGCTGCGCCGGAACAGGCTGCGCTACTGGGCCAGGCCTGATCCTGGCCGCCGCAATGGCCATGCGGCCAACCTTAGCGCATGAAACAGGCGTCCTCATCGCCCCTGGCCGCGTAGCCTGCCTGCAGATTGGAAAAATCCATATCGCCAAAACTGTCGGTGAGGAAGTCCAGCAAACTGCGCACTGAAGGCAGCATGCCCTGGCGCGAGGGGAAAAGCGCAAACACCACCGCTTCCTGCGGCTGCCAGTCATCCAGTACCGGCACCAGCAAGCCTTGCTGCAAGTCCTTGAAACACACCAGCAAGGGCAGCTGGGCAATGCCGCCGTGCTCCAGCGCGCAGCGGCGTATGGTGATGACGTCGTCGGTGACCAGCCGCGGCCGGTGGCTGATGGTAGCGTTTTGCCCTGCCGGCCCTTGCAGCTGCCATTGGTAGCTGCGCGCCTGTGGCCCCCAGTACAAGCTGGGCAAACCGGCCAGATCATCGATGCCGCCGGGGCGGCCATGGCTGGCCAGCAGGTTTGGGCTGGCTACCAGCACCTGCGGGCTGCGCGATAGCCGCTTCATTACCAGGTTGCTGTCTTCAAAGGGCGGCGTTTTCACCAGCAGGGCGATATCCAGCCCTTCCCGCGTTACGTCTACCTCGCGGTTGGTGCTGTCGATCTGTACTTTTACCAGCGGGTAACGCGCCATATAACGCGAGATCATGCCGGCCACCACAAAATTGAGCAGGGCGGTGGGGCAGCTTATCCGTATCGTGCCTTGCGGCTCGATGTGCTGCCGGGCTATGGCGGCCTGTGCGGCTTCGCTGGCCTGCAACACTTGCTGGCAATGCCCGTAAAAGGCGTGGCCGGCGTCGGTGAGGGCAAAGTGGCGCGGGCTGCGGTTGATCAGGCGGGCGGACAGGTGGGTTTCCAGCTGGCGGATGCTGCGGCTGAGGCGCGACGTGGGTACGCCGGTAGCGCGGCTGGCAGCGTTATAGCCGCCGTGGTCAACGACTTGCACAAAGTAAAACAGCGCATTCAGGTCCAGCATGGTGTGGGTACGGTGGGAATCGAATCAAGGCGTTACGCTACCGCATCCGGCCCCTTGTTGTCAGTGCCGACACCTGTTGCACCGGTGAAACGCTACATTGCAATTTTCAACTCGCTTTGCAAGCAGTTTGTGGCGTAGCTTATTTATGCCGCCAGGCAACCGGGCAGGGCAAGATACCCGTCACGGTTGTTGTTGCGCGTGGCAAGGTGCAGACCAATCCAACACAAAGGCCCTGACATGACAACCGCAGTCAATGAACTGAGCAAGGCACCCGTACCCGACCGTGCCGAAGAGAATGCCTTCTTCCCGTCGCCGTATTCGCTAAGCCTGTATACCGCACCCAAGACTGACTTTGACGGCACCGTCTACCCGCAGCCCTACACCGGCAAAAAGTGGAAAGTGCTGATGGTGGCCACCGACGAGCGCTACGTGCTGCTGCAGAACGGCACCATGTTTTCTACCGGCAACCACCCGGTGGAAACGCTGCTGCCGATGTACCACCTGGACAGCGCCGGCTTCGACATCGAGGTAGCCACCCTGTCCGGCAACCCGGTGAAGTTCGAAATGTGGGCGATGCCGGCAGAAGACGAAACGGTGAAAGCCACCTACCACAAGTACCGTGAGCAATTCAAACAGCCGCGCAAGCTGTCTGATGTGATGGCCGAGCACTTACATGGCGACTCGCCCTATATCGCGGTGTTCGTGCCGGGTGGGCACGGCGCGCTGGTGGGTATTCCCGATAGCCTGGAAGTGAAGGCGCTACTGCAGTGGGCCATGGCCAATGACAAGTACGTCATTACACTGTGCCACGGCCCCGCCTGTTTGCTGGCGCCGGCGCTGGGCGAAAGCGCCGATAGCTACATCTATAAAGGCTACAAGATCTGCGTGTTCCCCGACGCGCTGGACCAGGGCGCCAATGTGGATATCGGCTACATGCCGGGCCAGCTGCGCTGGCCGCTGGCGGCGCGGTTGGCTGAGCTGGGGGTGGAAGTGCTGAACGAGGGTATCAGCGGCCAGTGCTACCAGGACCGCAAGCTGATTACCGGCGACAGCCCGCTGGCAGCCAATAATCTGGGCAAGCTGGCGGCGCAGGCGCTGCTGGCCGAGGCGGCTAAAGCCTAAGCCCTGCCGGCAAAAACAATGCGGCCAACCTGGCAGTACCGGGTTGGTCGCATTGTCATTCGGGGGCGTGCTCAGAACGTATCGCCCGGTACCCGTACCCAGCCTTCCATCAGGATGCGTGCGCTACGGCTCATGACGGCCTTGGTCACCTTCCATTGCCCGTTTTCCTGCACTGCTTCGGCGCCCACGCGTAGCGTGCCGGACGGGTGGCCAAAGCGCACTGCCTCGCGCGCGCCGCCGCCGGCGGCCAAGTTTACCAGCGTACCGGGTATAGCCGCCGCGGTGCCGATGGCTACCGCGCAGGTGCCCATCATGGCGTGGTGCAGCTTGCCCATGGACAGCGCCCGTACCAGCAGGTCTACATCGCTAGCGGCAATGGCTTTGCCGCTGGACGCGGTGTAGTCCTGCGGCGGCGCCACAAAGGCGATTTTTGGCGTGTGCTGGCGGGTGGCGGCTTCTTCTGCGGTTTTGATCAGGCCCATGCGCAGCGCGCCGGCCACGCGAATGGCCTCGAAGCGCTGCAGCGCGGCGGCGTCGCTATTGATGTGCTCGCGCAGCTCGGTGCCGCTGTAGCCGATGTCGGCCGCGTTGACGAACACGGTGGGGATGCCGGCGCTGATCATGGTGGCGGGCAGGGTGCCGATGCCGGGCACGTCCAGCTGGTCTACCAGGTTGCCGGTGGGGAACATCGCGCCGCCGTCGTCGCCATCGTCGGACGGATCGAGGAACTCCAGCACGATCTCGGCCGCGGGGAAGGTAACGCCATCCAGCTCGAAATCGCCGGTTTCCTGCACCTGGCCTTGGCTCACCGGCACGTGGGCGATGATGGTCTTGCCGATATTGGCCTGCCAGATGCGCACGGTGCAGATGCCATCTTGCGGCACGCGCTCGGGTGCTACCAGGCCGGCGTGAATGGCAAAGGCGCCGGCAGCGGTGGACAGGTTGCCGCAGTTGCCGCTCCAGTCCACAAACGGTTTGTCGATGGACACCTGGCCGTACAGGTAGTCCACGTCGTGGCCGGGCACGCTGCTTGGGCTCAGGATCACGCACTTGCTGGTGCTGGAGGTGGCGCCGCCCATGCCGTCGATGTGGGCGCTGTACGGGTCGGGGCTGCCGATGACGCGCAGGAACAGCGCATCGCGCGCCGCGCCAGGCTGCTGGCAGGCGGCGGGCAGGTCTTGCAGGCGGAAAAACACGCCCTTGCTGGTGCCGCCACGGATATAGGTAGCGGGGATGCGGATCTGGGCCGGGTGAGACATAGCCACTCCTGTTGTCTTGATCATCATGATGGCGGCCAATCCGGTCGCCCAGGTTGGCCGCAGCCAGCATCAGGCCGCGCCGGCCAGGAAGTCCTGCGCAAAGCGCTGCAGCACGCCGCCGGCCTGGTAGACGCGTACCTCGGCGGCGGTGTCGAGGCGGCAGGTAACGGCTACTTCCACGCTGCTGCCGTCGCGGCGGTGTACCACCAGCGTCAGGTCGCCGCGCGGCGCCAGCGCGCCCTGGATGTCGTAGGTTTCGGTGCCGTCCATCCCCAGCGTCAGCCGCGTGGTGCCGAGTTTGAACTCTACCGGCAGCACGCCCATGCCGATCAGGTTGGTGCGGTGGATGCGCTCGAAGCCTTCGGCCACGATCACTTCTACCCCCGCCAGGCGCACGCCCTTGGCCGCCCAGTCGCGCGAGCTGCCCTGGCCGTAGTCGGCACCGGCCACGATGATCAGTGGCTGTTTGCGTGCCATATAGGTTTCGATGGCTTCCCACATGCGCATCACTTGGCCGTCTGGCTCGACGCGTGCCAGCGAGCCTTTTTTCACTGCGCCGTCTACCACGGCCATTTCGTTTACCAGCTGCGGGTTGGCAAAGGTGGCGCGCATGGCGGTGAGGTGGTCACCGCGGTGGGTGGCGTAGCTGTTGAAGTCCTCTTCCGGCAGGCCCATCTTGGCCAGGTATTCACCGGCGGCAGAGCTGGCCAGGATGGCGTTGGACGGCGACAGGTGGTCGGTAGTGATGTTGTCCGGCAGCACCGCCAGCGGGCGCATGCCCTTGAGCGTGCGCGGGTTGGCCGCCAGTGCGCCCATGCCTTCGGTGTCCCAGTACGGCGGGCGGCGGATATAGGTAGACATCGGGCGCCACTGGTACAGCGGGCTGTCGGCCTGCTGCGCTTCGCCCAGGTCGAACATCGGGATGTACACCTGTTTGAACTGCTCGGGCTTCACGCTGGCGGCCACGATGGCATCGATTTCCTCGTCCGACGGCCACAGGTCTTGCAGGCGGATCTCGCGGCCGTCTACCACGGCCAGCACGTCCTGCTCGATGTCGAAGCGCACGGTGCCGGCCAGCGCGTAGGCCACCACCAGCGGCGGCGACGCTAGGAAGGCTTGCTTGGCGTAGGGGTGGATGCGGCCGTCGAAGTTGCGGTTGCCGGACAGCACGGCGGTGGCATACAGGTCGCGCTCGATAATCTCTTGCTGGATGGCCGGGTCCAGCGCGCCGGACATGCCGTTACAGGTGGTGCAGGCGTAGGCCACGATGCCGAAGCCCAGCTGTTCCAGCTCCGGCAGCAGGCCGGCTTCTTCCAGGTACAGCTTGGCCACTTTGGAGCCCGGCGCAAACGAGGTTTTCACCCACGGTTTGCGCGTGATGCCCAGTGCGTTGGCTTTTTTGGCCAGCAAGGCGGCGGCCACCACGTTGCGCGGGTTGCTGGTGTTGGTGCAGCTGGTGATGGCGGCAATGATCACCGCGCCGTCCGGCAGTTGGCCGCGCGCTTCTTCGTCGCGGGCGGCGGCCAGCTTGGCGGCGTCGGCAATGCCGCGCTCGGCCAGTGCCGACGTAGGCAGGCGTTTGTGCGGGTTGGACGGGCCGGCCATATTGCGCACCACGCCGGACAGGTCGAAGCGCAGCACGCGCGGGTATTGCGCGGTTTTCAGGTCGTCGGCCCACAGCCCGGTGTGGCGGGCGTAATTTTCTACCAGCGCTACCTGTTCCGGCTCGCGGCCGGTGAGTTTCAGGTAGGCGATGGTTTGCGCGTCGATGTAGAACATGGCGGCGGTGGCGCCGTATTCCGGGCACATATTGGAGATGGTGGCGCGGTCGCCGATGGACAGGCTATCGGCGCCTGCGCCGAAGAACTCTACCCAGGCACCGACGACGCGTTCCTTGCGCAGGAACTCGGTCAGCGCCAGCACGATGTCTGTAGCGGTAATGCCGCTCTGGCGCTGGCCGGTGAGCTCCACACCGACGATATCGGGCAGGCGCATCATGGACGGGTGGCCCAGCATCACGGTTTCGGCTTCCAGGCCGCCGACGCCGATGGCGATCACGCCCAGCGCGTCCACATGCGGGGTGTGGCTGTCGGTGCCGACACAGGTGTCGGGGAAGGCCACGCCGTCGCGCAGCTGGATCACCGGCGACATTTTTTCCAGGTTGATCTGGTGCATGATGCCGTTGCCGGCCGGGATCACGTCCACGTTCTTGAACGCGGTGCGCGTCCAGTTAATAAAGTGGAAGCGGTCTTCGTTGCGGCGCTCTTCGATGGCGCGGTTTTTCTCGAACGCTTGCGGGTCGAAGCCGCCGCATTCCACCGCCAGCGAGTGGTCGACGATGAGCTGGGTGGGCACCACCGGGTTTACCTGCGACGGGTCGCCGCCCTGGTCGGCGATGGCGTCGCGCAGGCCGGCCAGGTCTACCAGCGCGGTCTGGCCCAGGATGTCGTGGCACACCACGCGCGCCGGGTACCAGGGGAAGTCCAGGTCCTGGCGGCGTTCGATCAATTGGGTAAGGGCGTCGGTCAGCAGGGCGGGTTCGCAGCGGCGCACCAGCTGTTCGGCCAGCACGCGGGAAACATAGGGCAGGGTGGCGTAGGCGCCGGGGGCGATGGCGTCTACGGCAGCACGGGTGTCGAAGTAGTCGGCCGGGCTGCCGGGCAGCGGTTTGCGGTATTGGCTATTCATGGCGGTGTTTACCGGCAATGTTTTGGAGGGTGTGTTTCTGGGCTGCAGCATCCATGGCAGCTACGAAAATTCAAAAGCTTTTTGCCACGAAAACCACGAAAACAAAAGCTCACGATGGGCGTCCATCCGTTTTGTAGTGATGCAGCTGCTTCTGGCCACGAACCCCACTCAAGAACAAAGAAGTGTCATGCCCAAAGATCCTGATGGCCGTGAATGGATGCTATGGCCGCCAGATAAGGCTTGGCATTTCTTTCAGGTTTTCTTTCGTGTTCTTTGGTGGGTTTCGTGGCTAATAAAGCATTAAAGGCTTTGTTTTATTTCCGTGGGCTTCGTGGCTGGCAGGTGTTAACGCTGGGCCAACGGTACGAAGGCCTGGTCTTCCGGGCCGTTGTAGTTGGCCGACGGGCGGATGATCTTGCCGTCGATGCGCTGTTCGATCACGTGGGCGCTCCAGCCGCTGGTGCGCGCAATGACGAACAGCGGCGTGAACATGGCGGTGGGCACGCCCATCATGTGGTAGCTGACCGCGCTGAACCAGTCCAGGTTGGGGAACATCTTCTTGATGTCCCACATCACCGATTCCAGGCGCTCGGCAATGTCGTACATCTTGGTGTCGCCGGCAGCTTTGGACAGCTCGTGCGCCACTTCCTTGATCACTTTGTTGCGCGGGTCGCTGATGGTGTACACCGGGTGGCCAAAGCCGATCACCACTTCCTTGCGTTCGACGCGGGCGCGGATGTCGGCCTCGGCTTCGTCCGGGCTGTCGTAGCGTTTCTGGACTTCAAAGGCCACTTCATTTGCGCCGCCGTGTTTCGGGCCGCGCAGCGCGCCGATGGCGCCGGTGATGGCGCTGTGCATGTCGGAGCCGGTACCGGCGATGACACGGGCGGTGAAGGTGGAGGCGTTGAATTCGTGCTCGGCGTACAGGTTGAGCGAGGTGTGCATGGCGCGTACCCATTGCTCGGACGGTTTCTGGCCGTGCAGCAGGTGCAGGAAGTGGCCGCCGATGCTGTCGTCGTCGGTTTCTACCTCGATACGCTTGCCGTTGTGGCTGAAGTGGTACCAGTACAGCAGCATGGAGCCCAGGCTGGCCATCAGGCGGTCGGCAATGTCACGGGCGCCGGCGATATTGTGGTCGTCTTTTTCCGGCAGCGCGCAGCCCAGGGCCGATACGCCGCTGCGCATTACATCCATCGGGTGGGCGTTGGCCGGCAGGGCTTCCAGTACCGCTTTCACGGCGGCGGGCAGGCCGCGCAGACTCTTGAGTTTTTTCTTGTAGCCAGTCAGCTCGGCCGGGTTGGGCAGCTTGCCGTGCACCAGCAGGTAGGCGACTTCTTCAAATTCACAGTGGGCGGCCAGGTCCAGAATGTCGTAGCCGCGGTAGTGCAGGTCGTTGCCGCTGCGGCCAACGGTGCACAGGGCGGTGTTGCCGGCCGCTACGCCGGACAGGGCGACGGATTTTTTCGGTTTGCCAATCACTACTTCACTCATGCCACTTCTCCTTTGTGCTGCCGTACCCGTATGCGGGCGGCCTGCTGTGTCATTGCGGCGGGGCCGCGATCGTGAACCGGGTGCAGGGCTGGCCAGGCTCTCTGTGTTATGTGTGGCTTGCGGCCAACCCTGCTAAAGGTGACTTACTTATTTTTGCCTTCGGCGAACAGCGCGTCCAGCTTCTGCTCGTAGCTGTGGTAGCCCAGGTGCTCGTACAGCTTCATGCGGGTCTGCATGGTATCCACCACGTTTTTCTGGCTACCGTCGCGGCGGATGGCGCCGTACACGTTCAGTGCGGCCTGGCTCATGGCGCGGAAGGCGGACAGCGGGTACAGCACCAGGCCCACGCCGTTGGCACCCAGCTCTTCGGTGGTGTACAGCGGGGTGGCGCCAAACTCGGTGATATTGGCCAGAATCGGCACTTTTACGGCCTCGGCAAACTGCTTGTACATGGCCAGGTCGGTAATGGCTTCCGGGAAGATCATGTCGGCGCCGGCTTCCACGCAGGCCACGGCGCGTTCGATGGCGGCGTCCAGGCCTTCCACCGCCAGCGCGTCGGTGCGGGCCATGATCACCATGCCGTGTTTACGGGCATCGACGGCGGCTTTAACGCGGTCCACCATTTCTTCCTGGCTGACAATGGCCTTGTTCGGGCGGTGGCCGCAGCGCTTCTGCTGCACCTGGTCTTCGATATGCACAGCGGCGGCACCGGCTTTTTCCAGGCTGCGCACGGCGCGGGCAATGTTGAAAGCGCCGCCCCAGCCGGTGTCGATGTCCACCAGCAGCGGCAGTTCGCTGGCGTCGGTAATGCGGCGCACGTCGATCAGCACGTCTTCCAGTGTGGTGATGCCCAGGTCGGGAATGCCGCAGGAGCAGGCGGCCACGCCGCCGCCGGACAGGTACAGCGCCTTGAAGCCGCTGTGTTCGGCCAGGCGCGCAGCGTAGGCATTGACTGCGCCCACCACTTGCAGGGGTTTTTCTTGGGCTACCGCATCGCGGAAGCGTTGACCGGGTGTGGACATCGGGTTCTCCTGCTCTTGTTCTGGGGGATGTGAGAGGTATTCTAGCAAGTGCTTGGTTTTTTGATAAGCGTTTTTTGTCTGGCAATCTGCCAGGTTGGGCCAGTGTGGCGCATTTGTCTGCCACATCTTGAAACACGGCGCAGCGGGCGCATCTGGTATACAGCCTGCTGCTTGCGTGTGCCTGTTTACTGGCGGGTGAACTTATTTTGACGTATGCAGGTCATAGCCTTGCCTTGCATCGGCGAAAGCCGGCACCTAACAAAACCAAGCAGGGCGAATCAGGGAGAAATTGATAACGATGAGTGATCGTGAACTCGACCAGCAGCTGGTGGAGAGGGCGCAGCGTGGTGAAAAGCGTGCTTTCGACCTGCTGGTGTCGAAGTATCAGCGGCGATTGTCGCGCCTGTTGTCGCGCTTTATTCGTGACTCGGCCGATATCGAGGACGTCACGCAGGAGGCGTTTGTCAAAGCCTACCGCGCGCTGCCCTCCTTTCGTGGCGAGAGTGCTTTTTACACCTGGCTCTACCGTATTGGCATCAATACGGCAAAAAATTTCCTGACCTCGGCCGGCCGCCGGCCAGTGGTCAGCTCGGAGTTCGAGGATGAGGATGGCGAGAGTCTGGATATGGCTAGCCAGATACCGGACCACCACACCCCGGAAGCCGAGATGATGAATCAGCAGATACTCTCTGCCGTGAATGCGGCGGTAGAGCGTTTGCCTGAGGAGTTGCGCACAGCGATCAGCCTGCGAGAAATGGAAGGCTTGAGCTATGAGGAAATTGCCAGCGCAATGAATTGCCCGATAGGCACGGTGCGCTCACGGATTTTCCGTGCGCGTGAAGCAATCGCGACCGAGTTGCGTCCTTTGCTGGATACAGCCAAGAACAAAAGATGGTGAGCAGATTATGAAAGAAACCCTTTCTTCCCTGATGGATGGCGAACTGAGCGACAAGGACGCCGCTCAGGCCATGCACATGCTGGGTAACGACGACCAGCTCAAAGCCGCGTGGCAGGAATACCACCTGATCGGTGACGCCCTGCGTGGCAATGCCCTGCTGCATGTGGACGTGCGCGAGCAGGTGTCGGTAGCACTGCAGGCCGAGCCTACGGTGCTGGCACCGCGTAGTCTGGCGCGCAAGCCGGCCAGGCCGGTAGCCCGCTTTGCCCTGGCTGCTTCGGTAGCGATGGCAGGCGTGGTGGGCTGGTACAGCTGGCAAGGCCAGCAGGCGGGCGATCCTGCCCTGATGGCGCAAGCGGTGCCCACGCCGAGTGCCCAGGTGCAAGTCGTGAATGCGGCCAACCAGTCCTATCTGGATGCGCATCAGGACATCAGCCTGAGTGATGGCCTGGCGCGTGCCAGCCTGGTGCAACCTGCGGCGAAAGGTCTGCATTGATGCGTGTCATAGCTGCCTGTGTTGTCGCAGCCTTGCCGTTGGCCGCTGTGGCGGACGACGATTGGGCCTTGCTGGATAAAGCCGCCGAAGCAGCGGTAAACCTGCCGCTGGCTGCCACCTATATGCACCAGCTTGGTGGTGATCTGGAAACGTTCCGGCTGCAGCGTGTAGTGGAGTCCGGCGTAGTGCGCGAGCGCCGCGAATCGCTCGATGGCATGCCGCGCGAGATCGTGCGGGTAGGGAACGAGCTGACCTGTTACGCGCCGGATGCCAAGTCGCTGAATGCGGCCAAGCTCAGTGCCATCAAGCTGTTCCCGGCCTTGCTGCCCGATAATGTGGAAGACTTGGCGCAGGGCTACCAGCTGGTGCGCGGCGGCATGGATCGTGTTGCGCAGAAAGATTGCCAGTGGCTAGTACTGAAGCCCAGGGACGTAGCCGGGCGCTACACCCAGCGTTTCTGTATCGACCCGCAAAGTGCGCTGCCGCTGAAAGTGGTGACGGCCACCGCCAAGGGTGAGGTGGTGGAGCAGTTCGCCTTTACCGAGTTGCAGCTACAGCCACCCAAGGATAAATCCCTGCTCAAGCCGCGTTACAAGCAAAGCCTGGCGCTGGGCAAGGTAGGTGGTGTGCAGCAGGGTATGCAGCCTATGCACGATATCAAGGGCCTGCCCAGTGGTTTTCGCATGGTGCGCTTTGTGAACCGCCCGCTGCCTGGCCATGAAAAAGCCGTACAGCATTACGTGTTCTCTGATGGTTTTGCCAAGGTGTCGCTGTTTGTCGAAGCGGCCAACGGCGAGGGCGTCAACCAGAGCTCGGCCACGGCGCCCAATGGCATTGGCGTGGCCTCGCGCCAGAGCGGGGACATGTTGCTGACGGTTGTGGGCGATCTGCCCGAAGCCGGCCTGCAGTCCGTGCTGAAGAACATCCGCCTGACTGCCCGCTAGATGATAGAAACCGAAGCGCGCGTGCTGTCCGTGGAGCCCGGCTTTGCCTGGGTAGAACCGCGGCCGCACTCGCCTTGCGGGCAGTGCCACCCGGAGCATGGTTGCCGCTCTTTGCAAATGGCGCGCATGTTTGCCTTGCGCGAGCCGCGCTTCCGGGTGCTGGACCCGCTGGGTGTTGCCCCGGGGCAGCGCGTGAATATCGCGGTGCCGGAATCAGGGGTGCTGCGCAGTGCCGGCATGCTGTACGTGTTGCCAGTGCTGGCGCTGATCGCCGGTGCCATGCTGGGTAGCCGTTACGGCGACACCACTGCTGCGCTGCTGGCAGTAGCTTGTTTGTTGTTCACTTTGGGCTGTGTGCATCTTTATGCACGGCGATTGGCGGCAGATGTCCGCTATCAGCCGCATATTGCCAGCCTTGTCGATGTTCAGACTGTTTCCATGGAGTTTGTCAAAACATGCCGATCAAGAAGCTGATTGTCTCTTCCATGATGGTAGCCGGCCTGCTGGGCGGCTCTGCCCCCCTGATGGCCGCCCCGCAGCTGGCGCTGCCGGATTTCACCCAGCTGGTGGAAAACCAGGGGCGCGCCGTAGTCAATATCCGCACCGTGCAAACCGTGCGCGAAGTGGTGCGTGACCTGCCCGAAGGCATGGAAAACGACCCGTTTGCCGAATTTTTCCGCCGTTTCGCCCCGCCGCAGCTGCGCGAGTACCGTACCGGCGGCATGGGCTCCGGCTTTATCCTGTCTGCCGACGGTTACGTGCTGACTAATGCGCACGTGATTGCCGATGCCGACGAAATGATCGTGACGCTTAATGACAAGCGCGAGTACAAGGCCAAGGTGGTGGGCTCCGATGCCCGTACCGACGTGGCCTTGCTGAAAATCGACGCCACCGGCCTGCCATTTGTGAAGCTGGGTAAGGTAGACCAGCTCAAAGTGGGTGAGTGGGTATTGGCCATCGGCTCGCCATTCGGCTTCGAGAATACTGTTACATCCGGCATTGTGTCGGCCAAGGGCCGTCATCTGCCCGATGAGTCTTACGTGCCCTTTATCCAGACCGACGCCGCGGTCAATCCGGGCAACTCCGGCGGCCCGCTGTTCAACCTGAAGGGCGAGGTGGTCGGCATCAACTCGCAGATTTACAGCCGTTCCGGTGGTTTCATGGGCATTTCGTTTGCCATTCCGGTAGATGTGGCGCTGGATGTGGCCGAGCAGCTCAAGAAGAACGGCAAGGTCAGCCGCAGCCGGATTGGTGTGTCGATCCAGGACGTGTCCAAGGAGTTGGCCGCATCCTTTGGTTTGCAAGATGCCCAGGGTGCGCTGATTACCTCGATAGAAAAAGACGGCCCGGCAGCCAAAGCTGGCGTACGTGCTGGCGATGTAGTCCTGCAGGTGGGCGGCAAGGCTGTGGAGAGCAGTGAAGACCTGCCGCGTCTGCTGGGTAGTGTGCCACCGGGTAGCAAGGTGGAGCTTGGCGTGTGGCGTGGCCGCGCGCTGGTGAAAGCCACTGTGGTCACGGCTGAAATGCAGGACGAAGACCCGCGTACGGCCGAGCGTGCCTACAAGGGCAAGCAGGAAGGTGGCCAGGATGAGGTGGGCACCACGACCGGCCTCGCCCTGCAAGCGGTAGCGCCAGCGTTGTTGCAGAAGCTTGGTGTGAAGTTTGGCCTGGCGGTACGTGGTGCTACCGGCCCCGCACTGAAGGCCGGCATGCAGCAGGGCGATGTGATTGTCGGGGTGGGTGGTGAAGAACTGCAGTCCGCCCGCCAGCTGGTGCAGGCTATCCAGGCGGTCAAACCGGGTGATGCTCTCGCATTGCGCGTGCTGCGTGATGGCGCGCCACTATTTGTTGCCCTGAAGCCCGAGAAGAAAACCCGTTGAAAACCCTGACTTTATATTTCCGAGAGTACTGCAGTCTGTGCCACCAGATGCTGGCACAACTGCAGCCTCTGCAGGCACAGTACGGCTTTGATATCGATGTAATCGATGTGGATGCCGACCCGGTGCTGGAAGAACGCTACAACGAACTGGTGCCGGTTCTGGTGGATGGCGATACCGAAATCTGCCACTGGCACCTGGACGAGGCCAAGTTGGCCGCACGATTGGCTGCACACACGGGCGAAATCGGCTAAAATCCGCGCCAGTGTTGAGTTAGCAAGGGCACATCTCGGTGCCCTTAATTTTTGCTGGATTCCGATGAAACATATCCGAAATTTTTCGATTATTGCCCATATTGACCATGGCAAATCGACCCTTGCAGACCGTTTTATCCAGTATTGCGGCGGTCTGGAAATGCGTGAAATGAGCGCCCAGGTGCTCGACTCGATGGATATCGAGAAAGAACGCGGTATTACCATCAAGGCGCAAACCGCCGCCTTGCAATACAAGGCGCGTGACGGCCAGGTGTACAACCTGAACCTGATCGACACCCCGGGACACGTGGATTTCTCCTACGAAGTATCGCGCTCGCTGTCTGCCTGCGAAGGCGCGCTGCTGGTGGTGGATGCCTCCCAGGGCGTAGAAGCGCAAACCGTGGCCAACTGCTACACCGCTATCGAGCTGGGCGTAGAAGTGGTGCCGGTGCTGAACAAAATCGACTTGCCAGCAGCCGACCCGGAGCGTGTGAGCCAGGAAATCGAAGACATCATCGGTATTGAAGCCATCGACGCCGTGCGCGCCTCGGCCAAGTCCGGCATTGGTATCGAAGACATCCTGGAAACCGTCGTCAGCAAGATTCCGCCGCCGGAAGGCGACCCGGAGGCGCCGCTGAAAGCGTTGATCATCGACTCGTGGTTCGATAACTACGTGGGGGTGGTGATGCTGGTGCGCGTGATCGACGGCAAGCTCAAACCAAAAGACAAGATCAAGTTCATGGCCACCCAGGCCGAGCACCTGTGCGAACAGGTCGGTGTGTTTACGCCGAAATCGGTTCAGCGGCCAACCCTGAATGCAGGCGAAGTAGGTTTTGTCATTGCCGGCATCAAGGAGCTGAAATCCGCCAAGGTAGGCGACACCATCACCTTGGCCGCCAAACCGGCCAGCGAGGCACTGCCAGGCTTTAAAGAGGTGCAGTCGCAGGTATTTGCCGGCCTGTACCCGGTAGAAAGCCATGACTACGAAGCCCTGCGCGATGCGCTGGAAAAACTGCAGCTGAATGATGCGTCGCTGAAATACGAGCCGGAAGTATCGCAGGCGCTGGGCTTTGGCTTCCGCTGCGGCTTCCTGGGCCTGTTGCACCTGGAAATCGTGCAAGAGCGCCTGGAGCGCGAGTTCGACATGGACCTCATCACCACCGCGCCAACGGTGAACTACGAAGTGGTGATGAAAGACGGCGTGGTCGAGGTGGTATCCAACCCGTCGCGCATGCCGGATGCCGGTAAATACGAAGACCTGCGCGAGCCCATCATTACCGCCACCATCCTGGTGCCGCAAGATTACGTGGGCTCGGTGATGACGCTGTGCAATAACAAGCGTGGCGTACAGCGCAATATGCAGTACATGGGCCGCCAGGTCATGCTGACCTACGATCTGCCGATGAACGAAGTGGTGATGGATTTCTTCGACAAGCTGAAGTCCACCAGCCGTGGCTATGCCTCGCTGGACTACGAGTTCAAAGAGTTCCAGAGTGCCGATCTGGTCAAACTGGATGTGCTGGTAAACAGCGAGAAAGTGGATGCACTGAGCCTGATTGTGCACCGCGCTTCCAGCGTGTACCGTGGCCGCGAGCTGGTGTCCAAAATGCGCGAGCTGATTCCGCGCCAGATGTTCGATATCGCGGTGCAGGCAGCCATCGGTGGCCACATCATTGCCCGCGAAACCGTGAAGGCTCTGCGCAAGAACGTGTTGGCCAAGTGCTACGGTGGTGACATCACGCGTAAGAAAAAGCTGCTGGAAAAACAGAAAGCCGGTAAGAAGCGTATGAAACAGGTGGGTAATGTGGAGATTCCACAAGAAGCCTTCCTGGCCATTCTGCAAGTCGGGGATAAATAATGGGTTCGAATCTGGTCTGGATCTGGTCGGTGCTGGCCATTGTTGGCGTGATGCTGATCCTGTTTTCCGGCAAGGATGCCGACGGCAAGTCTGCGTCTACCGAGTGGGGCTACCTGGCCGTACTGGGTGGCTGCTTTGGCCTGTTGTCCGGCTATATGACTTTCTCGGCCGTGATGCTGATCATCGTGCTGGTGACCGGCAGTATCTGGGCACTGGACAAGTTCATGTTGGCACGCCGCCGCGAGCCGGGCGCCATGGTGCCGCACTACATCGACTTTCCGCGCGGGTTTTTCCCCATCATCGCGGTGGTGTTTGTATTGCGCTCCTTCCTGGTAGAGCCATTCCAGATTCCTTCCAGCTCCATGCGCCCCGGCCTGATCGTGGGCGACTTCATCCTGGTGAACAAATTCAGCTACGGCCTGCGCGTACCGGTACTGAACAACGTACTGGTGCCGGTGGGCAAGGTAGCGCACGGCGACGTGGTGGTGTTCAACTACCCCGAAGACGAAAAGGTGAATTTCATCAAGCGGGTTATCGGCCTGCCTGGCGATGTGGTGAGCTACCGTGACAAGCAGCTCACCATCAACGGCAAAGCGGTAGAGCATGTCAGCCAGGGCGAACACCAGTACCTTGAAAAAGGCCTGATGATGGTGCAAACCCAGCAGTACCAGGAAACTGTCGAGGGCAAAACCTTCCGTACCCTGGTCGTGCCGGAAGCGCCAGCCTACATGCCGCAAGGCGTGCGCCAGTTTGTTGGCCGCGAGAACTGCGAATATGTCGAGAACGGCTTTACCTGCAAGGTACCCGCCGGCCAGTACTTCATGATGGGCGACAACCGCGACAACAGCGAAGACAGCCGCTACTGGGGGTTTGTGGAAGACCGTCTGCTGGTAGGCAAGGCCTTCCTGGTGTGGATGAACTTTGGCGACCTGAGCCGTATCGGCAGCCGTATTCATTAAGCGAGGCATTATGCGCAAGCAGCAGGGGTTTTCTTTACTGGTGGTGATGGCCATGGGGATCGTGGCTGCTACCGTGGTACTGATGTTTCTCAAGATCGTGCCGGTGTATTCCGAATACTATGCCGTCAAGGAAACACTGGACGCCATGGCGAAGACCCCTGGCAAGGCAGAGTATGAGCTGCGCCGCGATTTTGCCAACCGGGCCGCGGTGCAGGACATTGTCTCGCTGCGTGCCGATGACCTGGTGATCGTCAGCAGCCCCACCATTATTGGTGTGGGTGCGCGCTACACCCGTGAAGTACCTTTACGCGACCATGTGAAACTGGTCTTTGATTTTGAATATCAGGCAGGGGCACCTGTACTGAAAGACGCAAAATAAACTGTGAGCAATCAAGATAACCGTTTCCGGCGCCTGACTCAGGCGCTGGATTATTTTTTTACGCAGCCAACGCTTTTGCGCCAGGCGCTGACGCACCGTAGCTTTGGTACGCCCAATAACGAGCGTTTCGAATTCATCGGTGACAGTATCCTGAACTACACCGTAGCGCGCATGCTGTTCGACCGTTTTCCGCAGCTGAGCGAGGGCGAGCTGTCGCGCCTGCGTGCCAACCTGGTCAACCAGAACACCCTGGCCGAGCTGGCGCACGAGCTGAAGCTGGGCGACTACCTGTACCTGGGCGAGGGCGAGCTGAAAAGCGGCGGGTATAACCGCCCGTCGATTCTGGCCGATGCGCTGGAGGCTACTTTTGCCGCCATCAGCTTTGACGCCGACTTCATGGCGGCAGAGCAGGTGGTGCGCCGGCTGTATGCCAGCCGTGTGGCCGCCATCGACCCGACCAAGCACGCCAAGGACGCCAAGACCCGCCTGCAAGAAGCCTTGCAGGCACGCCGCCACACCCTGCCGCGCTATACCATACTGCAGCAAAGCGGTGAGGCGCACGAGCAGAGCTTCCGCGTGCAGTGCGACCTGGCCGAGCTGTCCATCATGACTACCGGTGACGGCAACAGCCGCCGCGGTGCAGAACAGCAGGCTGCCGAAGCGGCGCTGCTGCTGCTTGAACAACATTTTGCCGCTGGCAAGAAATAAACCATGACCGATATCACACACCGCTGCGGCTTTGTGGCCATCGTAGGGCGCCCGAACGTGGGCAAATCCACCCTGATGAACCACCTGATTGGCCAGAAGATCAGCATCACCTCCAAAAAAGCGCAAACCACCCGCCACCGCGTAAACGGTATCTATACCGAGCCGGCGGCACAGTTCGTGTTTGTCGATACCCCCGGCTTTCAGACCTTTCACAAGGGCGCGCTGAACGAAACGCTGAACAAGAGCGTAAAAGACACGCTGGGTAGCGTGGACTGCGTGCTGTTCGTGCTGGAAGCCATGCGCTTTACCGGCGCCGACCGTGAAGTGATGGCGCTGCTGCCCAAAAATACGCCGGTCATGCTGGTGATCAACAAACTGGACAAGGCCAAAGACCGCCTGCTGCTATCGGCGTTTATCGAAGAAGTGCGCGCCGAATTCGAGTTTGCCGACGTGGAAGTCGTCAGCGCCAAGCACGGTCAGCGCCTGGCCGAGCTGCTGGACAAAGTCCGCCCGCACCTGCCCGAGTCGGTACCGCTATACCCGGAAGAAATGGTCACCGACAAGAGCCAGCGCTTCCTGGCCGGCGAAATCGTGCGTGAAAAGCTGTTCCGCTACCTGGGCGAAGAGCTGCCGTACGAGATGAACGTAGAGGTGGAGTCGTTCGAAGTGGACGGCAGCATGTTCCGCATCCACGTGGCCGTGCTGGTGGACAAAGAAGGGCAGAAGCCCATCGTGATCGGCCGTGGTGGCGAGAAGCTGAAGAAGATCTCCACCGAAGCGCGTCTGGACATGGAGCAGCTGTTCGACTGCAAGGTGTACCTGGAAGTCTGGGTAAAAGTGAAATCCGGCTGGGCCGACGACGTGCGCTTCCTGCGCGATTTCGGCCTGAACTAAGCCCCTGCCAAAGGTTGGCCGCATGCTAGCTCGCACCCCCGCACCGCCTTACTGGGCCGTGATATTCAGCAACCAGCGCACTGCCGACGACGCGGCGGGCTACGGCGTCACCGCCGAGCACATGGTGGCGCTGGCCGCCGCTCAACCCGGTTTTCTGGGGGCGGAGAGTGCACGTGGGGCCGACGGCTTTGGCATTACCGTATCGTACTGGCAAAGCGAGGCCGACATTGCCGCCTGGCGTGCCCACGCCGAGCACCGTGTGGCTATCGCCGCCGGTTTCGACCGTTGGTACGCCTGCTTTGCTACCCGCGTGGCCTATGTTGGCCGCGACCACCTGTGGGACAAGCCCGCCAGCGATGCGCCAGGTCAAGGTTGATCGTCAGCCGGCCTACGTGCTGCACACCCAGCCCTACCGCGAAACCAGTTTGTTGGTAGAGGTGCTCAGCCGCGACCACGGCCGCTTCACCCTGGTAGCGCGCGGTGCGCGTCGGCCGCGTTCCGATCTGCGCGGCCAACTGTTGCCGTTCCAGCCGTTGCAGCTGGCCTGGTTTGGCAAGGGCGA
The DNA here is from genome assembly GCA_000335715.1 of beta proteobacterium L13. Lineage (GTDB taxonomy): Bacteria > Pseudomonadota > Gammaproteobacteria > Burkholderiales > Chromobacteriaceae > Vogesella. The sequence goes on from AMYZ01000011.1 coordinate 68,028, forward strand.
GCTACGTACGCTGCACACGGTAGACTGGCGCGGCGGCGTGCCGCAGTTTGCTGGCCAGCGCCTGGTGTGCGGTTTCTATCTCAATGAATTACTGCTGCGCCTGTCGCCGCGCGACGACCCGTCCCCCGAGCTGTTCCAGCTGTACGACCGCACCGTACGCGGCATGGCACGTAGCGACAGCCTGCCCGACGTGCTGCGCCGCTTCGAGCTCAGCTTGTTGTCCGTGCTGGGCTACGCGCCGCCGTGCAGCGAGGATGCCGCCGGCCAGCCGGTGTTGCCGGATGCCTATTACCTGTGCCGTTTCGGCGAGCTACCGCAGCGCGTGGCCGCCCCGGATGCGGGCCCGCGCCAGCTGGTCGTAGCTGGTGACAGCTTGCTGGCCTTGGCAGCCGCCGATTTTGCCCTGCCGCATAGCCGCCGCGACGTGCGCGGCCTGCTGCGGCTGTATCTGGATGAATTGCTGGGGCCCGAACCGCTGGCCACCCGCGAACTGTTAAACACGCTCTACGCGCTGCAAGAAGACAGCGCACTCAGCCGGAGACCATCATGATTCTGCTAGGCGTCAATATCGACCACGTTGCCACCCTGCGCCAGGCGCGTGGTACCCGTTTCCCCAGCCCGATCGAAGCCGCGCTGGTGGCCGAAACCAGCGGTGCCGACCTGATTACCCTGCACCTGCGTGAAGACCGCCGCCATATCCAGGACCACGACGTGGACGCCATGCGCGCCACCATCAAGACGCGCATGAACCTGGAAATGGCGCTGACCGACGAAATGCTGGCCAACGCGTTACGCGTGAAGCCGGAAGACGTATGCCTGGTGCCGGAAAAGCGCGAAGAAGTTACCACCGAAGGTGGCCTCGACGTGATCCGCTACTTTGACGAAGTGCGCGATTTCACCCGCCAGCTGACCGACGCCGGTATTCGCGTGTCCATCTTCATCGACCCGGACGTGAAACAAATCCAGGCCGCCTGGGACGCTGGCGCACGCGTGATCGAGCTGCACACCGGCGCCTACGCCCATGCCGACTTCCAGCACGAAGCCCAGCAGGCCGAGCTGGCGCGTATCCGCGAAGCGGCCGTGTTTGGCGATCACCTGGGCATGGTGGTGAACGCCGGCCACGGCCTGAACTACCATAACGTGAAGCCGATTGCGGCTATCCAGGAAATTGCCGAGCTGAACATCGGCCACGCCCTGGTCAGCCACGCGCTGATGGTAGGCTTTGCAAGTGCTGTGCGCGAAATGAAAGCGCTGATGATCGAAGGTCGCCAGGGGCTGTAATGATTTACGGTATCGGCACCGATATGGCGCGCATTGTGCGTTTTCAGGCCATGCTCGACCGCTGGGGCCTGCGTGCTGGCCGCCGCCTGCTGGCGCCGGTAGAGCAGGACGAGCTGGCCGCTTCGGCCAACCCCGCGCGCCTGCTGGCCAAGCGCTTTGCCGCCAAAGAGGCGCTGGCCAAGGCGCTGGGCACCGGCGTGCGCGAGCCGGTGCTGCTGACTGCCATTGCCGTCAGCCACGACGCGCTGGGCAAGCCGATGTTTGCCTTTGACGATGCGTTGCATGCCTTTCTGCGCGAGCGCGGCATCAGCCGCGTGCATTTGTCGATTACCGATGAGGCCGAGTACGCGCTGGCCTTCGTGGTGTGTGAAACCGGCCTTGCGGCCAACCTTTAAGCCCGATCATGAGCACATTTACTCTACCGCGCGGCCCGGTAATGGCCGACGTTGCCGGCTTTCGCCTCAGCGACAATGAAAAGCAACGCCTGCGTCACCCGCTGGTGGGCGGCGTTATCCTGTTCCGCCGCAATTTCGACAGTGTCGAGCAGCTGAAGGCGCTGACCGCCGAGATTCGTGCGCTGCGCCAGCCCGAGCTGCTGATTGCCGTCGATCACGAAGGCGGCCGCGTGCAGCGCTTCTTGGCCGGCTTTACCCGCCTGCCGCCGATGCGGGTACTGGGCGAGCTGTGGGACGCGCAAGGCCAGGCCGTGGCCGAAGCGGCAGCCGAGGAAACCGGCTACGTGCTGGCCGCCGAGTTGCGCGCCTGCGGTGTCGACCTCAGCTTTACCCCGGTGCTGGACCTGGACTGGCAGCACTGCGCCGTCATCGGCAACCGCAGCTTCCACGGCGACCCGGCGGTGGTCATCGCGCTGGCCAGCGCGCTGCAGCGCGGCCTGAATCGTGGCGGCATGGGCAGCTGTGGCAAGCACTTCCCCGGTCACGGTTTTGTCGATGGCGACACCCACGTGGCCATGCCGCAAGACCTGCGCAGCCTGGACGAGATCCGCGCCGCCGACCTGAAACCGTTTGCCGCCCTGGCCGCCAGCGGCATGAAGGCGGTGATGCCGGCGCACGTGATCTACCCGCAAGTGGACGACACCTCGGCCGGTTTCTCGCGCATCTGGCTGCAGGGCATCCTACGTGGCGAGCTGGGTTTTGACGGCACCATCTTCAGCGACGACCTCACCATGGAAGGTGCTGCCGGTGCCGGTGATATCGTGGCGCGTACCGAGCGCGCCTTTGCTGCCGGCTGCGACATGGCCCTGGTGTGCAACCGGCCCGACTTGGTGGACGATTTGCTGGCCAGGTTGGCCGCACCGGCGCAGCCGCAGCTGGCGCAGCGCCTGCAGGCGATGGCCGGGCAGGGTACGCCGGCCGAGTGGGCAGTACGGGTAGCGGGTAGCGACTTTGCCGCTATTGCTGCCCGCGTCGGCGCCCTGGCCGTGCCGCAGCAGCAGTTGGCCGCAGCACCGCAAGTGGGCGAGGCGCACTAGGCCACTTGGCGGTGTGGCTTTGACACGAACAAGGCCTGTCTGCGTTGGCAGACAGGCCTTGTTGTATGCCAGCAGCCCGCAAGGGCGGGCGTGGCGGCGTGGTCAGAATAGTTCGATATCGCCGGTGTCGTTACTGCCGCCGTTGGCCAGCTGCATTTCGCTAGGGCGGGCGCGGGTGCGGCGCTGGTCGTTCCATTGCTTTTCATGCATGTGTAGGCGCGCCAGCGAGGTGCGCAGCTTGGCGGCCAGGTTGCGCAGGTCGTCCGGAGACACCGCGTGGATGCGGCTGCAGTCAAGCGCGTCCTGGTTCAGCTGGATCAGGATGTCGCCGGATGCTTTCGAGTCTTGTACCGCCTGTGCCTGCATGCTGACTGCGTTGCCGATTTCGTCGGCCGAGGCGTTGATCTCGCCGATGGAACGGGTGATGTTGTCCAGTTTTTCGCGCGAGGTGCCGGCGTGGGTGGCGGCAAAATCGGCGCGCTCGAGCGAGGTGCTCATGGCGCTGACGACTTTCTCGGTGCCGCGCTGCACATCGCCCATGATGTGCTGTACCTGCTGGGTGGCCTCCTGCGTGCGGTGCGCCAGCTTGCGTACCTCGTCGGCCACCACGGCAAAGCCACGGCCGCTCTCGCCGGCGCGGGCTGCCTCGATGGCGGCGTTCAGTGCCAGCAGGTTGGTCTGGTCTGCGATGTCCTTGATGGAAGACAGAATGCCATCGATATTGCCCGACGCTTGCGCCAGTGCGCGCACATCGCGGGTGGCTTCTTCCAGCAGGCTGGCTACATCGGTAACACCATTGATCACGATCAGCGTGGCTTCGCGGCTTTCACCCATATGTTGCTCGGCATGCTGCGCCGCAGCAGTTATTTGTTCCAGGTCCACGCGCAAGCGTTCGGCCTGTTCTATCATGCGGGAAATGGCGCCAATCAGTACCTGGCCATGGCTCGATTGCAGCAGGTTTTTCTGCAGGATGGCGCTATAGGTGTCGGTGAGCTCTTGCGACATGGGGATCAACCGTGCGCTGGAACCCAGCACCTGGGTGAAAATATCGTCCAGCTCTTCCAGTAGCTGGTTGAAATGGCGGCTGCAGCCTTCCCAGTCCGGGCTGGTGGCCAGGTCCAGTGTCTTGCTGAAGTCGATAGGTTCTTGTTTCAGTGACTGCAGATGCCGGCGAAAGATGCGGGCAGGCTTGATGAAATGCTTCTGGATGCGCCAGGCCAGGGTAGCCATTACGGCCACGCCGGTCAGCAAGCCGGCAAACAGGCTTGTCATGGTGCTTGGCGGCAATAGCAGGGTCAGGGCAGGAAGCAGTAGCAGCGGAATAAGTGCAGGAGCAATCAGACGGATCAGCGTAGCTTTCATGTTCTTCTCGGGTTGGCTGATGCCACGGTTGTACTACCAGTGTAATGAAACACTGTTTGGCGAATGTGACACATGACTATGCGCAAAGTATACCCTTGTATACGTAGGGTTTTGAAAGCAATTGAGCAGGAATTTTGAAGATGCAGAAGTTTTTACGCTGGTTGGCGGTTGGGGTGAGCGATCGCTTCGCCAGCCGCGAAGTGCAAGACGCGGTGGACCTGCTGATTGCCGAAGTAGAGCCCAAGGTCAAGCTGCTGCCCAGCGGGCAACGCCTGCTGCGCCGCGGCGTGCGGCATATGCTGGCCCAGCTGCAGGATGTTGGCCGCCTGCTGCCCGCGCCGCTGGACCTGAGCCCAGCAGGCTATAGCAGCGACCGCCGTGTCGGTTTGCTGTTTGCCTCGCCACAGAGCCTGTGCGATAGCCTGCGCGCCAGCGATGCCATCAAGGCGCATCTGGCTAGCCCGCAGTCGCCACAGCAGCTGCAAGTCATGCTGGTGATGCAGCTGAACGAGGAAACAAGGCTGGGTAGCCAGCTGATGCCGGATGGCAGTGTGCGTAGCGACGTGCCCCTGCGCGTATTGTGCTTCGAGCGGCACCGTTTCATTGCCGCCAGTGCCAGCCACGAAGACTTGCTACGCGATGCACGTCAGCAGGCCTATGGCCTGCTGTGCCGCAATCTGGCGTACGGCATCAGCCAGGCGGAAAGCGAACGCCGTCTGCTGGAGGTAGAGCGTCGTGCGCTGCAATTGCAGCTACAGCATAAAACCAATGTGCTGAACGCCGAGGCACTAAACCTGCATGGCAGCATGACTCCGGCGCAAATGGCAGAACGCCTGGCGCAGGTAGAGCAGGCCTTGGCCGCATCGCAGCTGGTGGCGTCGCTGCAGGGTAAACTCAAGCTGATACGGCAGGTGATCGAGACTCCGGACGAGTTTGTGCACGCCAGCCTGGAAACAGCCTGGGTAGACCGTATGGGCGTGGTGCTGTCGCCCGCCGAGGGTGGCCAGCAGCTGGATTACACCAATATCGAAATGGGCTACCTGCAGCGCCGCCGCCGCGTGGTGTTTGCGGCCAACCTTAGCCGGGCCGATTTGCGTGAATGGCAGCAGCGCTGGCCCGCGCTGGAAAGCTGATCAGCCGTCACACACAATCAGCGGCACCTGCATTTCTGCCGCCGATAGCCCGCCGTGGTTGCCCAGCAACGGCGGGCGTTTTTCATCGCCTACCATCTGCAGCAGCCCCCAGTTGTCTTTCATCAGCAGGACAAAATCCCCGGTGCGCTCGCGCAGTAGCGGGTGGTGTGGTGCCGGGCCAAGCCAGCCGTGTGCGATGACCTCTTGTGCGGGCAAACACCAGGCGATATGGCCCAGCGTGCGTTCGAACGCGGTGCGGAAGGCATCCGCCTGACCAGCTTTGACATGGCAGATGGCGGCACGCGGCTCGCCGCTGAGCGGCTGGCGCAGCAGCGCTGCCAGCGCGGGATAGTCGTTAAGAAACAGTAGTCGCTCTGGCGGGATGTCCAGCTGGCCGTGGTCTGCCGTGATCACCAGTTTGCAGCGCGCGGGCAGCGTGGCTGCCAGCTCGCCGCAGTGCTGCTGCAGGCGTGCCAGCAGCGCCTGGGCTTTGGGGTGGGTGGTGCCTTTGCCGTGCATCAGCGAATCCAGGTCGGGGATGTAGGCGTAGACAAATTTGCGCTGCGGCGTGGCCGCCAGTGTGCCCAGGCTGGCAAACAGCTCGGCGTAACTGCGCCACGGCAGGTGCTGTGCCTGGCCGCCGTGATGGCGGCTATAGTGCGAATCGGCAATATACTGCGGCTGTAGAACGTAGTGCTGGCGCGTCCCACCCTGCAGGGCTGATGGCTGGCTGTACAGCCGCGCGGCCAGGGTGTCGCTATCGGGCACCTCGCCGCTGGCCCAGTGGCTGCGTAGCGGCAGCGGGGTGGCAATGCAGCCGGCCTCTGGTGCCCAGACATGCCACGCCAGCAGGCTGTGCTGGCTGGGCGGCAGGCCGGTCATCAGTGTGGTAATGGCCGCCGTGGTGGTGCTGGGGAAGACCGACGACAGCGTGGTGCATTGCTGCTGTTGTAGCCAGCCGCCCGGTGCCAGCGCGTTCAGCTGGGCGCAGCCCATGCCGTCTATCAGCAGCAGGATGAGGGTGTCGCAGTCATCCAGATTATTCAGGGCAGGGTGCTGCAGCGGGGGGCAACTGGTGTTGCCATGCAGGTGCGCGGCCAGGTTGGCCAGGCCGTGCTGGTAATCGGGTAGCTGGCACTGCGCCAGCAGGCTGTCGGGCAAGGGGCTCACTGTTGTGCTTTCGTGCATGTGTTTATAGTGTGGGTTTTACCTTGTCTGGCGGGTTTTGTAAGCATCATGAGTGATTTGCGTGTGAGCTGTACCGAGTGCGGCGCCTGTTGTTCGGCGTTTCGCGTGTCTTTCCACCGCAGCGAGTTGGCCGCAGACGGCCGCCCCGGCGTACCCGCCGACATGGCCGTACACGAGGTAGGCAATACCTGGCGCATGGTAGGCACCGACGACAGCGCCGCCAACGGCCAGCCACCGCGCTGCGTGGCGCTATGCGGCACCGTAGGTGAAGCGGTGAGCTGCAGCATCTACGACCAGCGCCCGTCACCCTGTCGCGAGTTCGGCGCGCTGGCCAGCGTAGGCATCTACGAAGCAGCCTGCAACCGCGCCCGCGCCCGCCACGGCCTGCCACGGTTGAAGGTGGACGATAGCTGGTGAAGCATGGCAGGGGGCTGTTACGCCAGGTTGCCGCTGCGAAACCATACTGACTGTTTGTGCCGATGCCCGGTGTTGTATTGATTGCTCGCATGTCATGGTACAAAAGCCGGATGCCACTATACTGGGAAGCAAGTCATAGGCCGGCATGGCCTGCGCTGATGTGCCCGAGAAATTGCCCCCCTTATCGGGAGTGACACTAATACTGAACCACACAGTATGAATCTAAGCTCAAGCAAACGATGGCAGCAGCTTGTCTGGTCTTGGCTGCAAATGGGCGTGGATCCGGCGCTGAGTGGTGCCGTGCGCAGGCGGCAATATATTACCAATGCGGTGCCGGCACTGGTTTTGTCGATGGTGCTGTTCTACAGCTGGCTGTTCGGCTGGCTGGGTAATGCGGAGCTGGTGTTCCTTAGCCTGAAAATGACGGCAATCCCCTTGTCGGGCATGGTGTGGTTCTACTGGCTGCAGCGTAGCGGCCGGCCGCCACACTACTGGAAAGCCTGCCTGATTTGCCAGGTGACGGTGCTAGCCGGCATTTTGGGTGGCCAAGGCACGCAAATTGGCGGCCATTACTATTTCCTGTTGTTTTTTCTGACTACGCCACTGGTGGTACCTACCACTGACAGGCCCGGCATGATTGTGGTTTGCAGTATCTGTGTCAGCTGGTTTTGTCTGTTCGAGCTGCATGGCTGGCCATCGAGTGCGGCGGTGCAGGCACTGTGGCCGGCTGCCATCAAACTGCTGTATCTGGGTGTCTTGCTGTCTGGCTCGGTGGTGTTGTTCATTGCCTTGCTGGCCGGGGAGTATTTTTCCGAGACGCTGGAGCGTCGCATCCACCAAATGGCCAGTACGGACGAGCTGACCGGCTTGGCTAATCGCCGGGTTTTCTATCAGACACTGGCGCAATGGCAGGCTGTTGGGGGGACAGCGCAGCGGCCATTTTGCGTGGCCTTGCTGGATATCGATCACTTCAAAAACATCAATGATACGTACGGCCATGAAGCGGGTGACCAGGTACTGCGGCGCTTGTCCGTGCTATTGCGGCAAGGCGTGGCCGAAGGAGATCTGGTCTGTCGCATCGGCGGGGAGGAGTTCGGCATCCTGTTGGCTGACCGTACGCTTGAGCAGGCTAGTGCCGTGTGTGAGGCGCTGCGGCAAAGTATTGCTGCAACGCCTATTCGCGCAGGTGGTAGCCAGCTTCAGGTTACCGTGAGCCTGGGGTTGGGGCAGTGCAATGAACCCGATTTTCTTGTAGGCATAGACCGTGCCCTGTATGCGGCCAAACATGCCGGTCGCAATACCGTGCATCTGCATCGTGGCAGTGTGGCGGAGCCAGATCAGGCACAGGTATGAGCATGATTGGCGGATGCTACGGCACCTGCGGTGCATGTCGTGTGGTTTGGTTGTGGCGTCAGAAAACTGGCAGGTACGGCAGGCTGCCACAGGCAAAACAAACCCCAGCCTGCAGGCTGGGGTTTTTCGTGGCAACAAAGGGCGGGTCTAGCTGTACGCCAGGCTCAGGTGGTTGTCCCACTTTACCGGGAAGCGCTGGCTGCGGCGCGGGTCGATCTGCAGGGTCTGGCTGTCTATCCACACGATCTCGCCCAGCTCGTTGCTGGTGACGAAGTAGCGCTGGTCGCGGCTGAGGGCGATGCCGGCGGGTTTGGTGAGCGCCACGTGCCCCAGGTAGCTGCCCTTGCCGTCCCAGAACACCACGGCGTTGCCTTTGGTGGCGGTGCAGGCGATGCGGTTGGCGCCGGCGGCTACGCTGGCGGCGTAGCCGTTGCTGGCCAGCGCCAGCGCGTCGGGTGCGTCCAGCAGGCGCAGGCCTTGTTCAGCGTTCCAGATGGCTACCAGTGGTGCGGCGCCGTCGCCTTCGTACTGCAGCGCTACCGCAAAGTCGCGTGCGTTGATGCGGGCCAGGTGCCGCAGCGACAGGCGCTTGTCGTCCAGCGTGTAGCTGGCGATGCTGCGGCCTTGCGCCGGGTCCACGATGTCGATCTGCGGCTTCATATTGTTGCGGTTGAGCTTGATGCGGCCGCTTTCCGGCAGGGTGAGGATGCCGCCGTTGGCTACCAGGATGTTGCCATCGTCCAGCGCTTTGAGTTCATGCGGGCCGATGCCACCCGTGGGCATCTCGCGCAGTGGCTGCAGGGTTTGCGCATCGCGCACGGTCAGCAGGCCGTTGCCGTTATCGATATCGTTGTCGGTGGTGTACAGCTTGCCGTGCGCCAGGATGCCGTGGCCAAAGCCGTGGCGGTTGTCCGGGTAGTCGTACCACGCCAGCTGCTGGCCGCTGCGCCAGTTGAAGCGGGCGATCTGGTAGCCGGGGCGGCGGGCAAACACCAGGCATTCGCCGGGTCGGGCCGGGTCCAGCTCCAGGTGGTGGCCGCGCTCGGGCAGCGTCAGCAAGCCGCTGGCACCGGCCAGGCCGGCACGGTGCTGGTTGCGGCCAACGTCGCAGGCCGAGATGATGGCTGGCTGGTCTGCTTCGCCAGCCCAGCTGCGCAGGGGTAGTGCGGCCAGGGTAAGGGCGCCGGCTTGCAGCAGCTGGCGGCGGGTTAGCTTAGTCGCCATCGGATTCGTTAAAGCTCAAGGTGATGTCCAGGGTGTGCGCTACCGGGCCTTCTATCTGGGCCAGCAGTTTTTCCAGAGCCTGCGCAGCCGGTTTTTCGCGGCCGCTATTGCCGTTTTGTGCCAGGTTTTCCGGCAGCTTTTCCAGTGCGGCGGCCACCGCCAGCGTGGCGTCCTGCAGGGCCTTGGCTTGCGCTGGCTGGCCTTTGGCTTGTAGTAGGCTGCTAATGCCAGGCTGGGTCTGGTTGCCGGCAAGCACGGTTTGCAGCAGGCTGAACTGGGCTTTCAGCAGGGCGCGGCCTTCACCGCTACGTTGCGCGTTCACCAGCTCGGGTTTTTGCTGCGGCAGGCGCGAGATTTCCTTGTGCATTTCGTTGACACCGGCCAGGGTCAGGTTGATGACCTCTTCCAGCGGCTGGCTGGCATTGGCGTACTGGGCGCCAGGCTGGCCGCTGCGGCCCAGGTTGGCCGCAAAGCTTTCCCAGGCTTGAAGCAGCGCCGGAGTGTGGCCGGCAATCTCCTGGCCGTTTTGTTGCAGCCAGGCGCAGCGTGCGGTATTGCCCAGGTTTTTCTGCTGTGCAAACAGCTGGTATTCGATGGCGGCAAAGCCCTTGGCCGCAGCGCCGGCTTCTTCGTAGCTGTCTTTGCTGCGTCCCAGGTTTTCGCTGACCGCTTGTTCGATCAGCGCGGCGCGGGCAGGCTTGAAGGCGATGACGCGCTGGCTGCGTAGCTCGGCGGTGGGGCCCCAGTTGAGCGGGGCAACGGCCATCCAGCTGCGGTAGCTTTGCCGCCATTGCTCGCGCGCGCTGGCCAGGTTGGCCGCATTGTTATCCTGGCATAGCTTGGTAAGGCTCTGGCTTAGCGCCTGGCTTTGCTGGTTTAGTGTGCTGTAGCGGGGCAGCAGGGTATGCCGGGCCAGGCTGTCGATGAATGTCTGCTCGGCACTGGCGGCGTGGGCTAGCGGCGCGGCCAGTAGCAGGGTGGCCAGCAGGGTGCGGGACATGCTGTTTCCTTTGTGTGTGCCAGGCCCGTGTGCCGGGCCCGGCGGGGTGTGCTTGGCTGGCTTACAGCGAGTTCAGGAAGCGCAGTACGGCGTCTCGGTCGGCCTTGCTGAAGCTGGCAAAGCGCTGCTTGGCGGCTTCTGCTTCACCACCGTGCCACATGATGGCTTCGGTCAGGTTGCGTGCGCGACCATCGTGCAGGTACTGGGTGTGACCGTTCACGTCCATGAACTGGCCAATGCCCCATAGTGGTGGCGTTTTCCATTCGCGTCCGTCTGCCAGGCCATCCGGGCGATTGTCCGCCAGGCCTGGGCCCATGTCGTGCAGCAGCAAGTCGGTGTAGGGGCTGATTTTCTGCCCGGACATTTCCGGCAGGCCCGCCAGTTTGCCGGTGGTATAGCTTGGCGTGTGGCAGGTGGTGCACTGTGCCTGGCTGAACAGTAGCTTGCCGCGGCGTACTTCCAGGGTGTCGGCATCACGCTGCGCCGGTACCGCCAGCGTGCGGCTATAGAAGATGACGGCGTCCATCTTGCTGGCGTTGATTTCCGGCTGGCCGCCGTGCGGGGCTTTCAGGCAGTCGCGCTGCGATGGCATGCATTCTTCTTTGGGGAATTTGGGCGAGGTAATGCCGATATCGCCATTGAATGCCCCCGCCGCCTGGTGGGCGATGGTGGCAACGTTGGCTTTCCAGCCAAAGCGGCCCAGCATGGTTTTGCCTGCATAAGCGTCGTGCACGTAGTTTGGCTTGCCGCTAATGCCCTGGCCGGCAGCGGCCTGCGCTTTGGCGTTGGCCAGAATGTCTTTTTCGCTAATGGCTTCCAGCAGGCCCAGGCCTATCATTTGCGGGGCGATGCGCGGCGAGATCTGTACTTGCGGGTGCAGCGGGCCGTAGCCCAGCTCGGTGAGGTGGTAGTCGGGCTGGCGCAGGCTGTAGCTTTCGCCATCGGCAAAGCGGCCAACTTGCTCGGTGTAGCGGATGGCCACTTTGCCTTCCGGTTTTACCCCGGGAATGGCGTCGTTATTGAACTGGCCACCGTAGTTGGGCTCGGGCAGGGTGCTGCCGTTTTTGCCCGGAATGGACAGGCGGAACAGCAAGGCCAGCGGTTGCTCGGCTTGCAGGCCATTTTCGAAATTAGGCGTGGCGCCACGGCCATCCAGCGCGTGGCAGGCGCCGCAGGAGCGGGCGATGAAATGCGGGCCCAAACCATCGCGCGCGGTGGTGGACGACGGGGCTTCTACCCAGGCTTTCTTGAAGAAGGAGTTGCCGATGAAAAACTGTGTCTGGCGGTCGCTGGCCATGTTGGCCGCAGGCAGCGAGAAAGCATTGCGGCCAACCTCGTACACGGTAGTGTTGCCGCCCAGTTTTTCATCGCCATCCTGGTAAGGCGCGACTTCTTGGGCTGCAGTAAAACCCAGTGTGCCCAGGATTGCAGCCGTGCCACCCAGCGTGGCTGCAAGGGAGAGATATTTCTTTTGCATGGTGTTTTCCGGTCAATGCAAATACCCGCCTGCGGCTGCAGGCGGGGTGGTGGGTGGTGGTGAGTACGGCTTAGCCGTTAACGTTCAGTTTCTTGATGCCCAGTGCTTTGGCGGCTTCTACCAGGCTGGTGGCCTGCTTTTTCAGCGCGGCAACCGTGGCTTGCACGCGGCTGCGGCCTTCTTTTTTCACGATTTCCTGGTCGAACGGTGCCTGAATGCCTTCGGCGGCTTTCATGGTGGCGTCCATGTCCGCGGTGACGCGCTCGGCGGCTTTGGCGTTGCTGGCGGCAACCAGGTCACGCAGGCTGGCACCTTTGACCACGCTACCGTCTACACGTTTGTATTCGCCCAGCCAGATATTCTGGATGCCTTTGGCGTTGGTGATCACGTCGCGGTGGGTGTTGTCGGAGAAGCAGCTGTGTTCGTCTTCCTGGTTGCGGCTATCCAGTGCCACCTCCATGCGCTCGCCAGCCAGCTCGGCGCGCGACAGGACGCCAATACCCACCATGATCTGGCGGATGGCATCCGGGTTCTTGGCGAACTTGGCGCGGTAGTTGTTGCTGCCCGGCTTCCATTGGCTGGTAACGCTGGCCAGGTCGTCTACCAGCAGTTCGGCGGCGACTTTCAGGTATTCGCGGCGGCGGTCGGCGTTAGGGGCTTTGCCGTCGACAAAGTCGGTAAAGCTGCGTTTGCCCGGGCCGGCTACGTCAAAATCCTGGCCCCACAGCAGGAATTCGATGGCGTGATAGCCGGTGGAAACGTTTTCTTCACCACCGCGCTCATTCAGCGACGACAGTTTTTCTTTGGTGATGGCGACTTTGCGGTTATTGATGATGCCCGCGTTCGGCTTGCCCTTCACGCCATCAATATAGGCTTCGTCCAGCGGCCAGGCGTTGATCTGGCCTTCCGGGCCTTTGGCGTCGTCGATCGGGCCGCCGTAAAAGCGGAAAGCTTCAGTCTGGCCGTACGGCTCGCGTGCGGCCAACCAGGCTTTGCGTGCTTTGGCCAGGGTGTCTTCGGACGGGGCGGCCGCAAAGGCATCCACGGCTGCTTTCAGTTCACGCGCGCCCTGCAGCGAATCTTCGTAGCTGGCAAAAACGATCTGGCTATAGGTTTCTACCACGCTGGTACGGGTAACGTCGGCGGCGAAAGCGGCCGGGGCGAGCAGGGCAGAACCAAGGGCGAGTGCAAGCAGGGTTTGGCGCATGAACGTGAATCTCTTTATTGGTTGTAAAAAGTAGTACTGATGATAAGTATTATCATTTGGCGAGTCAATTGGCTTGGGTGGCGCTTTATTTTGGCTTGCGCGGGCTTTTTATTGGTGCGGCGCTGGGTGATGCGCAACCTTCGTGGTATCCTTGCGCCCCTTTTTTGCACAGTGACCCGTCACCGTTACATGCGAGACCCTTGCGATCACTACACTATCGACCTGATTGGCGGCACCCGCGCCAAGCCTGGGCGCAAGCCGCTGGGCGAGCGCGCCATGACGCCTGCCGAACGCAAGCGCCGTAGCCGCGAGCTGCGCCGCAACCGTTTGCAGGAACTATCCGTGACGGTGGAGCTGTCGCGTGATGCGCAAAAGGCGCTGGATAAAATGATCGAGTGGTGGGGGGTGAGCAAGAAGGAAGCCATTAATCGTGCCATGCTGATTGCTTGCCAGTCACAAACAGGGCGCACGGGTACGCTTTTCGAGTTTGATGCTGAATTCTTGCTGCCACAGCCAGTGAAAAAGCGCAGCCGTAAAAAAGCCGAATAGGCGGTACGCCTTCATAAAAAGCCAGTCGAGCATGACTGGCTTTTTTATTGTTCTTACCTTCTGTTATGTGGCGCTGTCTTGGTCGCTTTGCTTTGCGGGGCTGCCGGCGGGTAGGGCGGGCAGGTTTTGCATGGCGGCGTGGCGGGCATCGTCTTCGCTATGCAGATAGCGCCGCGTGGTTTGTATGCTGCCGTGGCGCAGGTTCTGGCTCACCATAAGCAGGCTGATGCCAGCGTCCAGCTGGTGCGTGGCGGCGGTGTGGCGTAGCCAGTGCGTGCTGGCTTGCTGCAAGGTTGGCCGCATGGTGTCGGGTGCCTGCTCGGCCGCGCGTCGCAAAATTTCTTTTATCAATAGATAGAGCGCTTTGTCGCTAATGCCTTGCTGTGCGCCGCGGCCGTCGGCCAGGCGGCAAAGTAGCGGGGTGTCTTCCTGGCTACCAGGCAACGGGCTCAGGCCAAGGTGTTGGCGGTAGCGCTGCAGCGCCGCCAGCAAAGGCGGGCTGATGGGTATGTCGCCGGTGCCGCTTTTGCCGTGTACGCGCCACCACCAGTTGCCGCGTTTCTGATGTATATCCCCCATGCGCGCCGCGCTGGCCTCGCTGCGGCGTGCACCACTGTAATACAGCAGGCTGAATGCCCAGATGGCACGTTCGCGGTGTGCCATTTCTCGTGGCGAATTGGCCGGTAGTGTTTGCAGTGTGTGGCAAATGTGCGCCCAGCAGTCGGCGTCAAAAAAGCGGCCGCTTTCCACGCTGCGACGTTGTCGCGGGGTTTTGTGCAGCCGGAATGGGTTGCCGTTCAGGTGGCCGGCATGATTGAGATAACTGTACAGGCCGCCCAGGATGGTAAAGGCGTGCTCGATGCTGCTGATCGAGAGTGGCCCTGTAAGTGGGCGCCACTGTGGGTGGTTGCGCGGTACGGCTGGGCCTATCCATCGCTCCGCAGGGTGGGGGTGGGCCAGAAACCTGCGGTAGTCGTGGACATCCTCCCTTTTTACATCGGCCAGACCCTGCTGCCGGCTGCCCAGCCACAGCAAAAAGCGCTCGGCCTCTTTGCGATAGCTGCGCAGGGTGGCGGGGCGCTGGGCGTATTCTGCCAGCCACACCAGTACAGCCTCGGTGTCACTATTGGCGCTGATCAGGCTGTTTTGTGGGGCGGGGGTGAGTTCTGGCAGCAATTTTGGTGGCTTTCTTTGGCAAAAAGTTCCGATAAGTATAATTATCGGAAAAGTAATTGGCAAATCATTAAAATTTACATGTATTACGTAATAAAAATTACTGAGTAAAAAGGGTATAATGCGTAAAAACTAGGAGGTACTTATGGATATCTATGCGCGCATCCGGCAGGTGGCTTTTGATATGGTGGCGGAGGGTGAGTGGCCTACGGTGGTGGAGGTGCGGGCCCGGCTGGGTACCGGCTCGAATACCACCATCAACAACACGCTAAAGCAGTGGCGGCAGGAGTTCCTGTCGCGCATGGCAACCAGTGTGCGTCGGCCGGACTGGCCGCCAGCGCTGGCCGATGCGTTTGGCCAGCTGTGGCAAAAAGCGTGTGATGTGGCCGAAGAAAATCTGGCTACCTTGCGCGAAGAGGTCAACCACAAGCTGGAGCAAGTGGTGGCCGAGTTGGCCGCAGCGCAGCGCGAGCTGGATGCGCGGGCAGATCAGTTAACCAACCTTTCCACCGAGCTGGCACAGCAGCGCGAGCAGGGGCAGCAGGCCAGGCAGCAATTGGCCGAAGAACAAGGGCGGCGGCAGGCGCTGGAAGAAAGCCTGTCCGGCCTGGCGGCTTCTCTGGATGAGGCGCGTGCGCAAACATTACTGCAGCAAAAGGAGGCCGATGAGCGCGTGGCGGCACTGGAGGCGCGCCATGAGGCGCGCGTGCAGCAGCTGGCTGTGGAAGCGGCGCAGCGTGAGGCGCTGGCGTACGAGCGCTTTGAGGGTATGCGCGTGCGTTTGTACGAGCAGGTGGAAGAAGAGCGCACGCAAATGAAGCAGCGCACGCAGCTGCTGGAGCAACAGTTGGCCGCGGCGACGCAGCAACTGGATGGTTTGCGGCGGCAACAACAACAGCAGCAAGCGGATAGTGCGCGCGAGCTGGGTAAGGCTGCGGCTATGCAGGAGGCTGCGGCACAGCGTGAAGCGCAGTTGCAGCAGGCCTGTCAGCAGTGGCAGCAGGCGGATGTGGAACGTCAGCAGCAGTTGATGACCCTGGCGGGCGAGGCATCGGCGCTGCGTACCGAGCTGCTGATCGTGCGCGAGCAGCGCATGCCGCAATTGCTGCAATGGCTGCTGCTGCATCGCGAACGGTTGGCCGCGCTGCCGGCTGACGAGGCAGCAGTGCAGTTGGCCGGCTGGCTGGGGCTATCAGCCGAATAGGCGGCTAAAGCGCGCGCAGATTTGCTCTAGTGCTACGCGGTCGCTGTCGTCGAAGGAGGCCAGGTCGATGGAATCGACATCCAGCACGGCGCGTACGGTGCCGGCCTGGTCCAGTAATGGCACCACGATTTCCGAGCGCGACAGCGACGAGCAGGCAATATGGCCGGGGAAGGCGTCTACGTCTGGCACGACGAGCGTGGTGGCTTGCTGCCACGCACTGCCACACACGCCCTTGCCTTTGCGAATGCGCGTGCAGGCGATAGGGCCCTGAAAGGGGCCGAGTGCCAGTTCGTCGCCTTTGACCAGATAAAAGCCGGTCCACAGCCAGCCAAAGGTGTGGTGTATGGCAGCGGCAGTATTGGCCATGGCGGCAATCAGGTCGTCTTCGCTATCAATCAGGGCAAAAGCCTGCGGTAGCAGGGTGGCGTAGCGCTCGGCCTTGGTCTGGCCGTCGATGATCAGGTTTTCAGCCATGCTCATTCCTGGGTAAGGTGGAGGGCTGGGCAGGATAGCAAAAAAGCCGGCAATGCGTTTGCCGGCTTTTTGTTTGCCCCGCGTGGTGGGTGCGGGTGCGCGCATTTTGCCAGGGGTGGCTTGAGTGTGCGGCGGTCTTGGCGCTGCTGCCAAGCGATAAGGTATTGCGCTATGGCTGTAAAAAAAGCCGGCATGTTTTGCCGGCTTGCTGTGTGCCTATGAATAGGCTTACATCATGTGTTGGCCGCCGTTGATGGCGAAGTCGGCGCCGGTGATGAAGCCGGCGATATCGCTAGCCAGATAATTTACCAGGCCGGCAATTTCTTCCGGCTGACCCAGGCGGCCTACCGGAATCTGGGCAATGATCTTGTTGCGCACATCTTCGGGTACGGCCATGACCATGTCGGTACCGATGTAGCCCGGGCTGATGGTGTTGACGGTGATGCCTTTGCGGGCCACTTCTTGTGCCAGCGCCATGGTAAAGCCGTGCATGCCGGCTTTGGCTGCAGAGTAGTTGGTCTGGCCAAACTGACCCTTCTGGCCATTGATGGACGAAATATTGATGACGCGGCCAAAGCCACGCTCCAGCATGGCATCCACGACGGGCTTGCACACGTTGAACAGGGAGTCCAGGTTGGTGCTGATGACAGCATCCCAGTCGGCTTTGCCCAGTTTGCGGAAGCTGCTGTCGCGGGTGATGCCTGCGTTGTTCACCAGGACGTCTACCGGGCCGATATCGGCAGTAATCTTGGCGATGGCTGCCTGGCAGGAGTCGAAATCGCTTACGTCGCATTGAACGGCGTGCACGTCAAAGCCCAGGCCTTTCATGTCGGCAGTCCATGCTTGTTCTTTGCCAGGGCGGCTGTAGGTGGTAACGACGGTGTGGCCGGATTGGGCGAGGGCTTTGCAGATGGCGGTGCCGATGCCGCCCATGCCGCCGGTAACCAGTGCAATTCGTTTTGTCATGGTGCTGACTCCTTGTCTGTATGTAATGTGGGTATACACATTACCGTTGAAATTTTTCTTCTGGGTGACAGATTAGAGTCAGTGTCATGAAATGTAAATGGTGTTTTCCCTTGTTGATATTATTTAATTTGCATTTTGTGCGTGGGTCACCAGTTTCTGCAGCAATGCCAGCCTTGCCGGTGCAATATGGCCATCCTCGCACGCTTGCTTGATGGCGCAGGACGGCTCCATGCGGTGTGTGCAGTTGTGAAAGCGGCATTGGCCGATAAACGGGCGCACTTCTGGAAACAGCCCCGGCAGCTCGGTGGCGCCAAGGTGCCCCAGGCCAAATTCTTGCAAGCCTGGCGAGTCGATCAGGTGGCTTTCGTTATCCAGATGGTACAGCGCGGCGTGGGTGGTGGTGTGCTTGCCGGAGTCCAGTGCAACGGAAATGTCCCCCACGCGGGCGGCTGCTTCTGGCAGTAGCGCGTTGGTCAGCGTGGATTTTCCCATGCCTGATTGTCCGACAAGAACGCTGGTGTGTCCTTGCAGTAGCGGGCGCAGTTCTGCGGCGCCATCCAGTGCGCTGACTACGGCCAACTTGTAGCCCAGCTTTTCATAGGCCTGCAGCTTTTCCAGCCATGCGCCGGTTTCGGGCAGGTCGCGCTTGTTGACCAGGATGACCGGGTCGATGTCGGCGGCTTCTGCGGCGAGCAGGCAGCGGTTCAACAGCTCTTCGTTCGGGCTGGGTACGGCGGCAGTAACAAAGATGATGCGGCTAACGTTGGCCGCAATCAGTTTTGTGCGCCAGTCGTCCTGGCGGTATAGCAGGCTGCTGCGCTCGTCTACCGATTCAATCACGGCTTGTTCGTCATTGATGATGCTCAGCTGGACAAAGTCGCCGCAGGCAAAGTCAACGCGCTTGCCGCGGCTGGTGCAGTCGTAAGTGCGGCCGGCGGTTTCTACAATGAAACGGCGGCCGTAGCTGCGGATGATCTGGCCTTGCTGTTTCATGCGCGGGGGAGCAGGGCTTCTGCTTTGGCGGCGCAAATGAAATCGTTCAGCGTCAGGCCGCCGGCGTCGTGCGTGCTGAAGCGCACCACAGCGCGGTTGTAGTGCACCGACATGTCGGGGTGGTGGTCTTCTGCGTGGGCTACCCAGGCAAGAGCATTCACGAAAGCCATGGTTTTGTAGTAGTCGTCAAACATGAAGGTCTTGACCAGTTCGATACCGTCCACTTGCCACTGCGGCAAGTGGCCCAGCAATTCGCTGACGGTTTGCTGGCTAAGTGGGTGTGCGCCGTGTTGCGCTTCACAGTGCAGCTCGAGCAGATTCATGTTGTAGTTCCTTGCAGATGGGCGATACGCAGGCTCGCCGGTGGGTGGGAGTCGTAAAACGCGGAGTGTAGCGGGTCTGGCGTGAGCGTGCTTGCATTGTCACGATAGAGCTTGATCAGTGCGCTTTGCAGGGCGCTGGCCGAGCTGTTGGCTGCGGCGTAGTCATCAGCCTCGTATTCTTGCCTGCGCGACAGCTGGCTGCCCAGCGGTGCCAGTAAAAAGGTAAAGCTGGGGGCGCATAGCATGAAAAGCAGCAGCGAGTTGGCCGCACTACCCTGGCTGACATTCAGCCCGCTGTGAAAATCACCGCTGTGCATCAGCATGGCAAAAACCGCCAGGAAAAGCAGTGTGCTGATAAAGGTCAGTGCTAAGCGTGTGCGGATGTGGCCGTGGTGGAAGTGGCCTAGCTCGTGTGCCAGCACGGCTTCGATTTCATCGGTATCCAGCTGTTCGAGCAGTGTGTCAAAAAACACGATGCGTTTGTTTTTACCCAGGCCAGTAAAGTAGGCATTGCCATGCGCAGAGCGGCGGGAGCCATCCATCACAAACAGGCCGCTACTGGTGAATCCGCAGCGCTGCAGCAATGTCTGGATGCGGCTTTGCAGGGCGGGGTCTTGCAATGGTGTAAAACGGTTGAAGCGTGGTGCGATGAAGGTGGGGTAAGCCCAGCTCAGCAGCAGTACAAAGCTGCACCATGCCAGCCATGTCCATAGCCAGAAATACGGGCCGCCGTGTGCAAGCAACCACAAGACCGCAGCGAGTACGGGGCTGCCGATAAAAAAGGCGAGCAAGGCGCCACGCAGCAGGTCGGCGGCAAACAGTGCTGGTGTGGTGCGGTTGAAGCCGAAGCGGCGCTCCAGTACAAAGGTACGATACAGCGATAGTGGCAGCCCGGCGCAGCTGCTGGCCAGCAGGCACAGACCTATGGTGACCATGCCTGCCAGCAGGGTGTTGTCAAACCAGTAGCTGCTCACTTGTGCGGCCAGCTTGATGCCGCCACCAAAGGTCAACAGCAGTACGGTCACCGTATCCAGCAGCAGGCTGGCAAGATGCAGCTTGCTGCGGGCGCAGGTGTAATCGGCTGCTTTCTGATGCGCTTCCAATGTAATGCTGTGGACAAAGCTGGGGGGTACCTGTTGCCGGTGGTGGCACACGTGGCGGATCTGTCGCCGTGCCAGCCAAGTCTGTACGGCAAGGCTGCTCAGCAGGGCTAGCAGGGTGGCCCATGAAAATGCATTCATCAAGTGCGTTTGCCCTGTGTGGGGTAAATGTCAGAAAATAGCTGAATTTTGAAAGAAGCTCATTATGCCGCAAGATCCGACACACCTCATCTGGCTGGACATGGAAATGACCGGCCTTAACCCTGATGGCGACCGAATTATCGAAGTTGCCATGATTATTACCGACAGCCAGCTGAATGTCGTGGCCGAGTCGCCTGTCATTGCTGTGCATCAGCCAGACAGCGTGCTGGATGCCATGGACGACTGGAACAAAAATACGCACGGCAAGTCTGGCCTGGTGGCTCGCGTAAAGGCGTCCAACGTGAGCGAGACGCAGGCCGAGCAGGTGCTGCTGGACTTCTTGCAGCAGCACGTCCCAGCAGGCAAGTCGCCCATGTGTGGCAATACCATCTGCCAGGATCGCCGATTCATGGCGCGCTGGATGCCGCGGCTGGAAGCGTACTTCCACTACCGCAATCTGGATGTTTCCACGCTCAAGGAGCTGTGCAAGCGCTGGCGGCCGGATATCGCTAAAGGGGTGGTGAAAAAAGGCAAGCACGAGGCGCTGGCCGACATTCTGGAATCCATTGAAGAACTACGCTATTACCGCGAACATTTTCTGAAAGTGTAATGCCTGCCTATGGCTGCCGACCGTATCTGCATTAACGAGCATCCTGTCTGGGCGCGCTTGCACCAGCATCAGCGAGCTACGCGCCATCTGCATATGAAAGAGCTGTTTGCTCAAGATCCGCAGCGTTTTGATCGCCATTCCTTGCAACTGGATGGCCTGATGCTGGACTATTCCAAGAACCGCATTACCGCCCGCACGCTGGAGCTGCTGCAAGAGCTGGCGCTGGCGGCCGACTTGCCAGGCTGGATGCGCAAGATGCGGGCGGGCGAGTGCATCAATATCAGTGAAAAGCGCGCCGTGCTGCACAGTGCTTTGCGCTTGCCTGTGCAGGCCAGCCTTGCCTTGGATGGGCAGGATGTCGTGCCCGCAGTGCACGCCGTGCTGGCGCGTATGGCCTCTTTCGCGCTGCGGGTGCGCTCGGGCGAATGGCTGGGTTTTAGCGGCCAACGTGTGCGCCAGGTGGTGAATATCGGTATTGGCGGTTCGGACCTGGGCCCGCTGATGGTGGCCGAGGCGCTCAAGCCCTATGCCGACCCGGCGCTGGCCTTTCACTATGTGTCCAATGTGGACGGGCAGCACCTGGCGCAAGTGCTGCAACAGTGTGATGCCGCGACGACACTGTTTGTCGTGGCATCCAAATCGTTTGCCACACCGGAAACCCTGTTGAATGCCCAGGCGGCCAGGCGCTGGTTTTTGCAGCATGCTGGCGAGGCAGATATCGCGCGCCATTTTGTAGCGGTGTCGACCAATGCTCCCGCAGTGCGCGATTTTGGCATCGATACGGACAATATGTTCGGCTTCTGGGATTGGGTGGGCGGGCGTTACTCGGTTTGGTCGGCCATTGGCTTGCCGGTAATGTTGCAGATCGGCCCGGAGCGCTTTGCCGAGTTTCTGGCCGGCGGTGCACGGATGGATGAGCATTTTTTCGATACGCCATTCGAGCGCAATATCCCTGTTCTGCTGGGCCTGATCGGTATCTGGTACAACACATTCTATGGGGCGCATACCCATGCCATCATGCCGTACGACCACGGCCTGCGCCGTTTGCCGGCACATATCCAGCAGATGGATATGGAGTCCAATGGCAAGCGGGTGGGGCGTTATGGCGAGCGGCTGGATTTCGACACCGGCCCGGTCATCTGGGGCGAAGAGGGCGTCAATAGTCAGCATGCGTTCTTCCAGCTCTTGCACCAGGGGACGCGTCTGGTGCCTTGTGACTTCATCGTTGCCATGAATACGCATTACCCGATGGGTAATCAGCACCGCGTGCTGGTGGCCAATTGCTTTGCGCAAACCGAAGCGCTGATGCGTGGCAAAACCGAGGCAGAAGTGTTGCAGGAGTTGGGTAATCTTGCTGGCGATGAGCTGGATATGTTGTTGCCGCAAAAGCTGTTTCCGGGTAACCAGCCTAGCAACACCATCGCGCTGGATAAGGTTACGCCATACAACCTCGGTATGCTGCTGGCCATGTATGAGCACAAGGTGTTCGTGCAAGGCGCAATCTGGGGGGTGAATTCGTTTGACCAGTGGGGTGTGGAGTACGGCAAGCAACTGGCTAGCCGTTTGCTGGGCGAGCTTGAAGTCGGCCAGCTGGCGGCGCACGATGCGTCCACGCTTGGGTTGATGCGGCATTACCTGGAAACCTGCCATGACAACGCATGAGCTGGCGGCCGAGCTTGGCCGCAGGTTGGCCGCAGCAGGGCAGCGCGTGACGGTAGCAGAATCCTGCACCGGTGGCGGCGTGGCGTCGGCGCTGACTGCCATTCCGGGTAGCTCTGCCTGGTTTGATCTTTCTGTGGTGACGTACAGCAATGAAGCCAAGCAGCGTTTGCTCGGCGTGCCGGAGGCTACCTTGCTAGCGCACGGTGCTGTCAGTCTGCCGGTGGCTGCAGCCATGGCAGAGGGGGCGCGCAAGCTGGCGGGGGCGGACTGGGCGATGTCTGTTACCGGTATTGCCGGGCCGGGTGGTGGCACGGTTGACAAGCCTGTGGGTACGGTTTGTTTTGGCCTGGCGCATGCTGCCGGTACAGAGGTTGCGCGCTGCCACTTTGCTGGTGATCGTGATGCAGTGCGTGAGCAGGCTGTGTTGTGGGTGCTGCGTTTTTTCTTGAGCTGTCTTTCCGGGCAGGGTGAGGCTGTAGTGCGTTGAAACATGCTTTTCGACTGGTTTTTTGGCGATGATTATGCAAAATCACAGATGTGATCTTGCGTGGCTGTGCGTATAATCACGCCCCTGCTCGCATAATCCAGGCAGGTCTGTTGCCAATAATGCGACGGCATACCTGCTTTGTAATACGTTGGCCGTGTGTGGCGAGAAAATTATCGCTACTATGAGCCAACCACTAAACTGACACGACGTTGGGAGAGACATCTCATGCAAATTACCAAGAAAAAAAGCCTGGCTGTTGCTGCTGCAACCCTGATGGCTGCAGCTTCCTCCAGTTTTGCTTTTACCCCTGCCGTGGTTTACGACCAGGCTGGCAAGTTTGACAAAAGCTTTAACGAAGCTGCCTACACCGGTGCAGAGCGTTTCAAGAAAGCCACTGGTGTAGCTTACCGTGAAGCGCAAATCGCCAACGAAGCGCAGAAAGAGCAAGTACTGCGTAACCTGGCGCGCAAGAATGTAGATCTGGTAATTGCTGTGGGTTTCTCCTTTACCCAGGCTGTTCAGACCGTGGCTGCCGAGTTTCCGAAAGTGAAATTCGCCATTGTGGATGACGTGGCCAAGGGCGCAAACGTACAGTCTGTGATCTTCAAGGAACAGGAAGGCTCCTACCTGGTAGGCATGGCCGCTACGCTGGCTTCCAAGTCCAAGAAAGTCGGCTTCATCGGCGGTATGGACGTGCCGCTGATCCGCGCATTCGGTTGCGGCTATGCACAGGGTGCCAAGGCAGCGGATGCCAAGGTGGAAGTCGTATCCAACATGACCGGCACGACCCCGCAAGCCTTCAACGACCCGGCACGTGGTGGCGAGCTGGCTCGCAGCCAGTTTGACCGTGGCGTAGACGTGGTCTTCCACGCTGCAGGCGGTACCGGCATGGGTGTTCTGCAGGCAGCCAAGGACAAGAACAAGCTGGGTATCGGTGTGGATTCCAACCAGAACCACCTGTTCCCGGGCTTTGTCCTGACTTCCATGCTCAAGCGTGTGGACAATGCTGTTTACCAGCTGATGCTGGACGGCCAGAAAGGCACCTGGAAAGCAGGCGTGGTGACCATGGGTCTGAAAGAAGGCGGCGTGGATTGGGCGCTGGATGCAAACAACCGCAAGCTGATCTCCAAAGACATCGAAACCAAAGTAAACCAAGCCAAGAAAGACATCATTTCGGGCAAGGTAAAAGTGGTTGACTACCGCGCTGGCAATAGCTGCCCGGTAAAATAATGTTGTAATCGTCTGTTTGATCCAGACGACTTGTGCGGCAAGCAGTTCATTCTGCTTGCCGCACTTTATTGTGTCTGTCGCGGCGGAGTAGTGTGGTCGGCCGCGGCCGGATATCACCCTGGCTGGTTGGCGGGGTTGGCAAGACATTTCCGCCTGCTGGTGTTGGTCTGGGCGGGGAGGTACAGCGGTCTGCACCAGCAGGCCGTTGTCTGATTATTCGAGTTTCCACTCATTGTGTGCGGCTGGTCAGTTTGGCTTGTCGCGCTTTGTCACGGTTGCGTTATGTCGTGGCGGCATGGAAATGGCATTTTAACCGAGAGCGAGATCACTATGGCCGAATTAGCCATCGAGCTCATTGGCGTCAACAAACACTTCGGTGAAGTGCACGCCAATAAGAACATTACTTTCGGAGTTCGCAAAGGTACGGTTCACGGCATTATTGGCGAGAACGGTGCCGGCAAATCCACCCTGATGAGCATCATCTACGGCTACTATCAGGCGGATTCCGGAACAATCAAGATTAACGGCAAGGCCGAGCGCATTCGTTCGTCGCATGCGGCTATCGGCCTGGGTATCGGCATGGTGCATCAGCACTTCATGCTGGTAGACCCGTTTACCGTGCTGGAAAACATTGTGCTGGGTGCCGAAGGCGGCATGACGCTGGATGGCAGCCTGGCTGCGGCGCGTACCCATCTGCAAAAGCTGAACCAGGATTACGGCCTGCAAGTCGCCCCCGATGCGATTGTGGGCGAGCTGGGTGTGGGCACGCAGCAGCGGGTGGAAATCCTGAAAACCCTGTACCGGGGTGCTGACGTGCTGATTCTGGACGAGCCGACCGCCGTGCTGACGCCGCAGGAAGCCGACGACCTGTTCCGCATCCTGCGTCTGCTGCGCGAGCAGGGCAAGACGGTGATCCTGATTACGCACAAGCTGCGTGAGGTCATGGACATTACCGATGATGTTACGGTGATGCGCGCTGGCGAGATCGTGGGGCAGGTGCGTACTGCCGACGTTACCAAGGAAGACCTGGCTGACCTGATGGTTGGCCGCAAGGTGAACATGCACCTTGATAAGACTGCTGCCGTGCCGGGCGAGAAGGTGCTCAGTGTTGCCGGCCTGAATCTGGTAGATAGCCGTGGTGTGGCGCTGCTGAAGGATATCGGCTTTGACCTGCATGCTGGCGAGATCGTGGGTATTGCTGGTGTGTCCGGCAATGGCCAGTCCGAGCTGCTGGAGGTGCTGTCCGGCATGCGCGAGGCGACGTCTGGCTCGGTACAGTTCAAGGGCCAAGAGCTGGTCACGCTGAAAACACGTGAACCCAAGGCAGCGGCGTATCGCAAGCTGGGTATTGCGCATATTCCGGAAGACCGCTCGCGCGAGGGCATGGTGAAGGACTTCATGACCTTCGAAAACGCCATCCTGGGCTATCACGACGACCCGAGTGTACGCCGTGGTTTCCTGTTTAACCGCAAGGCCATCATCGAGCGTTGCCGCCGCTTTATCGACGAGTTCGACGTGCGCCCGGCGCTGACGCACCGCCGTATCGGCCTGTTCTCGGGGGGTAACCAGCAGAAGGTGATTCTGGCGCGTGAAATTCACGCCAATCCGGATTTGCTGCTGATCGGCCAGCCTACGCGCGGCGTGGATATCGGCGCGATCGAGTTCATCCACAAGCGCCTGATGCAGCTGCGTGACGAGGGCAAGGCCCTGCTGCTGGTGTCGGTGGAGCTGGACGAGATCATGGCCTTGAGTGACCGCATCATCGTGATGAACGGTGGTGCCATTTCCGGCGAGCTGCCGGCGGCAGAAGCCACCGCCACCTCGCTGGGTTTGTTGATGGGGGGACATAAATGAGTCAGCCAGCCAATATGCCGCGCTGGGCCAGCTTGTGGCTGATGCCGCTGCTGAACCTGTTTGCGGCACTGTTTGTATCGGGCCTGGTGATTGCGCTGATCGGCGAGGACCCGATCGAGTGCCTGAAACTGATGATCAACGGCGCCTTCGGCTATCCGGAAGGTATCGGTTACACGCTGTTTTACACCACCAGCTTCATCTTTACCGGCCTGGCGGTAGCCGCAGCGTTCCACGCCGGCCTGTTCAATATCGGTGGCGAGGGCCAGATGTATCTGGCTGGTCTGGGCGTTACCCTGGTGTGCTTGCAGTTTGATTACCTGCCGGCGTACGTGGTGATTCCGCTGGCCATGTTGGCCGCCATCCTGTTTGGTGGTGCCTGGGCGCTGGTGCCGGGTTATCTGCAGGCCAAGCGTGGCAGCCACATCGTGGTGACCACCATCATGTTCAACTTTATTGCCAGCTCGCTGATGACCTGGCTGCTGGTGGACAAGCTGCGCATGGAAGGCTCGCAAACGCCGGCCACCCGCGAGTTTGCCCAGAACGCCTGGGTGCCGATGCTGCACGAGCTGTTTGCCCCGCTGGGTTTCGAGCTGCCCAATACCCCGCTGAATGCCAGCTTCTTCCTGGCGCTGATGGCGCTGGTGCTGTTCTACCTGGTGGTATGGCATAGCCCGAAAGGCTTTGTCACCCGCACGGTGGGCCTGAACGAAAAAGCCGCCCGCTATGCCGGTATTTCGGTGGACAAGGTGATTATCGCCGTGATGTGCGTGTCCGGTGCGTTGGCTGGCCTGGCTGCCATCAACGAGCTGCTGGGCTCTACCCATCGCATGAATATGGGTTTCACCAACGGTATCGGCTTTGTCGGTATCGCGGTGGCGCTGATGGGTCGTAACCACCCGGTAGGCATTTTGCTGTCTGCGCTGCTGTTTGGTGCGCTGACGCAGGGCGGCCTGGACTTGTCGTTCGAGAAGCCGGCCATTACGCGCGAGATGATCATCTTCACCCAAGGCTTGATCATCCTGTTCTGCGGTGCGCTGGAAAACCTGTTCCAGACCCCGCTATCGGCTGCGTTCAAGCGCATGCTGAAGAACCAGTAAGGAGTACAGCATGGACATGATTTTTAGTGTGCTGGATGCCACGCTGCGTGTGAGTACCCCGCTGGTGCTGGCGGCGCTGGCCGGTTTGTTCTCCGAGCGTTCCGGCGTGGTGGATCTGGCACTGGAAGGCAAGATGTTGGCCGCAGCTTTTGCTGCTGCCTGCGTGGCGTACATTGCCCAATCCCCGTGGGTAGGTCTGGGTGCCGGCATTGCTGCAGGCATGGCGGTAGCCATGCTGCATGGTGTGGTGTCGATTAGCTATAACGGTAACCAGCTGATTTCCGGTGTGGCCATCAATATGATGGTATCCGGCGTGACGCCAGTGCTGGCTTTGGCCTGGTTCCAGCAGGGCGGCCGTACGCCTACGCTGTCGGACGAGGCGCGCTTTACCGCCATCGAATTGCCGTTTGCCGATGCCATCGCCCACAGCGCGGCACTGAAGACCTTCTTTGGTCACAACATTCTGGTGTACCTGGCGCTGCTGCTGATTTTTGTGGTGAGCTGGGTGGTGTACAAGAGCCGCTTTGGTTTGCGTTTGCGTGCTGTGGGTGAAAACCCGCATGCTGCCGATGCGGCAGGTATCAGTGTGAAGGGTGTGCGCTATATGGCGCAGGCCATTGGTGGTGCGCTGTGCGGTGTGGCGGGTGCCTACCTGGTGCTGGCGCAAACCGGTGCTTTCATCCAGGACATGACCGCCGGTAAAGGCTATCTGGCGCTGGCGGCGCTGATCTTTGGCAAGTGGCGCCCTTGGTCTGCGGTGCTGGGCTGCCTGATTTTTGCCTTCACCGACGCGATCCAGATTCGTCTGCAGGGTGTGGAGCTGCCGCTGATTGGCAGTATCCCGGATGCCTTTATCCAGGCGTTGCCGTACGTGCTGACGGTGGTGTTGCTGGCGGGCTTCATGGGCCGTGCCGTGGCGCCAAAAGCCATTGGCGTACCATTCGTGAAATCACGCTAAGTTGGCCGCAAGCCAAGATAAAACCCCCTGCTACTGGCAGGGGGTTTTTCTTTGGGTGCTGTGCCTGCGGGGCCGCGTTACTGCTTGTCTTTGTCATCCAGCTTGGCGCGTGGGTGCGCAGTGTCGTACACCTTGGCCAGGTGCTGAAAGTCCAGGCTGGTGTAGATCTGGGTGGTGGCCAGATTGGCGTGGCCCAGCAGCTCTTGCACTGCACGCAGGTCGCCGGAGGACTGCAACATGTGGCTGGCAAACGAGTGGCGCAGCATGTGCGGGTGTACATGCTGCTCGCTGCCGCTATGCAGTGCCCAGCGTTCCAGCCGCCGGGCCAATTGGCGGCTGCTGATACGTACGCCTTTGCTGGAGACAAATAGCGCCTCTTCGCCATCTGCGGCCTGGCGCAAGGGCAGCCAGCGTTGCAGCGCGGCTACAGCCTGCTTGCCGATGGGTAATATGCGCTCGCGGTTGCCTTTGCCTTGTACTTTCAGCAGGGCTTCGCGTAGATCGATGTCGGCCAGGTTGATCGACACGGTTTCAGAGAGGCGCAGCCCGGACGAGTACATCAGCTCGAAAATGGCTGCGTCACGAATTTCGCGCTCGTCTTCGGCAGGGGCGTCCAGCAGCTGCATGGCGCTGTCCACGCTCAGGGTCTTGGGCAGGCGCTGCCCCACACGTGGGGCGCGTACCCCGGCGCAAGGGTTGGCCGCCAGCCATTCGCGGCGGATCATCCATTCAAACAGGCTGCGCCAGGTGGACAGCATGCGCGCCAGTGTGCGCGGTGACAGGCCTTGGCGACGCAGCTGGCCCAGCGCGCGCTGGATGGCCGGGCCGTCGGTGTGCTCGGGCTGGCTGCTGCCCAGCAGCTGGGCGAGCTTGGTAAGGTCGCGCCGATAGGCGATGCGGGTGTGCTCGCTGCGTGCGGCCAACCTTAGCTGGTCGTCGTAGGCGTCAATCAGGGCTTGCCAGTGGGCGTCCATCAGCCGCGCCGCATTTTGGCCATCTGCATCAGGCGCTCGAAGAAGTGCATGTCTTGCTCGTTTTTCAGCAATGCACCAGCCATGGGGGGCGGGGTGTTGCTGTCGCGGTGTTGTTGCAGCTGTTGTTCGCTGATGCCTTCGCTATCCAGCAGTTTCAGCCAGTCCAGCAGCTCTGAGGTAGTAGGTTTCTTTTTCAGCCCGTTCATGTCGCGAATGCCGGTGAAGACCTCCAGTGCCTCGCGTACCAGCTGCTGGCGGATATCGGGGTAGTGCACCTGGATGATCTGCTGCAGGGTGTCGCGGTCCGGAAAGCGGATGTAGTGGAAGAAGCAGCGGCGCAGGAAGGCGTCCGGCAGCTCTTTTTCGTTATTGGAGGTAATGATGATGATGGGGCGATGGCGCGCTTTGATGAATTCTTGTGTTTCGTGCACAAAGAATTCCATCTGGTCCAGCTCGCGCAGCAGGTCGTTGGGGAATTCGATGTCGGCCTTGTCGATTTCATCGATCAGCAGCACCGCTTGCTCTTCGCTGGCAAAGGCTTGCCACAGTTTGCCCTGGCGGATGTAGTTGCGGATGTCGTGGACTTTGTCATCACCCAGTTGCGAATCGCGCAGGCGCGACACGGCATCGTATTCGTACAGCCCGTGCTGTGCCTTGGTGGTGGATTTGATCGGCCAGATGATTAGCTGTTTGCCCAGAGCGCGGGCAATTTCTTCGGCCAGCATGGTCTTGCCGGTGCCGGGCTCGCCTTTCACCAGTAGCGGGCGCTGCAGGGTGATGGCGGCATTCACTGCCATCATCAGGTCATCAGTGGCGATGTAGTTGTCGGTGCCGTTAAAGCGGGTTGTCATGGTTTAGCCTGTGTATTGTTGTTATGAAATGCAAACAGCCGCCTGGCGGCGGCTGCTGTCGGTGGCTGGCTCAGTTTTTTGCCAGCTCGGCCTGGAGGTCGTCCAGGGTAATGTGCCAGTAGTGCATCATGTGGCGCAGCAGCAGCATTTCCGGATCACTGATTGTATTGTCCGATTTGCAAATGTCCAGCGCCAGGGCGCAGCAGATCACGCGCTTGTTGCGCTCGGTCACGCCATCCAGGATGACATTGGTGCGTTCGGAGGCCAGCAGGTGAATGGTGCCGTCTTCTTCTGCTTCGTCTGAAATGTCGTCACAGTAGTCTACCAGTACCTTGATGAAGTCCTTGCGGCTCAGGCCCAGCAGTTCATAGACATGCAGGTTTTCCAGTGTCTCGATCTCGCGGGGGTCCATATTGCCATCGGTAATCATGAACATGGCAAGAATGCGTGCCAGGGCTTCCGGGCTGTTTGGCGCGTACTTTTTCATGGCGCGTTTCCTTTATTGTGAAGCTGCCAGCCTGGCGGTAAATGCCGTGGGGGCCGGGGAGACTTTTCGTTGTTGATAGTCAAAAAACACCACGCCTGTTTTGATGCGCAGAGCCTCTTGTTGCGTTCGGGTGCTGCGGGCGCTGTAGACGATGTCGAAGCCGTATTTGTTGTGGTCTGCCAGACCTAGCTCGAAAAGGAGTACATCGCCATGAAACACTTCTGCCATGTACATTACCGCAGCGTCACTAACGATAATACCGAAGCCTTCGATATTTAGCTCGGTGTAATCGAGAGATTTGAGCCAGCGCAAGCGTACTTCGTGTGCCAGGCGCAACGCGGCATCATTGCCCATGTGGCCACCGTAGTTGATATCGGAGATGGCGAGCTGCAGTTCGGTGCGGAACAAAATGTTCTGCGGCGGATCTAGTTGGATACGAGCCATGCGCTTGTCCTTATTTCAGAGATGTAATACTGCGCTTGCTGTTAATCTTTATCAACGCCTGTACAGGCGCTTGGGCTAGACTTGAAAAACACGTGAGACGGGAGGCTATATGTATCAGCGTATTTATATTCCGGTAGATGACAGCGCTACATCAGCACTGGCGTTGGCAGAGGCGTGCAAGCTGGCCAAAGAGGTAGGTGCTGTGGTTCGCCTGGCGCACGTGGTGGATCTGGCGCAGTTTGGCTGGGGTGGTGCCGAGTTTCTGGACGCGGCGGAGCTCCAGGGGGCCATCAAGCAGGCTGGCGAGCAAGTGTTGGCCGCATGTCATGCCAAGGTGGTAGCGCAGGGGCTGGTGGTGGAGTCCCGCATTCTGGAGAGTTGGGGCGACCGCATCGCGAGTGTGATTGTGGAGGATGCCAACAGCTGGGGTGCTGACTTGATGGTAATGGGTACGCACGGGCTGGGTGGCTTGCTGCATTTGCTGATGGGTAGTGTAGCAGAGGGTGTGCTGAAGCAGGCTGATGTGCCTGTGTTATTGGTGCGTAACCCGGGAGAGGACTGACAAGCTAGCCTGTCAGGCATAAAAAAACCCCGTCCAGCTGGGCGGGGTTTTTATTGCACTGAAGATCAGGCTTCGGCGGTATCTGCGCTGCCTTCGGTCTGGGCGTCCATGCGGGCACGTACGGCTTTGCGCAGGCTCTTGTACAGATCCGGGTGAGTCTCTTTCAGGTATTCCACGATTTCGAAATCTTCGCGACGCACTTTTGTCAGGTCGATTTGCTCAACATGAACCAGGCGCAGCAGTTCGCGTACCGGTTTTGGCATGTTGCGGCCGCTTTCGTAGCGGCTGCCGCCAGACTGGGTAACGCCGATGCGGCTCCAGAATTCTTGCTGGTTCAGGCCCAGTTTGCGGCGGATTTCACGTGGATTGGCGATTTTGTCAAACAGTTTCATAGCATTCCTCGCTTCTGTTCAATTCAGGGATCCGGATGTTGTCCGGGTGACGTTTTTAAAGATGAAACTATGGAACAAGGTCGTTGCCGAGTTCCTTTATGTACTGCATATGATAGCAGTATTTTTAATCGATCAAAAGAAAAATGCTCTAGGGATTGTCAATAGATTTTGATCAACAAATTTAGTTCAATCAAATTTTGTGAAGCTGAGGAACGGGGAAAGCAGAGGGGGGAGGGTGGCGAGCCTGAACCCCGGCACTTGCACTAAGTAACTGTGGCTGCTTCCTTCCGGACCTGACCAGGTTGGCTACCGTACAATGCGGGGGGGCCCGCCGTAGAGAGAACGCATAATACATGGCTTGAGCCTGGCTGCCAAGCCTGTTGCGGCATTTGGCCTTAAATGGCGGCATTTTGGTGGTTTGCATGCCTGTGGCAATTGGGTATGCTGCTAGCAGCACACCACCTGTTACGAGGCGCCTGACATGAACTGCTTGCCTGCTACCGAAGCCATTTTGTCCCGATTGTTATCATTTGACACCACTAGCCGCGACTCCAACCTGGCGCTCATCGAGTGGGTGGCGAGCTGGCTTGAGCAGTATGGCGTGGCTAGTACGCTCACATTTAATGATGAAAAAACCAAGGCGAATTTGTTCGCGCATCTGGGTGACCCATCGCTGCCTGCGGTGGTGCTGTCGGGGCATACCGATGTGGTGCCGGTAGATGGCCAGCGATGGCGTTATCCACCCTTTGGCATGACGGTTCATGATGGCTTGGTTTACGGCCGCGGCAGTGCTGATATGAAAGGCTTTATCGCTTGCGTGTTGGCCGCTGTGCCGCGCTGGCAGCAGCTGGCCGCTGGTGGGGAGATGACCCGCAGCCTTGGCATTGCGCTTTCATACGACGAGGAGATCGGTTGCCTGGGGGTAGGCCGGCTGATTGATGACTTGCTGGCGCGCCAGGTGCCGGTGGCGGGCTGCATTATCGGCGAGCCCACCATGATGCGCCCGGTGATCGCACATAAGGGCATTGCTCATTACCGCGTGCACGTGCGTGGCCGTGCAGCGCATTCATCGCTTACCCCGCAGGGTGTGAATGCAATCGAGTATGCGGCACGGCTGGTGACGCATATTCGCAAGCTGGCCGATACCGAGCAGTCATTCGGTAGCCGCCACCCGCTATACGATGTGCCGTTTGCTACGCTGCAAACCGGGCTGATCAAGGGTGGCAGTGCGGCCAACATCGTGCCCAAAGACTGCGAGTTTGTGTTCGAGGTGCGCTGGTTGCCGGGCGATGTGCACGAGCGCTTTGTGGCGTCGGTCAAAGACTATGCGCAGGTGCTGCTGGCAGAGATGCAACAAGTGGCGCCAGAGGCCGATATCCAGTTTGAAGCGCTGGTCAATTGCCCGCCCTTTGAGTACTCGCCAGGTAGCGAAATTACCCGCCACGTAGAGGCCCTATGCCAGGGCTGCAGTCATGATGCCGTGGCGTACACCACCGAAGCCGGGCGCTTTCACGAAGCCGGCATCCCATGCGTAGTATGCGGGCCTGGTTCAATCGAACAGGCGCACCGCCCGGACGAGTTTGTCAGCCAGGCGCAGCTGGCTGCCTGCGATGCCTGGCTCGATCAGCTGTTCTTGCGCCTGAAACAGGCATAAAGCGGCGGCAAACTACTTTACGCACGGCGCGTCCAGCCTCAGAATCGCGGCTCCCGATAAGGGGCCGAGTACCCGCCCTGTCACAAGCAGGGCGGGTTTGTTATTGGTTTTGACGTTGGACAGCATATGAAGAACGATACAAGACCCGCAGCACAGACTGCGGGCAATAGCCGGGACGCCTTCACCTCCAGCTTTGGCGTGTTGGCCGCAACGCTGGGCTCCGCCGTGGGGCTGGGCAATATCTGGAAGTTTCCCTACGTTACCGGTGCCAATGGCGGTGCCAGCTTCCTGGTGGTGTATGTGCTGGCGACCTTGCTGGTGGGGCTGCCGGTGATGATTGCCGAAATCATGCTGGGCCGTCGGGCCAAGGCCGATGCGGTGACTACGCTGCGTACGCTGGCCCCTGCAGGCCAGCCGTGGTGGCTGATTGGTGGTTTTGGCGTGATCGCTGCATTCCTGATCATGTCGTTCTACTCCGAAGTGGCTGCGTGGGTATTTGCCTATGTGTTCAAGGCATTGCGCGGCGATATCCTGTCCAGCGACCCGGCGGTGACGTCGGCGGCTTTTGGTGCACTGATTAGCGACCCGCTGCAGTCGCTGCTGTGGCAGTGGGCCGTGCTGCTGATGATCGGTGGCATTTTGCTGATGGGGGTGGCCAAAGGTATCGAGGCAGTCACCAAAAAACTGATGCCGGTGCTGTTTTTGCTGCTGCTGGTGATTTGCGTGCGTAGCCTGATGCTGCCGGGCGCCATGGATGGCCTGTCGTTCTTGTTTACCCCGGACTGGAGCAAGATCACCGGCGAAGTGGTGCTGGTGGCTATGGGGCTGGCGTTCTTCAAGCTGTCCATCGGCATGGGTACCATGATGACCTACGGCAGCTATTTCCGTGATGACCAGAACATTCCTGCCACCACGCTGCGCGTAATGAGCGCCGACCTGTTTGTATCGATGCTGGCTGGTATTGCCATCTTCCCGGCGGTGTTCAGCTTCGGCTTCAAGCCGGAGGCGGGCCCGTCGCTCTTGTTTATTACCATTCCGGCAGTGTTTGCCAGCATGCCCATGGGCCACCTGTTCATGGTGCTGTTCTTTGTGCTGGCCGCCGTCGCGGCGACTGGCGCCATGCTGTCCATTCTGGAGGTGCCGGTATCGGTGATGGCGGGCCGCTTGGGTGTATCGCGCAAGAAAGCCACGCTGATCAATCTGCTTTTGCTGGCGTTGATTGGTGCGACCTGCGCGCTGTCCAATAGCCTGCTGGCCGATGTCAAACCGTTCGGCATGACCTTCTTCGACCTGTTTGACTACATCTCGTCGTATATCCTGATGCCGCTGGGCGGGATTTTTATCTGCCTGTTTGTGTCCTGGGTGTGGGGCAAGGGCAATATGACCGCCGCGCTGAGTAATGAAGGCCGACTGGCTAATGGCAAGGTGGTGGCTGGCTTGTACGTGCTGCTGAAATTTGTGACCCCGCTGCTGATCTTGCTGGTGATGCTCAAGGGTTTGGGCTTGCTGTAACGCAGCTGGGTGGTCAGTGAAGCAAGGTTGGCCGCAGCGTGCGGCCAACCTTTTTGTTTACTCCGGGAGATAGCATGAAAATTGTGCGTGTCAGCGAGCAGCATTGCGTGCCGCAACAAGACAGGCCGAACCCGCAGCGCCTGGTGGCGGGTAACCCGTTGCGGCATACCTGGGCGGTCTATGACAGCGCAGATGGTGCGTGCGCTGCCGGTATCTGGTCGTGTGAGGCCGGAGCCTGGCGCATTGCCTTTGCCGATAACAAGCACGAATTCTTTGCCGTGATCAGCGGCTGCGTGTGCCTGACGGACGAAACCGGCCACGCCGAGACATTCGGCCCCGGCGAGGCGGCGGTCATTCCGGCTGGCTTCCGTGGAGAGTTTCGCGTGCTGGCGCCGGTGCGCAAGTACTATGTGATCGTGACGGCAGCGGTGGCCTAGTCGCGCTGGTAGGCGTCGGGGTCAACCGGCGGGGTGTCAAAGCCGTTGATGTCTCTGGCCGGTCTATTGAGTTGCAGCAGGATCAGGCCGTTCAGCCCGCCAAAAAACCAGGCTAGCAGAAAGAATACCGAGTAAGCGCTGAGCTCATCGCGGAATAGCTGCTTGCCGTGCAAGGCCAGCTCGTAGGGGTCGAATACCGAGAAAAAGCAGGTGGTGGCCAGCAGTGCAGTCAGGAAAGATGGCCATAGAACCAGGATAAGCTTGCGCATGGTTTGCTCCTTTATCTGCCAGGGTGTGCCGTCTAGTATAGGACAAATGAAAAAAGCCGCGCAGTGCGCGGCTTTTTTTTGTTGCCAGGCTTACTTCACCTTGTTGGCATACATGAAGTTTTCCAGCTTGTTCTCGGCCAGGTTGAACCAGCCGTGCTGCAAGGTGCGGAACTTCTTCCACTCGGTGTAGATTTTCTTGAAATCCGGGTTGGTGCTGGCTTCTTTCTCGTACAGCTCGAAGGCAGTTTTTTGCGCGGCTTTCATGATGTCAGCCGGGTACTGGTGCAGCTTGGTGCCTTTTTGCAGCAGACTTACCAGTGCCACCGGGTTTTTGGCATCGTACTCGGCTTGCATGCTGATGTTGGCTTCGGCCGCAGCCACTTCAAACGCAGCTTTGTAGGCTGGCGGCAGTTTGTCCCATTCTTTCTTGGAAACATAGAAAGACAGGTTCGGGCCCGGCTCCCAGAAGCCTGGGTAGTAGTAGTGCTTGGCTACTTTGTAGAAGCCCAGTTTTTCGTCATCGTACGGGCCTACCCACTCGGTAGCGTCGATGGTGCCTTTTTCCAGCGCAGGGTAGATGTCACCACCGGCCAGGGTTTGCGGTACGGCGCCCAGCGCGGCCATGATTTCGCCGCCAAAGCCAGGGATACGCATTTTCAGACCTTTGAGGTCGGCCAGGGATTTCACTTCCTTGCGGAACCAGCCACCCATCTGGGTGCCGGTGTTGCCGCCGGGGAAATTCACCACGTTGTACTTGGCAAAGAACTCGCGCATCAGTGCCATGCCGCCGCCGTAGTACAGCCAGGCATTTTGCTGGCGCGAGGTCAGGCCGAATGGCAGGGCAGTATCAAACGCAAAGGCTTTGTTTTTGCCTACGTAGTAGTAGCTGGCGGTGTGGCCGCACTCTACTGTGCCGTTCTGCACGGCATCCAGCACCTGGGTGCCCGGTACGATCTCGCCACCCGGGAAGGAGCGGATCTGGAATTTGCCACCGGTCAGCTCGGCTACGCGCTTGCCCAGCTGTTCTGCTGCGCCATAAATGGTATCCAGGCTTTTCGGGAAGCTGGATGCCAGGCGCCAGCGTACTGTTGGGCCGTCATTGGCGAGGGCCGGGGCGGCTACTGCTGCGGTAGCCAGGCCTGCTGCACCGGCTTTCTTCAGGAACGAGCGTCTTTCCACAGTGATCTCCTTGTGTTGTTTACTGCTGTGCTCTCAGGCTTTGTGGTTTGCCTGAAAATCTATTTGTTGCCGGATGCGATGTCCAGCAGCTTGTTTCGATAGAGGCGACATGACATCTGTCGCCTCATTTTGTGTGGTTTATTTGCCTGTCAGCTCTTTGAGCAGGTCGTCGGACTGGCTGCTATCCGGTGCCGAGGCTTCGCTGGCCGATGCATCGGCTGCCGGGATGTCTGCTGGTAGCTCGGCCGACGGCGCGTTGTCCATCTGTTGCATGATGGCGGCGGCGTCTTCGGCATTGGTTTTCACTTCTTCATGCAGCGAGCCTGTCACCAGTTTCGGGAAGGCAATCAGCAAGCCTACCATGACCATCTGGATCAGCACGTAAGGCACGGCACCCCAGTAAATCTGCGTGCTCTTGACTTCCTTGGGTGCCACGCTGCGCAGGTAGAACAGGGCAAAGCCGAACGGTGGGTGCATGAAGGATGTCTGCATGTTTACCCCCAGAATTACGCCAAACCAGATCAGGTTGATGTCCAGGCTCTGTGCTACTGGTGCCAGCAGTGGTACCAGGATGAAGGCGATCTCGAAGAAGTCCAGGAAGAACGCCAGGAAAAACACCATGATGTTCACAACGATCAGGAAGCCGGTAGCACCGCCTGGCAAGCCGGTCAGCAGGTGTTCTACCCACTGGTCGCCGTTCACGCCCAGGAAGGCAATGCGGAATACGCGGGCCCCGATCAGGATGAACACCACAAAGGTAGACAACTTGACGGTGGAATCCATCGCTTGTTGCAGCAGCTTCATGTCCAGGCGTTTGTTCATCAGCGCCAGGATGATGGCACCCACTGCGCCCATGGCGCCGCCTTCGGTCGGGGTGGCTATGCCCAGGAAGATGGTGCCCAGTACAAGGAAGATCAGCAGCAGCGGCGGGATCATCACCAGTACCACGCGCTTGGCCAGATTAAAGCCGCGCAGTGTGCGGGCTTCTGGCGGCAGAGCCGGTGCCCACTGTGGCTTGAAAAGCGTGATCATGAAGATGAACATGGCGTAGAACAGGCACAGCAGCAGGCCGGGTGCCATGGCGCCTGCGTACATATCACCTACCGAGGTGCCCAGCTGGTCGGCCAACACGATCAGTACCAGCGACGGCGGGATGATCTGCGCCAGGGTGCCGGATGCGGCAATCACGCCGGTAGCGATACGCGTGTCGTAGCCGTAGCGCAGCATGATGGGCAGCGAGATCAGGCCCATGGAGATCACCGACGCGGCCACTACGCCGGTGGTGGCAGCCAGCAAGGCGCCGACAAAGATCACCGCGTAGGCCAGGCCGCCACGCACCGAGCCAAACAGTTGGCCGATGGTATCCAGCATGTCTTCTGCCATGCCGGAACGTTCCAGTATCAAGCCCATGAAGGTAAAGAACGGTATCGCCAGCAGCGTATCGTTCCGCATGATGTCGTATACCTGGTTGGGCAGGGCTTGCAGCAGTTCGGGGCGCAGCAGTTCAAAGTGGATGCCGATCCAGCTGAACAGCAGGCCGACGGCGCCCAGGGCAAAGGCTACCGGGTAGCCGATCAGCAAAAAGGCGATCAGCGAACAGAACATGATGGGGGCTAGCATGTCGAGGCTCATACCGGCTCCTTGTGTACGTCAGTGTTTTTTTCGCTTGGGTCGGCAATCAGGCCCTGCAGGAAAGCTACGCGCTTGATGACTTCGGACAGGCCCTGGGCCAGCAGCAGCGAAAAGCCCACCGGAATCAGCAGGAACACCGGCCAGCGAATCAGGCCGCCGGCGTCGGACGACATTTCGCCGCTTACCCAGGCTTTTTCAAACAGCGGCCAGCCGTACATGATCAGGATGATGCACACGGGCATCAGGAATAGCAGGGTGCCGACAATGTCAATGATGGCTTGGCCGCGTTTGGATAGCTTGCTGGCCAGCAAGTCGATGCGGATGTGTTCGTTCTTTTGCAGGGTATAGGCAGCAGCCAGCAGGAATACAGCCGAGAACAGATACCACTGGATTTCTAGGAAGCCGTTGGAGCTGATGTCGAACGCTTTGCGAACGACAGCGTTTCCGGCGCTGATGAGCACGACAACAAGCACAAGCCACGACGCGGCCTGGCCCATGCGTGCGTTGACCGCGTCTATCAGACGCGACAAGGCAAGCAGTGAATGCACTGGTTTTCTCCTGTGTAGTGTTTTTACAGCTTGAGCTGCTTTTTATCAGCCTTCTCCAAGGCTGCTACCGTTTTCGGTTGCTGCTATCAAAGCACAGGGCGTGGCGCTTGCAAAGTACAAACGGGTAGGGGATTACCCTTGGTTGCCGGGCTGGCTACGCTTTAGCTGCAGTCGCAGCAAGTCGTGCCGGGTGTGAATGGCGGCAATGCGCCAGCCGGACAGGGGCTGGTGGCCCAGAATGGTGGCGTGCAGCCAGTGCTGTACGGCGGGGATGTCGCGCCAGTGCAAGGTGAGGTATTGCTGGTCTATGGCTAACCATGGCAGCGGTGCGGCCAACCTTTGCAGCAGGCGCGTCGCCAGCCCGCTATTGGCCGCCATGCTGGCTAGCGAGCCTAAAAGACGCCCGCGTAAGCTGGCTTGACTATCGTCGGCTTGCAGGTGGTAGCGCAGGCGCACACTGTTGTTGTCTGCAGCCATGGCTTCCGGCTGGCAATGCAGCTGCACGATGGTGGGAGTGGGCTGCTGTATTTTCAGCCAGAAAACTGCGCCGTGTTCGTCCAGCAGCAGGTCTTCGATGATGAGCTCGTCGCTATCCAGCCAGCTTTTGAGCTGTGTGAGCAGCAGGGCAGCGGGCAGGCTGATGCCGTCGCGGTGCAGGCGCGGGCGGTAGCGTTGCCAGTTTTGCCAGTGCTGGTGCCACATGGCTCAGTCGAACAGGGTGCGCGCGCCCTCGTAGCGGGCGGCAAAGTAGCTGTTATCCAGGCGGTCGACACGAATCACGCTATTGCTGCGTGGTGCATGGACGAACTTACCGTCTCCAATGTAAATGCCCATGTGCGAAAACGGCTTGCCCAGCGTGTTGAAAAACACCAGGTCGCCTACGCGCATGCGGTTATTGTCGATGGGGCGAGCCAGGCTGGCGATCTGGGCGGCATTGTGCGGCAGTTTCACCTTGGCGGCATTCTGGTAGATGTAGGCCACCATACCGCTGCAGTCCAGCCCGGCTTCCGGGTTACTGCCGCCAAATTTATAGTCGATGTCCAGCAGGCTCAGGGTGTACATCAGGATCTCGCGGCCGGCGCCATCGGCTTGCAGCCCGGCCAGGCTGATGCCGGGGCGGCTGGCGGGTTTGGGCGGCTTTTTCGGGGCGGGCGGGGCGCTGGCGCAGCCCGCCAGTGCCAGCGCCGTGGTCAGTAGCACCAGCCCCTGGCGGCTAGCCAGCTGCGCAAGGATAGTGCGTTTCATCATGCCTGCTTGGCCTCCAGTGCTTCCCAGCGTTCCAGTTTTTCCAGTAGCAGCAGGTCGATTTCCTCGATGCGTGCTTGCCAGCCGCGTGCTTCCAGCGGTGCGCTACGGTAGGCGTTGGGGTCCAGCAGTTTCTCGTTCAGCTGGGCTTGTTCGCTTTCCAGGTCGGCGATCTCTTGCGGCAGGCGTTCCAGCTCGCGCTTTTCGTTGAAGCTGAGCTTTTGTGCGCGGGCGCTGCGGTCACGTTCCGGCTTGGCGTCCAGGTTGGCCGCATGGTTGTCTTTGCGCGCCGGGGTTTCCTGCTTCATGGCCGCCATGCGGGCCTTGGTGTCTACCCAGTCCTGGTAGCCGCCCGGGTATTCTTCCAGCCGGCCTTCGCCTTCAAAGGCAATGACCTGGGTGACGACGTTGTCCAGGAAGGCGCGGTCGTGGCTCACCACAAATACGGTGCCGGTGTACTGCTCGATCAGCTCTTCCAGCAGCTCCAGCGTGTCGATGTCCAGGTCGTTGGTGGGTTCGTCCAGCACCAGTACGTTGGCCGGGCGGGTAAACAGGCGAGCCAGCAGCAGGCGGTTGCGCTCGCCACCGGACAGCGAGCGCACGGGGCTGCGCGCGCGCTGTGGCGAGAACAGGAAGTCTTCCAGGTAGCTCATTACGTGCTTTTTCTGGCCGCAGATGTCTACAAAGTCGTTACCCTGGCTGATGATGTCGGCCACGCTGGTTTCTTCGTCCAGCTGGGTGCGGAACTGGTCGAAGTAGGCCACTTCCAGCTTGCTGCCGCGTTTGATGCTGCCGCTGTCGGCTTCCAGCTCGCCCAGAATCAGCTTGAGCAGCGTGGTTTTGCCCGCGCCGTTGGGGCCGATCAGGCCGATTTTGTCGCCGCGCAGGATGCGGCTGGTAAAGTTCTTGATCAGCGTGCGGCCTTCAAAACCCTTGCTGACGTGCTCCAGCTCGGCCACCAGCTTGCCGGAGCGCTCGCCGGCGTCCAGCTGGAAGTTGACTTGGCCCACGCGCTCGCGGCGGGAGGCGCGCTGGCGGCGGATTTCTTCCAGCCGGCGTACACGGCCCTCGTTGCGGGTGCGGCGTGCCTCGATGCCTTTGCGGATCCACACTTCTTCCTGGGCGTGGAATTTGTCAAAGATGCGGTTTTGTTCTTCTTCTACGGCCAACTCTTCGGCTTTGCGCACCTGGTAGGCGCCAAAGCTGCCCGGGTAGCTGCGCAGCAGGCCACGATCCAGCTCGATGATGCGGGTGGCGATATTGTCCAGAAAGCGGCGGTCGTGGGTGATCAGCAGGACACTGCCGGCAAAATTCTTGATCAGGCCCTCCAGCCACTCGATGGCGCTCATGTCCAGGTGGTTGGTAGGTTCGTCCAGTAGCAGCACGTCGGGGCGGGACGCCAGCGCGCGCGCCAGGGCGACGCGTTTTTTCCAGCCGCCGGACAGCTCGCTGACCAGCGTGTCTGCATTCAGGCCCAGGTGGGACAGGGTGGTGCTGATCAGGGCGTCGAACTGCCAGCCGTCGTGCGCTTCCAGCGCGTGCTGGATGTCGGTCATGCGCGCAAGTACGGCTTCATGGTTGGCCGCAGGGTCGGCCAGCTGCTGCGTCAGGTGGTGGTAGTCGGTAAGCAGGGCTTTGAGCGCCCCCAGGCCTTCGGCGACGGCTTCGAATACGGTGTGCCCGTCGGTAAAGACCGGCTCTTGCGGTACGTAGGCTACCTTGATATCGCTTTGCTGGATGATGCGGCCATCGTCCAGTTTGACGGTGCCGGCAATGGCTTTCAGCAACGATGACTTGCCGGCGCCGTTGCGGCCGATCAGGCCGACGACCTCGCCGCTTTCCAGCGAAAAGTCCACTTTGTCCAGCAGGGCGTGGTGCCCGAAGGCAAGGCAAGCGTTATCTACGGTAATCAGGGCCATAATGTATTCGGGGTGTACGGGGCAATTGCAATGGCGGCAATTGTAGCATGAGCACGTGTTTGCCCTTCGCCTGCCGCCTTGTGGCTGCTACAATGCGCGCCAACTCGAAGCCTGCCTGCCGGCGGGTATCTGTGAAAGGATTCGCCATGTATTTTGTTGACCGATCGGTAGCCGTAATCAAACCCAAAGCCCCGTTCCTGGCGTGGCTCAACGCCGTGCCGGACAACGACATGATCGAGCTGACACTGGATGCACTGCGCGCCGACAGTACCGTGATCCTGTTGCCGGAGTTCGACGAGCCGGAAGAGGCCGTGGCCCACGTAGACGAGATTTTCGAGCAGCTGTTCCGCCTGGAGCTGGCCTCCTGGTACGAGGACGAGTCGCTGTGGCCGCAAGACCGCTCGCTGAAAACGTTCTGGGAATGGTTTGATGTCGAGATCCACTCCACGCTGCTGGATACCGTGGACGCCGACATCATGAACTCGCCGGTTGACCCTGCCTGATTTGTAGCCATTCATGCACCGCACGCACATTCCGCCGTTTGCGGCCAACCTGGCTACCAGCTGGCTGGCTTGCGGGGTATTGCTGCTGATGTGGCTGGTTTTGCTGGCGGCGCTGAGCATACTGGATGGGCAGTCACAGCTGGTGTTGCTGCTGTGCGGTGCCATGGCGAGTGTGTCCTTGCTGCGCAGTAGCGGTATGGCCGGGCGGCGCGGCAGTTTTTCGGTAGATGCCCGCGGTGCCTGTCATCTACAGCTGTTGCGGGTGGCAGTGCTGCCCGCTAGCGTAGCGCTACCCTGGCTGGTGGTACTGCGCGGCAGAACGGCCGATAAAAAAGATCTGACCCTGCTGGTGTGGCGCGATGCCGTGCCGGCAGACACGCACCGGGCGCTGCGTGTGTACGTGCAGTGGTGCCGCACGGCAGCGGCCAACCTTGCAGAAGAAGAGTAGAGAATGAGTACGAATACCCCACCGCATCGTGGCAGCAGCCTGCAAACGTGGCTGCAGTATCAGGAAGGTTTGCACACTTCGGCTATTGATATGGGCTTGGCCAGGGTGTCGGCTGTGCGGGATGCCATGGGTTTGCAGCCTGATTTCCCCGTGATCATCGTGGGTGGTACCAATGGCAAGGGTTCGGTGTGCGCCATGCTGTCTACCATGCTCAGTCGTGGTGGTTTCAAGGTGGGTACATATACCTCGCCGCATATCATCCGCTACAACGAGCGTATCGCTATCGATATGCAGCCGGTGGCAGACCAGCGCATCGTGGATAGCTTTGCGGCCATCAACGATGCCCGTGGCGATACCTCGCTGAGCTATTTCGAGTTTGGCACACTGGCCGCCATGCACACCTTCATGGCTGAGGGCGTTGACGTGGCCGTGCTGGAAGTAGGGCTGGGCGGCCGCCTGGATGCTGTGAACATTTTCGAGCCAGCAGTCTCGGTGGTGGTGAGCGTGGATCTGGACCACCAAGCGTATCTGGGTGATACGCGCGAGCTGGTGGGTTTCGAAAAGGCCGGTATTTTCCGCGCCGGTAAAGTAGCCATCTGTGCCGACCCCAAGCCGCCGCAAAGTTTGCTGGACCATGCTGCGCAGCTGGGTGCTGATCTCAAGC
The DNA here is from genome assembly GCA_000335715.1 of beta proteobacterium L13. Taxonomy (GTDB): domain Bacteria; phylum Pseudomonadota; class Gammaproteobacteria; order Burkholderiales; family Chromobacteriaceae; genus Vogesella. Next base: position 111,703 of record AMYZ01000011.1, read on the forward strand.
TGGTGGGGCGTGATTTTGGCATAACACGCATGGACAACCAGTGGTCTTTCCATATGGGTGATGTGCACAAACACGCGCTCCCCATTCCGGCCTTGCGCGGTGAATACCAGATGGTGAATGCCGCGGCAGCATTGGCTGCGCTGGAAGCGGTGAAGGCCTGGCTGCCGGTGGGTATTGGCGCGATCAAGCGCGGGCTGCTGGAGGTGGACTGGCCGGGCCGCTTCCAGGTCTTGCCGGGTCGCCCGCTGACCATTCTGGATGTGGGCCACAACCCGCATGCCGCGCGTGCGCTGGCCGATAGCCTGAAGCGCATGGCGTTTGCCAGCCAGCGTATTGCCGTCTTCTCCATGCTGGCCGATAAAGATATGGCTGCCGTGGTGGGCTTATTGAAAGACGAATTTGATGTGTGGCTGGTAGGCGGGCTGGATATGCCGCGCGGCCGCAGCGCCGATGCTATCGCCAGCGAGCTGGAAGCCTTGGGTGTCAAAGGAGTCAGTCGTTACGAAACGGTACCTTTGGCCTGGGATGCAGCCTTATCGCAGGCCGGCGAGAATGATAGAATTGTCGTATTTGGCTCATTCCACACCGTGGCCGAGGTGATGGAGCATCGCCTTCACCGCGCATCATAAGGACACCTGATGGCACTTTCCACCCATGACGAACTGCTGTTGCTGCGCAAGCGGGCGCGCCGCCGCCTGGTGGGCGCCATTGTGATGGTGAGCTTGTCGACAGCGGTGCTGTGGAATGTGGTGGATGCCTTGCCGGAGCAGGCCATGAAGCCGGAGGCGGTGGATATTACCGGCCTGCAGGCTGCCTCTCAGCCGGCAGCCGTGGTGGCGCCACCGGCGCCGCCTGTTGTGGCATCGCAGCCGGTGACCGACTTGCTGGCCACTTTGCCGCCGGATGAGCCTGAAACAGCGTCGCAGCCAGTAGTAAAGCCGCCAGTGGTACTGGCCAAGCCGCCAGCGCAACCGCCGGTACCGGCCGTCATTGCGCCTGCGCCATCTGTTGCGCCTGTTGCCAACCCCGACGTCAAGCCATTGCCCAAGCCCGAGCTGCCTGTGGAGCCTAAGCCGCAGGCCAAGCCCAAGGCAGAGGCCAAAGCCGAAACCAAAGCCGAGTCTAAACCTGTGGCCAAGGAGCCGGCAAAAGACAGCAAGCCCAAGCCCGCCGCTGAGAAAAAGGCCATCGACCCGATGGCCATTCTGGAGGGGCGCGAGTCCGCGCATGCCGAGCCGGCCAAACCAGCAAAAGACAATGCGGCGGATGCGGCGCCGGGCAAGAAATTCAGTATCCAGCTGGCGGCGCTGTCCGACCCGCAAAAAGTGGATGCTTTGCGCAGCAGGTTGGCCGCAGCCGGCGTTAGCGCCCGTTTCAGCAAGGTGCAAACCAGCAAGGGTGAGGTTACCCGCGTACGCGTAGGGCCGTTCAAGTCGCGTGAAGAGGCTGATGCTGCCATGCGTCGCCTTAGCAAGGCCGGTGTCACCGGCATTGTGGTGGGGGCGGAATGACCTGGCTGGACTACCTGATTCTGGCGTTGATCGCCGGTTCTATCATGTTGTCACTGTTTCGCGGTTTGGCCGCTGAAGTGCTTTCGCTGTTTTCCTGGCTGATTGCGTTCTGGGCGGCGCGCAGCCTGTCGCCGCTTGTTGCTGAGTTCATCCCCTTGCCCGGTGATGGCTTGCGTCTGATGGCGGCATTCCTGCTGTTACTGGTGGGCGTCTGGTTGCTGGCGGGTGTCTTGCGTGCCTCGCTCACCGTGATGCTGGATGCGGTGGGTTTGGGTGGCGTCAACCGCTTCTTGGGTGCCGTGTTTGGCCTGGTGCGTGGCATGTTGCTGGTCACTGTGGTGATGATTATGGGCGGCTTGAGCAATTTGCCAAAGTCGCCCGGCTGGCAGAATGCCCTGCTTGTGGCGCCTTTCCAGGCGGTGGCGTTGGCTGCCAAGCCATGGTTGCCGGATGCACTGGCACAGAAAATGAACTTTACTTAGTTTGCAATAGAGGGGTGATGATGCGTCGGCGTCATCACCCCTTGTTTTTACTCGTGTAGTCTGGGGATTAACTATGTGTGGAATTCTTGGGGTGGTAGGTCAGACACCCGTAAACCAGCTGTTGTATGACGGTCTGCAACTGTTGCAGCACCGCGGTCAGGACGCAGCCGGTATTGTTACGGCCAACGGTAAGACCTTTCACATGCACAAAGGCAGCGGCCTGGTGCGGGATGTATTCCGTACCCGCAATATGCGCTCCTTGCAGGGCAATGCCGGTATCGGCCACGTGCGCTACCCCACCGCCGGCTCGGCTTCATGCCTGGCCGAGGCGCAGCCTTTTTACGTGAACTCGCCGTTCGGCATCGTGCTGGCACACAACGGTAACCTCACCAATACCGACGAACTGAAGTCGGATATGTACCGCAACGATCTGCGCCACATCAACACCAATTCCGACTCGGAAGTGCTGCTGAACGTGTTTGCGCATGAAATTGCCGCGCGTGTGGAAGGCGCTTCACTGACTGCGGATGCCGTGTTTGGTGCCGTAGAAGCCGTGCACCGCCGTGTGAAGGGCGCTTATGCCGTCGTGGCCATGATTGCCGGCTACGGCCTGGTAGCGTTCCGTGACCCGCACGGCATTCGTCCCTTGATCATGGGTTGCAACGAGGTGGATAACCGCACCGAGTACATGCTCGCCTCCGAATCGGTGGCGCTGGATTGCTCCGGTTTCAAGGTGCTGCGCGATGTGCTGCCGGGTGAGTGCGTGTATGTGCGCTTCGACGGCGAGATGCAGTCCAAAGTATGTGCCGAGAAAACCCAGCTGGCACCGTGCCTGTTCGAGTACGTGTACTTTGCCCGCCCGGATTCGGTGATCGACGGTGTGTCGGTTTACCAGTCGCGCCTGGTGATGGGCGAGATGCTGGCCGAGAAAATCCGCCGCCAGTACGCAGACATGGAAATCGACGTAGTGATCCCGATTCCGGACTCCAGCCGCCAGAGCGCGCTGCAGCTGGCCAATGCGCTAGGCTTGCCGTATCGCGAAGGCTTCATCAAGAACCGCTACATTGGCCGCACCTTCATCATGCCGGGCCAGGCGGTACGCAAGAAGTCCGTTCGCCAGAAGCTGAACCCGGTGCCCATGGAGTTTGCCGGCCGTAACGTGCTGCTGGTGGATGATTCCATCGTGCGTGGTACTACCTCCAAAGAAATCGTGCAGATGGCGCGCGACTCCGGTGCCAACAAAGTGTTCTTCGCCTCTGCGGCGCCGGCTGTGCGTTTCCCGAACGTTTACGGTATCGACATGCCAACGCGTGCCGAGCTGCTGGCTACCGGCCGCAACGAGACACAAATCGCGGCAGAAATCGGTGCGGATGCGGTGATTTACCAGGACCTGGAAGCACTGGAGCAGGCGGTACATAGCCTCAATCGCGAACTCAATGTGTTTGAGGCGTCTTGCTTTAGCGGTTGCTACATTACCGGTGACATCAACGAAGCGTATCTGGATGCGATCGAAGCTGCGCGTGGCAAGAGCAAACCGGCCGGCAAGGAAGCAAAAGAAGGCGAAGATGCCGGCAGCCAGATGGTGGATCTCAACCTGAACGTGGCCGAACAAAACCTGATGTAATGTGTATATAACGACAAGGGTTGGCCGCAGCGGCCAACCCTTGTTATCGTTTGGTTTTGTATTCAATCGCCCGTGTCGAGAATAAACATGTCCAGTGATGACCCTTGTCTGAGCCTGCACCCTGAAACCCTGGCTATCCGGGCTGGTCGCGAGACTAGCGAATACCGCGAACACAGCCAGAGCCTGCAGCTTACTTCCAGTTTTACCTTTGATAGCGCAGCCCAGGCTGCTGCGATGTTTCTGGGTGAGATCGACGGCTTTACCTATTCCCGCTTTACCAACCCGACCGTATCGGCATTCCAGCAGCGCCTGGCTGCCATGGAGGGGGCCGAGCGTGCGGTAGCGACCTCTACCGGTATGGCGGCCATCCAGGCCACCATGCTGACGCTGCTTAAAAGTGGTGATCACATTGTTTCTTCGCGCAGCCTGTTTGGCTCCACCATTAATCTGTTCAATGGTGTGCTGGCCAAGTTTGGCGTAGAAACCAGCTATGTCGATGCGGCCAACCTGGATGCTTGGCGTGCGGCCATCAAGCCGAATACCAAGGTGTTTTTCCTGGAGACACCCTCCAATCCACTTACCGACCTGGCCGATATCGCTGCTGTGGCGGCCATTGCGCACGAAGCAGGGGCCTTGCTGGTGGTGGATAACTGTTTCTGCTCGCCAGCGCTGCAGCAGCCCATCAAGCTGGGTGCGGATCTGGTTGTGCATTCGGCCACCAAATACCTGGACGGCCACGGCCGCGTGATGGGTGGGGCCGTAGTGGGTAGCGACAAGCTGGTAGAGCAGGTGTACCTGCACGTGCGTACTGCGGGCCCGTCGCTGGCGCCATTCAACGCCTGGGTGTTGCTATCCGGGCTGGAAACGCTGCACCTGCGCATGGAAAAACACTCCGCCAATGCGCTGGCGCTGGCGCAGTGGCTGCAGCAACAGCCAAGCGTGGAGAAGGTGTTCTACCCGGGCTTGCCCGATCATCCGCATTACGAGCTGGCGCAGCGCCAGCAGAAAAGCGGCGGGGCGGTGCTGTCGTTCCAGGTAAAAGGCGGGCGTGAAGCCGCCTGGAAGGTAGTGGATGCCATCCAGCTGATTTCCCGCACCGCCAACCTGGGCGACGTGAAAACCACGCTGACACACCCGGCATCTACTACGCATGCCCGTATTACGCCGGAAGCACGTGCCAATGCCGGCATTACCGAGGGTTTGCTGCGGGTGGCGGTGGGGCTGGAACACATAGAAGACCTGAAAGCAGATTTGCTGCGCGGTCTGTAAAGAAACAGTTGTTTCAATCAAGCGGCAGTCTAAACTGAAGACTGCCGTTTTTGATTTCGAAAATTATAAAGGCGAGGCGATGCAATTCTTGACATGCGTCAAATTTAAACGTAAGTTTCAAACGCTTGTTCTAAAGTCATGATGAGCAAGGCGACGCAATTACTTACCCCGATCAAGGTGCAAGACAGCATGGAAGTGAATAAACCCGATACCGCGACACGGATTTTGGACGTCGCAGAACGTCTGTTCGTTGAGCACGGTTTCGAGGCTACCTCGCTTCGCATGATTACACAGCAGGCAGAAGTCAATCTGGCTGCGGTGAATTACCACTTTGGTTCCAAGGATGCACTGTTCGAATCCGTATTCATGCGCCGTATCGGCCCCTTTGTGGCGGCCTGTCTGGCAGAGCTGGATACCCTGGAACAGTCCGGACAAGCACTGACAGCCGAGCAACTGGTGGTGAGCTTCATCCGCCCGTGCCTGGCCCTGTCTAAAGACCCTGCGAGGGGCGGGGCGCTGTTTGTCCGGCTGATGTCGCGCACGCTGGTGGAAAATCACCGCCTACTGCGCGAAGCACTGAATCAGCAGTACAGCATTTTTGTACAGCGCTACACCAGTGCGTTTCAGCGTGCATTACCCCAGTTTGGGGCCGAAGATATCGCATGGCGTATGCATTTCGCTTTCAGCGTGATGTTCAATGCCTTTGCCGGTAATGATGTGTTGAAGATTTTTGTTCGTAGCCAAGTGGTTACCGCCCGCGACCCGGACATGATCGTAAAACACCTGGTACCTTTTGTCGTGGCAGGGTTGACGGCGCCCATCTGATTGACTTTTCACAGGGTCAACACGAGGGTTAACCATAATGACATCTGCCGTTATTCTCGTCCTGCTGATTGGCGCGCTGGCTTACTTCCGCGCGCCTGTCATTGCCTGGACTATCGCCATCGCAGGCTGGATCGCCAGCCTGCAGTTCGCCTGGGGTTGCCAGGTTCCTGTTGCCGTATGGGCCGTTTTCGGCGTCATCGCGGCAATGCTGAACCTTACCCCGCTGCGCCGTGCCGTGTTTACCGGCCCGGTGTTCACCATTTTCAAGAAGATTACCCCTGCCATGTCCCAGACAGAGCAGGAAGCGATCAACGCCGGTACCGTTTGGTGGGATCGTGACCTGTTCTCCGGCAAGCCGGACTGGAACCGTTTGCTGTCCTTCCCGGACCCGAAGCTCACCGCCGAAGAGCAGGCCTTCATTGATGGCCCGACCGAAGCGTTGTGCAAAATGATCGACGACTGGAAGATCACGCACGAGCTGAAAGACCTGCCGCCGGAAGTGTGGCAGTTCATCAAGGACCAGGGCTTCCTGGGCATGATCGTCAAGAAGAAATACGGCGGTCTGGAATTCTCCAACTACGCGCATGCCAAGGTGGTGACCAAGATCGCTACCCGTGGTGGTACGGCCGCAGTATCCGTCATGGTGCCGAACTCGCTCGGCCCTGGTGAACTGCTGCAACACTACGGCACCGAAGCGCAGAAAGACTACTACCTGCCGCGCCTGGCCAAAGGTGTTGACGTGCCGTGCTTTGCATTGACCAGCCCGTACGCTGGCTCTGACGCAGGCGCTATCCCTGACTTTGGCGTTGTGTGCCGTGGTAGCTACACCGATCCGCGCAGCGGCCAACATCACGAAAACGTGCTGGGTATCCGCGTTAGCTGGGAAAAGCGCTGGATCACCTTGGCGCCAGTCGCCACTGTGCTGGGCCTGGCGTTCAAGATGTATGACCCGGATCACCTGCTGGGTGACAAGGAAGACATCGGTATCACCTGCGCGCTGGTACCTACCGAGCACGAAGGCGTGTGCATTGGCCGTCGTCACTTCCCGGGCGGTGCTGCCTTCATGAACGGCCCGACCTGGGGTAAGGATGTGTTCATTCCGCTGGAGTGGATCATCGGTGGCCGTGAGTTCGCCGGCCAAGGCTGGCGCATGCTGGTCGAGTGCCTGTCGGTTGGCCGCTGCATCTCGCTGCCAGCCATGTCGGTTGCCTCCGGCAAGGTGGCGTCCTACACCACCGGCGCGTATGCCCGTATCCGTGATCAGTTCGGCTTGTCTATTGGCAAGTTCGAAGGCGTGGATGAAGCCATGGCGCGTATTGGTGGCTTTACCTACCAGATGGAAGCGTCGCAAGACCTGGCACTGACCGGCCTGGATATCGGCGAGAAGCCATCCGTGTTGTCTGCCGTGCTGAAGTACCACAATACCGAACGCATGCGCAAAACGCTGAATGACGCGATGGACGTGCACGGCGGCAAGGCAGTCGTACTGGGCCCGCGTAACTATCTGGCGCGTGCTTATCAGGCGATCCCGATTGCCATTACCGTAGAGGGGGCCAACATCCTGACGCGCTCCATGATCATCTACGGTCAGGGTGCCATCCGTTGCCATCCATTTGTGCTGCGCGAAATGAAAGCCGCCATGGCCAATGATGGCGCCGAATTTGACAAGGCCATTACCGGCCATATCAACTTCGTGATCAGCAACGTGTTCCGTTCGCTGTGGATGGGTCTGACTGGCGCCAAGTTTGTTGGCAGCCCGAAAGGCGGCGATGTGGCGGCGTACTACAAGCAGCTGACACGTTTCTCCAGTGCCTTTGCCCTGCTGTCCGATATGGCCATGTTCAGCCTGGGTGGCTCGCTGAAATTCCGCGAAAAACTGTCTGCCCGCCTGGGTGACATGCTGTCCAACCTGTACATTGCCTCTGCTTGCCTGAAGCGTTTCGAGCGTGATGGCGCGCAGAAGGAAGACCTGCCGGTGCTGAAGTGGGCGGTTGATACGGCTTTGTACGACCTGCAACAGGCGATGGACGGTTTCCTGGCTAACCTGCCAAGCCGTATGTTGGCCGCAGTACTGCGCAAGGTAATCTTCCCGTGGGGTCTTACCCTCAAGCCAGCCAGCGATCGCATTGGTACACAGGTTGCCCGCAGCTTGATGGAGCTGGGCCCGACGCGCACTCGCCTGACTAAAGGCATGTTCGTTTCGGCTGATGAAACCGACCCGGTAGGTGTGCTGGAGCCGGCGCTGAAGGCGATGCTGGAAACCGAGCCGGTGGAGCAGAAACTGCGCAAACTGGGTCGCGATGGCAAGTTCAAGACCATCACCGCGCGTGAGCGCCTGGCCGAGGCCCTGGCCAGTGGCATCATTACTCAGCAAGAGTTTGATGCTGTAACGCGAGCACGCAAACTCAAGCGTGACGTCATCATGGTGGACGACTTCGACATGAAGATGGAGCACCACGATGAGCAATTGCTGCAGCGGTTGATTTTCTGATGCACTAGCATGTAAGTGGGGTGGGCGAAAGCCCACCCTCCTGCTGATGTCATTTTGCTGGCAGAGTGACATCAGGAGGGGCCAATATGCAAAATAACCCGATTGAATCTGCACGCCAGCCAGTGCTGCGCCTGCGCGCCGAGCCTAAGAGTACCAATGCCCATGGTCGCGTACAGGCAGGGTGGCTGTTACACCAGATCGACCTGGCTGGCGCAACATCTGCTGAGCGCATTGCCAAAGGGGCGGTGACGACGGTGGCGGTCAATGCTTTCCAGTTTGCACATCCCATTCATGTCGGGGATGTGGTGTCCATTTACGCCAATTGCCTAAGGTTGGGGCAGAAGTCGGTAACGCTGAAGCTGGAGGTAGAGGCCGAGCGCATGTCTGGCGAGGTGGTGATCATTACCGATTTGATAGCCACCTATGTGGCCATTGATGCAGAAGGCTGTTCACGCCTGATTTGATGCATTGTGTGTTTCACGATAATAATGAAACAACCGTTTGGAACGAATGCTCGAAAATGCTGGAAATACTTATCTAGTCTGGTAGTATCAATGTTAGATCGACGCTACAGTACGATCACAACAGCATGACAAACAATGCACAGAGGGAATGACACATGAAACTGAAACACCTCAGCCTGTCCGTGATGATGATGGGTGCCTCCGCTGCCGTTATGGCATCCGGCTACCATTTCGGTACCCAGTCGGTTAGCGCGCAGTCTACTGCCAATGCCAGCGCTGCCGAAGCTGCTGATGCTTCTACCATTTTTTACAACGCTGCCGGCATGACCAAGCTGGAAGGTACAAACTTCTCCGGCGCCATGAACCTGGTAATGCCTAGCGTCAAGTACAGTAATGCAAGTGCTACTTACCCTACGGCTGCTGTTTCAGCCTATAACTCCACGGTCAAGGGGTCGAACAGCGGTACTATTACGGATGACTTGATTGCGGTTCCACATCTGTATGCTACCCACAAGCTAAACGACAAGGTTGCTGTTGGTGTTGGTGTCTATGTGCCATTCGCTTCTTCTACCGAGTATGCTCGTGACTCGGTGTTGCGCTACAACCTGAATTCCACATCACTGAAAACCATTGATATCAACCCGTCCATTGCTTTCAAGCTGGATGAGCAGCACTCGGTTGCTGTGGGTGTAATTGCCCAGCACGCTGAAGCTAGCTTGCGCCAGTATGCCAACTTTGGTTATGCACTTACCTCTGCTGCAGGTGCTACTGGTGTGGCACTCCTGAATGGTAACGGTGCCGCAGATGGTTTCGCGGATGTGGATGGTGATGACTGGGGTTTTGGTTATAACCTAGCTTGGATGTGGGATATCAATGATTCTACACGCTTGGGTGTCAACTACCGATCCAAGATTGAGCATACCCTGAAAGGTACTGCCAAATGGGCCAAGTCCAGCAGTGCAGCTACTTTGAATGCTGTTGGCTTTAAAGATCTGGAAGATGCTTCTGTCCAGATTGATACCCCAGAGTCGCTTTCCGTGCATGGCATGTTCAAGCTGAATCCGCGAGTGAATATGTTCGGTGATGTTACCTGGACCAAGCACTCCCGCTTTGACAAAGCACGTCTTGTTTATGCTAATGGCAAAGGCATTGCGGGTACCAGTTCTTACCAAGGTAATACCACGTATCTGTCTCCGGCCTGGAAGGACACCTACAAGGTATCGCTGGGTGGCTCTTACCAGTACACCGATGCACTGCAACTGCGCGCCGGTGTGGCATACGATAAATCCCCGGTGCCCGATGATAACCACCGCCTGGCTACTATGCCTGACAATGACCGTACCTGGCTGTCGTTTGGTGGTAAGTACGATCTGAGCAAAGTTTCGTCTATCGACTTCGCCTATTCTTACATCATGATCAAGGACGCCAAGGCAAATGTGGATGGTACTTGCACATTCCAAGGGGTTAGTCAGTGCGTGTCCAGCCAGACCAAAGGTACGGCTGATTACAAATCGTCTGCCCAGATCGTTGGTGTGCAGTACAACCATCGCTTCTAAAGTTTGAACATGCGGCCAACTCGCGGGTTGGCCGCAACTGACACGGCGCAGGCCGTGTTTTTTTGGAAAGATGCTGAATTTTGGTTCAGATACTCTAAATCAGATCTTTCACAAGATTGCTTACCCGGAACCTATAATCCGGGAAGCCTTTAACCATGTTTGTTCGTTAAGACAACCGAGGAAACCATGTCTCAGACCAAATTCATCGTGCGCAAGGTAGCCGTTCTGGGTGCCGGCGTGATGGGGGCGCAAATCGCCGCTCATCTGGTTAATGCCAAGGTGCCAACCGTTCTGTTCGACCTTCCTGCCAAAGAAGGCAACAAGAATGCGATTGCACTGAAAGCTATCGAAGGCCTGAAAAAGCTCAAGCCGTCTCCACTGTCCAATAAAGACGCAGTGAACTATATCCAGCCTGCCAACTATGAAGATCACCTGCATCTGCTGAAAGACTGCGACCTGGTGATCGAGGCTATCGCTGAGCGCATGGATTGGAAGGCAGACCTGTACGCCAAGGTTGGCCCGCATCTGGGCGAAAATACCATCTTCGCTACCAATACATCGGGCTTGTCCATCAACCAGCTGGCTGATTCGCTGCCTGCCGCATTGAAGCCACGTTTCTGCGGTGTGCATTTCTTCAACCCGCCGCGCTACATGCACCTGGTAGAAATCATTCCGTGCGTAGGTTCGGATGCTGGCATTCTGGATAACCTGGAACGCTTCCTGGTATCCACGCTGGGCAAGGGCGTGATTCGCGCCAAAGATACCCCGAACTTTGTGGCCAACCGCATCGGCGTGTTCTCCATGCTGGCGACCATCGCCAATGCCGAGAAGTTCGGTATCCGCTTTGACATCGTTGACGACCTGACTGGCCCGCGCCTCGGTCGTCCGAAGTCGGCTACTTTCCGCACCGCCGATGTGGTCGGTCTGGATACCTTCTCCCACGTGGTGAAAACCATGCAGGACACGCTGCCGAACGACCCGTGGCACGCGCTGTTCCAGTCGCCGCAGTGGCTGCAGAAGCTGATCGCCGATGGCGCTTTGGGTGCCAAGACCAAGCGTGGTATCTACAAAAAAGAAGGCAAACTGATGTTTGTCATCGACCCGGCTACCGGCGAGTACGTTGGTGCCGGCCAGAAGGGTGACGATGCGGTCAAGGAAATCCTGAAGATCGCAAACCCGGGCGAAAAATTCCAGAAGCTGCGCGAAAGCGAGCATCCGCAGGCGCAGTTCCTGTGGGCATGCTTCCGTGATGTGTTCCATTACATCGCTTTCCACCTGGGTGATATTGCCAACTGCGCGCGCGATGTCGATTTCGCCATTCGCTGGGGCTTTGGCTGGTCTGCCGGCCCGTTCGAGACCTGGCAGTCTGCCGGTTGGAAACAAGTCGCCGAGTGGGTTGATGCTGACGTGAAAGCGGGCAAGTCCCTGGCTGCGGCCAACCTGCCAGCCTGGGCGCTGGAAGCTGACCGTGCCGGCGTGCATTTTGTTGATGGTTCGTTTGACGCGACTGCCGGCAAGCTGGTTGGCCGCTCCACGCTGGACGTGTACGCACGTCAGCTGGCCCCGGCCAAAGTGCTGGGCGAGGCCGATGGCCTGCTGGGCGAGACTGTGTTCGAAAACGACGGTGTGCGTGCATTCACGACCGGTGACGACGTGCTGGTGGTGTCGTTCAAGTCCAAAGCGCATGCGATTGGTCCGGACGTGATCGACGGCGTGCACGCAGCGTTGGACATCGCCGAAGCCCGCTTCAAGGGCCTGGTGATCTGGCAAACCGAAGAGCCATTCTCGGTAGGGGCTGACCTGCAGTCCATGCTGCCAGCCTTCATGATGGGTGACTGGGATGCGATCGACACCATGGTGCGCCGCTTCCAGGAAACCTCCATGCGCCTGCGCTACAGCCAGATTCCGACTGTTGCTGCAACCCAGGGTTACGTGTTCGGTGGTGGCTGCGAGTTTGCCATGCACTGCGACAAAGTTGTCGCTGCGCTGGAATCCTACGTGGGTCTGGTGGAGGTGGGCGTGGGCCTGCTGCCAGGTGGTGGCGGTTGCAAGGAGTTTGCCCTGCGTGCCGCGCGTGAAGCCAAAGGTGACGTGCTGGCCGCGCTGAAGGATTACTTCATGGCTATCGCTACCGCCAAAGTAGCGACCAGTGCACACGAAGCACAGGAAATCGGTTTCTTCCGCGCTACCGACAATGTGGTGTTCAACACCTACGAGCTGCTACACGTGGCCAAGCAACAGGCCCTGTCCATGTACGAATCGGGCTACCGCCCGCCAATGGCCGGCGGCAAGTTCCCGGTGGCCGGCCGTTCGGGTGCGGCTTCCATCAAGGGTCAGTTGGTGAACATGCTGGAAGGTCGCTTTATCAGCCAGCACGACTTTACCATCGCCGGCCTGATTGCCGACGTGATGAGCGGTGGCGATGTCGAGCAAGGTACGCTGGTGAACGAGCAGTGGATCCTCGATCTGGAACGCAAGGCCTTCATGACCCTGCTCAAATCCAGCAAGACTCAGGACCGCATTGCCAACATGCTGACTACCGGCAAACCACTGCGTAACTAATCACAGCCAGAATGCGGGCAAGCTGGCGGCTGAGGGGCTAAGCCAGCTTTGCCGAAGGAGATTGTAAAAATGGTTAAACAAGTACAGGAAGCTTACATCGTTGCCGCCACCCGTACCCCGGTGGGTAAGGCGCCACGTGGCATGATGCGCCATGTTCGCCCGGACGATATGCTGGCACACGTTATCACCGGTGCACTGGCGCAGGTGCCGACACTGGACCCGAAACTGATTTCCGACTGCGTGGTAGGTTGCGCCTTCCCAGAGGCCGAGCAAGGCCTGAATATGGCGCGTATTGGCGTGCTGCTGGCTGGCCTGCCTAATACCGTCGGTGGTATTACTATCAACCGTTACTGCTCGTCCGGTATCAATGCGGTACAGATGGCTGCTGATCGCATCCGTCTGGGTGAAGCCGATGTGGTGATTGCAGCTGGTTCCGAGTCCATGTCCATGGTGCCGATGATGGGCAACAAGGTGTCGCTGAACCCGGAAGTATTTGCCAAGGATGAAAACTATGCCATCGCTTACGGCATGGGTCTGACAGCCGAAAAAGTAGCACAGCAGTGGGGTATTTCGCGCGAAGATCAGGATGCGTTTGCGGTAGAGTCGCACCGTCGTGCCCTGGCTGCCATTGATGGCGGCAAGTTCAAGAACGAGATCACCCCGCTGGAAGTGACCTACCGCACACCTAACCTGGAAACTGGTGAAGTGGTTAGCAAGACCCGCGTACTGGATACCGACGAAGGCCCACGCCGCGAAACCACGCTGGAAGGCCTGGCCAAGCTGAAAACCGTGTTCGATGCCAAGGGTTCGGTCACTGCCGGTAACTCCTCGCAAATGTCTGATGGCGCCGGTGCGGTGATTCTGGTGTCCGAGCGTGTGCTCAAAGAGTTCAACCTGACACCGCTGGCGCGTTACGTTACCTTCTCGGTGAAAGGCGTTCCACCTGAAATCATGGGTATCGGCCCGAAAGAAGCCATCCCTGCGGCTTTGAAGCAGGCTGGCCTGGCACAGAGCGATCTGAAGTGGATCGAGCTGAACGAAGCCTTTGCCGCCCAGGCTTTGGCGGTGGCGCGTGACCTGGAGCTGGATATGTCGCTAGTGAACCCGCATGGTGGTGCCATTGCGTTGGGTCACCCGTTGGGTGCGACGGGCGCGATCCGTACCGCTACGCTGATCCACGGTATGCGCGATGCGGGCCAGCAAGGCCATGGCATGGTGACCATGTGTATCGGTACTGGTATGGGTGCTGCGGGCATTATCGAAGTGCTGTAATCAGTGTGCTGCGGCCAACATCAATGTTGGCCGCAATTACCAAAAAAGCCGGCTGGGAAGCCGGCTTTTTTCATGAGCTGAGGTGTGTTTACAGGCGTTCCAGTGTTTCAAATTCTACCTGCTGGCAATCTTCGAATATTGCATGGCTGTGCAAAATGCGAATCTGGTAAGACTTGCCGTTGGCCGCAAAGGTCAGCTCTCTACCATTGTCTGCGAGCCGCTTGGGTATCAGAAAAACACGTTGCCCCTTTTTTGCATTGGTCTGCGTAATGTACAGGCCGCTGCTGCTGTTGCTGCTATCGGTGCTGCCTTCGCTCAGGCTGACCGGCAAGGGCAGGCTGCCCAGTACTTCAACACCAACGCGGGTGCCGCCCTCGGCCAGGCGCTGCACACGCCGTATCACGCATAACTGGCCAGGATATTCACGAGAGGAAATCCAGATGGTGCGGCCAATCATCAAGCTCTCTACCGAGCGACCCAGGTAAGTCAGGCCAAAGCCGGCCTCGCTGGCATCGTTCACGCGCCAGTCATCATTGGTGTCGTCTGGCTGCAGTGCGCTACGATTCACTTTCAGATGGTGTGCGATCTTCTCGAAACCGATCTCCACCTTGGCGTGGCCGCTGGAACTCAGGCGCTCGTGCTGGCGCATGGATTTGCCCCCATCTTGCGACCAGCGAGATGACAACTTTTGCAGCAGGTTGCGCCAGGTGGGGGTATCCATGGCAGGGAGAGCTTGCTTGAAGCCCTCCGGAATGCCTTGGTCAAAGTCCAGGATCAGATCTGCCAGGCGATTCACCACGAAATCACCAGACCAGTAGCGGCAACCTTTGCCTAGCGTGCCGCGGCGTAGTAGCTGAGGCGGGGCAGGCAAGTCCAGGTTGATGACGTACTGGAAATCGCTTCTCGAAGCCGTATTCTGCAGCTTGATACCTTCTGACAGGCGGGCCAGTAGCAGATGAATAGCCTCGATCTCGATGGTGAGCAGGTTGTCCGTTTGCGCCAGGTGCAGCATGGCTGCCTGGATCAGTAGCTGCTCGCCTGTGGTCGACTCGGACTGCTCGTCATACATGGTAATGGCCTTGCCATGAAACCCGTATTGTTCGGCAAACTGGTATAGCCGATACGCCTGCTGCCAGGTGTTGCCATCGGCTGAGATGTAGCGCAAGGCGCTCCATTTGATCAGGCTCAGTTGGTGGTGCAGGGCGCGTATGGCTACGCGTTCGATCTGGGCGTCGATCTGGCCGTTCTTGCTGCTCTGGAACTGGCGCAAACAAAGCTGGTAGCCGTTGGACAGCTCGGTCCAGTAGGCCAGGATGCTGGGCAGAAATGATTTGGATCGCGACGCGCCGATCAGGAATTCCTTGCACAGCTTTCTGTGCATTTCAACCGCTCGGGTATCGACATACAGGAGCGTGGTGATGCGATCTTTCAGCGTAACGTTGGCATCTTTGTTGATTTTTGCCACCGCCTTGATGATTTCGACCAGCGCCGTGTAGTACTCGGCATTCGGCAAGTTCTTGACCAGCATGGTGGCCGACTCGGTCGACTCGCTAGAGGTCTTTTTTCTGCCTGAAATGGCGCTAAGAATGGCTTTGATATCAATCATTGGGTACGGGGTCAGGGTCGTGTTCGGTTGGCCGAATCATGCTATGGACTGTCTATAGTAGCGTAATCTCGTTGGTGATAGGAAATCTGGCTCAAGATTGCGTCTTCTCTTATACACCTGTCGTGCATCTGATTGTAGGTGTTGGTGACGCGTTTGGTTTTTATACAAGTCGCAATGAAATCATAAATCAATAGTGCGTTATTGTATTGTCATTGGCATGCTATTGGTGGCAGGTGTCGACATGTTTGGGTCTCTACGTTTGTCTTGGCGATGTCTCGGTGGTGAGTGGTGTGGAGAAAATCATACAAGCGTTTATTTCATTTATCGAACATCGGCTTGAAGGTTCTTTGCTTGGTCTTTGTGCGTGTAAATTGAGCTACCACTCTAATTTTGGAGTGTGCTCATCGAGTGACATCAAGATCACAAACCATCCACAGAGGAGAACATATGCGCAAGTTTATCGTTGCTAAAAAAATGCTGGCAACAGCGGCACTGCTGGCTATGGGGTGGCAGCCCGCTTTCGGCATGGGCACCGTACCCACTGATAGCCAGGCCACTTATGCCAAGACCAAGTACCCGATAGTGCTGGTGCATGGCGTGCTGGGTTTTGACAGCCTCTTGGGTATGGACTACTTCTACGGCATTCCTGCCGAACTGCAGCGCGGTGGGGCACAGGTCTACGTGGCTCAGGTGTCGCCAGCTGATAGCTATGAAAAGCGCGGTGAACAGCTGCTGGCGCAAGTGCAGCGCATTGTGGCCATGACCGGGTCCCAGAAAGTGAACCTGATTGGCCATAGCATGGGCTCGCCAACGTCGCGCTATGTGGCCTCGGTGCGCCCCGATCTGGTTGCCTCTGTTACCAGCGTAGGTGGTGTCAACAAGGGCTCTAAAGTAGCTGATGCAACGCGTGGCGTGCTGCCGCCAGGCTCTGTGGCAGAGTCGGTGGCTGTGGCTGCTGGCGGGGCTTTTGCCAGTCTGATCCGCATGTTCTCTACAGGTAGCAGCTTGTCGCAAGATGAGCTTGCAACGCTGAACTCACTAACCACCGCCGGCACGCTTGCTTTTAATCGCCGCCATCCCCAGGCCGTACCTACCACCGCCTGCGGTGAGGGCGCTTATCAGGTGAATGGTATCCATTACTTCTCCTGGTCCGGTGCGCAGCCCTATACCAATCCGCTGGATGTGGGTGACCCATTGTTGGCCGCAACCAGCCTGGTATTCGGGGCTGAGCCAAATGATGGTTTGGTGGGTACATGTTCTTCGCACCTGGGTCAGGTGATTCGCGATAACTATCGTTTCAACCATCTGGATGAGACCAATATGTTCTTTGGTCTGGGCAATATTCTCGAAACCAGCCCGGTAACATTGTTCCGCCAGCACGCGAACCGTCTGCGCAATATCGGGGTATAAGCCATGGTCGGGCATCGCAAAGCATGGCTGCTGCTGCCGGTATTGCTGGCTGTAGGGGCTTGGTGGTGGCCGGGTGGCGATGACCCGCTGTCTGAGCGGGAAGGGGTGTTTGCCCCTTCTTTGCGTCAGACCGCGGTGGATGGCCTGGCAGGCGTAGCAAATAGTGGCGTAATGACAAGGCTGCAATTGAAAGCCATGTTTGACTACTACCTTTCTACGCTGGGTGAGCGCACGCTGGATGATATCCGGCACGAAATTCTCAGCCAGCTGGAAAAGCGCTTGTCAGGCCAGGCGCTGGACGATGCACAAGACCTGCTTCGCCGCTATCTGGACTATCAGCACGCGCTGGCCTACTTGGGTAAAGGCCCGGCAGGGCAGCCGCAGACGCTGGACAGCATGGCGGCCAGGTTGCAGGCCATGCAGCAAACGCGTAGCAGGTATTTCAGCGCGCAGGAGATTGCCGAGCTTTTTGGTCACGACGATGTACTCGATCGCTTTGTACTGCAGCGTATGCAAATCATGCAACGTGCCGATTTGAGTGCTGCCGAAAAGCAAAAGCAGATTGCGCAACTGGAAGCCGGGCTGCCTGCACAGCAACAGCAATGGCGCCGACAGGCTACCCGGCACATTACGCTTGCCGAGTCCGAGCAGGCGTTGTTACAGCAAGGTGGCAGCGCTAATGACTTGCAGGCCTTGCGCACTGCCGAGGTAGGGCCGGAGGCGGCAGAAAGGTTGGCCGCAGTGGATCGGGAAAACCAGGCCTGGAATGCCCGACTGGCGCAATGGAAGGCGCAGCGGCAGGTAATCGAGTCGGATGCGGCCTTGTCGCCTGCCCAGCGCCAGCAAGCGGAGCAAGCCTTGCAGCAAAAGCTATTCAGTGAAACCGAGCAGCGACGCCTGCTGGCGTACCAGTAGCGTGTGGCAAGAAAAAAGAGCAGCGCACAGTGCGCTGCTCTTTTTTATGGCTATCAGGCAAACAGTTGCTGCAAGCCTTGGCCAGGATCCGGCTGGCGCATGAAGGCCTCGCCGACCAGGAAGGTATGTACGGCGTTGTCACGCATCCGCTGTACGTCTTGCGGCTGCACGATGCCGCTTTCGGTGACGGCAATGCGATCAGTGCCGATTTCCGGCAGCAGGCGCAGCGTGGTATCCAGGCTCACTTCAAAAGTGCGCAGATTGCGGTTGTTGACGCCTACCAGTGGGGTATCCAACTGTAGCGCGGCTTCGAGTTCGTACTCGTCATGTACCTCAACCAGCACGGCCATGCCCAGCTCGTGTGTCAGCGCTTCGAAATCACGCATTTGTGGCAGGCTCAGGCAGGCGGCAATCAGCAGGATGCAGTCGGCACCGATGGCACGGGCTTCGTAGATCTGGTACTCGTCTACCATGAAGTCTTTGCGCAGTACCGGTAGCAGGCAGGCGGCACGGGCGGCCTGCAGATAGTCTTCGTGGCCCTGAAAGTACTGCGCATCAGTCAGCACGGACAGGCAGGCAGCACCCGCTTGCTCGTAACTTTGCGCAATCTGTGCCGGCTTGAAGTCGGCGCGGATCACGCCTTTGCTCGGGCTGGCTTTTTTGGCCTCGGCAATTACTGCGGCCAGGCCGGCTGCATGCTTGGCGCGGATGGCGGCGACAAAGTCGCGCTGGTCGCCGTGGCGGCCTTCGGCTTCGGCGCGCAAGCTGGCCAGGCTGCGTTGCGGGCGGCGCTGCGCGACTTCTTCTACCTTGGTGGCACAGATTTTTTTCAGAATGTCGGACATGGTGCGTGGGCTTTCTGCTGTGCGCTTATGGGCGCTGGTATGAATCGAAAAATGCTAACAGACGCTGGGGTAACCACGCCAGTGTGCCGGGGAACGGGCCGCTGACAAAGCCCACATGCCCGCCTTCCTGTGGCTGCTCCAGCTGCACGGCGGTGCTGATGTCAGCAGGGCCGGGCAGGGCATGCGGTGGCAAGAAGGGGTCGTTGACGGCATTCAGCACCAAGGTTGGCCGCGTAATCTGCTTGAGTAGCGGTTTGCTGCTGGCGCGGTCCCAGTAATCCTGCACATTGCGGTAGCCGTGTAGCGGCGCGGTAACCAGATTGTCAAACTCGCCGAATGTGCGGGCCTTTTGCACGGCATGGCGGTCGAACAGGCCTGGGTGGCGTTGTAGCTGCGCCAGGGATTTGGGTTTGAGCGTGTTCATGAACATGCGCGTGTATAGCAGGCGGCCCATGCCCCGGTCCAGCCGCGTGCTGGCGGCTGCCAGGTCTAGCGGGGCCGAGATGGCCGCTGCGGCAAGGGGGATGGCGTTGTCGCGCATTTCGCCCATATGGCGCAGCAGCATATTGCCCCCTAGTGACACGCCAGCGGCAAACAGCTGTGGGTTCTCTGCGGCCAACCTGGCGCATATCCAGCCTATCTCGGCTGCATCCCCGGCGTGGTAGGCGCGTGGCAGGGTGTTTTCCACGCCGCCGCAGCCACGAAAGTGTGGCACGACACCATGCCAGCCCCGGGCTTGTACTGCGCGCATCAGGGCTATGGCGTAATGGCTGTGGCTGCTGCCTTCCAGGCCATGAAACAGCACCACGAGTGGCTGGCCGGCTTGGCCGTCAATGCGATCCACGGCGATCTGGCCGCCATCCGGCGTGGGCCAGAGCTCGCGGCGGTAAGCCGGCGCGGTTTGTCTGAGCATGGTGGCGGGCCAGATGGTCTGGGCGTGGCCGCCGCGCAGCCAGCGGGGGGCTTGGTACGGGGTCACGCTACAGGCTTGATGGCGGACTTGGGTCGGAATGCTTTGACCACTTCTTCGCGCGTTTCCACGTAGGGGGCGCCGATCAGGTCCAGGCAGTAGGGCACGGCAGCAAAAATGCCGGGCACGGTGACAACGCCGTCTTCGCGCAGGCCTTCCAGTGTTTCGCGGATGGCCTTGGGCTGGCCGGGCAGGTTCAGGATCAGGCTCTGTTTGCGGATGACGCCTACCTGGCGTGACAGGATGGCGGTGGGCACGAATTTCAGGCTGATCTGGCGCATCTGCTCGCCAAAGCCCGGCATCACGCGGTCGGCCACCGCCAGCGTGGCTTCCGGTGTCACATCGCGCAGGGCAGGACCGGTGCCGCCGGTGGTGAGCACCAGGTGACAGCCTTGTTCGTCTACTAGCTCGCGCAGGGTGGCTTCGATGATGGCTTGTTCATCCGGAATCAGGCGGGTGATGGTCTCGAAAGGGCTGCGAATGCACAGGCTCAGCCAATCCACCAGCGCAGGGATACCCTTGTCTTCGTATACGCCTTGGCTGGCGCGGTCCGAGATGGATACCAGCCCGATTTTCAGACTCATGCCTCGTCGTCCTGTTCGATGGCGTCTTCCGGAGCATTCTTCTGGCGGCCTTGTTCCGGGATCAGCTCTTTGATCATCTGGAACAGCAGGCGGGTTGCCTTTGGCGGTTTGGCTTCGTCGCGCTCTTTGCGTGCGTTACGCACGGTAGTGCGCAGCTGCTGCACGTCCACTTCCGGGAAGTCGTCGATGAAGATCTGCACGTTTTTGTCGTCTTCCAGCAGGCGTTCGCGCCAGCGTTCAACCAGGTGCAGCCAGCGGGTGTGCGTGCTGGAGTCGCCACGCAAGGCGGCCAGTTTTTGCTCGATCGGCTCCGGGTCGATATCGCGCATCAGTTTGCCGATGTACTGCAGCTGGCGGCGCTTGGCACCGTTGGCAGTAAAACGCTGGTAGTCCAGTACTGCTGCCAGCAGGGCGTCGTCCAGCTCCATTTTTTTCAGCTTGGCGGCCGGCAGCTCTGTGAGCGCACGGCCAATGTTCTGCAGCGCATCCATATCGCGCTTGAGCTGGGATTTGCTGGGGGGCAGGCCATTATTGCTGCCATTGTTAAAAACGTTCGACATTCGCTAAGACTTGATTAAGGTTTCAAGCTGGTATGATACCGGAAAAGAACCCGTCACGGCCGACTGGTGTGTGTTCCCATCGTGCCTTACTACTAGAGAAAACCATATGGCAGAGCAGATTTTTTCGTATACCGAGGCAGCGCTGGAGGACATTGCTGCCCGTATGCTGGCGCTGGCCCGTGCTGGCGGTGCTACCGCTGCAGAAACCGACGTATCCGAGGGCTGCGGGCAGAATGTATCGGTGCGCCTGGGCGAAGTAGAAACCATCGAATATAACCGCGACAAAGGCGTGTCGCTGACGGTGTATCTGGGCCAGAAAAAAGGCCATGCCAGTACTTCGGACTTCTCCGACAAGGCGTTGGCCGATACCGCCGCTGCCGCACTGAATATCGCACGTTATACCGCTGAGGATGACTGCGCGGGCCTGGCAGATCCGACCTTGCTATTGAAAGCGGGTGACCGCCGTGATCTGGACTTGTACCACCCCTGGGATCTGCCGGTAGAGCAGGCCATTGCGTTGGCGCGCCAGTGCGAGGGTGTGGCACGGGGTGTGGATGCGCGCATCAGCAACTCGGAAGGTGGCACCGTGGCCACCCATGCCACGCGTCATTGCTACGCCAATAGCCATGGTTACAGCGGCAGCCTGACGACCTCGCGTCATAGCCTGTCTGCCTCAGTGGTGGCTGCTGGTGCCAACAGCATGCAGCGCGACTACTGGTATAGCACCGCGCGTCATGCGGGCGATCTGCTGTCGGCAGAAGAGGTTGGCCGCATCGCCGGCGAGCGTGCCGTGCGCCGCCTGGATGGCCGCCGTGTCAAAACCGGGCAATACCCGGTGCTGTTCGAGGCGCCGGTGGCAGGTAGCCTGCTGAGCCACCTGGTACAGGCGGTGAGTGGTGGCAGCCTGTACCGCAAGTCCAGTTTCCTGCTCGATAGCCTGGGGCAGCAAGTGGCCGCACCGTTGTTGAATATCAGCGAAGACCCGTTTGTGTTGCGTGGCTTGGCCAGCGGCTGCGCTGACGACGAAGGCGTGGCAACGTCGGCGCGCCAGTTTGTGCAAAATGGTGTGCTGCAGGGCTACTTCCTGGGTAGCTATTCCGCCCGCAAGCTGGGCATGCAGAGTACCGGCCACGCAGGTGGCGCACACAACCTGGTGGTGCAGCCTACGCTGACTGGTGGCTTGACGGCCTTGCTGGCACGCATGGGCACCGGCTTGCTGGTGACCGAGCTGATGGGGCAGGGCATCAATATGGTCACTGGCGATTACTCGCGTGGCGCCAGTGGTTTCTGGGTGGAAAACGGCGTGATTGCCTACCCGGTAGAAGAGCTGACCATTGCCGGTAATCTGCGCGACATGCTGCAGGGCATCGATGCCATTGGTGACGATATCGACTACCGTGGCAGCCGCCATATGGGCTCGGTGCTACTGGGCAATATGATGGTGGCGGGCGAGGCGTGACGCCAGCTTACTGGGCGCAGGCTTGTGCCGAGCTGTCGCAGCACAGCCCGGCGTTATCCACCTTGATAGCGCAGTACCCTGCCAGCGTACTGAAAACACGCGGCGAGCCTTTCGAGACGCTGCTGCGCGCCATTGTCGGGCAGCAGATTTCCATTGCGGCGGCCGATGCGATCTGGGCTAGGTTGGCCGCATTGCTCGATACCACCAGCCCGCAGGCTGTGGCGGATGCTTCTGCGGATGCCTTGCGGGCGGTGGGCTTTTCGCTGCGCAAGGTGGAATACGCGCAGGATCTGGCACGGCATTTTCTGGATGGCCGTATCGACCCGGCGCGTTTTGCCAGCCTGGACGATGAGGCCATTATTCGCGAGCTGGTGGCTGTGCGTGGCATAGGCCGCTGGACGGCAGAGATGTACCTGATCTTCAATCTTTGCCGCCCGGATGTCTGGCCGGTAGACGATATCGGCCTGCAAAAGGCGCTGGTGATTATTCATGGTTTGCCGGCGCGCCCTGCACTGGCGGAGTTCCGCCGTATGGGCGAGGCCTTTCGCCCGTGGCGCAGCGTGGCTACCTGGTATTTGTGGCGCATGCTGGACCCGGTAGAGGTGCAGTACTAGCGTACAAATCCTGCCGCGGCGTTGTCTGTGTTCCATACTCAAAACAAAACAGGGAGCGAGATATGGATAAGCCAATTGTCGGGCTGGTGCTGGCGGGCGGCGGTGCGCGGGCGGCCTATCAAGTAGGGGTGCTGATGGCGGTGGCGCATATGCTGCCGCGTGATTATGGCAACCCCTTTCCCATCATTAGCGGTACCTCTGCCGGGGCGATCAATGCCGTAGGGTTGGCCGCAGGTGCGACACACTTTCGTCAGGCTACGGCTTTCCTTGCCAAGATGTGGAAAGGCCTGCATGTCAGCCAGGTATACCGTGCTGACTGGCCTTACTTTACGCGCGCCTTCCTGGCTTGGGGTGGCTCGGTACTGACCGGTGGCAAGCTGGTGCACAACCCGGCTAGCTTGCTGGATAACAGCCCGCTGCGCGAGCTGCTCAGCCAGGCGGTGAATTTTGATGGCGTGTCGCGTGCAGTGCAGAGCGGTGATCTGCGTGCGCTATCACTGACCGCATCCTGTTATACCACGGGCCAGTCGGTGAGCTTTTTTGAAGGCTGCGACAGTATTGACGAGTGGCATCGCCATCAACGCCTGGGGGTGCGCGAGCATATCGGTGTCGATCATCTGATGGCGACCTCGGCCATCCCCATGGTTTTCCCGGCGGCGACCATCGATGGGCGTTTTTATTGTGATGGTGCCATCCGCCAGATGGCCCCGTTATCACCCGCCCTGCACCTGGGGGCGGAGAAGTTGTTTGTCATCAATCTGAATACTGAGCACCGCCCGCGGCCGGAGCGGCGGCTGGTGGGGGATCGTCCCTCGCTAGCCATGATCTTCGGCCATTTGCTCAACAGCATCTTTTTTGACAGTATGGCTGCCGATATGGAGCGCCTGAGCCGGGTGAATCACACTGTATCGTTGCTGGACGAGCAGGTGCGCTGCAGCGGCAGAACGGCACTGAAGCGGGTGGAGGTGCTGAATATCTCGCCAAGTGTGTCTTTGGAGGCCATCGCCTTCAAGTACGTGAAACACTTCCCGCCTGCCATGCGTTTTCTCATGCGTGGTGCCGGCGCCATGCGTCAGCGCGGCTCGGTTCTGGCAAGCTATCTGCTGTTCGACCCGGCCTATGGCCGCGAGCTGATTGACCTGGGCTACAAAGATGCGATGGCCAGGCGAGACGAGATACTGAATTTTCTACAAAAACTATAGTCTGCTACGGTGCAGGTGTTTGGCACCGCTATTTTTAAGGGGGTTGTAATGCGTTTATCCAAACGGCAGGGTTTTGCCGCCATTGCGGCGCTGTGTGCCGCATCCATGGGCTTTGCGCTGTATGCCCAGCATGTTATGGGCTTGGAGCCCTGCCCGTTATGTGTATTCCAGCGCGTGGGGGTGATTGCTACCGGCGTGCTGGCCGGTGTATTTGCCCTGGTGAATCCGCAGAGGTTGGCCGCAAGGCTGGCGGCATTGCTGGTAGCACTGGCGGCGTTGGCTGGTGGTGCGGTGTCGGCCTGGCATGTGTATCTGCAACATCTGCCGAAAGACCAGGTGCCGGCATGCGGGCCAGGGCTGGATTTCATGCTCGAAACCTTGCCGCTGACGCAGGTGCTCAATACGGTGTTCAAAGGCAGTGGCGAATGTGCCGAGCTGGGCTGGACATTCCTTGGCCAGTCCATGCCGGTGTGGACCGGCCTTTTGTTTGTTGTGCTGATCTCGATGGCGCTGTGGAATGGCTGGCGTAAAGCTTGATCCGGTTTAATGTCGCAATACAAACGTAGCCAGCCCCGTGTGGGCTGGCTTTTTCATGCGCTACGTTTGGTGGTGGGGTAGGGCTGAAATGAAAAAAGCCTTCCAAGAGGAAGGCTTTTAATACGTTGGCGGAGCGGACGGGACTCGAACCCGCGACCCCCGGCGTGACAGGCCGGTATTCTAACCAACTGAACTACCGCTCCAACCGTAAAACGGTGGTGGGCGTTGACGGAGTCGAACCGCCGACATTCTGCTTGTAAGGCAGACGCTCTACCAACTGAGCTAAACGCCCGAAAACTCGGTACTGCTAAATTGTATGGTTGGCGGAGCGGACGGGACTCGAACCCGCGACCCCCGGCGTGACAGGCCGGTATTCTAACCAACTGAACTACCGCTCCAACCGTAAAACGGTGGTGGGCGTTGACGGAGTCGAACCGCCGACATTCTGCTTGTAAGGCAGACGCTCTACCAACTGAGCTAAACGCCCTGAAATCTGCCTCTGCTGAAGCGCTGTTTTTGCTGCGTCGTTCAGCGAGGAGGCGAATTAAAACACAGGCTGGGCGGGGCTGCAAGGGGTTATTGCAAGAAAAATGCAGGTTTTCTACAAGCGTCTGTTTTTGTTGCGGGCGATGCTGTCCGCATTTTGTCTGACAGGGTGGTGCGTGAAGCAAACCGCTCATGTATCATTGCCCGATTGTCCCTAATCGGAACCTAAGCATGAAGCCGACCTTTCTTGATTTTGAGCAGCCCATTGCCGAGCTCGAGAACAAGATAGAGGAGTTGCGTTTCGTCCAAGACGATTCCGTCCTCGATATCTCGGAAGAGATTT
>AMYZ01000012.1 GCA_000335715.1 beta proteobacterium L13
GGCCAGTCGGTTTCCGCCCGCGCGTGCAAGCCCTGCCATCGGTGGCGGCTGAGCCCAACCAACGCTGGGCGACAGACCTGTGCCGCATCTGGGCCGGGAAGGATGGCTGGTGCCATTTGGCCTTGGTGATTGACTGCTGCACCCGCGAGCTGCTGGGCTGGCATCTGTCACGCAGTGGCAAGTCCAAAACGGCCGAGTCGGCGCTGGAACACGCGCTGATCAACTGCTTTGACTGCCTGGGGCGGGTACCGCAACGCTTTCTGCTGCGTAGCGACAACGATTTGGTATTTACCAGCCGCAGCTACACCGCGCTGGTGAAAAGCTACGGCTTGCAGCAGGAGTTCATCACGCCGTACACGCCGGAGCAGAGCGGGATGGTGGAACGGGTGATCCGCACCTTGAAAGAGCAGTGCGCGCATCGGCACCGCTTTGAAAGTCTGGCACACGCCAGCCGGGTGATTGCCGACTGGATCGGGTTCTACAACCACCGGCGCCCACACCAGGCTTTGGGGATGAAAACGCCGGCGATGGCGTATTAATTAGCAGCCTGACCTGTGCAGAAATGGCTGGGTCATTACAGGGCTTCCCAGGTCAGGTAGAACGGGTCGATAGGAATGCAGTGGCCACCCCGGCCCGGGCCAGGGTAGTACGGCACAAAGCCAAAAGGCTTGGTGGCAGCGGCACGTATCACTTCGTGAATATCGATGCCCATTTTGTCGGCTACGATCTTCATCTCGTTGACCAGGCCGATGTTGACTGCACGGTGGATGTTTTCCAGCAGTTTGGTCATCTCGGCGGCACGGGTACTGGATACCGGCACCACTTTGTCGATGACTGCGCCGTACAGGGCTACGCCGATTTCCTGGCAGGCTTCGGTAACGCCGCCACATACTTTGGGGATGGTGCGGGTGGTGAAGTTCGGGTTGCCCGGGTCTTCGCGCTCTGGCGAGAACACCAGGAAGGCATCCTGGCCTACCTTGAAGCCGCGGGACTCTATGCGGGGCAGCAGCTCTTCGTCTGTGGTGCCCGGGTGGGTGGTGGATTCCAGCGACACCAGGTGGCCGGCGCGCAGGTGGGGTACCAGGCTGTCGATGGTATTCAGTACGAAAGACAGATCCGGTTCGCGGTATTTGTTCAGCGGTGTCGGCACGCACAGGATCAGGGCGTCTGCTTCCGGTGCGCGGCTGAAGTCGGTAGTGGCTTCAAAGCCGGCTGCGCGGGCGCTGGCAATGCTGTCGGCGCTGATGTGTTCGATATAACTTTTACCGGCGTGCAGGGCATCGACTTTGCTCTGGTCGATATCAAAACCCAGCACTTTGTAGCCGACTTCGGCAAAGCGCAGCATCAGCGGCAGGCCGACATAGCCCAGGCCGACAATGCCGATGACGGCAGATTTGTCTGCAATGCGGTTCAGGACCGCGTTTTTCACAAAGTGTCTTCCATTAATCAATAAGCGGCGCTGCAGGGTGGGGCTGCCGCGAATGGCAGGTATTTTACGCCAAAACCCGCAGGCCGGCAGGTAGCGCTTGTAGCAGGCTGTACAAAGCAAAAAGCCCTGCCAGCCGTAAGGCGGGCAGGGCTTTCATCAGGCTGACTTACAGTGCAGGCATGCTGAAGCCCTGAATGTCGGCGGCTTTTACCAGCGAGCTCAGGTATTCGTGCATGGCCTGGCGGCCGGCCATTTCGTTCAGGTACTGCTGCAGACGCGGGAATACGTCGGCAAATGCCAGTTGGCCGCCTTCGGCGCGCTGTTTCACCTGGATGATGTGGTAGCCAAACTGGGTTTCTACCAGGTTAGGGGTGATTTGGCCGGCTTCTGTGCTGAATACGGCTTGTTCGAATTCCGGCACCATCTGGCCACGGCCAAACTGGCCCAGGTCGCCACCTTGTTTGCCGCTAGGGCAGGTGGAGTGCTCGGCAGCCAGGGTGGCAAAGCTGTCCGGGTTGGCTTGTACTTGCTCCAGTACGCCTTGTGCTTTGGCTTTGGCCAGCGATGCGGCCAACTCGTCGCCCTGGCCCAGCGGGAACAGGATGTGGCTGGCGACAGCGCTTTCGCCCTGTTTGAAGTATTGCGGGTTGGCGTCGTAGTACGCCTGGCAGGCGGCTTCGTCGGCCGGGGTGAAGCTCAGCTCCTGGTCCAGCAGGGCACCGATGGCCTGGCCTTCGTTGGCTGTGTCAAAACCATTCTCGCTGGCTTTTTGCAGCAGCAGCTGATGCAGAACCAGCTGTTGAACGGCGGCGTCACGCGGGCTGGCGGTATCTTCGTGGTTTGCCTGCTCGGCTTGCACCATGGCTTCGGTGATTTCAACGCCGTTTACGGTAATGGACATGTCGGTTTCCTGTGGAGAGTTAGTCTTTTGCGGCCTGCTATCTGGCGCAATACGGCAGTGTATGAGGGCAGTTTCCGTAATATCAATAGCCGGATTATGGATTTGTGTGCGAAAAATCCACCCGCCGGGCCAGGGGGCAGACGCCGCTGCCCGGCTGCGGTACAGTGCCGGCTGTTTGTCACTTTGCCGGGTGCCCAGGCTGCCATGCTTCCGATTGTTTCTGCCCGTTTGCGCTTGCGCGAGTTTGTGCTCGCCGATGCACCTTTTGTCTTGCAGCTGCTGAATGACCCGGACTTCATCCGCTTTATTGCCGACAAGCAGGTTCGCACCCTGGAGCAGGCGCAGCAATACCTGATCGATGGCCCTTTGGCGAGCTATGCGGCCAACGGTTTCGGCCTGTGGTGTGTGGAGCGCCTGCACGATTGCCAGCCTGTGGGAATGTGCGGCCTGATACGCCGCCATAACGTGCCGGATGTTGATGTAGGCTACGCCTTTATGCCCGCCGCGCGTGGCCACGGCTATGCCGTAGAGGCTGCTGCCGCAGCGCGGGCCTACGGTTTGGGCGCGCTGAGCCTGCCGCGCGTGGTCGGGTTTATCGACCCGGCAAATCGTGCCTCAGCCCGCGTGTTGATGGCTATCGGTTTGCAGTCGCAGGGGCTGGTGGCGTTTCCCGGCGTAGAGGGTGATACCGAATTATTTGCCTGAGCTGCTCAGCTCAGGGTTGGCCGCAGCGGTATGGAATACCTGCAACGAGCAAATGCTCTATTTTGTTGGATTTTATCAAGTTGCTTGGGCGATAATGCCGGCCATCTAAATGGAGAGATGTGTAATGCGTTGTCTGGATGATTTCCGTCTGCACCTTGCGGGCAAGGATCTGGTGCCCATCATGCAAGGCGGCATGGGTGTGGATATTTCTACTGCAGCCCTGGCGCTGGAGGTAGCCCGGCTGGGTGGTGTCGGTCACATTTCCGATGCCATGCTGCCTACCGTAGCAGACCGTCGCTATGACACCAAATACGTCAAGAACAAGCTCAAGCAGTACAAGTTCAACGTAGAAAACGCCGACAAGTCGGTAGTGAAATTTGATCTGGACGAAGTGGCCCAGTCAACCCGGCTGCACGTTGAGGCCACCATGAAAGCCAAGCAGGGTGATGGGCTGATTTTCATCAACTGCATGGAAAAGCTCACCATGAACGCCCCCAAGGATACGCTGCGTGTGCGCATGCGTGCGGCCATGGACGCGGGCATTGATGGCATTACCCTGGCTGCGGGCCTGCATCTGGGCTCTTTTGCGCTGATCGAAGACCACCCGCGCTTTCACGAGGTGCAGCTGGGCATCATCGTATCGTCGCTGCGTGCTCTGCAGCTGTTCCTGAAGAAAACCGCCCGCACCAAACGTTTGCCGGACTACATCGTGATCGAAGGCCCGCTGGCAGGTGGCCACCTGGGCTTCGGCATGGACTGGCAGGACTACCACCTGGAAACCATCTTGGTAGAAATCCGCGACTGGATGCAGGCCGAAGGGTTGACCATTCCGCTAATCGCTGCCGGTGGTGTGTTTACCGGTGCCGACGCTGTGCGCATGATGGAGCTGGGTGCCCAAGGTGTGCAGGTGGCCACCCGCTTTACCGTGACGCACGAATGCGGCCTGCCGGACAAAATCAAGCAGGAATACTTCCGCGCCAGCGAAGACGATATCGAGGTCAACCAGCTGTCGCCTACCGGTTACCCGATGCGCATGATCAAGCAGTGCCCCGCCATTGGCGATGGTATTCGCCCGAACTGCGAAGCCTACGGCTACCTGCTGGATGCCAGTGGCAGCTGCCAGTATATCGAGGCGTATAACCGCGCCGTGGCCGAGCACCCGGGCGAGCGCCGCGTGAAGGTGATGGACAAGACCTGCCTGTGTACCCATATGCGCAATTTCGATTGCTGGACCTGTGGCCACTACACCTACCGTCTGAAGGACACCACGCACCGCCTGGCGGATGGCAGCTATCAGGTACTGAGCGCCGAGCACGTATTCCGCGATTACCAGTTCAGCAAGGAAGGCGTGGCCCTGCCAGCGCAGGCCAGCTAAGCCGCGCATATAGCGCCTTGAACGAAAAAGGTTGGCCGCAGCGGCCAACCTTTTGCTTTATGGAGGCGCTATCAGGCTAGTGCTTTGTACAGGTTCCAGATGGACAAGCCGCTGATCAGCAGACCTACCACCGTCATCAGCGCGCGGGCCGGCAGGTAGCGCGTCGTCCACGCGGCCAGCGGGGCGGCGATCATGCCGCCGATCACCAGGCCGGCAATCAGCTCTAGCTGCTCGAATACGCCGATAAACACGGCAAACGACGCGGCACCGGCTACCGACAGGAAAAACTCCGCCGCATTTACCGAGCCAATCACCGTGCGCGGGGCGCCGCCGCGGCCGATCAGCGAAGTCGTTACCACCGGGCCCCAGCCGCCACCACCGATGGAGTCCAGCGCGCCGCCCAGAAACGCCAGCGGGGCAATGCGCTTGGGTTGGCCGCGATCCGCCAGCTGTTGCCGTGCTTTCAGCAAAATATAGATACCCATCAGCAACAGATAAGCCGACACCAGTGGCTTGATGATGCTCACATCGACAAAGGCCAGCACCGCTGCGCCCGCTATGCCGCCCAGCACGCCCGGCACCACCAGGCGTTTGAACAGCTGGCGGTCGATATTGCCGAATTTCAGATGCGCCAGGCCCGATGCGCCGGTGGTGAAAATCTCTGCCAGGTGGATGCCGGCGCTGGCGGCAGCAGGTGGCACACCCGCCGACATCAGTGCTGTATTGGCGGTAACGCCATAGGCCATACCCAGTGCGCCATCGATAATTTGCGCCATAAAGCCAATGGCGATGAACGTCCAGAACAGCGGGTCGCTAGTCCAGCCGCTGGCGGCTAGCAGCGCTTGTTGTGCCGTGTCACCCAGGTGCAGCGTGCCGGCCAGGTGCAACAAGCCGGTGCTGGCCAGTACGGCCAGTAGCGAGTAGGTAGTCCAGTGGCGGCGCAGTCGGTGCAGCATGGTATGGCTCCTGATAAGGTTGGCCGCAGTGTAGGGTGGGTGCTTTATTGCCTCAAAGTTTGATTTCTGATGTTCTTAGCAGGTTTTTTCATAAAGACGCTAAGGTGCTGCGATTGTGGCGCTGGTAATGCCGGGCGGCAATGCTAGAATCCGCTCATTATTTAATTAGCTTGGTGCCCGTGCATGACCCCGATGATGTCGCTGTTTGTCAGCAAGTTCCTGTTTGTGGCAGCCGCCTTGCTGCCCATCATCAACCCGCCCGGCCTGGTGCCTTTTTTCATTTCGCTTACCGCGCACAATAGCCAGCCGCAGCGCGCGTTTCTGGCGCGACGCATCGCCATGTATTGCTTTCTGTTGTTGCTGGGCAGCATGTACATCGGTGGTTTTGTGCTGAGCTTTTTTGGCGTGTCGCTACCAGTGGTGCAGCTATCTGGTGGTTTGCTGATCACCTTTGCCGCCTGGCGCATGCTGAACGATGCACCGGCCGAGGCTTCGCCGGGCGTAGAGACAATAGAAAACCGCGAAGTGCTGAAACAGCGCGCCTTCTACCCGCTGACCTTCCCGCTGACGGTGGGCCCAGGCTCGATTTCTGTTGCCATCACCGTGGGGGCGTCGCTCAGTAGTGCCGGGCGTGGCCTGGAAAAGTTTGCCGTGGCACCGTTGGCTGCCGTCGCTGCCGTGGCGGCCGTCAGCGTGCTGACCTGGTGGTGCCTGACCCACGCCGACAAGCTGATGCGCTACCTAGGCCGTACCGGCTCGGTAGTGTTTTTGCGCCTGACGGCCTTTATCCTGCTGTGCCTGGGGGTGCAAATCATCTGGGAAGGCTTCTCCGGCCTTGTGGAACCGCTGCTGAAGAGCATAGGCAAGTAGTCGTACTGCCTGATAGCCGGGTGGCAAAGGGGGCATGGCCCCCTTTTTTCATGCTGTGTGCTGCTGGGTGCGTATGTCGCGCCACTTCATGGCCAGGATGATGGACGACAGCACGAGCGTGATGCCATTGGCCAGCACAATGGGTAGCGCCCCCAGCAGCAAGCCATAAGCCAGCCAGGTGGCTACGCCTGCTACCAGCATCAGGTACATGGTGAACGAAATGCTGCGGGTGTCGCCGGTGCGCAGGGTGCGGATGACTTGTGGCAAAAAGCTGGTGGTGGTGAGAAAAGCGGCAATATAGCCCAGCAGGTCGGTGGTCATGCTGGTGGCAGCTCAGCATGGCAAGGGTGGGATTGATACTATCGCTGTATCGGGTAAAGGTGCACGCAGTGTTTTGCCGATAAAACCGCAATGCCCCGACAGCGGACACATATCCCGTTACAATGACGCCTCGCAAAAAACGGGGTGCTTATGTTTACGCTGGCTTTCTTGTGCGTGTTTGCCTTTCTCGCCGGTCTGATCGATGCTGCAGTCGGCGGTGGCGGGCTTATCCAGATTCCGGCGCTATTCAACGCGCTGCCGCAGGTATCGGTGGCTACGCTGTTTGGTACCAATAAAATGTCATCGGCGGTGGGTACCGTGTTTGCTGCACGCTCCTATCTGAAGCGGGTAAGCATTCCATGGCGGCTGGTGTTGCCGGCGGCAGCGGCTGCCTTTGTCATGTCATTTGCCGGTGCGGCTGCGGTGAGCTATATCCCGGCGCAGTATATGCGCCCGCTGGTGCTGGTGCTGCTGATTGTGATGGCCATTTACACCTTTCGCAAAAAGCAGCTGGGTGCGGTGCACGAGCCGGTAGCCATTGGCCGGCGCGAGATGCTGGTGGGCCTGGCCATTGGCGGGGGTATCGGTTTTTACGATGGCCTGTTCGGCCCGGGAACCGGCAGCTTTCTGATGTTTTTGTTCGTGCGCTTTTTTGCTTTCGACTTCCTGCATGCATCCGCTTCGGCCAAGGTGGTGAACCTGGCCACCAACGTGGCGGCGCTGTGCTTTTTTATCCCCAGTGGCAATGTGCTGTTTGGTTACGCCGTGCCGATGGCAGTGTGTAATGTGCTGGGTGCCCTGGTGGGTAGCTGGCTGGCCATGCGCAAGGGCGCAGGGTTTGTGCGTGTGCTGTTCCTGGTGCTGGTGAGCGTACTCATTTGCAAGCTGGCTTACGATATGGTGCTGGTCTGACAGCAAATTGAAAGTTTCCGCAGTGATAATCAGGGCTGCTCGTTGTAAAAGTTTTTGAGGGAGGATAACAAGATGTTTGAAATGATGGGTGAAAGCACCTTCTGGATTTCTGTGCTGCAGATTATCGCCATTGATATTCTGCTGGGCGGTGACAACGCGGTGGTCATCGCGCTGGCGTGCCGTAGCTTGCCGGAAGACCTGCGCAAGAAAGGTATTTTCTGGGGTGTGGTGGGTGCCATCGGTCTGCGCGTGGTGCTGATTGCGTTTGCACTGCAAATTCTGGATATCCCGTTCCTCAAGCTGGTAGGTGGTTTGCTGCTGCTGTGGATCGGTATGAAGCTGCTGGTGGGCGAGGATGACGATGGCCACGACGTAGACGGCAGTGCCCACCTGTGGGGCGCGGTAAAAACCATTATCGTGGCCGATGCTGTGATGAGTATCGATAACGTGATTGCCGTTGCCGGTGCGTCCGGTGGCCATATGCCGCTGGTGGTGTTCGGTATCGTGATCAGCATCCCTATCATTGTGTGGGGCAGCCAGATCGTGATGAAACTGATGGATCGCTTCCCGATGGTGATTACGCTGGGTGGCGGCCTGCTGGGCTGGATTGGCGGCTCCATGCTGGTGAGCGACAAAGGTCTGACCAGTTTTATTGGTACCTTGCCAGGCTGGTCGCACCAGGTGGCAGGTGCGGTAGGTGCTGCGCTGGTGGTGATTACCGGCACTGTCCTGGCCAAGCGCAAGGCAGCGACGGTGAGTGCCGAGTAAGACCGTGTTGCTGTTTTGGAAAAACCGCCTGCGGGCGGTTTTTTCATGCCTGCGCAAAACGCTGCGGCCAACCCGGAGGGTTGGCCGCATACGTCTGGCGTGGTGCCGGTGTGTCTTTTGTCCCGGGTGCTTGTGCCCCTTGTTTTACGCCGGCAGCTGGTGGCCCTTGTGGGGTGGCTAGCTGTGTGGTGCAGCCCGTAGCGTGAGTGGCGGCTGGTGGTCAGTGCGCTGGTGGCGCGCTGTCTGCGGTGCGTTTCAGTGTGTTTACTGTACCGTGGGGCGGTGTGAAGGTGCTTTTGATTGCTTGCCTGTTTGGCCATGGCGGTGGATAAATCTTCTGCTGTTGTGCAGAATGGCAGAATGATCTGCCGGAGTGGTGTCATGGAAGAAAATACCTACAGCCTGAGTGCGCAAGACAGAAAGATTCTGCGCGAGCTGCAGCAAAATGCCAGGCTGTCCAACGCCGAGCTGGCCGAGCGGGTGGGCATGTCGGCCAGCGCGTGCTGGAACCATACCCGCCAGCTGGAAAAAGAGGGCTATATCCAGGGCTATGTGGCGCTGATAGACCAGAAGCGCATGGGCTTGCGCGATACGGTGCTGATCGAGGTGACGCTGAACGCGCACGAAGAAGACACGCTGGCGCGTTTTGGCGCCGAGCTGGCTGCCTTGCCCGAGGTGCTGGAGGCGCATCTGGTGTCGGGCGAATACGACTACCTGATCAAGGTGGCGGTAGACGGTACGGCAGGCTACGAGCGCTTCCTGCGCGAGAAGCTGTACAAGCTCTCCGGCATCCGCCACAGCCGTTCGCACTTCACGCTGCGCTGCATGAAATCGGTGCCGTCGGTACAGGTGTAAGCCGGCTGTACGGGAAGCACACAAAGCAAAGCGGCCAACCTTGTCACGCAAGGTTGGCCGCTTTGTCATGGGTGCAAGCCTAGTTTTCGCGGTATTCCAGGCTGTGCCAGGCGCCGTCGTCTACCGCCAGTGTTTTGCTCAGCCACGGCAGGGTTTCCTGCAGTGTGGCGTGCAGGGTCCACGGCGGGTTGATGATGAACATGCCGCTGCCGTGCATGCCGAAGCCGTCTTTGGACGGCGTGCGGACCGTCAGCGTGGCGTCCAGCCAGCTGTGGCAGGGCAGGCCTTTCAGGTCTTTCACCATTTCTTTGATCTCGGCGCGCTGCAGCAGCGGGTACCAGATGGCGTAGGTGCCGGTGGCAAAGCGTTTCAGCGACTCTTTCATGGCTTTCACCACGTGCTGGTAATCGGCTTTGTCTTCGTACGGCGGGTCGATCAGCGTGAGCGCGCGCCGCGGCGGTGGCGGCAGCAGCGACTTGATGGCTTCAAAGCCGTTGGCGCGTTCTACGCGCACGCGGCGGCCGGCATCGGCAAAGCAGTCTTGCAGCAGCTGGTGGTCGCTGGGGTGCAGCTCGAACAGGCGCAGCTTTTCGCTGCCAGCCATGGTTTGGGTAGCAAACCATGGCGAGCCGGGGTAGTAGCGTAGCGCACCGTCAGCATCGGTATTGATGGCGGCCACCACTTCCAGGTAGCGCTTTACCGCCGCCGGGGCGTCATCGCGCTGCCACAGGCGGGCAACACCTTCTACATATTCGGCGGTTTTGGTGGCGTAGCCTTCGGTCAGGCTGTAAGCCCCTGCGCCGGCGTGGGTGTCGATATACCAGAACGGTTTGGCCTTCTGGCCGAGGTAATCAATGATCTGCACCTGGATCAGGTGCTTGAGCACGTCGGCGTGGTTGCCGGCGTGAAAGGCGTGGCGGTAGCTCAGCATGGGTGGTGCACGGTAAGAAGTTGGCCGCCATTGTAGCGCATCAGCAGCGAGGCCGCCCGGGCGGCCTCTTGCGCTGGCGCGCAGGCTGGCTCGGTGGCCGGCCTGCTTGGTGGCTTAGCGTTTTTTACCTACGGCCGGTGCGCAGTTTTGCGTAGCGGTGGCGTAGCTGGTGTTCTTGATCGAGGTGTAATACAGGCGGCAGGCTTGCACTTCGTTCTTCCAGGTTTGTGTGCAGCTGTCCATGGTGGCTTTGGCGTCAGCCGACGGGTTTTTGCCCATGGCGGCTTGCCAGCAGGCCACGGTCAGATCCTGGCGCATGATGCTGATGCCCTGGCTGTCGCTGCCGGCGTTCCAGATCAGGCTGGGGTGGTTGCCGATGGCGACCGGCACTTGCTTGTTGCTGCCGATGTCCAGCGGGAACTGGTCGCCCACTTTCAGCGTGCCCAGCTTGAACTGGCTGGCCAGCCATTTGCGTGCCGGGCTGCCCAGTACCACCATGGGGCGCGGTACGCTCTGGCCGACCTTGGGTGCGGTCCAGCTTTGCATCAATGCCATGGTGTACGGGGTAAAGGTGTCGTACACGCCTTCCAGTGCTGCGCCGTCATTGGCTGGTGCGGCAATCGGCGCGATATCGTCGATGGTCTGGTACAGGCCGTTCTGGCGCACGTCCACACCGTTAAAGCCCAGCAGGTTGCCCCAGCGCACGGTGGTGGCGGCGCTCAGGTAGTCCTGGGTGTCGTTCAGCACGGTGTCTGGCGGGAAGTGCAGCAGCTGTACGGTATTGTGGTTACGCAGCGCCATGCCCAGGGTCAGGAAAAAGCGCCAGCTGCTTTGCCACTGCGGGGTTTTTTTCAGCTCTTCTGCCTTGGCGTAGCCGATGTCGCCAATGTCCAGGTAGCTGCGGATGGCATTGCTGTAGTCATCGGGTACCGGGTATTTGTTTTCGTCAGCATTGGCAGGGTTGGCCGCACGGTTCAGGTCGGCATACAGGCGGTCACCGTTGCGATAGACACGTACCGCCGAGGTATAGCCATCGCGCTGTACGCTCTGGCTGAGCCAGTGGCCGACCGTTTGTTCCAGCGAGCTGTCCGGTGCCGGGCAGTTGCTGATGCAGTTGGGGTAGGAAAACAGCCGCGCGGCGCGGTCCGGGCTGCCCAGGTCCACGATAAGGTTATCAGCCAGGGCAAAAGGGCTCAGTAGCAAGGTGACGCTAAGCGTAGCAAGGGTCTTCATTTGTGTTCTCTCGAGGCGTGCTCGGTGGTGTTGAAGTGTGCTTTCAGCCCGGCCTGGATAGCATCGATGGCGCCTGCCAGCTCTTCCACCAGCTTGGCTGGCGGGCTGCCTGCTTTGGCCTGGGCGTCCAGCTCTTTGGCCAGCTGCTGCATGTGCGGTGCATTGATGTAGTGCCCCACCGACTTGAGGTTGTGTGCAATCAGCTGGATGGTTTCGGTATCGCCTTGTTGCCAGGCCTGGCGCAGTTTGCCGGCGTCTTCGGCGTGGTGCTGGCGGAACTTGCGCAGCAGCGACTGGAACTGCTCGGGGTTTAGCGACATGGGCAAAGGGCCTGTCTGTATGCCTGGCAATGCATGGCTGCCGGGTGTGCTGCTGGCGGCTTCCTGGCTTTGCGGGCTGACAAAGCGGCATAGCAGGCTATACAGCTGTTCGGGGGTGTAGGGCTTGCTCAGGTGCTCGTCCATGCCGGCTTCCAGCGCTTCCTGACGCGCAGCATCAAAGGCATGGGCGGTAACGGCAATGATGGGCAGGGTGGTCAGCCCTTGTGAGCGGATTTGGCGCGAGGCTTCCATGCCATCCATCACCGGCATGTGCACATCCATCAATACCGCATCAAACAGACCGTGCAGTGCCATTTCTACCGCCTGCTGGCCGTTTTCGGCGCAGCTGACGCTGGCACCGGCTTCTTCCAGCAGCTCGCAGGCTATCTGGCGGTTGATTACATTGTCTTCGGCCAGCAGGATCTGCTTGCCTTGCAGGCAGCCGCCATTGCTGGCTGTCTGGCTGGCCTGCCCGGTTTGGGGTTGTTGTTCGTGCAAAATGGCTTGTCGTAGTTGCGCGGGGCTCAGCGGCTTGACCAGTAGCGGCACCGGGCTGTCGTCGTCGGCCACGCTGCCGCTGTAGCGCGCGGCGATCAGCAGGATGTCCGGCTCGCGGCCGGGTACCAGGCGGCGCAAGTTGGCCAGGTGTTCGGCGGCGGTTGCGTTTTCCGGTAGCTCGGCCACCAGTATCCCGGGGGTAATGTCACCGTGCTGATAGAGCATGGCGCGGGCGGTGCCGATACCGCTGGCGCTGATGACATTCAGCCCCAGGCCCTGAAGCATGTCGCTGGTGTTTTCCCTTATGCCTTCGTGGCGGTGAATCAGCAGCGCAGTACTTTTTGCGCCCAGCGGTGCCAGCTCGGTGCCGGCCTCATAGGGCAGGGTGATGGCAAAGCTGAAGCAGCTGCCGTTGCCCGGGCTGCTGGCGGCCTCGATCTTGCCACCCATGGCGGCCACCAGTTGCTGGCAGATGGCCAGCCCCAGGCCAGTGCCACCGTAACGCCGGGTAATGGACTCGTCTGCCTGGGTGAACGGCTGGAATAGCCGTGTCAGGTGGGCCTCGTCAATGCCGATGCCGGTGTCGCTGACAGCAAAGCTCAGCGTGACGACGCCATCTTCCGTGGCTTGCTGGGCATGGCGGCTGATGTGCAGGCATACCACGCCGCTGTCGGTGAATTTCACGGCGTTATTCAGCAGGTTCAGCAGGATCTGGCCCAGGCGTACGGTATCGCCGCTGAGTACGCGTGGTACATCTGGCGCAATGTCGATAATCAGCTCCAGTTGCTTGCTATCCAGCTGCGGCCGCAGCTGGTCGGTAAGCGAGCCGATAAAGCTTTCCAGTTTGAATGCGCGCTGTTCCAGCTGCAGGGTGCCGATTTCCGAGCGCGAGAAGTCCAGGATGTCGTTGATGATCACCAGCAACGAGTTGCCGGCATGATGGATCTTTTGCAGATAGTCGCGTTCGCGCGGGCTGCTGCTGTGCTGCAGTGCCAGGTTGGACAGGCCGATGATGGCGTTCATCGGGGTACGAATCTCGTGGCTCATGCGTGCCAGAAAGCCGGATTTGGCGCGGTTTGCTTCTTCGGCATGGCGCACGGCTTGTTGCAGCTCGCCCACCCAGGCCCGCACGAAGCGGTAGCCCAGCGATGCCATGGCCAGGAACATGATGGACAACACCATGTACACCGACGAAGACGAGGCGGTAATCAGCTCCGCGGCCTGTTGCCAGCCCGCTACTGTATTCAGGCTGGTGCTGGCGCTGACGGCTTCGTGGCTCAGCCAGAAAGACAGGGCGATGTACATGTACACGCCAATGACCACCATGCCGGCGGTCAGCAGCATCCAGCGCAGGCTGGTGCGCGGGCTGTTGGCCAGCTGGAACAGGGCGCGGTTGCGCCAGTTGCATACCGGGTCGGCGACGATGGCCAGTACGGGGGCCGTAATGAACAGCATCTGCAGCAGATTGCCCAGCCACCAGCCCTGCCACAGACCGAAGGCATCGCCCGAGGCCATGTGGTTGGTGTGTATCCAGATAAATGCGCCGCTGGCGCTGAACACGCTGCTGAAAAACGCCAGCAAACCATAAAACAGCAGGGAGTCCAGGCTGCGCAGGTTGAGCGGGATCGCCATGGCGCGGTAGGCAATGGTGAATACGGTCAGGCCTAGCGGGTTGGCCAGGGCAAACAGCGCGGCCCAGCCTGGGGGCATGTCGGCGTATACCGACAAGATGAAAGTAGACAGAAAAGCGGGAATCGCCCCCCAAGCCAAACCGAACAACAGTGTCCACAACAGGCAGATGGTGAGCGGGGGGTAGGCGGAAACATAAAACGACACGCCGCCAAAATTCATGGGCATGCCGGACCACTGGAAAATCACAGCGCCCAGACCCAGGGCAACGCAGGCGATGGTGGAAAAAACCCAGGCCAGTAGTAGCAGGCTACGCGGCGCGTTGGCGCTCATGCGCAAACGGCGTAGGGAAATGGGCCGGTAGTTGCCACTTTCCATGGGGCGATTGCTTTGTATTTCCACGCTACAGTCCTGTCGGATAAATCAATCGGCTGGTGCAGATAGGATTTTGGCATAGGAAGCCGGCTTTTGTGTGTTAGATGTGAGTAAAATTCAATAAAAAAGCGACGCAAAATAGCGTCGCTGGGGGATAGGCAGTCAGCTTGCAGCAATTGCCAAGCAAATGCTGCAAGCTGATGCTGGTATTTGTTTTTAATAGGGCGGTGTTACTGGGCTTTTGCCACCAGGCGCCAGGCGTGCAGCAGCGGCTCGGTGTAGCCGGATGGCTGTGCGCAGCCCTTGAATACCAGGTCGCAAGCCGCCTTGAATGCCACCGAGCTGTCGAAACGGCCGGCCATGTTCTGGTAAGCCGCGTCGCCCGCATTCTGCTGGTCTACCACCGCTGCCATGCGCTGCAGCGTTTCGGTAACCTGTGCTTCGGTGACGATGCCGTGGCGCAGCCAGTTGGCGATGTGCTGGCTGGAGATGCGCAGCGTAGCGCGGTCTTCCATCAGGCCCACGTTGTGGATGTCCGGCACCTTGGAGCAGCCCACGCCCTGGTCGATCCAGCGCACCACGTAGCCCAGGATGCCTTGCGCGTTGTTGTCCAGCTCCTGCTGGATGTCGGCGGCGCTCCAGTTGGGGTTGGCCGCAACGGGGATGGTGAGCAGCGCGTCCTGCAGGTCTTCGGCTGGCTGTGCCTCCATGCCTTTTTGTACGTCTTGCACGTTGACCTGGTGGTAGTGCAGCGCGTGCAATACGGCGGCGGTAGGGGACGGTACCCAGGCGGTGTTGGCACCGGCTTTCGGGTGGCCGATCTTCTGCTTCAGCATCTCGGCCATCAGGTCCGGCATCGCCCACATACCCTTGCCGATCTGGGCGCGGCCGCGCAGGCCGCTGGCCAGGCCCACCTGTACGTTGTTGCGTTCGTAAGCCTGGATCCAGCTGCTGGTTTTCATGTCGCCCTTGCGGATCATCGGGCCGGCTTCCATCGAGGTGTGCATCTCGTCGCCGGTGCGGTCCAGGAAGCCGGTGTTGATGAAGGCCACGCGGTGGCGGGCGGCGGCAATGCAGCCTGCCAGGTTCACGCTGGTGCGGCGTTCTTCATCCATGATGCCCAGCTTTACCGTGTACTGCGGCAGGCCGAGCAGGCTTTCCACCGCGCCGAACAGCTCGTTGGCAAAGGCCACTTCGTCCGGGCCGTGCATTTTCGGCTTCACGATATAAATGGAGCCGGTACGCGAGTTGCCGCGGCGTTGCTGGTCGTGCAGCGCGATCAGCGTGGTGACGACGGCGTCCATGATGCCTTCCGGAATCTCGCGGCCTTCGCCGTCGATAATGGCCGGGTTGCTCATCAGGTGGCCCACGTTACGGATAAACAGCAGGCTGCGGCCGTGCAAGGTCAGGCTGCCACCGGCGGCGGCTGTGTACTGGCGGTCGGCGTTCATGCGGCGGGTAAAGGTCTTGCCGCCTTTGGCTACTTCTTCGGTCAGCGTGCCTTGCATCAGGCCCAGCCAGTTGCGGTACACCACCACCTTGTCGTCGGCGTCCACGGCGGCAACCGAGTCTTCGCAGTCCATGATGGTGCTGATGGCGGCTTCCATCACGATGTCTTTTACGCCGGCGCCGTCCTGGGCACCGATGGCGCTGTTCTTGTCGATCTGGATTTCAAAATGCAGGCCGTTGTTCTTCAGCAGTACGGCAGTGGGGGCGGCCGCGTCGCCGTTGTAGCCGATGAATTGTGCCGGCTGCTTCAGGCCGCTGCTGCTGCCGTTCTGCAACACGACTTCCAGCTGGCCATTGTTCACGCGGTATGCGCTAGCCTGGCTGTGCGAGCCGGTTTCCAGTGCGGCCGCCTGGTCAAGGAAAGCACGACCAAAGGCAATAACCTTGCCGCCGCGCGCCGGGTTGTAGACACCCGCGCGGGTGGCGCCGTCGTCTTCGCTGATGGCGTCAGTGCCGTACAGTGCATCGTACAGGCTGCCCCAGCGCGCGTTGGCCGCATTCAGTGCGTAGCGGGCGTTCATCACCGGCACCACCAGCTGCGGGCCGGCTTGTTCGGCCAGCTCGGTGTCGATACGGCTGGTGTCGATGCGGCTATCGGCAGGTACCGGTTTCAGATAGCCGATGCCGGACAGGAACGCCTTGTAAGCGGCCATGTCGGCAATCGGGCCCGGGTGCTGGCGGTGCCAGGCGTCGATCTCGCTTTGCAGGCGGTCGCGTTCGGCCAGCAGGGCGCGGTTTTTCGGCGCCAGGGTATGTACCAGCGCATCGAAGCCCAGCCAGAAAGCTTCGCTAGCCATGCCGGTGCCGGGCAGGGCTTCCTGTTCGATAAAGTCATGAAGGTTGGCCGCAACGGCGAGGCGATGCTTCTGGATACGTGCAGTCATGGAAGGCTCTCTATTGTCGTGTTGCGCGGCTGCGCATGGGTTTGGAATAAGTGTTGATGGCATCAGTGTAGCCATGTTGCTGCGCTGCGCAAAGCGCTAAAATGCCATAACATTTTTTACTTTTGGTGTACTAATGAGCGCGCTAAAGCAGCTGGAAACCTTTGTTTCAGTGGTGAATCTGGGCAGCCTTTCTGCTGCAGCCAGGCAGGAAGACGTGGTGCCGGCCATTGTTGGCCGCCGGCTGGACGCGCTGGAAAACCGCCTGGGGGTCAAGCTCTTGGTACGCACCACGCGCAGTATTTCATTGACCCAGGAAGGCTCGGCTTTTTACGAAGATTGCCTGCGGATTCTGGGGGACCTGGCCGAGGCCGAGTCTGCCGTGGCCAGCGGTAGCGCCCGCGCCCGTGGGCATTTGCGGTTGTCGGCCCCCGCCGGCTTTGGCCGCCGCCATGTGGCACCGCACGTGGCCAGCTTTTTGCGCCAGCATCCCGATATCCGCATTACGCTGGACCTGTCCGACCGCCTGACCGACCTGGTGCGCGACCGCATCGACTGCGCCATCCGCATCTCCGACCTGGCCGACTCCAGCCTGATTGCCGTGCGGCTGGCGGAAAACCGCCGCGTGGTGGTGGCGGCACCGGCCTACCTGGCGCAGCGTGGCACCCCAAAAGTGCTGGCTGACCTGGAGCAGCACGATTGCCTGTCTCTGGGTGAAAGCCAGAGCCGCGGCTGGACGTTCAAAGTGGGCGGCGAGCTGGTGAACCTGAAAGTGCGCGGCGCGCTGGAGTGCAACGATGGTGCGGTGCTGCACGACTGGGCGCTGCAGGGGCTGGGGCTGACCTGGCGTTCGATGTGGGAAGTAAAAGACGACATTACCGAAGGCCGGCTGGTGACGGTGCTGGATCGTTTTTCCTCGCCGGATTACCCAGTGTATGCCGTGGTAGCGCAGCGCAAGTTTCTGCCGGGCAGGGTGCGTTTGTTTATCGAGCACCTGCGCGAGGTCTATGCCGCGCCGGGTTATTGGGACTAAGCTGGCGTGGCTGTGTACTACGCGTGGCGGGTGCCTGTGTTGTGCTGATCTGCTAAGTATTTGATAAATAATACCGTGCCAAAAGCTATCGAAAAAAATGCAAAAAAATGGCAAACAGGGGCTTGACGCAGGTTGGCCGCATTGACATAATTCGCCTCCTGTTCTGGCGGGGTTCCCGAGCGGTCAAAGGGATCAGACTGTAAATCTGACGGTTCTGCCTTCGAAGGTTCGAATCCTTCCCCCGCCACCAGAATACTGAAAAGCCCGTGTCGAAAGACACGGGCTTTTCGCTTTTCAGCGCCACCGCCCGCGTGCCTGACGAGCGAGCCGGCGCGCAATGCCAGGTGGCTGCGGCCAACTTGTTGCTAGTTGGCCGCACGAGTGGCGGGCTTGCGCTACAGCCAGCCAGACTGCTTGAAGCGCCACCACAGTATGGCGTCCAGCACCAGCATGATCAGCAGGGTGACCGGGTAGCCGTCTACCGACTTCAGCTCCGGCATATGCTCGAAGTTCATGCCGTAAATACCGGCAATCATGGTGGGCACGGCAAACAGCGCCGCCCAGGCGGCCAGCTTCTTGCTGACGCTGGAGTCGTCCAGCGAAATCATGGCCAGGTTTACCTGGATGGCGGTGGACAGCATGTCACGCTGCGATTCCAGGTTGCGGATGATGCGCGCCAGGTGGTCGTCCACGTCGCGGTAGTAGTCTTGCAGCCCGCCGCACACGCGCGGTACGCGGCCACCGTGCAGGCGGGCGGTGGCTTCGTGCAGCGGCACCAGTGCGTGGCTCACCATCACCAGCTTGCGCTTCAGCGCGTACAGGTCTTCGATATTCTGCCGCGCCGAACCGTTGCGCGAGAACAGCCGGTCTTCCAGCGCTTCCAGCTCGTCTTCCAGCTGGTGCATCACCGAAAAATAGCGGTCTACCACCGCGTCCATCAGTGCATAGAATACAAAGCCGGCGCCGTGTTGCAGCAGGTGCGGCTCTTTTTCGCAGCGCTCGCGCACGTTCTGGAAGCCCTTGCGCGTGCCGTTGCGGATGGACAGCACGTAGTTGGCGCCCACGAACACATCGACCTCACCCTCGTTCAGGTTGCCTTCGTCGTCCAGCTGCAGGGTTTTCATCACACAGAACAGCATGTCGCCGTATTCGTCCAGCTTGGGGCGCTGGTGGCCGTGCTGCGCGTCTTCCACCGCCAACTCGTGCAGGTCGAATTCGCGGGCCAACTGGCTGATTTCGCTGGGTAGCGGGTCTTTTAATGCCACCCAGACAAAGCAGTCCGGCCGGCGCAGGTAATCGTGTATGTCGGTGCTGGCGATATCGCCCAGTTTCTGGCCGTTCTGGTAGGCCACGCAGTTGATCAGCATGCGGCGTGTCTCGTTATGGTTATGGTGCCGGCCTGGGGTGGCGGGTCTTGCCGTTGGGCGTTTAAAGATATTGTTGTGCCTGTGGCAGCACATTGCCAGTTTCATCTGGGCACCGTGCCACGCGGGGCGGGTGGCCGGCCTGGCAGGCGTTGGCAATAAATGCCGTACAGGGCGGTGATGGCGCTGTGACATTGCCCGGCTCTTGAAATAGCCGGTGTATGCGGCCATGTAGATGTTTTATTTCTGTTTTCG
This sequence comes from beta proteobacterium L13, assembly GCA_000335715.1. Lineage (GTDB taxonomy): Bacteria > Pseudomonadota > Gammaproteobacteria > Burkholderiales > Chromobacteriaceae > Vogesella. The sequence continues at coordinate 19,121 of AMYZ01000012.1, forward strand.
GGGTGCTGTGGTGAATAAGCCAAGCCTGCTGCAAAAACTCACGCCGCTGGGCGGTTTGCTGCCCTTCATGCGCCCTTATCGTGGCCGTTTTGTGCTGGCAGGCCTGTCATTGCTGGTGGCTGCAGCGGCGACGCTGCTGCTGCCGGTGGCGTTCCGCTACTTGATCGACCACGCCTTCACCCAGCGCCAGGCGGTGGACGGCTATTTCCTGGCGCTGTTTGGCCTGGCCAGCGTGCTGGCGCTGTTTACCGCGCTGCGTTTTTATCTGGTGTCGTGGCTGGGTGAGCGCGTGACGGCCGACTTGCGTAGCGCGGTATACCGGCACGTGGTGGGCATGAGCCCGGAATACTTCGAGACCCTGCAAACCGGCGAGGTGCTGTCACGGCTGACCACCGATACCACGCTGGTGCAAACCGTGGTGGGCACCAGCCTGTCGATGGGCCTGCGCAATGTGCTGCTGATGCTGGGTGGCCTGGTAATGCTGGCGGTGACCAGTCCCAGCCTGACCGGCTACATCCTGCTGACGCTATTGCTGGTGATCGTGCCGATTCTGGTATACGGCCGCCGTGTGCGGGCGCTGTCGCGTTCCAGCCAGGACCGCATTGCCGATTCCAGCGCCATGGCGGGCGAGGCGCTGAACGCTGTACAGACGGTGCAGGCGTTTGCGCAGGAAGGGCACGAGGTCGCGCGCTTTGATGCCTCGGTGACGCGCAGTTTTGATACCGCACTGGCGCGCATCGTGGCGCGTAGCCAGCTTACCGCGCTGGTGATCTTGCTGGTGTTCGGGGCCATCGTGTTTGTACTGTGGCTGGGCGCGCACGCCGTGCTGGCCGGGCAGATGAGTAGCGGCCAGCTGGCGCAGTTCATCCTGTACGCAGTGGTGACCGCCGGTGCCATTGGCGCGGTGGCCGAGGTGTGGGGCGACCTGCAACGCGCAGCCGGTGCCACCGAGCGCCTGCTGGCCTTGCTTGCGCAGCGCTCGCCAGTGCAGCCACCGGCGCAGCCGCAGTGGCTGCCGCCAGAAGGCGAAGGCCTGCAGCTGGATAGTGTCACCTTTGCCTACCCGTCGCGCCCCGGCCAGCCGTCGCTGCAGGGGCTGAACCTGCAGGTGCGCCCGGGCGAACACGTGGCGCTGGTGGGGCCGTCCGGCGCTGGCAAGACCACGCTGTTCCAGCTGCTGCTGCGCTTTTACGACCCGCAAGTTGGCCGCATCCGCCTCAACGGTGTCGCCATCGACCAGCTGGACCCGGCAGCGCTGCGCCGCCACATCGGCATTGTGCTGCAGGACACGGTGATCTTTGCCGCCAGCGCGCTGGAAAACATCCGCTACGGCCGCCCCGACGCCAGCGACGACGAAGTGATCGCCGCTGCTCGTGCCGCCGCGGCGCACGATTTCATCGAAAAGCTGCCCGAGGGCTACCACAGCTTTCTGGGTGAACGCGGCGTGCGCCTGTCTGGCGGCCAGCGCCAGCGTATTGCCATTGCCCGTGCCATCCTGAAAAACCCGCCCATTCTGCTACTGGACGAAGCCACCAGCGCGCTGGATGCCGAATCGGAACAGCTGGTGCAGCAGGCGCTGGAGCACGCCGCTGCCGGGCGCACCACGCTGGTGATTGCCCACCGCCTGGCCACTGTGAAGCAGGCAGACCGCATTATCGTGCTGGAAGGGGGGTGCATTGTGGCCGAAGGCCGCCACGAGCAGCTGCTGCAGACCTCACCGCTGTACGCCAGGTTGGCCGCACTGCAGTTTGGCCAGGCTTAGGGCCTGGCCGCCGGATGTGCGATAATCGCCACCCGTTTTTCAGCCCCCAACAGGAAGCATCATGCAGATAACCGAAGCCCGCGTAGAACGCCTCGTGGTACACCGTGTCGGCAACCCGGCCCGCAGCGAGCCCTTGCAGCTGTCCGGCAAGGCCACCCAGGTGGACGAGGGCGTGTCGGCGCTGATACTGGACGGCTACCTGAAGGGTATTGTCTCCGACAAGAAAAAGTACCAGTTCTATCACGAGAGCGACCTGAACCTGAACGAGCTGTACCACTACAGCCGCCAGTTCTTCCGTGGCGAGGCCGACCTGCTGGAAGTATCGCAGCGCATCGCCAAACACCTGTACGCCCGCTCGCAGCATCCCAACATCATGGCCGGCGACCTGCTGGTGATCCTGTTTTCCGGCCTGAGCGACGGCGACCGCGAAGTACGCGCGCTGGGCCTATTTAAAGCCGAAATCCAGGAAGACTTCCTCACCATTGTGGAAAGCGGTGAGGTGTTCGACATCAGCCACGCCAGCGGCATCAACCCGCGCCTGATCGACAAGGGCGCGCTGCTGCTGGAGCACGGCCCGCTGCTGTACGCGGTAGACCGCCAGGGCAACGAGGCCAAGTTCTGGCTGGACGACTTCCTGCAGGCCATGCGCGTGCCGGATACCAGCACCAGCAGCAAGGTGGTGGCCGAGGTGCTGGAGCAGATCTCGGAAGAAATCGACGACCCGCAGCAGCAGGTGCGCTTCAAGGACGAAGTGATGAACCTGTGCAAGACCGAGCCCGAGCTGTCGCCGCGTCAGATGGGCAGCATGGCCGAGCGTTACGTGGGCTCGGAAGAGGTTGGCCGCTTGTTTGATAACGCTGCCGAAAGCTATGGCTTTTCGCTGGAAAGCGACGCGCCGCTGCCTGCGCAGTCAGTGGCCAAGCGGCTGGAAAAGAGCTGGAGCAAGGTCGGCATCGGGCACGGCGTCAGCCTGCTGCTGCCGTCCGACCTCAGCCTGCAGAACGTGCGCAGCGTGAAGGGCGAAAACGGCGAGCTGACGCTGACGCTGTTTTTGCAGCAGAAAGAAGACTGAGCTGCGCTCATCCCGCCTGATAAAAAGCCCACCGCGTGCGGTGGGCTTTTTGCTGCCTGCGGCCAACCTTTGGTTCCTGATTTTGCCGGGGGCGTTTAGCCTTCTTTCAATTCTTTCAGGTACTTGTACACGGTGGCGCGGCCCAGGCCCAGCACATTGGCAATGTAGTGGGTGGCGCTTTTGCCCTGGAAAGCGCCTTCGGCATACAGCGCGGCCACCAGCTCGCGGCGCTGGTCGCGCGTCAGGCCGTTCAGCGCCAGCTGGCGCTGCTGCAGCCAGCCGTGCATGAAGGTATTGATGCGTTCCTGCCAGTCGTCACGGAACAGCTCTGCGGGCTGTTCTACCAGCCCTGCGCCTTTGAGCAGCATGCCCAGCATGCCGTGCATGTCTTCGAACACGGCGATGTTGAAATTGATGCACATCACCCCCAGTGCCTGCCCGTCATCGTCGAACAGTACGCTGCTGACGCAGCGCATGCGGCGGCCGTCCCAGTTCAGCTTTTCGTAGGGGCCGACAAAGCGGTCGGCAATGGTGCGCTCGATGTCTTCCAGCCCGGATTCGTCGCCGATTTCGCGCCGCGACAGGTTATTGGCCAGGTAGCGCACGCGCTGCTCTGCCAGGTCGTGGATGACGACTTCGGCATACGGGAAAAACAGCTTGGCGATGCTGTCGGCCAGGTGGGCGTAGCGGGACAGCAGCAGGTCGGTAGCGTGGGCAGTTTGGCTCATGGGCATGGGTTCCGGGCAGAGACGGCATAGTGCCGTAGCGCAAGGTTGGCCACAAGTGCGGCCAACCTTTTATCCAGATCTAGCCTGCCTGCTGCACGCGCTGCAGCAGCGCGTGGGCGATGGCAATGTCTTGCAGCCCCATGCCAATGGAGCGGAAGAACACGTGGCGCTGGTAGCCCGGGCGCGGGCAGAGGTTGTTTGCCAGCTCGGCCAGGTCGCCGCGGATGGCGTCGGCCTGCCACTGGTGGTGGCGTGCGGCCAACACCATCTCGCCGGCGCGGCTAGGGGTGCTGGCGCGGTGGTCGCAGTACACATCCATCTGCGGTAGCAGCGCCGGGTAGATCTCGTGTGCCTGGGCCACATTGGTGCTGATCGAGGTAATCAGTGCCGGTTTTTTTAGCGCGGCTACGTCCAGTACCGGGCTACCGGACGAGGTACACAGCATCACCACGTCGGCGTCGTCGGCGGCGTCTTCGGCCGAAGTGGCCAGTTCGATGCGGGCATCCATCGCCAGCAGCTGTGCCTGCAGGGCGCTGTCGGCTGCCAGGCCGGGGGCGAAGACGCGGATGCGCGTCCACGGCCGTAGCGTCAGTACGTGGCGCAGGTGGGCCTGGCCGACGGCACCGAAACCGATCAACGCCAGCTGCTGGCTGTCCGGGCGCGCCAGCAGCTCTACCGCCAGTGCCGTGGTGCCGGCGGTGCGTTCTACCGTGAGCAGGCTGGCGTCGCAAAAGAGCAGCGGCTGGCCGGTTTGCATTGAGAACAGGCTGCTCCAGGCGGTAACCAGTGGCTTGCCGCCAGTGACGATATAGGGTGACAGCTTGGCGCCAAACAGCTGCTGGCTGGCCAGCACGCCCTGGTAGGTAATGACGTCGCCGGCGTCGCCCGGGAACAGTGTCAGCGTTTGTGGCGGCTGCACCGCCTGGCCCTGGCCCAGTGCGGCAAACAGTTGCAGCAGTACCTGGCGCACCGGCAGCTGCGGCAGGTGCGGGCGGATGGCGTCAGCGGTCAGGACAAACGGGGCGGCGTGGTGATCGATAGCGTGCATGGTGGCAATTGTGTCGCGGGTGAGAATAGTCACAGCTTAGCGATGAAGAAAAAAATTGTCCACGATGGAAATTTTATCTATTCTTGCCGGCAAGCGGCCACATCGAGCCGCCACCCGCTACCGGCACCCGCCGGGCAGGACCCCGCCAGGAGAAATCATCATGAGCAAAACCCGCACCGCCAGCCGCTATCTGCTGCCCCTTATCGCTTTGCTCGCCGGCCCAGCGCTGGCTGGTGGCCAGGCCGTCCGCATGGGGCTGGAGCCGTTTTATGCGCCGTTTGAAAGCAAGCTGCCCGACGGCAAGCTGGTCGGCTTCGATATCGAGATCGGCAACGCCATCTGCGAACGCATGGCCGCCAAATGCAGCTACGTGGAAACCTCGTTCGAGGGGCTGATCCCGGGGCTGAAAGCGCGCAAGTTCGAGGTGATCAACTCCGCCATGAACATTACCGCCAAGCGCCGCGAGTCCATCGACTTCACCGTGCCGATCTACATCGTGCCCATCCAGATGGTGGCACGGCGCGACAGCAAGCTGCTGCCCAGCGTGGCCGCGCTGAAGGGCAAAACCGTGGGCGTGCTGCAAGGTGCCACGCAGGAAGACTTTGTGCGCAAGCACTGGGAACACCAGGGCGTAAAAGTGGTGGCCTACCGCGACCAGAGCCAGATCTATCTGGACCTGGCCGCCGGCCGCCTGGATGCCTCGGTACAGGAAGGGCAGAATGCGCAGGAAGGCTTCCTGGACAAGCCGCAGGGCAAGGCTTTCGAGTTCAAGGGCAAGGTGCTGAGCGACTTTGCCACGCTGGGCGAGGGCACCGGTTTTGGCGTGCGCAAAGGCGACCCGCTAAAGGCCGAGCTGGACAAGGCCATTGCCGCGCTGAAGCAGGACGGCACCCTGAGCCGCTTGTCGCAGAAGTACTTCAAGCGCGACATTATCGCCAAGTAAGTTTTTACCCGCCCGGCTAGCTGCCGGGCACCGGTGCGCCAGGGTTGGCCGCATCGTATGACTATCGCCGCGGCCAACCCTGGCGCGGCAGCAGGAAGGCAACAAGCAGCATGGATGCAGATGTAATCGTACTGGGTGCCGGCATGGTCGGCGTGTCGGCCGCCCTGGCCCTGCAGCAACGTGGCCGTCAGGTATGGCTGCTGGACCGCCGCGCCCCGGGCGAGGAAACCAGCCACGGCAACGCCGGCCTGCTGGAGCGGGCGGCCGTGATTCCGTACGGCTTTCCGCGCCAACTGTCGTCGCTGTTGCGCCTGGCGGCCAACCGCTCGCCCGACGTACGCTACCACCCGGCCACGCTGCCGTCTTACGCCGGCTGGCTGTGGCAGTACTGGCGCGAGTCGGCACCGGCACGGTTGGCCGCTACCGGCCGCGCCATGCTGCCCTTGCTGGAAGCCTGCCTGCCCGAGCACGACGCCTGGATTCGCGCCGCCGGGGTAACCGAGCTGCGCCGCAGCGAAGGCCTGCTGGAGGCGTGGCGCAGCGAAGCGGCATTTTTTGATGAAGCGGCTAACGCCCAGCGTATCGCCCGAGAATACGGCCTGGGCCTCACCGTGCTGGACGCAGCGGCGCTGCGCCAGGCCGAGCCGGGGCTAGGGCAGGGCTTTAGCGGGGCGATTCACTGGCACGACCCGCATAGCATCCGCGACCCGGGCGCGCTGGTACGCGGCTACGCCAGTTACTTCCAGACGCTGGGCGGGGTATTGAAACAATGTGCGGTGCAGGGTTTGCGCCAGGCCGGCAATGGCTGGCAGGTGCATACCGACGCCGGTGTTTACCAGGCGCGCGAGGTAGTGCTGGCGCTGGGGCCGTGGTCGGACGACCTGTACACGCCACTGGGCTACCGCATTCCGCTACAGGTCAAACGTGGCTACCACATGCACTACCATGCGCGCGGCCCCGGCCTGCAGCGCACGGTGGTAGACATGGAAAACAGCTTTCTGGTGGCACCGATGGCGCGTGGCCTGCGCCTGGCCACCGGTGTGGAGCTGGCGCGCCGCGACGCACCACCTACGCCCAATCAGCTGGCACAAGCCGAAGCGCTGGCGCAGGGCCTGTTCCCGCTGGGTGAGCGGGTGGACGCGCAGCCGTGGGTGGGCTGCCGCCCGTGCCTGCCGGACATGCGCCCGGTGATCGGCGCCGCGCCGCGTCACCCCGGCTTGTGGTTCTGCTTTGGCCACAGCCATCTAGGGCTGACGCTGGGGCCGGTGTCGGGGCGCCTGCTGGCCGAGATGATGCTGGGCGAGAAGCCGTTTACCGACCCCGCGCCGTATTCGCCGGCGCGCTTTGCCTGATTGGGCTGCGTAGATCAAGTGACAAGGGCCTGTCCCGCCATGTGGCGGGACAGGCCCTTGTGCCATGTACTGCGGCCAACCCTGCCGATCAGCACTCCACAATATTCACAGGCACTTCAATCACATTGATCGCCAAGCCGCCGCGGGCGGTTTCCTTGTACTTGGTGCTCATGTCGCGGCCAGTGTCGCGCATGGTCTTGATGACGCGGTCCAGCGACACAAAGTGCTGGCCGTCGCCGCGCAGCGCCATACGCGCGGCGTTGATGGCCTTGATCGACGCCATGGCGTTGCGCTCGATGCACGGCACCTGCACCAGGCCGCCTACCGGGTCGCAGGTCAGGCCCAGGTTGTGTTCCATGCCGATTTCGGCGGCGTTTTCCACTTGCTCCGGCGTGCCGCCCAGCACTTCGGCCAGGCCACCGGCGGCCATGGAACAGGCCGATCCCACTTCGCCCTGGCAGCCCACTTCGGCGCCGGAGATCGACGCGTTCAGCTTGAACAGGATGCCGATGGCGCCAGCTGTCAGCAAAAAGCGCACGATACCGTCGTCGTTGGCCGCAGGGATAAAGCGGGCGTAGTAGTGCATCACCGCCGGGATGATGCCGGCGGCACCGTTGGTCGGCGCGGTGACCACGCGGCCTCCGGCGGCGTTTTCTTCGTTTACCGCCAGCGCGTACAGGTTGACCCAGTCCATCACGGTGAGTGGGTCGCGCAGCGCGGCTTCCGGCGAGGCCAGCAGCTTCTGGTACATGTCGGCGGCGCGGCGTTTTACCTTCATGCCGCCGGGCAGAATGCCCTCGCGCTCGCAGCCGCGCTTCACGCAGCTTTGCATCACTTGCCAGATGTTGAGCAGGCCGGAGCGCACTTCATCTTCGCTGCGCCAGGCCAGCTCGTTTTCCAGCATGATCTGGCTGATGGACTTGCCGTGGCGCTGGCACAGTGCCAGCAGCTCGGCACCGGTCTTGAACGGGTGCTTCAGCTCGGTCACGCCCGGCGGGGTGAAGCCGGCGTCGATGGCTGCTTCGTCCACCACGAAGCCGCCGCCTACCGAGTAGTAGGCACGCTTGGACAGGCTGTCGCCGTTGGCCGCAAACGCTTCGAAAATCATGCCATTGGGGTGATAGGGCAGCGCCTTGCGCTTGTGCAGGATCAGGTGTTCGCCCTCGACAAAGGGCACCACGTGGCTACCCAACAGGCGGATGGCCTTGTCGGCACGGATGGCAGCCAGCATGTCGTCTACCGCGTCGGTATCGACCAGGTCGGGGTATTCACCCTGCAAACCCAGTAACACGGCAGTGTCGGTGCCGTGGCCTTTGCCGGTGGCACCCAGCGAGCCGAACATTTCGGCTTTTACGCTGGCGGTGGCGGCCAGCAGGCCGTCTTTTTCCAGCCGCGCCACAAACTGGCGGGCGGCACGCATCGGGCCGACGGTGTGGGAGCTGGACGGGCCGATGCCGATCTTGAACAGGTCGAATACGCTGATAGCCATGCTGCTTCTCTTTTTATGGTGCGGGCGCGGGTGGCGCCACAGGTGTTGTCTGTCCGGCCGGGTGGGCCATGGTGTGCGTGTGCTGCCGGGGCAGCGGCGGCATTGTACTGAGCAATGCCGCCGCTGTGTGCACTACCGATGCTGCAGTGCGTTTTAACGATACACAGGGAAGGCCGCGCACAGCTCGGCTACCTGGCGACGCACGCGGGCGGTGACGTCGGCGTTATCGATATCGTCCAGGATGTCGCATACCCAGTGCGCTACCTGGCCGGCTTCGGCGCTACCGAAACCGCGGCTGGTAATGGCCGGGGTGCCGATGCGGATGCCGCTGGTCACAAACGGGCTTTGCGGGTCGTTTGGCACCGCGTTCTTGTTGACGGTAATGCAGGCCGCGCCCAGCGCCGCGTCGGCGGCCTTGCCGGTAAGGCCCTTGTCGATCAGGCTCAGCAGGAACAGGTGGTCGTCGGTTTTGCCGGATACCACGGTATAGCCGCGCTGGCGGAACACCGCCACCATGGCGTGGGCATTGTCCAGCACCTGCTGCTGGTAAGCCTTGAACTCGGGTTGCAGCGCCTCCAGGAAGGCCACTGCCTTGGCGGCGATCACGTGCATCAGCGGGCCGCCCTGGATGCCGGGGAACACCAGCGACTGCAGTTTTTTCACCAGCGCCTCGTCCGGGTTGGCCGCCAGGATCAGGCCGCCGCGCGGGCCACGCAGGGTTTTGTGGGTGGTGGTGGTCACCACGTGGGCGTGCGGCAGCGGGCTGGGGTACAGCCCGGCCGCCACCAGGCCGGCCACGTGCGCCATGTCCACGAACAGCCAGGCGCCGACGCTGTCGGCAATCTGGCGCATGCGCGCCCAGTCCACTACCAGCGAGTAGGCGGAGAAACCGGCCACCAGCATCTTGGGCTGGTGTTCGGTGGCCAGCCGTTGCACCTCGTCGTAATCGATGGCGCCGCTTTCCGTGTTGATGCCGTATTGCACCGCCTTGTAGATCTTGCCGGAAAAGTTGACGCTGGCGCCGTGGGTAAGGTGGCCGCCGTGAGCCAGGCTCATGCCCAGGATGGTGTCGCCCGGCTGCAGCAGCGCCATGTACACGGCGGCGTTGGCCTGACTGCCGGAGTGCGGCTGCACGTTGGCGTAGCGGGCACCAAACAGCTGGCAGGCGCGGTCGATGGCCAGCTGCTCCACCACGTCCACGTGCTCGCAGCCGCCGTAGTAGCGCTTGCCGGGGTAGCCCTCGGCGTACTTGTTGGTCAGCTGGGTGCCTTGTGCCTGCATTACGCGCGGGCTGGTGTAGTTTTCCGAGGCAATCAGCTCGATGTGGTCTTGCTGGCGCTGGTTTTCGGCCTGGATGGCGGCCCACAGTGCGTCGTCGAAGCCGGCAATCTGCATGTCTTGCGTGAACATATCTGTCTCCATGTCGTGTCTGGCTGCTGGCAGCAGCCGTGTGCATGGCTCTTTGGCGGGGTGCCCAGGGTGCCGCGTAACGGCATGGGGGCAGGGGCATGGCTGGCACAAAGGCGAGGGCACCCGCCCGGCCATGCCGGACGATGCCCCCTCTGTCCCTTGTGCCTGAGATATTGCGGTGCGCGATTGCGTACCGGGTGTCCTTCGGCGAGGCGGCGTTGCGGCCAACCTTCTCTCCAGAGTGCCTCGCGTCCACAGTTCTTTTGCCTGAGAGTTTCCGGGGCGATTCCCCTTCGGCGCTGCCGCGTAGGCAGTCTCTCCTGTGTGTGCGGCGCGGTGCGGCGGGGCGGGGCCCTACCGTGTCGCGCGTGGCTTGCAGAATCTAGAAGACCTGACGCGCTGGTGTCAATGCGTGGCGGGTATTTATCGATGTGCAAACGCAGCAAAACGCCGCCCCTTGCACGGGGCAAGCAGGGCGGCGTGAGGCGTGTTTTGCCGGCGGGCTAGAACATGCCGTTGCCGTTGGCATCCTGCGCGGGCACCGGCTGGATCACGTCCCAGTGCTCGGCAATCTTGCCATCGGCCACGCGAAAGATATCCACCACCGCCACACCGCGCTCGCCGGGTTTGTCCTGGCTGTGCACGTGCAGCATCACCAGGTCGCCGTCGGCCAGCACCCGCTTGATGCTGGCGCGGCTTTGCGGGTTATTGGCGCGGATCCAGCGCACGTAGTCCTGCAGCGGCGCGACGCCGTTGGCCACCTCCGGGTTGTGCTGGATGTAGCCGGGCGCCAGATAGCGGGCGGCGTCATCTGCATCCAGCTTGCTGAAGGCTGCGTCGTAAAAAGCCAGTACCAGCGCCTTGTTGGCGTCTTCGCGCGGGCCGGCCAGTGCGGGCAGGGCGGTGCTGGCCAGGCTTGCGGCCAACAGGGTGGCCATCAGCAGGCGCTTCATTTGGCGGCCGCCACGGTAAAGCGCTGGCGATGGTGACGCGCCTGCTCGGCTTCGTCCACGATGGCCACCGCCAGGTCGGCCACGCTGATGCCGGCCGGCGCGTCGCCGTCCATCAGCAACTCATTGGCGCCCAGACGGTACTGGCCGCTGCGCTCGCCCGGGGCCAGCAGGGCCGGCGGCGATACGAATACCCAGTCCAGCACGGTTTCGTCTTGCAGCTGGTTCAGTGCCTGGCGTGCGCCTTCGGCGCCTTCCTTGTATTCGGCCGGGAAGTGCGGGGTGTCGATCAGCTGCAGGCCCGGTGCCACGTACAGGCTGCCGGCGCCGCCTACTTCAATGAAACGTGCTACGCCGGCAGACTTGGTGCCGGCCACAATGGCGTCGTGGCCTTGCAGGAACAGCGTGCGGATGTCGGCTTTGTCCCAACCCGGGTTGAAGGCGCTGATCACCGCATCGTGGCCGGCTACGTCGCGGGCGATGGCGTCGGCGTCGTAGGCGTTGCTGGCCTTGACGGTAAGGTTGGCCGCAGCGGCAACCCGTTCCGGGCGGCTGACCAGGGCGGTAACGTGATGGCCGCGGGCCAGTAGTTCCTGTTGCAGGGCTTGGCCGACAAAACCGCTGGCGCCGATGAGTGCGATGTTCATGCTGTGTCCTTTCGGGTGGGGTAGGGGAATGACTGCATGGTAGATCACGCGCTTGTGGCTGATAATCCGTTATGAAATTCAATCATTGTTAAGCTGAGGTTGATGATGGAAGCGCTACGCAGCATGGCGGTATTTGCCGCCGTGATAGAACAGGGCTCGATGAACGCTGCAGGGCGGGCACTGGGCATGACCGCATCGGCGGTAAGCCAGCATGTGCGCCAGCTGGAACAGCATCACCAGGTAGCTTTGCTGCACCGCACTACCCGCAAGCTCACGCTCACCGAAGCCGGCAGCGTGTTTTACCGCAGCTGTGCTGCCATGTTGGCCGCTGCGCGCGAAGCCAGCGTGCAGATGGCGGCATTGCGCGACGAGCCAGTGGGCGAGCTGCGCATTGCCGCGCCCAGCGGTTTTGCCGGCGGGGTGCTGGGGCAGGCGCTGGCCCCGCTGCTGGCGGCCAACCCTGGTTTGAGCCTGCGGCTGTTTTTTCAGGACGAGATGATCGACCTGGTGCAGCACCGTATAGACCTGGCGCTGCGCGCCGGTAACCAGCCGGACTCCACGCTGGTGGCGCGCCATCTGGCCGACTGGCCCTTTGTGCTGGTGGCTGCGCCGGCCTACCTGGCGGCGCGCGGCACGCCACAGCTGCCAGGGCAGCTGTACCAGCACGACTGGATAGGGCTGGAGCAGGAGCACGGCCTGACACCGCTGCGTTTGCAACGCGAGGGGGAGGTGGAAATATTGCGCCTGCGCTGCCGTATCGCCAGCAACAGCATGCTGTCGGCGCGCGCGTTTGCACTGGATGGGCTGGGTATTGCCATGCAGCCGGAGCCGGAAGTGCGCGCCCAGCTGCAGGCCGGTTTGCTCGTGCAGCTGCTGCCAGACTGGCAGGCACCTGCGCTGCCGGTCTACGCGGTAACGCCGCGCCGCGACGTGCTGCCTGCCAAGGTGCGGCACGCTATAGCTTTATTGCAACAATCCATGCACTAGCTGTTGATTATTTCTTGTGCAGTTATTGACATTTGCATTTGTGAATAACTTAAAAAAACTTGTATGTATTGAAATATTTGGCTAACAAACAAAAGGGCATGCTGAGGTTTAAAGATTTCGTTGGCTAAAGCCCCGTTGGTAGCGCATAAATTCAATGAAAATGCTTACAAGTGAGTGAGAAACGTTTTGTATCCGGCTCACTTTGGCATGTTTACGTGCCATTTCGACAGTATTTTGTATGCAAATTGTTTTGTGGTGCCTGGGGAATCTGGCTGGCGTGCTTGGTAGTACCATCCCGCAGTCCGAAAAAACATATCAATAGACATTCAGGGGAAGCTCGAATCATGACACTACGCACGCGCTTGATGATCTTTGTCCTGCTGGTACTCACCACATTGTCAGTGGTGTTCTGTACCGTGGCGTACCTGAAAATGAGCTCGGCGCTGGAACAAGAAATCCAGAGCGAAATCAAGATGGCTGCTGACAACAAAGTAAGCTTTGTCAGCGAATGGGTGGATAGCCGCCAGAAAATCGTGGGCTCGGTGCTGCCGCGTTTTGGTACTGGCGAGCTCAAGCCCATGCTGGATCAGGCCCGCGATGCCGGTGGCTTTGACGATATGTACGTCGGCCAGCCGGATAAAACCATGACCCAGTTCACCGGTGGTGCGCCTGTGCCCCCGGGCTACGATCCTACCGTACGCCCCTGGTACCTGGCTGCCAAAGATGCTACGGGCCCGATTGCCTCGCCGCCTTACATCGATGCGGCCACCAAACGCCCCATCATCACCTTCGCCCAGGCGCGCAAGGACGGTGGCAACCTGCTGGCCGTGGCTGGTGGTGACGTTACCCTGGCGCGCGTAGTGCAAGAAGTCACTGCCGCCAAGCTGCCCGGTGATGGTTTTGCCTTCCTGGTCACTGCCGAAGGCGACGTGATTGCCCACCCGCAAAAAGATTCGGGCCTGAAGAAAATCAGTGAAGTGATGCCGGGCTTTGACCTGGGCGCGCTGGCTAAAGACGGCCAGATTCAGGAAGTGTCGGTAGACGATGCCACCAGCCTGGTTGCGCTGTACCCGGTACCGAAAACCAGCTGGCTGTTTGGCGTGGTGGTACCCAAGGCTGCCGCGCTGGCACCGGTGAAACAGCTGCTTTCCGTGATGGCAGGCCTGGCTGTGGCTGCCTTGGTGCTGGCTGGTATCCTGGCGTATGCCGGTGTGGCCAAGATGCTGGCGCCGCTGAACGTGCTGCACAAGGCCATGGTCGAGGTGGCGAGTGGCCATGGCGACCTGACCAAAACCCTGCCGGTAGGCAACCGTGACGAAGTGGGCCAGATTGCCGAAGCGTTCAACCAGTTTGTGGCCAAGCTGCGCGAGATGTTCATCACCGTGCGTGACGAATCCGACGCCCTGGCGCGCGACGCCGCCGACCTGAACCGTGTGGCCGAGCAAATCGCCCAGGACTCGCGCGTGCAGTCCAGCGAGCTGTCGGCTACTGCCGCCACCATCGAAGAGATCACCGTCAGCATCAACCACATTGCCGACCACGTGGGCGAAACCGAAGCGCTGGTATCGCGTTCGCGCAGCAACTCGGTGGAAAGCCACCGCGCCATGACCGAAGTCGAGCGCGAAGTGCAGTCCATCCTGCACGCGGTGTCGTCGCTGCACGGTGTAATGGGCAGCCTGTCCGGCCAGTCTGAACAGATCAAGGGCATTGTCGGTGTGATCCGCGATATTGCCGACCAGACCAACCTGCTGGCGCTGAACGCTGCCATCGAAGCGGCCCGTGCCGGGGAAAGCGGCCGCGGCTTTGCCGTGGTGGCCGACGAGGTACGCAAGCTGGCCGAGCGCACCGCTACCGCCACCGTGCAGATTGCCGAGATGATCGATACCGTCATCCGCCGCACCGGCGAAGCCATTACCCATGCGGATGTCACCAACGAGAAAGTCAGCTCCGGTGTGACCTTGTCGCGTGAAGCTGCCTGTAAGGTGGAAGAGATCAAGCACAGTGCCGAGGAGATTTCCTCGCGCATGAGCGAAATCACTTCGTCCACCGCCGAGCAAGGTGTGGCCACCAACGAAATGGCCCGCAGCGCCGAGCGCGTGAATGTGATGGCACAGCAAACCGATACCAGCCTGCAAGAAGCGCTGGCGACCATCAATGTGCTGGCTTCGCGTGGTGACGAGCTGAAAGCGCTGGTGGCAAGGTTCCGCCTGTAATCCGGCATGCCGGGCGCGAGCCCGCCTGGCATGCACCAGACAAACCCTGTTTGCTTTGCAAGCAGGGTTTGTTTTCACTCCCCCGAGCCCCGCTAGCGAGGCTCGTTTTGCATCTAGAGGCAGCTATGCAAGACCCGTTGGCCGCAGTGGCCATTGACGATGTAATCATTCTGGACGGTGCCATGGCGTCCGAGCTGGAGCGCCGCGGCTGCGACCTGAACGACGCCTTGTGGTCGGCGCGTGTGCTGCTGGAGGCGCCCGAGCTGATCCGCCAGGTGCATTACGACTACTACGCTGCCGGTGCCGACGTGGCCACCACGGCCAGCTATCAGGCCAGCTTCGAGGGCTTTGCCCAGCGTGGTATCGGCCACGAACAGGCCGTGGCGCTGATGCAGCAGTCGGTACGCCTGGCGCAAGAAGCGCGCGATGCGTTCTGTGCCGATGCGGCCAACTTGGCCGGGCGCAAGCCGCCGCTGGTGGCGGCCTCGGTCGGCCCCTACGGTGCCATGCTGGCCGACGGTTCCGAATACCGCGGTGGCTATGGACTCAGCGTGCAGCAGCTGATGGATTTCCACCGCCCGCGTATCGCGGCACTGCTGGCAGCCGGCCCCGACTTGCTGGCTGGCGAGACCTTTCCGTGCGCCGAAGAGGCGCTGGCACTGGCCACCCTGCTGCGCGACGAGTTTCCCGATGCGCGCGCCTGGGTCAGCTTCTCCTGCCGCGATGCGGCCAACCTCAGCGATGGCACGCCGCTGGCCGACGCGGTAGCGGCACTGGCCGGGTTTCCGCAGGTCGTGGCGGTGGGCGTGAATTGCACCGCGCCGCGCCACATTGCACCATTATTGGGCGAAGCGGCACGGGTTTCGGGCAAGCGCCTGCTGACTTACCCCAACTCGGGCGAAAGCTACGACGCTACTACCAAGACCTGGCACGGCAGCAGCGACCCGGGTGCCTTTGCCGACGCTGCCCGCCAGTGGCGCGCGGCCGGAGCCGCCTGCATCGGCGGCTGCTGCCGTACCACGCCGCAAGACATCCGCGCGCTAAGCGCCTGGCTGCGCCCGCAACGCTAAAGCCATGCCCGGCCTGTATCGGCCAAGTTCGCTACAACAAGGCCTGTCTGCCACGCAGACAGGCCTTGTTGTTGATGGGGCAGGGTGGCTCGCTGTGCCGTTATCGGCGTAGCCCGGCTTGGCCAGCGTGGCCGTACTTTTATCGCTATCGCTGGCAAGCTTGTTGCTTGTTGCAGTGCAGCGTCCACCAGCCTACCCGGCTGGCAGGGCGCCGACCTGACAACTGCAAGTGGTAAAACCATGACGAGCGAAAGCAAGTGCCTGGAAGGCGGACACAATCCGCTGGCACATACCTGGGCGGAAGACCTGCTGGCCTTCCTGATCGGTACCTCCTTTATCGGCCTGGGCATGGCCATGTTCGCGCAGGCCGGGCTGCTTACCGGCGGTACGGCCGGCGTTGCCTTTCTGTTGCACTACTACAGCGGCGCGTCGTTTGGCTGGCTGTTCTTCATCATCAATCTGCCGTTTTACTGGCTGGCACTGCGCCAGATGGGGCGCGCCTTCACCTTGCGTACCTTTGTGGCCGTGGGCCTGGTGTCGCTGTTTTCCAGCTTGCACCGTACGCTGTTCCCGTTTGCCGGCAGCCTGAACCCTTATTACACCGGGCTGTTGGGCGGCCTGCTGATCGGCATGGGCGTGATTGCGCTTTTCCGTCACAAGGCCAGCGTGGGCGGGGTGAATATCCTGGCGCTGTACGTGCAGCAACGCTACGGGCTGCGGGCCGGCAAGCTGCAGTTCGGCTTTGACTTGCTGGTGATGGCTGGCGCGCTGCTGGTAGCAGGTTGGCCGCAGCTGCTGGGCTCGCTGATCGGCGCGGCAGCCATGAGCCTGGTGATCGGTTTTTATCACCGGCCGGATCGTTACATCGCCCAGTCCTGACGCGCGGGGTAGAAAATTGCCGTGCTGCCTGCTTGTCATGAGCTTGGGGCGGGGTATTGAGCCAAGTGGCGAGCTTATTGGTGATAAATTGCTTTGTGGTTGATTTCTGCAATGGCTTGATGCTGATTAATTGTGATTATTGGCAGTATTGGTAAAATAACGAAATTGTTGCATTGCAATAGAGAACCCAAGATGACCGCTACTGCTACCACCCTGCCGCCGGCTGCCCCGGACGATGCGCTGGGCCATACCTGGCTGGAAGACGTACTCGCCATTGTGGTGGGGACGCTGCTGATTTCCTTCGGCGTGGCCATGTTCAAAAGCGCCGGCCTGCTCACCGGCAGTACCGCCGGCCTGGCCTTTCTGGTGCACTACCAGACGGGCGTGCCGTTTGGCGTGGCGTTTTCGCTGATCAACCTGCCGTTCTACTGGTTGGCGGTAAAACGCATGGGCTGGCTGTTTACGATGAAGACCTTTGTGGCAGTGAGCCTGCTGTCGCTGTTTACCGGCCTGCACGGCCAGTTTGCCCACTTTGGCGGCCTGAATCCGTTTTACAGCGGCCTGATCGGTGGCTTGATGATGGGTATGGGCTTTATTGCGCTATTCCGTCACAAAGCCAGCCTGGGCGGGGTGAACATTCTGGCGCTGTACGTGCAGGACCGTTACGGCATTCGCGCCGGCAAGCTGCAGCTGGGGGTGGACATGGTCATCCTACTGGCGTCGCTGTTCCTGGTGAGCGTGCCGGCGCTGCTGGGTTCCATTCTGGGGGCTGCCGCGCTGAATATGGTGATTGCCATGAACCACCGGCCAGACCGCTATATCGGCACCTGAGTCGTGCACCACCCATGAAAAAACCGGCCACAGGCCGGTTTTTTTGTGCCACGTCTTAATAGACAGGCTTATTCCACAAAGCGCATCTTGTAGCTCTTGGCCTTGATCTTGCCCGCGCTCAGGCGCTCGAAAGCCTGCTGCGCAATGTGGTGATCCAGTGCCACGAAGGTGTTGAACTCGAACACGGTGATCTTGCCCACCTGTTTGCCGTCCACGCCGCCTTCGCCGGTCAGCGCGCCCAGAATGTCGCCCGGGCGCAGCTTTTCGCGTTTGCCACCGGCAATTTCCAGCATCACCATCGGTGGCTGCAGCGGGCCGCCAGGTGCCGGTTTCAGGTCGGCCAGTTCTTCCCAGGCCAGGTCGGCTTTCTGGTATTCCTCGATGCTGGCGGCGCGGCGTGCGTCGCTAGGGCTGACCAGCGTCAGCGCCAGGCCGTGCTTGTCGCCGCGGCCGGTACGGCCGATACGGTGAATGTGCACTTCTGGGTCGTGTGCCACATCCACGTTGATCACCAGGTCCAGGTCCTTGATGTCCAGGCCGCGGGCGGCTACGTCGGTGGCCACCAGCACGGTGATGGTCTTGCCGGCAAAGCGCGCCAGAATCTGGTCGCGGTCGCGCTGTTCCAGCTCGCCGTACAGGGCTTCGGCGCTAAAGCCGGCCTGCTGCAGCTCGGCCACCAGCTCTTTACAGCGCTGTTTGGTGTTGCAGAAGGCCAGGGCAGAGGTTGGCCGCACGCTGTGCAGTACACGGGCGACGATGTCCAGGCGCTGGTCCGGGTCGATCTCGTACCACCATTGTTCGATCTGGCCGGCGTCGTGCAGGGCTTCCACTTTCACCATGTGTGGCTGCTTCATGAACTGCTCGGCCAGCTTGCGGATGTTGTCCGGGTAGGTGGCGCTGAACATCAGCGTCTGGCGATTGCGCGGGCAGGCGCGCACGATGCCGACGATTTCTTCGATAAAGCCCATGTCCACCATGCGGTCGGCTTCATCCAGCACCAGCGTTTTCACGCCGGCCAGCTCCAGCGTGCCGCGCGACAGGTGGTCTTGCAGGCGGCCCGGGGTACCCACCACGATGTGTGCGCCGTGTTCCAGCGACGCGCGTTGCGGCGCCATTGGCGTACCACCGCACAGGGTGATGACCTTGATATTGTCGATGCAGCGCGCCAGGCGGCGGATTTCCTGCGCTACCTGGTCGGCCAGCTCGCGCGTGGGGCACAGTACCAGTGCCTGAATGGCAAACCAGCGCGGGTTGATGTTAGTGAGCAGGCCCAGGCCAAATGCTGCTGTCTTGCCGCTGCCGGTTTTGGCCTGTGCGATGACGTCGCGGCCGTCCAGTACGGCTGGCAGGCTTTCTGCCTGAATGGCGGTCATGCTGGTGTAGCCCAGGCTATCGAGGTTGGAAAGCAGGTTTTGCGGCAGTTGCAGGGTGCTGAATTTGGCTTTGTTCACAATGACTTGGCGTGGGTTGATATGGCAAGGCGCGGAGTGTAGCAGCTGGCGGCGCTGCGGCCAACCTTGGGCGCGGTTTTAACACGCTGCCGGGGCTGGCCCAGTGCGGTATCAGCGCGGGCCCAGGCGCAGCAGCTGGCCGTTGCGGTCGTCGGCAAACCACAGGGCACCGTCGGCCGCCTGGGTGATTTCCACCGGGCCTGCCGGCCCGCCCTTGCCGCGCCATGGCCCCAGTAAGGTGTGCGGTTTGTCCTGCGGCAGCCCGCGGCTATCGGTGGCGTAGGCCACAATGCGCTGGCCGTGCTGACGGTAGCCGTGCAGGCCCACTACCAGTTGGCCGCGCCAGGCGTCCGGTGCCTTGGGCCCCAGCCACCAGGCCAGGCCCAGCGGCGCGCTGTGCGCGGGCAGCAGCAGGGCGGGTGCGCGGGTAGTGCGGCAGGCGTAGCGGGGGAATTCCGGCGCGTTGCGCTGCGCGTCGTAGCAATACGGCCAGCCGTAGTGGCCACCGGCTTGCAGCAGGTTCAGCTCGTCGTGCGGCAGCGCATTATCGTTCTTCAGCTGTAGCGGCAGGTGGATGCCGTCTCGGCTGTTTTCGGCCTGCAGCACGCTGCCATTGGGGTGGACGGCAATAGCCATGCTGTTGCGCAGGCCATGTGCCAGCACGCCCAGGTTTTGCAGGCGGCCGTCGGCCAGCACGCGGTAGCGGCGCACGCTGCCGGCCGGGTTGCGGCCTTCGGCTTCGCTGCACTGCGCCTGGCCGCGCTGCGTTTCGCAGTTGTCCGAGCTGCTGCCGATGTTCACGTACAAGGTGTCACCGGCCAGCGTAAAGCTGGTGAGCGGGTGGCGCAGGCGTAGCGGCAGGCTGGCGACCGTTTGCCGCTGCGTGGGGGCTGCCAGCTTGAGCAGGCTGATGCGGCCAACTTCGCCCAGCAGAATGCGGCCACCGGGCAGCACGGCTACGCTATGCGGGCGGTCCAGCTGGCGCGCCAATACGGTTTTTTGCCAGCCATTGCCGCTGCGGGTGAAGCGCAGCAGGCGTCCGGCCGGCGCGTCCCAACGCACCATTTCGGTGAGCAGCACGCTGCCGTCCGGCAGCAGGGCAATGCCGCGTGGCAGCGTGAGCCCGCTGGCGACCACGCCCGCGCACAGGCCGGCTGCTACCGGTGCGTCAAGCGCGGGCAGGCCGCCACAGTTGGCCGCAAGGGCAGCTTGCGTTGCCGATAAGGCTGCGCCTAACAGCAGGGTGCGTGTTTTTGTCATAAATTGATTGGTTTAATATCACACCTTAATTTGAAGGCTTTGTTTAACGATAGCGTCAAAGTCCTGTCACGGTTGCGTCACGCTGGCTACCTACACTGCGCGCATTCTTTTTTGCCGCAGGAAACATCATGCAGCGCGACAACCTTGCCGTTACCCAGGTGGCCGGCCACCTGCTGGACAAGCCACCGGTGGTGTCACCGGACAGTACCAATTACCAGGTGCTGGAAGTGTTCACCAGCCACGAAGGCCTGGCCAACCTGCCGGTAGTGCGCGACGGCCAGCCGCTGGGCATCATCAACCGCAACCATTTCATGAGCATGCTGGCGCGGCCGTTCCACCGCGAGATTTTCGGCCGCAAGCCGTGCACCGCCTTCATGGACACCAACCCGCTGGTGGTGGACTACCACCTGCCGCTGACCGAGCTGTCGTTCGAGGCGCTGCAGCGCGGGGGCAAGGTACTGTCCGATGGCTTCATCATCACCGTGGACGGCGCCTACGCCGGCGTGGGGCAGGGCGTGTCGCTGATGCAGGCGCTGGCCGACCAGCAAGCCGAAAAGCACCGCCAGATGATGGACAGCATCCATTATGCCTCGGTAATCCAGCAGTCGTTCCTGCAAAGCTCGCGCCGCGATATGGCGGCCTGCCTGCAGGACTACTTCATGGTGTGGGAGCCGCGTGATGTGGTGGGCGGCGACTACTACTACTTTGTGAAGCGCGACGACGGCTTCTTCGTGGCGGTGATCGACTGCACCGGCCACGGCGTGCCCGGCGCGTTCATGACGCTGATCATGGCTTCGGCGCTAAAGCAGGTACTGGGCAGCCACGATCTGCACGACCCGGCTGCGCTGCTGGGGGCGATCAACCGCCAGGTAAAGGAATCGCTGGGCCAGCTGGCCGACCACGAGCGCCACCCCGAGCTGCAGGTGGAAGTGCGCAGTGACGACGGCATGGACTGCGCCTTCTGCTGGTACGACTACGCCAGCCACACGCTGACTTTTGCCGGCGCCAAAACCCCGATTTTCGTACTGCCACCCAAGGGTGACGAGGTAGAAGTGGTGGACGGCAACAAGAAAGGCGTGGGCTATGTGTCTACCCCGCTGGATTACCAGTGGGACAACCGCCAGGTCAAGCTCAAGCCCGGCAGCCGGCTGTATATCAGCACCGACGGCATCATCGACCAGATCGGCGGCGCCAAACGCATCTGCTTTGGCAAGAAGCGTTTCAAGGAACACATCATCAAACACGCCCACCTGCCGATGGCACAACAACAGCAAGGCCTGCTGGATGCCTTTCACCAGTGGCAGGGTGAAAACAGCCGCCGCGACGACGTGAGCCTGTTTGGCGTACACATCAAGGAGACACGCGCATGAGCCTGGACCACTTTTACCGATTTCAAGACCTGGCGCGCCAGCAGAGCGTGGTCTTTTACTACACCGGCTATTTTTCGCAGGCCATTGTCAGCGCCATGGGCGACGCGCTGCGCCAGCGCCTGAACCAGACCGACGCCAGCAATATGCAGCGCCGAAAATTGTTTTCGGTGTTTATCGAGATGGCGCAGAACGTGGTGCATTACTCGGCCGAGCACCTGTCCGCCAGCGACAGTACCGACCAGGAAATCCGCCGTGGCGCGCTGTGGGTAGGCGAGCAGAACGGCCACTTTTACGTGGTCTGTGCCAACCCGGTAGCGCGCGAGCAGGTTGGCCGCATCCGCGACAAGCTGATGCCGCTGCTGGGGATGAGTAACGACGACATCAAACAGCTGTACAAGCAAAAGCTGCGCAGCGACAACGACGCCGAAAGCAAGGGCGCTGGCCTGGGCTTTCTGACCGTGGCGCGCGACGCCACCGAGCCGGTGGAGTTCGACTTTATCGACGAAGACGGCCCGCTCAGCCCCATCACCATGTTTTATCTGAAAGCTTCTATCTGATATGCAAAACCTTCATATCCCTGCTACCACCTACAGCCCGCAAGTAGACTTTGATTTTTCCCGCCACCAGCTGAGCCTGCGCGGCGAGAGCTACCCGGAAAACGCCAGCGTGTTTTTCGCCCCCATCATGGCGGCGCTGGACGCCTACCTGGCGCCGCTGGATCACGTGCGCATTAGCGTGGACGTACAGCTGGCCTACTTCAACAGCGCCAGCACCAAGGCCATTCTGGCCGTGTTCGAGCGCCTGAACGACGCTGCCGTGGCGGGTAACTACGTGACCGTTAACTGGCATAGCGACCCGGACGACGACACCATCATGGAGTTTGGCCAGGAAATCGCCGAAGACAACCCGGCGCTGGACGTGCACCTGCTGGAACTGGTCTAAGCTATCGATACGGGCCACGAAAGCCCGGTGCCCGTTATCAGGCCGGCCGTCAGCTGACGGCCGGCCGCCATTGTTTCAGCGGCGGCTAAACCAGCTGCCATACCGGGTTTGCCCGAGCGTAAGGGAGAGGGCATGCAACATTGGCAAAAGCATGGCCTGCTGCTGGTTGCGCTACTGTTGGCCGCACGTGGCGAAGCGGCTGGCACGGTGCGGCTGGCCACCCTGGCGTACCCGCCATTCTGTGATCAGGAGCGCGCAGATGGTGGGGCGCTGGTAGCCATTACCCGTGCGGCCTTTGCCCGCCAGGGTATCCGTGTTCAATTATCGGTGCTGCCCTGGCCCAGGCTGGTGTCCCGCCTGGAACAGGGGCGGTTTGATGGCGTGATCGGCGTCTGGAATACCGACCTGGCCGCCATGAAACTGCGTGGCAGCAGCCCGGTATTCCATAGCCTGATCGGTATTTATCAGCCGCATCACGGCAGCGACCCGGTTCGTAGCCTGCAGCAGCTGCACGGCAAGCGCGCCGGCATCGTACAGGGCTACAACTATAGCTCCGCCATCTTGCAGTCCGGCATGCGCTTCGAGCTGGCACGCGACGAAGAAACCAATCTGCGCAAGCTGCAACTGGGGCGGATCGACGTCGCCATTGCCGAGAAAGCCGTGGGTGACAGCCTGCTCGCTACGTGGCGGCTACAGCGAGGCAGGTCTTTGCGCTGGAGCGGGCTGATACTGGCATCCGAGCCGCTGGCTGTGGGTTTTACCCCCGGTGGTGGCCAGGATTACTGGCATGTCCAGTTTGAAAGCGGCCTGCAGAAGCTGAAACAGGACGGCCAGTACCTGCGCATGGTGCAGGCTGCCGGCCTGCGCGAATACCTGCCGCGCTGAGGCGCTGCTACCGCCTCGGGTGTGCTTTATGCCATGATTGAGCGGTGGTTGGCCGGGTGCTCGGGGCAGGTGAGCAGGTGGTCGTTGACCACGCCGGTGGCCTGCAGGAAGGCGTAGATCACCGTGCTGCCGACAAAATTCATGCCGGCTTTCTTCAGCGCCTTGCTGATGCTGTCCGATAGCGGCGTGCTGGCCGGGGCTTCTGCCAGCGTGGCCCAGTGGTTCTGCACCGGCTGGCCATCCACCTGCGCCCACAGCCAGGCGGCAAAGCTGCCGTGCTCGCGCTGCATGGCCAGAAACACCCGTGCGTTGCGGATGGCGCTGTTCACTTTCAGCCGGTTGCGCACGATGCCCGGGTCCTGCAGCAGGCGTTCCACGTCGGCCTCGGTCATCGCCGCCACTTTTACCGGGTCGAAATCGTGGAATACACGGCGATAGTGCTCGCGTTTGCGCAGGATGGTGATCCACGACAGCCCGGCCTGCGCGCCTTCCAGCACCAGCATTTCAAATAGCTTGTGGTCATCGTGTACCGGTTTGCCCCACTCGTGATCGTGATAGGCCATGTACAGCGGGTCGTCGCCGCACCAGCCGCAGCGTGTCAGTTCAGTCATCTGTTTTCTCCAGGTCTTCCAGTGCCAGCAGCAAGCGCAGGCGGTCGTCGCGCGCTACCTGCTGCCAGTGGCGGCCGCTCAGCGCGCCTTCCAGTGCCCATAGCAGGTTCAGGCTGGCGCGTTGCCCGCTGCGCTTTACTTGCAGGTAAGCAGCAACGGCGCCCAGCTGGCGCAAGTTGGCCGCATCGGGTATGCCAGCCGCCCGCAGCATGCGCCACGAGGCCGGGCCAAGGTTGGCGGTAGCGTTCATGCCGCCAGTGTAACGCGGCGCTGCTGCCAGCGTGTTGTCAGTGGCATGGCAGTGGCCACGCGGTGCCAGGGTAAGGCCTGCTCCACAGCGGGGCCACTGCCAGCGCACCATGGTATCGCGATGGCTATGCGGCTATTTGGTTATAAGAAAACGGTCTGGCAGAACTTTTGGCTTGATGTATCGTGCAAAGCGGCTCGCGCCCCGGGCCCGGATGCAGAAAGGAAAGCAGCATGAGTGGCAAAGTATGGTTGATCGGCGCCGGCCCCGGCGATGCGGAATTGCTGACGCTAAAGGCGTTACGCGTGCTGCAGGCCTGTGACGTATGGCTGGTGGACGACCTGGTGGGGCGCGACATTCTGGATTTTGCCCGCCCCGGCACGCGTATTGTGCCGGTGGGCAAGCGCGGGGGCTGCAAGTCCACGCCGCAGGCCTTCATTTTGCGGCTGATGGCGCGCTACGCCCGTCAGGGGCGGCAGGTGGCGCGGCTGAAAGGCGGCGACCCGTTTATCTTCGGCCGTGGCGGCGAGGAGTGGGCGTGGCTGGCCGAGCGCGGCGTGGTGGTAGAGGCGGTTAACGGCATTACCGCCGCTTTTGCCGCCGGTGCCGACCTGGGCCTGCCGCTGACCCACCGTGGTGTGGCGCGCGGTGTGGCGCTGGTCACTGCGCACACCCAGGACGGCAGCCAGCCGGACTGGGCGGCTCTGGCACACAGCCGGCTCACCGTGGTCTGTTACATGGGTATGGCTGGCTTGCCGCAGCTGGTGCCGCAGCTGCTGGCCGCCGGTTTTGCGGCCAACTTGCCGGTAGCCGTGGTGCACCGCGCCGGCTGTCGCGAGCAGCAGCATCTGGTGAGCACGCTGGCGCATCTGCAAGCCGACGTGGCGGCCAGCGGCCTGGCCAGCCCGGCGGTAATCATTCTGGGCGAGGTAGTGGAGCACGCGATGAAGCTGGCCTTGCCGGCCGCTGCAGCGGGTAGTGCGGTAGCGTAAAACCTGCTGCTCAGGCCAATCGCCAAAGGTGGCGCCGGATGGCGTAGCCCAGTGCAGTGCCTGCGCCGCTGGTGGCCAGCATCAGCAGGTAAAGGGCACTTTCTTGCGTGCCCGGCGCGTGGCCACTGAGCCACCACAGCGTGGCCAGCTGTAGCGGCCAGCCAGCCGCCACACAGCCGCCCAGCGTTGCAGGCGTGAGTGCAGCCTGCGGGGCTGCAGCCAGCCAACCCAGCGGCAGATAAGCCAGCAGCAGGGCCAGCAGCAGCGGTAAAGATAGCCACCAGTACAGCCCCGGTGGCGGTGCCAGCATGATCAGCCCCGGTGCGCTCATGGTGGCTAGCGCGGCGGCGCGCCCCAGCGCCGACGCAAGGGGTGCCAGCAACAGGCTGGCCAGCAGCAGGCGAGTGGAAGGCTTCATGGTGGTGACCCTGGTGCGGAATGGGTTTTCATTATAACCCGAATGGCATTTTTTCTTTGTGCGCGAACACGGTGGTTACACGTGTATTGCAATAAAGTACCGGCAATATCGCCACGACAGGGTGTTTGATTGCGCATTTTTGGCTTTGTGCTGCTGTGGTCTGGCGCTGTGGCGCCAATGTGTTACTTTTATCGACGGATACCCCCGTGTACTGCGCCTTGCGCGGTGCCAGACGTTAGAGAGAGAAACCACAAGATCATGTTTGCACACGTTGAAGCCTATGCTGGCGACCCCATCCTCACCCTGGTGGAAACCTTCAACAAGGATACCCGCAGCCCGAAAGTGAACCTGGGCATCGGCCTGTACTACGACGAAGAAGGCCGCATTCCGCTGCTGCCGTCGGTGCAGAAAGCCGAAGCGCGCCGCGTGGCAGAAGCCGGCCCGCGCAGCTACCAGCCGATGGAAGGCGCGGCCAACTACCGCACCGCGGTACAGCAGCTGCTGTGGGGTGCAGGGCACGAAGCCGTACAGGCTGGCCGCATCGCCACCATCCAGACCATTGGCGGCTCCGGCGCGCTGAAAATCGGCGGCGACCTGCTCAAGCGCTACTTCCCGAATGTGGATGTCTGGGTCAGCAACCCTACCTGGGATAACCACCGCGCCATGTTCGAAGGTGCCGGCTTCACCGTGCACGACTACCCCTACTACGACGCCGCTACCGGTGGCGTGAAGTTTGACGACATGATCGCCTGCTTCAGCCAGCTGCCGGCCAAGACCATCGTGCTGCTGCACCCGTGCTGCCACAACCCTACCGGCGTGGATCTGGACAAAGACCAGTGGCGCAAGGTCATCGAGGTGGTAAAAGCGCGCGACCTGCTGCCGTTCATGGACATCGCCTACCAGGGCTTTGGCGACAGCCTGGACGACGATGCGTTTGCCATCCGCGCCATGACCGAGGCTGGCGTGAGCTTTGTGGTAAGCAACTCGTTCTCCAAGAACCTGTCGTTCTACGGCGAGCGCTGTGGCGGCCTGTCCGTGGTGTGCGGTACCGCTGAAGAAGCCGGCCGCGTACTGGGCCAGATGAAGGCCACCGTGCGCCGCAACTACTCCAGCCCGCCAACCCACGGTGGCCAGGTCACCGCCATCGTGATGAACGATGCTGCCCTGCGCGCCGAGTGGGAAGGCGAAGTCACCGAAATGCGCGTGCGCATCAAGGCCATGCGCCAGAAGCTGTACGAGGTGCTGAGCGCCAAGGTGCCGGGCCGCGATTTCAGCTACTTCATCAAGCAGCGCGGCATGTTCAGCTACACCGGCCTGAGCCCGGAGCAGGTAGACCGCCTGCGCGAAGAGTTCGCCGTGTACCTGGTGCGCTCCGGCCGCATGTGCGTGGCGGGCCTCAACAGCCGCAATGTGGAATACGTGGCCGACGCCATGGCCGAGGTGCTGAAAGGTTAAGCTTGGCCGCAGGCAGGCAATGGCAAACCCCGCTGCTGTAGCGGGGTTTTTTGCGCCATTATTATTGTTGTTTTTTATGTGATAGCAAATATTCATTGCTTTCATTAAATCAATTCAATAGTCATGTTGGCCGCGGCCAACTATGCTGATCTCACCAAGTCAGACCGACACCCCAAGCAAGGAGAGACAGCATGAGCAACGAACAGAAATGCCCCTTCCACAGTGCTTCCGCGACCAAAGCCACCTTCGGTGCCCGCGCCAACCGTGACTGGTGGCCCAACCAGCTGAACCTGGGCATCCTGCACCAGCACGCCCCGGCGTCCAACCCGCTGGGCGACGATTTCGATTACGCCGAAGCCTTCCAGCAGCTGGACCTGGCAGCCGTGAAGAAAGACCTGTTCGCGCTGATGACCACCTCGCAAGCCTGGTGGCCGGCCGACTGGGGCCACTACGGCGGCCTGTTCATCCGCATGGCCTGGCATAGCGCCGGCACCTACCGTACTGCCGACGGCCGTGGTGGTGGCGGCACCGGCAACCAGCGCTTTGCCCCGCTGAACAGCTGGCCGGATAACGGCAACCTCGACAAAGCACGCCGCCTGCTGTGGCCGATCAAACAGAAATACGGCAACCAGCTGTCGTGGGCCGACTTGATGATTCTGGCCGGTAACTGCGCGCTGGAATCCATGGGCTTCAAGACCTTCGGCTTTGGCGGTGGCCGTGCCGACATCTGGCAGCCGGAAGAAGACATCTACTGGGGCGGCGAAAAAGAGTGGCTGGCTACCAGCGATAAGGAAAACAGCCGCTACAGCGGCAAGCGCGAGCTGGACAATCCCTTGGCCGCTGTGCAAATGGGCCTGATCTACGTGAACCCGGAAGGCCCGGACGGCAACCCCGACCCGGTAGCCAGCGGCCGCGACGTACGCGAAACCTTTGCCCGCATGGCGATGAACGACGAAGAAACCGTGGCGCTGGTGGCCGGCGGCCACACCTTCGGCAAAGCGCACGGTGCTGGCGACCCCAGCCTGGTGGGCCCGGAGCCGGAAGCCGCCCCGCTGGAAGCCATGGGCCTGGGCTGGATCAACCAGCTGGGCAGCGGCAAGGGCGTGCATACCACCACCAGTGGTATCGAAGGTGCGTGGAAACCCAACCCGACCACTTGGGATAACGGCTACTTCGATATGCTGTTCGGCTACGAATGGGCGCTGACCAAGAGCCCGGCCGGTGCCCACCAGTGGGTGGCCAAGGATGTGAAGCCGGAACACATGATTCCGGACGCGCACGACCCTGCCAAGAAACATGCGCCCATGATGACCACGGCCGACCTGAGCCTGCGCTTCGACCCGGTCTACGAGCCGATTTCGCGCCGCTTCCATCAGGACCCGCAAGCGTTTGCCGACGCCTTTGCCCGTGCCTGGTTCAAGCTGACGCACCGTGACATGGGCCCGAAAGCGCTGTACCTGGGGCCGGAGGTGCCGGCAGAAGACCTGATCTGGCAAGACCCGATCCCGGCAGTAGACCACGTGCTGGTGAATGACGCCGACGTGGTCGCGCTGAAGGCCGAGGTGTTGGCCAGCGGCCTGAGCGTGGCTGAACTGGTGGCTACCGCCTGGGCGTCGGCTTCCACTTTCCGCGGCTCCGACAAGCGCGGTGGTGCCAACGGTGCCCGCATCCGCCTGGCGCCGCAGAAAGACTGGGAAGTGAACCAGCCGGCGCAGCTGGCCCGCGTGTTGGCCGTGCTGGAAGGCATTCAGCAGCGCTTTAACGCTGCGCAGCAGGGTGGCAAGAAAGTATCGCTGGCCGACCTGATCGTGCTGGCCGGTGGCGCGGCGGTAGAACAGGCCGCCACCGCAGCCGGCCACGCGGTAACGGTGCCGTTTGCCGCTGGCCGTATGGACGCGCTGGCCGAGCAGACCGACGTGGAATCGTTCGCCGTGCTGGAGCCGCAGGCCGATGGCTTCCGCAACTACCAGCAGCAAGCGTTCCGCGTACCGGCCGAGCAGCTGCTGGTGGACAAGGCCCAGCTGCTGAAGCTGAGCGCGCCGGAAATGACGGTGCTGGTCGGCGGCCTGCGGGTACTGGGTGCCAACGCTGGCGGCGTGCAGGATGGCGTGTTCACCCAGCGCCCTGGTGTGCTGAGCAATGACTTCTTTGCCAATGTGCTGGACATCGGCACCGTGTGGGCGCCGACGTCGGAAGAGGCCAGCCGCTTTGAAGGCCGCGACCGCGACAGCGGTAGTGTGAAGTGGACTGCCAGCCGTGTTGACCTGGTGTTCGGCTCCAACTCGCAGCTGCGGGCACTGGCCGAGGTGTACGCCCAGCAGGACGGCGAGGCCCGCTTCGTCCGCGACTTCGTCCGCGCCTGGGACAAGGTGATGACGCTGGACCGTTTCGACTTGAAGTGAGCGCAGTACTGCTGCTGCCCGTGTTGCACGGCTGGCAGCATCGTCAACAGCAAGGCCCCGCCATTGGCGGGGCCTTGCTACTTTGTGTTGCGGCCAACCTTTGCGCAGAGGCAAGGTTGGCCGCAGCGGGGCGGGGGGCTTATTGCACCACCGACTTTACTTTCCAGTCGTTGCCTTCCACTTGCGAGATGGTCACCGGTGCGTTTTTCAGGTTGCCGGCGGCGTCAAAGCTGAAATCGGCGGTGACGCCTTTGTAGGCGGTTTTGGCGATCAGCGGCAGGAACTTGGCCGGCTCGGTGCTGTTGGCGCGCTTCATGGCGTCGGCCACGATCATCACGCCATCGTAGAACTGCGGCCCCAGCAGCACCACATCCTGCTTGAAGCGTGCCTTGTAGCGGGTTTCGAAGTCCTTGCCTGCCGCGCGGCTGCCCAGCTCGCCACCAGCCACGGCCGAGTAGTGGCCCACGGCATCCGCGCCGGCCAGCTGGATGAAGGTGGGCGTGTTCAGCATGTCGCCACCCATCAGCCGGGCTTTCATGCCCAGGCGCTTCATCTGGCGCGTCATGGGCGCCGCTTGCGCGTCGGCGCCGCCGTAGAAGATCACGTCCGGGTTTTGTGCTTTCAGTGCGGTGAGGATGGCGGTGAAGTCGGTGGCTTTGTCGTTGGTGTATTCACGTTTGAACGGCTTCTTGCCCATGCCGGCCAAGGCTTTCACGAACTCGTCGGCAATGCCCTGGCCGTAGGCGGTCCGGTCGTCGATGACGGCAATGCGTTGCGCTTTGAGCTGCATCACCGCGTAGCGCCCCAGCGAGCCGCCGATCTGGCTGTCGCTGCCTACCAGGCGGAAGGTGGTTTTGTAGCCGCTGGTGGTGTAGGCCGGGTTGGTGGAGACCGACAGCTGCGCAATGCCGGCGTCCGAGTAAATGCGCGACGCGGGGATGGATACGCCGGAGTTGAAGTGACCGATCACCGCCTTCACACCAGCGTCTACCAGCCGTTGCGCCACCTGGGTGCCCACGCGTGGGTCGGCCTGGTCGTCTTCCGATACCAGCTCGAATTTCACCTTCTGGCCGGCCACGGTAATGGGCTTGGCGTTGAGGTCGTCTATGGCCATACGGGTAGCGTTTTCGTTGTCTTTGCCGTAATGCGCCTGCGGGCCGGACATCGGCGAGGCAAAGCCGATTTTCACCACGGTGTCGGCAAATGCCGGAGACGACATGGCCAGAATTGCGCCGGCTACCCATACCGCCAGTTGTTGCTGCTTCATGTGTTCACTCCATTTCTCGTTGCAAGGTCCAGGTTGGCCGCAGCGCGGCCGATTTGCCCGGCGGCTGCCGGGCGGGTGTTGCCGGTAAGACGGCGGTGGCATTGCACGTGGCGTGCCTGCTGGCCGGCTTGCCGGGTTTTATGAATTACTGTTGTTTAACAATGGTTTGCTGCATTTTGCTGCTGCAGGCTGGCTATTGGCCGTGCACCAATTGCATACAAACTATTGTCAATAATCGCCCATGCCGGTGCGCGTGCTCAGAAACGGTTCAGCCGGTACGGCGCCATGTCGATGCCACAAGGTTGGCCGCTTATCTGTGCGGCCAATAGCGCGCCGGTGGTGGCCGCCAGCGTCAGGCCCAGGTGGCCGTGGCCGGTGGCAAAGTACAGCCCGGCTACGTCCGGCGCCGGGCCGATCACCGGCACGGTGTCGGGCACCGATGGCCGGTTGCCCATCCATACGCTCATGCCCTCGGTGCTGAAGTCGCCGACGATGCGCCGCGCCTTGTCCAGCAGGATGTGAGCGCGGCGCCAGTCCGGCGCGGCGTCGCGGTGCGCCAGCTCTACGGTGCCGGCCAGGCGCAGGCCGCCATTGGCCATCGGCAGGATCACAAAGCTTTCGCTGGCGCACTGGATAAAGTGCTGCAGGGCCACCCCGGCCTTGGGCAGCGTGACGTGGTAGCCGCGCTCGCTTTCCAGCGGCAGCCGGTAGCGGCCGTGGCGGGCGAAACGGTCGCTCCATACGCCGCAGGCAATCACCACCGCATCGGCATCCAGCGCGCCGTGGCTGGCGGTGTCTACGCCCTGGCACTGCCCGCCGCCATGGCGTACCTGTAGCACCTCGTCCTGCACAAAGCGACCGCCATCGCGCACAAAGGCATCGAACAGGCCACGACTGAAAGTGTACGGGTCGTCCACGTGCGACCACGTTGGTACGTGTACCGCGTATTGCCATTCGTCTGCTATGCCGGGTGACGCGGCCAACAGCGCGGCGCGGTCCAGTGCTTGCCATGCTACGCCGTGCGCGGCTTTGGCTTGCCAGGCGGGCAGGGCGGCGCGGAACTCGGCCTCGCTGCGGTACAGCGTCAGGTTGCCGTGGCGGCGCCACAGGGGTTGCAGGCCGGCGTGTTCAATGAGTGCTGCGTAGTCGTCGTTGACGCGGTTCAGCAGCGCCGCCAGTGCGCGGGTGAGCTCGGCTACGCGCTGCGGGCGGCTGGCGGCCACAAAGCGCGCCAGCCACGGTGCCAGGGTGGGCAGGTAGCGCCAGCGCACTGCCAGCGGCCCCAGCGGGTCCAGCATCCAGCCGGGTACCTTGCGCAGTACACCAGGCTCGGCCAGCGGGATGACGTCGCTCACCGCCAGCGCGCCGGCGTTGCCGTAGCTGGTTTCGCGCGCCGGTTCGCCACGGTCCAGCAGGGTGACGCGGTGGCCGGCACGCTGCAGCTGCAGCGCGGTGGCGATGCCGACAATGCCGGCGCCGGCCACGATGATGTGTTGCTGCGGTTTTGCCATGTTCAGCCCACCACAAAGCCGTGTACGTACGGGTCGGCGTCGTCCAGCAGGATGCGGTTGTAGCCGGTGGTCATCGCCCAGCCGGCAATGCCGGGGATGATGGCCGGCATGCCGGCTACCTCGGTGACGGCCTCGATGGTGCCGGTGAACTGGCTGCCGATCAGGCTTTCGTGCACCAGTACGTCGCCCGGCTGCATCAGGCCGCGGCCAAAGCGCTGCGCCAGCCGCGCCGAGGTGCCGGTGCCGCACGGCGAGCGATCCAGTGCGGCGGCACCGTACAGCACGGCGTTGGCCGCATGCGAGCCGGGCTGCTTCGGCGCGCCGGTCCACTGTACGTGGCGCACGCCGCGGATGGTGGTGTCCAGCGGGTGCACGATGTCGTAGTGGGCATTGATGTAGTCGCGCAGCTCGTTACCCATGGCCACCAGCTGGCCGGGCGTGTAGTCGGCCATGTCGCGGTAGTTTTGCTGTGCTTCCACGATGGGGTAGAAGTTGCCGCCATAGGCGATGTCCACCTGCAGCCGGCCCAGCGCGGCGATTTCCACCTCGACGTCGCGCAGCAGCAGGAAGGACGGCACATTGGTTAGTTTCACCGATTGCACCTTGCGGCCAACCTGGGTGTATTCGGCCACCACCTTGCCGGCTGGGGTGTCCAGGTTCAGTAAGCCCGGCGTGCGTGGCGTTACCAGCTGGTGTTCTATGGCCATGGTCACTACGCCGATGGTGCCGTGGCCGCACATGGGCAGGCAGCCGCTGGTTTCGATGTACAGCACCGCCACGTCGCAGTCGTCGCGGGTGGGCGGGTACAGAAAGGCGCCGGACATCTGGGCGTGGCCGCGTGGCTCGAACATCAGGCCGGTGCGCATCCAGTCAAAGCGCGCCAGAAAGTCCTGGCGGCGCTCGGCCTGGGTGTTGCCGGCCAGCGCGGGGGCGCCGCGTGTGACCAGCCGTACCGGGTTGCCACAGGTGTGGCCGTCTATGCATTCAAACTCTGTCACTGCCATTGCCATGCTCCTTTGCTTGCGGTGGCTTTACTGTATGCAGTGGCGGTTTTGAATACAATAATGGATGCAATATTTGTTGAAATGCCACAGCGTGCATTGCTGCGCCATCTTGCGCCAAATTGGCAATAATATTAATAAAATCAATAATATAAAATGGTGTTGTAAAAAATCACTGCTGCATTGCGGCAATGTGGTGCCTGAAAATAAACACAATTTTGTATACAAAAATGCTTGTTTTTTGGATGCAAAACTCTCTAGCATGAAATGGACCCGCAGCCACTGCGCTGCACCCACACCCTGCAAGGAGCACCCTGATGGCACACCTCTGGACTGGCGTTTTCCCCGCCGTTACCACCAAATTTCACGCCGACGAAAGCCTGGACCTGGCCGCCACTACCAGCCATATCCAGTGGCAGCTGGATTGCGGCGCCGACGGCATCATCGTCTGCGGCTCGCTGGGCGAAGCGTCCACCCTCACCGCCGACGAGAAGATCAGCATCCTGAAAGCCGCCAAGGAAGTGGCCGGTAACAAGCCGGTACTGCTGACCGTAGCTGAAGACAGCACCGGCGCCGCCGCCGCGCTGGCGCAGGCTGCCCACGCCGCCGGTGCCGACGGCATCATGCTGCTGCCTGCCATGCGTTACGTGTCCGACGAGCGCGAAACGCTGAACCACTACCAGCGCGTGGCCGACGCCAGCCCGCTGCCGATCATGATTTACAACAACCCGGTGGCTTACGGCGTCAATATCACGCCCGAGATGTACGCGCAGATGGCCGCCGAGCCGAAGTTCGTGGCCATCAAGGAGTCCAGTGGCGACATCCGCACGCTGACCAATGTGATCAACGCGGTGGGTAGCCGCTTTGCCATCTTCAGCGGCGTGGACGACCTGGCGCTGGAAAGCCTGCTGATGGGCGCCGACGGCTGGGTGGCCGGCCTGGTGGTGGCGTTCCCGAAAGAAACAGTGGCCATCTACCGGCTGGCGCGCGCTGGCCGCGTGGAAGAGGCCCGCGCCATCTACCGCTGGTTCGCCCCGTTGCTGCACCTGGACGTGTCGATGAAGCTGGTACAGAACCTGAAGCTGGCCGAGGCCATGGTGGGGGTGGGCAGCGAGCACGTGCGCGCGCCGCGTCTGCCGCTGGCCGGTGCCGAGCGCGAGCGGGTGCAGGCCATCATCGCTGCCGGTATTGCCAGCCGCCCGGCGCTGCCCGCGCTGTAAGTACCTGCGGCCAACCTTGCCTGGCCAGGTTGGCCGCACGCCTTGCCTGCCCTGGCTACCTGGCTTTGCGGCTACGGGCAACGTGTTGTTTGCTACGCAAGTGGCTGAATGGAATGTGATTTTTTAGAGATGACCCCTGTCTGTTTGCCAGGCCGGGTTTGTCACCCATCTCGGGCGGCAGTGCCGCCCCAGGGAGCCAAGCAATGTTCTGCAACCTGATAGACGGGCAGTGGCGCGGCAGCAGCCACGCCATCGTCAACCGTAACCCTTCCGACCTGAACGACGTGGTGGGCGAGTTTGCCGCGGCCAACGCCGACGACATGCGCGACGCCGTAGCCGCCGCGCGCGCGGCGCTGCCGGGCTGGCGTGCCACCACGGTGCAGCAGCGCGCCGACATTCTGGACGCGGCTGGTAGCGAAATCCTGGCGCGCAAACAGGAGCTGGGCACGCTGCTGGCGCGCGAAGAAGGCAAAACGCTGGCCGAGGCCGTGGGCGAGGTGGCCCGCGCCGGCCAGATCTTCAAGTTTTTCGCCGGCGAGGCGCTGCGCGGCCACGGCGAGTGGCTGGATTCGGTGCGCCCCGGTGTGGAAGTAGCCATCAGCCGCGAGCCGGTGGGCGTGGTGGGGCTGATTACGCCGTGGAATTTCCCGATTGCAATCCCGGCGTGGAAAGCCGCGCCGGCGCTGGCATTTGGCAATACCGTGGTGCTGAAGCCGGCCGAGCTGGTGCCGGCCAGTAGCTGGGCGCTGGCGGATATTCTGCAGCGCGCCGGCCTGCCAGACGGCGTGTTCAACCTGGTGCTGGGCAGCGGCCGCGTGCTGGGCCCGGCCATGCTGGACGCCGGCATCGACGCGCTGAGTTTTACCGGCTCGCAAGCCACCGGCCAGGCGTTGGCCGCTGCCTGCGCCACACGCGGCATCAAGCTGCAGCTGGAAATGGGTGGCAAGAACCCGCTGCTGGTGGCCGACGACGCCAAGCTGGAACAGGCGGTGGAGTGCGCGATCAACGGCGCGTTCTACTCTACTGGCCAGCGCTGTACCGCCAGCAGCCGGCTGATCGTCTGCGCCGGTATTTACGATGCCTTCGTCGCGCGGCTGGCCGAACGCACGGCGGCATTGCGGGTGGGGCACGCGCTGGCGCCGGACACGCAGATCGGCCCGGTGGCCAGCGAGGCGCAGCTGGCGGCCAACCTGCGCTACGTGGCGCAGGGGCAGGCTGAAGGTGCAACCTTGCTGTGTGGCGGCGACGCCTTGCAGCTAGCCACGCCCGGCTATTACCAGCAGCCGGCGCTGTTTGCCGACTGCACGGCGCAGATGGCCATCAGCCGCGAAGAAATCTTCGGCCCGGTGGCAGCCGTGCTGCGTGCCGACAGTTACGAGCACGCATTGGCGCTGGCCAACGACACCCCGTACGGCCTGGCCGCCGGTATCTGCACCCAGTCGCTGGCGCTGGCTAGCCATTTTCGTCGCCACGCCGAGGCTGGCATGGTGATGGTGAACCTGCCCACCGCGGGGGTGGACTACCACGTGCCATTCGGTGGTCGCAAAGGCTCCAGCATGGGCCCGCGCGAGCAGGGGCGCCACGCGGTGGAGTTCTACACCACGGTGAAAACCGCTTATCTCGGCCTGTAGGCACATTTGACGTACTGTTGATCCACTGTCGAACGTGCCTGGCTGGTAGTGCTGCCCCCGCAGCGCTGCCGGCAACAGGGTTTGCTCTGCCTTGTGCAGCCTGTCGCCCCCGCATGGGGGCGTTTTTTTTGCCGCTGTGTTAGGGTTGGCCATCTTTAACGGGTGATGCTTTATGAGTACACAGCAGGAAACAGGTAGCCAGAGTCTGGTGCAGGTGGCCACCGATGCGATCCGCCAGCGCATTCTGGCGGGAGAGTGGGCCGACGGCGGCCAACTGCGGCAAGAAGCGCTGTCGCGCCAGCTGGGCATGAGCCGGGTGCCTATCCGCGAGGCGTTGCGCCAGCTGGAAGCCGAAGGGCTGGTAACGATCAACGAAAACCGCGGTGCCGTGGTGGCGCAGCTATCGCTGCCCGAAATCGTGGAGTTGCTGCGTGTACGTGTGCTGCTGGAATGCGACGTGCTGCTGGAGGCGATACCGCGCCAGACCAGCGACGACATTGCCGAGGCTGAGGCGTTGCTGGCGCAGTTTGAGGTGGCGCTGCGCAATAAGGATATCGGTGCCTGGGGCATCCTCAACGCACAGTTTCACCTGGCGCTGTACCGTGCCGCTGGCCGCAGCCAGACGCAGGCCATCATCGAGCAGCTGCACAACCGCACCGACCGCTACACCCGCATGCAGATACTGCTGACCGGCTTTAGTGATCGCGCCCACCACGAACATAGCCAGCTGCTGGCGCTGTGCAAACAGAAAGACGCCATCAGCGCGGCAGCCTTTTTGCGCCAGCACATCCTGCATGCCGAAGAAGCGCTGGAAGCGTGGTACCGCGCCCACGAAGCCACGCCCAAGCCGCGCCGTGGCCGCAAGCCTGCGGCGGGCTAGGGCGGCGGCGTCCAGTACAAACTGTTCTTTGTGCGGTGCATGACTTGGCGGGTTCTTTTATTGAAACCGACGCGGCACGTCGCTAGTATCACACAACGATATGCCAATGCCTGGTGCCGGGAATCATGCCTGTTTACGAAGCTCTGAATGCACTGAGTACACCGGTTTGGATTGTGTCGCCACAAACTGGCGAAGCGCTTTTCGCCAACCAGGCTGCCACCGCGCTGGCAGCGGGGCATAGTGTCAGCCAGCTGCGCCAGGGTAGCCTGTCGGCCAGGCCGCAAGCAAAGCTGGCCGACTACGCGCCAGCGGTTTTGGCGCGCGAGCAGGTGGTGGAAATCTGGACATTCCAGCGCCATGGTCAGGCAGTGTCTTTGCCCTGTCGGCTTACCCCGTTAAGCATGGGAGAGCATGCTGGGGCGATTCTGGTAGAGGCGCAGGCATCCGGTGATG
Source organism: beta proteobacterium L13 (assembly GCA_000335715.1). Classification (GTDB taxonomy): domain Bacteria; phylum Pseudomonadota; class Gammaproteobacteria; order Burkholderiales; family Chromobacteriaceae; genus Vogesella. The sequence continues at coordinate 56,498 of AMYZ01000012.1, forward strand.
CCATGCTGCATGGTTGGCCGCCTGGCGGGCAGTGCTTGTCCAGCACAGGGCAAGACAGCGAAGTGCGTGGTTTCTACGAAGTGCTTTTCCGTACCAACTCTGCCCCCATGCTGCTGATCGACCCGCAGGCAGATGGCCGCATCCTGGATGCCAACGAAGCGGCAACACGATTTTACGGCTACCCGCGCGAGGTATTTGCCGGTAAGCACACGTGGGAAATCAATACCGCCGGGCGCAGCATATTACCGGTGATGCAAGCCGTGGCCAGCCTGCCCGGCGGGCATAAGCCGCTGAATTTTGTGCACCGTCTGGCTGACGGTAGCCTGCGCAATGTGCAAACGTACGCAGGCCCAGTGGTGCTGGACGGCCGCCGCCTGATGCTGTGCGTGGTGCATGATATTACCGAGCAGGAGCAGCTCAAGCGCGAGCTGGAGCAGGCGGCGCTACGCGACCCGCTAACCGGCTTGTGGAACCGGCGGCACATGATGGCGCAGCTGGAGCAGGCGCTGGCAGGCAAGCGGGCGCACGATAATGCCTTTTGTCTGATCTTGCTGGATGTCGATCATTTCAAGCTGGTGAATGACAGCTATGGCCACCAGGCCGGCGACCGCTTGCTGGTGACGCTGGCGTACACGCTGAGCTCGCGTTTGCGCGAGAGCGATACCTTGTGCCGCTGGGGCGGCGAAGAGTTTTTGCTGTTGCTGCCATCCACCCGGCAGGACAGTGCACAGCAATTGGCTGACACCCTGCGCCAGACGGTAGCGGCCATGGCGCATGATGGTTTGCCAGGCATCACCATCAGCCAGGGCGTGGTGCAGCACCGGCCAGGTGAAAGCTTGCACAGCCTGGTAAGCCGCGTGGATGCAGCGCTGTATCAGGCCAAGCACGCGGGGCGCAATAGGGTGGTAACCGGCTAGCGATGGTGCCGGGTGCGGTTGAAAGCGAATTGACAGCTTGCCACGCTACACTGCGGCCAGCTTCTCGGATTTGTTGCCTCTTTAGATTGTTTGGCTTGTTTGCCGTGCCCGCCCCTTGATCGGCGGGCTTTTTCTTGCCCGCTGTTCCTGTAGATGGCAAAACGCCCGGGCAGCAGGGCTGGCCGGGCGTGGTAGCAAGCCTGACTGCCTAGTGGCTGCGGCCAACGATGGCGGCAGTGGCAATCAGCTCTTCCAGCAGGGCGAGCGAGCTGGCGCCGCCAAGTGCAAACGGGTTCAACTCCGGCTTTTCCGAGTAGCGTAGCAGCAGGCTGGGGTTGGCCTTGGCCAGGTTGACCTGGCCCATGGTCCAGCCGGCAAAGCGGCGCTCGGTGATCTCTTCCAGCAGCAGCAGCTCTACATCGTGGTGGCGCGGGTCTTTGGCGATGCTGTTGTACAGCGCGCTGACTTCGGCGCGGCTGCCTTCCAGTACCTGCATGAAAATATCGCCGCTGTAGCACAGGATGCCGGTAATGCCACGGGCCGGGTTATGGGCATGAGATTGAGCCAGGATGGTTTCCAGCAGTGCCGCAGTGTGCGGCTGGCTGCTGCGGCTGGCGTAGAGCAGGCGAACAAGCATGGTTTTCCTCAGGCTTTCTTGTTGGGCAGCAGGGACAGGAACTCGCGGCGCAGGTCCGGGTTGGTCAGGAACACGCCCCGCATCACACTATTGATCATCTTGGAGTCCATGTCCTTGACGCCGCGCCAGTGCATGCAGAAATGGTCGGCTTCCATCACGATGGCCAGGCCGTCCGGGTTCATTTTGTCCATCAGCAGGTTGGCCAGCTGGATCACGGCTTCTTCCTGGATTTGCGGGCGGCTCATGATCCATTCAGCCAGGCGGGCGTACTTGGACAGGCCGATCAGGTTGCTGTGCTCGTTCGGCATCACGCCTATCCACACCCGGCCCATGATGGGGCAGAAGTGGTGCGAGCAGGCGCTGCGCACGGTGATGGGGCCGACGATCATCAGCTCGTTCAGGCGCTCGGCATTGGGGAATTCGGTAACAGGCGGCTGGCTGACATAGCGGCCCTTGAACACTTCGTTCAGGTACATCTTGGCCACGCGGCGCGCGGTGTCCTGCGTGTTGTGGTCGCTTTCGGTGTCGATCACCAGGCTGTCCAGCACGTCTTTCATGCGGGACTGTACTTCGTCCAGCAGCTCGTCCATTTCGCCAGGCTGGATGAACTCGGCAATATTGTCATTAGCGTGAAAACGGCGTTTTGCGCCGCGGATGCGCTCGCGGATACGTGCGGATACCGGTACGTAAGTCGGGGCGTTGTGCTGGGTGCTGTCTTGGCTCACGCGTTTATGCTCCTCATCGTGCGGGTAGCACGCTTGGGTTTCTATAGGGTAGGGCGCTTGGAAGATAGCTGTGCAGGCGGCGAAAGGCAACACCTTGCCTAGTAGGGGTTTGTCTGTGGTGCAGCCTGGCGGCTGCGCGAGGTGGCCGGGGCTGTGCCAGCCAGCAGCGCACCGCCAGGGCGTGGTGTGAGAGGCGGGCTCAGGTGTTGTGGAAAACGATATCGCATTCCAGATTGGATTTTTGCATGCCGCGCAGGGTGGCCAGGTTGATGATCAGCGGGCTGCGCACATTGGCACGCAGCTGGGCTAGTACGGGGTTGGTTTCCTGGCTGTCCAGCTCGCGGTAAATAATCAGCAGCACCATGGCGTCCTCCGGGCGCGCCAGCGCCAGGGTGGCGATTTCCTCGTCGGACAGCAGTACTTCGTAACGGATACCCAGGCGGCTGGGGTCTGTCACGCTAAACAGCACGTCCGGGTTGTCCAGTGATTGCAGCCAGTACACACGCGGGTTGTTGCGGTCCGCATCGTGAAACAGCTTGAAGCGGGTGCAGTTTTCAAAGGCTGGCAGGCCATGTGCAAAAGTAATGATGGTGTTTTCGTCGACTTCTACTTCGCCCAGCAGGCTGGAATTGAACAGCATGGCGTGCTCCTTGTGTGGTCAGGCTTTCATTATGCACAAGGCGTGCATCGCGGCCACTGACATTTGTCAGCTTTGTGGCGGCCCCGGTGGCAGGTACAATGCCGCGCCATGAGCGATGTCCTTTCCCTTTACCCGGCAATCGAAGCGGCACTGATGTGTGACTGCATCGTGGCCAAGCCCGCGCAGGCGCAAGCCCTGCACCGCCAGTGGCTGGCCGGTGGCTATGTGCGTGCCGGTGGCCCGCTTTACCCGGTGCCGGCACCTGGCCGGCCGGCGCGCCCGCAGCTGGTAGCCGCCATCGATGTGCCGCGGCGGGGGCTGGGTAGCGCCGAGGGGCGGGCGGCGCTGCTGCACGCTATCGCGCATATCGAGTTCAACGCCATCAACCTGGCACTGGACGCGGCCTGGCGCTTTCGCGCTATGCCGGACGCCTTTGTGGAAGACTGGCTGCGCGTGGCGGCGGAAGAGGCGCAGCACTTTTTGCTGTTGCAGCAAAGGTTGGCCGCACTGGGTTACGCCTATGGCGATTTTCCCGCGCACAACACCTTGTGGGACATGGCGGTGCAGACCGACCACGATGTGCTGACGCGCATGGCGCTGGTGCCGCGGGTGATGGAGGCGCGCGGCCTGGATGCCGTACCGCCGATACAGCGCCGCCTGGCCATCATCGGCGACCACGATAGTGCGGCGGTACTGGCCACCATCCTGCAAGAAGAAGTCGGCCACGTGCGCATCGGTAATTACTGGTTTACCACGTTATGCGATGCGCGCGAGCTGGAACCCCTGGCGACCTTTCGCAGTCTGCTGGGCCAATACCAGGTAGCACTGCTGCGTGGCGAGATGAACCGTAGCGCCCGGCTAGAGGCCGGTTTTACCGAATTTGAACTGAGCATGCTGGAAGACTTTAGCGTTACCCGGCAGCGTACTGGTACACGGAGCAAGCATGAACAAGCTGTTTGATACCCTGCGGCACAACCGCCGCCTGGCCATGGTGGTGACGCTGGCTGGCACCCTGTTGTTTACCCTGGCGTCTGCCGCGCGTGCGGCGGCGGGTGGCAGCGGCTGGGAGGCCACACTGGCAGCATTATTGATGCTGATCGGCGTGGTGGGCCAGTTCATGGGCATATTGGCGCTGATGAAAAAACCCCGTCGCTAAAAGGGTGTTGAAAAACAGGGCTTTATGTCGCGAATGTGATCGTTTGCCACCTTGACGCTGGGTAGGGGCACGCGCATAATCGCGCCGCACAAAACCCTTATGACCAAACAAGGCTCCTACCCGGAGCCTTTTGCTTTGTCTTGTATCCGGAGACACCCATGGATTTTCAGGCATTTTTGCGCGAGCTGGAAAGCCACGCGCTGCCTGCCGCTGAGTTTAACCACCGCGCGCACCTGCAGGCCGCGTGGGCTTACCGCAGCCGCTACCCGGCGCGGGAAGCCGCCGCCCGCTGCGCGCATACGCTGTCGCGCTACGCCATGGCCCACGGCGCGGCAGAAAAGTATCACCACACACTGACCATGGCGCTGCTGGCCATCATGTACAGCCGCCTGGATGCTACGCCAGCGCAACAGGCCAGCTGGGACGACTTTGTTGCGGCCAACCCCGATTTGTTCAGCGGTACCCAAGCGTTGATAGCCCAGCATTATTCCGAACAAAAACTGCAGGAACATGACGCCCGCCGCGGTTTTGTCGCACCCGACCGTGCGCCGCTGCCTATGTCCTGCCTGCTGCACTGAGACAAGAGACGATCAATGAAAGCACCCGAACTGCTCCTGCCCGCCGGTACGCTGGACAAAATGCGCGCCGCCTACGACTTTGGCGCCGACGCCGTATACGCCGGCCAGCCGCGTTACAGCCTGCGTGCGCGTAATAACGACTTCAAGCTCGAAGAGCTGCGCATCGGCATCGAAGAAGCCCACGCCCGTGGCAAGAAGCTGTTTGTGGCCAGCAACATCCTGCCGCACAACAGCAAGATCAAGACTTATATGGCCGACATGGAGCCGGTGATCGAGATGAAGCCGGACGCGCTGATCATGGCCGACCCAGGCCTGATCATGATGGTGCGCGAACGTTGGCCGCACGTGCCCATCCACCTGTCGGTACAGGCCAACACCACCAACTACATGGGCGTGAAGTTCTGGCAGAAGATGGGTGTGGAGCGCATCATCCTGTCGCGCGAGCTGAGCCTGGACGAGATCGCCGAGATCCGCCAGGAATGCCCGGACATGGAGCTGGAAGTGTTCGTGCACGGCGCGCTGTGCATTGCCTACTCCGGCCGCTGCCTGCTGTCCGGCTACTTCAACCACCGCGACCCGAACCAGGGCACCTGTACCAACGCCTGCCGCTGGGACTACAAGGTGCACGACACCCAGGGCGACGACGCCGGTGACGTGAAGCCGCAAAAGATCGACTTCGACTTTGGCAAGGCGCTGGAAGAAGCCAACCAGAGCTTCTCCTCCTGCGGCAGCCAGCAGCGCCACCCGCTGGCCGACAAGACCTACCTGATCGAAGAAGCCAACCGCCCCGGCGAGCTGATGCCCATCATCGAAGACGAGCACGGCACCTACATCATGAACTCCAAAGACCTGCGCGCCGTAGAGCAGGTGGAGAAACTGGTGAAAATCGGCGTGGACTCGCTGAAGATCGAAGGCCGCACCAAGAGCCTGTACTACGTGGCGCGTACCGCCCAGACCTACCGCCGCGCCATTGACGACGCGGTGGCCGGCCGCCCGTTCGACTACAGCCTGCTGGCCGAGCTGGAAGGCCTGGCCAACCGTGGTTACACCCCGGGCTTCCTGGAACGCCACCAGACGCAAGAGCACCAGAACTACCTGTCCGGCCATTCCATCGCCAAGCAAAGCCAGTACGTGGGCGACGTAATGGAAGTGGATGCCGACGGTTGGGCGCTGATTGACGTGAAAAACCGCTTTGCCGTGGGCGACCGCGTGGAAATCATCCACCCTAGCGGCAACCGCACCGTAGAACTCACCGAAATGACCCGCAACGGCGAAGCCACCAGTGTGGCACCGGGCAACGGCGTGAAGGTGAAGATCCCGGGTATGGCCGGTATGGAAAAAGCGCTGCTGGCACGCCTGCTGTAAGCCACCACCGCGCTTGTTGTATCGAAAGGCCGCCTTTTAAGGCGGCCTTTTGTCATAATGCGTTTTTTTGCGCAGGAAGCAGGCATGAAGCATGGCATCGCCGCGGCACTGGCCGCCTTGACCTTGGCCGCGTGCGGTAGCGGCCAGCCGCCAGCGGGCAGCCCGCCGCACCACACCGCCGACGGCTACCAGAACCTGTACCCCTTCCACCAGCCGGGGCTGGGCGACATCCTGCGCTGGCGCTGGGAAGAATGGACCGGCCCCGAGGTGGTGCAGCGCCCCGAGCGCATCCCGCGCGTGCAGCCGGACCTGGCCTGGCTGGCGGCCAACCGCAGCACCGCCAGCTATACCTGGCTGGGCCACGCCAGCGGCTTGCTGCAGCTGGGCGGCCAGAACGTGCTGATCGACCCGATTTTTTCCGAGCGCGTGTCGCCGGTGCAGTGGCTGGGGCCGCGCCGCTACCTGCCGGTGCCGGCCACGCTGGCGCAGCTGCCGCGCATCGATGTGGTGCTGATCTCGCACAACCATTTCGACCACCTCGACCGCGACAGCATCGACGCCTTGCTGGCGCAGCCTGGTGGCCAGCCGCAGTTTGTGGTGCCGCTGGGTATCGATGCCTGGCTGCGCGAGCGTGGCGCCACCCGCATCACCGCGCTGGATTGGTGGCAAAGCGCCGACGTGGGCGGCCTGCAGTACACCGCCACGCCAGCGCAGCACTGGAGCAAGCGCAGCCTGGCCGATACCAACGAAACGCTGTGGGCCGGCTGGGCGGTAAAAGGGCAGGGCAAGACGGTGTGGTACTCGGGCGATACCGGCTATGTGCAGCCGCTGTTTGCCGATATCGGCCGCCGCTTGGGCACGATAGATCTGGCGCTGTTGCCAGTGGGGGCCTACCTGCCGCGCTGGTTCATGGCCTCGCAGCACGTGGACCCATTACAAGCCGTACAGATGTTCCGCGATGTGAAAGCGCACCAGGCGGTAGGCATCCACTGGGGTGTGTTCGCGCTGGCCAGCGAAGCGGTGGATGCGCCGCTGGACGACCTGCCGGCGGCGCGGCGCCAGCTGGGCGTGGGCGAGCAGGCGTTCCGTCTGCTACCGCTGGGCGGTACGCTGCGCCTGCCATAAAGTACGCGTGGCTTGCGGCAAAGGTTGGCCGCAGGGCGCTTTGGTCGTAAAATTGCTGCATTGCATTCGAGCCGGGCGCTTTGGCGCCCGGCCTTTGATTTTATAAAGGCCCACCATGACTATCCAGCAACTGATCAGCGACCGCGTTGCCGCTGCCCTGGCCGCCGCCGGCGCGCCCGGCGCCCCGGCCGTTGTGCAACCTGCCTCCAAGCCGGAATTCGGCGACTACCAGGCCAACGGCGTGATGGGTGCCGCCAAGGCGCTGAAGACCAACCCGCGTGCGCTGGCTGAGCAGGTGATTGCCCTGCTGGATTTGCAAGGCATTGCCAGCAAGGTGGAAATCGCCGGCCCCGGCTTCATCAATATCCACCTCGACCCGGCCTTCATCGCCGGCCGTGTGGAAAAAGCACTGGCTGACGACAGCCTGGGCATTGCCAAGGCCGAAGCGCGCCGCGTAATGGTGGAGTACTCGTCGGTTAACCTGGCCAAAGAAATGCACATCGGCCACCTGCGTGGCGGCATCATCGGTGACGCGCTAGTACGCGTGAACAGCTTTATTGGCCACGACGTGATCCGCCAGAACCACGTGGGCGACTGGGGTACCCAGTTCGGCATGCTGGTGGCCTATATGGTGGAAACCCAGAAAGCCGGCGACGCTGCCGTCGAGCTGAAAGACCTGGACACCTTCTACAAACAGTCCAAAAAACGCTTTGACGAAGACGAAGCCTTTGCCGACCTGGCGCGCGACTACGTGGTGAAGCTGCAGTCCGGCGACGCCGAGGTGCTGGCGCTGTGGCAGCAGTTCGTCAAGCTGTCGCTGACCCACTGCAACGCCATCTACCAGAAGCTGGGCCTGCTGCTGGACGACGGCGACGTACGCGGCGAAAGCTTCTACAACGCCGACCTGCCGGTGCTGGTGAACGAGCTGCGCGAAAAAGGCCTGCTCACCGAAGACCAGGGCGCGCAAGTGGTGTTCCTGGACGAGTTCAAGAACAAGGAAGGCGAGCCGGCAGCGTTTATCGTGCAAAAGCAGGGCGGCGGTTACCTGTACGCCACCACCGACCTGGGTGCCATCCGCTTCCGTATCGGCACCCTGAAGCTGGACCGTGCACTGTACGTGGTGGATTCGCGCCAGAGCCTGCACTTCCAGCAGCTGTTCACTACCGCCCGCAAGGCCGGTTGGCTGCCGGAAGGCGCCGACTTCGAGCACATCGGCCACGGCACCATCATGGGCCCGGACGGCAAGCCGCTGAAAACCCGCTCCGGCGAGAACATCAAGCTGGTCGAGCTGCTGGACGAAGCCATCGAGCGCGCCTACCAGCTGGTAAGCAGCAAGAACGCCGAGCTGCCGGAAGCCGAGCGCCGCAATATTGCCCAGGCAGTCGGCATTGGCGCACTGAAGTACGCCGACCTCAGCAAGAGCCGCAACACCGACTACATCTTCGACTGGGACGCGATGCTGAGCTTCGAGGGCAATACAGCCCCGTATCTGCAATACGCCTACACCCGCGTGCAGAGCGTGCTGCGCAAGGCCGAAGACTTCAACCCTGCGGCCAACATCGTGATTGCTGAAGCCGCCGAGAAGCAGCTGGCGGTAGCGCTGACGCAGTTCGAGGACGTGGTGTTCACCGTGGCAGAAGGCAGCCAGCCGCACCATTTGTGCAGCTACCTGTACAACGTGGCCACGCTGTTCTCGCGTTTCTACGAGGCTTGCCCGATCCTGAAGAGCGAGGGCGAGGTGCGCCAGAGCCGCCTGCAGTTGGCCGCAGCCACCGCCAAAACCCTGAAAGCTGGCCTGGGCTTGCTGGGTATTGCCGTACTGGAAACCATGTAAGCCTGCTGCACTTTGACTGCATGCTGAAAACCAGCCACTTGGCGGGTTTTTTCATGGGTTGTTGGCGGTTTGTGGTGGCGTGGCGCTGGTGTCGCTAGCGGGTGATGCCAGCGCCGGGTCGTGGCTGTGCAGGGCGACTTGTTCCACGGGGGCTTCCATCGGCAGCCAGCGCAGGTGGATGGCCAGGTAGCTGCCGTCTTGCAGCATGCCTTCCAGTGCGCGCTGCCAGCGCAGTACTGTGTCCGGTGCCGTGCCGCGGGAAAAGCTCAGGTACAGCGGCAGGCTGCTGAGGGTGGTGACGGGGGCGATAGCCTGCGCCTGCGTGCCGGTAAAGCGCAGGAGCGGGGCCACAGCGGTGTTGGCCTCTACCCATAAGCGCACACGGTTGCCCAGCAGCAGGCGCAGGCCCTGCTCACTGTCCCGTGTGCGATGGGGGCGAAAGCCGGCTTCCAGTGCGGCGGCCTCGGCAATGCTGTCTTGCGCGGCCACGGTGGCTTCGCCGGCCAGCCGGGCCGCTGGCAGCATGGCCAGCCCTGCGGCGTTGCGTGGCAGGCTATAAGCGGTGACGCTGGCCACCATGATGGGCCCAAGCTGGGTAAAGTCGCGACGGTTGTCATCGGTATCGCCCAGCGTAAACATCATGTGGTCGGGCTGGCTGCGCAGTAGCGCATTGGCTTGGTCCCATGCTTTGAGTTGCATGGGGGCGGTATCGCCAGTGCGTTGCTGTAGCTGTTGCACGATATCCACCGCCATGCCGGCGGGCTGGTCCACGGCATTCAGATAGACAAACGGCGGCCATTCTTCGGCCAGTATGGTCAGTGGTGCCGCCTGGCTGTGCCTGGCTAGCAAAAGGGTAAACAGCAGAAGGGTGGCGCGCAGTAACATGCAGGGCTATGACGTATGGCTGATTGGCCGCCATCATAACACTGATTGTCCGACAATATCAGCGCTGTATGCCCAGGCGCTCGACCTGTAGCGGTACGGGGTCTTGCGGGAACCAGTGCTGGTGGATGGCGGTAAAGCTGCCATCCTGCTTGATGTCATTCAGCGCTTTTTCCCAACGCAGGATGGTGTCGCGTGGCACATTGGGCGAAAAAGCTAGGTACAGGCTCAGGCGATCCAGCGTGGCCACGCGTTCTACGGTGGCCAAAGGCAGGCCTTGTTCGCGCAGGACATTGCCCACTACCACATTGCCTTCCACCCACAGCTTGACGCGGCCGGCTGCCAGCATGCGTGCCGAGTGTGCCGGGTCGGTAGTGGGTAAAACATTGAAACCGCGGCTGTGCGCCGTGCTTTCAAAAATGCTGCCACGGTAGGCGGCGGTGGGGAGCTTTTGCATGGCCGCCGGGCTGAGCCTGCGTATTTCTGCCGCGTACTGGCGCAGCGCAAAGACATCGGTGCTGGATACCAGAATGGGGCCGACCAGCGTCATCAGCCGTTCACGTTCGGCGCTGCGGCCAACGGTAAACAGCAGCACATCTTTTTCATTAAGCAGGCTGTTGTAGGCACGTGCCCAAGGCTGTATCTGGATGGGGCTGTTGTCTTGGACGCGCTCTTGCAGCAGTTTGACGACCTCTACGGCCATGCCGGCGGGCTGGCCTTTGTCGTTGGCTAAGCTGACAGGGGGCCAGTCCTCGGTCAGCAGGGTCAGTGCTTTGGCAGAGAGGCTGGCAGCCAGTAGTGTCGCTAGCAGTATCAGGCGATATTTCATGGAATGTCCGCGTGCCAAGGCATTGGATTTAATATGGCACAGTTGCAAGTTGGCCGCACGATGCATTGCATCCGTGCGGCCAACTTGTTTGAGTGCAGCCTTGGCGGGCTAGGCCGTAGCAGCTTACAGCGGGCGACTAGCCTGTTGCAGCCAGGCTAGCGCATCGCCGCTGACCAGCGGGCTGACACGGGCCAGTACCTCGGCGTGGTAGGCATTGAGCCAGGCCAGCTCGGCGGGGGTCAGCAGGGCTGGCACGATGCAGCGGGTGTCGATCGGGCACAGCGTCAGCGTTTCAAAGCGCAGAAAATCACCGAACTCGCTGCTACCGGCGTCCACATTCAGCAGCAGGTTTTCGATGCGCACGCCCCAGCGGCCCGGGCGGTAGATGCCTGGCTCGTTGGAGGTGATCATGCCGGCTTCCATCGCCATGTGTGGCTCGGGAATAGCGCGCGAGATGCTTTGCGGGCCTTCGTGCACGTTCAGGAAGTAACCCACACCGTGGCCCACGCCGTGGCCAAAGTCGATATTGGCTTGCCAGATCGGCGCGCGTGCCAGCGCGTCCAGCATCGGCGACAGCGTACCCTGCGGGAAGTGCGCCAGGCTCAGCTGGATCATGCCCTTCAGCACCAGCGTAAAGTCATGCTTTTGCGCCTCGCTCGGTGTACCTACCGCTACCACGCGGGTGATGTCGGTGGTGCCACCGTGGTACTGGCCACCGCTGTCGATCAGCAGCAGGCCGTCGCCGGCGATTTCGCTGTGGCTGTCTTCGGTAGCGCGGTAGTGCGGCAGCGCGCCGTTGGCGTTGAAGCCGGCGATGGTGGCAAAGCTGGGGCAGACAAAGCCGGGGCGGCGGGCGCGGGCGGCGGTGATTTCTTCATCGATGGTGAGCTCGGTGATGCGGCTGCGGCCAACGTTGGCCTCGAACCAGGCAAAGAACTCGGCCAGTGCCGCACCATCTTGCGCCATCGCTTCGCGTACGAAAGCCGCCTCTTCCGCTGTTTTGCGTGACTTCATCAGGGTGGACGGGTTGATGGTTTCGATGATTTCTACCCCGTCGGCCACTGCCTGGCGCAGGCCCAGGGTGATGCGGCGTGGGTCCAGCAGCAAGCGGCTGCCGGTGGGCAGGGCGGCCAGTGCCGGCTTGGCGGCGTGGTAGTCGGCTACGCTGACACCATCTGCGGCCAGTGTGGCGGCCAGCGCGGCGTCGATCTTGCCGGCCCCGACAAACAGCGTGGCACCGTCGTGGCGCAGCAGCGCGTGCGCGATGAATACCGGGTTGTAATTGACGTCGGCGCCGCGCAGGTTGAACAGCCAGGCGATGTCGTCCAGGGTGGAGATAAAGTGCGCGTCTGCACCGTGCTGCTGCATGGCCGCGCGGACTGCGGCCAGCTTGTCTCGGCGCGGGGTGCTGGCAAAGGGTGGCAGGTGTTCGTAAACAGCGGCGGCCGGCAGCGCCGGGCGCTCGGCCCAGATGGCAGCCAGCGGGTCGAGGTCGGTGCGCAGCGTGGCACCAGCCTTGCCCAGCGCGGCTTGCAGCGCGCGCGCGGCGGCCAGGCCCAGCACATCGCCATCAACAGCCAGTACGTCACCGCTGGCCAGGTTGGCCGCAAGCCATTCCAGATGCAGCGGGCTGGCCACGGTCTGGATCTTCATCAGCTGGATCTCGCTGCCGGCCAGCTCTGCTTCGGCTTGTACCCAGTAGCGGCTGTCGGCCCACAGGCCGGCAAAATTGCGCGTGACGATCAGCGTGCCTACCGAGCCGTGAAAGCCCGACAGCCAACGGCGGCCTTGCCAGTAGCCGGGCAGGTATTCGGACAGGTGCGGGTCGGAAGACGGAATCAGACAGGCGGCGATGCCGTGTTGCTGCATGTGTTGGCGCAGGGCGGCCAGGCGGGCGGAAACAAGGGTGGCGGTCATGGTGGTTCTCGCTGGAATATTGTATTCATTTTGCGGCGAGAGGCGGAGGCTGGCAAGACGGCCAATGGGACAGGACGCAATGTTCTGTAAACAGAATGCCGGTCAGGCAGGAAAACATGCCAAAAGCGGGTTGGACCCATGCAGCAAAAAGCCCCGCCGGAGCGGGGCTTTGCTAGCTGGGTGAGGCGGGTGTTACGGGCGTTCTACCGCCAGTGCCACGCCCATGCCACCACCGATGCACAGGGTGGCCAGGCCTTTCTTGGCATCGCGACGCTGCATTTCGTGCAGCAAGGTCACCAGTACGCGGCAGCCGGAGGCGCCGATAGGGTGGCCCAGGGCGATGGCGCCGCCGTTCACGTTAACCTTGTCGGCACCCCAGCCCAGCTCGCGGGCTACGCCCAGTGCTTGTGCGGCAAAGGCTTCGTTGGCTTCTACCAGGTCCAGGTCTTCCACTTTCCAGCCGGCTTTGTCCAGTGCCTTGCGGGTAGCGGCTACCGGGCCGATGCCCATGATTTCCGGCTCGCAACCGGTGAGGGCGTAGGACTTGATCACGGCCAGTGGCTTCAGGCCCAGTTTGTCGGCGCGTTCTGCGGTCATCAGCATCACGGCGGCGGCGCCGTCGTTGATGCCGGATGCGTTACCGGCGGTAACGCTGCCGTCTTTCTTGAAGGCCGGGCGCAGTTTGGCCAGGCTGTCGGCGGTGGTGCCGGCCTTGATGTATTCGTCTTTGGCGAAGGCTACCGGGTCGCCTTTGCGCTGCGGTACCAGTACCGGCACGATTTCGGCGTCGAACTTGCCGGCAGCCTGGGCGGCTTCGGCGCGGTTCTGCGAGGCCAGCGCCAGCGCGTCCTGCTCTTCACGGGTAATGCCGTATTTGGCAGCCACGTTTTCGGCAGTAATGCCCATGTGGTACTGGTTGTATACGTCGGTCAGGCCGTCGGCCACCATGGTATCTACCAGCTGGGCGTTGCCCATGCGGAAGCCGTCACGCGAGCCCGGCAGGATGTGCGGCGACAGCGACATGCTTTCCTGGCCACCGGCAATCACGATCTCGGCGTCGCCGCTGGCAATGGCCTGGGCAGCCAGATGCACAGCGCGCAGGCCGGAGCCGCAGACCACGTTCAGCGTAGAGGCCGGGGTGGATACTGGCAGGCCTGCCTTGATCAGCGCCTGGCGGGCAGGGTTCTGGCCGGCGCCGGCGGTCAGTACCTGACCCAGGATTACTTCGCTGACGTCTTCCGGCTTCACGCCGGTTTGTGCCAACAGGCCCTTGATCACGGTAGCGCCCAGTTCCGGGGCGGGGATTTTGGCCAGGGAGCCGCCGAAGCTGCCAACGGCGGTACGCAGTGCTGCAACGATAACGATGTCTTGCATGGTTTTCTCCAGGTTGTTCTGTTCTGTGCCAGATTCGGGTGAAACCGCAATCTAGCACAGAAGTCTTTGCAGATTATTGCAGGGTGGCCAGCTGGGCCGGCATGGCCTTGGCTTGCACGTATTCGCCAGGGGCGTCGCACAGGGCTGGCAGCTCTTTGCTGCCGAATACCTTGGGTGCGGCTACCTTGTCACCCGACTGCGGTGCCAGCCAGCCGTCCCAGTCTTTCCACCAGCTGCCCGGGCGGCTCTCGGCGCCGTCCAGCCAGGCGTCGGCGCTGGCTACCAGGTTGTCGTTCACCCAGTAGTTACGCTTGTCCTTGGTGACCGGGTTGATGGAGCCGGCAATGTGGCCGGAGGCACCCAGCACATAGCGGCGCGAGGCGGCACCGCTGAGGTACTGCACGCCGTCGTAGGCCGATTTCCATGGCACGATGTGGTCTTCGCGGGCGGCAAAGATGTACAGCGGGATGTCGATCTGCGATACGTCGATCTTCACGCCGCACAGTTCGATGCTGCCTGGCTTGGTCAGCGCGTTGTTGATGTAGAACTCCTTCAGGAAGAAGGTGTGCATCGGCAGCGGCAGGTCGACGGCGTCGTTGTTCCAGTACAGCAGGTCGAACGGTGGCGGGGTCTTGCCCAGCAGGTAGTTGTTGACCACGTAGTTCCACACCAGGTCGTTGGCGCGCAGGCTGGCAAAGGTGCGGCCCAGCTCCTTGCCGCTGACGATACCGCCACCGCCGGTAGCCAGCTTGGCTTCGCGGGTCTGGATAAGCTTGTCGTCGATGAAGACCTTGATTTCGCCCGGGTCGGTGTGGTCTACCAGCGAGGTCATGAAGGTGGCGCTGTCGATGTAGTTCAGCTTGCGGTGTTTGAGCACGCACAGCGCGGTATTCAGGATGACACCGCCGATGCAGAAGCCCAGCGCGTTCATCGATGGCTGCTTGGTGATCTTGCGGATAGCCTCGGCTGCCGCAATCACGCCTTCCTCGATGTAGTTGTCCCACTTGTAGTGCTTCATGTCCGGGGTGGCCGAGCGCCAGCTCACCAGGAACACGCGGTAACCCTGGGCCACGAAGTGGCGCACCATGGAGTTATCCTGCTGCAGGTCCATCAGGTAGTACTTGTTCACGCACGGCGGCACGATCAGCAGCGGCTTTTCGTAGACCTGCTCGGTGGTGGGGGTGTACTGGATCAGCTCGATCAGCTTGTTGCGGAACACCACCTTGCCCGGTGTGCAGGCAATATTCTTGCCGATCTCGAACTTGCTCTCGTCCGACATGGAGATGTGACCCTTCTGCAGGTCTTCCACCATGTTTTTCATGCCTTCTACCAAGCTCTCGCCCTTGGTTTCCAGTGCACGTTTCACCACTTCCGGGTTGGTCAGCATGAAGTTGGTCGGCGCCATGGCGTCGATGTACTGGCGCGTGGCAAAGGCCAGACGTTCCTTGTCTTCGCCTTCCAGCTGGGATTTGTCTACCAGCTCGGTCATCCATTTGCTGGTGAGCAGATAGCTTTGTTTCAGGAAGCTGTAAAAAGGGTGCTCGTTCCATTCCGGGGCAGCAAAGCGGCGGTCGCCTGCGGCAGGCTGGGCTGCGGGGGCGCCACCGGCGGGCTGGCCCAGGAAGGAAAGCCAGATGTTCATCTGCTGCTGGTACAGATTGTTTTGCAGGGCAACAAACTGGTTGGCGTTGTCTACCATCTGCTGCCATGCGCCGGCCATCGGGTTGGCCGCGTCTTGTGGCGACAGGCCGCTACCCAGCGAATTCACGAACTGCTGCATCCACTTCTGATTGGCTTCGGACAAATTGGCAAAAAAGCTGTCCAGCGAGGTGGGGGTTTCCTGACTCATTGATATCTCCTTCAAATGGGGGAAGACAAACAGGCCGTGCTGCCTTGCGTGACAGGATGTTTTTCTTGTTGGGCGCAATCTGTTGAGTAAAGACTTTACCATTGCTTTATGACAAAACACAGCAAGGCCATGCTGCGTTGCGATATAAACGGGGGTAATGGGTATACAGGCAACAACAGGTGACAGCCCGGCGGCGGGCTAAAGGCAGGAGTATGCAGTGTTTATTTCTATGGCATGTTGTTCTGCGTCAATAGTGCTTGCCGCCCTGGTGTCTTTGTGCAGGGGCGGCAAGCTGCTCACACGGTAAAGTTCTTGACCTTGCTTTCCAGGTGGTCGGCTTTGTCTTCCAGCTGGCCGGCATAGCCGTCCAGATTGACGGCGCTGTTGGCATTGTTTTCCGATAGCTGGGCTATCTGTTCTACACGCCGTGCCATATCGTTACTGGCAGTACGTTGCTCGGCCAGGGCACCGGCGATTTCGCTGGCCGACTGCGAAACCTCGTTGATGGTGTGCTGGATGCGGCCGATGGCGTCCTGCATTTCGGTAGTCAGTGCCTCGCCTTTGCTGACGCGGCTGACGCTTTGCTGCATGGCCAGGTTGGCCGCCTGGGCTGACTGTGTGATCTCGCGCACCATCTGGTCGATTTGCACAGTAGATTGTGCCGAGCGTTCGGCCAGCTTGCGTACTTCGTCGGCCACCACGGCAAAGCCGCGGCCCAGGTCGCCGGCGCGGGCGGCCTCGATGGCTGCATTCAGTGCCAGCAGGTTGGTCTGGTCTGCCACGTCACGAATCACGTCCAGTACGCTGACGATGGTGTGGCTTTGCCGTGTCAGGGCTGCTACTTGTTGTTCGCTATGGCGAATGGCGGTGCCTATGGCGGTAATTTCCTGCAAGGTAGCGTCAATCACCCGCGAGCTGTCACTGGATGCCTGGCCCGCCTGGCTGGCACGCTGCTGGGCCACTTCGGCGCTGTCCGCAATGTGGGTGATGCTGACGGCAAACTGTTCTACGGTGCTGGCAATGGACGAGGTCGCCTCGCTTTGCTGGCGCGAGCTGCCGCTGATGGCTTCCGATGTCTGGCCGATCTGGCGAGCCATCTGGTTGATGTTGTCACTGCTATGGCGTACGTCCTGGATAATGGTGCCCATATTGTCCAGCAGGCTGTTGAGCTGGCCTGCGATCACCGCCAGCTCATCCTTGCCGCGTACCGGAATGCGCAGGCTAAGGTCGTGCTTCTGCGTGATGGCCTGACAGGTGTCGGCCAGCTCACGTACGCTGCTGTTAAGCCGGCTGGCCAAGCGCCAGGCCATGATGCTGCCGATAGCCAGGCTGGCCAGCAGTGCCGCGCTGGCAAACAGCAGGCTGGTGTGCAGGTTTTGTTCACTGCTAAGGTAGTTTTTTTCCGCCTCGGCCAGCTGCAGGTCGATCAGCTTGCTGATGTCGGCGCTGATCGGGTCTACGGCCGGGTAGAGTTTGCTGGACGCCAGCGCTTGTAGTGCCTCTTTTTGCCCGCTTTGCATCAGCTGCTTGGCCTGGCTGGCTACCCCGAGCGCATCGCTTATCTTGCCCTTGGCATGCTCTACCAGCGTGGCCTCTTCGGTGGTGAGTTGTGTGGCGGTATAGGCAGTCCACTGTTTATTGAATTCGGCTTCGGCAGTGGTAATGGCAGCGCTGCCGTCTGCTGCAGAGAGGGTGCCGGCATTGGTTTTATGAATGGTATCCACCACATTCACGGCAAACATGTCGGCGACGACTTTCAGCTGTTTCAGGGGGATAACCCTGTCCTGGTAAGTGCTGGCAAAGGCACTATTGCTTTTTTGCAGCATTAAAAACATGCTGCCGCATAGCAGCAGCATCAGGAGAAGCAGGCTGCCGGCCAGCCAGAAAACGCGTGCTTTGATACTCATATTGCCCCCTAGGCGTGCTGACTCAATATCATGTCCTTATCTGTTTTTAGTGTATTTTGCGCTTTGTTGTAGATTTGCGTGGTTAAAGCCACGCTTATTTGATAGGTGTCGATTTATGAATGTTTGCCTGGCAGGGGTGGAGCAGCGTGTCAGCACGCTATTTTGCATTGGTCGAAACTACGCCGCCCATGCGGCGGAGCTGGGTAATGCCATGGAAGAAGAGCCGGTTGTTTTCCTGAAGCCGGCTGCCGCCTTGCTACGCGAAGGCCACCCTTTGCATTTGCCGGCCTTTTCGCAAGAAGTGCATTTCGAATGCGAACTGCTGGTGCTGATAGGCCGTGATGCCGACAACATCCGCGAGGCGGATGCGCTGCAATACGTGGCCGGTTACGGTATCGGCCTGGATCTGACCGCACGCGACGTGCAAGGCGAGGTGAAAGCCAAGGGCCTGCCGTGGACCAAGGCCAAGGGTTTTCGCGGTGCCGCCTGCGTATCCGCTTTTGTGCCGGCCAGCGAGCTGGACCCGTTGGCCGCACGCTTTACGTTGCAGGTAAATGGCCAGCTGCGCCAGCAAGGCGACACCACGCTGATGCGTTTCTCTGTGCCCTATATCGTGAGCTACCTGTCGCAGGTATACGGCCTGCGCGCGGGTGATGTCATCTTTACCGGCACGCCGGAAGGGGTAGGGCAGCTGCATGCAGGCGATGTGCTGCAGCTGGACCTGGGCATCGTGCAAGCACAGTGGCAGGTGGCGGTATGAGCAAGGCAAAGTTGGCCGCAGACGACGACAAGGTACGGCTGGATAAATGGCTGTGGGCGGCACGTTTCTTCAAGACCCGCCAGCTGGCGCACGAGGCGCTTGAGCTGGGCCGCGTGCTGGTCAATGGCGAGCGGGTCAAGGCTTCGCGTGTGGCGCGCGAGGGCGAGCTGCTGCAGATCCGTATCGACAAGCTGGTATACAACGTGACCGTGCTGGGGCTGGCTACCCAGCGCCGCCCGGCGGCCGAGGCGCGGCTACTGTATAGCGAAAGCGAGGAATCCATCGCCGCACGCGAGCACCAGATCGGCCTGCAAAAAGCCGAGCACGCCAGCTTTCCGTACGGTGACGGGCGGCCTACCAAGAAAGCCCGCCGCGATATCGTGCGCTTCAAAGACAGCTGGTAGCCGTAGGGCGGGGCGGAATGTCGGCACAAAACAGTCTGTTTGTTGACTGGCGGGGCATGCGTGCTTCATATGCCGAGGCTTTTGCGCTATATTGACGCCCCGGTGCGCTGCACCCGCTTCCCCCTTTTAGTTCTGCATCATGTCTGCATCTGCCCCTCTGGCTGCCCTGGCGGCGTTTTATTTTTCCTATTTTGCTTTTCAGGGCCTGTTTGGACCGTTCTGGTCGCTGTACCTCGAATCGCTATCCTTCAATACCGTTCAGATATCCATCCTGATGGCGCTGTCCACGCTGGCGCGTATCGTGGCGCCCATGTTCTGGGGCTGGCTGGCCGACCGCAGCGGGCAGCGCCGCGCTATCATGCTGTGGACCTCGGTGGTGTCCATGGCCAGTTTCGTGATGGTGGCCTGGCAGTACAGCTTCTGGGGCATGTTTATCTGGCTGGCGGTAAACCATTTCTTCTGGGCTGCCGCGCTGCCGCTGGGCGAGGCCTCGACCGCGCACCTCACGCGCAGCCAGCCCGGCCGCTATAGCCGGGTGCGGGTATGGGGCTCCATCGGCTTTGTCTGCTTTGCCGCCAGCGGCGGTTACTTGCTCAACCTGGTGACCATGGCCAACCTGCCGTGGCTGATCGTCGGCTTGCTGGGCTTGATCGTACTGGCTTGCTGGCGTGTGCCCGAGGTGGCCATCGAGCGCGCCAAGGCGCGGCCGGAGCCGATTTGGGCCACAGTGCGCCAACCGCACGTGGTGGCACTGTTTGCCTGCTGCTTTTTGTTGTCGTTCGCCATGGGGCCGTACTACAACTTCTACTCCATTGGCCTGAAAGAGGCGGGTTATAGCGCCAGCACCACCGGCCTGCTCTGGGCTGCCGGCGTGATGGCCGAGATCGTGGTGTTCTGGCAGATGCCGCGGCTGATGGCGCGCTTTACGCTGGAGCGCCTGATGTTGGCCTCGCTGCTGGTGTCGGCGCTGCGCTTTGCGCTAATGGCCACGCTGTTGCCGGTGGCGGCAGTGGCCTTTGTGGCGCAGCTGGGCCACGCTTTTACCTTTGGCGTACACCACGCCGCTGCCGTGGGGTTGATCCACCGCAACTTTGCCGAGCAACACCAGGCGCGTGGCCAGGGGCTGTACACCGTGGCGTCGTTCGGTGTTGGCGGCAGTATCGGCGGCCTGCTGGGCGGTGTGCTGTGGCAATACGGTGGTGTGGGGCTGACCTTTGGTGTGTCCACCTTTGCGCTGTTGCTGGGCGTGGCGGTGTGCTTGAAGTGGTTGCGGCCAACTACACCCTGATAAATAGGCAGCAGCGCTGTTGCACCATTGGGTAAATCCGGTTTTGAGGAGACGCAAATGCAGCAAACACCCGAGCAAGCCTTGCGTGCTTACGAAGCAGCCTTGGCCACGTATGACTGGGCGCAGATTGCACCTTTTATCCACCCGGATGCATGTTTCGTGTTTTCCAGTGGTACGCATTTGGGGCGAGAGGCCATCGGTGAAGCAGTGTGCCGAGTTTTTGCCATCATCCGTGACGAGCAGTACCGTATTAGCGAGTTGCAGTGGGTAATGCAAACCCCGGCGTTTGCTAGCTGCATCTACCGTTTTGATTGGTGTGGAGTCATAGGCGGCCAGCCTGCGTCTGGTGCCGGGCGGGGTACTTGCGTACTGGTATGCGAGAATCAGCGCTGGCTGTTACTGAACGAGCATCTGGGACCGTTGCCGGAGTAACCCATTTTTACAACAACATAACCAGTTTCAACTCCGGCGCGTGCGCCAGCCGTAGCGTCAGCTGCTGGTAGCTTAGCCGCCCTAGGCGGGCGTGGTTGAACACCCGCTCGCCGCCTTCTCTTCCCAATACATCCTGCTGGCGCCACAGCTCGTCAAATGTCGCGCTGGCTTCGCGCAGGCTGGCAATCAGCATGGTGGCGGCTTCGAGCTGCAGTGCGCTGGTGTCGGCGCGGAACTCGGCCACCATGCGCCGGGCGCGCGTGGGCCAGTCGTCTACCAGCTGCGTGGCCAAGGGGTGGCAGAACATGAACTGCAGCAGGTTCTTGCTGCCCGGCTCGTCCAGCCAGCCGGCAAACAGTTCGCCGGCTTCGGCGTTCCACGCCGGTATCTGCCATAGCGCGTCCAGCACATAAGCCGGCCGGCTGATGTGGGCGGTGGCGGCGGCCAGCATCTGTTCGGCCTCAGGGTTGGCCGCAGCGCTGCTGTGCTGCGGGTTTTTCTGCCCGGCCAGGTTGAACAGGTAGTCGGTTTCGGCGCGCGACAGCTGCAGGGTGCTGGCTAGCGCCGCCAGCGTGGCGGCGGATACCGACTGCGTGCGGCCTTGCTCGATCCACGTCAGCCAGGTGGGGCTGATGCCGCATAGCGCGGCCACCTCTTCGCGGCGCAGGCCTTTGGCCCGGCGGCGGCTGCCGTTGGGCAAGCCGGCTTGTTCCGGCTGCAGCCGCTCGCGATGGCTGCGGATAAAGTCGCCAAGCGGGCTGGGTTGGCTGGGCTTGCTCATGCGTGTGCCTGTGCTGTAGCTGTTAGTGTTAGTACTAGTATAAAAGCTTATCTTGTACTAGGAAAACGCCTGCGTCATGATGGTGGCCAACGCAGGATTTGCGCCGGCGCAAAGCCGGGTAGCGCCGCAGGGCGCAGGCTGGCCGGCAGGCAAATCCCTTGTTCCATCCTTACCTGAAGGCGCGACCATGACCGCACAAACCCTGTACGACAAGCTGTGGCACAGCCACGTGGTGCACGAAGAAGCCGACGGCACCGTTTTGCTTTATATCGACCGCCACCTGGTGCACGAAGTGACCAGCCCGCAGGCGTTTGAAGGCCTGAAGTTGGCCGGTCGCCCGCTGTGGCGCGTGGATTCGGTGGTGTCGACTGCCGACCACAACACCCCCACCAACGATTGGGATAAGGGCATCCAGGACCCGATTTCGCGCCAGCAGGTAGAAACGCTGGACGCCAACATCAAGGCCTTTGGCGCGCTGGCTTACTTCCCGTTCAAGGACAAGGGCCAGGGCATCGTGCACGTGATGGGGCCGGAGCAGGGCGCTACCCTGCCGGGCATGACCGTGGTCTGTGGTGACAGCCATACCTCTACCCACGGTGCTTTCGGCGCGCTGGCGCACGGCATCGGCACCTCGGAAGTGGAGCATGTGATGGCTACCCAGACGCTGGTGGCCAAGAAATCCAAGAACATGCTGGTGCGCGTGGACGGCAAACTGCCGGCCGGCATTACCGGTAAAGACGTGGCGCTGGCGATTATCGGCAAGATCGGCACCGCTGGCGGTACTGGCTACGCCATCGAATTTGGCGGCGAAGCCATTCGCGAGCTGTCGATGGAAGGCCGCATGAGTCTGTGCAATATGGCCATCGAAGGGGGTGCCCGCTCCGGCCTGGTAGCGGTAGACCAGAAAACCATCGACTACGTTAAAGGCCGCCCGTTTGCCCCGAAAGGCGAACAATGGGACGCCGCCGTGGCGTACTGGAGCACGCTGCATTCCGACGATGGCGCGCACTTCGACCAGGTTGTGGTGCTGGACGCGGCCGACATCCAGCCGCAAGTGACCTGGGGCACTTCGCCGGAAATGGTGACCGACATCAACGGCCGCGTGCCGGACCCGGCGCAGGAAGCCGACCCGGTGAAAAAAGGCTCCATCGAGCGCGCGCTGGCCTATATGGGCCTGCAAGCCGGTACCCCGATGAGCGAGATTCCGGTAGACATTGTGTTCATTGGCTCCTGTACCAACAGCCGTATCGAAGACTTGCGTGACGCTGCTGCCGTGGCGCGTGGTCGCCAGAAAGCGGCCAACGTGAAGCAGGTGCTGGTGGTGCCGGGCTCTGGCCTGGTGAAGGCGCAGGCGGAACAAGAGGGCCTGGACAAGGTCTTTATCGAAGCAGGCTTTGAATGGCGCGAGCCGGGCTGCTCGATGTGTCTGGCGATGAACGCCGACCGTCTGCAGCCGGGCGAGCGTTGTGCGTCTACCTCCAACCGCAACTTTGAAGGCCGCCAGGGCCAGGGTGGCCGTACCCACCTGGTGAGCCCGGCCATGGCTGCTGCCGCTGCGGTGGCCGGCCACTTTGTTGACATCCGCTCGCTGTAATAGAGGCAAACATCATGACTACCCGACTTTTTGTACTGATCTGCGTCACCCTGGCTATCACTGGCTGCAACACGGTTTCCGGCATCGGTAAAGATATCAAAAAGGCGGGTAGCGCCATTGAAAGGGCTGCACAATGAAAGCATTCACCACACTCAACGGCCTGGTCTGCCCGCTGGACCGCGCCAACGTTGATACCGACGCCATCATCCCCAAGCAATTCCTGAAATCGATCAAGCGTTCCGGCTTTGGCCCCAACCTGTTCGACGAATGGCGCTACCTGGATCACGGCGAGCCAGGCATGGACAACAGCCAGCGCCCGCTGAACCCGGATTTCGTGCTGAACTTCCCGCGCTATGCCGGTGCCCAGGTGTTGCTGGCGCGCGAAAACTTCGGCTGTGGCTCCAGCCGCGAGCACGCACCGTGGGCGCTGGAAGACCAGGGCTTCCGCGTGGTGATCGCGCCGAGCTTTGCCGATATTTTCTTTAATAACTGCTACAAGAATGGCCTGCTGCCCATCGTGCAACCGGCTGAGGTGGTAGATCAGCTGTTCCGCGAATGCGAAGCGGCCGAGGGCTACACGCTGAACGTGGACCTGCCGTCGCAGACCATCACCACGCCGTCGGGTCAGGCCTTTGCCTTCGACATCACCGAGCACCGCAAGCACTGCCTGCTGGGCGGCCTGGACGAAATCGGCCTGACCTTGCAGCATGCCGACAAGATCAAGGCTTACGAGGCGCAGCGTCGCCAATCCCAGCCTTGGCTGTTTGCCTGATATACCCCGGGGTTGGCCGCATGTGGCCAACCTTCTGCCACATAGCACAGGATAGAGATCATGAAAATTGCAGTTCTGCCGGGTGACGGCATCGGTCCGGAAATCATTGCTCAAGCCAAACGCGTGCTGGACGTGCTGCGCAGCGACGGCCTGCCTATCGAAATGGAAGAAGCCCCGCTGGGTGGTGCAGGCTACGACGCTTTCGGCCAACCTTATCCATCGTTTACGCAAAATCTGTGTCGCCAGGCCGACGCGGTGCTGCTGGGTGCCGTTGGCGGCCCGGCGTACGACAATCTGGACCGCCCGCTGCGCCCGGAGCGCGGCCTGCTGGCTATCCGTAAAGACCTGAACCTGTTTGCCAACCTGCGCCCGGCCATTCTGTACCCGGAGCTGGCCAATGCCTCCACGCTGAAGCCAGAGGTGGTGTCGGGTCTGGATATCATGATCGTGCGCGAGCTGACCGGTGATATCTATTTTGGCCAGCCGCGCGGCATTGCCGTGAACGAGCTGGGCGAGCGCGAAGCCTACAACACCATGCGTTACAGCGAGAGCGAGATCCGCCGCATCGCCCACGTGGCGTTCGGTATTGCCATGAAGCGCAACAAGAAGCTGTGCTCGGTAGACAAGGCCAATGTGCTGGAAACCACCGAGTTCTGGAAAGAAATCATGATCGACGTGGCGCGCGACTACCCGCAGGTGGAGCTCAGCCACATGTACGTGGACAACGCCGCCATGCAGCTGGTGCGTAACCCCAAGCAGTTCGACGTGATGGTGACCGGCAATATCTTTGGAGACATCCTGTCCGACGAAGCCTCCATGCTCACCGGCTCCATCGGCATGCTGCCGTCGGCGTCGCTGGATCAGAACAACAAAGGCCTGTACGAGCCTAGCCATGGTTCCGCCCCGGATATCGCCGGTAAAAACCTGGCCAACCCGCTGGCCACCATCCTGTCTGCCGCCATGATGCTGCGTTACACCTTTGGCCAGGAAGCTGCCGCGCAGCGCGTGGAAAATGCCGTGAAGGCCGTACTGGCCAAGGGCTACCGCACTGCGGATATCTTTGAAGCAGGCTGCGAGAAAGTCAGCTGCAGCGGCATGGGTGATGCTGTGGTTGCTGCCATGTAAATGACCGTTTTAATACCATTCAAATAAAAAACATCTACCCCATTGTGCGTGCTGCTGTTGCCCTGCACAATGGGGTAGATCACTAGATAAGCCCCGGTTTTAACCGAGGGCAGCGGTTTCAAACACCCGACGACATTCAGGAGAAATTATCGTGCGAGTAGGTTTTGTAGGTTGGCGCGGCATGGTGGGTTCCGTGCTGATGCAGCGCATGCTGGAAGAGAACGATTTTGCTGTGATCAACGAGCCGGTGTTCTTCACTACCTCCAATGTGGGTGGTGCTGCGCCGAACGTTGGCCGCGACGTACCGCCGCTGAAAGACGCGCGCAATATCGACGAGCTGAAGGCGATGGACGCCATCGTAACCTGCCAGGGCGGCGACTACACCGCCGAGGTGTACGGCAAGCTGCGCGCAGCCGGCTGGGCTGGCTACTGGATTGACGCGGCTTCCAGCCTGCGTATGGAAGACAACGCCGTGATCGTGCTGGACCCGGTTAACCGCAACGTGATCGATGCGGCACTGGCCAAGGGCGTAAAAGATTACATCGGCGGCAACTGTACCAACTCCATCATGCTGATGGGTATGGGTGGTCTGTTCCGCGAGGGCCTGGTGGAGTGGGTATCGTCCATGACTTACCAGGCAGCATCTGGTGGCGGTGCCAACCACATGCGCGAGCTGCTGAAAGGCATGGGCGTGGTACACGCTGCGGTGGCCGACGAGCTGGCTACCCCGTCGTCCGCCATTCTGGACATCGACCGCAAAGTGGCAGCATCCATCCGCGAAGACGTGCCGACCGAGTTCTTCGGTGCGCCGCTGGCGGGTGGTCTGATCCCGTGGATCGACAAGCAGCTGGATAACGGCCAGTCCAAGGAAGAGTGGAAAGGCCAGGCCGAGGTGAACAAGATCCTCGGCACCGACAGCACCATTCCGGTTGACGGCCTGTGCGTGCGCATTGGCGCCATGCGCTGCCACAGCCTGGCGCTGACGGTGAAGCTGAAAAAAGACCTGCCGCTGGAAGAGATCGAAGCCATCATCAAGTCGGGCAACGACTGGGTGAAATGGGTGCCGAACGACCGCGAAATCAGCGTAAAAGAGCTGACCCCGGCCGCTATTACCGGTGGCCTGCAAATTGGTGTTGGCCGCGTGCGCAAGCTGAATATGGGCGGTGAATACCTGTCTGCCTTCGTGATTGGCGACCAGCTGCTGTGGGGTGCTGCCGAGCCGCTGCGCCGTATGCTGCGTATCCTGATCGAACGCTAAGCTTGGCAGGCTGCGTGCCTGCTGAGTGCTTGAACAGCCTGTCACCGTTGGTGGCGGGCTTTTTTACTGGCTAATTCGCTTCATTTGTGGGTGGGGTGCGCTAAAATGACGGCAATTCATTTTTGTGTAGCCCCCGGGTTTTATGGGCTACGCATTTTTATAAGGAAATCTTGCTGCCAGCGTCGCTGGCTTGTCGGTATTTCCTGGCAGATTTTCTGCTTTTATCCGTATTGAAACTCAAGGTATTTACATGTCTGAAACGATTCGTCTTGCTGTTGTTGGTGCCACCAACCTGATTGGTGAAGCTGTGCTCGATTTGCTGGCCGAGCGCCACTTGCCGATTGGCCGTGTATTTGCACTGGATGTTGCCGATAAAGAAGGTGAAACCGTTTCGTTTGGTAACCTAGAGCTGGATGTTGCCCAGGTAGACGAGTTCGACTTTGCCAATGCCTCGCTGGCCATTTTTGTGGGCGGTGCCGAAATGACCCGTCGCTATGCGCCGGAAGCGCGCCAAGCTGGCTGCGCCATCATCGATTTCAGTAGTGTCTACCGCATGGCCGAAGACGTGCCGCTGTATGTGCCTGGTGTAAACGATGCCGTGCTGGATGAACTGGGCGAGGGCTTGCTGGTATCGGTGCCGAATTGCACCGTAACCCCGCTGGTGCAGGCGCTGGCAGCATTGCGCGCTTCGGGTCTGGAGCGTGTTACCGTGTCTACTTACCAGTCGGTATCGGGTTCTGGCCGCGCGGCGCTTGAAGAGCTGGCTAACCAGACTACGGCACTGTTTGGTGCCCGCGACGTGGAGCTGGAGGTGTACCCCAAGCGTATTTCCTTCAACGTATTGCCGTTGGTCGGTGATGTGGACGAGCAGGGTGTCAGCGAGGAAGAGCGTTCTATCGAGCAGGAATTGCGCAAGGTGCTGGCCCTGCCTGCCTTGGCAGTGGAAGCGACCTGCGTACGCGTGCCGGTATTCTTTGGCCACGGCTGGGCTGTGACTGTGAAGACCGACGAGCCCATTACCGCAGAAAAGGCCCGCGAGCTGTTCAAGGCGGCTGGCTTGCATGTAATGGACGATCCGGCTGGCGAGATGCCGTACATCACCCCGCTGGAGGCCTCGGGTAATGAGGCCGTGTGGGTAAGCCGCGTGCGCCAGACTAGCCGTGCCTTGTCGTTCTGGCTGGCGGCTGATAATGCCCGGACAGGTGCAGCTTTGCCTTGTGTGGATGCTACGGCGGCGCTTATGAAGCGCGGGTATTTTGCCTGAGCTGACAACTGCTAGTAGTATTGCAAGCAAACAAGGCTATGTAGTTTGACTGGATTTCCGGCGGTTGCGTGGTAGCGCAGGCGTAATGGTATGGATAGCCGCCATGCTGCGGGCCGGAAACAAGAATATTTCACCGAAAGGTAGCGCATTAAGATGCTAGCCAATAAAAAGATGAGCTCGCTGTTGGTGGCCTTGCTGTTCTCGACGGTCGCCTGGGGCGGGCTGGGAGGAATCGCAGTACGCTCCAATCTGGGCGAGGTGCTCCGTGCCGATATCGACCTGACCGGCAGCGCCGAAGACGAGATTGTGCGTGTTGGTCTGGCCTCTCCGGATACCTTTCGTGATCTGCAAGTAGACTACAGCCCGGCGTTGACCAGCCTGCGCTTTGCCTTGGCGTACCGCTCCAATGGCAAACCGTACATCCGAGTGCTGTCGGTGCAGCCTATTAGCGACCCGTATCTGCGCTTTGTGGTTGAAGCGAAAACCGCGAGTGGCCGCTCTATCCGTGAGTACACGGTGTTGCTGGATCCGCTGGAATACCCCAATAAAGCCGATGCCATCGAGCGTTCGGCTAAGGCCATTGCAGCAGCCGAGCCGGCACGCCTGAAGCCTGCCAACCCTGGCGCCGTGCGCATCCCGCTTCCGGCACCTGCTGCTGCGCCGGTATCTGCACAGCCTGCCTTCATCGTGGTCAAGCGTGGCCAGACGCTGGCCCAGGTTGGCCGCATTGCCCGTGCCGAAGGTGCTACCTTGCGCCAGACCATGGCAGCTTTGGTGTTGGCCAACCCGACTGCATTTGTAAACGGCGACCCCGCCACGCTGAAAACCGGCGCCCGTTTGAAAGTGCCTGCAGCTGCTACGGCGCGGGCATTGAAGTCGGCACGTGTCTCCGAGGTGCTGGATGGTTTTTCCGCTCCGGCGGTCAAGCCGGCAGTAAAAGCGGCCGAGCCCTTGCTGCCGCGCCCGGTGGTGCCAGCCAGTACCGCACAGCCTGTGTTGAAGCTGGAGCAGCCTGAACAGGCTTCAGCACCGGCTGCGGCGCAGGATGCCCAACTCAAAGCGGCACAGCAGAAGATCCAGGAGCTGGAAGAAAAGCTGAAGTCGCTGCAGATGGCCGCATCGGCAGCCTCGGCCATGGCTGCCATCCCGGCTGAATCCGCATCGGCGCCAGTGCACGCCGCAGCTTCGGCTCCCGAGCACAAGCCCGCGGCCGTACAGTCAGCCAGTGCGCCGGAAGAAGAAGGCCCAGGGCTGATGTCACAGGTGATGGACTACCTGCCTCTTATAGCTGGGGGTAGTGCCGCTGTGCTGCTGGGTGTGGCTGCAGTGATCTTCATGCGCCGTCGCAAGAAAGGTATCAAGGCCGCGACGGAAGCTGCGGGTGCTTCTATTCTGGGGGCAAATACGGTTGGCCGCGTTGCTGGCGTAGATGAGGCTGGCAGCAATACTTTCCTGGCAGACTTTACCCGTACCGGCATGAACGGCGTGGATGCCGGTGAGGTCGATCCGATCGCCGAGGCCGAGGTTTATCTGGCTTACGGCCGCGACCAGCAGGCTGAAGATATTCTGAAAGATGCGCTTGCCAAAGACCCTACCCGCCACGAAGTGCGCATGAAGCTGATGGAAATCTATGCTTCACGTCAGGATAAGGCGTCCTTCGAGGCGCAGGCGCGCGAGTTGCATGCAGCAGTGGATGGCAAAGGTGCACTCTGGTCGCGCGCCGCGGCCATGGGCTTGTCTATTGACCCATCCAACGCTTTGTACGCAGGTGATGCAAGCCCGGCGGCTACTGTGGCTGCTGCCCCCGTAGCTGCTGCAGCGGCCTCCATGAATATTGATCTGGATTCCGAGTTGATGGGCGATCCGGAGCCTTTGCCTCAAGAAGCCTTCATTGAGCCGGAAGCCATTGCAGTAGAAGATGATGATCCGCTGCGTAATGCCTTGTTCGGCGAGCCTGAAGTGGCCAATACGGCGCCGGAGCCAGACCTGGATCTGGAAAGCTTGCTTGCCCAGCCGGCACCTGAGCCTGCGCCACAGGAGCAGGAAGAAGAGGCGCCAGAAGACAAGCACATGCTGGACTTCGATTTCAACCTGGACACTCCTGAGCCTGCTGTGGCACCGGTGACGGCACCTCAGGCAGAGTCGGTTGATGACGCATTTGATTTTGATATGTCCACTCTGGATAGTCTGGGTAGCGCGCAGCCTAGCGAGCCGGCAGCACCATCGCTGGATGGCATGAGTTTGTCTGATGACCCGCTGTCTACCAAGCTGGATCTGGCGCGTGTCTACCTGGACATGGGTGATAAAGAAGGCGCGCGTGAAGTGCTGGAAGAGTTGGCTGCAGAAGCACAAGGCGGGTTGAAGGCGGAGGCGGAGGCGTTGTTGGCATCACTGTAAATATTGATGCAGATCTGTTTTAAAACTTAATGTGCTTTGTTATCGCTGCTGCTTGCGGGTACTATGTCTGAACATCCAAAAAAACTGAAAAAAGGATATGGGGTGACATTGCGGCCATTAGTTGCGGGACTGGCGCTTGCATTCGCTGCAGCTTCGCCGTTGGCGCTGGCGGGTTTGGGGGGGATTCGCCTGCTAGCTGGCCCGGGAGAACCGTTTTATGCAGAAGTGACTCTGGACCCCGAACAAGGTCTGGAGAATCCTTTTGTCTCCCTAGCATCACGCGAGCGCTATTCTACCCTGGCCCCTTACTCCGATAAGGCAAGCCAGCTTCAGATCAGAACAGTTGAAGTAGCACCGCAGCAATACCTGGTGAGGATCACCGGCCCTGCCTTGGCTCCCGGGGAGCCTTTCAATTTCGCCCTCGAACTGTCGTGGCCCTCTGGCAAAGTGGTTCGCGAATACCGCATCAGTGGCGGTGCGCCAGTGCCCGGTCAGCCCGGCAAGAAAGACGATAGCAGTGCCGCACTGGCAGAACGTCATCCGCTGATAGAAGAGCCTGGTGGTTTGGCGTTTGGCGAGGGGAGACTGCTGTCTGCCCGTGGTCTGCCCATGCGTGCAGAAATCGAGCTTCTTGGTGACTGGCCGGACACCATTAGCGCTGCCAGTTTTGCCATTTTGTCAGACGATAATGCGCTGGGTAAGCCCAAGCTGGAATTGCACCAGCGCAAAGGGCGCCAGTGGCTATCAATCAGCTCAAGCCTTCCCCTGCAGCAGTCACGTGTGGCGTTTGGCCTGGAAGCGCGCCATGAAGGTGCTGTGATCCAGCGTGGTTTTGTATTTGCCGTACCGCAGCGTGGCGGGTATCTGGGCAAGCAAGCCGTACGCCCTGTGCCGGTGGCAATGGCTATGCCGGGCCAGTATCGTGTACAGCCTGGCGATACACTCTCTGGCTTGGCGCAGCGTTTTGCCCAAGGCAAGTCTGTAAGAGAAACAGCAAGTGCGCTCTACACCGCAAACCCTAAAGCATTTGCCAATGGTGACCGTAACCGGTTGTTCGCCGGTGTATTGTTGAATGTGCCTGAAACGTCAAAATCCGAGCCGCTTGCGGTTGAAAAGCCTGCCGCCGATGCCAATGCTGTTGCCAAACCGGCAGCGGCCAAGTTGGCCGCGTCTGCGGTAGTCGCTACGTCACCGGAAGCCTCTGGCGTTCTTGCCGAGCAGCCTGCGTCGGCGCCGGTAGCTTCCGCCGAAGAGCAGCAAAAGCTCGCGCAGTTGAAGGCAGCCCAGCAGCGTCTGGACTGGCTGGAAGCAGAAATTAACCGCTTGTCGGCGAGTACGCCCAAAGCCACGATTGCCCATCGCCCTGACGTGCCGGAAGCGCAAGATGAAGCCTTCCTGGATGAAAATCTCACGCAGTGGGTGCTGTATGGTGTGGGTGGGCTATCAGTGGCCAGTTTGCTGGCGTGGTTGCTGGTCAAGCGCCGCCGGGCGGCCGTTAAGCCTCCGCAGCAGGTTTCGAGGCAGCGTAGCGCCATGGGTCCTGTCACTATCAGCGCATCACTAGGCCCGGATGAGCAGCCGCTGGTGCAGCCGATTGCCGACGATATCAACCTGCAGGCTATCGATGTGCTGGCCGAGGCAGATGTCTTGATGGCCTACGGCCGGTTTGATGCGGCAGAGCAACTGCTGCGCGAGAGTCTTAGCCACGAGCCCGATCGTGAAGATTTGCGCATGAAGCTGCTGGACCTGATTGCACGCAAAGGTAACCGGCAGGAGTTCGAGTCGGTTGCGCTGGATCTGCTGGCGGTGTTTGGCCCAGCGAGTGGCTTGTGGAAGCGCGTACTGCAGCTGGGGGGTACGCTGGACCCGGAAAATCCTTTGTACCGCCCTACGCCTGATACGCAGGAGCACTTTGTGCTGGATGCGCCACGAGCGCCGGTAGACTTGGGCAGCTTCGGTCCGGAGCCGGAAGAAATGGTGCCCTTGTCCAGACAGGTCGATAATGTTGAAGCCGCCCAAGACCTGGCGCGCCTTTATCGCGAAATGGGCGACACCGAAACGGCCGATGCCTTGTTGCGAGAGGCCGGTATCAAAGTGTGATGATGACCTTATTCCACCCAGCAGCCAGCCTGATCGCCTGGCTGTTTTTCATTGTGGCCTTGTCCGGCATGCACAGCTGGCCCTTGCTGCTCATGGTGGCTGTGTGGCTTGCGTTGCCAGGCGCCTTGCATGCTTTACTGCAGGCAGTTTGGCGTATGCGTTTCTTGTTGGCCGCCTTGTGTTTATTGTCTGGCTGGTTTGTTCCGGGAGAGCCTTGCTGGCCAGGTCAGGCCTGGTCTCCATCGTGGGCCGGCTTGCAGCTGGGGGGGGGGCAGGCGCTACGTTTGCTTGTGATGGCGGCGAGTGTGCGCCTGTTATGGCAGGCCTATGGCCACAGCGGTTTTCTTGCCGGGCTGCATGTCTTGTTGAAGCCGCTGGCTATCGCGGGCTTGCCTATAGACTCTTTCAGCCTGCGCCTGGTGCTGACATTGCAGCAGGCTGAATGGCTGGTACAGGCGCGGCCCAAGCTCTCACTGTCTTGGCTGGCGGGTCAGCTGCAGGCAGATCAGGGGTCACAAACCCTGCCGGATAAGGTAGAGTTGGGTTTTTACTCTTGGCAGTATCGGGATGGGGCGCTGGTGTGTGTGGCCGGCCTGGTTCTGATCATCATCATGAAAGTAGTGCAATGAGAATCGCGCTGGGTCTGGAATACGACGGGCGCGCTTTTGCTGGCTGGCAAACGCAGCCAAGCGGTAATACCGTGCAAGACAAGCTGAACCAGGCGCTATCGGCTATTGCCGGTGAAAGTATCAGCACCTTGGCCGCAGGGCGTACCGATGCCGGTGTGCATGCCTTGATGCAGGTCGTGCATTTTGATGCGCCGGTCAGCCGCCCGCTGAATGCATGGGTGCGCGGCGTAAACGCTCATTTGCCCCCTTCGGTGGCCGTGGTGTGGGCGCGAGAGGTGAGTGATGAGTTTCACGCCCGGTTTTCTGCGTTTTCCCGTTCTTACAGTTATTTCCTGCTGACGCACCCGGTGCGCCCGGCGCTTACTGCTGGGCGGGTGGGCTGGTATCACCAGGCACTGGATATCGATGCGATGCGTGCCGCTGCGGCCGTGCTGTTGGGCAAGCATGATTTTTCCAGCTTTCGGGCGGCGGAGTGTCAGGCCAAATCGCCGGTGAAGCATCTGCGGCAGCTGGATATCAGCGAGAGCCACGGATTGATCCGCTTTGATCTGACCGCAGATGCTTTCCTGCATCACATGGTGCGCAATATGGTGGGCGCGTTGGTGTATGCCGGCAAAGGCAGCCTGGACGTGGCGGGCATGCAGGCATTGTTGGCCGCATGCGATCGTACCAAGGCACCACCTACCTTCATGCCGGACGGGCTGTATTTGACCGGGGTGGGTTACCCGGCGGTTTTTGATTTGCCTGCCCAGGCGCAGCCTGAGCGGTTAACGCTGTGGAGATAGCATGACAGTGCGCACCAAGGTTTGTGGTTTTACCCGCCCGCAGGACGCAGCCGCGGCCGCTGCGCTGGGGGTGGACGCCATCGGGCTGGTGTTTTATGCGCCCAGCCCGCGCCACGTCACGATAGAGCAGGCACAGGCCATCATTGCTGTCTTGCCACCCTTTGTCAGCGTGGTCGCACTGTTTGTGAATCCGACAGTAGATGAAGTGCAGCAGGTGTTGGCCGCGTGTGCCATCGACGTGCTGCAGTTTCATGGCGAAGAGTCGCCGGCATTTTGCCGCAGCTTCCAGCGCCCTTACCTGAAAGCCGTGCGTGTACGCCCCGGCATGGACCTGGCCGCCTATGCGGCCAACTATCACGATGCGCGCGGTCTGCTGACCGACGCCTTTGTTGAAGGTGCGCATGGCGGCACCGGTGCTGTATTCGACTGGACGCTGATTCCTGCCAAATTGCCCTTGCCGCTGATTCTGTCCGGCGGGCTGGATGCGGCCAACGTGGCCGATGCCGTGCGGCGCGTCAAACCCGCAGCGGTAGATGTCTCCAGTGGGGTGGAGGCGGGTAAAGGTATCAAACACCCTGAGCGCGTAGCGGCCTTTCTGGCGGCGGTGCGGGCGGGGCAATATTCAATGGCACCGGACGCTGGTCTGGTGTCTTAAAACAAAACCATCAGGAGCATTCCATGAGCAGTTATGACTTCCCCGATGCACGTGGCCGTTTTGGCGCGTATGGCGGTGTCTACGTAGCGGAAACATTGATGGCAGCATTGGACGAGCTGAATGCCGAGTACGCCCGCGCCAAGGCTGACCCGGCATTCTGGCAAGAGTATCACCACGAGCTGAAGCACTTTGTGGGCCGCCCCAGCCCGATTTACCATGCCAAACGCTGGTCCGAGCAGCTGGGCGGTGCGCAGATCTACTTCAAGCGCGAAGACCTGAACCATACCGGTGCGCACAAGGTAAACAACACTATCGGCCAGGCGCTGCTAGCGCGCCGCATGGGCAAGAAGCGCGTGATTGCCGAAACCGGCGCCGGCCAGCACGGGGTGGCCTCGGCTACCGTGGCGGCACGTTACGGCATGGAGTGCGTGGTGTATATGGGCTCGGAAGACGTGAAGCGCCAGGCGCCTAATGTATTCCGCATGAAGCTGCTGGGTGCCACCGTGGTGCCGGTTGAGAGCGGCTCCAAAACCCTGAAAGACGCGCTGAACGAGGCGATGCGCGACTGGGTGACCAATATCGACAGCACCTTCTACATTCTGGGTACCGCCGCCGGCCCGCACCCTTACCCGATGCTGGTGCGCGACTTCCAGCGCATTATCGGTATCGAGGCCAAAGAGCAAATGCAAGAGATGCTGGGCCGCCAGCCGGATATGGTGGTGGCCTGCGTGGGTGGCGGTTCCAACGCCATCGGTATCTTCCACCCCTATGTGGATGTAGAGGGTGTGCGACTGGTGGGTGTTGAGGCGGGCGGTGATGGTGTAGAAACCGGCCGTCACGCAGCGCCGCTGTCGGCGGGCAAGCCGGGCGTGTTGCACGGCTTCCGTAGCTACCTGATGCAGGATGACGATGGCCAGATCATCGAGACTCACTCGGTGTCTGCCGGCCTGGATTACCCGGGTGTGGGCCCGGAGCACAGCCTGCTGAAAGACATCGGCCGTGCCGAGTACGTTGCCATCAACGATGACGAAGCATTGCGTGCCTTTGAAGACTGCTGCCACCTGGAAGGCATCATCCCCGCACTGGAGTCCAGCCACGCGCTGGCGCACGCAGCCAAAGTGGCGCCGACCATGGGTAAAGACCAGATTATTCTGGTGAACCTGTCCGGCCGTGGCGATAAGGACATCAACACCGTCGCCGGCCTGATGGGCATCACCCTGTGATTGCGGCGCCGGTACTGGAAGCAGCTTATCTGCAGGTGAGGGCCGGGGCGGAAACCGCGTTCGAGCAGGCTTTTGCCGAGGCTTCGCCGCTGATTGCCGTCACCACCGGTTACGCCGGTCACACCTTGCAGCGCTGCCTGGAAGTACCGGGGCGCTATTTGTTGCTGGTGCAGTGGCAGACGCAGGAAGCCCATACCTTGGGTTTTCGCCAGTCTGTGCAGTACCAGCAGTGGCGCGCATTGCTGCACCATTTTTATGATCCGTTCCCGGTGGTGGAGCACTTCACCACCGTGCTGAACCATCCATGCAAGGACCACACCGCATGAGCCGCGTAGCAGAAACCTTTGCCCGCCTGCAGGCCGCAGGCGAGAAAGCCCTGATTCCCTTCATTACCGCAGGCGACCCGAGCCCGGCGCTTACTGTCGACCTGATGCATGGCCTGGTAGAAGGCGGTGCCGACATCATCGAGCTGGGCATTCCGTTTTCCGACCCGATGGCCGATGGTCCGGTGATCCAGCGCGCCAGCGAGCGCGCACTGGCGCACAAGGTTGGCCTGCGCCACGTGCTGGCCATGGTAAAAACCTTCCGCGAAACCAACCAGCACACCCCGGTGGTCCTGATGGGCTATCTGAACCCGGTGCACGTACTGGGCTATGAAGCATTTGCCCGTGCAGCAGCCGAAGCGGGTGTGGATGGCGTACTTACCGTGGATTGCCCGCCGGAAGAGGCGGAAGACCTGACCGCCGCCCTGGTCGCAGCTGGGCTGGATCCGGTATTTCTGGTGGCACCTACCACGCCGATGGCGCGCGTGCGCGAGATTGCCCGTCTGGCACGGGGCTATGTCTACTATGTGTCATTAAAAGGCGTGACTGGCGCAGGAAATCTGGACATTGACGACGTAGCGCGTAAAATTGCCGCCCTTAGAGAACACATTACTGTGCCGATCGGCGTTGGCTTTGGCATCCGCGATGCGGAAACCGCCCGCGCCATCTCTGTGGCAGCCGATGCCGTAGTGGTGGGAAGCCGTCTGGTACAGGAAATCGAGGCGGCTACACCCGAAACTGCCAAAGAGCAGTTGACCCGTCTGGTGGCTACATTGAAAGCCGCTATCCGTTAGAACAATGCTGGCCTACCCGTGCCAGCCAGCCTGCGGCCAACCTAGTGTGGGCCACAGCTTTTAGATTCAAGGAGTCAGCATGAGCTGGTTGAACAAACTCCTGCCGCCGAAAATCAAGCGCGATACGCGCGTGAGCAAGTCGTCGGCGGTGCCGGAGGGGCTGTGGAGCAAATGCCCGGCCTGTGAGGCGGTGCTTTACCATACCGACCTCCAAAGCAACCTGCAGGTCTGCCCCAAGTGTGGCCATCATCACCCTATCCACGCGCGCGAACGCCTGGATATGCTGCTGGATACCGAAGGACGCCGTGAAATAGGTGCTGAAGTCAAGCCGGTAGATATCCTGAAGTTCAAGGACAGCAAGCGCTATCCTGACCGTCTGGATGCCGCGCAAGAGACGACTGGTGAAGATGATGCGCTGGTGGTCATGCAGGGCAGCATCCACAATTTGCCTGTTGTTGTGGCAGCGTTCGAGTTCCGCTTTATTGGTGGCTCGATGGGCTCTGTGGTTGGTGAGCGTTTTGTCCGTGGCGTGCAGGCGGCCGTTGAAGCGCGCGCGCCGTTTGTATGCGTTGCCGCTTCGGGTGGTGCGCGTATGCAGGAAGGCCTGAATTCGCTGATGCAGATGGCCAAGACCTCGGC
Source organism: beta proteobacterium L13 (assembly GCA_000335715.1). Classification (GTDB taxonomy): domain Bacteria; phylum Pseudomonadota; class Gammaproteobacteria; order Burkholderiales; family Chromobacteriaceae; genus Vogesella. Next base: position 93,456 of record AMYZ01000012.1, read on the forward strand.
GGCATTGCAACTGTTGTCCGACCACCAGTTGCCATTCATCTCGATTCTGACTGACCCGACCATGGGTGGCGTGTCAGCGTCGTTTGCCTTCCTGGGCGATGTGGTGATTGGCGAGCCGGGCGCATTGATCGGCTTTGCCGGCCCGCGCGTTATCGAGCAGACCGTGCGCGAAACCTTGCCGGAAGGCTTCCAGCGTTCCGAGTTCCTGGTGGAAAAGGGTGCAATCGACATGATCGTGGATCGCCGGGAGCTCAAGTTGAAGGTGGCTACGCTGCTGGCCTTGCTGCAAAAAGAGCCAACGGTTGCTGCCTGAGCAAACATAATGCAGCCCCGATTGCTGGGCTGGTGTTAGCGCTAAAGCCTGCTTGCTTTGCAAGCGGGCTTTTTTCATGTGTGATGCTACGCGTTCGGGCGCTCGTGTCGTGTAACCCGATTACGCCGAGGCACAGCCAAGGCCGACGCGTATTTTGCTTGCCCTTGCACAACCGGTTGGTGGTTTTTTATTGCGAGAAATTTATAGAAACCTTTTGGGGTGATTTGTGCTGCAATAACAAGTGTTTGTACTTTGCTTAAAATAAAACTTATAGATATCGATGTTTTATTGAGCTGAATTAATTTGAATGTTGCTGGAAGTAGGCTGTAATGTTGCTTTGATAGATAATGGTGGTGAAACATGCATAGGGCACCGGGATGAGTAATGACAAAGTGGCGGTGGGTGTGCGTGCCGCAGTGTTGGCAAGCCTGCTTTGTGCGCCTGCGATCGCTGCAGATCTGTCAGTAACCGTGGCGGATGCGCAAGGGGTGGCAGTGCCTGATGCTGCGGTGTACTTGCTGCCATTGCAGGGTAAAGCGCCCAAGGGTACACAGAAGGGGTCTATCGAACAGATGGACAAAACCTTCATACCCTATGTATCCATAGTTCAAGCTGGTACGGTAGTTTCTTTCCCCAACAAAGATACTGTGCGCCATCACGTTTATTCGTTTTCGGCACCCAAGGTATTCGACCTGAAGCTGTATTCCGGAACGCCTAGCCAGCCGGTGGTGTTTGACAAGCCCGGCCTGGTTGCGCTGGGCTGTAATATCCACGACTGGATGCTGGCGTATGTACTGGTGGTGGAGACGCCCTGGTTTGCTGTCAGCAAGGATCGTGGTAACGCCGTAGTAGAAAATGTCCCGGCGGGGGATTACAACATGCTGATATGGCACCCCCGCATGAAAGAAGAAATGATGCAGCAGATCAAAATAGGGGCTTCCGCACAGGCGGTGCGGGTCAGAGTGACATTAAGCAAGCCAGACTTGCGCCGGCAAGGGGGTTGATGTGCGTTTGGCAAAAACCTTGCGGTTCAGGGTAACCCTGCTGTTTACCTCCTTGCTGGCGGTAGTGCTGGGGGTGTCCTTTTTTATGGTGAGTGCGGCCAACCTGGGCATTTTCGAGGAGCAGGCCGAGCAGGAGCTGGAAACCGGGCAGCGGGTATTCAATCGTTTGCTGGAGCAGAACAGCAAACTGCTGATTCAGGCGACGCAGGTGCTGGTAGGGGATTTTGCTTTCCGGGAAGCACTGGCCACGGCGGATGGTCCCACCATGCTTTCGGCATTGAACAATCATGCCAACCGCCTGGGCGCCGAGCTGGTATTGCTTAGTGACCTGCAAGGCAGTGTGCCGGCAGACAATCTGGGCGTGGCCCGTGATGGCATATATCCGTTTCCCGACCTGATGCAAGCCGCCCGCAAAGATGGCGTGGCCAGCGGTATCAAAGTGGTGAAGGGCGAGGCCTACGAGCTGGTGGTCGTGCCGGTCAAAGCGCCAGTCGTTATCGGCTGGATTACGCTGGGGGTGAAACTTACCGAGAAGGTTGCCAGGGATCTGAAGGAAATGTCCGATCTGGAAGTTACCTTCATGACCAAAGATGGCAAAGGGGGCTGGCACAGTTTTGCCACTACGCTGCCGCCAGATCAGCTAAAAGACTTGCTGGCGCACCCTACTCATGAAAAGCGGCTGGAGTTGGCTGGTGCGCCGCACCAGTCCCGCTTGTTGCCTATTGCCAGTGGCAGTGGTGGCCAGGTCTATGCCGTGCTGCAGCGCCCGCTGCAGGAGATTCTGGCGCCATTTTATGCCTTGCAGAAAGCCTTGCTGGCCTTGGCCATCGCTAGCTTGCTGCTATGCATTCTTGCCAGCTTCAAAGTGGCCGGCGTGGTGACGACGCCCTTGCACCGGCTGGTGACGGTGGCTAAAAAAATTCGTGATGGTAGCTATGCAGAAAAAGTAGAGCGGCCAGAAACCAGCGAGCTGGCCGAGCTGGCCGATAGCCTGGACCACATGCAGACAGCCATTGCCGAGCGCGAGCAGGAAATCCTAGCGCTGGCTTATCGCGACACGCTGACTGGCCTGGTAAACCGCGCCGGCTTCCTCAGCGAGCTGGGGCGCAGGCTGGAAAACAGCGCACAGAGCCAGACTGTGATGCTGCTGGATCTGGATCGTTTCCAGCAGCTGAACGATACCCTGGGCCATGTGGCCGGTGACCGCGTCATCATGCGCATAGGCTTCTGGCTGCATGCCGAGGTTGCCCGCTTTGGTGGGGTACTGGCGCGTCTGGGGGGCGACGAGTTTGCCTTTGTCGTATCCGGTACCGATTACCAGGAAGTGCTGCAAGCCGTGCTGCAAGGGTTCGAGCGGCAGCTGGCGGTAGATGAGCGCAAGCTGGACGTGCGTGCCAGTATCGGCATTGCCAGCTATCCGGAGCACGCCCCCACAGCGCAGGATCTACTGCGCTGCGCGGACGAGGCGATGTATGTGTCCAAGCGCAAAAAGTGCACCGTATCGGTATACGACGCAGCCAAACGCCAGTTCCGTGATGAGCATCTTTCCCTGCTGGGCGACCTGAAAGAAGCGCTGAATCAGGAACAGCTCACCCTGCATTACCAGCCCAAAGTGGCGCTGGACGGTAGCCTGCATTGCGAGGCCGAGGCGCTGGTGCGCTGGGAGCACCCTGTGCGCGGCTTTGTGCCACCGTTCGAGTTTATTCCGTTTGCCGAGCAAACCGGCTATATCCGCGAGATTACCCATTGGGTGATTGCGCGCGCCTGTATTGATGGCGCCGAGCTGTTGGCCGCAGGCACGCCGGTGCGCATCTCGGTCAACCTGTCTACGCGGGACTTGCTGGACGCTGCGCTGCCGGCATTTGTGGAGAACTGCCTGACGATGGCGGGCCTGCCCAAGCAGTACCTGTGTCTGGAGATCACGGAAAGCGGGGTGATGGAAGACCCGGATCGCGCCCTGGAAACCCTGCATGCCTTGCGCAATATGGGCATGGCCTTGGCGATTGATGATTATGGTACCGGCTATTCCTCGCTGGCCTACGTCAAGCAGCTACCGGTGTCGGAGCTGAAAATCGACCGAGCCTTTGTCAAAGAAGTGGTCGAGAGCGAGGCGGACGCCATGATTGTGCGCTCGACGACCGAGCTGGCCCACTCCTTGGGCTTCAAGGTGGTGGCTGAAGGGGTAGAGACGCTGGAAATCAGCGAGAAGCTGCGTGAGCTGGGCTGTGATTTCGGTCAGGGCTACTTCTACTCGCGCCCGATACCACTGGCGGCATTTGCAGCCTGGTTGCGCAAGTATCAGGGCCAGTAAGCCCGCGAAGGGTGTGAGGCAGGCTGGGCTAATGTGCGTTTAGCATTGCCTGAAAAATATGCGGCATAGCCAAGTGGCTGATGCCGCATATTTTTTTTGTGGTTTTCACAGCTTGTCCACAGCTTTTTCCCGTTTTGCTGTGGATATCTACCTAGTCCAGCGTAGTCGGCGCGATGATGATGCCAGCGCGCAGGCCGATGCTGACGCGCGGGTTGGGGAAGAGAATGCGCTCTTCTCCGCCTTTGGCGATATGGCGAATATCGCCGTCTTCGGCAATCAGCATGCCATCAGGCAAGGCCGTGAAGTTTTCCACATCATCGGCCAGGTGCAGGACAAAGTCGCCGCTGTGCTTGATCAGGTCGTAGCTGGCACGAAAGAGCTTCACCCGGCTGGCATCGTAGGGTTCGGCGCGGCAAGGTTGGCCGCTGACCAGCGCGCGTAGCGCCTGGTCGATGCCGCTAAAGCGGCCCAGATCGTTCTGGCCAAACGGCCGGGCTTTGCCCAGCTCCAGCGTAAACGCGTCTGCCTGGCAGTGCTGGCTGGTGAAATAGCTGTAAGTGGCGGCTGGCTTGCTGTGCAGCAGCACGGTGCTGATATCGGCTTGAGCCAGCCACATCAGCTGTTCGCGGTTGTGCTGGCGATCGTGCAGGTAAGGGTAGATGGCAAAGCGCTCGAACACCGAGCTACGGATGGCAGTGTGCAGGTCGTAATGGCGGCGCGGGCCGCTGGCGCGGCTGAAAAACTGCTGGGCTGCCTGTTCCAGCTCGGCAGCGCGTACAGCCTCGGCCGCTTGCGGCTGGCTGGCATGCTGGCCGTTGAACAGGCGGTTCATGTCGTAATCGATAAAGCGCTTGCCGGCTTGCATGGCCGGTATGTTGCCCAGGGCGACCAGTAGCCGGGCGTGCAGGGGTAGGGTGCCATCCAGCAGGTCGTTGACGATGCCGCTTAACACTTCGATAGGTGCGGTTTCGTTGCCGTGCACGCCGGCAGACAGCAGGATGTGTTCAAGGTTGGCCGCAGGGTGGGCAGGGCAGAGCTCTAGCAGCCCCGGGGCTAGCCAGTGCGCGTGTATGCCGTGCTGCTGCCACTGCGGCTGCCCGGGCGTGAGCGCTTGTAGCGTAAGAGACAGGAAATCCTTGGCGGGGTGAAACGGGTTCATGGTGCTTCCTTCAGGGTTTGCCCCATTCTAAACAAAGACCCGTGGCGCCAAAGGCTGGCGGCACGGGTCTGAACATTGATGGCGCAATCGTGCAAATCAGAGCATCCAGCTGGGCGTCCTTTTTTGCAGGTAGGCATAGATCCCTTCGCGGCCTTCCTCGCTGGTGCGTACGCTGGTGATGCGCTCGATGCTGATGTCCAGCGCGGCCTGGCTGGTGCCCAGCTGGCTGATATCGTTCACCAGCTGCTTGGCCGCTACCATGGCTTGCGGGCCATTGTGCAGCAGGTGGCGCAGTGTCATCTCCAGGCTGGCGTCCAGCTCGTCTGCCTCGACTACCTGGTGCACCAGGCCCAGCCGTTTGGCTTTGCCGGCATTGAACCGTTCTGCCGTAATGAAATAGCGCCGCGTGGCGCGCGCACCGATGGCACGGATGATGTACGGGGCAATGGACGAGGGGATGCTGCCCAGTTTTACCTCGGAAAAGCCGAACAGGCTGTCGGTGCAGGAAATGGCTACGTCGCAGCAGGCTACCAGCCCCACACCAATGCCAAATGCCGAGCCATGCACCTTGGCGATGGTGGGTTTGGGGAGCGTATCCAGGGTGACCATCAGCTCGGCCAGCAGGCGGGCCTGCTGCTGCAAGGTGGTGTCTTCGGCGCTGTTGAGCCTTTCCAGCCATTGCATATCGTGGCCGGTGGAGAAGTTCATGCCGCTGCCGGTTAGCACCACGGCCCGGATGGACGGGTCGCGGCCCAGCTCTTTCAGCTCACGGGTAAGGCGTAGCGCCAGGGTGTCGTCAATGGCGTTGTGCAGATCCGGCCGGTTGAGTGACAGTGTGGCGATATTACGATCGTCTACAGACAGCAGGATGCAATCCTGGGCCATGAGAAACCTCCTTTACGGGGTGGCAAACTGGAAAATGTGTTGGCAAAACAGCTGCGGTGCTTCCAGGTGCAGCGCGTGGCCGGCGCCGGGCAAGATGCTCAGGCTGGCGCCGGGTATGCCTTGCTGTAATAGCCGGGCCTGGTACAGCGGGGTCAGGCGGTCTTCGTCCCCCACGATGATGTGGGTCGGCACCGCCAGATCCCCCAGCCAGCTGCGTGCATCGTGCGCCATTACGCCGGCGATGATGCGCTCGATGGCAGACCACTCTACTGTGGCGGCAATACGCTTCAGGTCTGGCAACATGGCCTGGCCAGCCTGCAGGAAGCGGCTGGAAAATAGCCATGGCAAGCTGATATCAAAGCGCAGGTCGCTGCCGCCGGCCGCTTCGGCCTGGGACCAGCTTAACGCAATCTGGGTATTAATGGCATCCGACCACGCCAGGGTGGCTGCCAGCAACATGCAGCCAACCTTGTGCGGGTGTCGGCGCGCAAAGTGCTGTGCCACCATGCCGCCGTATGACAAGCCGGCCAGATAGACCTGCTCCACACCCAGGTGATCCAGCAGGGCGGCGGCATCGTCAGCCTGGCGTGTCAGGGCGTAGGCTGGCTGTTCGGTACATTCACTCTGCCCTTGCCCCTGAAAGTCCAGCCGGATCAAGCGGAAGCGCTGCTCCAGCATGGGTGCCATCAGTGTCCAGGCTGCGGTACTCATGGTCAGGCCATTAAACAGCATCAGCGGCTGGCTGCCTTGGCCGCTGACTTCGTAGTACAGCTGGCGCTGCTCGGTTTGCAAGAATGGCATGGTGCGCTCCCTATGCTGTTGTTTTCTCCATTCTAGGCAATTTCATGCACTGTGCTCTGCCATTACTGCCTTGGCAGCTGGGTGGGGCTGCATTGTCTGTCACAAATAAGTACTAAAGTTGCCTGGTTATCGATAGCAGGTGTCCCATGAATACATGTCTTGATGATGTGACGCTCGCCATGCCCCAGCCGGCCCCCAGCCGCCTGCTGCTGGAGAGAATCATCCGCGAAGGCCTGGTGCAGGTGGTGTTTCAGCCGATTGTTTACCTGGCGTCCGGCGAGTTGCTTGGGTACGAGGCGCTGGTACGCGGGCCTTCCGACTCCATTTTGCACTCGCCGGTGGCCCTGTTTGCCCACGCGGCAGAGGCCGGCTTGTCTGCTGTGCTGGACCAGGTGTGCATGTCCGCCGTACTGCGCGAGTTCGCCCGCCAGCAGCTGCCGGGCCAGCTATTCATGAATGTCATGCCCGACACGCTGCTGTGTGACGATCTGACTGTAGACGGGCTGCTGGGGATGCTGGCCGTCAGTGGCGTGCCGCCGGAGCGCGTGGTACTGGAGCTGACCGAAACCCGCCCCAATGCCACCTATCCGGTCTTGCGCAAGGTCGTCGATGCTTTGCGCGCCAGCGGGCTGCGGCTGGCGCTGGATGACCTGGGGGAGGGCTACTCCAACCTGCGCCTGTGGAGCGAGCTGAGCCCGGAGCTGGTCAAGCTGGACAAGTACTTTGTTCAAAATATTCACCAGGACCCGATCAAACTGCAATTTGTCCGCTCGCTGGTCGATATGGCACGGGCGGCCGGTTCTACGCTGGTGGCCGAAGGGGTGGAGCTGCCTGAAGAATTGGCGGTCTTGCGTGATCTGGGGGTGCTGATGGGGCAGGGCTACCTGATGTCACGCCCGGTGGCCAGGCCGGGCAAGGCCACGCGTTACAACTTGCCGGGTTATGCGCCGGTAAAGGTTGGCCGCACCCTGCCGCAGGCGCGTAGCCTGCTCATGGCGGTGCAGGCGCTGCCGGATACGGCCAACTGCGAGCAGGCTTACCGTTTGTTTGCCGACCAGCCGGACTTGTTTGCCATCCCTGTGTTGCGGGGTGGCCGGCCAGTGGGGCTGCTGTCGCGCCACCACGTGCTGGAGTCGTTTGCCAAGCCATTCAGCCGCGAGTTGCTGGCCAAGAAATCATGCATGGCGCTGGCGGATGGCGCGCCGCTGGTGGTGCCGGCCGAGCTGGATATCCAGACGCTGTCCCACCGTGTGGTGGCGGCGGACCGCCGCTATCTGCTGGATGGCTTCATCATCGTTGAAGATGGCCACTATCTGGGCATGGGAACCGGCCACGACCTGATGCGCGTCATCAGCGAACAGCAGCTGTTGGCCGCACGCTATGCCAACCCGCTGACCGGCCTGCCAGGCAACGTACCTATCAGCGACGAGGTGGCGCGGTTGCTGGAGGAGGGCCGCCATTTTGCTGTGGCGTATGTGGACCTGGATCATTTCAAGCCATTCAACGATCAGTACGGTTATGGTGCAGGCGATGACATGATCCGGCTGCTTGGCACCATCCTGGAAACCGCGGTAGATAGCGCGCGCGACTTTGTCGGCCATGTGGGCGGCGATGATTTTGTGTTGTTGTTGCAAAGCTGCAACTGGGAAGTGCGCTTGCAGCGGGTGTTGCAGCAGTTTGACCAGAGCGTGCTGGCGCTTTTCTCCGAGGGGGATCGTCTGGCTGGCGGGTTTTGCGTGGCAGACCGCCAAGGCCAGGTGCGGTTTTTCCCGCTAACCAGCGTGTCAATTGGTGTATTGCAGGTCAGGCCGGGTTTTTTTGCCTCGCACTATGCGGTGGCTTCAGCGGCAACGCAGGCCAAAAAAATGGCGAAAAAACAGGATGGTAGCGCGATTTATATCGAAAACGACGTAATGTCTGCGGTGATGCATTAATAAAAGTGCGCTGTTTGACGGATTAAACGCAGCGGCTTGCTGGCTGCTTATGTTGCGGTGCCTATCCGCTAAAACCAGGCATCTTGCTGTGGGGTAAGCATTTTCATGCTGCGCTGCGGCATTTTTTTTGTGTATCGTGCTGATCTGGCCTGGCTTTTGCATGTCTGTTGTCAATTTTATTAAACATCGGCTAATCTGGTCTTGCTACAACGCTAGCTGGCATCGTTTTGGTGCGTAAGCTTGGCTGGTTTGCCGTGGCGGCCGATGTGTCGGCCTGCTTTACGGGCTGGTGCTACGGGTCGGGCGCTGGCATGGCGGCACAGGTAAAGCAGTACTGTTGCGAGCTGCATGGCAAGGCATTTGCCCCCTTGGGCATATTGCTAGCCGGGCTGGCGGCAGGGTAGGGTAGGGTTTGGCCGTTTTGAAATGGCAGAAGTGAACATTACAGAGGGTGAGCAACACCCTCGCGAGGAAAAATCATGGTGGAAACTGTCAAACAGGCTGCGGCATCCGCACAGGGTGCGCCGTATCTGCGCATTGCCAATGTGGTGAAAAAGTTCGGGGATACCACGGCAGTGGATGGGGTGGATCTGGATATCCGCAAAAACGAGATATTTGCCCTGCTGGGCAGCTCCGGGTGTGGCAAGTCCACCCTGTTGCGCATGCTGGCCGGTATGGAGCGGCCAACCTCCGGCAAGATCATTCTGGATGGCGAAGACATTACGGCACTCGCGCCCTACGATCGCCCGATCAATATGATGTTCCAGAGCTACGCGCTATTCCCGCACATGAGCGTGGCCGACAACATTGCCTTTGGCCTGAAGCAGGACAAAATGCCCAAAGGCGAAATCGACGCCCGCGTGGCCGAGATGCTGGATCTGGTACAGATGCGCAAGTACGCCAACCGCAAACCTTACCAGCTGTCCGGTGGCCAGCAGCAGCGTGTAGCGCTGGCGCGTAGCCTGGCCAAGCGGCCGAAGCTGCTGTTGCTGGACGAGCCGCTGGGTGCGCTGGATAAAAAGCTGCGTCAGCAAACCCAGCTGGAGCTGGTGAATACGCTGGAGCAGGTGGGTGTGACCTGCATCATGGTGACGCACGATCAGGAAGAGGCCATGACCATGGCCACGCGTATCGGCATCATGAGCGAAGGCCAGCTGCTGCAGATCGGCAGCCCTGCCGAAATCTACGACTACCCGAACTGCCGCTTTACCGCCGAGTTTATTGGCGATACCAATATGTTTGCCGGCCCGGTGGTGGTGGATGAGCCGGATAGTGTAGAAATCGACTCGCCCGAGCTGGGCAGCCGCATCCACATCGACCACGGCATCACCGGCCCCAAAGGCATGCAGGTGTGGGCCAGTATCCGCCCGGAAGACGTGCACCTGGATGTGGTGCCACAGCCTGCCGGCCCGAACGTGGCGCGCGGCCAGGTGCATGATATTGCCTACCTGGGCAGCTTCTCGGTGTATCACGTGAAGCTGGCCAGCGGCAAAGTAGTGAAATCCATGGTGGCGGCCAACCATTGGCACGAAAACAGCATTACCCCGCCTACCTGGGGTGATACCGTTTATGTGAGCTGGCGCCCAGACATGCCCGTTGTGCTGACCCGCTAAGGAGTAGCGTGATGAATATGTCGCGACTGTTGCGCAAGCTCAAGCCAGGCAAGGGGGCGGTGATTGCCGTACCGTTTTTCTGGCTGCTGCTGTTCTTTCTGGTGCCGTTCTTCATTGTGTTGAAGATCAGCTTTGCCGAGCAGGATCTGGCCATTCCGCCGTTTACCAGCCTGTTGCAGGTGGAAGATGGCGTGCTGCAAAGCCTTACCCTGTACTTTGGCAACTTCCACTTCATCTTTACCGACGGGCTGTATGCAGCAACGTATCTGTCCTCGCTGAAAGTGGCTTTTTTCACCACCGTGATGTGCCTGTTGCTGGGCTACCCCATTGCTTACGCCATTGCACGGGCAGACCCGGCACGCCGTAATGTGTTGCTGATGCTGGTGATGCTACCGTTCTGGACGTCGTTCCTGCTGCGGGTGTATGCCTGGATGGGCTTGCTGAACGAAACCGGCCTGATCAACAACTTCCTGCTGTCGATCGGCCTGATCAGCGAGCCGCTGCACCTGTTTCACAACGATTTCTCGCTGTATCTGGTGATGGTGTACGCCTACCTGCCGTTCATGATCCTGCCGCTGTTCTCGCACCTGGTGAAAATGGACATGCGTCTGCTGGAAGCTGCGGCCGACCTGGGTGCCGGGCCGATCAAGGCTTTCCTGACCATTACGCTGCCTTTGTCCAAAAACGGCATCATCGCCGGCTCCATGATGGTGTTCATTCCGGCCGTGGGCGAGTTCGTTATCCCCGAGCTGGTGGGGGGGACAGACACGCTGATGATAGGCAAGGTGCTGTGGAACGAGTTCTTCGATAACAACAACTGGCCGATGGCATCGGCAGTAGCCATCATCATGGTACTGATGCTGATTGTGCCGATCGCGCTGCTGCATCGCTACGAGACGCGCGAGCTGGAGGGCAAGGGCAATGCATAACAAACTGTCGCCATTCCTGAAGGGCGTGCTGGTGGTGGGTTTCCTGTTTTTGTACATCCCTATCGTTAGCCTGATTGTGTACTCGTTCAACGAGTCCAAACTGGTTACCGTGTGGGGCGGGTTCTCTACCAAGTGGTACGTGTCGCTGTTCAATAACGAGCAGATCATGTCTGCGGTGAAACTGTCCATCCAGATTGCCCTGGCTAGCGCCCTGGCAGCCGTGGTGCTGGGGACGATTGCCGGGTTTGTGCTGGCACGGTTCAAGCGCTTTCCGGGCAGCACGCTGTTTGCCGGCATGATGACGGCGCCGATGGTGATGCCGGAGGTGATTACCGGCTTGTCCATGTTGCTGCTGTTCATCTCCATGCAGCAGCTGATCGGTGTGCCTAGCGAGCGCGGCTTCATCACGATCTGGGTGGGCCACACCACACTGTGCATGGCCTACGTGGCGGTGGTGGTGCGCTCGCGCCTGCTGGAAATCGACCAGAGCCTGGAAGACGCTGCCATGGACCTGGGGGCGCGCCCGCTGAAGATCTTCTTCGTGATTACCTTGCCGCTGGTGTCGCAGGCCATTGCCTCCGGTTTCCTGCTGTCGGTCACGTTGTCGCTGGACGATCTGGTGACCACTGCCTTCCTGTCCGGCCCGGGTTCTACCACGCTGCCACAGGTGATCTTCTCCAAGGTGCGTCTGGGCTTGAACCCCGAGATCAACGCACTGGCCAGCATTACCGTGCTGGTGGTGGGGGTCGTGGTCTTGCTGGCGAACTACCTGATGCTCAATGCGCAACGTAACCGTGACAAAGCCATTGCTGCCGCCATGCGTGAAAGCGGCGCCCACAGCTAAGGTGTGATGTTGACCCGACGGCGGTACCTCACGGTGCCGCCGTTTTTCATGCCCGCCGCCTTGCCATGCAGGGTTGGCCGCATAAACCGTTTTTGTGTCGAGGTCCTTATGTTCTCGTTTGCTCATCAGCCGCACGCGCCTTCCTACTACGCTGCCACCGCCACGGCGTGGGTGCCGGCACCGGCCTTGCAGGGTGATGTGGAGTGTGATGTCTGCGTGGTAGGCGGTGGTCTGGCGGGGGTGTCTGCCGCGCTGAATCTGGCCGAACAAGGCTTGCGCGTGGTGCTGCTGGAAGGCTCGCACATCGGCTTTGGTGCATCGGGGCGCAACGGCGGGCAGGTGATTGCCGGTTACGCCTGCGATATGGACACCATCAAGGGGCAGCTGGGGCTGCCTGCGGCGCAGCGGTTCTGGCGCATGTCGGTGGAGGCGATCGAGATCATCGAGCAGCGCGTGCGCCAGCACCAGATCGACTGCCATTGGACGCGCGGCTTTTGTAATGTGGCGGTCAAGCCTGCGCATCTGGCGAGTCTGCAAGACTGGCAGCGCGAGCTGGCGGACAGCTACGACTACCCGCATGGTGAGCTGTGGGGCAAGGAAAGGTTGGCCGCAGTGCTGGGCTCCAGCCGCTATCAGGGTGGCCTGTTTGACCCCTTGTCCGGGCACCTCCACCCGCTGAACTACCTGCTCGGGCTGGCGCGGGCGGCGCGAGCCGCCGGTGTGCAGATTTACGAGCAGACGCCAGTGCAAGCCTTCCGTGCTGGCGAGGCGCCGCTGGTGCAATGCGAGCAGGGTGCGGTGCGCTGCCGGCAGCTGGTGCTGGCTTGCAACGCCTATCTGGGCAAGCTTGCCCCCTCGCTGCAATGCCGCATCATGCCGGTGGGCACTTATGTCATCGCTACCGAGCCACTGGGCGAGGCGCGGGCGCGTAGCCTGATCGCCAACAATATGGCGGTATGCGATACCAATTTCGTGCTGGATTACTACCGCCTGTCTGCCGACCATCGTCTGCTGTTTGGCGGCAAGGTCAGCTATTCCGGGCGCGAGCCACGCCAGCTGGCACGGGCCATGCGTGCCGACATGCTGCGCGTGTTTCCACAGCTGGCCGATGTGGCGGTGGACTATGCCTGGGGCGGTTTCTGCGATATCACCCTGAACCGCGCCCCCGATTTTGGCCGCCTGGCGCCCAATATCTACTATGCCCAAGGGTTTTCCGGCCATGGTGTGGCCAATACCGGCCTGGCCGGCAAGGTGATTGCCGAGGCCATCGCCGGTGACGACAGCCGCCTGGCGCTGTTCGAGCAGCTGCAGCATCGGCGCTTTCCGGGTGGCAGCCTGCTGCGTACGCCAGCACTGGTGCTGGGTATGGCGTGGTATCGGCTACAGGACTATCTATAGCCATTTGTCTGGCTGGCCTTTGGTGCAAGCCGGGCTGCAGGGTGTTGAATATCATGCACGTGGCAGCTGGCTGTTTTTCTAGGCTATGCGGGTGTGTCGGTTAAAAAACATTCATGTGAAACCGTTATGCTCGGCACGAGTGCGGCAGCCTGACGGCTTGTGTGTTAATTAAAATCAACGCCCAAAAATTGTGCTTGTCAAGCTGTGTGATGTTGCTAAAATCCGCGCTCGTTTTTGCGGTACTCGCCGCACGACTGCGCGCTCCGACATCCCAGGCCCACATGAAGCTTTCCAGCCCGAAAGCCGCGCACTAAGGAGCAGTTTCCATTTATTGCATAACTAGGGAAATCCTTTCATGGCTTGGACTGTGGCGGATAGCCGTAGCCTGTATGGCATACGGCACTGGGGCGCTGGCTATTTCAATGTCGGCGAAAATGGCTGCGTAAAAGTACGCCCGAATGTACATCAACAACGCGAAATCGATCTGTTCGAGCTGGCGCACACGCTGGGCGACCGTGGCCTGGACATGCCGCTGCTGGTGCGTTTCCCCGATATTCTGCAAGACCGCGTTACCCGCCTGTGTCACGCCTTCAATAATGCAATCGCCAGCCAGGATTATGGCAACCGCTACACGGCCATTTACCCGATCAAGGTGAACCAGCAAGAGGCGGTGGTGAAGAGCATCATCGCCACCCAGGACGTGTCCATTGGCCTGGAAGCCGGCTCCAAGCCGGAGCTGATGGCCGTGCTGGCACTGGCGCCCAAGGGCTGCACCATTGTGTGCAATGGCTACAAAGACCGCGACTTCATCCGCCTGGCACTGATGGGCCAGCGCCTGGGCCACGAAGTGTTCGTGGTGATCGAAAAAGAATCCGAAGTGGATTTGCTGATCCAGGAAAGCGCCAAACTGGGCGTGAAAGCCAACCTGGGTCTGCGCGTGCGCCTGTCGTCGCTGGCATCCAGCAAGTGGGCGGATACCGGTGGCGAGAAAGGCAAGTTCGGCCTGTCGGCTGCACAGCTGATCTCGGCAGTAGACAAGCTGGTAGCGGCCGGCCACGGTGACAACGTGCGCCTGATGCACTTCCACATGGGCTCGCAGATTGCCAACATTGCCGACTACCGTGCCGGCTTCCGCGAAGCCATCCGTTACTTTGGCGAGCTGCGCGCCCTGGGCCTGCCGGTAGACCACGTGGACGTGGGCGGTGGCCTGGGCGTGGACTACGACGGTACGCACTCGCGTAACGCCAGCTCCATCAACTACGACATGGACGAGTACGCCAGCGTGATCGTGTCCATGCTGTCCGAGTTCTGCGACGAAAACGGCATTCCGCACCCGCGCATCCTGTCCGAGTCCGGCCGCGCCATGACCGCGCACCACGCGGTGTTGCTGGTGAACGTGACCGACGTCGAGCGCCTGCCCGATACCATGCCGCATATCGACGACCTGTCGGCCATGTCGCGCCCGGTGCGCAAGCTGGTAGAGCTGATGAATCTGACTGACTCGGAGATGGTGACAGAAACCTACTACCGTGCCAGCCACCTGGTGTCCGAGGCGTCCGACATGTACGCCGAAGGCCGCCTCACGCTGAAAGAGAAAGCCATTGCCGAGCAGGTACACGCCGCGCTGTGCCGCCGCCTGCAGGCGCAGCTTACCGCCAGCCAGCGCAGCCAGCGCCAGGTATACGACGAACTGACCGACAAGCTGGCCGACAAGTACTTCTGCAACTTCTCGGTATTCCAGAGCCTGCCGGATACCTGGGCTATCGACCAGGTACTGCCGATCATGCCGATTCACCGCCTGGACGAGCAGCCTACCCGCCGCGCCGTGCTGCAGGACCTGACCTGCGACTCCGACGGCAAGGTGAAGCAGTATGTCGACCAGCAAAGCATCGAAAACAGCATGCCGGTGCACGAAGTAAAAGTAGGGGACGAGTACCTGATCGCCGTGTTCATGGTGGGGGCTTACCAGGAAATCCTGGGTGACATGCATAACCTGTTCGGCGATACCGACTCGGTGAACGTTTATGTGCGTGAGGGCGGCAAAGTAACCTTCGAGGGCGTGGAAGAGCACGACACCATCGAGGACATGCTGCGCTACGTGCACCTGTCGCCAGAGGAAATCCTGAACCGCTACGAGTCCAAGGCGCGGATGGCAGGGCTGAGCCAGGAAGAGCGTTCCAGCTACTTTGCCGAGTTCTGTCGCGGTCTGAAGCAGTCGTCTTATCTGAGCGTGTAAACCAGGGTTGGCCGCATGCGGCCAACGTTGCAGCACAAAACAAAAGCCACGGTGCGTACTTATATGGAGTCAGTTACCTGTAATAATTAGGTATCAAAACCGCCGCATCTGCACCAAGAGGCGGTGGTTTTTTATCTGGTAGTTATGTTGGTATGGAGTGCTATAACTACCAATATGACTACCGTTAACACTCTCCGAGCCTCACCACATCAGGTTGCTGTGGAGGCGATGCTCGTTCAATGCTTGGTAGGCATGGTATGACCCATACCGTCGTCTACTACAAGGTGGTGCGCGACAACACCGGCATCCATGAGGAAATCCCAGTCATCCTCACCGAGTTCGGACCGCTGCAACCGCTGATCCGTTACATCCTCAAGCATCGCCACCTGCTCTCGGGGAGCAATACCAACAAGCTGGTGCAGGCGGTGGGCCTCTTGATCGACTACATGGCGGCGAACCACACTGCCTTCGACAATCCGCAAGATCTGTTCAATACCTTCGTGCAACGGCTCTACAGCGGCACCGTGGGTGTCGATGGCCACGACCCCAGTGACCTGTTCTGGGATACCCGCACGCCGGCGGTCGTGCGCGTGCTGGTCAACCACCTCTCCTGCTTCTCCGACTGGATCGCGCAGGAGTACGGCACGCAGCCGCTCAATCCATGGCGTCAGGCCACCCGCGCCGAAGAGCAACTGGCATGGGCAGCCTGGCAGCACCAGAAGAACCGTGCCTTCCTCGGCCACACCATGAGCGTTGACGTCGCCGCGCTCAAGGTTAGCCAGGCTCGCAGCACACTGCTCAAGAGAAGTCCCGTCATCGACCACGAGCCGGTCAAACACTTCCCGGCGGATCGCATGGCCGATCTGCTGTTCAGGGGCTTCATCGTGCCGGGCAAACAGAACAGTCCGCGTATCGAGGAGCGGCTAAACCTGCGTGACATCCTGATCACGATGCTGATGCACTACGGGGGCTTGCGCATGAGCGAGCCGTTCCACCTCTTCGTCCATGACGTGATCCATGACGACTCTGCGCCTGGTACAGCCTTGGTCAAGGTCTATCACCCCAGTCTCGGACAAGCACCGAGCGATCTGCGCGATGCCAGGGGCAAACCGGTGGCCTGTAACCGCGCTACCTACCTGCGCGACAAGTACGGCCTGCTGCCGCGGACGGAGTACAAGAGTTCGCACACCCTGCATGCCGGCTGGAAGGGCAATCCGCTCGACAGCAAGCAGCACTTCATGCACGTGCATTGGGCGCCATGCTGGGCGGGGGAACTGTTCTGGAAGCTGTGGGTGTTCTACATGGCACAGCGTGACCAGCTCAATCCCGATCATCCGTATGCCTTCGTGACTCGGGAGGGCAAGCCCTACAGCATCGATGCTTTCGAGGATGCCCATGCCAAGGCCGTCAAGCGCATTGGTCTCGTACCGGCCAAGGCGCTCGGGACCACGCCGCACGGCCACCGCCATGCCTATGGCCAGCGACTGTCCGAGCTGCAGCTCAACGCCATCTTCCTGAAGACGGCGATGCATCACAAGTCGCTGGAATCGCAGACCGTCTATACCGAACCGGATCGCGTTAAGCTCAACCGGGCCATTGCTGCTGCCCTGACCCGCGCGGAAACAGCCGAGGATGGTGCGGCGCTGCCGCCGCCCGACTTTCTCGCCTACGGCTTCAAGGACGTTGACCCACTGGGCCTACTGTCTGGCCCGAATCCGAAATTGGTGAGGAGAAACTGATGGTCCGGAGGATCAAAGGAACCAACGCTAACTTCGACCCCGAGTTCCGCTTCCTGTTCGATCTCGATCCGGCGCTGGAAGGCTGGCGGGCGTGGGCGGCGGAGTATTGGGCGGGGTCACTCAAGAAGAGCCACAGCATGCAAGCCGGCCTAATCGCCTTCTTGGTCACCTACCTGCACGGTCTGGGCTTACATACCCTGCCGCCCGAGACATTCTTCGCAAGGGATGGTGCGCTACCCGTCCTGGATGCAGCCTTGGGTTTGGGGTTGATGGGTAACGAAGAAAACGCCAAACAAAAACACGATACTGTGAGCGACTTCCTCGACTGGATACTGCGCAAAAAACTCTCCGTCCTTGACTCGGATGGTCATCGCATGGTGCCACCCCATCTCGCCAACCCATTCCCGAGAAGACGCATTAAGCAACATGGCAAGACCACCGATCTGAGCTTCGCCCATGTGCTGCTGCTCGACCCTAAGCTGGAGGATTGGCGCAGTCTCGCCGCCGAGTGGCTGAAAGATCAGAAAATCAACGTCGCTGTGCGCCGCGACGCCGTCGACAGGTTCATGATCCGCTACATTCACGGCCAGAACCTGGAGCGTAACTACGGACGCTTCCTGCTGCGCGCGACGGAGAAGCCGAACTTTGCACAAGTGATCGTGGGCGCCAAACGAGAGGGCACACAGACGCTTCGAGCGCGCGATGTGGAGAGCAACAACACGGTCTCCGACTTCCTCGACTGGGTGCTCGCGAACAAATTAGGCGATCCCGATATCGGCAGCTGGGATACCTCTCGCTTCCACAACCCCATCCAGCGGCTGTCACATTCTGGGCGCCCTACGAATAACCAATCGGATAAGGCCTCGCTCTCGATCCGCTACATCCGCGAGTTGCGCGGCATGCTGGCCGAAGGGCGCAACTTCCGCGACTGGGCATGGGCGCAGCAGGCGATGGCGGAGGGAGCAAGCGGTGGCGACTGGTTTGTCGTTGATCCCCAGCTCATCGACCCCAACGATCCCGATTGCGTCGCCAGACAGCGCGCTGCTTCTAGGTACGAAATCGAGATCAAGGGCTACCCGGCCGAGGTGTGGGAGCTATGGTCACCCGTGCGCGCGGTGGCGCTCTACCTCAAGTTAGAACTTCCGCTGCGCACCTTTCAGGTCCGCATGCTGGATTCGGGTGAAGCCGACACCTGGCGCTACGTCCATGCGCCGGGTGGCGGCGGTTTTGTGCTCAACCGCGGCCCGCTCGCCAGCGGCAGCGCAAAGCGCCCCTACCAGTGCGGGGTGTTCCATCGCAGCGCGAACGAGATGGGGGCGGGTTTCTATATCAACACCAACAAGACCGCCGACAATAACAAGGCCGAGCACGAGAAGGGCTACGTCATCCCCTGGTCCCACAATGAGGTGCTGTACTGGTTGGAGAAGCTGCGAAACTGGCAGGAACGCTACAACCCGATTGCCACGCCGACACCGTGGACGGAACTGGAGTGCAAGCACTTTAACGCAACCCCGCCCCATCCCGAGGTTCTGGCGCAGCGTGGTTCGACCTGCTTCCTGTTTCGTGACCCCACCGCTGGAGAAGGCGACAAACCGCTGGAGGACCATTCTTTAAGCCGAGTTTGGTACAAGTTGCTAGCCAGATTGGAGCAGCGCTGCGCAGATCATGATCAGACGCTGGATGATGGCACCCCGTTGCGTTTCGTCAATCCGGACTCTAAAACGGCCACTTACTTCCCACTGCATGCGCTGCGGGTGTCTCTGATCACCTACTTCATTCTCGACCTCAAGCTACCGATAGCGGTGGTATCCAAGATGATTGCCGGGCATGCGAACATCATCATGACACTTTACTACACCAAGTTCGGAAAGGCCTATATGCGAGAGGTGTTGCGCGAGGCGGAGAAACACGAATTGGAAGCCGAACAGGCCAACCATCGCCGCTTCCTGCAGGACGCGACCTTCAAGCAGGTGAGCCAACGCTTCGCCTATGTGTCGGAGGATGCGGTGCGGGCAGCGATCCAGAACCGGTCTGCAGCCGCCTTCGTGTTTGACGACAAGGGTATCTGCCCCAATGGTGCGGCGCTGTGCGATGTGGGTGGAGAAAAGCTCACTGACCGGAAAGCTGAGCAGGTTTACGCTCCCGTCCCCGGCTTCCCGCAGGAGCGCAACTGCGCCTGTTGCCGCTTCTTCCTGACCGGTCCTGCCTTCCTGCCCGGCCTGATTGCCCACTTCAACACCATCAGCGAAAAGACCCATCGCCAGAGCGCGCGCTACAACACCCTGCAGGACAAACTGACCGACCTTGAGGATCAGCTGCGGACGGCAGAACGGGAGAACCAGCCCTTCCTGCGCGTGCGCGAGCTGGATCAGCTCAACAAGTACGTCGAGGCTGAGGCGCTGATCCTAAATAAATACGTAAACGACCTGCAGGCGACGAACCACCTGATCCAGCGCTCCCTTCAGATCGCCAAAGACAGGACGACGGACAGCGTGAAGCTTGTCGCCAAGGGTAGTATGGCCGACCTCAAGGTAGGCTTCATCGAGTCGCAGTCGGTACTGCACCAGCTGGAAGTCGTCTGCGAGAACGCGGTCATCTACCCGGAGATCGATGCCGGTTTCGCCACCATCCGGCGCGCGCAGATGCTCGATGCCATGCTGCGCTACAACAGTATGGACCCGGTACTGATGTACCTCGACCAGGAAGCGCAGTTGCTGGTGGGCAATGCCGTGATGCAACTGATTCAGGCTCGCACCGGTTCGATCAAGAACGCGCTGCCCTATGCCGAATGCCGTCTCAAGCTCAAGGAAATTGGCCTGTTCAAGGATCAGGTGTTGAACGAGATCGCCCAGGTCAAAGCCCTGGTTCTGCTCGACCACGCCAAGGCCAAGCGAGCGCTGACGCCGCCGCAGGAGGACCATGACGATGCATCCTGACGACCTGCTCGACCAGCTCAAGAAAACCGCCACACCCCGCAAACAGAAGACCCTTGACCTGATCTACGAGGTATGCCGGGAGCAGTATGAGCGCGGCAGCAAGGACTTCTCCGTGGCGACTATCGCCCGTATCGCGGAGGATCGGGGAGGACCGAGCAAGGGCGCGATCCACAACAAGACCGGCGATGACTACAAAGGGCTCATCAAGGCGTGGGCTCAGCATACGGGGGGCGTAACCCACAAGGTACGCCAAGTCAGCGAGAACCCTTACACCGCCCTGATCGACAAGATCGAGAACCCGGCGCTACGCTCGATGATGGCAGGCATCCTGGCCGAGAACCGGCAGATGCGCCGCGAGATTACCCTGCTCAAGGCAGAAGGGAACCGGGTGATCGATATGCGCCCCCAATCCGCCGAACCCCATGAGGCAGTCCAAATCCTGCCTGCATCAACGGGGCTGTATCCGTCCGAGATAGAAGCTCTACGCCACGCGGTAAGTGACCGCCTGCTCAAAGACGAAGGCTGGGTCACTGACGCCGAGGGACGCGTGATCAACGAGGCGGGGCGAGTGGTCTACAAGCCAGGCTATGTGTCAGCAATCCGCAAGATCCTCGGCGAGGGTAAGCAATAGCTGAAATACACGGCCGCCCAGCTCAATATGAAAACGAAAGTGCAAGGCGGCGTGCCAATCGACCCAGATTGGGACCACATGCCAGATGTTAGGAATAAAAGGCTCAAATGAGCTCAAGCATCGAGCGTCAGTCGTGCGCCTAGACTGCTATTCGCCCTAAGTGGTTTTTGGCAGTCTGATGATGCCAATGGTTGCCACTTACTGAGAGATAATAGGATGTTATCTACTTATAGTTCGCTTTTTTGTGTTCTCAGCCATGTAAACCGCAGGGCGCGGGCATCATCGAGCGCGTGATGAGACTGGAGTTGCCACTTCTGCTTTTCGGATTCTATCGCTGATTTATCTGGGTTGAATAATTGTGGTGTCAATTCGAGGTTGGCTGGTAAAAGTAGTTTTTCATAAAAAATGAAACTTACCCAAGGCCAATCCCATGTTGGGGCATCTGTCACGAGAGATACAGAAACTTCGAATGACTCAAGCCAGTTGCCCAACCGAAGACATAGTTCAGCCAATGTCATTTGGCATGACCCACCTTCGAGGTGCGGTAACACCTCACGCTTAACGAAGTCGGAACAGTCTTCATGTTTCCATGTGTCAGTAAGCTCTGCATAGAATTTCTGCCCATCTTCACTGATCAATCCAATCGAAATCAATCTAGATTCATGACTAAGCTGTGTGAATTCTGTATCGAAGAAGATATACATCTTGCTACTTTCGGTCGGTTTGTTCAGTGCGGAGCCGCTTCTATGATTGGCGTTATAGCGCTGAGCTCAGCCGCTTCTGCCACTCAGATTGCTTCGGAAACTCTAAAACAATGCAGATCAGTTCCCAACTTCCAATTATTGGAAACATGGAATTTTGCGCAAGATTCGTCACATACCAATGGCTTTGGCCGGTTGGGGCCAACCTTGGCTAACCATCCGGTAGTAGCTGACCATTTCTAGCGTCTAGCACTGATAGTGGCAACCCATGATTCGGTGTCTACTTTTGAAGTTCAACCTAACCATTCTTTGACGATGCACGAAATCATCAGCCTCTGACCGGCGCTCACCCCTGCTAGTATCGCCTCCTCGACCGCTAATATGCTTTTGGTGTTAACGCCCGAGGAAAGCTCCGACATGGGCCGATGACGCATGCGACTCCTTGGGCCGAAAGCACAATGTTTTCCTCATCCGGAGTTTCGCAAACTGTGCTTGTTTGATGCTCATCAGGGTCTGGTTTTACTATGCGACCTCCGGTGGCTGCTATGAAGCGTCCTTCGCTAGGAGTTGCATGTTTAGTGAGCGCGTTCTTAGGCCCGCCCTGTCGAAGCGGTAGCGCATGTAGGCTGAGATATCGTCCTCATGGGAGGACACTATTAGCTGGCAATGCTTGAGTTCGCAACGGAGCAGGTCTGTCAGGGAGGCCACATTCACTTCATCCAAAGACTGTGACGGGTCGTCAATCAAGATGAGTGGTACCCTTGAATAGACTTTGTTCAGAGAAAGGAAGAACGCGAGACTGAGGGCGGAAACTTGGCCAGAGCTCATGGACATGACCGCATCATGTTCAGATTTCTCGGCAGTCAAGAACCTTAGTTGCGTGCCTTCGCGGCTCTCGATGAATAGACCCAAACCGCGTTGGTAGTTCTGGATAAGCCGCCCACTATAAATGTGAAATATGAGCTCAATTGCCGAAATTGTTTGGTCGGTATAATTCTGTTCTGTTTTCTTCAGTGTAGAGCGGAGCTTTTCAACTTTGTATTGAGCTTTCTGTGCCGCTTGAGTTTCTTTTTCGATAGTTTTCAGATTGGCAATACAGGCTTGCAGTCGGGTGCTTTGGGCTTCGCTAGCCTTAACCGATATATATTGCTCCTTACTCTTTAGATCTTCTGCAGTAATTATGTAGAAATCCTGAAAATCTTTGAATGCACCATTTACGGTCTCGCGCCAGTTATCGGGCAGTGTCAGAGCATCTGCTTCGACTTGCTTTTTACTCCTAAGCGTGTCCTTAAGGAGTTCAAATCGCTCATTTACGATATCGCTGTTTTCGGTAAACGAGTCCGTAACCAAAATGTTGTCTTTTTGCAATTTTTCTAGCAACTGGTTTATCGCTGGTAGCCGAAGTTTGATACTCGCCAGAGCTCCATGAAGTTTAGGATCAAACGTAGGTGAGAGAACTTTTAGCCTATCTTGGATGAGAGTTTCGATGAGCTTCAGCTCAGCGTCCATTGTCGAGATTAGATTTACTAAGTCCTTCCCATCTTGGCCAAGTGATTCCGAGATTTGCCTAGCTCTTTCATCAATGGCAGCCACCATTGATTTGTGGTCTTCCCAGTCAGCTCCACAGAGTGGGCATAGCTGATCGTCGGGATAGGAATTTTTGTGTTCATCAAGCAGCTGTCGTTTCAACCGTTCCAATTCGGCTACAACATTAGCATTAGCGCTGCTTTTAATTCTGAGACTTTTTCGAGATTCAATTTGAGACTCAAACCACTCCAAACGCCCCTCTGCCCAGTTTGGTAGTATTCTGGCTTCCTCAATTTCTATTGCGGCAGCACCGCGTTTAATGATGGCTGCAGAGCGCTCTAGCCCATCCATCTCCTTTTTGATGGCTTCAAGTCCATCTAGCTTGTTAAGGTCTTTTCCAAACTGCACCAGGCTCTTCAAAGATTCTTCGTTTCGGACAATTTCGGCATCAATTTCTTCATTGTGAAGTCTAATTCTTATAGTTGCCTTTAGCGGCAGAAGAGCTATTATCTTTTGAAGTGATTCTTTGTAATTGTCGTGCTGTTCCAATGAGTAGGTTGAAAACAAGATATCCTGATCCCAACCTGGCCTAACGTCAGTTGTTGAGATCTTTTTGTACTCAATAATCCCTGTGACAGCTTGAAACATCTCTCTTAGGGTCGCAATTTCTTCTTTTAGAGACGCAACCTGTTCCTTACGTCCAGCATCATTGATGAACTTGTTGAGCTTGTTGTATATTGTGGTGCAGTTTTCTATTTCGTATTCGATATCGCTCGTATTAAAGAGATTCCCCAGCTTCCCCTTACGTTCATCTACTCTGGTATGCAGAAGCCGATTCTGCCCTTGTTCTAAGTAGTTCAGAATAGAGAAATTTTCTCTAAAATTCTTTCCGAGTTTTTGCTCAAGGAAACTGTTGTCGCGCTCGTTGCTCTTCTTAAACTCTGATGAATTAAATTCGGGGAGTTCGTAAAGTTTAAAGTGCTCGTATTTGTCTGCCCGGTTGTTTGAGGGCATCTTAAATGTCTGGGCAGGGCAGTGCCGGGCCAAGATTAGTTTATGATTGTCGTCATCAATGAATTCAATTTTGATGCAAAGATCACTTTCACCTGAGCGATTATTCCAGAAGAGATTGTCGGCGTAATCTTTCTTGTGTTTTGTAAGAAGGGTGTTGAAGAGATTTTGTATCCTACTGATTTGGCCGGTTAGCAATAACTCGATAGCATCAAAGATGCTCGTCTTTCCATATCCATTCGGGCCGTCCAGAGTTAACAAGGATGACTTGCCGAGATCTAAGTAAATATGCTTAAAGGCTTTGAAGCTAGAAACTTCAATCTTGGATATTTTCCAATTCATTTCGAATAATTTCCTTGATAAAGTTATCAGCATTCTTCTCGGTTACTTGCTGAATAGTTGAGTATGTTTCGTTCAGGCCCGCTTGTGCTACAGCTTCGACTGCTTGTAAGCGCAAAGACACAAGACTCCCTTGGTGGCTAGGTAGCTCTAAAAAAGGAAGTTTGATAAATGTCTTGGCAGCAAAGCTGTACTGTGTCGCAACTAGAGGATTTTCTTTATATTCTAGAAATTCCTTCTTGTCTGAAATTACGGTAACAAGTTTTTCATAAGTAAAGTCGGTCAGGGCACTTTCTTCTGCGGTGCTATAGTAGAGGATGTATTTTTTATAAAAATGAGGATCTTCCTCGATAGCGAAAATTTCTTCTTCGTAATTCTTGAACTCAGCCAATACATCCAAGCGATGAATGCAAATTAAGTCACAATTTTTTTTGAAGCTTGGATTTCGAGTAAATGATTCAGGAGCAAGCTGATTGATTCTGGTGTTTAGCTCTGCTGGGCTTGGGAGTTCGTCCAGGATGTGCAACACCGCAAACCTGATCGCCGAAACTGATTCACGGACATAAAATATCGTAGTGTCTGTTTCTTTATTAATTACAAAATCGTGAGCAACGAGTGCTTCGTTAATGAGCTGCTTTACCATTCAATCGCCCCTCCGCGTCGTCTTGCGTCACCACGTTAATGCAAAGTGACTTAGTTATATTGCTTTCAATTTTTTCAATGACTTCTTTATCTTCTAGGTCGTCAGAATGCGTAAATTTAGTGTTTATTGTGAATGAGTTATTTGACTTACTTGCAATGAGGTGATTGTATTCAAAAAGAAGTCGAAGTAGGTCGCTGTTATTTCTCATCTCGCGAATCATATCTGCTTCGCATTCCTCACTCTCATCAACATCAAGAGCAGTTGGGATGTAGAATCGATTCTCGCTGTCGAGGTAATGTGGCAGTTGGTTGAAAATAGGCTCTACAGACATGCTCCGGATGAGTTTGGTATATCGTCTAATATCGTTTGCCTGAACAGTCTGGAAACGCTCTGATGGCTTCATCATTTGGCACAGCGTTTTCAATTCGCTAGCATGGATTAAGCGAATGTGTTCGGACAAGCGTCGCGCCCGTTTATAGGTAGCATCACTCATGGTTGGTAGAGCCTGATCGAGTAGCTCCTCAAGATGGCTCTGAAGCCTAGCCTTTAAATCAACGGCGTAATAGTCTCTGTCTTGGTGAGGATTTTCGTTAATAATATCATCCAGGATATCTTTAGCCTTTATGCGATTTTCATATGCCGCTTGATTTGCTGCAACCCGATCCTCTTGATTTAATCGGTGAATTTCTACGGCCATGGTGCTGATTTTTTCAGACAATAAGCAGTAATTAAAGTTAATAAGCTTCTCGCTGCTGGGGATTTTTTTGGTGTCAAAAATTTTGCCTATAATTTTTTTGGTTATCTCTTCAATTTCACCAAGTCCACAGTATGGATTTTCATCATATTTATAGAACTTAACCTTTTCACCATTTTCTCCCTCGTAGTCGTCTGTATTGTCCAGTAGAACAGAGACGTGGAAGTAACGGTTCGTGCCCTTTATTTTGTCAAACTCAATTAATGTAGATTGCTCTAAGGCTTTGGCGTAGCCACTACGGTACTTACTTATCTTTGCTTTTACTTGGTGAGCCGTATGTATTTTTCCCTGCTTGTAAATTGCAAAATCATCACTACTATCTAGCTGAAGCTCGAATTCAAGATCACCATCATGGATGAGTCGCAGAGAGTGATACAGAGCAATTTTTCCTTGGTACACATAGCCACTCCAAGAAGACACAGCGCTAGCTGGATACTTCTCATCATCGTCTTGAATCACATACCCTCCTGTCGCCGTTAGCAAGTTGTCGGTGTAACTTGCAACTATGAAACATTTTTCAATGGGGGTGCACATGAAAGATGCACCTTCTTGGTAGGTGTTATTTGTCTCCAAACTATTGGGTAGACCACAATTTGTTCGCCATCAGGGCTAGACAGACCTTCAGTGAAGTGGCTACATACCCTAGCAAGCTGTTGAAATGCCGTTTTTGAAGGTGTTCGCAAAAATCAGTCCCAACAGAGCGCACTACAGGCGATTCTTTTCGGCATAGCGTAGGGGCATGTGGACATGAGCAACAGCAGTCGCTACGGATCAGACACTCACCCCTATGAGCAGATGTCAGCAATAGATCAATCAAAGCCATGGTAGCACAACGACATGTCCAATTGTTTTAGTCGAGATGCTGTCCTTGACGAATGGAACCTCCGATCTTGAGCCCCGTGATGAGCCGCATAAAAATGGTTCTTCACGGATTACCGGGGAAAGCGGCTTTGATCTTCATGAAGAAGTACTCACTGTCCCGGTAGCCATAGGCCATTCGCTTCATCACCTTGATCCGGTTGTTAATGCCTTCTGTAATGACCCAGCCATTTCTGCACAGGTCAGGCTGCTAATTGATACGCCATCGCCGGCGTTTTCATCCCCAAAGCCTGGTGTGGGCGCCGGTGGTTGTAGAACCCGATCCAGTCGGCAATCACTCGGCTGGCGTGCGCCAGGCTTTCAAAGCGGTGCCGATGCGCGCACTGCTCTTTCAAGGTGCGGATCACCCGCTCCACCATGCCGTTCTGCTCCGGCGTGTACGGCGTGATGAACTCCTGCTGCAAACCGTAGCTTTTCACTAGCGCGGTGTAGCTGCGGCTGGTAAATATCAAGCCGTTATCGCTGCGCAGCAGAAAGCGTTGCGGTACACGCCCCAAGCAACCAAAGCGGTTGATCAGTGCGTGTTCCAGTGCCGATTCAGCCGTTCTGGACTTGCCACTGCGTGACAGATGCCAGCCCAGCAGCTCGCGGGTGCAGCAGTCAATCACCAATGCCAAATGGCACCAGCCATCCTTCCCCGCCCAGATGCGGCACAGGTCGGTGGCCCAACGTTGGTTCGGCTCGGCGGCCACCGATGGCAGGGCTTGCACGCGCGGGCGGAAGCCGACTGGCCGCTTTTTCACCTGCCAGCCTTTGAGCTGGAAGATGCGCTGCACGGTGTTTTTGTTCATGCCCAGCAGGCCTGCCACGGTGCGGTAGCCGAATGAGGGATTCTCCTCAATCATCTCTTTAATGGGCTCGACCAGCTGCGGCTGCAGCTTGGGCGCAGCCTTTTGCGGACGGTAGTACAGCGTGCGACGCGGCACGTCGAACCAGCGGCACAGCTTGCTGATAGGCACCTGAATGCCGTCGTCTGCCAGTCCCTGCCGGACGAGGTGGACTACTTGTCGTCCTCGCCCAGCAGAGACTGCAGCTTTTTTCGGGCGCGCAGCTCCAGCATGGCTTCGCCGTAGGCTTCCTGCAGTTCTTTGAGCTGCTTTTCGTACTACTCGCGGATGTCCATCGGCTTGGCACGCAGGGCGTTTTCCATGCCGCGCTTGGCCTCATCGACCCAGGTTTCTATCTCGGAGGGGGCCAGGTCGAAGGCGCGGGAGGCTTCGGCCACCGTGCTCTTGCCTTGAATGATCTCCATCACCAGCGCGGCTTTGCGCTTGGCGGTCCAGCGTTTGATATCGTCTTCCATGGTCATACTCATCACATGCTCCTGTGTGAATTATGACCTGTGCAGGTTTTTAGTGGGTCATTACACTTCCAGCTGGCCGGTGTGCATCGGCCAGCGCACCCGGCTCAAGATGCCCCGCCAGTAGCACGACAGCCGCTTGGCGAAGCGCGCCAAGGATTCGATACCGCTTTCCCTGGCTTGCGCCAGCCAGTCTTTCCACGCCCGCCGCCACGCCCAGCCTGTCTGTGCTCCCCACAGCGCCTTCAGCCCGGCTTTCATCACGTACACCGTCGCCAAGGCCTGATTGGCTGCCAGCAACTCGTCCAAACGGATGCGCTGCCCATCGTTCTTCAGGTTCTCCGCATTGCGCAACAGCAGCCAGCGCGACTGCTTGATCACCCGACGGGCCGCGCGGTCATCGCGCAGACGGTTAGCCTCGTCCACGCGTACCCGGTCGATCACCTCCCGCCCGTATTTGGCCACCACGTGAAACAGGTCGTAGACCACCCGCGCCTGCGGGCAGTGCGCCTTCACCTCCAGATCGAAGGCGGTATTCATATCCATGGCGACCGCGTCGATGCGCGCACAGCGCGCCGCCCCCAGCCACGTAAAGAACGGCCGGATCGCCTCCCGGCTGCGCCCTTCGCCCACCCACAACACCCGCCGGGTATCGGCATCCATGACAACGGTGGCGTAGTGATGGCCTTTGTAGAGTGCAAATTCGTCCATCACCAGGCGGCGCGGATCAGGCTCGGGCAAGGCGTCCAGTTGCTGCGCCAGGCGGCGCCGCTCCAGTAGCCGGACCGTGTCCCAGTGCAAACCAAACAGCGCGGCGACGTGACGAATCGGCAGCTTGCTGCACCAATGCGCGACCGCTTCGGCCAGACGGCAGGTCAGGCGGGCGTAGCGGCCGAGCCAGCGGACCTGCTCCTGTTTCGGGCCGCAGTGCGGGCAGCGCACGCGGCGTAGCCTGACGCGCAGCCAAACGGGGTGGCCGAGGATGGGCAAGTCGCGCAGGGTGCGCCAACGGTACTCATGCACCGGGCTGCCGACGCGCTGGCAGCCGCTGCAACGGGGTGGTGTATCGGGTGTTGGTTCCAGGTCCAGATGGAGGGCATCGGCGTGGCGCTGGAAGCTGGTGACGGAGAAGCCTTCCCAGAACGGAAGGTGGCGCATATCATTGGGCATGAGAACGGCGGTGTGGGTTGGCTGGTTTGGTTGCACAAACAGCTTACCTTGCACCGCCGTTCTCACGTCTGACGTTTACCTCACGTTCCCACTATTCCGTGAAGAACCATAAAAATGCCTCGACCGAAGTCGAGGCATAAATATTACTGTTAATAAACCATGGAGGCTTATGAGGGAAAGCTCATACGAATATATGTGAACTTTTACTCCATATAGCATCGCGCCGTGGCTTTTGTTTTTCGGGGTGGTGCGGCTAGTTCGCGGCCTTGAACAGTTTTACGCTGTCGTCCAGCTCGGCCATCAGGCTGTCCAGGCGCTCGGTGGCCTGGGCAATGGTTTCGGCTTCGCCAGACAGGCTGCGGGCGGCTTCGCCGACCGCCGTGATATTGCTGGTAAAGTGGCTGAAGCCCTGGTTTTGCGACTCCTCGGCTTGCGCCACCTCGCGCAGCAGCTGGATAAGGCGGTGCGTGTCCTGGATGATGCCGGCCAGGCGCTGCTGGGCATCCACGGTATTTTCACGGCCGCTGCGCATCTGGGCGTTGCCATCGCGGATGGCGTCGATAGCCTGGTTGGTGCCGTCCACGATCAGGCGGATTTTGGACTCGATATCCAGCGTGGCGTGCTGCGTGCGCTCGGCCAGCTTGCGTACCTCGTCGGCTACCACGGCGAAACCGCGCCCCATTTCGCCGGCGCGTGCGGCTTCGATGGCGGCATTCAGCGCCAGCAGGTTGGTCTGGTCGGCAATGTCACGGATAAGCTGCACAATGCCGCTGACTTCGGCGCTGCGTTGGCCCAGGTCTTCCATGCGCTCTGCGGCACGCGCGATCACATCACCCGCCTGGTTTAGCTGGCTCACGGCTTTGTCCATGGCCTGGCCGCCACCGTTGGCCGCTTCGCCGGCATGGATGGCCATGCTGGTGGCGCTTTGCGACTGGCTGGCGTTTTGCGCGGTCACCGCGGCCATGCTCTGGGCGGAGCCCACCATATCGTCGGCGCGCTTGCGCTGCTCGCTCATGGTGTGGGCAATCATCTGGGTACTGGTGGCGATGCCGCGGCTTTCGGTGCCGGCTGCGTGTAGCGAGCTGGTTACTTGCGCCATCATCTGTTTCATGGCCGCTGTGGCACGCTCGGCTTCTTCTCGGGCGGCTTCCAGCTTTTCGAAAGTGCGGGTTTTGGCGCGGTCATAAGCCAGTGCCAGGGCCAATACCACCAGCGACAGGCCGATCAGCGACTTGGCTTGCAGCTTGGGCAGCTCTTCGTGCGGAATAGGCGTAGGCGGGATGTCGCCAGCGGCAGACAGGCCGAAGATCAGGCCAATCATCAGGAAAGTCAGCAGCGTCCACACCACGCCTGCGGTACGGCCGCCAACAAAAATGGCGGCAAACGGGATGCAGGCAAACCACATGACGCTGGTGGACATGATGCCGCCATTGACATACACCATCCACGCCACCATGGCGAACATGGTGAAGATGATGTACTGGGCAACGGTGCGTAAAGCGCAGGTGAGTTTGAGCAGGAGCGGGCCCAGCAGCATCAGCACGCCGCCCAGCACAATGCCGTGCGCCATGGCGTCGTGGTGCAGCTTGTAATAAGAGATGGCGAATAGGGGGGCAATGGTGCCGGCTAGCAGGCCAACGCTCACGACGGTGCGTGCGCGAATCAGGCTGTCTGGTTCTTGCCTGAGCTGATCGGAAATAAACCACTCTGTGAAAGTGTGAAGCGACATATTCCATCCTCGTGTGTCGTGCTGAGCTGCGCCAGCTTTAAAAAGTATAGTTATTTTTTAAGGGTTTTCCCTTGATCCTAAAACAGTTGTTTTAATTGAACAAGCATCAGATTGGCTTGCGGAATCTATCGAGTACATTTATGCAGGCGGCAATGAAAAAACCCGCAGCGGCGGTGCCGGTGCGGGCTGAATGTCGATGGCGTAGCCTTAGTGCTGGTGAAGCTGTTCGGCTTGTATCGCGGTGAGGGCGATGGTGTAAACGATGTCGTCGACCAAAGCGCCACGCGATAAGTCGTTTACCGGCTTGCGCAGGCCTTGCAGCATTGGCCCCACAGACACCACGTTGGCCGAGCGTTGTACGGCCTTGTAGGTGGTGTTGCCGGTGTTCAGGTCGGGGAACACGAACACGTTGGCGCGGCCGGCTACCGGGCTGTCCGGGGCTTTCTGGCGGCCAACCGATTCCACACTGGCGGCGTCGTATTGCATCGGGCCGTCGATCAGCAGGCCCGGGCGTTTTTCGCGGGCGATGCGCGTGGCTTCGCGTACTTTTTCCACGTCATCACCGCTGCCAGAGCTGCCGGTAGAGTAGGAAATCATCGCCACGCGCGGCGGGATGCCAAACGCCGCTGCCGAGTCGGCCGACTGGATGGCAATGTCGGCCAGCTCTTCGGCGCTCGGGTCCGGGTTCACGGCGCAGTCGCCGTACACCAGTACCTGGTCCGGCATCAGCATGAAGAACACGCTGGACACCAGTTTGGCCTCCGGTGCGGTCTTGATCAGCTGCAGGGCGGGGCGGATGGTGTTGGCTGTGGTGTGGACGGCGCCGGAAACCAGGCCGTCTACTTCGTTCAGCGCCAGCATCATGGTGCCCAATACCACATTGTCTTCCAGCTGGCGTTCGGCCATCGGGGCGCTCAGGCCCTTGCTCTTGCGCAGCTCGACCATGGGAGCCACGTAGCGGCTGCGTACTTCGGCCGGCTCCACGATTTCCACCCCCTCCGGCAGGCTGATGCCCTGCGCTTCGGCCACTTGCAGGATCTCGGCGCGCTCGCCGATCAGCACGCAGTGGGCAATGCCTTTCTCGTGGCAGATGGCGGCAGCTTTCACCGTGCGCGGCTCATTGCCTTCCGGCAGCACGATGCGCTTGGCCGCATGGCGGGCTTTTTCCATCAGCTGGAAGCGGAAAGCCGGTGGTGACAAGCGTTTTTCGCGCGTCTGGCCGATACGCTGTTGCAGCTGGTCTGTGTTCAGGCGCTCGGCGACAAACGCCACCACGCGCTCCATACGCTCCAGGTCGTCGGCGGGTACCTGGCGACTCATGGCGGCGATCAGCGTGGTGGTGTCCAGGGTGTTGGTATCAATGGACAGTACCGGCAGGCCGCTGGTGAATGCCTTGTGGCACAGCTGCTGGATGCGCTCGTCCGGCTCGGCGTCGCAAGTCAGCAGCAGGCCGGCCAGTGGTACGCCGTTCAGCGTAGCCATGGCGGTGGCCAGGATGATGTCTTCGCGGTCACCAGGGGTGATGATCAGCGCGCCGGGTTTGAGCAGGTGCACGATATGCGGCACGCTGCGTGCCATGACCGACATGCTGCGTACGCGGCGGCGGGTAAGCTGGCCGGCGTGCAGCAGCTTGGCTTTCAGGTAGTTGGCCACGTCCAGTGTGCGCGGTGCCATCAGCTCCGGCTCCAGCGGGATGCCGCCCAGGCACGGAATGCGGCGCTTCTGGATCAGCTGGCTGGATTCGGCAATTTCGGCGCCCAGCTGCTTGATGCTTTGCTCGCTGTCCACCCGGTTCAGGATGTAGCCGGCAATGGCGTGGCTGCGGCTGCCAAAGGCCTGAATGGCGATTTCCAGCTTTTCGGCCAGCTCGTGGCTGGGCTGGGTGTTGGCCGCGCCCACCAGAATGATGTCGCATTGCAGCGTGCTGGCCAGCTTGCTGTTGATGTAGGTGGTGAACACGTGCTGCTGGTCTTGTACCAGGCCTTCCACGATGACCACGTCTACATCTTGCGCGGCTTGCTGGTACAGGCTGACGACTTCTTCCATCAGCTGGTCCAGCTGGCCCTGGCTCAGCAGGTGCTCGGCGCGCTCCATCGGCAGCGGCTCCGGGGCGTTCAGGTGGCACAGCTCGCGGGCGAAGTGCGTGGAACGCTCCGGTTCGTTCGGGTCCAGCCCTTGGGCGATGGGTTTGACGAAGCCTACTTTCAGGCCGTCCTGCTCCAGCGCGCGCACCAAACCTAGCGACACCGAGGTGAGGCCGGCGTCAAAACCGGTCGGCGCAATCAGAAAAGTGTGCATGCGGTTTCCTTATTTGCCCTGAGTCAGTGCAGCGGTGTCCAGCGCAATCATCAGCTCTTCGTTGGTGTTGATCACCAGGGCTGCCGTGCTAGCGGCGTGGCTGATGCGGCCAGCCTTGCCGCGGAAGGCGGCATCGTTGGCCGCAGCGTCCAGGCTAAAGCCCAGGAAGGTCAGTTTGTTCAGTACATTGGCGCGCACAAAGGGCGAG
Source organism: beta proteobacterium L13 (assembly GCA_000335715.1). Taxonomy (GTDB): domain Bacteria; phylum Pseudomonadota; class Gammaproteobacteria; order Burkholderiales; family Chromobacteriaceae; genus Vogesella. The sequence goes on from AMYZ01000012.1 coordinate 126,748, forward strand.
TTCTCGCCGATGCCGCCGGTAAACAGCAGTACATCGATGCGGCCCAGTGCCACCACCATGGCGGCGATCTGCTTGGCCAGGCGGTAGCAGAATACTTCCATAGCAATAATCGCACCCGGGTGGCCGTTGGCCGCAGCCTCTTCCAGCTCGCGGCAGTCGCTGGACAGCTCGGACAGGCCCAGCAGGCCGGACTGCTTGTTCAGCAGGGCAGTGATGCCGTCTACGTCGGTATTCAGGGCGCTGGCCAGGTAGCCAAACAGACCCGGGTCGATATCGCCGGAGCGGGTGCCCATCACCAGGCCTTCCAGCGGGGTGAGGCCCATGCTGGTGTCTACCGACTGGCCATTGAGGATGGCAGCAACCGAGGCGCCGTTACCCAGGTGGGCACTGACAATGGCACTGTTTTCCAGTGTGATGCCGGCCATGCGGGCGGCTTCTGCCGCAACAAAACGGTGGCTGGTGCCGTGGAAGCCGTAGCGGCGCACGCCATGCTCGCGGTACAGTGCCATCGGGACGGCGTACAGGTAGGCGTGCTGCGGCATGGTCTGGTGGAAGGCGGTGTCGAACACGGCGACCTGGGGCAGGCCCGGGAAGCAGGCTTGTGCGGTGCGGATGCCCAGCAGGTTGGCCGGGTTGTGCAGCGGTGCCAGGCGCGCGCAGTCTTCGATGGCGGCCAGCACGCTGTCGTCAATCAGGGTAGAGGCGTGGAAGTTTTCACCGCCGTGTACTACACGGTGGCCAATAGCAGTAATGCTGCCCGTCAGTGCGCGCTCGTCCAGGTAGGACAGGATGGCTTTCATGGCGCCGGCGTGGTCGCCCTGTGCCAGCGTCAGCTCTACCTTTTGGCCGGCCTGCTTGAATGAGATGCAGGCGCCGGCCATGCCCAGTTTCTCTGCCAGGCCAGTCAGCGTGGTGTCCTGGGTCTGGGCGTTGATCAGGGCGAATTTCAGCGACGAGCTGCCGCAATTGATGACGAGTGTGTGGGTGATCATGTTCTATCCGTTAGCAGTAAGACATCATGGATGAGTCTGTGCTGGTGTTGCGTGTTCTTTTTATAGAGTGTTTGCACGGTTTGCGAAGCGCTGCCGCAGCCGTGCAGGGGGCGCATTATCCTTGTTTGTGATGCATTGCACCATAGGGAAGTTCCTTATCCATTGTTGCCGGGTAGTATTTCAGGCTTGTCTGACAACATCATGAAAGCAAAAGGGTTTTTGCGCGAAATTTTCAAAGACGCCATTTTGCACAATTTAAGCGTTGCAATCCCTTGACTTGGCACAAATTCCCGGGCAAAAAATACTTGCCCCAAGGGGGGATTTGGCCCACAATCCCGCCCCTGAACATTTGGGGTATGGTTAGAAAAGCCCCTGTTCTACCAATGTTTTTTTATAGCTCTCCGTAAACTCGTTAAGAGCGAGATTCGGCTGGTCTTATATCTTCTTCCACGGAGGTGTGGGAATAATGTCTGATCTGGCTTCGTCCCAGTTGCTCAAAGCATCTGCTGCGCAGTTGCCTGTCTTTACTTACTTTGATCCGGCTTATTACGAGCTGGAGCAAAAAACCCTGTTTGCCGATGCCCCGCAATACTATGGCCACGCGCTGATGGTGCCCAATGCTGGCGACTATCACACGCTGGACTGGCAGGGCCACGGCAAAATGCTGAAAAATGTCGATGGTGACATCAAGCTCATCTCCAATGTGTGCCGCCACCGCCAGGCCCTGATTTACAAAGGCCGTGGCAATGGCAACCACATGGTGTGCAACCTGCACGGCTGGACTTACGACGCCGAAGGCAAGCTGCTGGGGGCGCCGCATTTCCCCGAAACGCCTTGCCTGAACCTGAACCAGACCGAGCTGACCCGCTGGAATGGCCTGCTGTTTGACGCCAAGCGCAATGTGCAGCGCGACCTGGAAAAACTAGGCGTGGCCAAGCACATGACGTTTGAAGGCTTTGCCTACCACAAGTCGTTTACCACCGAGTATGACTTCAACTGGAAAACCTTTATCGAGGTGTACTCGGAGGATTACCACGTTGACCCGTTCCACCCAGGCCTGGGCAATTTTGTAGATTGCGCCGACCTGAAATGGGAGTGGGGTGACCAGTACCACGTGCAGACCGTTGGTGTAAAAAACCGTCTGGCGCGCTCCGGTAGCAAGGTGTACGGCAAGTGGCATGATGAAGTGCTGAAACGCTACGCCGACCAGCAGCCGGAATTCGGCGCCATCTGGCTGACCTACTACCCCAACATCATGGTGGAGTGGTATCCGCACGTGCTGGTGGTGAGCGTGGTGATTCCGCGTGGCCCGGAGAAGTGCACGGTGATTACCGAGTTTTATTACCCGGAAGACATCATCTGGTTCGAGCCCGATTTCATCGAGGCCGAGCAAGCGGCTTACTTCGAGACGGCGGTAGAGGACGACGAGATTTGCCAGCGCATGCACGAGGGCCGCAAGGCACTGTGGCTGCGTGGCGAAAGCGAAGTCGGCCCGTACCAGTCGCCTACCGAAGACGGCATGCAGCACTTCCATGAGTTTTACCGTCGTTTGATGGGCGAACATCTGGCTGGCTAATACGCCGTCTTATGCGGCACAATACCAAGGCGCGGATATCCGCGCCTTTTTGCTTGCCCATTCCTGCCTATGCCTGCCTGCCGTTGCTGGCCCTTGTTGGCCGTTCTGCTCACTGTTCCCCTTGTATCGCACGCTGCACCTTATCGCCACGCCGGCCTGGGGGTGACCCTGTCTGTGCCCGATGGCTGGAAGGTGCGCCCCGCACCGGGGGGAGGTCTGCGCGTATTGCCACCCCAGATGGAAGACCGCGAGCGCAGTGGCGTAGCGGTGACCGTCTGGCGCGAGCGCTTGCGCGGTAGTGCGGCGCTGGAGAGGTTGGCCGCACGGCACAAGAAGGCGCAAGGCGCGCGTGAGGCGGCGATCCGCGCCCAACTGGACCGCAAGGCCGGGCGCCTGGTGCTGGAGTACCGCGAGGGCGAGTACGTGCAAAGCGGCTTGTGGATAGTGCGCCAGCATCTGAAGGTGGTGCAGCAGGATGGCAAGCAAGGCGTGTACGCCGAGTGCGTGGCCAATGCGTCCGAGTATCACCGCTACCGCCGTGCTTTTGCCGATATCTGCCTGGGGCTGACTGTGCGCCCTGTCTCTGCCAAGGGGTAGCGCCATGACTAGCTGGTTTGCACGGTTGGGCTCGGCCTGGATGGTGGTGGCGGCGGCCAGCTTTGCCTGCATGAGTATGCTGGCCGCCATGGCTAGCCAGCATATGGGGGCGATCGAGATCCTGTTCTACCGTACCGCCATTGGCCTGGCCGTGCTATTGGTGCCCGTATTATCGGGGCGCGAGCGCGTGGCTACCGTACATTGGCCGGCACACTTTCGCCGCAGCATAGCCGGCTACCTGTCCATGGCCATGCTGTTTTATGCGCTGACCCAGCTGCCGCTGGCCACGGCGGTGACATTGAACTACACCTCTTCGCTTTCATTTGCCGTGTGCTGCGTGCTGCTGCGCGGCGAGCGCTTGTCGCAGCTGGTGAAGCTGGCGTTGCTGCTGGGCTTTGTCGGCATCGTGCTGATTTTGCGGCCAACCTTTCATGCCGGGCAGTGGCTGCCAGGCCTGGTCGGCCTGCTCTCCGGTGCAGGGGCGGGGTTGGCGCTGTTCCATGTGCGCGAGCTGGGCGAGCTGGGTGAGCGCCCCGGCGTGACGGTGTTCTGGCTGTATTGCTTGTCTACCGTGTGCGGCCTGGCCTGGGTCATGCTGCAAGGTGGCTTTACTCCGCTGCGCCTGTCTGACCTGGCGGCCTTGCTGGGGGTGGGCCTGCTGGGTTTGCTGGGGCAGCTGGCGATGACCCGCGCCTACAAGGAAGGTCGCAAGTTTGTGGTGTCCAGTCTGGCCTATCTCACGGTGGTATTTTCCGCGTTATTGGGTGTGGTGTTTGGTGGGCAGCTGCTATCTGCCAGTGCGGTGCTGGGTATGTTGATGATTATTGGCTGCGGCATGTTGGCCGCGAAGGGTTCGTAGTGGGTGGTGCGTGGTGGATGGTGTTGGCGGCAGCCAGTTTTGGTGCCATGGGGGTGTTCGTCAAGTTGGCCTCAGCCACGCTGGGTACGGTAGAGCTGGTGTTCTGGCGTACGGCATTTGCCGTGCTGGTGCTGGGTGGCGTGGCCTTGCTGCGGCGGCAGCGTTTTGCCACGCCTTTGCTGGGCCAGCATCTCAAGCGCGGCACGCTCGGTTACGTGTCTTTGCTCTGCTATTTCTATGCCATCAGCCATTTGCCGCTGGCGACGGCGGTAACGCTGAATTACACCTCACCCATGTTCCTGGCCCTGCTGTCGGTGCTGTTGCTGGGTGAGCGCTTACCGCGTATTGGCGTGCTGGCCATGGCGCTGGGCTTTGCCGGCGTGGTATGGCTATTGCGGCCAACCTGGCACGACCTGGGCTGGTTGTCCGGCGTGCTGGGTTTGTTGTCCGGTTTGCTGGCGGGTTGGTCCTACCTGCATGTGCGCGAGCTGGGGCAGGCCGGTGAAGCCGAGTGGCGCACGGTATTTTACTTTGCCCTGATTTCCACCCTGGGCGGCTTGTTGCTGATGCAGTTTCAAACCTGGCACCCGCTGACTGCGGCCAACGTACCGTGGGTATTGGGCCTGGGGGTGAGTGCCATGGTGGCGCAGCTGGCCATGACGCGCGCCTACAAGGTTGGCCGCAAACTGCTGGTGGCGAACTTGTCTTATCTGACGGTGGCCTTTTCCGCGCTGTTCGGTGCCTTGCTATGGCAGCACTGGCTGGGTTGGCAAGAGCTGGCCGCCATGAGTTTGATTATTCTCAGCGGCATTCTGGCCAGCCGGCGCTAGAATGAAAATTGACTAAATCAACAGGCACCGGGCCGCGCCGGCACAGGGCAGGGCGCAAGGGGGCAAGGTGTCGTAGCGCAAGGAGCAACAGCATGATTTCCATTCGCGAGCAGGATTACGGCCTGGATGTAGCGCTTTTCAACGAGTTCACCCTGGCGGATTTCAAGCTGCTGGAGCAGGCGCTGCTCAAGCGTGCCGCCGAGCAAAGCCAGCCGGATGTATTGCTGGACCTGTCCGGCATGAAAGACTTCACCCTGGATATGGCGCTGGAAGAGGTGCGTTTCATGCGCGCCCACGAAAACGATTTTGGCCGCTTTGCCATCGTGGCCGACGATGTGTGGGTGAATCTGGCCACCCATTTGTCCGGCTTGCTCACCCATGCCCGTGCGCAATACTTTGAAACCATTGAAGAAGCGCAAGCCTGGCTGCTGGGCCCGCAGCCGCTGTAAACCGCCTTGCTTTGTCATGACGGTAGCCTGTATGGCTGCCGTTTTTTATGGTGATGTGGCTGTGCGCCCCTGTCGGCCTTGATTTTCCGGCGTATGCCGTTACAGTAGCGGCTTCCGTTTTCCAGCAAGAACAAGAACAGCATGTTGAAAAGTATCGCCAGCCGCCTTGCGGCAGAGCTCGCCGTGCGCGAGGCCCAGGTTACTGCCACCGTCAACCTTATCGATGAAGGTGCTACCGTTCCGTTTATCGCCCGCTACCGTAAAGAGGTGACCGGTGGCCTGGACGACACCCAGCTGCGCCTGCTGGCCGAGCGCCTGGTATATCTGCGCGAGCTGGACGACCGCCGCGATACCATCCTCAAGAGCATCGCCGAACAGGGCAAGCTCACCCCGCAGCTCGAGGCCGCGCTGTACGGTAGCGACAACAAGACCCAGCTGGAAGACCTGTACCTGCCGTACAAGTCCAAGCGCCGTACCAAGGCCCAGATTGCCCGCGAGGCCGGCCTGGAGCCGCTGGCCGATAGCCTGCTGGCCGACCCGTCGCAGCTGCCAGAGCAAGCTGCTGCTATCTATATCGACAGTGCCAAAGGGGTAGAGGATGCCAAGGCCGCACTGGACGGTGCGCGCGCCATCCTGATCGAGCGCTTTGCCGAAGACGCCGAGCTGCTGGGGCAACTGCGTGAGAAGCTGTGGAACGAAGGCGAGCTGGCCGGCAGTGTGGTAGCGGGCAAGGAACAAGAGGGCGCCAAATTCGCCGATTACTTCAACCATCGCGAAGCCATCAAGACCACGCCATCCCATCGCGCGCTGGCGCTGCTGCGTGGCCGTAACGAGGGCGTGCTCAGCGTGGCGCTGAAATACCAGCCGGACGAAACACCCATCACCCAGCGTTCGGCTTATGAAGAGCTGATTGCCGCGCGCTTTGCTATCAAGGACGCTGGCCGCCCCGCTGATAAATGGCTGCTGGACGGTGTGCGCCTGTGCTGGCGCGCCAAAATCTTTCTTTCGCTAGAGCTGGAGCTGGTGTCGCGCCTGAAAGATGCGGCAGATGCCGACTCCATCAAAGTGTTTGCGGCCAACCTGAAAGACCTGCTGTTGGCCGCACCCGCCGGCCCGCGCGCCACGCTGGGCCTGGACCCCGGCCTGCGTACTGGCGTTAAGGTGGCCGTGGTGGACAATACCGGCAAGCTGCTGGAAACCACTACCATCTACCCGCACGAGCCGCGCCGCGACTGGGAGCGCTCTATCGCTATTCTGGGGGCGCTGGCGCATCGTCATCAGGTAGACCTGATTGCCATCGGTAACGGTACCGCCAGCCGCGAAACCGACAAGCTGGCGCAGGATGTGCTCAAAGCCTTCCCGCAGCTGGGCATGACCAAGATCGTGGTGAGCGAAGCCGGGGCATCGGTGTACTCCGCTTCCGAGCTGGCGGCCAAAGAGTTCCCCGACCTGGATGTCAGCCTGCGTGGCGCAGTGTCCATCGCCCGCCGCCTGCAAGACCCGCTGGCCGAGCTGGTCAAGATCGACCCGAAATCCATCGGTGTGGGCCAGTATCAGCACGACGTGAACCAAAGCCAGCTGGCGCGCAGCCTGGATGCGGTGGTAGAAGACTGCGTCAACGCCGTGGGTGTGGACGTCAATATGGCCTCCGTGCCGCTGCTTACCCGTATTTCCGGCCTTAACAGCACGCTTGCGGCCAACATCGTGGCGCATCGTGACGCCAACGGCGCCTTCAAATCGCGCCGCGAGCTGCTCAAAGTCAGCCGTCTGGGTGAAAAAACCTTCGAGCAAGCAGCGGGTTTCTTGCGCATCGGCAACGGTGACAACCCGCTGGATGCGTCATCGGTACACCCGGAGGCCTATCCGGTAGTAGAGAAGATCGTGGCCAAAACCGGCCGCCCGGTAAAACAGATCATCGGCGATTCTGCCTTCATCAAGGCGCTGCGTGCGGCAGACTACACCGACGAGCGCTTCGGCTTGCCGACGGTGATGGATATTCTGAAGGAGCTGGACAAACCCGGCCGCGACCCGCGCCCCGAGTTCAAGACCGCCACCTTCCAGGATGGTGTCGAGGACATCAAAGACTTGCAGCCCGGCATGATTCTGGAAGGCGTGGTCACCAACGTGGCCAACTTCGGTGCGTTTGTCGATATTGGCGTGCATCAGGATGGCCTGGTGCATATCTCGGCACTGTCCAATAAATTTATCGATGACCCGCGCAAAGTGGTGAAGGCGGGTGATGTGGTAAAGGTCAAAGTGCTGGAGGTGGATGTGCCGCGTAAGCGTATCGCCCTCACCATGCGTCTGGACGATGAAGTCGGTACGGCCGCCCGCAGCAGCGGTGCGCCGCGCAGCGAGCCGCGCCGCCAGGGCAGTCGTCCGCAGCAAGCACCAGCTGATCTGGGTGGCGGTGCCATAGCCGCAGCGTTTGCCAAGCTGAAGAAGTCCTGATTGCATCGTGCAAATGCGACAAATCAAAAGTTGGCCGCCTGCGGCCAACTTTTTTGCTTTCGGTGCTGTTGCAAATCAACACCTTAAGCAAATACTTGCAGTTTGTTGCTAGCAAAGTGTTGACGGGTTTTGGCT